>NZ_CP109416.1:10055000-11325605 GCF_045040345.1 Streptomyces sp. NBC_01515 | reverse complement strand
AATTCTCGCGTAAACGTGGAAATGGAATTCCGTAAACGGAATTCCGAAAGGAAGTCAATTCGCGCAAGCGCGAATTGGAGGCACCCGCGCAAGCGCGGTCGCCCGGGCTGGCAGCAAGGGGCGGTGCATCACGTGCGGGCCTGTGTAGCGACTGGGAATCCCAGCCATCTCCCCTACAGCGGAAGTGACGGACTGTCAGGTCGACAGGTGCCGGCCTCACCGCAGTGACGGGCTCCGCTGCGCTCCACCCGAACCCCTCCCCCACTCCCGAATCTGTCAACTGCATGGTTCGCGAATGTCCTGCCAGGCTACACTGAAACTCGCCGCGATGGGGTAGGGTTCGACGGTGTATCACTTCTGAGGATGAAAGTTGACTCAAGATAGATGCATCACGATGATGCACTGTGTAGAGTCTGGTATCAGACAGCACCACCCCCGGACCTCTCAACCGCTCCGGGTTTTCCCCTTTCTGATTGCGCGTCGTATTCCGCTAAAAGGAGAACACGGAAATGGCCGTGAAACTGCGTGACCACCAGACCGAGGCTGTCTCCGCCATTGTGCGCGGTCTCGACATCCCGCAGGGCGGCATTCCCTTCCATGGCCTGCGCGGGCAGGTGCACGCCGCGTGTGGCACGGGGAAGACCATCATTGCGGCGGCGTCGGCGAAGCGGCTTGTGCCCAAGGGGCGCGTTCTCGTGCTGGTGCCGACGCTGGATCTTCTGGCGCAGACGGTGAAGGCGTGGCACGACTTCGGGCACAAGGGGCCGGCGGTGGCAGTGTGTTCGCTGCAGGACGACCCGGAGCTGTGGGACCTTCGGGTGCGTTCGACCACGAACCCTGTGCAGCTGGCGCTGTGGCACGGGCAGGGTCCTGTGACGATCTATGCGACGTACGCCAGCCTGGGTGTCCTGGCCGAGGCTTTCGAGGGCGTCTACGGACAGCAACTGGCACCGGTGGACCTGGCGTTGGTTGATGAGGCGCACCGGACTTCTGGGTCGATGGGTAAGGCGTGGGCGGACGTCCACGACCAGACCGTGATCCCGGCACACCGGCGGCTGTACCTGACGGCCACGCCGCGGATCTGGGAAGAGCGGCTCAACCGAGAGGTTGCCGAGGGGGTGCGGGACCCGCTGCCGCGGGAGATGGCAGCGTCCATGGACGACGAGAAGGTCTTCGGTCCCGTCCTGTACAAACTCTCGCTCGCCTCTGCCGTCTCCCGGGGGTTGCTGGCGCGGTATCAGATCATCGTCCTGGAGCTCCAGGACCCGGTCGTCACCCCGGAACGGCTGATGGGCGAGGAGCGGCGCAGCGAGGAAGTGCGCGGGCAGCGACTGGGAGCCCTGCAGGCCGCGTTGCTGCACACGATGGCGCAGCACAATCTGCAGACGTGCATCACCTTCCATCACCGGACGATCGAGGCGCAGGCGTACGCGGAGGGCCTAGAGCGCGTGGCCGCCAAGCTGCACGCGGATCGGCCGGAGACGTACCCCGCTGGGGTCTGGGCGGACTGGCTGTGCGGCGAGCACGTCCCCGAGCGCCGGCGGGAAGTGCTGGGTTCGTTCGGGTCGACGGCGCAGCGGGCCGTGCTCTCGAATTGTCGTGTGTTGGGTGAGGGTGTCGATATTCGAAGCGTGGATTCGGTTGCCCTGTTGGACCCCAAGGGGGCGCCGCACGACATCGTCCAGGCCATCGGCCGGGCACTGCGGCAGAAGCCCGGGCAGGGCAAGCTCGCCTCCCTGATCGTGCCCGTCTTCCTCCAGCCGGGAGAACAGCCCGAGGACATGTTCACCTCCGGCTCATACAAGCCTTTGGTGAAAGTCCTGGAAGGGCTGCGGGCCCACGACGAAGAGGCCGTGGAACTGCTCGCCATCCCCCAGGAACCGCAGAAGGATGTGGCGCAGCCGTCTGTGAACATCGGTGTCGCGCCGGAAGAAGGCGAAGAAGAAGCCCGCCTGCTGCTCCGCTTTGCCGCTCCGCGTGATCCGGTGATGGTCGCGGACTGGGTGTCCTTCAACCTGATCGACACCGAACGTCAGGACTGGGCCCGCGGCTGGGCGAAGCTGAAGACGTACGTCGAACGGGTCGGGAACGCGAGGGTGCCCTACGGACACCGAGAGGGCGCGACACCACTTGGACAATGGGTCGCAGAACAACGACGCGCCTACGCAGCCGGGGAGATGAACGGGCAGCGCGCGCAGCGCCTGGAGCGGCTCGGCATGGTCTGGTCCGTAGCGGATGAGCGGTTCCAGGAGAACCTGGAAGCCGCCAAGGCGTACTACGACCAACACTGGACACTCTGCGCCCCCCGCACGGCGGCCATGCTGGACAGGCCGTTGGGGATGTGGCTCGCGAATTTGCGGCGTCCCGGCGCGCTGGACGACCACCCCGAGTGGAAGACGGCGCTGGAAGCCGTGGACGAGGACTGGAACCCGTCGTGGCCGGCCGACTGGCAACGCCACTACGCCGCACTCCGCGAACTCGTACGCGACGAAGACAGCCAAACCGGCGGACCCGATGTCCTGCCCGGCCTCACCGTCCACGGCATGGACATCGGACGATGGCTCAACAAGCAACGCCAACACGCCACTTGGACGAAACTGACGGCTCGGCAGCGCGAACGACTGGAACAGCTCGGCATCACACCGCTCACCCCGGAACCGCAGATGCCCGCGAAGCCCTCCATGACGCCCTCAGGGGCCTTCGAGAAGGGCGTGGCGGCCCTCGCGCAGTACAAGACCCGCACCGGCTCCGTGACCGTCCCACGGGGGCACGTAGAGGTGTTGCCGGACGGGTCGGAGGTGAAGCTCGGGGTGTTCCTGTCCAACACCAAGACTCGGCGCGCGAAGCTCAGCAGCGACAAACTCGCCGCACTCGCCGACCTCGGGCTCAACTGGGCGGTGGTGTGACGTTGCCGTGAGCTGGCCATTGGAAACACGTGGCCGCCCTGTGATCGCGCAGGTATGGTCGCTCGGCATAGAGAGGGCTGCGGATGAGCAAGAAGGTTGTGAAGCTGCCGGAGATCCCCGGGGCCGGTGAGGAACTCGAGGATTACATTGCCGCGCTTTTCCAAGCATCGAGCCACTTTGTAGAGAAGCAGATTGTGGAGTCCGATCCTGCTGACCTCCTTGAGCTCGACATCGTCACCACTGATTACGCGGATGAGCAAGCCCCGCGGCGGCTCATTGAAGTCAAAGGTGGCAAATGGGGGTACACGGAACTCTTCAAGGTCGTCGGTTGGATGCAGTACCTGAAGATCCACCAGGGCGCCTTCTTCCACACCCGTTGGGACGACCGCGAGACAGCCCCCACCCGAATGGGCCCTCTGGGGCTTGAGGTCATCTGCTTCAACGACTTCCAGGCCGCTCCAAAACAGTTCTCGGAAAAGGGCTTCGGCACCTTCGTGGAGCCGGAGCTCATCGACCTGTGGCGGTTCTCGTACGGGGTGGAGCGTAAGTTCGTCCATCTCATTCATGAGCGGGCGAAGAAGGGCGAGCAGGGCGCCAGGTCGGCGAAGACCTACCATCGCCAGATCAACAACGGCACCTTCCTCGCGCGGGCTCCCGAAGAGTCTGTGGCGATGCTGTACGAGGCGTACCAGGAGCATCCACAGTTGACGCGCGGCTATGCGCATGAACTCGATGGAGGCACGTTTGACCCACAGTCGGCGCCCGCCAGCAGCCCGAGCTACCAGGCGATGCTCAGGGGGAAGTATCCGGAGTTGCAGGCATGCACATACCTCGAGCATCGTGCCCGCCTGGCCATCCTCAAGGCCGCCGTCGACTACGCGCTCGCACACCCCGACGGCGCGCCGGAGTTCAATATGTCGGAGGACCGAGGGGTTTTCATCTTCCAAGGGCTGACTTACCACACCCTCCCTTCGACCTTCCACACCGGCATGGAGTGGCTGCGGGAGCAGCCGAGCTTCCGACGCTACGCGACCTTCTGGCAGCAGTTTCTGTGGGGCTGGGGAGGGTTTTACCTTGAAGACCGGAAGGAGCAGGAGTTCGATTGGATGTCGAAGTACTCCAGCATCCCGGTCGACGAGATCCCGACGGCGCTCGAAGCCTTCGACCACTTCTTCCCCATCTCAGACGGGTGGTTCACCACAGCGGGGGCAACGGACGTCCGCATGGTCAAGCTGGTGCCGTGGGTCTTTCAGGGACTTGGCGCCCACCACCGCCGCGTCCAGTACGGACTGATCGACCAGCCTGACCTTTCCGCTCTGAACCCGAGCTCCTGGTACACCCTCGCTGACCTTCACAAACGCATCGGCTGCGCTGTCGACTTCCTGCTCCTGACGGACAAGGAGCTCAAGTAGTCGAACTGGGCCTGAAGCACCGGGGCCACACGATTGTTGTGCCCACTCCGATGAATTCGGAGCGGGCACGGTCAAGAAGCCGATGCCTTTCGCACAGAAGGAGATCTACGCCGCAACCGCCCAGCTCGGCCCCTGAAACGAGCGGTAGGCAGCGGGCCGTTCGTCTCGTGTCAGGAATTACCCGGTGGATCCGGTTTCGCCGCCGCCTGCACAGGCGCCGTCTGCCGGCACGTTGGCGTAATCGACCCCGGGAAAGAGCCGGATACGGCTCTCATCGACGCGGACTCTGGCTGGCCGCGGAGCGTCATCCGAGAGGCGGCACAACACATCCGCTTCACGGCGGCCGTCCCTCGTAGTGTGCCAGGATCGCAACTGGCCGAAGCGACGTTTCCCGTCGGCGGTCTCCACGAGGACGAGCGGGCCGGGTGCGCGTCCCGGCCCCTCGGTGACCTGGGCGAAGAAGCCTTCCTGGCGGAGCCGGGTGCACAAGTCCACCAGTGAGGATGCCTGGGTGCTTCCCAGTTCCATGCCTATCTCGAAGTGCTCTTGAAGACCGAGGGAGGACAGGTTCGCGCTGCCGAAATAGCCAGTGGCGCGGTCGGCGACTACGAACTTGGCGTGCATGATGCCGGGGTTGGCCCCGGTCCACCAGTACAAGGACGTTCTTCCGTAGTCGGCGCAGTCTTTGACGAGATCGTTCAGGGGTTGGGCCCGGCTGCTCGGGTCGTGGGCGTAGAAGTGGACGGCGACCTGACGCTCGGCGACAGCGGGCAGCAAAACCTCGCGCAGCAGGTCGCAGCCGTGGCGGTTCCAGAAGGGGCCGCCGATGTGGAGTTCGCTGTTGGCCCCGGCGATGACGTCCTGGACTAACAGGTCCAGGCGTCGGACGGGGGGCGCTACCAGGTGGGCGGCGGCTCGGGGGGTGGTGAACACCAGAGGGCGCTCGGATGGTGGTGCTGCAGGCGGTGGGTCAAGGCCGTCCAGGACGTCCAGGAGCACCTGGAGTTGAGAGAGGCGGGCAGGGACGAGCCCTGTGTTCCGGCCTGAGACCAGTAGGCCGCACTCGGCGGCGAGCTGGCGTACGGCGGTAGCGTAATCGTCTGCGACCCCGTGCACACGGAGGGCGTCAAGGGTGTCGGCTCTGGCGACCTCCCGTGTCCATTCGGCGGCTGCCGCGTAGCTGCCCGCGAGGCGCTCCAGTAGCTGGGCGAGCGGGACCAGCGGTCGCAGTTCGTCGGTCATGTGTGGCTCGAGGCGGCCGTGTGGCGGAGGAACTCTGCGGCAAGGCCCCGGTCGAGGTCGTCGTTGAATAGCCGGCAGCCGAACGTGAGGTAGACGCAGCGTTCGCAGCACCGTGGTGAGGACTGATGGCACAGCGGGTCGTTCTCGCAGCTGAGCACCGAGTCTGCGGTGCTCTCCAGCCAGCTGAGCACGCGGTTGCTGAGCAGGGTCCACAGTGATCCGAGAGTGAATTCACGGACGTTGTCGGCGTAGATGGCGACGGTGAGCGCCTTCGTGACGACCCATTCGGCGAGCGTGTTCTCGGCCAGTCCTACTTGGCCGTCGTCCAGGGACCGAAGCAGGAGGTGGCCGAGGGTGTGGATGACCGTGTGTACGGTTGCTGCCGCGCGGACGGCTTCCGGATCATCCTGATCCGTGAACAGTTCCAGCAGCCGCTGGCGGGCCGCCGATTCGTCTTCGGCCGCCCCGACGGCGAGTCCTTTGGCGATCAGGAACGATAGGACGGAACGTGCAGAGAAGGTGACCAGGAGGGCTTCAGTGTCGGATGCTGCGACGTAGACCGGGTACTTCCCGTCGTGGTGGTACTTGTTGTGGAAGCCGGTCAAGACGCCCCGCTCGGGCTCGTGCTCCTCTCTGGTGTAGCCGAAGGCAACTCGGGCTACGGGAAACTCCCAGGTGACCGCGATCTCTGCAATCCCCAGGGTGCGGGCCTGCTCGCGGGCGCGCTCCGTGGTCTGCTGGGCCAGCCGGTCCTGGAGCTCGGCGAAGCGCGCACACTGGTCGTCGAGGGTGATGCGCTGGATCTGAGCGGGGTCGAAGACGGCTGCGCGTTCCACGAAGGGGCGGTCTGCACCGAGCAGCTCCCACCGCGCGTTGTCGGCGTCCGTGTTCGGCAGAGCAGCCAGGCCGCTCTCCTCGGGGCCCATCACTCTGCGGAGCTGCTCAATCTCCTCCTCCCCCATGTGGATCTGGCGCAGTTGCTCTTCTCTCTGTTGCCATTCCTGCGGGGACAGGCGCGTCACCGTGACTCCGTGGGAGGCATCGCCGATGCCCTGGGCGAGGGAGCCAATCAGATTCAGATAGTGGGCGGCCGCGATCCGGCCGCGCTGGGGATGGCGCTGGTACTGCCGGAACTCGGAGTTGTCGATGTTGACGAGCTGCAGGGCATGGACCTGGTAGGCGCGGGTGTCGTTGAACGTCCTTGCACGCATCATGGCGCGGCCGGCGGCGTCCTTCCATTCGCAGCCGCAAGGGGACTGCGATGTCCCCTGGAGCTTCACTCCGCCGCAGCCTGGGCCGACGCAGCGCCAGAGGGCGGTGACGAAGCTTCCCGTGTTCTCGAACACGATGTGGTCGTAGCCGTGCGCGGGAACACGGCACTTGGGCACGTACATGGGGCGGACGCGTCCGCAGTTGTGCGCGTTGAAGTACGGGAGCTGCCGCAGCTGTGCGCCGCAGGTGCGGCACCGGGGGTCAGCCGCGAGTTGCTGGGCTTTCATGTACGTGCGCACGCGGCGGCAGGAGCGGCGGACGCATTCGAGGACGAGCGGGAACACCTCGAAGCGGACGAGGTCGGGACTGACCAGGACGAAGTTCTGCCGCAATCGGCCCTGCGGCACGGGCAGGGCGGCTCTGGCGTCCTCGCTCCAGCGCTCTAGGTAGCGGGAGATCTCGTCGTAGATGACGTCTTCGTTGAGCTTCTTGACCACGTCCCCGTCGACTGCCTGGACCCTGCCTCGCAGCCGCTGCTCGTGGCGGAAGACGGCACCGGGCAGGAAGGCGGTCATGGCCTGGCTACGGCTGCGGTTCATCCTCGCCCCCCTTGCTGTCGGCGGTGTTGGTGGCGAGCGCTTTGAAGGCGTCCTGGCTGCTGGTCAGTGACTGGAACGATGTGCTCTTGTCGATGTCGCGGAAGCTGGTGAGCGGCTGTTGGAGGAAGAGGTAGGCGGTGCGCCTTTCCTCTGCGCCCTTGTTGAGGTTGGGCCGTTCCTCCTGCCGCCAGGTCTCCATGATCCGCTCAACGAGGTCGTTCTCCAGTCCGCGCCCGTTTACGCCCGCCACGCGCTCGCGATAGCAGGCGGGGATGCGTCGTTCCAGCCAGGGGTCGAGGAGTGGTCGTTGGGCGCTCCACCAGCGCTTGAAGTCTTTGGAGTAGTCAGCCCCTTCCGGTGGTGGCTTCAGCGCGGGGTCGCGGGCGGCGTCGTGGAGCAGCGCCAGCACGATGCCGGGCAGGGTGCGCCGGGCTGCGAAGTAGGCGTACTTGTTGACGGGCACGGGGGTGACCATGCGGTCGAGCAGGCGGTGGTAGCTCAGGAAGTTGGAGAACATGGAGCGTTCGCGGCGCGAGACGGGGTCGTAGACGGTGACGACGAGGCCTGCGTGGGTTCGCCCGGCCCGGGCGGTGACCTGGATGTAGTCGGCGGCGGTCGGCGGCATGCCGGCCAGGACCAGGAGGTTGAGGCGCTCTAGGTCCACCCCGTGGCTGAGCACGCTGGTGCCGACCAGGGCACGCAGCCGCTCTCCTCGTGGTGTGTCCAGGTGCTCGCGTTGGACCCGGGCGATGGCCGCCGCGAGGTCGGGAACCGGGACTTCGCCGGTGAGCACCGCGTGCTCGACGCGGTCGAGGCCAGCGTGCTGCAGGTCGTCGGAGAGCTGGCCGAGCTCCTCGTCGAGCTGGGTGCCGTGCTGCTTGCTGTTCACATAGGCCAAGGAGACCTCGTAGGGGAAGAGGAGCCGTGGGAGGTCCGAGTCGGGCAGCCCGTGCAGGGCGAGGCGCTCGCGCAGGGCCTTGGGCTCCTCCTGGAGCCGGGCGATCTCGGTGAGGAGCTCGCCCTGCACGATCGCGGCGACGTCGGCTTTGCGGCGCTTGTGCGGGAGCACTCCGATGTGAACGCGCCGGAAGTCGGGCCGGGTGGTGGTGTAGAAGCTCTCGCCGAGTGTCCATCCCGGTGCGGGGAAGGCGCGGGGACGGCGGCCGTAGAGCTGGCGGAGCTGGTCCTGGTACTGCTCGATGGTGGCGGAGGCGCCCAGTACTTTGCTGGGCAGACCGCTGCCTGCTCCTGACTGGAGTTCGGCGATCAGGCCTTCGTAGTGCGCGTTGAACGCGCCGAGCTCCTCCTTGAGGAGGTGCATCTCGTCCTGAACCGTCAGTGCCGGTACCGGGTCCTTGATCGGGCGGGCCGTCGGGTAGCCGCCCTTCGGCGCGGTGCAGTGGCTCGGTCCGGCCAGGCAGGCTCCAATACGCGGGAAGGAGAAGTAGCCATGCTCGGCGCAGCGATGTCTCGGTCCGTGATGGAACGCGGTGAACTCGGGGAACCAGCTGTGCCCGGTGAGTTTGTCGACGGTGGAGATGACGATCGCCGGCAGGGTGCGGTAAACCTCGACGTCGCTCACGTGCAGGGGCAGGATCCGCTGGCAGGCGGCGCACTCGTGATGCAGGCGGACCGCGTCGGTGTCCAGGCGCAGCCGTACGCTGTCGCGCTCACAGTAGGGACAGGTGATCACGAGCCGGTCGCGCAGGTGGTCTTCGGCGAAGGTCCCCGCCCGGGTGGCGGCGGCCTCGGTCTCCCAGCCGCGCCACCAGCCCCGCTCCCAGTGGAGGTCGTTGGGACTGCCCGCCCCGCCCGCCAGGTAGCCGAGCGCGAAGGGGTCGTCGTGGGGGGATCCGATCCGACGTTCGACGCGAAGTCCCTCGGCGGCGATCAGCATGCGCAGGGTGCGGTCGAGTTGCTGCACGCTGAGCATGCGCAGCGGGAAGCGCAGCCAGGCGGTGACCCCTGCGTGCTTGCCTCGCAGCCGGTCGTAGAACAGGGCCGTGAGGATCAACCCCAGGTACGCCTCGGTCTTCCCCCCACCCGCGGGGAACCACAGTACGTCGGTGTGGTCGAGTTCAGCGCGCAGGTCCGCACGCTGCGGGTGCTCGCGCACGGCGAGGGCCGGCAGGTGGGAGACGATGTAGACCAGTTGGAAGAGCCGCCAACTGTCGTACGTGCGGCCTTCGTTGACACGGGCGAAGACCTCGTTGGCGAGCTGGAAGGCACGTTTGAGGTCCGGGTCCAGGTCCAGGCATTCGCGGCCGAGGCCGAACCGCTTAGCCTCGTCGTCGAACTGGGCGCGGTCGGCTTCGATGGCCTTGTGGTGCGGCAGCTGTTGGGCGGCACGGCAGGCGGCGGCGAACTCCCGGGAGTAGCGGGCCATCGCGACTTCGACGGAGTCCAGGATCGGGGCCGGGTCGTCGGCGAGCTCACGCCACTGCGGGTGCCGCACCCCGGCTTGGCGGGGCACGACAGTGCGTTGGACGTGGACGGGCAGGGTCTCGGTCCGCAGGCCGCTGCCATGGGGGACTGCTGCGCAGCCGGTGCCGCGGCCGATCACCTCCGCCAGCGCCTCCAGCCGGTAGTCGCGGGGGGCGAGGTGGAAGCGCTGGGGCACGATGCTGATGCCGTCTCCGGGCAGGACCGCGAAGCGGCAGTCGTACACGGAGAGGTCTTGCCAGTCGCTCTGCGCCGTGTCGCTTTGGTTGTGCAGGGAGACGCGTATGAGGTGGTCGCCGCCGTCCAGGGCTTGGGCGTGCGCGGACAGCACCAGCTGGGGTGCGCAAGGGGTTGCGTCGCGGTCCAGCAGTGCCGCGACGTGGCGGTGGAAGGTCTCCTCGTCGGCCATGGCCTCCGCGGGGAGCACGTTGCGCCTGCGTCGGCCCTGGCGGCTCTGCGGCCCTGCGGTGAGCGGGCGACGGGCATCGGATCCGGCGAAGTGCGTGTCCACCGCGCGGCGGACCGCCCGGTCCAGCACCTGCTGGGCCTCGCTGAACGCGTGCGGATCGACGTCGCCTTCTCCTAGCGGCACTTCGATGACCAGGTCGGGCACGTGGACGTCGTGGCGGCGCCAGACGCCCAGCAGCTCTCCCGGCCGGGTCTGTGCGCCGGATGGGTCTTCATCGCCGCGCAGGTACTCCCTGTGCTCGGTGTAACTGGCAATGTCCTCCAGGTACAGGGCGAATCGGCAGTGGACGGCGAGTTGTGCGGTCCTGCGGCCGGGGATGGTACGCACCCGGAAGTCGAGTGCCAGGACCGGGGGCGTCTGTGTGCCGCGCAGGGATTCGACGGGCCGGCTCGGGTCGGCCGTCGCCTCGTCTGGTGCCAGCAGGTGTCGCGGCGGGACCACGGCGGCGGGCAGCACTCCGACGACCACGTGGTCGCGTGGTGTCCACGGGGGTTTGTGCGGGGCACCGCTGCGGTCGGCGAGCCTGTCGGCGAGGACCTGCGTCAGGTGGTCGATCAGCACCGTCTCCCGCTGGTTGTCCGCAGCACTGTCGGGGTGCGGCGCCAGCGGGTTGTTGCGGGCATCGTTCACGGCGCCTCCTGTGGTGAGCTGCTTGCGCTGCGGGGACCTGGCGCGCGGTCCAGGGCGGACGCGGACACGCTCTTCTGGCCGCCGACGCGGCGGACGACGACCAGGTCGAACTCCTCAAGGACCTCCGAGACGTCGATCCCGGAGCACAGTGTCTTTAGCTGGCGAAGGGCGGGGCCTTCCGTGCCCCGTACGGCCTCGGTCATCGCTGCAGCCGCGGTGTGGCCCAGCGCCCGGTGTAAGCGGCGTAGTTCCTCCGCCATGCGAGCCAGGCGCTGCCACGTGCCTCCCGAGGTCAGCCGGGTGTCCCGGGCCAGCAGGGCAACCCGGTGGATGTCTTGCGGGTCCTCCGGGGCGATGACGCTGCCGTCGGCCCATTTACTCACCGCCTGCCATGACGAGACCTCGCTCCCGAGGTTCTTCAGGGCGGTGAGCACGTTTGGCCACGACCCTCGCTGCTCGTGCACGGCGATGATGGCCTGGCGGAAGAAGCCGATCATCGTGTCCATGGCGGTCACCTCGGCGCTGTCGTGCATCACCATGACGAGCCGGTCGTGGAGTCTGGACTGCCCGTCGCCGCGTGCGCGCAGGAGCCGGCTGCCGGGGGTGAGCGCGGCCACGGGCACCCTGGCGTAGCGCTGGCCGATGAGGACATCGACCTGCTCGTCACTGCGCAGCCAGAGCACCGCCCCTTCGGGCTCGGTGAGCACGGCCGTGGCCGGCACCGGGCCGTCCGCCGCCACCGCTGTGGCACCGCGGCCGGGGGCCGCCGGGGTGCTGATGGCCCTGGCCGGGGCGTCGTAGTCCTCGAAGAGAGCCGAGAGATCGAGGGCGAGTCGGCTGTCACGCTGGGGCGAATCGTCTGGTGCGGAGGACGGTCCGGAGAAGTCGACGGGGCCGTACGCGACGGGCAGCGGGGGCGTCGCCGGCTCCGGTACCTCGCCCAGCCGCAGCACCGCGGCAGTCTGGCGTATCTGCTCGTGCCAGTCGTGCAGCGCGCGGCCGGCCGAACGCTCCAGCCACGTGTACTCGCTCTGCTCCACCACGGCGACGTGTTCATCGGCAGCACCGGAGAACAGCACGCCGGTGCGCAAGGTCGAGGGGACACCGAGGTGAAGCTCGAACCTCGGCGAGGGGTCCCAGGCCAGGCGTTCCGTATAGGGCATCACGTGCAGCGCACCGGTTGCCCCGGCGACGGGCCCGGGCCGGGGGGCGAGCAGCAGGGAATCGGCATCACCGCCGAGTGCGTCGGCCAGTTCCTCGGCGACAGCTGCGGCGGCAGAGCGGGAGCGGGTGCGGACGAGAACGGGGACGCCTGCCCGGTCGGCCCGCGCCCAATCGATCAGCGCGAGCAGTAGATCCCAGCGCGGGTTGCCGTCGTACAGCAGTTCATACAGGTTCAGCACGCCGCGCCGAAGGTCGGGCCATTGGGTCTCGCGGAACAGCCCCCACGGCCCGGCCCGGCCCTCCAATGTCCCGCGGGACACCGACCGGGCCAGCGCCCGTGCGCCGCTGCCGCGCCCCATCAGTACCTGCCAGGTGTCTTGCCTCCCGATCGAACCCCAGCTGCACCACAGCAGGTTGAGCAGACGCACGGCGTCGGCGATCGGCTGCGGCCAGGGCTCCAACGTGTGGACACGCCGTGCTGCGACCACACCCGCCACGACCGTCCGGTATAGCTCGGCGAGCTGCTCGTGGCGGTATACCGCCACGCTTGGTGCGGCTGCCGGGCGGTGGGCGAGGAGGGCGTTGCTGGTCAGGGGGCCGTATGCGGGGCGGTGCCCGAGGGTGTGCCGCACGTCGACGCGCAGCGCGGGAGTCCACGGCCACTGCATCCAGGCCCGGCTGCTGCCCGGCTGAGTGCCCAGGTCGGCCACGGCCACTACACGAGCGGCGCCGTGCTCGCTCGCCCAGGCCAACGCGCGCTCCCAGGACCGGTCGTTGGCCATGCTGGTGCGGTCGATGACGACAGTGCCGACGCTGGTCCCCAGTGAGGGCCTGCCGAGCGCGGTGTTGAGGTAGAACAGCCCCGAGGGCGAGTCGACAGCCCTGGTGATCTTTCCTTGGAGGTCAACGACCCGCCCGTCACCGCGGATTCTCTGCATGCGCAGGGCTCGCGAGAGGTTCTGCCTGCCGATCGCGAGCTGTGCCAGCCGTACGGTGACGTTGGTGCGCAGTCCGACGACGACCACCGGTCCGTCAGGGACCGGGCAAGGTGATTTGCCGGTCAGCTCTGCCCCGCGCCGTACGAGCTGGAGGTAGATCCCGATCAGCACGGCCAGGTCGTGTTGCCCGCGCGGGAGGCCCAGGTACACGCTGCGTTGATCACTCGATAATGCGCGGGACAGCAGGGTCAGGGTGGCACGGTCCAGCGGGCCGAGATCGACGGTGCGTCCGCGGTCCGTCATACGAAGGGCCTGCACGCGCTCGAAGAAGTCGGCCGGGTCTGCGTCGGGAGGGACGAGACAGTCCAGATACGTCACGCGCGCCATCACCCACCTGGTATCCCCCGACTACCTGCCGTTACAGTAACGCACGTTGACAGGCCGTCACCTGCTCCTGCCCAATCCGAGGGCGGTGGATCCGGGTTCGGACCACCGGGGGCGTACACATGAACGAGAAGCCAGGGGCGGGCCTCCCCCCGGTCTCACTCCTCGAGGCCGGGCCGGCGCCAGTGGAGTGGAGCCTGATCGCCGAGCACGAGTCGTGGCGCAAGGAGGTGCACCGGCCCGCGACCTACGTGCACAAGTGGTGGGCGAGGCGCCTGGGCAGCGTCGCACGCCACTTACTGTTGGCTGCCGTGTCCGGGCCGGACGACTCCGTTGCGGACGCCGCGGCCAGGCTGCGGGGGCTCGTCGTCTATGACCCCTTCGCCGGATCGGGCACCACCCTTGTCGAGGCGGCCAAACTCGGGGCCGCCGTCGTCGGCCGCGACATCAACCCCGTCGCGACGCTCACCCAGCGGCAGGCGCTGCAGCCATGGGATCTAGAGGTGCTCGCGGACCTCTTCGGGCAGGTCGTCAGGAAGTGCGCCCGTCCCGTCCAGGAACTGCACCGCACCGTCTCCAACGAGCCGGTCCTGCACTACTTCTGGGTGGCCCTCGCGTACTGCCCGGAGTGCGGTGAGGACGTGGAGCTCTTCACCACCCGGGTCTTCGCCCGCCATGCGTACCCGCGCCGATTCCCCCGCGCCCAGGCCGTATGCCCGGGCTGCCGGGGCATCTGCGTCACCGACCTGAGCAAGGACGAGAGGGGGCACTGCCCCGCCTGCGGCCTGACCTTCCCGTTCCAAGGGGCCGCACGCGGAAGGTTCATGACATGCCGTCACGGGCACCGCACCTCTGTCATTGGTGCGCTGAACGGCGCCGTCCCGGAGCGGCGCATGTACGCGAAGTTGGTGTTGCGCGCCGACGGCAAGCGTGAGTACCGGGCGATCGACGACTTCGACCTCTGCCTGTACGACAAGGCGGCGAAGTCCCTCGCCGACACATCCCCCGATGAGCTCGTACGTCCGCTCGGCGCGCTGGAGGAAGGCGTCAGCACGGTCCAGGCGCTGCGCTGGGGGTACGACTCCTGGGAGCGGTTCTTCAACGAGCGCCAGCGTTACAGCCTCGGGCTGATCGGCGCGGCGCTGCGCGATCTCCCCGGGGCCTCCGCGGAACGCGAGGCGCTCATCGCATCGTTCGGCAGAACCGTCGAACACCACAATCTGTTCTGCTCCTACAAGGGGGAAGGCACCGGCCCGGTCCGCTCGGTCTTCCACAACCACGTACTGCGACCGGAGCGGTGCAGCGTCGAAGGAGACCCCTGGGGCGCCCAAGGGGGATCGGCCGGATTCTCCGGGGCGCTCACCCGGCTACACAAAGCGGCCCAGTACAAGAGCACCCCGCTGGACTTCAGGGCCGAGGCCGATCGGATCCTCGCCGTCGACCAGTCCTCGCTGCCCGTCGCCCGCCCCCTGAGCACGACGTGGCAACAGTTTGTGCGGGATCCCGCAACGGCCTACACCACCACCGGCGACGCCTCGCGAACGGATCTCCCCGACAACAGCGTGGACCTCATCGTCACCGACCCCCCCTACGTCGACAACGTCCACTACTCGGAACTGGCCGACTTCTTCCACGCCTGGCTCAGCGCCATGCGCCCCTACCAGGGCTACCCGGACATGCCCAGCACCCGGACCGTCCAAGAAGTACAGAACGCCGCCCCTGACGGATTCCAAGCCACCGCAGCCCGCGTCTGGCGCGAGTGCCGACGCGTCCTCAAGCCCGGCGGCTGCCTCCTGTTCAGCTTCCACCAGTCGCAGACCACGGGCTGGTGCGCTCTGATGCGGTCACTGTCCGACGCCGGCTTCACCGTCACCACCACCCGCGCCGTGATCGCCGAAGTGGCGACCAGTCTCTCCAAGACCGCAGCGGCGGAGCCCAACCGCATCGACGTCATCGTGCTGTGCCGGGACGCTGCCGGCACGTCTGCCGGGGCAGCCCCCGACGTCGACCAGGCCGCCGCGCAGGCGCTGTCGGAAATCCAGAGCCTCAGGAGGGCCGGACTGCGGGTGGGCCCCGGCGATGTCCGCACCGCCGTACGCGCCGCGGTCCTCGCGGCGGGAACACGCCAGGCAGCCGCCGACTGGGAGATGCTGCAAGCAGAGGCAGACCAGCGAGCCACGGCGGCGGTAGCGGAATTCAGCACCACCTGACTCCTCCGGGGCCAGTGCCAGCCACATCCGACCTGGCCCAGGCCAGCGAGGGGAACGGGGTACGGCGCCAACACGCAGCGCGCCCAACGGCGAAGCCCCGCCCTCGCACTGCTGCAGTCGCCTGCCGGGAATGGGGCGGCGTCGCACTACTCACGGCCGCCCCCGTGGTCCGACTCAGAGCCGGTCGCGGTCCTGCAGCGGCGTTACCCGGTAGAAGACGCGCGGAAGACGGGGCCGAGGTCAAACTCGGGGTGTGGATCATGAACCAGAAGGACGCCGCGCGAAGCTCACCGTCGACAAACTCGCCGCGCTCGCTGCGCTGGAATGGGAAAGGTTAAGGAATGGGATAAGTTTTTGGCTAAGCAGTATCGAGTCCTGATGTGAAGGGGCAGGGAATGGCTTCTGAGGAAGAGCTGTTCGCGTCCGTCGACGCTCTGTTGGAGGAGGAGCCGCATCTGCCGCCTCCGGCGGAGCGTGCCCGGCTGCGTGAGGCCGCAGGCATTACACAGGCCCGCCTCGCCACCGCGTTGAAGACGACGACCCAGTCGGTGAAGAACTGGGAGAACGGCCGCTCGGAGCCGAAGTCGCCGCGTCTGGATGCCTACCAGCGGCTACTGGACGGCTGGACAGCGAAGTACCCCGCCCAGGCAGGTCCCGCCGTCGCGTCCGTTCCGTCTCCCGCGCCCCGCCCGGAGCCGGTCCCGGAGACGTCCTCCAACCTGGCCGCGACCCAGGCACCCGCCGCCGTGGAGGCTCCCGCAGTCCAGGCCGGCCAGGCCGCTCCGGAGCCCGAGCGCCCCGCCAACCTGTCTGCTGCATCGACGTCACGCCGACCGGCGCCGAAGCGTGCCGCGCCTGCGGCCGACGCGCGGTTCCCGCACGGCCCGCTCGCCGTGCTGGACGCAGACGGGTCCGCGTACGGCGTCGACGGCATCGTGCTCGACTGCCCGGCGACCACCATCCCGCAGCTAGTGGAGTGGACCCTCAAGGAGTCCGGCCTCGGTGCCGCGAAGCTCAACCGCCATGGCAAAGACAGCGATCCGCTGATCGTCCTCACCGCGGCGGCCGCCGTGAAGCTCGGGCTGCCGGAACGCCTGGAGGGCCACGAGCAGCGCCGCTCCCTGCGCCTGCCCGAGGACCACTCGGTCGTCAAGCAGGTGGTAAAGGCGAAGTGGCAGCTCACGCAGCGCGGGTTCGGCCCGTGGGCGCGGATCTACCGCAAGGCGCAGGGGCGTGAGCGGCAGTGCGTGCAGCTCGCGATCCTGTCCTGGGACGCCCTCGATGAGCGGTCCTGGCCCGGCGTCGCGGACATGGAGGCGGCCGACATCGCCCGCGTCCTGGGTGTGTACGCCCAGCGGGTCATCACCCCGCGCGGCTCCACCGCCGTCTCGGGCCTGGAGCTGATGACGGCGCTGCGCCCGCCGACGAAGGCCGTGCAGGACCCGGCAACCGGGAACTGGGTGTCCGGCTACAACGCCGGATCGCTGGGGTCGGAGCCGATGGACCCGGCGCCACCGGAGGCCACCCCGGAACACCCCGTGGTCGTGAACAGCGGCTGGACCGGCGGGTTCCTCAACGAAGAGGCCTACCAGTGGGTGCGCTCGGTGGACCTGCTCAGCGATGAGGAGTGCACACTGCCCTTCGCCATCGGCCTGGACCTCAACACCGCCTTCCTCGCCGCCGCCGCACGCCTGGTCGTCGGCCTCTCCGCCCCCGACCACTTCCACACCCCGGCGTTCAACCCGAAGATCCCCGGCTCCTGGCTGATCGACCTGTCCCACATCGAGCTGGACCCGCGCCTGCCCTCGCCGTTCACGCCGGACGGCAGCCGTCCGACGGGACCTGCCTGGTACCAGACGCACACCATCGCCTACGCCCAGGAGCTCGGCTTCAACGTCGCTCCGATCGAGGGGTACCTGCGGCGGGAGACCGGCGCGTACCTGGACCCGTGGCACGACCGGCTGAAGACCGCCTACGTCGACACCCTCGCCGACCTCGGTGTCACCCGGGACCTGGACGACCGCCAGTTCCTCGCGGCGATGGAGCAGCACAAGCAGGTCGATCCGGCGATGGCCGCCGTCCTCGGTGCCATCAAGGCGACCGTGAAGGGCGGCGTCGGCAAGCTCCGCGAGCGCCCCCAGGGCAAGCAGTACAAGGACGGCGACCCGTGGCCGGCCATGCAGCGCCCGACCTGGCGCCCCGACATCCGCGCCGCCGTCATCAGCAAGGCCCGGGTCAACATGCACCGCAAGCTGCGCAACATGGTCACGATGACGGGTCTGTACCCGCTCGCGGTGCTGTCCGACTGCGTCGTCTACCCGTCCCCGGGGGAGAGCCCGCTGGACTTCCTGCCGTACGCGGCGTCCGGCAAGCCGCAGCCCGGCGGGTTCCGCCTCGGGCCCACGCCGGGCCTGGCGAAGCTGGAGGGCGTGCAGTCGATGCTGTGGGCGGTCGACCTGATGGAGAAGGGCCTCAACCCGGCCCGCCACATCAAGGGCGGCGACGCCGTCCTGGACGAAGGGGAGTAGGGCTGTGGGCGAGATCGACGACGCGATCGAGCGGGCCGACCGGGAGGCCTTCACCCGCGAGCCTCCGAAGACGCTGAAGGGTCAGATCGGCTACCTGCTCAAGCAGATGGGCAGCGCGAAGGCCGTCGCACAGGAACTCGGCGTCACCGCCGACTCCGTCAACCGCTACCGGCGCGGCGCCCGCAAACACGCCCGCGCCGACGTCGCCACGAAAATCGACGACGCAGTACGGCAACGGTGGCAGCCACAGGTGCGCAAACGCCGCCAGAAACAGGCTGCGACCTCCGGCGGCATCACCGTGGAGACGAGGGCCCGCTTCGGCTACAGCGCACCCGTCGGCACAACCGACGACGGACGCTTCCGCCGACTGACCGTGCACCTTCCACCGGCTTACGCACAGCGCCTGTTCGACGCTCGCACGGCGGGCGCCAGCGACCAGCAGATGCGTGGAATCATCGCCGAAGGATTCAAAGAGATCTACTTTCAAGACGGCGGAGGGCGCGCCACAGGACTCTCCGACATCACCCTCAACGACATCGACTACCTCGACCTCGACTACTGACCCGACACCGGCCGGCGGGCCCGGCACCTGCTTGTTGAGCCGAAGCACGATAGGTGTCACAAGCGACGGGATGGGTGGGGACGCTGTTGCTGGATGCGGGTGCTTTTCGGGTGGCGCCCCTGCAGGGTGAGATGACGTTGTCGTTCCTGGGGCGGATCGCGGACAGGTACGGCCTGACGGTGCGGAGTCTGCTGTCGTCGGTTACCGAAGTGGCTGGCCAGCAGGGCATCGTCCGGGCTCTGCAGGGCGACAGTGAGGTGTTCTTGAACGCCGCGGCCCGGGACCGGGTCGCGGCGCTGTGTCGTGTGCCGCAGGTGGGCTTACGCCATGCGTTGCCGGCCTGGACGCGGGAGGAGCCGCTGGGCCCCTCGAAGGAGCGGCCGGCGGCGCGGCTCTACAACGGGGTGGAGACGGTTGCTGCCTGGGGTCCGGCGTGCCCGGGCTGTGTGGCCGCGCGGACCGGTCGCGTTGCACCAGCCCGGGTGTACCTGGCGGCGCACCAGCGAGTCTGCCCACGCCACCGGTGCTGGCTGATGAACGTGCCTGGCAGCGGGGGCCGTGTCGTGGGGTTGGCCGGATGCCCGGAGGTGGTCCAGGCGCAGGCGGATCACCGCAGGCTGCTGCGCCGCTCCCCCGTCGCTGGTTCGGCGTTCGAGGTTGCGGAAGCGGTCACAGCCTGGTGGTGGGCGCAGGAGTGGCCCGAGGAACGTCTGTGGCCGATGCGGCTGGATGCGGCCATGCCCGCGGGCGAGGATCCGCAGCGGTGGCGGATCCTGGCGCGGGATCTGGTCACCTACCCCGAGACCGTCGCCCTCGCCACGCTTCTGGCAAGCCGGGCCTGGCGGCTCCGTGTCGCTGCTGACGGTGGTGGTCACCTCCCTTACCGGTTGGCTGATGTGCCCTGCGTGCCCGGCGAGCTGGGCCATCGCTTGCGGCGTTCGTGGCTCACCGAGCGTCTGGCCGACTGTACCCACGGAGCGCTGTTTGCCTGGACGTACCAGTGCATCCGTACCGAGGGCGGCAGTGGAGACGACGAACAGCGCCTGTGGCAGGTCCCCTTGGCGCTCCGGCCCCGGCCTCTCGCCGACGTTCTCGCGGGCTACCAGCGTCGGCAGACCGCGGGCACAGAGGGTCTGCCGGCTCAGAAACGGCTGCGGGGTCACAGCGTGCACGCCGAGGGCGCCTTCGCCGCCGGCCTGGCCCACGCGCGCACCTACGCCGCCCAGCACGGCCACCTCGCCACCCAACGCGACACCCGAGTCGGTTCCTTCGCCCTGGGGAAATGGGTGCACAACCAGCAGGCCCACGCCTTGGTCCTGCCTGAAGAAAAGGCCGCCGCCCTCAAGGAGGTGGATCCGTGGTGGAACATCCCCTGGTCGGTGAAGTGGCAGCGCTCCTACTACCGCGCCCGCGACCACGTCAGACACCACGGCCCCCTCAACGCCGCCGACGGCTTCCCCGACACCCACATGCTGACCGGGGAATGGCTGTACCTGCAGTGCACCGACTACAGCTCACTCCACCCCGAACAACGCCGTCTGCTGACCGACATCGGCCTCACGGCCCAGGCCGCCGGCAGCGCACGCCCGCGCCGAACGAGCAGGACAGCAGGCATCGATAAGGCTGTTGACTGTGCGCGCGCCTTCGCCGCCGAACACGGATGCCTGGCCCTGGCCACCAAGAACATCTCGTACCAAGGGTTTTTGCTCGGGAAGTGGCTCACTGCCCAGCGTTGCCTCACCCGCCGCCAGGACGAACCCGGCGCGCACCTCCAGGTGCTCGACGCGATCGACGTGTGGTGGAACCCCCCGTGGCCCCTGGCGTGGCAGCGAACCTGGCACCTAATCCGCGCTCATGCCCGAGACCGGCACCAAAGGGCTACAGAAGGGAGCTGGCCGGACGGCAGTGACGGCTGGGCCACATGGCTGTCCGTACAGTGCACCAGCTACAAGCAGTTGCATCCGCAGCAGCAGCATCTGCTGGCGGAGATCGGCATCACCGCCGAGACCGCCGCCGCTTGCCCCCACGAGATCATCGGCCAGCTCTGCGGTACGGGCCCCGGGCTGGCCCACGCGCGCACGTACGCCGCCGCACACGGCCACCTCGCCACGCACCTGAAAGCTTGTCCTGAGGGGTTTCCGCTGGGCCGGTGGCTGAGCGAACAGCGCCACCAGGCGCGGGAGCACCATCGCAGTACAAGCGGGACATGGCCGGTCAGCACGCTCCTCGCAGCGCTCGACCCCTGGTGGAACCCGACCTGGTCCTTGGAGTGGCAACGCCATTGGAGCCGCGTACGCGAGCGGTCAGAGCCCGCAGCCGGCGGCGGCGGTAGCGGCATTGCGGACCTTGAGAAGGAGCTGGCCGACTGGCTGAGGCGGCAGTGCACCGGCTACGGCACACTCCACCCCGAGCAGCACCGCCTGCTGACCAAGATCGGTATCACCGCCGAGACAGCCCGAGCCGCCCAACCACCGGCTCCCCGCGCCGCGCCCGATCTTCTGGACACCGCGCTCGCAGAAGCTCGCGCCTACGCGGCCGAATACGGCCATATCGCCGCGCCCGTCAGCATCGTCCTCGACGGGTTCCCGCTGGGGAAGTGGCTGGCCTGGCAACGACTACGCGCCCGTCAGGGTCGCCTCTCCCCCACCCGGGCCGAAGCCCTGACCATGATCGATCCGTGGTGGAATCCGCCCTGGCCCCTGCGATGGCAGCAGGCCTACCACCGCCTCCGCACGGCAGCCACGGGTGCCGCCGGCATACCGGCCAGGAACCTCTCACGAGGCCTTTGCCGCTGGATCCGTGTCCAGCAGGAGTCCTGGGAGCATCTCCACCCCGGCCAGCAGGACCTCCTGACCGCCCTCGGCATCACACCCGACGCTGTCGTAGGCGAACGACCCGCCCCGGCCACACGCTCCTACCCCGCCAGCCCCGGACTCGACCACGCACGCGCCTACGCCGCCCAGCACGGCCACCTCACCCCGGACAAGCACACCCGACAAGACGGCTTCCCCCTCGGCAGATGGCTGGGCCAGCAACGCCGCAAAGCCCGCGCCGGCGTCCTCTCCACCACCACCATTGAGGCGCTCACCGCCCTGGACCCGTGGTGGAACCCACCCTGGCCCTACACCTGGCACCGCACCTGGCAGCAATACCGCGCCACGACCAGCGGGAACGAACCCCTCCCCGACACACTCCAACGGTGGGCCAACGCCCAACGCAGTCAATGGAGCACCCTCCACCCCGACCAACAACAACTCCTCATCACGGCCAGCTTCACTGAGGGCTGGAGCAGTTCGCACATGAAACCCTGAGCTCAGCGCCTCTGCGCCGCCCCGAACCACCGTCAAGCACACGACCTCGCCCACGAAAGCTCCCGAACGGGCCCTGGAAGGCGGCGCGATGGGCGATACTGGTGGGCAGGTCTGGCGTGCCCGCAACAGGGTGCACGCGGCCAGCGAACAGAGAAGGGTGGTGCGGCAGAGGTCAGATGAATCGGCTCAGGGGCTTTGTGAACATTCTTTTTGTTAGCTCACAGCTGTAGCCCACCCTGCCCAAAAAGCCGAAGAAAACCTCCCCCGCAAAAACCACCTAGCAAACCCTCTGAATCACGCCCCAGGGAAAAGAAAGTCCCATCCTGGGGCGCTGAAAAGCCTGCCGTAAAACATCACCGGGCCGCCTCACGGCGGCGCCGGCCGTCGGCATGCCCTCACTCTCTGGCACACACGTGCCGCCTCTTTCCGTCCCAGTCGGCCCAGGCCGACTCGTTCAGGCATGAGGCGGCCCTGCCGTCGCGTGCTGGAAGGGCATCCACGCGATGAACTCGTCCTCCCTCTCACCCGTCGCCGGCCTCCTGGCCGGCCTTCCTGCCGTCCTTGCAGGCGCTCTGGGCGGCGCGCCATGGTGGGCCGTGGGAGCGATCGTCATCGCGGCATACCTCGCCATCCCCCTCACCAGCCTGATCCTCGACCACAACCGCCAACGCAAAGGAAACATCGTCGACGAAAAATTCGCAGCCGCCCTCGATGAAATCACCGACCCCGAAAAAAGAATCCAAGCAATCATCAACTACCGTCAGGCCACAGCCCCCGCCTCCGTCCCCCAGCCGCCACCCGATCCACCACCGGGCGGGCTACCGTCCGGGACCCCACTCACTGGCTCAGACAGTGCCAGCCAGTCACCGGCGTCCGCATAGACAGGGGGGCGGGAGGGCTTTCGCCCCCCTGTCTATGCAGCACTGGCGTGTATCGCTTCAGGACCTCAGTGCTCGATGCGCAGTGCGTGTCTTCCGCTGGAGCCTTCAGCCATCGCGGGTCGACGGTAAGGAGGCATCGATCGAGGTCGAGGTGGACGATGCCGGCGTCTTGTTCACGTAGCTGTCGCCAGGCGGTGTAGCCGGTGAAGATGGCGTGCTCCCAGCCGGCCCCGTGCAAGTCCTATACGTCGTCGAAGCTGGGCTGGCTCCATGGCTGGTCAGGGGGTGGACCTTGGGCACCGAGAAGCTGCGTGATCTTCTCGGCCTCGTCACTTGAGAGATCGGAGAGCAGGCGTGCCGTGGTGCCGAGGAGGGCGTCCAGCGGTACCTGGGTACGTGCGCCGCGGGCGCTGGCGATTCCGGTGCCGAACAGGCACTGGAGAGTCTCGCCGGAGGGGATGCGGGCATCGGCTTCGATGACTCCCTCGGCCTGTCCCAGCGCGTCGCTGATGCCGTCGAGTTGGGCGTCGTGGGAGATGTCGTCTCCGGGGCCGCCGTATCCGACGTGGCGGTCCGTGACGACCATGCGAAGAGAGGTCAGCGGGATGCTGAAGCGGTCGGCCCTGTTCCTCACTTCGTCGAGGCGGGGCAGGTCGTGCTCCTGCCCGGGCGGGAGCTGGCGCCGGGACTGGGCAACGAGCACATGGAAACGCGGGGTCTGCAGGATCAGCTGGCCGGCCTTCACCGCCCAGCGCCACGGGCTGATGTCCGCGTCTGCCGCGCCGGGCACGATCATGCAGACGCGGCTGGTCCAGAGCTGGATCGCCTCACGCATCAGGTGCTGAAGGTTGCCGGTGCCGGCGGCCGGGGTGCGCAGCAGGATAGGGAGGCTGATCATGCGGACGACCCGGTTCCAGAACGCGGAGTCGGTGATGTCCTCGGATTCCAGGAGGTACATCAGGGCCGTCTCGTCGAGATGGCCGACGCCTCGCTGGGGTGCGGGGAAGCTGGCGAGCGTGGATCCGCCGCCCTGCCAGAGCGCGGCGAGGAAGGCTGACATCCGGTCGGCGACGTCGGTGGTCATCCGCGCGGTGAGGGCGTCGACGGCGTCGCGGGTGGGAACGCGTTCTCCCGCACGGGCGGCCTCGGCTCCCTGAACGACCGTGTCCAGGAACTCCTCGGTCGCCGCTTTGTCGAGGGTGCCGCGGCCGCCTTCAAGAACGGAGCGGGACACCAGACGGGGAATGCCAGGAGAGTCGTCGGCCGGCTGGAGCGCGCCGAGCGCGGAAGCGTCGAGGAGCAGCGCGGTGCTGCTGCCGGGCAGCGGGGGAAGATCTCCCTGCTGCCGTACGGTGGGCAGTTGGCCAAGCGCCAGGAGCACCGGCCGGTCCGCACGGGGAAGGCGCTGCAGGTCGTCCTCCAGCTCGCGCTGGTCGGATGTGGTGCGCAGATAGATGAACCGGCGCGGTGTGCGGGGCCTGCCGGGCCATTCCAAGACCATGTCGGGGACATGGGTGTGGTTGAAGAACTCGGTCTTGGTGACGGTTGCACCGGGGTCCATACGGCGCAGGTGCCGGGCGACTACGTCTTTGACCTGGGTGAACATCAACCGGTCGTCGGGCTCGTCCATGGCCTGGGAGATCGACTGCTCGACGATGTTCACCACGAGCCCTCTCTGCGGGTGAGTTCGGCGGCGACGATGGCTGCCCAGTCCTTGAGCGGCAGGAGAGTTTCCTGCTTGTCCGAGAGCACGATCAGCCACAGACGGGCGGCGACCGACCGGACGAGTTCAGCGTCCAGAAGTTTTCGGGCTTCCTCGGGGTCGCTGGTGCCGAAAACACGGCTGCTGTGCTGAAGGACCGCGGTCTCCACCTGGTCAGGTGAGTTGAGGGTGGACCAGGAGTTCGCCCGGAACGGTGCCCAGGTGATCCACATGAAGTGATCGCTGAGGTGGTGCTGGGCCTGGGCAGCCACGTAGCACTTGGCGAGAAACTCGTCGAACTGGGTTCCCTGGTCGCTGGGTTGCGCGTAGTTCTTGACCTCCGCGCAGAACATGTCGTTCTGGTAGGGGTCACCGCGCATGGCACCCCCCAGATCGAAGGAGAACGTCCGGCCTCCGTACGGCCAGGACAGAGTCAGCCGACGGCCACAGGACTCCGAGTCCGTGTTCGCGTACGCGCCGAAGATGCGCATCGTGCCCTCGAGCCACTGCTTGGCTCTGCGGGCCCCCGAGAAGCCCTTCACCTGAGCATCTTCGCCAACCACCACAGGCGTAGCTTAGTGCGATCGGATCATCACGATGCGCTCGAACGGGCCAATCCCCCACCACAGCAACGTCCGCAGGCTCCAGGAAAAGAGACACCCGCGGCATGGGCAAGCAAGCAGACAACAGGCCCAGGCCGGACGGCTACTGCGAAAGCGCCCGCCGGAGACGGCGAACACGAGACCGTGGTGGAGTGACCCAACATCCCGGCCTGCTGCGGACCGCTCCCCTGCAGGGGGAGACGACCTCGTCGCTGATCTGCCGCATCGCAAGCCGCTACGGGATGGAAGCGAAAGTGTTGCGGTCGTACTGGCAGTGGCGCAACTACCCGCCGGGGCACGACGGCGGGGGCGCGCGGGCCGACGCCGAAGTGCTGCTGAACACGCCCGGACGGCAGCTCCTGGCAGGCCTGTGCGGCGTCGAGGAAGACGTCCTGGCGCGGGCATTGCCGTCCTGGGGACAGGAAGACGCCAAGCTGTCGGCCGGAAAGAACGGGATGCCGGCGGCGGCGTGGCGGACCGGCGGCGCGGTCGCCGGGCCGGTCGCCTTCGGCTGCCGCCTGTGCACCGCCGGGCGCACGGGGACGGCCGTGCGGGTGGTGCGGTACGCGCCTCGCTGGGAGCGGGTGTGTGTCCAGCACGGGCGGTGGCTCCTGGACGCGGACGCCGGCCAGCCCCTTGAGCATCTGGACGTACGGGGTGTGCCGGAAGTGGCCGCGGCCCAGCGGCGGTGGACGGGTGTAGCGCGGCGGGCAGCACGGGCCGGAGCAGAGCCGGAGAGGGTGTTCGCGCTGGCGCACGCGGTCGTGGCCCGGTGGTGGGAGCAGGCCCTGCACTGGGAGCACGAGGCGGTCTGGCCGCAGCGGCTGCACCAGGTCGCGGGCGGCAACGCCGGGACGGAGCTGGAGCGGTGGCGGATCGCGGGCCGGGACGCGGTCGTCTTCCCCGAGGTGGTGACCGTCGCCGACGCACTGCTGGACCCGGCCATGGCCGAGCTGGCCTGGCGCGCAAGCGGGGGGACACGGCCTCGGGCGCGGGGCGGGGACGACCCGTTCTGCCGCCGGCTGGGCGAGCGGGTCGGGCGGGGGTGGCTGGGGCCGCTGACTGCCACCGACTACGGCGGACCGCTGACCTCGTGGATGGGCGCTGTCATCCGCCTGCGCCGAGGGTCCGGCGGGCCGCCCGGTTACGACAACGATCCGTGGTGGCTGCGTCAGGAGCACCAGCCGGCGACGATGGCCGGGCAGTTGCGGGTGCTGGGCAAGGAGAAGAAGGCGCCCGGCTCGGGCAGGATGTGGCGGGCCGTGGTGCCTCCCGAGCAGCGGGCGCTGATCACCAGTGCCGTGCAGAGCGCCGAGGAGCAGTTGCAACAGTTGCGCAGGGTGCAGACCGGGCCGGCCGCCGACGTCGCCCGCCAGCTCCTGCGCAGCCTGCGTCACAGCGCCGACCTGATCGACAATGCCTGGAAGCGGACCGCCCTGGCCGCGGTGAACGCCGGGATGCCCGTGGAAGAGGTCGCCCAGTGGGCGGAAATGTCTCCCGACAGCTTGATGACCCTGCTGACGGCGGGCCAGGAAGACGGCGGCTGAGCATCGTGTTCGGAGCGGGCACGTTGGCTGTTGGCCGATAACAGCACTCGTCGGTGGCAGAAATACTGAAAACGCAGGCACACGCGGCCGGGCAGGAGTTGGCTGGCGCGAGTGATCAACGCAGCAGAAACCCGGCCCGGGGGCCGGCCAGGGCGGGCCGCACCGTGCGGAAGCGGCTTCGAGGCGGTGTTCCTCGACCCTCTCGGGCAGATGGTCCAGCAGCGATGGGCGGACGCGGCCCTGGCAGTGGCGTTCGAGGACCTGTCGCCGGTGTCCGCGTTTCCGGTGATCCCGGGGCGGCGGTGGGGACCGGGCCTGTGGTGGTCGGCCACGACCGGACGGCACGTGGCGGCCGGGTCGAACGCGATGCGCCTGCAGCTGATGGTCCTGGACCGCGCCCCGGAGGTGACCGCCCTGGCGGGCCGGCCTGTGCGGCTGCTGTGGCACAACCACCGCGGACAGGTCCGCTCCTGGGTTCCGCAGCTGTTCGCCCGCTACACCGATGGCACCGCACTGCTCGCCGACTGCCCCAGCCACCCCGACGCCGGCGGCGAACGCGCCCTGAACGCCGCGGAGGCCGTAGCGGAAGCCTGCGCGCACCTCGGCTGGACCTACCGACGCCTCGCCCCGCTCGACGACATCCTCGCCGCCAATCTGAAATGGCTGGCCGGGTACCGCCACCCCCGCAACGCCGGCCGCCCCGGCCTCATGCCCGCCGTCCTCGACGCATTCGCCCAGCCCCGGCCCCTGCTCCAAGGCGCGGAAGCGGCCGGCGACCCGATCGAGATTCTCCCTGCCCTCTTCCATGCCCTGTGGCACAGACAACTGACAACCGACCTGGACCGCCCCCTCCACGAGCAGGTCCTGGTCGGCCCGGCCCAGAGCCGAAACCGCCTGGACAGAACAGGAGGCCGCAGGTGAGCGCCCGTCGCAACGCCCGGCCGGCACTCAGGGTCGGGGCTCACGTCCGCTTCCGCGGCGTGAAGTGGCAAGTGGTCGCCCTCGCCGGGCAGGACATCCACCTCATCGGCCCGGACGGCGGCGGTCAAGTGGTGCTCGCCGGGCACCTGTTCGCCGACCCCGGCTTCACCGTCATCGGGGCCGACGTGCCCCAGGCGGCCCCGCAGTGGGGGCTGTTCGAGACCGCCCCCGCCGCGGCACGCGAGAAGGCACTGGCCTGGCAGCGGCACGTCAGAGAAGTCGAGTGCGGCCTTACCGGCGGGCCCGGCAGTGACGGGACGGTGCGTCCGCAGTACGACCCCGAGCAGCACACGCTGGCCCAGCGCGAGCAGGCCAAGGCCCAGGAGCTGACCGCGCTCGGCTTCGGCCGCGTCTCACGCACCACGGTCCAGCGCATGCGGCTCGCCTACCGCAAACAAGGCCTGTGGGGGCTCCTGGACCACCGCAGCACCCGCGCCCCCAGTCCCACCGGGCGGGCCGACGAACGCGTCGTCACCGCCGTCCGCGAGGCACTGCGCCGCCGGCGCGGCCGCTCCAAGGGCACCATCAACGGCCTGTTCCCGCTGATCAACCACATCCTGGAAGACCGGCACGGGCCAGGCACGGTGCCCGCACCGTCCCAGGCCACGCTGTACCGTCTCGTCACTTCTCTCGCCCGCCCCGGCGAACTGCCCACCGGGCCCGTCCGGCAGACCCCCGCCAGCTTCGACGGGCGAGCCTTCACCCCCACCACAGCTTTGCGGCCCGGCGAGCAGGTCCAGGTCGACACCACCCGCCTGGATGTCCTCGCCCTCTTCGACGACGGCCGCCTCGCACGGCCCGAACTCACCATCGCCATCGACGTCGCCACCCGCGCCATCCTCGCCGCCGTCCTGTGCCCCAGCGCGACCAAAGCCGTCGATGCGGCCCTGCTGCTGGCGGAGATGGCCGTCCCGCACCCCGCCCGCCCCACCTGGCCCGACATCCTGCGCATGGACCACGCCCCCGCACTCCCCCACCAGCGGCTGGCCACGCTGGACGAACGCCTGGCCGGCGCCGCGGCCCGGCCCGTCGTCCTGCCGGAGACGATCGTCGTCGACCGCGGCCGCGTCTTCGTCTCCCGCGCGTTCACCGCCGCCTGCGAAACCCTCGGCATCAGCGTCCAGCCCGCTCCGCCCCACGCTCCCACCGCCAAAGGCATCGTGGAGCGCGCCTTCGGCACCATCAACGCGCTGTTCTGCCAGCACCTGCCCGGCTACACCGGATCCGACGTCACCCGCCGCGGCCCCGACACCGAACAAGACGCCTGCTACAGCGTCCCCCACCTGCAGGACCTCCTCGACGAATGGCTCGTGCACTACCACCACCGCCCTCACGAAGGCCTGCGCCACCCGATGATGCCCCGCAAGGCCCTCACCCCCAACCAGATGTGGGCCGCCCTCGTTGCCGTCGCCGGACACGTGCCCGTCCCGCTGACCGGCCACGACTACCTCGAACTGCTGCCCGTGCGCTGGCAGGCCATCACCGCCTCCGGCATCCGCATCCACCACCGCACCTACGACGCGGACCTCCTCGCCCCCTACCGCGGCCAGCCCTCCCCCATCACGGCGCGCGGCGGGAAATGGGAGATCCACCACAACCCTCACGACGTCCGCCAGATCTGGGTCCGCCTGCCCGACGGCGAACTGACCGAGATCCCGTGGATCCACCGCGACCACGTCCACCAGCCGTTCAACGACCACACCTGGCAGCACATCAGAACTCTCGCCCTGCACGACAACCACAGCGATGCAGAGCAGTACGAAGCCGACCTCGCCGACGCCCTCGACCAGCTCATGCGCCGCGTCCACAGCGGCCACGCCACCAAAACCGAACTAGCCCTGCTGGCCCGCACCACTGCCATCCCCCTCCCCGCAGCCCGCCACCCAGAACACGACACCGGCCAGAGCGCCGACGACCCAGCGCAGCGGGACGAGGACGACAGCATCGACGACCTCGACGACGACGACACCCTCGCCGCAGCCACCGGATTCGGGCTCTACAACCCACACGAGGAAGCCGACAAGTGGTAACCACCCCCAGCCCGCGCACCGACCACGCCACCCGTGCCGGCGTCACCAGCCCGAACGCCGCCCAGGCCCACAACGCCGCCACCGGCGCAGACGGCGGTGCGGCCGAGCCGTCCTGGCCCCTGACCACCTGGCAGGGCTGGCACCAATTCGTCACCACCGAACCTGTCACCCCGCCCCAGCCCGGCCAGCCACCCCGCAGCCCGGAGGAACGCCTCGCCTACCACTCCGCGTTCGTCACCATCCGCACCCCCGCCATCAGCCAACTCGCCACCCAGGTCCGCACCCTGATGATCCTCGGCCGCCACCAACAGGCCACCGCACGGCCCTCGCTGATCGTCACCGGACCCGCCGCAGCCGGCAAAACGACCGCCCTCCTGAACGTCGGCCGCACCTGCCACCTCGCCCACACCCGCAAAAACCCCGCACAGCCCGGATCAGCACACGCCGCGGTACCCGTCGCGTACGTCCTCGTCCCGCCCGGCGCCACCGCGAAAACCCTCATCACCGAATTCGCCCGCTACCTCGGCATCCCCACCACCACCCGCATGACCCAGACCCAGATCACCGACGCCGTCTGCCACACCTACACCGCCGCGGATGTCCAACTCGTCCTCATCGACGAAATCCACCGCCTCAACCCCCGCACCACCACCGGCGCACAAGCAGCCGACCTCCTCAAAGACCTCACCGAACGCCTCCGGGCCACCTTCGTCTACGCCGGCATCGACGTCACCGACACACCCCTCTTCTCCGGCACCCGCGGCGCCCAACTCGCCGGACGCGCCACCCTCATCACCTGCGGCCCCCTCCCCGCCCGCCACGGAACACGCGAACCCTTCCGCGACGTCATCACCGACATCGAAAACAACCTCGACCTCCACCACCACAAACCCGGCACCCTCCCCCGCCACGCCCCCTACCTCCACCAACGCACCGCCGGCCGCATCGGATCCCTCACCCGACTCATCCGCCAAGCAGCCATCACCGCCATCTGCGACGGCACCGAACACATCACCAAGCAATCACTCGACGCCATCCGCCTCGACCACCTCGCCGAAACCCACCACCGCCCCCGCACACGAGGCCGCTAACCCCACCACCCCACCAGCACAAACAGCCCTGACCAGCACAAACACCAGCCGAGCCCTTTCACGCCAGAGCTACCTACGACAAACCAAGACAGGATCAACACACAACACACAACCCCAGCTCACACACCCCGGCCTCCCCACCGAAGCCGTCCACCCCGCCTCTCAACGAACCAACAACACACCAGGCCAGCCGCTGCCTCATACACCAACAAACCCCCCTCCGAGCGTCACGTTGTCGCTGGTGGATGCAATGATCGCCGTTGCTGGCGTGAGCACGCTGGTTTCACAATTCGGGGATGGCTCGTATGGACACGTGGCAGGAGCTTTCAGCAATGGTGGAGGAGCGGCTGAAGGCCATCTCGTCTGGGGAACGCGGCGTATTTGCTGCTGGTGTCGCGGAACGGCTCATGAGCTGGCACGAGGGACTGCCCGCGGACGAGCAGGCACCGTTCACCGTGGGCCTTCGTCCCCTGTTGAACGCCGTGTGGGAGGGCGTTCTCGGTGACTCGGCGGCCTTCTCGGCGGTGAAACGGGGTGTCGCCGAGTACATGCTCAGCGAGTACTGCCACAACGACGGCCAGGACGGGCCCGATGATGCAGACGAGTCTGCCGCAGCGGCGACGCTGTATGCCGCGCACGCCTATCTGTTCGGCTGCCACGACTTCGCCACCTGGACCAGTCGCAGGGCAGTGGAGGCCGTTGATCAACAACTTGAGTTCCTGGCCGAGCAGGAAGAAGACGACCTCGTCCCTGATTCGGACGAAGCGCTGACCTCTGAGTTGCAGCGGCAGCTCCGGGACCTCGACCTCATCGCCAACTACTCGAAAGATCTTCGCCACTCCAGCATGGGACTGACCATCGACACCTCGATCCGACTGCGCGTGGAGCTTCGAGCTCCTCTCTCCAGCCGAGCGTGAGTGTCCGAGAATCACGAGTGGCTCGTCGCCCGTCCGGACCACGGCCACGACCTCACCTGGCCCGTGCTGATCCGCCATCTCACCCGCGACAGCTGGATCCATCCGCTCACCCCGCAACTCGATTGCGGTGGGCTGCTCATGCGTGAGACGGCGTGCGCGTGCCACCGAACAGTGATTACTGACGCTCCATCAAGTAGGTGCGGAGCTCCGCACTTTGGAACGGTCGTCAGCGACGGTTCCGTTCATGCAGGCCGACGCACCGTCCTGGAAAGCGCCCGTGTTCCACGGGATCGACGAGGTGGACGTCGAGCAGGTAGCCACCGCCTTCGGGACGGTCTAGATCGTGGCCAGAGACAGCAAGGCCGGTGCGGCCTGCCCGGACTGCGGCCACTATTCCGAGCGAGTGCACGGCTCCTATCAGCGCAGACTGCGGGATCTCCCGCTCGGCGAGCGGAGTGTCGTGATCCTGCTGAAGGTCCGGCGCTTCGTCTGTGACACGAGGGCCTGTCATCGACGCACGTTCGTCGAGCCCTTCACTGACGCGTTGCTGTGTGCGGACGGGCCGGTGAGGACGCCGGTGGATCTGACGCTGGTGGCCGAGCACCGGCGCGGGCACGGCGCCTGTACGACGCGCTGAACCGCGGGAACATCGACGTGCCCCGGCTGCGGCAGGTGCTGGCCGGCCTGCCCATGCCACAGGCCGCCGACGGACGCCTGGTCCTCGCTGCCGACGTCAGTAACTGGCTCAAGCTCAGCTGACCTGCCCCACGGTTTGGGTTCCAGCTGCGGTGGCTAACTGGCGGCGGGGATGGTGTCTTGTTCGGAAAGTAGCTCGTACTCGATCGGGGTGCGGTAGCCCGGGGTGAGATCGCCCGGGCGACCCGACCAGCATCATGATCAGACGGGTTTCCGCTGTCAAGGCCGGCCCAGGAGGTCGCGCAGTCGGCGCAATTCACGCCGGCGGACCACGGGTTCGATCACTTGGCGCAGGGCGGGCTGCTGGGCGGGGCTGGCTCGGTAGAGCCGTTCGACGGCTTCGAGGTCGTCGCTGATGATCGCTCCGGAGAGCAGGCGGACCATCATCCGTACCTTCTCGTCGAGCGGCATGTCGCGAAGGGCTCCCTCGGGCTGGCGCGCGATCCATTCCCTGGCGCGCGTGTCGCCGTTCACGGCCAGCTGTCCCGGTAGCTCCGACCAGGCCAACTGCCCGAATTCCGCGGCGAAGTCACCGTATCCCCAGTTGTCCTCGGTCCAGACGTCGACGGTCGGCACGAGTTGTTCGGCCGTGAACGGCCCGCGCGGCACCCTGCGCGTGTTGAGCGCTGTCTGGATGTCCGCCTTCGACGACGCGACGGCCTCGCGGGCGATGCGCACACCGTCACCCTCCATCAACGGCGAGGGCGGCACCATGCCAGGAACCGGCTGCCGTCCGGCCAGTGCGCCGAAAGCTCCCTGGATGTCCGGCGCACGTGCCTCGAAGGACTTCTGGAGCATGCTCTGGACGTGGTTGAGGTGATCGTCGCCGTACGCGAGCCAGCGGTCACCTCGTCGGTTGTGGACCGCGACGCCGAACTCGTTGTCAACGTCGTGCCACATCTTGCTCTTGACGCTGCCCATCCCCGGCACCCAGCTGTGCACCTCGCGTACACGGTCCGGGCGCAGATGGCCCGAGGAGAACGCGTCGGTGAGGAAGTGGTCGGCGGCCGCGTTCATCGTCCACGCGGAGTTCGCCTGGCCGGCGGCGGCCAGTGCGAGCGCGGCTGCGTGCCCTTCTCGCCAGGTGCCGATGTTGTTGTGGCCGTCGCCGACGTTGGAGAAGTGCGAGACGTTGTGGGCAGCGAGGGTCAGGTAACGGCCACCGGTCGCGGTCTCGACCTCCTCGGTGGGGGCGATCTTGAACTCCCCGGTGGCCGAGCGCGCGTGCACGATCGGGATGAGGTCGTAGATCTCCACCAGCGACGCGTGGTTGATCCGCTGCATCGTCCCGACCACCGAGGTGGCCAGGGTCTGGGGGTCGATGTCGGCGTACATGTCCCCGGACAACGCCAGGATCTCGCCGTATGTCAGTCCCTGCGTGATCGCGCGGCGCTGGTCCGCCGAGCCCTTGTTGTAGCGGGCGATCCAGTCCGGCGGCCAGCCGACGGTCGGTGTCGCGTGCTGCGGCAGGTCGCGGGTGTGGGCGTCGAGCAGGAGATATCCGGTGGGACCGCCGGCGGATGTGTCGCCGAGCTGGACGTGCTCGAAGCTGTCGAACCGCTGGACGTGTCCGGCTGCGGCCGGGTCCCGGCGTACCGGCGGGTGCACGTGGCCGGCGCCGGAGGCGCTGCGAGCTACGTAGTTCGCCTCGCGTTCCGCCGCCGCCGGGCCGGGGCCGGAGCGCGGCGGGGCGGTCCCGGGCCCCTGCTGCACGACGTGCGCCAGCTCGTGAGCCAGCAGGTACCGGCCGACAGGTGTCGAGGGGGCGTACTGCCCGGCGCCGAAGACGATGTCGGCGCCGACCGTGTAGGCGCGCGCCCCGAGCGAACGGGCGGTCTCTCCGGCCTCGGCTCCCGTGTGGACGCGTACCGCCCCCAGGTCCGTGGCCAGCCGCGCCTCCATCTCGTGCCGCACATCGGCGTCGAGCGGCGCCCCGGCCGAGTCCAGCGGGTGATCGGCCATGGGTCCGGGCCCGCGCGCCCAGATCGGTACGCCCGTCGGGGAGCCCGCGGAGGCCATGTTCCCGGTGTGACGGTCGCCGGACTCCGGCGCCGGCGCCGGAGTCGTTCGGCGGACATCGGGGCGACCGCCTGGCCCGCGTGCGAGTTCGCTCATGCCCGCCATGGTTCTCAGCCCGCGTCACCGTGCCGTCAACGGCCGCGAACGCTGCGGCAAGGGCGTCATTCCGTCTGAGCCAGCCTCCCTCGCCACGGCACCACGGTTCCCCACCTCGACACACCGCGTGAGAAGCCGGACGGCTTCGATACTCGCCATCAAGGCCTCCGCGTTCGGACCATCCCTCCAGAGGATCCGCACCCAAGCTCCTTTATGACCTGCTCGGCCATACGTCGGGCGGGTTCCAGGCGGGGATCCTCCGATTGCGCGTACGGGCCGAGGATCTTCGAGCAGGCGCACAACGTCATCACCTTGCCGTCCCGGCTCTCAAAGTCGAACCGCCGCTCGTGCCATACACGGTCGGCCAGAGCCGAGACCGCAAGGGAACTCGCCCACAAATGGGAAGTTGATGATGTCGACGTAGTCGAAACGGTTGCGCGGATGCGTGGGTTCTTGCGTCCGGAGGACGAAGATGGACGCTGGGTGCTGCTCTGGCTGCCACCGGACGACACCGCGTGCGGCTTGCATCAGCAGGCGATGGGTCTTGAAGACGGCCAGGAAATCGGGCGTCATGATGGTGCCGGCTTGCGGGTCTCGCCGGTCAGCCAGCAGGGGAAGCTCCCGGAACATCAGGCCGTAGTAGATCTTTCCCATCCGCAGGAACAGCGTGGTCGCATCCAGTGCCGCGACTACGTCGGGTCCTTCGGCGAACGCGTCGCCCACGGCCAGCTCTATGCGCGACAGGTACTCGTCGTTGCATCTGCCGCAGCAAGGGATCCTCAACTGCGCATACGGCATCAGCGTGCCGTTCCGACGAAACAGCAGTTGAGCCCTGCCCATGGTGCGTGCGCGCCGCAGACAAGGCCCGACTCGCAAGAAATATGGCTCAGGTCGGGCTAGATGACAGCATATCCGGCTGGTCCGTCTCGAAGCGGGTCAGAGCCACGCTCAACCTGTTCTTCTGCAACGGCCATTCGTCCGCCGAACCCGCCACCAGGACCGCGTACTGCGTGCCGTTGGGGGCCGTGAAGGCGTAATCCACCACCTGTCTGCGCTGGTTCAGCGTCTTGTTGTCGTAGGCGTAGACGAGTTCCGCCGCGTCCTGGCCCGGCGCGGTCGCCGACGGCGTGACCTCTTGCAGGCTCAGTTGCTCGTAACCCGGCTGGCCGCTCCGCTCCTTCGACACCGCCTGGAGCGCCTTGTACGGCGTGCCGTCCGGCTCGGTGACCTGGTCGATCTGGAGCAGGTCCCGGTCGCCGTCGATCGTGTAGAAGACGCCGTTCGTGCGCTCGTCGCGCTGCCAGTCGTCGGGTACGGCGATCGTGAAGCCCGCGGGGTCGTGGACCACCCGGTAGCCGACGGGCACATCGGTGGCGTCGACCGAGGGTGAGTCCGTGGCGGACGGCGACCCGGAGGCCGTCGTGGTGTCCTCGGTCGACGGTGAGCCACTAGGCACCGCCGTCTCCCGACCGCTCTTGTCGTCATGGGAGTTCTGGGAGCCCGACGTCAGCTGGACCGTCACGAGGGTCACCACGACGGCGGCCACCAGGGCCCCGGCACCCACCGTCCACCACGTGCGGTGACGGCGTCCGCCCCACTCGGGCGCCGGACGACGGGCAGACGGATACGCCGGCGGCCACGCGCCGTCCTGGGCGTCCGGATCATCCGGATCGGTGACCGGTTGCCCGGCCGTGTCAGGTCCCCGGTCCAGTTCCACGACCGGCTCGTGCGCCGGGCGGACCGGAGGCGGCTCGGATGCCCGGCCCGCGGACGCCCTGCCGTCACCGTCCTCCCAGTCCTGCGTGTCCTCGTTCCAGTACGGCTGTCCCCCACCCTTCACGGGCTGCTCCTCCCCCGTTCAACTGCCCTTCCCTACCGTCGAGTTCGCCATCCGCTCACAGACCGACCATCGCCGCCACCGCCCCGGCGGACGCGAGCACCGTCAGCAACGCCTGTGAGTCCGCGAGGAGTTCGCGGAGCCGCTCACGGCGGGTGCGGCCCGCCGTGCCCGTGCTGGTGATCTCCGCCTCCGTGTCCGCGAGTTCCGCGTCCAGCGCCACGGTCGCCTCGTCGGACCGCACCCGCCGCAGGTCGGCCCGCAACTCCCGTACCGCTGCAAGGAGTTCCTCCGTGGCCTCGTCACGGGCGGGCGCCGTGTGCTGGTGGGTCTCAGCGTGCGCTTGGTGCCCGATGGCGAAGTTGCTGCCGTGCACGTCGCCGATCGTGACGCGCGGCTCGCCCGCGTCCGAGGTGGTCATGGGGTGTCCGGTCCCTTCTGCGGCACGGGGCCGCCGGTGGTCGTACTGGCGGAGGCCCGGTCGCCGATGGCGAAGTTGGAGCCCTCCACGGAGTCGATGTTCACGCCGCCGTTGCTGATGTTGACGATCTTCTGGACGAACTCGCCGGTCTGGTAACCGGCTTCGGCCAGCGCGATGCGCACCCCGTGCGCGATCCGGTCCTGCACGCTCCTCAAGTACCGGTCCACGTCCATCTCCTGGAACAGCGAACCCGAGGGCGCCGAGCCGAGTTCACGCACCGACAGCGCGGGGCCCTCCGGCAGCGCGCCCGCGTAGCCGCCGGTGAGCAACCGCCAGCCGTACGCCGCGGTCCGGCCCAGCGTGACGGCGGCGGTCACGATGGCGCGCGGCACCTGCGGCACCGTTGCAGCGGCCTTGCCGATCAGGTGGTTGTGGCGGAAGCGGTGGGCGACACGGTCGGCGTCCTTGAAGTCCTCGCGGACCGGTTGCAGGACGTGCGGGGCGATCTCCAGCATGAGCATGCGGCCCTGGGTGTGGATGCGCACGAAGACCGTGACGACCAGTTCCTCGTCCCAGCCGCCGACCCGTACCCGCAGGAAGTGCCGTCGCTTCTCGGCGCCCTCCTCGACCGCGCGCTCCCGGTGCGTCACGAAGACCTCGTCGCCGTAGGGGGCCATCTCACGCCGCCGCAGCCCCTCGACGGGCAGGAACACGCACTCGTCGATCTCCAGGCGGCGCAGCCGGTCGCGCACCGGGTACTGCGCGAACTCCGAGGACTCCCGCAGCTGTTCGAGCAAGGGTCGGATCGTCTCCAGGACCGAGCGGTTGCCGATCGGGCGCTGTGTCTTCATACCGTCGGGCCGCAGTTCGACGGCGAGGACCCAGGTGTCGTGGGGGGTGCCCGCGCCGCAGAAGGGGTGGGCCTCCTGGTACATGATCAACGGCGCGTGCTGTTCGGTCCGGATCCGCCCGGCCAGCCGCTGGGAACGCCCGCTGCCACTGCGGTAGGCGGGGTCGGCGACGGCGTCGGCGAAGCCCTTGCGGGACAGCTCCGCGCCCAGCGCCCGGGTGACCTGGCTGCGCTGTGCAGTGATGCACGCGACGACGAGCACCAGGACGAGGATGGTCAGCCACGCGCGCAGGGCACCGGGGCCGTCCGAGGTCGAGTTCGCACCGAAGAAGCCGCCCAGGAAACCGAGCGCCGGACTACTGATCGACGGCGCGCTCTGTGTCGGGTAGCCCTCGGAGTCGTACGTCGTCGTCCCGGCGGACGAGGAGGGGGCGGCGGACTTGCCGGAGAAGGCGTCGGTGAGCGTCACGACCAGGATGCCGAGCAGGAAGAACCGGCCCGACCACCTCAGGTAGAAGGCGAACCAGCGGCGCAGTAGCGACGGCCGTCCGACCCGTCCCCTGACCCAACTGGCCATGGCCAGCGTGAGGCTGGGCACGAGGAAGAGGAGCAACCAGGAGTCGGTGACCAGCATTCCGACCACCCACAGACCGACGATCGCCCCGGACCAGGCCAGGTCCAGACGCCGGGCACGCAGGGCGTGCGCGAGGACGCGGGCGGCGTCGAAACCGGACGAAGGCGCCACGATCCGCTGTTCGTTGACATACAGCTCGTCGATCACGCGGTCGCGGTAGAGCGGGTCGAGATAGGTGCCCGCGCACAGCAGCCGGGTCGACTCGGTGGCGTACGACGGAGTGGCGGCGTCGGGCGGCGTGGTGGCCCGGGGCGACTGTGGTTGGTGCGGCTGTTGCGGCACGAATGCGGTACTCACACCATCCCCCGATGGTAAAGCCGGGCGAACTCGCCCTCTGCGATCTGACTGGGCATCAGGATAGCGAACAAAGCGACACCGTAACCGATTTATGCACATCCGGCCCTGGCGTACAGGCATGCGGCCACAACCTGGGCGTACTCGTCTGGGTCCGTCCGCTGAAGGTCGGCCAGGGCGCGCTCACCGGGATCGCGGAACTCGCGAAAACCGCCCTCGTCATCGACGTCCAGGAGAAGCCCGCTCCGGGGCGACCGATGCCCAGCCCTCGGGACGGCCCTCCAGCGCATCGAGGCGCAGCTCGCCTCTGTGCAGGGGATGGTTGGCCTTGACCTGGGCGATGTAGTGGGCACCGCGCTCGCGGAGGTAGGCGCCGTGAGCGTGCTGGGTGTGCAGCGCGTCGGCGGTGATGACCGTGTCGGTCAGGTCGACGCTGTCCAGCAGGGGCCGGAAGGCGGGGATCTCGTGGCTCTTGTCGGCGACCTGGCACTGGGCCAGGACGCGACCGGTGTGGTCCATCGCGGCGAGCAGGGTGACGTGCCCGGTGACGTGGGTGCGCGAGCCGCGCAGGGCCTTGCCGTCGACGGCGATCGCCCGCAGTCCGGAGCCGGCCGCGCTACCACGGGGCGCAGGTACCACGAGAGTTGCGCGAAAGGATCGAGGGCTTCACCCACGTCTCACCGCCCTACTGGCTGGGCCCGCCCGTGAGCCTCCTCGCGATCGAAACCTGATCAGAGGGAGGCCAGAATCCTCGCCTCCTTCTCCGGGGCGATCCCGTGCTCCGCCCACCGCGGGTGGTCCACGGGACGCCCGTCCTCAGCCCACCACTTCCACGTGTCCCTGACCGTCTCGGCTATCGGCCGGCACCGCAGACCCACTTCGGAGGCCCGGTGGGAGTCAACTGCCCACACCCCGGCATGCGTGCGCCATAGAGGAGGCTCTGTCCACTGCTTCACTCCGTGTTCGGCCAGCACGTTGGCATCCACCCAGACCGGAGTGCCGTCACTTTTCATCACGGCCAAGCACTCGTTGAGAAACCCGCTGAACGAAATGCCCTCAGGGTGTGTGACGTTGAAACCTCCACTGCTCGAACTGACGGCCTGATCAAGAGCGAACCGGGCGACGTCGCGCACGTCGACTGGCTGAATGAGCTGTTCCGCAGGCGCAGGGGCAAGGATGCGCCCACCCCGCTTCGCCCGCTCCAGCCACCAGGACAGCCGACCGACATACTCGCCGGGACCCAGGATCACGCCGGGTCGCAGGCAAGGCTTCGGCGTAGTCGGTGGACGCCCGTTTTGTGATCACGCAAGACCGAGGAGTGCGAGGGGTCGGCGTGCGTCACGTGCGTTGCGACGGAGGCCTGCTGCGATGTTCTTGACGCCGCTCAGCCGGAGGGCTCCGATGGCGAGGTTGCGCCAGGTCGCCATCGCGCGGGGTGCGTTGCCGGTCCGCAGCTGGGAGGCGTCCTCGGCGAAGGTGGTGTCGCGGATGTGGTGCATGGCCTCGATCTTCCAGTGGTCGCGGATCAGTCTCGCGAGTTGGACGGGGGTGGCCTGCTCGGCGGTCAGGCTGGTGACTGCGTAGACGGTCGTGATGGTGGTCTTGTCGATCTTGCGGTCGGTGCGGCGGCGCTTGATCTGGATGGCCTGACGGGCGCCGGGGAAGAGCAAGTTGTTCACGGTGGCGACCTTGATCCGGCGGATCTCCGCGCGGCCGTGGCCGGTGCCCCGGGTGCGGCCCTGGAAGGGGATGTCCTTCCAGGGAAGGGACTTCAGCTGCTTGCGCAGTTTCTTCTGGTTGCCCTTGGCGATCGCGATGCAGTGGGCCCCGCGGCCCAGGAGGTAGGCGGCATGCTCGCGTTGCGTATGGAGCGCGTCGCTGGTGACCACGGTTGCAGCCGGGTCGGCGACGGTGTCGAGGAGCGGCTGGAAGCGGGTGACCTCACCGGTCTTCTCGCTGACGTCGAGCTGGGCCAGGACCAGCCCGGTGGTGTGCTCCAGCGCGGCGAGTAGGTGGATCCTCCGCCCCTGGGCCTTCGCCGCACCGCGCAGGGACTTGCCGTCCACGGACAGTCCGCGCAGCTCGGTGTTCTCGGGCTGGCGGTCGGCAAGCCATCCGCCCACCGCCCGGTCCAGGGCATCACCGTCGACGCGGGCGAGCAGTCGGCGGACTGTCGCCTCCGAGGGCACCAGCCTCCGGGGCAGTACCGGATCGGGGCGCATGCCGAGTCGCTCCAGCACGTGCGGCGGCGCGTCCGCGATCCACTCGCCGACCGCCAGCAGCGAGGTCGCGCCGGTCAGCACCGCGCACGCGGTCAGCGTGAGTACGACGGCCAGAGCATGGCGTACGCCGCGCGGATCGCGCGGATCCGGCACCTGAGCCAGCCGCTCCAGCAGGCCGGGCACCTCCCCGTGCCCGACGTCGGACTGCTCGCGGAGCCGGTCAAGGGCAGGCAGAATCAGGGGTGATGCGTCGGCAGGCACGGTCTTCCAGGCAGGTCACGGGGCGTAGAGCACTCCATGATCGCGTGAACCAACCTTCCCTGCATTCGCCCCCGGTCACAGCAACGACGCAGCCTCGCCTGCCACCCAGGTCTGCCAGACACGACGGGTGTTCGGTATGTCAGGGCGGTCAATGAGCCAGAGCACATACCCGGCGTGGCACCGGGCCCACGGACTGTCCGAAGCGGCTGCCCGATCGAGCCTGCCCCGTAGGTCAGCGCTGTCGACAGCCCGGGCCACCCGCACGTATTCGCGATCCTTGCAGCGATACGCCCGGTGGACGACGAGCTCGACCAGGTCGGTGAGCTTCGCCTTGATCGCCTCCTCCTGGGGAACACGGGCCACCTTACGGATCAGGGTCTCCTTCGTACCCCACGCCTTCGCATGCTGCGTCCACTCCAGCGGGTACCTCGCCTCCCACTCCAGGAAGAGCAACGCGTAGGGCAGCCCCGGCCACGTCGCCAGATCCCCGCCCACAGGGCCATTCCACACCCCGTCAGGCAGCGACGCCTCTGAGCTTGCCAATGCCTCTGGAGTGCTTGTCGAAAGGCCGGCTCCCGGTACTGCTCGTCCGCTCCCAAGGGCCGCGTCAGCAGCCACATCTCGTTGGACCGGTCGAGCGCGTCCATGACCTTCCTCTGGGCCTCGGCCAGATGGACGAGCGCTGCACCTCGCACAGCCGGATCCTCCGCGATGAGCCCGAACGCCCAACCCAGTCGCTCAGACCATGCACAAGCGTCATTCGCATCTGTACCTGCCTCTTCAGCCACGCACGGGATCATCTCCTAGCGCAGCCGGCTCGCTCCACCCGACGGTGCGGGGAAAACGCAAGGACTTCCGGGCGCAACAGACGTGAGCAGAAACCGCCTACTCTCCCCCTCTTTATCTCAAGTGATTACAGAACGGACGCCCGCCGACTACGCCGAAGCCCTGCACTTCCACCCACCACTGCAGGCCGGAGTGACCGACGAACTTCCCCACCTATCCCCCGCCAAGCCCCACCACCGTCCGCAATTCGCTGTGAAGAGACTTCAGTTCGCCTGAACTCCGGGCCCTCCATCGACTGGGGCTGGCACCGGCTGCAGTGCGAGACCTACCTGCTGAAGCGGTTCGGTGTGCACTGGCCGAAGTCGTACTGCCCGGCGATCCCTATTGAATCGGCGGGTTGAAGCCGATCTGACAGGCGTCGTGATGAGCAAGTGGCGTGTGTTCTGTGCCCACAAGGCGGCGCCGATCGTGGCTCCTCGCGTACCCATCCTGGCGGGGTGGCCGATTCGGCGGAGCGAGAAGAGTCGACCGGGGTCCGGCCCGGTGATCCAATTCTGCTGGCATCGGACTACCCCGCCGCCGAGCTCCCCAGCCTGTATACGCGCAGTAGCCCGTTCCCGGGATACACGAGCGGGGACGAAGCGGAACTACATCACGGACGACGGCCTGTTTCTCAACTTCCTTTGGCTGCGGGGGAAGGTCTGGACTCAGGCAGTGGAGTCGGATGTGGACGACTTCGATTTCTGGCGACGGACATCGGCGGACAACCTGGTGCGGGCGGGCGGGAACAAGTGGAATCGTGAACTGGCCGCGCTGATGAACCTGTACGCGTGGGCGACGAAGCCGGGGAGCGAGTTCGTGCCGCGAAACCCGGTCCCGCTGTACCAGGCGCTGGGCGTGTCGGCCAGCACCTGCGTGAGGCTGCGCCGCGGTTGCCTCCAGATGGAGAGTTCCGCGGCGCAGCATCGGCGGAGGTGCTATTGAAGGGAAATCCTTGGGGTTCCAGCTTTCAAGGCGCTGCTCCTGCGGTGATGTACCCGACCTCGCGGGACCGTCCGAGTTTCCCATCAATAGATGACGTGTTCGGTGGTCACTTCATGTCGAGTGCGAAGTCGCAGCGCAGGGTCTGCCGGTATTTCTTGCCTTTCTGCGAGTAGGTGATCTGGCACTCTCCCAGGTGGTGTTGGATCCGGCCGGTCACATGGACCTCGGCCATTGCGTAGAAGTCGCTTCTCTTGTGCGGTTTGACCGTGATGGGATTGCCCGCATAGTTGGGCATCTTGGTCATGTCTCGCGGGTCCTTGAGTGCATCCTGGCTATCCAGGATGTATCCGTCGGTGTCATTGACCGAGTAAACCGGATAAGCGAGCACTTTTGCACCCTGGGGAACTTGAGTGAGTTTCACGCCTTCGACTACCAGTGTTGTGTCTGTACCGTTCACGAACGGCGGGAACGCGAACCGATATGTCTTGCCGATCTGAGCATGAGGTATTCCCAGCACTCCCACGCTTTGAGGACCTACTGCACGCAGTGCCCTACCCGCTTGGATAGCGTTCTGGGAATTCGTGCACGCCCCCAGCGAGAGCATCGCCACTGCGATCACCGCGGACGTTCTAGTACGAATAGAAGACACCGGGATTCCCGTCGAGTGGTCCGCGTGCGCCCCAGATATCGTGCTCGAGGTGGCTGTTGCCAGCCTCGATCTTCTGGATGTGTTTCGAGTCGTACAAGGTCGACACCTTGAGCCCGACACCCCAGACGGCCACGCCGCCTGATTCGTTGTCAGTGCTGCCGCTGACCAAGCCGAAGTAGCTTCCTCGGGTGACGATGCCACGCCAGCTGGACTTGGAGCTCATGTATTTGGACAGCCCGTCCTTGCTCCTGACGTCCTTTCCGTACGATCCGACGGCTCCGCCTGCGGGGATCTTGTAGCCGGCGGGAAGGATCCGGTACCAGGTGTGGGTGTTCTCGCGAGCACAGACTGTGTGCACCCGCTGGTACTTGTAGAGGATGGGGACCCGCCACCGCTTGGCGAAGTACGGTCCCTTGCCCGAGAAGCCAGTGGAGTGGCCCATGGAGCTGGTCTGTGTCGACTCGCCACTGAGTGTCCACTTGCTCTGATTGACGCTCACCGCAAGGCTGATGCTGCTTGACAAAGTGTCGGTGTAGTCGAAGGTCGCCTTCGCGTCGTAGTAGGCGTGCGCCTCGCCGACCGTGGTGTAGTGGATCACTTGATGGAGCGTCGTGGCGTTGTTGTGGCAGGTGTCAGGAGTGACCGTCGCTGAGCTGTAGTCGGTCCCGTTGACGGTGTCGGCGCTCATGGTTGATATGCCGCCCGTCGCGGACTGCCAGGTGGGGAGGTCCGTATTGTCCTGCGTGATGTTGCTGGCGTCGTCCTCGACGCGCTGCGCCGCGCTCGCCGCGACCTGTGCGTCGGTGGGCACGTTGTCCACGTCGGTGGTGACCGTGTCGGCATACATCGCGGTCGTGTGTGAGGTCGCTTCCGCCCGCACCTCGGCCGAGGCCGTGGTGGAGTCGGAACCGTGTGCGACACCGGCGCTCAGGAAGTCCGTACCGGTGATGAAGGTGCCGTCACTCGCCGAACCGGCGGCTGTGGCCGCGAGGTTGAGCACTCCGCCGTTGGCGTCGGCCAGGGTCTGCAGGGCGCTGGCGAGCGGGTCGGGGAGGGTGAGCGACCAGGTGCCGTCCGCGCCGGTCGTCGTGGTACCGACGACGGGCTCCTGGATTTCGCTTCCGTCGTCCGGGACGCCGTCGATCGCCGTGACCGAGACGCTCAGGTTCTGCTGCGCGACGCCGCTGCCATTGGTGAACTTCCCCCCTACGGTGGGGCCCCGGTGACTGTAGGAGCGGAACTGCTGGTCGCGGTCGTGGTGTCGCTCACTGTGGGTCCCGGAGTGACGGTGACGGCCCCGCTCGGTTTGGGGCCCGGGTCGCTGGCCGTGGGGTCGGGGGCCGTGTCGGTAGGGTCGGGTGTCGCCACATCCTGGTCGGAGGAGAACCAGCCCTGCAGATCGACGATGAGCTGGATGGTGCCGGCGCTGTCGTTGTTGATGCTGACCGCGCCCTGAGTGCCTGGCTGCACGATCACTTGGTCAGCAGTGGTGGTGCTCGCCTGGAAGTTGTCCACCGACAGGCCGGGCGGGGTGGTGGGGCCGGTTCCCCAGACCTGCAGGTAACCGGAGGTGTCCTGGCTGGTCGCGGTCAGGTTGAGGACTGCGGCGCCGAAGCTGGTCGGGATGCCGTCGTTGCCGCCGGCGGCGACACTGACGGTGCTGTGGGCTGCGATGGCGGTGGAAGTCCGAGTGTCGAGCAGACGGTCCTGGACCGCGGTGAACACGCCACCGCCCGAGGGGGCTTCGGTGAAGTAGCCGTAGATGTCGAGGATGACGTTGACCGACTGCGTGGAGGATCCGTTCTTCAGGGTGATCTGACCGCCGGTGCCCACCGGGACGACCGCGCCCTGCGAGGTGGTCACGCTCTTGTAGTTGACGACCGGCTGGCCCGTCGGGCCACCGGTGGCATACGCGTACAGGGTACCGGCGTCGCCGGGGGACGGGACGGTGATGTTGGCGTAGATGGACGCCTCGTCGGTGACGCCGTCCACGCCGTCGACCTGGACGTTCAGCGTCCCGCCAGGTGCGATCTTCGCCTGCGGTGCCCCGGTCCCATCGCGGGTGTCGACGATCCGTGACGCGTCGACCGGAACGTATCCGCCCGGAGAAGTGGCGCCGGCGGCGGAGGTGAAGTACCCGTTGACACTGACGATCACATCGACGGTTCCACTGGAGTTGTAGACGTCGATCTTCCCGTCCGAACCGACCGCGACGATCGCTGAGTTGCTCGTGTCAGCGCCGCTGGAGAAGTTGATGACGGACCCCGGGTAGGGCTTGGTGGTTCCGTCGGGCCACATCTGCAGGTAGCTGCCTGCAGACGTGGCGTTCGACGCGGTGATGTCCAGCGAAACGGCCGATACTCCGGAGGACGGTACGCCGCCCTGGCCGAGTACTTGGAAAGAGCTGGTGGACGTCGCGCCGAGCGCGGCGCTGACACCAAGGGCCGAGCGGGTGTCGACGATCTTGGCGGAAGGGGCGACAGGAAAGAAGTCACCGCTGGAGGCGGTGGTGGCACCCGCGTGCGTCAGGCCCCCCAAGCCGAGCCACGCGAGTACCGAAAAGAGCACCACGGCGAGCGTCAGAGGTCTGAGCCGAGTGCATCTGGCTTGCAACATATGCGAACCCCCCTATGAATTTGTGGACTTCACCCCAGATGGGGATCATGTCCGAGTCGAAGGATCGTAAAGATCACTTACTTAAACAATCAATGACATTCACCCAAAGGGCGAATAAAGAAGAATGGGAGCAATGGGTTCCGATTTGCATGATTCCACTGCCTGATCGCAGGTTTGGGCATCCGAGAACCCGTGTGGGGTTCCGCACTCTTTGCGGACGCGTTCATGCAATCGGTGGGACCAAAAACGTCGAAAGCGACGAGAGGCAAACCTCTTCACGTGTCCCAACCGTGTGGCGGCTTCGGTCGGCCAACCGCCGCATTCGTTAGCACTGCCCTCGGCTCGCGGCAATAGTGTGCAACTGCATCGTTGAAGTAGTCGCTTACTCCGCCTTCGCCAGCTGCAGACAGCGTCTTCGGCTTCTCGACTAGCTCTGCGCGATGGTGGACAGGAGGGGAGGAGCTGGACCTTGGGCCAGTGGCACAGGCGAACGGCAGCTCAACACGAAGGACTTCACAGGGAAACTCTCTGCCGCTAACCCACCTCGATGGGCGCGCTGCCCGCCCACAGGGAGCGCCTGCGTTCCCACCCGGACATCGCCGGCGAGGTGCTGCGCCTGGAGTACACGGCGATGAGCCTCAACCCGAACGCGAAGCTGTACGGCCGCAAGACCCTGCTGGAGCTCTTCGACCCGGCCCAACCGCGGGACCGGGCATGCCTGGAGGCGTTCGAGCGCGAGCTCGACATGCCGTGGGCGCTCTACCACGTGCGCCGCCTGTTCCTGCTGTCCCAGGACGGCAGGCGTCGCCCGGTGAAGCGCTCCACCGAACGCGTCGACCTCGGCCGGCCTCAACAACTCGCCCGGCGGCTGATCTCCATCTCCGGGCCGCACCACGTCGAGGTCGAGCACGACCGGGTGTACGGGCGGGCCCGGGCCTGGGCCCGACCCCGCGCACAGGTGTCGCCGATGGCGGAGGGGTCACGTCCGCCGAGGTGGTGTATTGACGGCCACTCGGTGATCTCGTTTTGAGGCTATGCGGTGAGTTCGGTCGGGACGACGGTCTCGTCGGTTTGTGACTCGATCGGGTGGAGGCGGGTTTTGGCGAGGAGGTCGAGTCCCATGTAGCGGCGGGCTTCGGTCCATTCGTCGTTCTGCTCGGCCAGGAGCGCGCCGACCAGGCGGACCAGGGCGGTGCGGTCGGGGAAGATGCCGACCACGTCGGTGCGACGCCTGATCTCCTTGTTGAGCCGTTCCTGGGGGTTGTTGGACCAGATCTGCCGCCAGCTCTCGCGCGGGAACGCGGTGAACGCCAGGAGGTCGTGCTGGGCGGTGTCCAAGTGGGCTGCTGCTTTGGGGAATTTGGCCTCCAGTGCGTTCAGGGCGTGCCGCATCTGGGCCTTCACGGCGTCGGTGTCGGGTTGTTCGAAGACGGTCCGCAGCAGGGTGGCCACCCACGGCTGGGCCGACTTGGGGACCTGGCTCAGCAACGCGCGGGCGTAGTGGGTGCGGCAGCGCTGCCAGCTCGCGCCGGGCAGGGTGGCGCCGATCGCGTTGACCAGGCCGGCGTGGGCGTCGGAGACGACCAGTTGGACGCCGGACAGGCCGCGGGCGACCAGGGAGCGCAGGAAGGCCAGCCAGCCGGCGCCGTCTTCGCTGGAGGCAACGTCGATGCCGAGGATCTCGCGGTGGCCGTCGGCGTTCACGCCGACTGCGATGAGGGCGTGGACGTTGATGATGCGGCCGCCCTCGCGGACCTTCTGGGTCAGTGCGTCGACCCAGACGAACGCGTAGGGCCCGGCGTCGAGCGGCCGGTTGCGGAACGCGGTGACCTGCTCGTCCAGGTGCTTGGCCATCGCCGAGACCTGGGACTTCGACAGCTGGGTGACGCCGAGGGACTCCGCCAGTTTCTCGACCCGGCGGGTGGAGACACCGAGCAGGTAGGCGGTGGCGACCACGCTGATGAGGGCCTGTTCGGCCCGGCGGCGTCGCTCCAGCAGCCAGTGCGGGAAGTAACTGCCCTGGCGCAGCTTGGGAATGGCCAGTTCGACGGTGCCGGCCCGGGTGTCCCACTCGCGCGGGCGGTAGCCGTTGCGGTGGTTGACGCGTTCGTCGCTGACCTGCCCGTATTCGGCGTTGCAGAGGGCGTCGGCCTCCGCGGACATGAGGGCGTCGGCGAACGTCTTGACCATCGCGCGCAGCAGATCGGGACTCGCCGAGGTGCGGTTGTCTTCCGCGAGGGCGTGCAGGGGCAGGCTGTCGGGTGCGGTCATCGTGCTGATCTCCTTCGAGGCTTCGACACTTCGAAGATCAGCCGGTGGCCGTTCATCTATGCGGGCACCATCCCGATGCCGGAGCAAACCCCCGGATCAGGTCGAACCCGTACACCATCTCCATGGACGCAACCCCGCCCGCGACTGTCAGTCTCCGGAGGGAAGGGGCTCTGCTGCCGTGCGAGCGGGTTCGGGTGTGTGCGGTGTGGGGTGGGCGGTGCTGGCGGGGGCCAGGGGCACCGGAGCCCGTTCGCCGCCCAGCGAGGGCAGGTTGACGGCAACGGCGGCCATGGAGGCCACGACGATCAGTGCGCCGGCTGTGGCGAGCGCAACTCGTCGGCGGTGGATCCGGAAGCCGCCGACGACGGCCGCGTCGATAACGCTGGGTAGCGCAGGCTCCGGCTCGGCGCTGAGGACTGCCTGGAAGGCGGCGTGCAGAGCGTCGTTGTTGTGCTCGTTCATGGCCGGTTTCACCTCCTGGTCCCTTCACTGTCAAGGCCTTCGACGATCTCGCGCAGCCAGGCGAGCCCGCGGGCGCTCTGGCTCTTTACCGTTCCCGGACTCACCCGCAGTGCGTGCGCGGTCTGCTCGACGGACCAGTCCTCCCAGAATCGCAGGACCAACACGGCCCGGTAGCGGGGCGCCAGCTCCATCAGGGCTTCTTGCATCATCAATCGCAGCTCCGGTGCGCCGGACACGTCCGAGGGAAGATCGGGTGGCTCGCTCACCGGCTCCTCACGCCAGCCTCTCTTGCGCCACTGGTCGATGAAGGTGCGGGTGAGGATGGTACGAGCGTAGGCATCCGCATTGCCGTCCCGGCTGACCCGTCCCCAGGCCGCGTACAACTTCATCAAAGTCGTCTGGGTCAGGTCCTGTGCCTGGTGCCAGTCACCGCAGAGCAGGTAGGCGCTGCGTCGGAGCTGCGCCTGCCGCGCCTCGGCAAACTCCCGGAACTCTCGTTCCCGGGCCGTGTCCCTCACTCTTTGCCGGCCTCTCCCTTGCACACTGTCGGCGTCGTCTGAACGGTGACCCTCTGACGGCGGATCAAAACTGACTCACTTCGTGGCATCCATACCAACCTGATCTTGATTGGAGATCGGGAGGAGAGGGTGATCCAAGTGGAGGACTGGGCAGAGATCCGCAGGCTGCACCGGGCCGAGGAGATGCCGATCAGGGCGATCGCAAGGCATCTGGGCATCTCGAAGAACACGGTGAAACGGGCGCTGGCCACGGACCGGCCGCCGGTGTACTCCCGGCCGCTGAAGGGCTCGGCGGTCGACGCGGTCGAACCGCAGATCCGTGAGCTGCTGAAACAGACCCCGACGATGCCGGCGACGGTGATCGCGGAGCGGATCGGCTGGGACCGCGGGATGACGATTCTCAAGGACCGCGTCCGCGAGCTGCGGCCCGCCTACCTCCCTGTGGATCCGGTCTCGCGCACGACGTATCAGCCCGGCGAACTGGCTCAGTGCGACCTGTGGTTCCCGCCGGTGGACATCCCGCTCGGCTATGGCCAGTCCGGGCGGCCACCGGTGCTGGTGATGGTCTCGGGCTACTCGAGGATCATCGCTGCACGGATGCTGCCGAGCCGGATGACAGGCGATCTGATCGACGGTCACTGGCAGCTGCTGACCGGCTGGAATGCGGTGCCGAAAATGCTGGTCTGGGACAACGAGGCCGGTATCGGCCAGGGCAGGGTCACCGTCGACTTCGCCGCCTTCGCCGGACTCCTCGCGGTCAAGATCTTCCTCTGCCGGCCCCGTGATCCAGAAGCGAAGGGGCTGGTCGAGAGGGCCAATGGCTACCTCGAGACGAGCTTTCTGCCCGGCCGCACCTTCAGCGGACCCGGCGACTTCAACACCCAGCTCGAACAGTGGCTGCACGTCGCCAACCGGCGCATCCACCGCACCCTGGACACCCGTCCCATCGAGCGGTGGGAGGCCGACCGGGCCGGCATGCTCGCCCTCCCGCCCGTCGATCCGCCCCGCTGGTCGCGCTTCTTCACCCGCATCGGACGCGACCACTACATCCGCGTCGACACCTGCGACTACTCCGTGCACCCCCTGGCGATCGGCAAGAAAGTCCAGGTCACCACCAGCATCGAGGAGGTCATCGCCATCCTCACTCCCGGCGGGGCCGTCGTGGCCCGCCATGCCCGCTGCTGGGCCAAGCACCAGACCATCACCGATCCCGATCACGCCCGCACCGCCGCTGCCCTGCGCGGTGAGTACCGCCACCACACCGCGGCCCAGGCGGCCCGACTCCGCGCCACGGCCGCCGCCGACCGCCTGGTCGACGTCGAGCAACGCGAACTGACCGACTACGACCGGGTGTTCACCCTCATCGAGGGCGACGCCGGCCGCGACGAGACCGGGGACGGGGTGTCCTGAATGGCCCGCACCGCCATCAAACCGGTCACTACGAAGACGGGCAGCGGCCGGACCGGCGAGCAGACCGCGTCCGACCTGGCCTTCTACTCCCGCGCGATGAAGGCCCCGGCCCTGCTGGACGCCGCCGAGCGCCTCGCCGAGCGGGCCCGCACCGAATCCTGGACCCACGCCGAGTTCCTGGTCGCCTGCCTGCAGCGCGAAGTCGCCGCCCGTGAGAGCCACGGCGGCGAGGCCCGCATCCGCGGCGCCCGTTTCCCCGCGATCAAGACGATCGAGGAACTCGACGTCACCCATCTGCGCGGCATAACGCGCCAACAGCTCGCGCATCTGGGCACGTTGGACTTCATCACCGGCAAGGAGAACGCCGTTTTTCTGGGACCGCCCGGGACCGGGAAGACACACCTGGCGATCGGACTCGCGGTCCGCGCCTGCCAGGCCGGCCACCGGGTCGCGTTCGCCACCGCCGCCGAATGGGTCGACCGCCTGGCCGCCGCCCACCACGCCGGACACCTCCAGGCCGAGCTCACCAAACTGTCCCGCTATCCGCTGATCGTCGTCGACGAGGTCGGCTACATCCCCTTCGAATCCGAGGCCGCGAACCTGTTCTTCCAGCTCATCTCGAACCGATACGAACGCGCGTCCGTGATCGTCACGAGCAACAAGCCCTTCGGACGCTGGGGAGAGGTCTTCGGCGACGAGACCGTGGCCGCCGCCATGATCGACCGCCTCGTCCACCACGCCGAGGTCCATTCCCTCAAAGGCGATTCCTACCGGATGCGCGGACGGCAACTCGGACGCGTCCCCACCGCCACAACAGAAACCGACTGAACACCACCAACCACAAGCCACACGGGTCACGATTCAACCGACCAGAGTGGGTCCGCGTTCAACCGCCGCCGACACACACCACTCCATCTGTCATACATACGGGGAGTGGCCCTCTGGGGTTGCACGGTGCGGGCAGGAGAATTTTCCCGCCGCACCGTGCAACCTGACCACCGCCCGACTCCGTACCTCTCTCCCGAAAGGGCTTCCACGCACAGGTGAGAGTCCGGCGATCCGAGGAAGAGGCACACCGTTGTCGAAGCACCGCAAGTTCTCGCATAACCGCCGCGCTATGTTCAGCGTGGCCGCCGGAACCGTTCTGGCCGCCGCGGGGATGGTCAGCGTCGCCAGCGCCGCGACCCCGGCCACCCACGCGAACCCGGTCCCGGCCACCCAGGCGGACCCAGTTGCCGCCACCCACGCAAACCCGGTTGCCGCCACCCACGCGAACCCGGTCCCGGCCACTCACGCAAACCCCGTTGCGGCCACCCACGCAAACCCGGTCCACGCCAAGTCTGTCGCCGAACCCCTCTCGTCGCTGAGCGCGGCCGAGCGGGCGAACGCGGTGGGCTGAGCCCCACCCCGAGGAGTACGCACGCCTCCCCGAGAGCCTCGGGCTTTTGCCCGGTGCGGGAGGCGTGCTGCTCCGCACGACCCGCCGTGGACCTCGTTGCCCCTCGGAGGGGTAGCAACGTGCCCTGGATGAAGATCGGGTGCCCCTGTGGATCGCCGCACTTGGGTTGCAACCGGTCCTACGTCACCACTACTCCCGCTACTCTCGCCAGGTCCTCGCCCCCTCCACCCGGCCACGTCAGCCTGAGGTTGGAAAAGCCTCGGTGCATCCGGCCGGGGAGCGCGCTTCCTTGAACAGGCGCACCGCCAGGTTCTGGAGACCATCCCCACAGGTGCAGGGAGCGCAGGTCGCCGAAGTTGTAGTCGTCGCCGCGGCTGGGACCATCCCCTGCGGGTGCGGGGTTGGCCCCCATCCGCCCGCGGCACCCGAGGCACGGAGCCTCTGCTCCCCGCATCGGCGGGGACCACTCGTCGTCAGTGGTCGCGCCCAACCACACTTGCGGCTCACCCCCGCGGACGCAGAGGTGTTCCGGAGACCAACTCCCAGCGGTACCGGCAGGTTGAAGACCGCCATGGGTCGCCGGGCTCTCGTTGTGCTGCCCACCCTCACATGCCTGGCGAACAGGTGACGACTCGCTGCGTTTGCGTACCGCGACTCCTCGGCGCGGGGCAGAAGGACGGTTCCCCCAGGTGTCGCCGTTCGGTAGCTTGACCTGCGGATCGCCCCACCGGTCCTCGGTCCGGGCGAACACGTCCAGCCGTCGCAGACACAGTGCAGGTGCTCCAGCACGCACAACGACTACGCCGCCTTCTCCACGCTCCCCTGCTCGATGCGCGGGCAGGCGAACACCAGGCGCCGCCAGGAGCCGGTCATCAGCGCTTGGTCGAACTCCGAAGCGGCGACAGTGCGGCAGCTGGCCAGGTACAACCGTCGTGCGCTGCTCATGCCCATCGCACCTCATCGGTGACATGACAGTGACGGGCGGCCCGGCAGACTGTGCGGACGGCGGACTCCCTTCCAGGCGGCGGTGAACATGAGCCCAGAACCTCTCCAGGAACCCCGCGCTACCGCTCCAAAGACCCAGACTGTGACCGAACCAAAAACCCTCCCGCCTCTGCGGGACGCGGGAGGCACGAGGCGGACTATCCCGCTCTGGAGCATCAGCGGCACCGAAGAAGGGCTGTCCGCGCAGTCGAGCAGCGACGCCACCGGCGATCCCTACCTCCGGTTCTACCCGTACTTCGCCGGTGTCCTGGCCGACGCTGTCGCATTGCGCTCCTCGCCCGGCGAGCCGTCGCCTGACGGCCTTGTCGACAACGCGGTCGCGACGCTCGAGCACAACGCGCGCCTGGTGGTGGAGGGCCGCACCGGCAGGTGGCTGAAAGTGCGGGTGGAGTCGGGCACGGCGCTTGGCGACAGCGGGAACAGTTCGGTCGGCGCGACGGGGCTCACCGGCTACGTCGCAGCCGAGCTGGTGGCCGGCGACGCCACGGCGCAGGCCGACCCGGCGCCATCGCGATCGGCGCATCGGGCAGCCGACGTGCCGGCCGCCAAGGAACAGCTCTGCCGGCCCCGTCCGGCCGGTGAAGCGGCCAGGTCCCGCAGCCTGGCGGGGATCCTGCCGGTCAAGGTGGAATTCCATCCGGCGAAGAACCAGCTCGACGTCGTGGACTTCGCCGTCAACAGCAGCGTCTTACCGAAGGGCGTGGCCGGCATCGATGCCTGGCAGCTCGCGATGTCGTTGATGGCAGGCGACCCCTTCGCCCGGGTCGCGGTGACCGGATTCACCGACTGCGTCGGCGACGACACCGAAAACCTGGGACTGCGTCAGGAACGTGCGCGGGCCGCCATCGCCGCCATGCCGGCCGCGGTGAGCGCCAAGGTCCTATTCAGCGGCAGCAGTAGCACGACCGATTTCATCGACACGAACCTGACCGAGGAAGGGCGCGCCCGCAACCGGTCCGCGCGCGTGACGTTCTCCTCTGTACCGCCAACCGGGCAGGATTCGTGCGACACCATGGAGCGCGCCCACACCATCGACGAATACCTCTTCCTCGTGCGCTGCCTCGAGGCGCGGCTCGGTCTCACGTCGGCGGGCGACGCCCGCACGGCACTGTCCGTGCTGCGGCAGATCTACTACGGTTCGGCCGCGTGGAGCCGGTCCCGGAACTGGGTCTGGGACAGGGTGATCACCGGACATCCGTGGAGTCCTGGCACCGACCCGACCGCCGCCCTGCATCCCCGGCTGATGGCCGCACTCAAGCACAGCCAGGAGGTGGAGGGAATCGACATCGGCCACATCCTCACCGGCATGGACGCCATGCTCGCTCCGGAGGACGTGCTGTTCACCAAGGGGCCGATCGGCCTGCGGACGAACCTCGCAAATGAAGAATGGGCGACCTGGGCCGGCGACGTCGGCTCAGCGGCGGCGGAATGGGCCTGGGACGCCTTCATGGTGCGACCGAACTACGGAGCCTTCGCTGCTTTCTTCAGCCGGTACGCAGGCGATGCCGACCTGTCCGGCGATATCGACGGCTTCGCGATCAGGGCCGGCCTCGCGGCGTCACCGTCGGCCCAGCTGATGCGGCCGCTCCAACTGACCGGGTCCCTCTCCAGCGTGCTGCTGCAGTACTTCCGCATCACCAACGGCTCCCTGGGCGCGGCCAGGGCACGGCGAATCCAGGACTTCGCCGAAGCCTACGGCGGCGTCGTCGTCAACCGGACGCTGACCAACAGAGCCGCTGTCATCGCACGACTGCGCCCATCCGTCGAGGAATTCGCCGACTACTACCTGCAGTGGCACCTCTACAAGAGCCCCGACACCCAACAGCCACCATCCGGCGCGCCACCACTCAACGTCCTGCTCAATGCCGCGCTCGATGACATGGTGCCGCGATTCGTGAACTGGCTGGCAACGCAGATGCAGCCCTGAACAACGCCCGTGAAAGTGCTTGCGGCGGCGACACCGAGAACCGGCCAAGCAGGTCATCGGGACTGGTGGGACTCCCCCGGCCCGGGCCCAGGAAGGGTCAGGGATCGACGACGTACGGCTTCTCCCCCGTGATCAGCGGTGCGTCAGCGGGTCCCTCGATGGAGGGGCCGCGCCAGATCACCTGGCGCTCCTGCCGACCGGGGTACTCCGGTCGGGTGGCGCGGCGGTCAGTGCAGAAACCGCACATCCTGGTGCTGGGTCGGTCAGAAGAATCCAGCACCATCGCGGCGGCGAGAGGCAGTCGGGGATAGGCGGTTTCACCAGCTTCTCCCCGGGTGGCGGACGCACTCCGCGGCCAGGGCATCGATGCCCGCGGCACTTGCAGCTTGATCGGGCATCAGGTCCGCCGGGGCAGTGTGTCAGACGCCAGAACTTCGCGACTCACTCTCGCCCAGCGCACCGAACCGGTCGTTCGGGACGGTCCGTCGCCGCTGGCCCGAAGGTCACCGCAGGGACGGAAGGACAGACGAGGGGCCGGCCCCCGCCACACGCGGGGGCCGGCCTTCGTCGTGCTCAGTGCGCCGCGCGCACCGCCGAGACCAGTCCGCCGGTGCCCTCGTCCTGCTGCGGCGGGGTGAGCACCGGACGCCCGTAGGCCTCGGCGCGCTCACGCAGGGTGAAGGTCTCCGCCTTCCAGCCGAGGCCGTCCAGCCAGCCGACCGGGTCCTCCGGCATCTCCGAGACCCACATCGACGCTGCCGATCCCGGAGCGGCGTCCTCGCGGAAGCGTTCGACCACACCGCGCGAGCCCAGTGTCAGGCCCATCCTGCTGCCTGCGGCGGACAGCGCGCCGACCCGTTCGAGCAGCGACTGCACCGCGTCCTGGGGCAGATAGATCAGCAGTCCCTCGGCGATCCACACCGTCGGCTCCGCCGGATCGTGCCCGGCCGCGGCCAGGGCACCGGGCCAGTCCTCGCGCAGATCGACCGGGACGGTGATCCGCTCGCAGCGCGCAACGGCCCGCTCCTGACGCAGCACCGAGGCCTTGAAGCCCAGCGGTTCGGCCGTGTCGACCTCGAACAGCCGGGTCCCCGCAGGCCAGTCCATCCGGAAGGCCCTGCTGTCCATCCCTGCTCCGAGCAGCACGACCTGCCGGACGCCGGACGTGACCGCCCGGTCCAGCAGGTCGTCCAGGAACTTCGTCCGGATGACGATCGAGACAGCCACACCGAGCCAGCGGCGCCGCGCCGCCTCGTCCGCGCGCGGGCGCGGCGGCGCCCCGGGCCCGATCCCGCCGGCCGTGGCGAAGGCCACCGCCAGCGGGTCCCGGAACAGCGGCTGCTCGCGTGCCGTCTCCATTGCCCTCACCCGGGCCACGCCCACAGCTGTGGCCCACACCCCGGACGGCTCGCCCCGTCCCGCCGCATCAGTCATGCGTTCAGCCTAGGCCGCCGGGGCGTCACACCTGCGCGGTGGGAAACAGCGCTCGGAGAAGGTCGAAAAACCGTTGCACGGGCAAGTGTCGCCGCCGAGGCGCCCAAGCGTGCGGCTGCGCGAAGCCGACAACCCCGTCTCGGCTTCCGAGCGGCCGCCCTCGCTTCCCTGAGCACCAACTGTGGCCCTTTTCAACACACGCCCACATCTGTCCCATAGCGCTGGGACATGTGGTGCGGTCGTCGTGCCGCCGTAGGTCCTGTACGCGTACCAGCAGCGAGCGGGGCTTGAGTTCCTTGTCGACCCGCAGCAGATACGACCCGGGTGAATCGGCAAGCAGGGTCTCATGGCCCTGTTTCCACGACCGCCCGAGTCCAGCGAGTGCGAACGCCGGCCCACCTGCCGCGGCCACAACCGGCTGCCCGACCGCCAGGCTGCCGGACAGCGTCGCAACAGCTGCGGGCAGGGCGAACTTCATCCCGGCCGCGCTCAGCACGGTTTCCACGCCCAGCCCGTGCATAGCCGAACGCAGATCGGCCAGCGGTCGTTCGAAGTCTCGCGCCACGACCTGGTCCAGATACGCGGCGACAACTTCAGGATCCGCCGACTCCAGCGTCAGCCCGGCGAGCTCACCGGCCGCGGCGGTGATACCAGCGCGGAACGCATCGAACTCCGCACCACAGCCGATCCTGACCGCCGCGATCCGCTCAGCGGGCACCGCTTCAGGTTCTCCGGCACGACCAGCCGCAACGCCAGCATCGCGATCTGCGACGCCGTTCCTTCCGTATCCGCCGGTATCACGTCAGGCCGGGGGCCGTCCGGTGCGCCGGGCTCGTCGCGCAGCACCTCCCGCAGCCGCTGTGCCGTCCACTGCTGGGTGAAGGCGTAGCCGGACATGCCGTCGGTCAGGGGTTCGAGTCAATTTGGGCGGGCGAGGTGTTCGGTCAACAGGCATTTGTACGCCCATGCCAGACGCGGGTCCATCGCCAGCCAGTTTCCTGTTTCATGAGCAGCGGTTCCCACATATATGTCGCGTGTGGTCTCCACGACGAGCCCGGTTTCGATCAGGGCTTCCCGGAGGTGGGGAGCGACTTCGTCCCAGTAGACACCCGCACGTCGCTTCGGGGGCCGGTCCGTCCAGGGCTCCTGCTCCATGGGGTCTGTGCTGATGTGCGCAGGGAGGTTCCAGAAGTTGGCCGCGGCGTCGCCAGAGTGGATATTGTCCGGGCGCACGACCAGGTCTGAGCGGCGAGCTCGATAGGATTCAGGTAAGGAATCAGCAGGAACGACAGCCTCGATGAAGATCTCGGCCACCTCCCCGGCCGAACGGTCCGGCGGTACGTTGACCACGAAATCCGGCTCTGGCGCTGATCTTGTGACGGCGTCGGATCAGGGCAGGGGCACGGCAAAGTCGTAATTCCGGAGCGGTTACGTCGCCGATGCGGGCGGTTCGGTCAGTGAGGCGATGCACGCAGTGAGCAGGCGCCGCATCTGGTCTTGTTCGCTGGCATCCAGATTGGCCAGCATGTCTTGCTCGACGCGGCGAACCGCGGCGCTGGCCACCTTGAGCTGGCGGCGCCCGCGGGCGGTCAGCTCGGTGGGCAGAACCCTGCCGACGGGTGCCTGTGCCGGGCGGACGACGAGTCCCTGGCGTTCGAGGGCCTGCAGAAGCACGTTCATCGACTGCCGGGTGACGAAGGTGCCGCGGGCAAGCTCGGAGTTGGACAGACCCGGTCGCTGGGCAAGCAGCTCCAGGCAGGAGTAGTGGGTGATCGTCATGCCCAACGGCCTCAGCACGGCCTCCAGGGCTGAGTGCAGGGCGCTCGCGGCCGCCTTCAGCAGGTACCCCAGTGATGTGTCCAGCTCGATTCCGGGCTCGCCTTGACTCATGTCAGTAGTCTGACATACATTCCGGCGTGTCAGAAGACTGACATGACTTGAGGAGGTAAGAATCGTGACCGTTACCGGACCCGACTTCATTTCACTGCAGGTGCGCGACCTGGAGCGCTCTGCCGTTTTCTACGAGCAGTACCTGGGACTGAAGCGCTCTGACGCAGGACCGCCGCACGCTGTCGTGTTCGACACCAAGCCGATCGCGTTCGCCGTCCGCGACGTCGTCGCAGGCGTCAACCTGGACGCGATCACGCAGCCGGGCCAGGGAATGGCGCTGTGGCTGCACGCCCCCGACGCGCAGGACATCCACGACGCCCTCGCCGCCGCCGGCACGACGATCGTCTCAGCGCCCGTCGACGGGCCGTTCGGCCGCACTTTCACGTTCGCGGACCCCGACGGCTACCAGGTGACCCTCCACGACCGCGGCTGAGACTGGCGTCCTGGTCTTCGGCGCGGCAGGCGCCCTGAGCGGGCTTCTCACAACGGCAGTCATGACACCTGTCACGGCCTACTTCATGACTTTGCCGGGCCCCTGCGGGTCAGGGCGTGAGGAGTACGCGTTTGCGTAGGAAGTCGAGGTTGGCTCGTCCATACCCTTGTCTTTTGAGGAGTTTCGTCCTTGTAACCTGCCCTTCGACCTGGCCGGAGCTCCAGGGGGTGGAGAGCCCGGCAGTGACGGCGTCGATGTCGCGGCTCAGCCCGATGATCAGGGAGTGCAGGGCGGGCAGGTCATCGGCGAGGGCGCGCTCCATCCAGGCGGGCAGTTGATCGCCCCGCAGGTCACGCATCATGGCGGCGAAGTCGCGGACGTGGTGGGTGACGGCGTCGAGTTCGCGACAGCCGGTCCGGATCTCCTTGAGGTCGGCGGCATCATCGGCGGTCAGGTTTCCGGGGTCGGTCATGATCCAGCGGACGATGCGGCGGGGCCGTGGAGCCGAGCGGCGCGCGGGTGGCCCAACGGCGGCGGTCTTGAACGGGCGGAGGTAGCGGCGGACGGTCTGGAGGCTTCCGGCGAAACCAAGGGCCACGATCTCCTGGTGGAGTTGGGCACTGCTGTGACAGCCCTCGATCCACCGCTGGTGCAGGTAGGGCTTGTACTCGTCCAGGATGGTGGAGCGGTTCGTCGCTTTGACCAGCAGCTCGTCGATACTGGTGGCGCGGGCGAAGCGGCGCACGGTGGACCGGTCCAGCTGCAGTGCCGGCAGATGTCCTCCAGCGTGCTGCCGTCGTCCAGGAGCTGTCGCACGGCTGTGTGGCGTTCCCTGGTCCGGGTCACCAGTCGGCGTTCCCGTCCGCAGACGTCGAGCAGCGCGGCAGCCGACCGCGGCATCCGCAAGCCGTCGCATATACCGGCTGTGTACTCGGTCTGACGCATTACCGCAGTGCGGACAGTCCGCACCCGCCGAGCGGGCCCGCGCATGCATCGTGACCACCCCGGCCGCAGCCTGCTCGACCAACTCCACCACGACACCGGCCAGATGAGGGAACAACGCCCCGAAACTCCGCGAAGAACACGCGAGCCATGATCACAGCCACCACTGACACCGACAGCGTCACAAGATCAGCGCCAGAGCCCGAAATCCAACTGGTCCGCCAGTATTGCGGCCGTTCGGCTGTCCCGCACCTGGTAGTCGCGCGGAACCGCCCGGGCGATCTGCGGCCAGTACAGAGCCGCCAGCTTCAGCCACTGCTCATCGCGGAAGTGAATGTACGGGTAGTACAGGCCTATCCGCTGCATGGTCCCCACCCTGTCACACGCCGACGGACGAACGTTCTGACACCCCTCCGATGTGAGCGGAGAGGGCCGAAGTCCGCCCGGCGGGGCATACACAGAAGCTGATGCAAAGGGTGGAAGGAGTACGGCCTCCTCCTCGACAGAGAGATCTTCGCGATGTCGAAAGAGCTCGTCGCGGTCGTCGGCGGAGCGGCTCAGGCGTTCGGCTCGGGAGTGAGCCGGACCGGCGTGCCGGCCGTGGGCGGGTACTCCGGCGGAGTCGCCCAGCCCAGCAGGATTCCGGCGACGGTCGCGAGCGGCTTGTTTCGGATCTTCACCGCGAGGGCCTCCAGGAGCCGGAACACCGTGTAATAGGCGCCCGTGAGAACTGCGGTGACCACGCTGGCCACGGACGCCGAGTCGAAGGTGACGCCGATGCGGACCAGGAGGGTCAGTACCAGTCCGGCGACTATCGGGACGACCGTACGCATGAAGCTGGCGAAGAGGTTCACGGAAGGAGCCGTTTCTGTGCGGTGTGCGGCCCCGACGGGGTCGGCGGCGGGTGAAGGTGTGCGGAGGCCCGGCATGTCGTCACGGGGTGGTGTCGAGGTGCACGACGACCTTGCCCACGGCCGCCTCGATGGCCGCGGTGACGGACGCGACCAGCGCGGCGGGGTCGATGGTCTCGTCGAACGTCGCGATGGTGGTGGCGAGCTGTGAGATGGCTGCGCTCTGCGCCGCCTCGGTCGCCTGGACGGCCCTCAGTCGCGTGTTGGTGTCCTTGACGTAGGACTGGAGAGCCCAGTACGGATTCGTCTTCACGTCCGGGGCGTCGGCGGGAGCCGAGATCACCCCGTCCATGGTCAGGACCGCCTTCGCGGCGGCGCTTGCGACGTTGTTGACGTCCTGCGTCTCCAGCACGCCGCCGCCGGCGATGAGCTTCGCGGCGACGGCCGCCGCGACCTTGTTGATGTCGTCGGTGGTGAGCGGCATGTCGGTCTCCGTTCCGGCGGCCCACGCACGTAGCGCGGACTCGCTCAGGTAGCAGATGGATCGGTCGAGGGGCGTCGAGGTGAACTGCCAGAACAGCGGCGTGCGGCCGGCCGGGACGGGCTGCGCGTGTGCCTCGGCCTGTGCGTAGGTGGCGGCTCCGGACCAGGGGTAGGCCGGATACCACAGCGGTGTGCCGGTGGGCGCGTGGCCGGCCGTCAGGTCGCTGCCCGAGGTGTAGACGCCGACGCGCTGGCCGGGGAACGCGGCCTGGACGGCGGCGATCCACGCGGTGGCGTAGGACCGGATCCCGGCTGCGGTGACTCCCGCGTAGTTCGCTCCGTCGGACCGGCGTTCCAGGTCGAGCCAGTGGATGAAGCCGGGCCCGGCGTGGGGTTTCACGGCGGCCACGTAGTTGGCCGCCTCGGCGACGGCGCTCTGGTTCGGCCAGCCGAAGTGGTAGGCGCCGTGGACGAGTCCGGCGTTGATGGCGCCGGTGATGTGCTCGGTGAAGCGCGCGTCATGGGTGTGTTCGCCCTCGCTGGCCTTGACGAAGGCGAAGACGACGCCCTCGGCCTTGCGCGCCTTCCAGTCCTGGGCCGGCTGGTAGACGGAGACGTCGACACCACGGCAGGTGGACATGCCGCGTTCCCCCTTTCGGTTCGTTGGTGACTGCGCACCGGCTCCGGGTTTTCCGTCCGTCCGGTGTGAAGTCCTGCTCGGCACGTACACGCTGGCAGGTGCTCCGTGACCGGGACGTCACCGCCGTGTCAACGGCGTCGGGCCCCGCTCCCTCATCCCGAGCGGTCGTGCCTCTCGGGTGTCGAGGCCGTGAGAGACGGCGCCCGCGTACCGCCCTTGGCCCGGTACGGGAACATGGCGGCGAAACGTGCCGAGGGTTCGAGTCCGAGTTCCTCTCGGAGCAGCCGACGGAACGCCTCGTAGTGCCGTATCGCCTCTACGACGTTGTTCTCGGCCAGGTGAACGGCCACCACCGCGCACTGCGCGCTCTCCCGGAGAGGTTCGATCGAGACGCACGTGAGGGCGGCCTCCAACGCAAGTGCGTAGCGGCCGAGCCGCGTGAGCCGGGCGCTGAGTGATTCGAGCGCGTGCAGGCGGAGTTGACGCAGCCGTTCCCGCTCGAAGGAGATCCACTCCTCGTCCCATCCCGGGAGCAGTTCGCCGCCGACCAGTGCAGCGAGCGGCGGTGGCGCGTCACCCTGGTCGTGCATGGCGCCGGTCAGGCGGCGAGCAGTCCGGGTGAAGTCGTCGACATCGACGGTGACACCCTCCATGAGGTGGAGGGTGTCACCGTCGCCGCCGATCACCGGGTGCGGTAACCGGCGCAGCCGCCACAGCGTCGTCCGCAGGCTGCCGTGCGCGCGTTCCTCGGTGGCGTCGGGCCACAGGGTTCCGGCCACGACCGAGCGGAGCGCGCGGTTGTGCAGTCCGAGGTAGGCCAGCAGCCGCTGTTCGTTGGCCGGGACGGGGATGTCTCCGTTCGCGCCCTCCAGCCGGAAGGCGCCCAGCAGACGCAGTCGGGCCAGCGTCCGTTCCCGGCCCGTGGCGCCTTTGCCTGTTGTGACCTGTGTGCCTGCGCCCTGCGCTGTCTCGGCCTCACTTGTCTCGTCCTGCGTCTCCGTGTGGTGTCTTCGTGGCTCCGCAGTCAACTCGTTCCATGCCATCGGCCATCCCCGTTCCCCCGTGTTGGGGCCGTCTGCTGAGCAGCCCCGTGCCCAGGCCGTTGGCGTATGCCTGGGGTGGCCAGCGTGAGAGGCCGGAAGCGGACTGTCATCTTCTGTTCCGCTCAGCGGTCCACACGCGGAACCCGGCCGTCCGAGCCGAAGCCGGCCGTGCTGTACGGCCGGTGGCACAGCGCCGGCTGCAGGGTCTCCGCCGGTTTCCCAGGGTCGCCGAGGCGTCGTTCACCCTCGTGCACGGCGAGCCGCGCGCGCAGGTCAGTTGAGGACGGTGCCGTTGAAGTCGCGAATGGTGATGTCCCAGCGCCTTGCCCGTTCACCGATCTCCGGCGGCACAGGGCGCGCCTGGACGGGGACCTCCAGCACGAGTCTGCCCCGCAGCGGCTTGTTCACCAGGCCGGGGTAGCGGGCGCGATTGGCCGACGTGTCGGAGACGACGTTGCCGGGGCCGTACTTGTCGAGAAACTCGTTGACGTACTTCTCCGCGTTCTTCGGGTCGATGTCCGCGAGTTGGGTGCGTTTACGGGACACGATCACGCTGTCGGGGGTGTAGCCGTCGACGGTCTTCCCGTTTTTCAGCCGCAGTTCGTCGGCCGCGTACACCCCGCGCTGTGCCCTGTTGAAGTCGTTGCCGGACTGGAGCACCTCCGGGTCCCTGGCCGAGGGTTCTCGTGAGCCCAGTTCGCGTATCCGGCCGGGTTCCGAGTCCTCGGTAGGCAGTTCGTGCCCGGGGACCGCCTCCAACGGCTCGACGTCGTCGGCCGCCAGCCCTGTCTCTCCCCTGGCCTCCGCGACGGCGTCAGCCGCCTGCGAGCGGATCAGCCCCGCCACCTCGCCTTCCGCTGCGGGCGCAGCGGATGCCGGGGTTCGGGTCGCTGTCGCGGCAGGCTCGGTGTACTCCACCTCGGACAGCAGTTCGGGAACACGGGTGGGGGTCCTGTTCGGCACGCCCTCGACGTGCATTCCTTGCTCGGCCGGCGCTTGCGGCTCGACGTCGGCGCCACGGCTCGTCACGACCCGCGCCGCCTCCTCGCGGCCCTTGAACCGCTTCGGAGCGCTCGGCTTGGCGGGAACGGGCGCCTTCGGGGGCGTCCTCGGGGGCGTTTTCGCGGCCGGCGAGGACGCACCGGACGCGCCGGACGCCGACTTCGCCGCAGACTTCGCCCCCGCCTTCCGCTTGAGGTTCCGCGCCTTGCGCCACGCCGCTTTCAGGAGTTCGTCCATCTCCTTCGCGCCCAGCGCGCCCAGGCCGCCGGCGGGCTGCTCGGCCCACTCGTCCATGGCCTTGGTCATGCGCCGGCGCAGCGTCTCCGGCGGCGCGGGCAGGCTTGCGATGGCACGGTCCAGCTCGTCGATCAACTGCTTGTTCGCGGCCTGTGCTTCGAGCCGGGCGAAGTTCTTTTCCGCCTTGATCGCCCGCCAGCGGTTGCGGATGCCGGCGGTGACGTCGACCCCGTTCAGGAGGGTGGCCTGGGCGAGGCGGGCCACGCCGTAGACGGCCATGACGTTGTTGGCGACGTCCACCGCCCGGACGAACCCCGCGCCGAAGGTCTCCGTGGCCCACTCGCGGTGTTCGTGGACCACGGTACCGATGGCGCCGATGACCTGCGCCGCGAGATCGACCCAGCGGAGGGCCTGCTCCAACCCGTTCTCGGCGGCCGTGGCGCCCCCGAACAGTCCGAGGGTCGCCGCCGTGATCGACACGCTGCGGATCGTGGCCAAGGTGCTGGTCTCGGTCTTGTTGGACAGCATCAGCAGGGCGACGGCCGGGAAGAACTCCACGTCGCCGCCCAGGTCGTAGTCGCGTACGCCGACGATCTGGTCGGGCCGCAGTTCCTCGCCGTCGCGCAGGAACACGTCGCCGGGGAGCGTCTTGACCTCCGCGGCGAACTTCTCCTCGTGCTGCACCCGGCTCATGAGCTTGACCCTGATGTTGCCGTTGGGCAGCAACTCGGCTTCCAGGGGCGAGTCGACGAGGCGGGTGACGCCCATCTGCAGCACGGGGAAGACCTGAGCCCGCTCGGCGCCTTCGATGAAGGTCTCCATCGGGATCTGCCGCACCTTGGCCTGCAGGATGAGCCGGGCGGCCTGCTCGTCCTCGGCCCCCAGGCTGCCCGTGATGATGTGCTCGTACATGCTGTCCAGCAGGCTCCGGCCGGCCGCGGTGGCGGACAGGTCGTCCAGATCCTTGTCCTTGCCGCCCAGGACCATCGCGCGGGCGACATCGTCGTCGAGGTTGAAATCGCGCAGCCTCTCCAGCACCTGCGCGACGAAGGGGTAGTGGTCCTCCCCCTGCCACATCACCCAGAACAGCCGCTTCGACAGCTCCTTCACCATCAGGTCCTGGTTCATGAAGTACGCGTTCAGGTAGCGCACGACGAACTCGTTCGGTGTGGGCATGGCCGCATGCGCGGCGTCGTCCGGAGCACGCTGGATACCCAGGGCCGGGTCCTGCCGTTGCTGGAGCACATGGGCCAGTTCATGGGCCAGCAGTCTCTTGCCCGCCGCCGTTTCCGGTGCGTACCGGCCGGCGCCGAACACCACGTCCTCACCCACGGTGTACGCCAGCGCGTGCTCGGTGCGCGCCGAGGAGGCGGCCTCGGCGTCGGTGTGGAGGCGGACCTTGCTGAAGTCGGCGCCGAACCGCGGCTCGAAGAACTCCCGCCACGACGCCCCGGGGGTGTCGGCGGGCCCGGCCGCCAGGACCCTGTCGGCCTGCTGATCGGCCTGACGTTCCAGCGCGGCGGGTGCGTCCGCGTCGTCGGGCTCGCGCATGAACCGCATCGTCTGGTTGCCCGACCGGCTGCCCTTCGCAGGCGGGGAGAGGTGGTGCGGCCCCAGGGGGTTGGGCCGCACCACCGGCTTGGGGGACGCGTCCGGCCGCGGTTCGAAGCTGTGCATGCCTGTTCCTCCCGGCGATTTCCGCGTGTTGCCAAGGGTTGCCACGTCAGCCGACTTCTTTCGAGGCGTCGGTGCGATAGAAGGCCAGCTCCGGGCCGAGCAGAGCGCGGATCTCGGCCATGGCCGCGGGCGCGCAGTGGACGCCGCGGCTCGTCTTCGCGACGGTGTTGCCCGGGTGCACCAGGGCGACGACGGTGTCCTCGGGGGTGATCCGCGCGACGGCGCAGGTGGTCGAGCGCCACACGAAGACCGAGTCTTCCGCGTTCGGCAGGTCCGGGAAGGGCGAACGTTCCCAGAGCCGCCGCCGGTAGCAGAGGCTCTGCCCGGCGAACCAGCGGTGAAGGCGCGGCGGCCAGGTGAAGCGCCAGGTCCGGTCGCCGGCGGGGTCGTAGTAGAGCAGGCTCGTCATGCCGCAGAGGTCGACCCGCCCGGACTCCAACTGCCCAGCCTGGACGCTGAGTCGGTCGGGAGCGTGCCAGTCGTCGTCGTCCCAGTGGGCGATCAGGCTGCCCGAGGCCAGCTCGCACGCGAGGTTGCGTGCCGCGCCCAGCACCATCCGTTCGGGGACCCGGTGGTAGCGGATGGACGGCAGCGACGGCACCAGGTCCTCGACGCTGTCCGTACCGTCGTCGACGATCACCAGCTCTTTGTTCGGGTGGTCCTGACGGAGGAAGTAGGCGATCGCCTGCGGCACGAACCGCCGCCGATTGTGGGTCGGCATGACGCAGCTCACGAGCGGCGGCCTCGTCATCATCGTGCGGCCCCCAGCCGGCTCGGCAGCGGGCAGGAGGCGCCGGAGCGCCGGTACTCGCGGCGCACCGCCTCGGTGAGGTCGTCGTCGCCAACGGGCGTGCCGCGCTCCAGGCAGCGGAGGATCGCGTGCAGCGCGGCGTTGCGGATCTGCCCGCCCGTCAGCTCGCACCGGCGGGCGACCTCGGACAGGACGGCGGGGGCGACCCCGTGCTCGCGGGGCAGGTGCCCCGACCAGAGCCGCAGGCGCAGTTCGGCGTCGGGCGGTACGAAGTCGACGGTCACGTCCATGCGGCGCAGGAACGCCTGGTCGATCCGGTTGCCCGCGTTCGTGGTGACCACGACGACGCCCTCGAACGTCTCCAGCCGCTGCAACAGGAAGTCGGTCTCCAGGTTCGCGTACCGGTCGTTGGCGTTGCCGACGTCGGTGCGGCGGGTCATCAGCGCGTCGCCCTCGTCGAGGAGCAGCAGGACGTCCAACTCCTCAGCGCGGCCGAGCAGTTGGTCGAGGTTGCGTTCGGTCTCGCCGATGTACTTGTTGACGACGGCGGCCAGGTTCACCCGGAAGACGTCCAGTCCGAGGGTCGCGGCGAGGTGGCGGGCGGCGAGGGTCTTGCCGGTGCCGCTCGGTCCGCCGAAGAGGGCGCGTACGCCCCGGTTGGGACCGCCGTGACCGCCGCGGGCGACCGTCGTGAGGCGTTCGCGGTGCCGGCAGCGCAGGACGAGGGTGCGCAGTTCGGCCTCCGCCGCCCCGCTGAGGACCGGCGGGTCGGTGGTCGGCAGCGGGGCCAGGGGCGTGGCGAGGGTCTCCAGGCTCTGCCGGTTGAGGGTGCGGGTCGCGGCGGCGACGTCGGCCGGTGTGACCGACGTCCGGCCGGCGGCGCGTGCCGCGGCGATGGCTACGGGCGCCGCCCGGTGGATGTCGCCGGGCGTGAGCAGGAAGCGGTCCGCGATGGAGTCAAGGGTGTCCGCATCGCCGGCCGCTCCGAGGCCCTGCCAGAGGCGGCGGCGGTCCGCCGCGCCGCACGGTCCGAGGGCGACGGTCAGCGCCGGGTCGAGGGCGTCGCCGGTCACGCCGCCGGTACGGCCGAGGACGACCCCGAGCGGCTGCTCGACGCCGGGCAGCCGGGGCAGGGCGACGGTCTCGCCGGGCGCGGGGGCGCAGCGGACGACCGGGAGCACGTCGCCGATCGAGGCGAGGGCGCCGAACAGCCGCCAGGCGTCGTCGTCTGGCCGTCCGTCGTAGACGAGCAGATCCCGGTCCAGCGCGGCGGCCAGCGACCCGAGCAGCGTGGTCCGCCCGGAGCCCGCCATCCCGCGGACGACCACCGCGGCGAGGGAGCCGTCCCGCAGCAGCGCGGGCAGCCCCGGTACGACGGCCTCGGCCTCGGGGGCGAGGACCACCGCGTCCAGCGCGGGGAATCCGGTCCGTGGCCGGTGGGTCAGGCCCGCCGGGAGCGAGCCGGGCCGGATCCGGCCGGTGCGCAGCAGGTCCCACACCGGCACCGGAACGCGCACGACCCACTCCGAGCGCGGGTCGCCGGGATTGCCGACGTGCAGCAGCCCGCGGCCGACCAAGTTCTGTACGCGGTCGGTGAGTTCGGCGGTGGGCTGCGCGTCGTCGGCGAGCAGCCAGCTGAGCAGGCCGACGCAGGGCCGCCGCGACGGCAGGGGGTCCTGGAGGTGGGCGAAGAGCGCGCCGAAGCGGATGTCCTCCTCGATCAGCCCGGCCGCCGCGAGGACGAGCGCGTCGGCGGGGTCGAGCGCCAACGAGTGCGTAGGGAAAAGGACTTGGGACGGATTCCGGTCGGCCGGGTCCGTGCGGTGGGCGCGGTACTCGTCGAGCCAGGGCGGGTTCGCCGCGGGGTCCGAGGCGGTGTGCGGGGATTCGGCGAGCCGCCGCAGTATCCGGTCGAGCAGGTCGCGGTTCAGGGGGGCGGTGTGGGCAGTTGACCGATGCTCCGGCGGATCGTCCCTCAACGGGCCTTCTCCTGGCGGGTGTTCTGCCGGATCGGCGACCGGCTGGGTCGTGAGCATCTCAACTGCCTCCGTCGAAGTGGAAGGCGATGATCCGGCCCAGCGCGGGAACCCAGCCCGGGTCCTGGTCCAGCCCGCACGACCGGGCGGTGAGGTCGATCTGCTCCAGCCCCAGGACGACGTCCACGTGGGTCCGGCCGACGACCAGCGTCCCGGGCTGGGCGAACACCTGTGGTAGGAGGCCGTGGCGGGCGAGCAGTTCGTGCAGCCGATCGGCGAACCCCTCAGGCCCGACAGGCGACGGCAACGACGGTTCGCGGCCGTCGAGTTCGGCCAGGATCCCCCAGACCGGGTCCTCCGGTCCGGTGCCGTGCCCGGGCCCGGCCGGCGGCGCGCCGAGCAGTGCCCTGCCGAGCGCTTCGAGGGTCCCCCACCCGGACCCGGGCTCCGGGGCGTCGAGGCGCGGCAGGCCCAGCCAGGTCATCAGGTTGACCGCGTAGAACAGCGTGGCGAACCGGCTCTCGACGGGCATGCCCCAGCCGCTCCAGCGCGGCCGCGCGGGCGCGGCGGGCGGGCGTACGTCCGGGACCGCGCCGGCTGGGCGATGGGCGGCGCCGCGGACCGATCGGAGGCGGGACGGTGCGTCGGCTGGCCCCGGGACGGCCTCGCCCACTGGCAGGGCGCCGGCGGGCACGTCGGCCGGGTGCTGGACGGCATCGCTCACCGAGGTCGTACCGGTCCGGCTGAGCGCCACGGGCCACGCCTCGGCCGCCCGGCCCCGCACCGCGGGCCCTCCGCCGGTCATCCGCTGTGCCGTAGACCTCGCATCGGCCCTGTCCCCCGCCGTCCGCCACGCGGCGCCCGCCTCACGCCCGCCCTGGCTCCCGCCCGCCGCCCACGGCGTAACCGCCAAGGTCAGCCCGAGCCTCAGGAGCGCCTGGCCCGCAGGCCGCAGAGCCGTGGTGGCCTCCGCCCGATCCGGCGGGAGGGCTCGCCGCCGGTCCGCCGACGCCGGGACGTCCGGGTCGTCCAAGCCCTCCAGGCCAGCGCCAGCGGAAGCGGGCCCGGTCGCGGGCCCGAACGCCGCGGCCGGGGCGCGAAAAACCGCCCGTACCGCGTCGAGTACCGCCAGCGCCTGCCCGTCGGACAGCAGCCCGACCGCCGCCTCGGCGAGCGCCGGTGACCGCCGGGCGAAGTGGGCCAGCGTCGCGGGGACCCAGGTCGGCCGGTCGAGCCAGAGCCGGGCCAGCGCGGCCCCGGCTCCCGCCCCGGCGCCGACCCCCGCGTCGGCCGGGCCCGTCCGGGCCGACGCGGGCCAGTACCAGCGGTCGGCCGCACGGCCGTTGACCAGGTCGGCCGTCAGGCAGGACATCGCCTCGACCTCGTCGCTGAACACGACCGCCGGGCAATCCGACGGCACCGGGCCGAGCGCGGGCCGGGCCGCGCCCCTGCGCAGGGCGGCGACGCGCTCCCCTGCCGTGCGGGGGTCCGCGGCGGGCACGGTCAGCCGCCGGATCACCAGCACGGACCGGTCCGGCGCCGGGGGCGCGAGGTCGAGCGCGCGGACGGCGGCGTACCCGTCGGACGATCCGTCGCGGGCGCGACGCAGCCGCATCCGGGCGACGCGCACGGTGTCGCTCATGTGGCGCCGCCCGCTGGCGCGTCAGCGGTCGGCGCGTCAGCCTTCCCTGTCCCCGCCGACGCGCTCGTGGAGCGGCTGCCCCCCGCCCAGGGAATGTCCGTCATGAACACCACGGTGACGGGCCTCGCGGAGGCGTCGCGGTTCTCGCGGATCCAGTAGAACGTCAGCGGCCGCGGGCCCTCGCTCTCGAAGACGGTCGGCACCGGCGGGAGCTGCCAGGACTGACGCAGGGCGTAGTCGGCGTCCGCCCAGGAGATGGTGCCGCCCTCCCAGGCCAGCCCGTCGAAGAATTCCCAGGGGTTGAACACGGAGTCCGTGGCGGCGGAGGCCGGGGTGGCGACTCCGGGGGTTCCTGCTGCTGGGGCGGCGGTCGAGACGATGGTGCTGTCGATGAATTCGGCGGGCAGGAAGCCCACCGGGGGCAGCAGCCCGAAGATGGGCGGGGCCTGGGTGAAGCCCGCCAGACCGCTGGCGGCGATCTGGGCGATCTGGTCCTGGAACTGCAGGAACCGGGCCTGCCCGTCGGCGTCGCGCCGGTCCGCCACCGCCGCCGACCACGGCGAGGGCACCGGATCGGGCGTGGTGATCCTGCGCCGGGCCGACCAGTTGTCGAGGTCGACGACGCCCTGGCCGGTCCACCGGAAGACCGCCAGCGGCACGTCCAGGTCGGTGAGGTCCGCCGGGGAGAGCCGGTCGAACCCGGAGTACGCGGGGTCGAAGTCGAACGGGTGGATCGCCAGGTCCGCCAACTGGTCGGTGCCGTAGCACCAATGGGCCGTCAGGTTCCTGAGGTTCTGGTCGGTGGCGGCGATGCCCCCGACCGTGGTCAGCGCGGGCAGCGTGATCGCCCGGATCTCCACCCCTTCCGCGGTCCAACGGGCCGCGCAGCCGGGCGACATGGCGCTGTCCGGCGGCGCGGCCAGCGGCGACTGCCCCTGCGCCTGCTGGACCGGACGGGCCGTCAGCAGGTAGACCCCGGCGGCGACGGTGGTGGTGCCGCCGCTCGTCGATCCCGAACAGCGGCTGAACGTCGCGGAGTTGACGGTGCCGTTGGCAGCGGTGAGGTTCAGCGGCAGCGTGAGCGTCCTCGGTGCGACGACCGCCTGCCCGGAGGGGCTGATGCCCACTCCCGCCGCGATGGTGAGGGTGGTGGCCGCCGCCGTCACCCAGAGTCCGTTGACGATGCCGCTGCCGACGGCCTGCCCGATGCGGGTGTCCCGGGCGAGCAGGCTGGCCTGGCCGGTGGCCAGGTCCTCGGCGGTCAGCAGGCGGCCGTTGACGTAGTTCGGCAGCAGCGCGCCGCCGGTGAAGTCCGATCCGATCGTCTGGCTGGTCATCGCTTCTGGCTCCGCCCACTGGCTGCCTTCGCGGCGGCGGTCCTGGTGCGGGTGACCCTCTTGGCGGCGGGCTCGGCGGCGGGCTCGGGCTCCGGACCCGCGTCGTCCGGAGCCGCGACCCGGTGGAACGCGACGATGCTGGAATCACCCGGGTCCCAGCCGGTGAACTCGATGCCGCCGCTGCCGATCCAGTCGGCCAGCCCGGTACTCCCCGAGGTCGGGCTCGCGACGCCGAAGCCCTCCGCCGGGAAGACGAACCGGACGTACGCCGGGAACGGGCGGTTGTTGGGCGGCACCTCCGTCGTGACGGTCCAGACGTTGCCGTACAGCGGGTCCTGGGTGAGGCCGCTGACCGTCAGCGGGTTGCCGGTGAGCTCGTCGAACGCCCGCACTTGCGGCGTCTCCGCGATCATGTCGTCCCGGGCGCCCCGGGGTTCGGGGTGGAACCACAGCTCGAAGCTCAGCTGCTGGTCCGTCGCGCCGGTGTCGGTGATCGTGACGAACTCGGCGCCGGTGACCGCTGCCACGGGCGCCGGTGTGACGGCCGACGACAGGCTGGGCTGCGCGTCTCCGGCCAGCGTCGAGACGACGGTCGGCCCGGTGACCGTGGTGTAGGCGAGGACGTCTCCGCCGGTCGGGGTCGTGTTGAGGAAGCGGCTCCCGTTTTCCTCGCGCCACCGGTTGAGGGTCGAGTTGCCGCCGATGAGAACGGAGTCGGAGCCGAAGAGCACCCGCAGTTGCTGGCCGGTGGTGAACTTGACGCCGGCCGGAGGGGTCAGCGTCCAGACGTTGGCGAAGTTCGGGGGGTCCGAGGGGAGGTTCTTGGCGGTCACCGTGAACGCCGCGGAGGCGCCGGACTCCGTGACGACCTGGACCGGCCCGACCAGGGTGACCGGGCGGTCCAGGTGGAACCAGGCGTCGATGGTGAAGGCGCTCGCCGTGGGCGCGGAGGGCACGAGCGTGACCAGTTCGATCGGCTCGCTGGGCGTCGCATAGGGCGAGGGCAGTTCCTGGATCAGCTGGGTGTTCAGTACGGTCGGCCGGCCCGGGTCGAAGGTGTTGGCCGAGAAGAGGTCGGGGTCGGCGGGGTTGAACGGGGGCCAGACGCCGGTGCTGAAGCGGACGGCCCCGAGCAGGATCGCGGGGTCCGACGACTCCGGCGGGGCGAGGAGATCCGGTTCGAGCTGCGGCCTGATCTCGCTGACCCAGATGGCGAAGATCTGGTCCCAAGTGGCCAGCGCCCGCTCCCTGCTGACCTGGTAGACCACGGGGATCTCCGACGGCTGCGACTGATCGATGTCGCCCGGCCCGTTCGGCGCCTGGGCGGGCAGGGCGCGTACCGCGTCGATCAGCGCGTTCTCGTCCGGCAGGGCGGGATCGTACTCGTCGACCAGGACGGTGGAGGCCAGGAGCCGGCCGAGCCTGCGGTCGCTGTCCCAGCGGGGCATCGCCGGGGGGTCCCAGCGCAGTTCGATGTTCCAGGAGTCGCGGATCCTGGACGGCACCTGGCTCTGATCGCCGCCGCAGGTCTGGCCCGGCAGCGGCACGAGGGCGTCCAGGCAGGTGGCGTAGCTCGCGACGACGTAGACGGGCACATCCCCGCAGCCGTCGCCGTGCGCGGTGACGATGCCGGGCTGGGCTTGTTCCTGGGCCAGCACCCAGGGCAGCAGCCGGATGCACTGGGCCTCGCGGAGGACGAACTCCCGTCCCCACTGGTCGATCCCGGCTCCGGGGCTGACGGCGACGGTGAAGTCGATGGTGCTGTCGGCGGGCCGGGCGACGGTCACGTTCAGCCCGTAGCTCGTGCCGAAGCCGTGCAGCGTACGGCGGAGCCGGTAGTCCTTCTCCTGCAGATACAGCTGTTCCTGGAGGAACTCGTCGAGGCCGAGCACCATCCCGTAGGAGTAGTTGACCCGCTGGTCGGGGCTCAGCGTTCCGGTGGACAGGGAGACGCAGGGTTCGGTGGCGGTCATCGCAGGGTTCTCCTGGGCTACAGGGCGGGCAGGGCGCCGATCCGGTCGCGATCGCTCACGAGCCGGTCGGTGATGTCGAAGGGATAGGCGTAGCCGAGGTAACCCCCGGCGAGCAGGCTGCCGCCGGTGACCATCGGCGTGAACGACGGTCCGCGGCGGAGCACGGTGTCGAGGCCGAGCAGGGTCCGGCCGATCGCGAACTGCTCGTCCTGGCGGCGCAGTCCGAATCCGGTGTGGGCGGGCTTGGCGGCCGCCACGATGCGGTTCACCATGGCCTCGGCGTCGGCCGTGAGCCCCGCGGGGACGAGCACGTCGAACCGGTGGGCCGATCCGCGGACCCGGGCCAGCGGATCGGGGGCGGCCTGGCCCGGCGGCGAGCCGGTGTCGCGGGTCAGGAACCGCTCGACCACCCGGACGCCGGACCCGGACGCCGCGCCGACCGGGTCGAAGACGCGCTCGTCCACGACCGGGTCGAGGTACACCCGCAGGGTCGCCAGCAGACCGGGGACGGTGCCGCGGCGGCGGTAGAAGGCGTCGACGTGCCGGATCAGGAAGCGGCGCCGTGCGGTGTCCCACAGCGGGTCGAGGGCGAGCCCGAACCACGCGGCGAGCCACGGCAGGTCGGCGGTGGGCGCGGTGCGGGCGTCGAGCAGCAGGTGGGAGTGCTCGATGCGTTCCTCAAGGGCGGTGTAGAGGCCCTCGGGGTTGGCGAGGAAGCGTTCCAGGAACCGGTCCGGGTCCTGGCTCTCCGTGTAGACCGCGGGCAGGTAGTGCTCGGGGTAGGAGAACCGGGGGTACCAGGCGCGCAGCGAGCGGATCAGCGGCGAGGAGCGGCCGGTGCCGGTGAGGACGACCTCCAGCTGGAGGTAGCGGCCGGTCACCCCCTGGAACAGCAGCTCCCAGGTGCCGGTGCCGTCGGGCAGCGTGCCGTCGGCCTGCCGCCGGTCGGCCCAGACGTCGAGCCAGGGCAGTTCGGGGCCGTCGGAGCGCTGGTACGGGACCGGTTGGGCGAGCCATGGCTGCTGGGTCAGCAGCGCCGGGTCGTCGCCGGCGCGGGCCCGGATACTGACGCCGGTGCCGGTCGGGATCTGGGCGTCGAGGAGGAGCCGGTGCCATACGCATCCGGGGAGGCGGCTGTCGAAGGTCTCGCCCGGGATCGCCCCGGCGGTCCCGGCCGGGGTCACCAGCGTCGCGCTGGGGGCGAACCGGCACTCGGTGAAGACCTCCAGGGAGATCCAGCGTTCCCCGAAGTCGTACCAGGCGCCGGGACCCGAGCGGACCAGGGCCCGTCCGGCCCAGCGGCGCATCGGCAGGAAGTCGTCGCGTGCCCGGACCTGGCCGGTGTCGGGGTCGAGGGTGAACGCGATCACCTGCTCACCCTCGGCGTCGCCCACGTACAGGACGGGCGGCGGCAGCGGGCCGGTCGCGGGCGGGCCCGCCAGGTAGCAGAAGTCGTGGCCGAGCAGCGAGTACAGCGTCGGTGTGTCCGTGGGGTCCCGCGGGTCGATGACCTGGACGACGTCGTCCATCGGGGTCGTCCAGCGCAGTTGATCGCCGTCGTAGCGGTACAGCGTGGAGTAGCCGCGGTCGGCGTCGGCGTCCAGGATCAGCGCGCTGTCGTCGGGGCCGGGTTCGATGGCGACGGCGTGCAGGGGGGCCGAGTCGGCGTCGAGCAGTGCGGCGGGCCGGGGGCCGCACAGCCGCAGGTGCTCGTCGAGCCGCCAGTAGCAGGCGTGCTCGGCGTCGAGTACGAGTGCGCCGCCGTCGGCGGTGTCGGCGAGGTCCCACGGGGTGAACGCGGCGGGGTCGGGCCACAGTAGCCGCATGGGCGCCCCGCCGGCGCGCAGGTCGAAGGCGAGCAGTCCGGCCTCGGCGGGCGTCCCCTGGCTGCGGTAGCCGACGAGCAGGTAGTGGCGGGTGGTGACCGCCAGCCCTTGCAGCAGGAGGTCCACCGGCGGGCAGGGGCCGACGTGGCCGAATGTGGCGGGGTCGGCGGTCCGGCAGGCGCAGTTCGCCGCCAGGTCGTCGACGGACCACCAGGTGGAGGCGGCGTGCGCGGATGCGGCCCGCCCGCGGATGGTGCGCCGGTCGGCGTCGATCCAGTACCAGTTGCCGTAGCCGTCGCGGCCCGCGCCGCGCCGGGCACCGGGGTCGATCGGCGGGGTGCGGCCCGCGCGCCGGAACAGCGGGGTGTCCCGGCGCAGCCGCAGCACCCCGAGGTCGGGGTCGTACTCCCAGTCGGTGCTCGCCGTCGTCGGCGCGGGGTCCGCCCACGCCTCGGCCAGGGTGCGTCCCGAGGCCGTGTCGACGCAGCGGCCCCAGTCGTCGATCCCGTTGACGACGTGGTACTGGGAACCCTGGACGTCCATGGCACTCCTGTCCTTTCACGGTGTTCGGGGCGTAGGGGCGGTGCTGACGGCCGGTCAGCAGGTGTCGGGGACGACCGGGACGGGCACCTGGGTCGGCGGCGCGGGCTGGCTGCCCCCGGTCAGTCCGGCCGGGTCCGGCGCGGTCCCGGAGGTCACGGTGACGGTCGCGGCGGGCAGCCGCAGTCCGCTGATCGGCACGGAGTCGACCGGCGAGACCACGGATCCGTCGGCGTCGGTCATGGCGATCAGGACGGAGTCGACGTACCGCACCCCCGCGACGCGGGTGGCGATCGCCTCGATGTCCTGCGGCCGTACGTCCACGCCCAGCGGCCAGCCGGTGCCGGCGGCGTCCGGTGTGACGAGCCCGTCGTCGGCGGCGGTCGTGGGCAGCCCACCGGTCAGCGGGGACAGGAACGCCGACACGGCCTGGGTGACGGCCTGTTCGACGGCCGAGGGCACCTGGCCGGGGAGGGTGGCGATGCCGACGGAGACCCAGATCGGCTGGTACTCCGGTCCGCGGACGTGCAGTTCGGTGGTGACGAGCCGCCGGGGGTCGAGCCAGCCGCACACCGTGTCGAGGAACTGCCGGTCGGGCGAGGGGTTCTGCGGTCGCAGCGGGTCCGAGCGGGGTACGACGAGTACGGTCACCATGCCCGGCCAGTTCTGCGGCAGGTCGGCGCGGTCGGGGTTGAACAGCGGCAGCACCTCGACCCTGCCGAGGTCCACCCCGGGGGTCCGCCGGGTGAGGTCCCGGAAGTCGTCGGCGGTGACGAGCCGGTCGCGGTGGCGCAGCCAGCGGGTGACGGCGCTCTCGCCGTCGGCGGCCGACTCCCCGTCGCCCGCGCCCCAGGTCGGCACGGGGTTGGTGACGCTGAAACCGCCGGGCAGCACGGCGCTCTTGCTGATTCCGCCGATCGCCACCCGCCCCTGGAGTCCGCCGCCGGAGGAGTACGAGGCGCGGATCGCGGCTCCGCGCGGCGGGCGCAGCCCGGACAGGCCGTTGCCGAAGGTGAGCAGTCCGGGGGCGCGGTCCAGGGTGAAGACGGTGTCGTCGGGGGCCGCGGCGTAGATGTCGTCGAGCTCGGACCAGGCGTGCCAGGTGCCGTCGGCGTCCTGCACCTCGACGGTGAGGCCGCCGGGCGCGGTGTCGCCGAGGACGGGGGTCCTGGCCAGTGTGAAGGTCTGGAACGGCGTGCCGGTGCCGATGCCGACGCTTTCGGCCTGGATCCGCACGGACTGCACCGCCCGGGTCGCGTTGACGCCCAGCCAGGTGATCCGGCTGGTGGGCCCGTGGTCCGCGGCCGACAGCGCCGCCAGGGTCGTGGGGTCGCCGATGCCGTCCCGGGATCCGTCCTGGCAACCGCATCCGCATCCGCAGCCGGCGGTTCCGCTTCCCGTGCCGGTGCCGGACGCGGAGGATTGCAGGCGCACCCGGATCCAGCTGACCAGGCGGGCCGTCACGGCGGCGTCGTCCACGCGGGGCGGGAAGTCGCCGGTGCCCTCCACCTCGGGGTCGAACGCCCAGAGCAGCAGCTGCTCGTACGGCGGCAGCGTGACCTGGACGAGGCCGGGCCGGTCGAGGACCGCCTCGGCGTAGGTGACGGGCAGCCGGGTGTAGCGGGCGGGGCCGACGCCGAAGCCGGGGCCGGACAGACCGGACGGGTCGGGTTCTGGCGCCGCGATCTCGAAGACCAGCCCGGGGTCGGCGGACGGGGTGCCGGTCTGCTGGGGAAGCAGGACCTGGCCGGGGGTCTGCGTCGCCGGGTAGACGCCGATGGACAGGCTCTGGCCGGCGATCGCCCGCCGCACCGCGTCCGGGTCGGCGTTCTTGGGGCCCAGCAGCGCGACCCACAGGGAGCGGTCGATGGTGCCGCCCGTCTGGTCGGCCAGATCGACGACCGGGTCCGGCTTGCCGGTGGCGGGCGGGTCGAGCGACACCGGCTTGTAGAAGGTGAGGACGTCGGTGTCGGCTTCCAGGAAGGTCTGGTAGATGAGCTTGTAGCGGTCCCGGGTGGCCTGGTCGAGGGCACTCTGCGGCTGCTTGTAGTACACCGCCGCCGTGACGGGGAGTACGGCCATGGGGACGGCGGTGCTGAACGGCACCTGCCCGGCCTTGAGTTCGGTGCCGACGGACACGGCCAGCGGCGGGGTGAGCGGTCCCTTGTCGTTGCCGAGGGTGACGAGGCCGACCCCGGGGCTCGGCGGCTGGAGGGCGATGCCCAGCATGCTGAGGAACTTGAGCCGGTTCGCCTCGGGGATCCGGTTGCCGCGGTAGAGCAGGTTCTCGGTGAGGAAGGCGAACAGTTCGAGGATGGTGACGCCGGGGTCGCTCTCGTTGAGGTTGGTCCACTCCGGGGTGTGCACCGGGACCCGGGCCAGTGCCTCCCGGACGAGCTGGTCGAAGGAACGGTCGTCGAGCACCGGGATCTGAATCGTCACGGCTGGTCCTGGCCTTCCGCGCTGAGGGTCATCTGCAGCCGCTCGCGGGCGCTGGTAGCGATCAGGGTGTAGGTGATGGTGAGGTCGACGTCGCGCGGGTCGGCGGCGTTGACCTGGGCGTCCACGTCGTCCAGCCGGACGCGCGGCTCCCACCGGGTCAGGGAGCGCCGTACGTCCTCGACGATCAGCCGGAGCGTCGCGACCGTGTTCGGCTCGAACAGGTACCGGTCGAGCCCGCACCCGAAGCCGGGCCGCTCGACCCGTTCCCCGGGACGCGTGCGCAGGATCGTGACGATGCACTCCCGTACGTTGGCCTCGCCCGCGGACCAGACCATGCCGCCGTCCGGGCCGACCCGGGGCGGGAACGAGACGCCCTGTCCGTAGAGCGCCGCCGGTGTGGTCATGAGGCCGGTCCTTTCGTGAGGGCCGCCGACGGCCGCACCGGGGCGTCCCGGTCGCGCGGGCCGGCCAGCTCGAACGGGTGCGTCGGCGCACTGATCACCGGCCCGCAGGGGTCGCGGACCAGGACGGCGCGGATGACGTAGGTCGTGGTGACGTCGTCGGCGACGGTGTCGCCGCCCGACACCGGGATGTAGCCGTAGAAGACCGTGCGGGCGGATGGCTGTCCCGCGGCCATGCCGAGGGTGGCCGCCGCGGTGCCCGGCGCGGCGAACGCGGCCACCGGCGCGCGGTGCAGGGGCAGTTCCCGCTCGCCGGGCACCAGCGCGTCGGCCGTGGCGGCCTGCCAGGTCCCGGGGTCGGTGGCGCTGGGCACGAAGCCCTTCTCGGCGCCCTGCCCGATCCGGCGCAGGACGAACAACACCCGTTCGCCCAGGGCGGGTTGTACGGCGTGGTCGGGGATTCCCGGGCGGCGGCAGGCGAGCGTCGCCACCACGAGGTAGTACCTCCGGCTCCGCGACGTGAACAGCCGGTACGAGCCGTCCTCGGCGGACCGCTCCGGCAGCGTGCCGGGCAGGTCGGCCGGGGACCGTCCGTCAGCGCCGCCCAGGACGGACAGGAAGTCGGCGAGGAAGGAGTCGGTCCGCAGCTCGGCGATCCACGGGCGCAGGAACTCCTCGCTCGCGGTGCCGACGGTCCCGGCCGTCCACAGCGGAGCGGGGGCGAGCCAGCGCGGTGTCTCGCGTCCGGCGGCGCTCATGTGGCGTTCCCGGCGCCGGACGTGTACATCGCGGCCACCACCGAGTTGGCGATGATCGTGTCGCACTGGATCGCCCCGGAGTCGGCCCACATCGCCGAACTGACCGTCGCCGAGCCCGCGTCGATCTCCAGCGTGGCGGCGCTGATGGAGAGCTTGCCGGCGGCGGTGAGGGTGATGCCGGCCGGTGCCATCTCCAGCGTGTTGCCGCTGGCGTCGGCGAGCCGGATCGTGCTGCCTCCGTCCTCCAGGCTCACCGTCTGGCCGCCGGGGGTCCGCAGCGACAGCGTCACGGCGCCGTCGGTGTCGTCGAGGGTGATCCGGACGCCGGTCCGGGAGACGATCGACTTGACGTTGTTGTCGGAGTCCATCGACTCGGGCGGGGCATCCTGGCCGTTCCACAGCGCACCGACCACGTAGGGCCAGTCCGGGTCGCCGCCGCCGAAGCCGACCAGCACCTCGTCGCCGGTCTCCGGGACGAACCAGGTGCCCCGGCCGCCGCCCGCCATGGTGGTCGCGACCCGGGCCCACACCGCATACTCCTCGCTCCCGGCGTCCGGCGACCAGGGCAGCCGCACCTTGACCCGGCCCTGCCCGTCGGGGTCCTGGTTGTCGCTGACCACGGCGGGATACACACCGAAGTAGGCCGCGTTGTCCGGGTTCATCGCGCGGCCCCCAGTCCGGCCCGCTCGACGTCGAACTCGGTGCGGTAGCCGAGCGCGAGGTCGTAGCTGTGGCGGACCCGGCAGACCGCGTAGTCGCCGTCGAAGGCGGCACCGAGGCCGGTGAGGGTCACCCGCACGCCGACCCGCAGGGCTGGGTTGCCCGCCGTGGTGCCCGTCCCGCACACGAACCGCCTGGCCCGTGCGAGGTAGGCGGCCCGGGCCAGGGCCCGCGCGTCGTCGGCGGCCAGTGGGGCCGACCGTACGATCCGTTCGTCGCGGTCGCCGAACGCCGAGGCCAGCAGATCGGACCCGGCACGCTGGCCGGTGCCCAGTTCGGCCGCCAGGTCCGCGGAGTCGGCGGTCTCGTTGATGGCGGCCTTGTCGGTGACCGACCAGCCGGTCACCGCGACCTGGGTGACCTGGTCCGCCAGGTCGGCGCGGGCGGAGAAGGACAGCAGGTCGTCGCCGTAGCCGAGGGTGACCGTCGTGTCCTGCCGGTCGGGGCGGCGGCGGACCCGCAGCGTGGTTCCGTCGAGCCAGACCTCGCCGTCGTCGGACCGGGCCAGTTCGCGCAGCAGGGCCAGGTCGCTGCGGTTGAGTTGGGCGGTGACCTTGCGGGCCGGGCCGTCCAGTTGCACGTCCGCGGTGAGGCCGTGGTCGCGGGCGAGGCGGTCGGTGACGTCCGCGGTGGTGGAGTCGTCGAAGGTCCGGGTGCGCCGGGCCATGCGCAGGTCCTGGAGGCGGTCCTCGGCGAGGACCAGCGCCCGGGCGGGGCCGTCGGCGGGGTAGTCGGCCTGCAGGGCGCTGACCCGGCCGGCGAAGACCTCGTGGTCGGTGCCGTCCGCGGCGAAGGACACCGACAGGGCGGTGCCGAAGCCGATCGGGTCGCCGCTCAGGTAGAGGTAGTCCTGCGCGGAGCCGCGGGCGCCCCAGTTGCTGAACACGGCCTCGCACCAGGACATGCCGGCGGTTGTCTCCTCGACCGTCAGCGCCATCAGATCGCTCATGGCGCCGGGGTCGGCCGTCCCGTTCAGGGCGATGGCCGGGGTGGACACGTACGCGGCGGATTGTGGGCTCATGGCTCAGTCCGCCAGCAGCCGGTGCTCGCGCGCGAGGGTCTCGCGGTGCCAGTGGCGCAGCCGCTCACCGAGGTCCGCGGCCGGACGGTCCGGCCGCTGCCCGGCGGCGGCGCCGGCGTCCGGGTCCGGTCCCGCCGGGGCGGCCGGCTCCAGGATCTCCAGCTCGTTGATGTCGATGCGCACGGGTGGTCAGTCCTTCCTGCTCACGGGGTACGGACGCTCGGGTCGAGGATGGTCCCCGGCGGCAGCAGCCGCGGGTTGTCGATGCCGTTGGCGGCGGCGATGGTCTTCCACGAGACCCCGGCGCCGGAGCGGGCCGCGATCGCCTGGACGCTGTCCCCGGCCTGGCTCAGCGTCAGCGGTGTGGTGCCGACCGGGGCGCCGGTGGCGGCCGCGGTGGTGCCGGAGGGCGCGGTGGCGGTCGCCGGGGCCGCGCTGATCCCGGCGGCGGCGCCGAAGGGCACCGGCGCGGCCTGCGCCGGCCGGGCGCCGGCCGGGTCGGGCTGCTTGACGTCGGAGAGCGTCATCTTCACCGACGCCCGCAGCGGGATCCCGGTCGCGGAGAAGAAGTCGATGGTCTGGGTCAGGGTCTGCACGGCGCCGAAGAAGACGAACCCGCCCCAGCTGAACCGGGCCACCCGGCGGGCCGGGGCGGCGCTCCCCCGCGAGACGTCCGGCAGGGTGAGCGCCACGATCGGCTGGGTCCTGTCGGTGACCGGCGTCCCGGTGGCCGTGGTGTCGAAGGTGAGGTCGACGCCGAGCGTCGTCGACTGGCCGGTCTGCTGGGCGGCGAACTTGCTCCACGTGCCCGACGTGATGACCGCGTTGGCGCCGGTGACGCCCGTCGGGGTGTAGGTGAGCTGCAGGCTCGCCGGGTCGAAGTCGACAGTGAGGCCGCCACTGTTGTCCACGGCCTGCCAGGCGACGGGGTCCCATTCGGTGATGTTCGCCGTGCCCATCAGCCCGCACCTCCGCCGACCGAGACCGTGGCCGGGCCGGCGGGCGCGGTGCCGGGCCCGGGGTCGTCCGGCAGCCCGATGTCGAGGCGTTCGTAGACGAGCCCGAGCTCCTCGACGGCGACCAGGCCGTCCCGGGCGTTGAGCCCCGGGGCGCGCATCCGCACCGGCAGGCAGCCGGTCAGGGTGAACCGCAGCGCGGGAGTCCCGTCAGCCGCCCGCATGGTGACGTGGCCGTGCGCGGTGAGCACGGAACCGGGCCGCGTGCCGAGTGTGAACCACCGCCAGAGCTGGAGGTTGTCCGTCATGCCGCGCTTGAGCGTCAACTGCCCATAGGTGACCGGGCCGATGAGGTGGATCTGGCGGTCGTTCATCCCCCCGACGGCGAGCGTCCTGGGCTGCATCGTCATCTCCAGCCCGTCGCATTCGGCGAAGGCCGCGTCGCACAGCGGACCGGCGAGGTCGGCGGTCTCGGTGTCGAGGTCGAGGACGACGTCGAACCGGAAGGCGGTGAAGGGCGGGTCGATGGCTGTCATCGTCAGTTCTCCCGTACGTCGAGCAGGCCCTCGCCCGAGCGGACCAGGCTGATGGTGATGAACTCGACCGGATCGCTCGGCGCGACCTGGAGGGTGACGACCACCGCGCCCTCGCCCCCGTCGGCGGTCGCCACCTGGTACGCCCGGAAGGCGCCCGCGGCGGCCATCGCGGCCAGGATCTGCTCGAACCTCATCCGGACCAGCTGCCGGAACCGGTCGTCGTCGGTCTGGAAGGTGTAGCGGCGGCCCTGCGCGAGCGCGGTCTTGCGGAGCAGGATCAGCAGGCGGCGCACCGACAGCTGGAGCAGCGCCGGGTCGTCCGACAGGGTGTGCGCGCTCACCGCGCTGATGGTCCCGGGCCGTTGGCGCAGCAGGTTGGCGTGCGCGTCGAAAAGCCGGGCGGACTCGGCACCGTTGAGGACGGGGGCGAGCTGGACCGGGCCGCGCATCGGCAGGTTCGCCGGAGCGAGCCAGGCGCCGCGGGCCAGTTCGCGCGCCGCGATCGTCCCGGCGACCATGCCGTCGGGCGGCACCGAACGCAGCGGCGCCGAGGACAGGGGATCGGTCTCCAGCACGCGCAGCCACGGGTGCCAGTAGCCCGCGTAGCTCAGCGGCGAGGTGCCGGACGTCCCGGCGTCGGCCAACTGCGGGCGTGCGACGAGTTGTTGACGCCAGCTCAGCACCTGGTCGGTGCCGAAGTGCGCCGGGACGCTGAGCAGCGCCACCTGGTCGCCGCGCGCCGCGCACATCGTCACCAGCGCGGCCTGGACGTCGAGCAGCCCCGCCTCGTCGTACCCGGCCGGATCGTCCAGCACTGGCGGGCCGGACGCCGCCGGGGACCAGCCGAGGTGGGCCGCGTCGGGCACGGCGACCAGCGCGACCTCCTCGACGTCCAGCAGGGCGTGGATGCCGGTGAGCCGCCTGGGGGTCGGCGACAGGACGCTGAGCTGCGCCGCGTTCTCGACCAGGTCGTACACGGTCGCCGACGCCAGGTCGGGGTCGGTGAAGGAGCGTACGGGGAAGGTGGCGAGGTCGTCGGACCCGGCGCTCTGGTCGGGGCCGTCCGGTGCGGCCGGGTCGGCTGTGTCCGTGAGGACGCCGGGCGGGTCCATCCCGACGGGCACGACGAGCCCGGTCGCGGCGGCCGTCGTGGCGTCGGCGTCCGCGCGCAGCAGCATGGACCGGCTGGTGTCGGGCGTGGGATCGCCGGCGGGCTGCATCACGTCCGTCCAGACCGGCCGCGTCGTCCCGGCGGCCGGCCCGGCGGGCGGGGTCGCGGCGGCGTTGAAGGCGAGGTCCGTCCGCCGGTCCAGCAGCAGGGAGCCGTCGGCGCGGCGTTGCCGGGTGATCAGGTCCATCCGCAGCAACGCGGCCGATGCGAGGGCGAGTTCGGCGGGCAGGCCGTCGAGCGCGCCCGGGTCGGGCCGGTCGGCGGTGGCCGGATCCGCTCCGGTGAGGTAGGGCACTTCGGCGTCCATGGTCACCGTCAAGGTGCCGGGCGCCAGGGCCCGTACCCGCGTGTAGAGCAGCGGACGGTCCGGGCCGAGGTCCAGCCGGATCAGGTCGCCGGGCTGGAGCGGGACGGCCGAGCCCGCCGCCAGCACGAGCCGTCCCGGGTCGATGGCGGTGGCCCGCCGGTACGGGGCCTCGAACGCCAGGGGGCGGAGCAGGAGTTGGGTGCCCAGTTCCAGGCCGTCCGACCAGGCGCCGGGCCAGGCGGCCTCGGCGGCGGCCCCGGAGTCGGTGCCGTCGGGCTGCCAGATTCGCAGTCCCGGCACCGTCCAACGGGCGGGCCGGGCGTTCGGGCCTGCGACGCGGACGACGTGGCAGCGCCGTCCGCCGTTGTCGAAGAACGCCCTGACCGCCCCGGGGAGGCGGGCGTGCACCGGCAGGCCCGCGTCGGTGGCCAGCACCGACTCGCCGCCGAACACGGCCGCGTACTGGTTCACGTCCTCCACCGCGACCGGCAGGTCGAGGGGGCCGGTCTGCGCGAACCCGACGAACGCCGTGACGTCGAGGCGCAGCGGGCGGTCGGCGGCGGGCGGCCCGGGAGCGCTGTCGACGCCGGGCAGGCGCCCCTGGAAGGTGAGTATCGAGGCGGTCACGTCGCGGCCTACTCGATGCTCAGGTCTTCGACGGACAGGACGAGTTCCTCGACTGCGACCTCGGAGCCGGTCCTGGCGTTCAGGGCCGGCACGGTGTAGCGCAGGGGGCGCGCGTTGAGCAGGGTCCAGGTCATCACCGGGCCGTTGTGGGCCTCGTCCTGCAACGACACGTGCACGGTGCGCAGCAGGCTGTGGTCCCCGGTGCGGATCGCGTCTATCCACTGGTAGAGGTCGAGCGCGCCGAGCAGGCCGCGCTTGAAGGTGACGTCGCCGACCTTGTAGACGCCGTTCACCTTGACCGGGTGGTTGACCGGCGAGTTGCCGGCCCGGTACTCGCCGGAGGTCAGCTCGATGTTCATGCCGCTGACCTCCTGGAAGCCGCCGCGGACGGTGCTCGCGTCGCCGGTGGCGAAGTCGACGAGGAAGTTGAAACCGCCGTACGGGTTGTCGCGCTGGGTTGCCATTGCCCCTCCTCAGGGAATCGTCAGGCCGTCTGCGTCGCTGTCCACTGGCTGATCCGGAAGATGACGAACTCGGCGGGCTTGGCCGCCGCGACGCCGATCACGCAGATCAGCCGCCCGTTGTCCAGGTCGTCGGCGGTCATCGTCGAGGCGTCGCACCGGACGAAATACGCCTGCTCGGGCTTGGCGCCGAGCAGCGCCCCGCTCTTCCACTGGTTGAAAAGGAACCCCTCGACCGTGTGCCGGACGGCGTCCCACAGCGCGGGGCCGTTGACCTCGAAGACCACCCACCGGGTGCCCTCGTCGATCGACTTCTCCAGGAAGTTGAAGTACCTGCGGACGCTGAGGTACTTCCACTCCGGGTCGTCCGAGATCGTGCGGGCGCCCCAGGCGAGGAAGCCGGAACCGGGGAAGAAGCGCAGGCAGTTCACGCCCTGCGGGTTGAGCAGTTCCTGCTGCGCCTTGTTCAGCCGCGTCTCGAAGTCCAGGGCGGAGCGGACGACTTCGTTGGCCGGGGCCTTGATCACGCCGCGGTTGTTGTCGCTGCGCGCCCAGATCCCGGCCAGGTAGGCGGCGGGCGGCGCCTGGACGCGGCTGCCGTCGGTGGGGCTGCTCACCGTGATCCAGGGGTAGTACAGGGCGGCGTGCGTCGAGGACCGCTGGTTGCGGAAGTCCAGTGCCTGGCCGGGCAGTTGGCCCGGCGGGGTGTCGAGCGCGGCGACCCGGTAGACCATCCGCTCGCAGTGGTCGATCACCGAGTCGCCGATGGCGTGCGCCGCGTCCAGGTCCCCGGCCCCGGTGACCCAGCCGGTGGAGGAGCCGGGCGCGGCGACGATAGAGATGTCGTCCACCGACTCGAAGGCGACCAGCCCGTTGAACGGCAGCGCGGTGGGGTCGGCCTGGTAGTCGTCGAAGCCGACCGGATCCCCCTGGTAGACGGTGACGCCGGGGACCCTGCCGTCGGTGCCGCCGCCGAGGGTGACGACACGCTGCCGGGCGGCCAGTGCGGTGGTCGCCGCGCCGCTGGTCCGCAGGATGTCGCTGTCGAACAGGGCCAGCGCGATGGCCGTGGGCAGGCTGTCGGCCGGGGCGTCCGCGGCCACCAGGCCGTCCACGCCTTCGAGGGCGATCGGCACGGTGAGGGCGGCGCGGCGGGTGGGCGGGTTCGCGGTGAGGACGGTGCTGATGCCGGTGCCGACCGCCCGCGGGTCGAACCCGAACTCGCCGATCGCCTGCGGCGCCCCGAAGGCAGGCAGCCCCTGCGGGTCGACGGTCGGGTGCTGGACCTCGACCAGGGCGGTGAGCGGGTACACCGCGGTCGCCTCGTCGAGCGGCAGGTCGAAGCTGCCGACGAGGGTCCAGTCGCCCGTGGTGGTGTCACGGCGGACGACGAACACCCCGCTCTCGTCGGGGGACTGCCGCACGCCCCACACAGTGTCGAACTCCCGCACCCGGGTCAGGGTCTTGGTTCCGTCCGCGGTCGTCGTGAGGGCGCTGCTCCCGGCCCGGAGGGTGAAGACGACCCGCAGGTTCCCGGCCTGCCCGGGGAAGCGGGCCCGCACCGACAACTGGGCCGGTCCGGGGGTGTCCCGGGGCACGACGGCCAGGCCGTGATCCTGCGCGGGGGTGCCGGGCGCGGTGTAGTTGTACGTCCGCATGACGTAGAGGCTGCCGCCGCCCTCGTCGAAGAAGCCCTTGACGCCGAGCGCGAGGTAGTTGGGGAGCGGGCCGCTGCCGAAGTCGAGATCGACCGCGTCACCGTAGACGCGCGCGAAGTCCGCGTACGAGGTGAGCAGTTCGGGCCGTCCGCTGGTCGGACCGAACCGGGTGGGGCCTATGAAGGCCGCCGTGCTGGTGCTGACTCCCTGGATCGTCCGGGGGCCGGGTATCTCTTCGACGTACACACCGGGTGCTAGGTACTGGGGCATGCTCGGCTCGCCTCCGCGGCTGGTTCGACTGGGGTGGCATTCCTGCGGTTCGTGGGCGTCATCGGGATCGTGGGGTCATCGGGGGCACGGGGCATCGGGGGCCCAGAGGTCATCCGGACACCACCGTGAGCAGCAGCGTCACGGGGGCGCCGAAGACGAGCGTCTCGGTGACGGTCGGTATCGCTCCGCCGCCGGGGTCGATCCCCCCGGCCGCCTGGCCGAGGATTGAGTCCAGGTAGGGCGGCCCGGGTGCCGCCGGGGCCGCCGGGGTCCGCAGCGTGGCCGGCTCGCTGCGGACCCCGATGGTGAGCGGCCAGGTGACCGCACCGAGGCCCGCGCCGGCCGAAGATGCGCCGGGCAGGGCCGGCAGGGCCTCGGGGTAGGGGAGGTGGAGCAGGAACCTGCCGTCGGCGTCGCTGACGGTGGTGTACGGGACGGTGTCGGCGGCCACCTCGACCACGGCCCAGGCGACCGCACTCTGGTCGGCGGCCCGCAGTTCGCCCCGCACCACCGCCCAGCCGGACGGCGCCGGGCGGCCCGGCGCCGAGTACAGCGGCACCTCGACGGGCGCGCTCACCGGGACCTGGGCCAGCAGGGTGACCGGCAGATAGCGGCGCGCGTGGTCGGTCACCCGGACGGTGAACGGCTCGGGCGCGGCCGGGTCCGGCCAGTTCAGCGGGTCGCCGCCGGTCGAGTAGGCCCGCTCGTACGGGCGTTGCCCCGGCAGTCCGCCGAAACCCAGCAGGCTCGACACCGGCGACGGGACCGCGGGGTACGTCGTCGCCGGGTCGCTCCCCCGCCACGCGACCGCGCTCAGGCCGTCGCCGACGGCGGCGCCGCTGACCGCGTCGGCGCAGCGCAGCGCCAGCGGGGCGCGGTACGCGATCCGTTCGCGTTCGCCGAGGACGCCCATCAGCCGGCCGCCGTCGCCACGGACAGCTCTCGGACCTGGACGGGCGCGCCCTGCGGATCCACGAGGTCGGACTCGACGCGGACGACCCGCGCGATGTACGGCACGGACAACTGGAGGCTGCCTGGCAGTACCTGCCAGAGCAGGAAGACGTCGTTGTTGCTCAGCTCCATCGGCACCAGCTCGACGGTCTCCGCGGCCCGGAACACGCCCGGCGCGGCGGCATTGAGGAAGCCCGACGACAGCACGGGGTTGTCGGCGATCGCCCGCATCGCCCAGCCGAGCAGATCGTGCTCGGTGGAGGCGTCCTGCCCCCACGCGGTCAGCAGGAACGACACCCGCACGGGCAGCGGCCGCCGGTGGTCCGGCTCTGCCGACGGCAACGTGCGCTGCACCTGATCGACGTTCACCTGGTACACGAACACCGACACGCCCTGCGCCATCGGCGTGGAGAAGTCCTTGCCCTGGTACACCTCGAACCGCGGCTCGATCCCGCCCAGCAGCGCCGGCTGCCACGCCTGCTGCAACAACCGCGCGACCGCCTCGGCCACTGATCCGATCGACTGGTAGTTCGCCACCGCGCTGGTCCCTCCCTCGGCTCGTTCCCCGAAGGTGTCAGCCACCCCGTGACCACGCCGTCACGGGCGCGTCACGGCCGACTCAGGACCGCCGCGCCCGCCTGTGGTGTGGTGGAACCGAAATCCTTTGGGTGTAGCTCTGCTGCGGTGAGATCGTTCAGGCCGTCAGGCGGTAATCAGTCTGCTCTGGGTGGGGATAGAGGCGTGCGTGCTCTTGGTGCACGTGGTAGCGCCAGTAGGTGGTGAAGTCGCCGTTGCTGATGATCGCGCGGAGGTGGAGGAGGGCTTCGGCGCCGGGGACGCTCCATCGGCTTCCGGTGATCGCGAGGCGGTCGGCGACCAGATGCCTGGCCGCTCCCTCAATGACGCCGCTGCCGATCGGCCAGCCCTTGGCGAGGGCCTGGTCGTAGTGGAGGAAGGCGGCATTGTTGCTCAGGTAGCGGACGCGCCTGTCGATGGCGGTGCGTTGCTCGCCGGTCAGGTGGTGCTGGTCGGCCTCGGTGTTAAGGGCGGTGACGGTGTCGTCGGTGGCCCCGTTCAGGAGGCGGGCGGCGTGGGCGGCGACCCAGTCTTCGGCGTCAGGATCGGTGGGGGCGTAGAAGCAGCGGGCCGCTGACCAGAGCTTTTCCAGAACGTGCACGATGTCGAGGACAATGTGGATCCCTATGTCGCGGCGGGCGGCTTCGGCCTGGATCAGGTCGAGTTGGTGGCGGGCGCCGTCGACCAGGACGATCCTGTCGCGCCGGTGCTCAGGGTCGCGGGCTTCGGCCTGGGCGAAAGCGGAGGCGATGACCTGGCGTACCCGTTCGTCGCTCTCAGTGGCCCGGGCCGTCTCCGCGTCAGTCGTGCGGGGCCTTGCCGGTGACCCGGTGGTCGGCGTGGCTGAGCGCTTCCGTCACCAGTCGGCGCAGATGGCCGTCGCGCAGGCTGTAGTAGACGTGGCGGCCCTCACGCCGTGTCTCCACGAGCCCGGCGAGCCGTAGCTTCGCCAGGTGCTGGCTCGCGGCCGTCCGGGACGCCTCGCAACGCTCGGTCAGCGAACCGACGTCCGACTCCGCCTGGGCAAGCAGCCACAGCAGATGCAGCCGGGTCACGTCGGACAGCATCGCGAACACCTCGGTCGCCTCCGCGACACGCGCGCTGTCCCAGGCACGCACATGCGCATCAGACGCACGGCGCGGCTTCTGGGAGAAACGCGGCTTCCACAACCTCGCCGACCTCTGGCAGCAGCAGCGTTTCTCCCACCAGGAGGAAGAAGGCGACGGACCGACTCCGGCAGATCTCTGGTGCAATCCTGCAGTAGACCGTGGAGAGGTGCCACGGTCATGGGGTGAGGTGGTTCCACCACCAGGCGATGTCTGGGTATGGAGGTGGAGTGAGGCGCGGAGGGCCACGAGATCCGGGACGAGGATGTGGCCCGGCTGTCCCCGCTCAAGCACAAGAATCTGAATGTGCTCGGACAGCACTTCATCGAGCCGTAACCCGCAAGGACTGGAGATACCACGCATGAAGAAGACCCGTATATCCCTCGCTGGTGGAGCGGTGGCCGGGGTGCTGCTGCTGGGCGCCCTGGCGGCCAACGCCTCCGCCAATGAGGCACCCAGCCCTGCCGGCAGCGGGCAGGCCGAGAAGGCCGCGGTGCCGCCGGCGCCGCCCACCCCGGAGTGGGTCAACCCCGACGGCACGGTGGACGAGTCCAAGATGCCCGAAGAGCTGCCGCTGATCGGGGCGGTCGGCAAGGTGGTCAAGGACGCAGACGGCAAGACCCTCATGGTCAAGACGCGCGTCAAGATCGCGCAGTCCGGTGCGCCCCAGGCGCCCTTAGCCGGCCCCCGGGCCGGGGAGAAGCGGTCCACCAGCACGGACACAGAAGGCCGTAAGACGGAGACCGTCGAGGTCGAGGCGTCCGTTCCGCCCGCGCACTGACCTGACAAAGACGCCGGAGAAGAAGGGCACCGTATGAGCAGGCTGCTGGAAGCGGTGTGTGCGCTGACCGTGGGCGTCCTCGTTGCGCTCCTTGTATGAGGTGCTGACCCTGGCGCCGTGCGGGTGGCGTGGCGGGACGGCCAGCTGAGCGGTGTGACGGTCGTGTTCGTGGCGGCGTGTGCGCTGTGGCTGGTGCTGTGGCGCAGGCGAACCGGGCGCGGCTGGCCGGCATGGCCGCTTGTGGTGCTGCTGTGCGGTGCGGCTGTTGCGCTGGTCGTGGCGGCCATGACCGGTTGACCGACGCAGGCAGGTGGGGCTTCCCGTTCTTGTGGGCGGGGAGCCCCACTGGGGTTTTCGGGCTGGGACTGCTGGTAAGGATCTTGGCAAAAAGGGCAAGGGATCCCTGCTTGACGGCCGCTGTGTCGCTGACCTAGTCCGATACCGGGACGTCACACCTGTGATCACAGGGCTGCCCGGAACCGGTCCCTTACGCGAGGCCAGAAGTATCGAGCACGGCGCTGGAGGCCGTGCGGGCACCCGTCGAGCACAGCTTCACCCACCTCACGGCGTTCGTAGTCGCGAGCGAGGCGTCGGTGGTGCATGAGTCAGCCGAAGCGGGCAGGCAACTTTCTCGCCTTGGCGCGGCCCCGACCACCCGGCTCGGGTTCCAGGAGCGTTCCAATGCCCAGCCCCCTGAGGGCTGTTGCGATGACCAAGCCGCGCCGGACAACAGGGTCAGCACAGGGCGCTAAACCCAGACGAACGGCGGGGACGTGCGGCGCCGGTCATGTGTCGGACTGGAGGCCAAGGCCCGCCAGGCGCCACCTCGAAACCGTCACCAGGGGCGACGGGGCCAGTCAAGTCCACATGGCCGGCGGCGCTGCACGGCGGCACTCAAGTCAGCCGATGATGGCGACCGGGGCGTCCCAGGCATTGCGGTCGACGTTGATGGTGTAGCCGCCGCGGGTCTCCTTGCTGTTGGCCTTGTACTGGTGGCCGCGGCTGTGGTCGGTGTACAGCTTCGGGTCCCAGGGCCAGTCCTTGGTGGTGGTCTCCTGGCCGTTCCACAGGGCGTACCAGAGGTTGCCGGGCAGGTCCGTGCGGTTCTTGGCGGTGGCGATCGCCTTGGCACTGGAGCTGCTGAAGCCGTAGAGGCCCGCGCGGTAGGTCCTGGCGCGCAGGGTTTTGGTGAAGGACCGCACGTAGGTGAGGGTGGCGTCGTTGCATGCCTTGTCGGCGATGTCGTACGACTCCATGTTGAGGTAGATCGAACTGCCGGGCTTCATGCCGAGCGCCGACGCCTTGGCTACCGCGTCGTTGGCATTGGCAGCGCCTACCGAGGCGGCGGTGGCCGCGGTGAACCTCTCCTTGTTGAGGCTCTTCTGGCAGGGTGGCTGTGCGCCGACGTACAAGGGGATGATCCGCCAGCCGAGGGTGTCGACCGACTTCACCCAGGACTTGGTGAGGTTGGGCTGGGCGCAACCCCGGTTCTTGCCGCCGATGTAGACGGCGACGCCGCTGTAGTAGGCGTCCTTCTTCCACGCATTCATCGCGGTGAGCGAGGGCGCCGTGCAGGCGTCGAAGGCCCGGCCGGTGAAGGTCCTCTGCGCGGGCCACGTTGTGGCGGCCATCGAGGTCTGCGCCGCGATCCCGGCGCCGGACACGACGACAATGCCGGTCGTCGCCAGGGCGATGTAGCGGCCCTTTCTGGACAGCCGATGCTTCGGCATTTCCCCACCTCACAAGTATTCAATCGGCCAGGGCTGTTCCAGCCCAGGCGGATAACGAAAAGAGAAATCGGTGCGCTTTATGACGGCCGATCAGCGTTCAGCTTGCGGAGTTGCGGCCGATGAACCATACGGCCGCTCCTGCGACGACAGCGGCGAGGCCCAGCAGCAGGACAGGAAGGCCCGGGCCTGGAAGAACGTACATCGCTGCTCCGGCCGCTGTGAGAGCGACGCCGATCGACATCACCAGGACGCCGACGCGGGACTGGGACATTCTTATTGCTCCTTGGTTTTCACTGTTGAGAGGTGCTCGAGAAGTCAGGGCGGCTGCCCGGGCTGCTGACAAGCGGCCCGGGCAGCCTGGAATGTACCGGGGGTCAGTATCCCCAGTAGATCTTCGACGAGTAGACATAGGTTCGCCGGTAGGTGGTCCACCAGGACGACGTCTCGGAGAACCGGAAGTTGGTGTACGTCTTCCGGTAGGTGATCCGGTCCTGGTACTGGGTGGTGTAGACGGACACCCATTCGGCCAGGACCTTTTCACGGCTCCACGACAGGAGGGTGCAGCGGACACCGCGCTGGGTGCGCCAGCGCCACCGCTCCTTCCAGCCCACGATCGCCAGGGGCGTCCAGTCGGCGAGCGCGTCCCACATCCAGGAGTACTTCTTGGTGCGCCAGCTGGTGTAGGACCACTTGCCGGACCAGGTGATCTTGATGTCGCTTCGCCAGCCGGTCCACGCGTACCACGGGATCTTGCAGGGCAGGCAGCCAGAGACGTCCTCTGCGTTGACCGGGTCGGCGCAGACGTAGTCGTAGTTGCTGCAGCTGCCGCCGGCGACCGGATCGGTCTGCAGGAACCGGCCGGAGGCCGGGTCGTACAGGCGCACGCCCATGAGCACGAGGTTGCCGAGGGTGTCGGCGGAGCGCTGTTCGCCGCCGAAGAACCCGTAGCGGGCCTGCTCGGTGCTGGTGCGCTTGCCGAACTCGTCCGTGGTCAGGGCCGTGGGGGCTTTGGAGGTGTCGAGCGGGAGTGCGAGGGAGACGTCGTTGTGCAGGTCGACGAGTTGCAGGACGACGTCACCGGTCTTGCTGGTGGTGGCACCGAGGCTGCGTCCGGCGGATTCCACGTTGCGGGTGATGGCCCCGGTGGTGGTGTTCTCGACGATCCAGGTCGGCTTGTCGCTGTCGCTGCTGTAGTGGTTGACCTTGGTCGCGGTCGTGGCCCAGCTGCCCGAGGCGTTCGACTCGACGGTCCAGGAACGGATCCGGCGGGTAGCGTCGAGAGCCCAGGTCTGACGCTGGTCGCCCAACTGCTGCTGCCTCACGAGGTCGTTGAGGTAGTAGCCGAGCGTGCCCTCACCGGGAACGGTGGTAGCGCGGCCGAACGCGTCGTAGACGTAGCCGCTGTCGGTCCGCCGATCTGCCGTGTCGTAGGTGCTGGTGACGGTCGTACCGCCGGTCGTCGGGCAGTCCAGACCGGGGGCTGCGGCGGCCGTCGTGACGGAGGTGCGGTTGGAATGCTTGTCCCAGACGTACGAGCGGCGGGTGCAGACGCTGTCGGCGGTGTCCTCCACCGACGTCAGTCGGCCGGCCGTGTCGTAGCCGTAGGCGCGGTTGGTGTTCTGTCCTGCGCCTCCGGCCCGGGTGGCCCACTGGTCGTGAGCCATGACCGTGGCGGCGTCGCTGAGCAGCAGGGCGCCGTCAGAGTCACGGGTGTAGGCGCGCTCCGTCGGCTTGCCGGCCGGGTCGTTGGACTGGGTCATCGTGTAGCCGCCGGGCAGTTTCTCGGTGGCCACGTTGCCGTCCGCGTCGTACGAGGTGCGGAAGGTTCCCGCGACGGAGTCGGTGAGCGAGACGAGCAGTCCGCGCGGCTCTGCCGAGGTGTCGTAGGTGTAGGTGACCGTGGAGGGGGCGCCGTCGGTGCTCTTGACCGGCCGGTTGAGCTGGTCGTACTGCACCGAGGTGGTGTTGGTGTCGGCGTCCGTGTAGCTCATCTGACGTCCGAGCACGTCGAAGGTACGGGTAATGGCGCCCGCGGTGGTCGAGGAGGTCTTGGTGAGGTGCCCTGCCTCCACGTCGTAGGTGAAGGTCTGGTCCGGGATGGCGGTGCCGGCGGTGCCGCCGGTGGTCACCGTCGACTGCCGGCCTGCTGCGTCGTAGGTGGTGACCAGGGTACGGGTGGCGCCGTTGGCACTCTCCACGACCTTCGCCGGCTGACCGTAGACGTTGTACTCGTTGTAGATCACCGGCAGGGCGCCATTGGTGCCGGCTGCGGCACCCGCGTAGCGCACCTCGCAGACCTGGTCGGCCCACTCAGGACGGCCCGCGCAGGTTCCGGTGCCGGTGGCGGACCAATAGGTGGTCAGCTGGGTTCCGGGGTCGGTTCCGTTCGACTTGGGCATGAGCGACTTGACGGCACGGCCCTTGTCGTCGAACTCGGTGATCCGGGTGATCGCCAGGCCGCCGGGGTCCTGCACGTTCTTCGTGGCCAGGCCCTTGGCCCAGTCGTACTCGGTGGTGGTGACACGCCCGTCGGCCATCTGACCGGGATAGGTCAGCAGTTCGGCGCCGACCGTCTCCTTGGTGGGCTGGTTGACCACGCTGGCCGAGCCGTCGGTGGGACGACCGGCGTCGTAGGACGTGGTCGTCCACGTACGACCAGGAGCCGCGGTGCCCGCTGCGAGCAGGACCGTGCCGTCGGCGGCCTCGAGGTCCTTCCCCAAGGTCAGCATGCGCAGTGGACCACGGGAGTCGGTCGAGCGGGAGCCGTCGGCGGCGAAAGTGGTCTCAGCGGCCAGCAGGCGGCCCCGCGCTGCGGATCCGGCCGCGTCGGAGCCCAGTCCGAGCTCGGCGAGGTTGGCCTTGTCCTTGTCGGTCAGCCCGAGAGCGAGGGCGCGGTTCGCGGCCGACAGCTCCATCACCGTGTTGCCGTACCGGTCGTACTGGGTGGTGGTGATGTGGTCGCCAGGGTTGCGCTGGTTGACCTGGCGGCCGGAGGCGTTCATGTAGAGCACCATGGCCCGGGCGTAGTCGGCCTTCGACAACTGCGCACCGTCGGAGGAGGAGGGCACCTTGTCCGCGGGGAAGACCGCGGTGGCGTCGACGGGAGCCTCGTTCTGTCCCCACTTGGCGACATCGGCCGAGCCCATCGCGGCCGGGGCCGTCGTCCCGGTGAGCGGAACGTTGTAGACGACCGTGGAGGTCGCCGTGCCGGAGACCTGGTCCTTCGTGCCGGCCGCCAGGGTGGGCCTCTGCACGGACAGCAGCATGCCGTCCGAGGCACCCGTCACCGCGGCGACCTTGCCGTAGTTGAACGTCCACGGCAGTTGTCCCGGTGGTGTCAGGGTGCTGACGCGACCGGCGGGCTCATAGGTGTACGTGGTCTTCAGAGCGGGGCTGCTCCGCGGGTCCCACACCTGCCGCAGACGGCCCTGCTCGTCATAGGCGTAGCGGGCCACGCCGACCGCGGTGGAATTGGCGGCGCCGGGTTCGGAGGCCCACACCTTGAGCTCGGAAACCTGGCCTGCGATGTCGCCCAAGCTACTGGCGGTGGCGGTGGTCGTGGTCGCGTAGACGAAGTCCAGGACCTTGCAACCGCGGGTCGACGGGGTGGCCTCACAGGTCGTGGCCGTGGCCGCGCTCGTAGCGCCGATGATGCGCTTGGGGCGGCTGACCCGCTTGCCGTCGATGGTGACGGCTTCGGATACGACCAGGCTTTCCCCGCCGTCGATACCTGACTTGACCGAGCTGGACAACTGCCAGGTCGGGGCGTCGGCGGCAGCCTTCTTGAAGGTGGTCACCGAGCCGTCATCCTCCTTCAGGGTGAAGGAGGATGAGAAACCGCCGGTCAGGGCGAGTTCTTCGAAGCCGGGCTCGGGGATCCAGCCGTTCTGGGCCTGGTTGGCCGTGAAGTACACGGACGCGCCGTCGGTCGAGACGAGGTTGAGCGAGGTGCTGGAGGTCTTCTCGATGTGGGAGTACCCCGAGTCCACCTCGGGGGCGGTGGTGCCGGAGACCCACTCCTTGCCGAAGATCGGCGCCTGACCAGTCTGCTTGGTGCCCTTGTCCGGCACTCGTGAGGAGGCCGTACGGCTCACCGACAGGCCCAGCACCTCGGCGTCCGAGGCCCCGAGCGAGTAGTCACCGTTGAGCAGGTTCACCGAGCCCGGGCCCACCTGGGAACCGGCGGCACCGTCCGCGTTGCGGTCAACCACCACCGGAAGTGGCTGCGTACTGCCCGCCGCGCCGTTCGGCCCGGTGAAGTCGGCCTTGATCTGGACGCTTCCATCGGGGTCGACGGTGCTGGTGGCGTTCCAGGCGAGGGCGGCGTTTTTGCCGTTCACCAGCGGGACCGGCCACGACGTGAGCGCTTGGCCGTCCTTGACGACGTCCGCCACCGGAATATTCGTCCAAGTGTCGGCGTCGGAACGACGCCAGGAGAAGGAGACGGAGTCGTACTTGCCCGCTTCGGCCTCGGCGAGAAGCGGCAGCCGGCGCGCGGTGCTCTCACCCTCGCTCGGCTGGACGAAGCCGCCAGGCCCGGCGTGGAAGGTGTAGTCCAGAGACTCGGACTTGTTGTCCGCCTTGTCGACCTGCCGTACCTGGAGGGTGTGAGTGCCGTCCTTCGGCGGGGTGATGCTGATGCCCTTGGCCGCGGTGGACCCGCCGGTGGTGACCTTGGTCCACGTCAGGCCGTCCAAGGACCATTCGAGCCAGTTGTGATCCGTGCCCCGGGGCGTGACCGTGAAAGTGCCGGCCTGTCCGGCGCCCTTGACCCACGCAGTGGACGGATAGTCCGTCGACGTCACACCGGTCGGCGCCGAGGGGGCGGTGGTGTCGACCGTGAAGGTCTTCCACTCCGACCAGCCCGTGTTGTAGTGCGCCCCGTCGTACGGCGAGGTGCGGAATTTGTACGTCTTGCCGTTGGTCAGGACTCCGGCCGGGACGGTCACGGAGGCGGCCTGTCCGGAGTTCACCCAGGGCGAGACGATGACGTTGCCGACCTGGGCGTTGGTGGCGGAGTCGAAGATCTGGAAGGTGCCGTTGACCTTGTCCCCGTTGGGGTCGACGAAGGTGTCCCGCAGGGTCGGGGTGGCGGTGTTGACCACATAGGCGCCCCCGTAGGAGTAGAACGGCGCACCCGCCTCCTGCTTCGTGCCCGTGCGCGGCCGGTAGTTGTACGTGACGGTCAGCTTCGGCGGGTTCGAGGCTGCGTTGGCGGAGTTGACACGTTTCCACTGCCCGGTGACAGCCTCATCTGTGGCACGCAGACCCATGTGCGACTTGGCCGCCTTGGCCGAGGCCCATTCCTGCACCATGGTCGTGACGTTGGCGTTGATCCAGCCGTCCGGCTGCGTGGAACACGAAGCGTTGCCCAGGGTCTCCGAGGAAGTGGCCTTCTTCGCGGTCCATGACGGCTGGGCCGTCCACCGCGACGATGTCGTCGCAGCGCCGGTGGACCACACCTCCCAGGGCTGGGTCGGACATGACGATCCGGTGTAGTTGCCGGAGTGGAAGTTCCACAGCGAGAGCTTCGCGTCCGTCACCAGCGCGTCGGCGATCGGCGCGGTGTTCCACGAGACGAACGACCGGGCGGTCCGGAAGGTCCCGTCGGCGTTCTGCGTCCCGGGGTTACCCAGGTCCAGCTCGACATCCGTGGACCAGTCGACCGTGGTGCCCTGCTGGACGTAGGTGTCGAAGACGTTGGAGAGCGCCGAGGTGGAAGGGTCCACCGTGACGGGGTACTTCGTGGCCGGATCGGCCAGGAAGCCGGCGTCGGGGGTGATGACGAGATCGACACCGCCCTTGGCCTTGACGACCTTCATGGCAACGCGGACCTGGCGCGTGTGTTCGCCCGAGACCGGGTCGACCGTTGCGTCCCACATGACCGGGGCGGGCATGGCAGCGGTCTTCTTCGACTTCTTGTCGGTGAACAGCACGCTGCCGTCGGCTTGCTGCTCGACTTTCAGGCCCTTGGTCCGAAGCGGCAGGGTGTAAGAGAAGCCGGTCTCCGGCCGAGCCTTGACCTCGACGAACTGCTCGAAGCCGGTACGGGTGGCTTCCACCACCACATCCGCGCCGGGCACCGCGTTGACATAGGTGGCGCGAGTACCGTCCAGCTGAGGCGCCGGCAGTCCGCCGCGCCACTGCAGGGTGATCTGCTCGTCTCCCTGGCCGAGCGTGACCAGGTCGGCGGCCGGAGCGGACTGGGCCGCTTGCAGGGAAGACGGCCTGGCGCCCGTCTTCCCTGACAGCTTCAACCCAGCCGGGTGCGCCTTGGCGGCAACCGAACCGTCGGCCTGAGCGGCCAGGTCGACATCTACATCTCGCCAGACACCCGTGGCGGGGTCCTTGAAGCGCACAGGCCCGGCGGTCAGCTCGGTGGTGAGCGACCCGTCCTTGTTGACCCAGGTGGTCGACGTCTCGGTGCGCTCGGAAAGCGCCTCGACCCTCTTACCGGACAACTTCGCGGCGATACGGGCCGAAGCGATGTCAGCGGCCTGCGTCACCGCCTTCTTCTGCGGTACGGCCGCAGGCGCCTGGAGCGGCTGGGCAAGAGCGGAATCAGCGCCGTCCAGCACGGTGACAGCCATGGCCAGGGCGAGACCACTCGCTATGAAGCGCGCTCTCCCCCCGGCCCCCGACCGTCTGCGCCTCCCCGGCGCAGAGCTGTGAGTTGCCATGATTTCCCCCGTCTCATGCGTAACTGACACACCGTTCTGTGGTGCTGGTGTGAACGTATCGAAGGAAAAAACGGCAAAGAAACAACAAAGCACACGTAAAGCATCAGCACAGGTTCCACTCTTTAGAGTGATCTACGCCACTCTCCCCTGTGAGGCTGCACCATGCCGCCTGCCCTCCCAGATTGCCGCCAGGGGCAGCCGCCTCGGCGACCTACACCCCTCTTCAGCAGGCCGTCCGCGAATCCGAGACATGCGACCGCGCTTCACCGATGCCGTGGAGGGAGTCGGCGGAGGGCGTCCGTCCACCCAGCTCCTAGCTCGGAGTAAGCGTCGTACTCGCCACCCCGGTGCCCACGCCGCTGATCGATGTCGTCTTGGTGCGCTCCGCTGTGTTGTAGGTGTTGGTGATGGTGACTGAGTTCGCTGTTTCGGTGGTCATGCACGGATCCGCAGCTGGTGGACAGCGCCACCGGCATCGCCGGCTATGACCGACGCCTCGCCGTTGGGAGCCCCCCCTGGCCGCAAGGGTCGTGATCGGTGCTGAAGCAGTCCAGCAGCCAACTCGACCCGGCTTATCAGCACGCCAGGCCGACACCGTTCCCTGCTCCGTACCAAGTACGACGATGCCGCCTGCTGCGGCCACGACATCCGGCCGTTCCTGGAGCGCGAACTCACGAAGCAGAGTCCGAGTCTCCAGATCCCACAGACGCAGCTTTCGGTCCCAACCGATGGTCGCCAGACGCGCACAAGCAAGGCTCTCCGGCCGCATTCAGTTCGGCGAGCAGAATGCGGTGCAGCCGGTCGAAGACCCCGGCCTGCTGCCACCGGTCCAAACGCCGCCAGCAGGTCTGTCCGGAGCCGAACCCCAGCTCCAGCGGCAGCAGTTGCCAGGCCATGTCGTTGTGGAGCACGTATTTCCGCTCGCGTCAGAGCCGCGCGCTCCTTCACGATGACATGCGGCACCCTTGGCCGGAGTCGGCGAGGGGATCGGGCCGGCGGTAACGATGCTGCGAAGTCCGCTGGTATCCGTGGCCGTCGGTGCGGGGATGACGCTGACGTATGGATCGGGTGTCGCGTCGGAGGTCAACGGGGTGCTGCCGGTGGCGCGTTGAGTTCCGCAACCACTCGCGAACACAGCGAGCGTTTTCCAACATCCCGATGCTGACCGCAAGTTGGACGCTCCTGCGCAACGTCGAAGCTCCTGGTAGACGGGTTCTCGACCAAGATCACCCGTGTCCGCCAGGAGCTTCTCGTGCTTGTCTACCCATCCTCGATCGATCTGTCCAGCCGAACCCTGCGGTTCCTTACCCGTCAACTGACCGCGCGGCAGGCGAAGATCGGTACACGGTGGCGACGCCTGCCCGCCGGCCGCCAGGCTCTGCTGGCCCTCGCGCACCTACGGTGCGGTGATACCTACGCCCAGCTCGCTGCCGGATTCGGCATCGGGATCGCCACGGTCTACCGCTATATACGCGAAGCCGTCGAGGCCCTGGCCGCCCTCGGGCCTTCGCTCGCCGAGGCGATGCGGACGATCCGCGAGAAGGCGTTCGTGATCCTGGACGGCACCCTGCTGCCGATCGACTGGGGGCACCTCCCGGCCGAAGGCTGGGGGAGATCGCTGCGGACACCCCGTACTACTCCGGGAAACACAAGCGCCACGGCATGAACATCCAGGTCCTCACCGATCCGTTCGGACGCCTGCTCTGGGCCTCGCCCGCCCTGCCTGGATCGACCCACGACCTCACTGCTGCCCGACACCACGGGATCATCGACGCGCTCGCCGAAGTGAGCCTGAGGTGCTGGGCAGACAAGGCGTATCAAGGAGCCGGCGGACCTGTTCGGGTCCCGTTCCGCGGTCGCCGCCTGAAGAGGTGGAAGCGCCTCCACAACACCAGTCACGCCAAGATCCGATGCGTCGATGAACGGGCCATGGCCACGCTCAAGGGCTGGCGTCTTCTGCGCAAGCTCCGCTGCAGCACCAACCGGATCACCGACATGGTGAAGGCCGTCCTCGTCCTTCACCACGCGTCAACGTGAGGTTGGAAAACGCTCACTGAGCTTCTTCAGCGTTGCCGCTCCAGGGTGAGGATGGCTTTGGCGATTGACGTCATGCGGTTGGGGCTGCATCGGGATCTGCGGAAGATCTGCCAGGTCTTCAGGCGTGCGACGCTGCGTTCGACCGGTGCCCGTGCCGCGGCCAGGGCACGGTTGAGGGTCTTCTCGGTGAGGGTGAGTTCCTGCAGGGGCCTGCGCTTGATGCCGGTGCTCACCCAGAGGCCGCCACCCTGGTAGGCGAGGTCGGCCAGGATGGGCACGCCCTGGCGCTCGCAGATGCGGATGATCCGGTGGGTGCGGGCGGCGGTCAGGTCGTGAGATCGGCCCGGCAGTGCGGGTGAGAGCCACAGCAGCCGGCCGCCTGGGTCGGTGACCACCTGCACGTTGACCCCGTGCCGGCGGTGTTTGTGGGAGTAGTCGGCCCGTCCGTCGCCGACCCGGTCGCACTCAGCGAGCGTGCCGTCCAGCAGGACGAAGTCCTCCTCGGCCTCGCGCAGGACCTTCAGCAGACCCGGTGCTCGTTCGGCGAGCAGGTGGATGACCGTGCTGGTGTAGGCGTGGGCGGTGGACTCGCTGATCCCGAACCCGGCAGCGATCGTCGCCAGAGTGGTGTGTTCGCGCAGGTACACCAGTGCCACCATCGCGCGCTGGGACGGGCGGAGCTTGCAGCGCCGGTCACCCTCACGGGTGACGATGAGCATCGTGACCCACTCCACGAGGGCATGGGGCAGGTCGAGTGCGGCAGGATAGATGACCAACGAGGCCCCCGAGCAGCGTGGTTGAGACGTCAGACATCTCGATCAACAGCTTGGGGGCCTCGCTCGTTGCGCTTCATGGACCGTCACCTGATCGGTGGCCAACTCGAAGAAGCTCACTGCCTCCCGTTCCACCGCGAGCGCCAGACGTGCCGGCAACGAGACACCCAGCCGACCCGGCCCTGACCGCGATGCTCACCGATCCGGCCCTCACCGGCATGTCACGAACCGCCTTCGAGTATTTGGTGGCGGTCTCGGAGCCTTTCTGGGACGCCTTGGCCGAGGCAGCATTCCAGCGACGCTTCCACCGCCCGCGCAGTTACCGCCACCCACAGACCAGCAGCGTGGACCACACCCACCGGCTCCTGGCAGCCATCCTGCGCCGCCGCAGAGCGGTGACCATGACGTTCCTGGCCCAACTACTGGGCGTCAACCGCACCAACCTGTCCATCCAGTACCAGGACGCAAAACGGCTCCTGGACCTGCACCGGATCCTCGTCACGCCGATACCCGGATCGCCCGCCCGCACATTGGAACAGCTACACGCCCGAACAACCCCGCGGAAACCCGTCGCTGACAGTTATTGAAATACGGGCCCCCGCGGTCCCGGTGTGCTGGCGTTGCACCCCGACGCTCGCGGTGCCCTTCTTCAGGTCACCGGTCTCGTCCACCACCAGGACGGCGCCCTGGTTGCCGAGGTACTCGACCACGAAGTCCCTTATGTCGTCGCGGACTTCGTCGGCGTCCCAGGACGCGCGGCTGAGCAGGTGCTGCATACCGGCCGGACTGCTGTCACCGGCATGCTCCGCGCTCGTCCAGCAGTTCTTCCGCGGCAACTTTGCCAGCAGGCCCAGCACGAGGGCCCGTGCCCTGCGACGCGGCTCGACCCGGGCGAAACGCCTCGCCACCCTCGCCATCAGGTCGTCGAACACCGGCTGCCACCGGGCAGGGTCTACGCTGTGGCCCACGGCCATCGGCTGATCTTCGTCTGTCCACACAACCGAAGATGATCAACGGTGGCCGTGCCCTTTCTACGCCACCCAGCAGTACAGGTTCTCGTCTCCCTCGCGGACGGCACGGGCCAGGTCGGCCAAGCCGCTCAGGATCCACACGGCAATCTCGGGGTCGAAGACCTCGCCGTCTGCCGCCCGCTCGGCCACCCACAGCCGGCTGACTTCAGCGAGCCGGTGCTCGACGGCAGTGCGCAGGGCATCTCGAAGGGTGCCGGAGACGGCGAGGACGAGCGGACCATCGCCGTCGTCCGGGTCGACAACAGTCTCGGGAACATCGTCGTCAAGGACTTCCTCAAAGCTCCGACCGGTGAAGATGCCCTCCCACTCGATCAGAGCCTCCTCGACATCGAAGTTGCCGAAGGTCAGGGACTCGAAGACCCCGTCGGGACCACCCTCCGCGACAGCAGCGGCAGCTTCGGCGTCCGGTGCCACGAAGAACTTGATGACCATGCTCACCGGCGCATAGTGCCTGTTCCACCGGGCCCGGTCTACCTGCCAGCGGCCAGCAGAAGCTGACCTACCGACCCGAGAGGCTGTCCGCCCACAGGCCAAGATCAAGATCTACAGCTGGAGTACTAAGCAACCCCGCAAACGACCGGTCCGTCGCCCGCCCCTGGCTCGCCTGAGCCCCGCCCCGCGCCCGCCCGCCCGCCGGCCCGCCGGCCCCGAGGCTCCTCCCTCCTCTCCACCCTCAAGAACCGCATTGTTCACCTTTCACCTCGCCTGCGCCCCCAGCGTCTTGACGCACACGGAAACGGAGTGCACCCTTACTTGAGGAATTTCACCCGACGGTCACAACATGACAGGTCCGGGATCCAAGGTTTTGCGCATGAGCGATTCGATGCTCAGAAGAGACCGTCCACTACCTCAAGCGGCCTGACGCACCCTCTCGGGGGACTGATCGAACGGAACGTTCCGTAATAGGTCAGTATTTTTTGCGCACTCTTTTCCTGCCCCTTCCTCGGCTTCTGCTCACCTTTTCTCATCGAGATCTTCGGACATCCTCGCGATGAGGGAAAACGTTGTCACGGCGGATACACACACCCAAGTCCCGCCGCAATTCCACGTGCCCTCAGTCATCAACCGCCAATTCGTCACGACATACGAACGAGAGATTTCGGGGTCGGTCATGAAAGCGTCCGATGTGCTGATCAGCGGTCTGGGATCCTATCTTCCCGACCGGGTTCCCATCGGGTGGGCGGTCGAACGGGGACTGATCGACCGGACCGCGGCAGAGCGGTACGGAATCACCAGTGTCACCGTCGCCGGCGAGGTCCCCGCCCCCGAGATGGCGGTACGGGCATGCCGGGAAGCGCTCGAACGGGCCGGCCAGAACCCCGAGTCCCTCAGCCTGCTGCTCTATGTGAGCGTCTGGTACCAGGGCCCCCACGGCTGGTGTCCGCAGTACTACGTGCAGCGGCAAACGGGTGCCGGCCGGGCGACCGCCGCGGAGGTCAGACAGGGCTGCATGGGCATGTTCTCCGCGCTGGAACTCGCTGCGGGGCATCTCATGGCCACGCCCGAGCACGAGGCGGCCCTGGTCACCTCAGGTGACAACTTCACCTCCGACCTGCTGGAACGCTGGCGCTTCAGCCCGCACTTCGTCATGGGCGACGCCGGCTGTGCCGTGGTCCTGAGCCGGCGCGAGGGCTTCGCCCGGCTCAAGTCCGTCAACGCCGTCACCCTCCCCGAGTACGAGGCCATGCACCGCGGCTCCGAGCCGCTGTTCCCCCCGGGAGCCGGCCGGCCGGGGAAGCTCGACTTCGGCGACTCCAAGGACCGCTGGCTGGACGGACCGGACCGGGACCCGGCCGGCCCGCTGAAACTCGTCGCGGCACAGGACGAACTCGTCGACCGCACCCTCGACGAAGCCGGAATCACGATGGACGACATCTCTCGCGTCGCCTATGCGAACGGATCGCGGGAACGCGTCGAAGGCCGCGCGATGATACCGCTGGGCCTACCGATGTCCCTTTCGACATGGGAACAGGGACGCACCGTGGGCCATATCGGTGCCAGCGATCAGCTGGTGGCGCTGGAACAGCTTCTTCTTTCGGGCGAACTGCAGCACGGGGATCATTTCCTGATGCTCGGCGTGGGGCCTGGACTGAATATCGCGTGCGCCGTGATCGAGATCATCGAGACTCCGCACTGGTCCAATATCCACCCGGCCGTGGTTTTATGAAAGGCGTCTCATGGATTTCAGCCTGAGCGCTGAACAGCAGGAACGATACGATCGAATTCGGACGGCTGCGCCGGAAATATCCTCCCCCGGTTCCGCCGCCATCAGACGGCACGGGGAAACCTGGAAGGAAATGGCCGCTCTCGGATTATTAGGTGCGGCCGTCCCGGAGGAACACGGTGGCGGTGGATTCGGTGCTCTCGACACGGCCCTGCTGTACGAGGGAGCGAGCGACGGCGGCGCCGACACAGGACTGCTGTTCGCCGCCGCGGCCCATCTCTTCGCCTGTGTCAGGCCGGTGCTGGAGTTCGCGTCACCGCAGACGCGCAAGGCCCTGCTGCCCGCTCTGTGTTCGGGCGAACTGACGGCGGGGAACGCCATGACGGAGCCGGACGCGGGATCGGACATCTCCCGGCTGGCGACCACGGCCACCCGGGTCGACGGCGGATATCTCCTCGACGGCGTCAAGAGCTTCGTCAGCAACGGCCCGGTCGCCGGTCTCTACGTCACCTACGCGACGACGAATCCGGACGGCGGCTACTTCGCCTCCACCGCCTTCGCCGTGGACCGCGACTCCCTGGGACTGGTCGCGGGAGAGCCGATGCGGAAGTCCGGCCTGGTCGCCTGCCAAACCGGCGAAGTCCGCTTCGACCGCTGCTTCGTGCCGGACGACCGGGTCCTGGGAAGCCCGGGTCAGGGACAGGTGGTGTTCCGGACGTCGATGCTGTGGGAGCGTTCCTGCCTGTTCGCGATCTATCTGGGCCAGCAGGAACGTCTCATCCGGCGATGCGTCCAACACGCCCGGGAGCGGCGGCAGTTCGGAAAGCGGCTGGCCGACTTCCAGCCGGTCGCGGACCGGCTGGCGGACATGAGACTGCGGTTGGAGAGCGGACGGCTCCTGCTCTACCGGGCCTGCACCGAGATCGACGCCGGCCAGGACCCCTCGCTGTGGGTCGCCCTGGCGAAACTGGCGGTCTCCGAAGCCGCGGTCGCCACCTCGCTCGACGCCTCCCGGATCTTCGGGGGCCGCGCCTTCCTGACGGAGCACGGGATCGAGGAACAGGTGCGCGACGCAGCCCCGGCCACCACCTTCTCCGGCACGTCTGACATCCAACGTCAGCTGATCGCGCGGGAGATGGGACTGTGAGCCTCTACAGCCCGGTGGTCGACGCGGCCGCCCGGACACCGGACGCCCTCGCGGTCCGCGACCTCGTCTCCGGCCTCAGCTACGGCGAGTTGGACGCACGTGCCGACACCTTCCTCGCCGCGCTGCGAGGTCGCGGAGTCCGGCCGGGCGACCGCGTCCTGGTGTGGACGGACAAGACGGCCGAGTCGGTGGCCGTCGCACAGGCGGTGTTACGGTGCGGCGCGATCCATGTTCCGGTGCCACGCGGCAACCCGGTGCGGCGGGTCGCCCGGATTGCGGCGGATGCCCGCCCGGCCCTCGTCGTCACGGACCACGGTGAACGCGTCCCCGGCGCCGTGTGCGTACCCTGCGCGGATCTCTTCCGGGAGGCGGCCCACGGCCCGGACACCGTCCCGCATCCGGTCCGGTCGGCCGATCCGGCGTACATCCTCTACACCTCGGGGTCGACAGGGCAGCCGAAAGGCGTCTGCGTGAGCCACGGGAGCGCGCTCTCCTTCGTCGACTGGGCCTGCGGGGAGCTGCGCCTGACGGCGGCCGACCGGCTCGCGAACCATGCCTCGTTCGGCTTCGACCTGTCCGTCTTCGACCTCTACGGAGCCTTCCGGGCCGGCGCGTCGGTGCACCTCGTCGGTGAGACCCTCGCGCGGGCCGCGGAGCCTCTGGTCGACTTCGTGTGGGAGAGCGGGATCACGGTCTGGTACTCGGTGCCGTCCGCCCTGGTGCTCATGGCCGAGTACGGCGGCCTGCTGGAGCGCGGCCCGGGGGCGCTGCGTGCCTGTGTCTTCGCCGGCGAACGCTTTCCGCTGAAGCCGCTGAAGGACCTGCGCCGCGGCTGGCCGGACGTCCGCCTGCTCAACTGGTACGGGCCGACGGAGACCAACGTGTGCACCTCGTACGAGGTGACGGCCGCCGATCTCGCGCGCACCACGGACATCCCGATCGGGTCGGCCGCGGGCGGGGACACGGTGTCGCTGGAGGACGGCGAGATCGTGGTCGACGGTCCGACCGTCATGCTCGGCTACTGGGGTGGCAGGCCACGGACCGGGCCGTACCGTACCGGTGATCTCGGCCGCTACGACGCCGACGGCCGGCTGGAGTTCCGGGGCCGGATCGACGACATGGCGAAGGTCCGCGGCCACCGGGTGGAGCCGGCCGAGGTGAGCGGCGTACTGATGGCGCACGAGGCGGTGCGCGACGCGGTGGTGTTCGTCGTGGGCGCCGGTCTCGACGCGCGGCTGCACGCCGTGGTGGTCCCCGAGCCCGGCTGTGCACCCGGGTTCGCGCAGTTGCGACAGCACTGCTCCGACTTCCTGCCGCCGTACATGACCATCGACGCGTTGCACACGGTCAGCGGCTTCCCCCGCACCGCGAACGGCAAGGTCGACCGGGCCGCGCTCGGTGACCTGGTGGCGTCGGGAGCGGCCGTATGACGGGCGCGGTCTGGGACGCCTTCTGGTCGACGCTGCCCGCGGAGCCCGGATCAGCTCTCTGGGACTCCTCGCCCCGGCTGACCGCGGCCCGGCATCTGCCGCTGTTCCAGAGCCACGCCGATCCGTCGCTGCCCCTGATCGATCTCGGGTGCGGCAGCGGACGGCAGACGCAGTGGCTGGCGGGTCATTTCGGACGGGTCGTGGGACTGGACATCGCCGAGGCCGCGGTCGCGCTGGCCGCCGCCACGCACCCGGCGCCCAACGTCGTCTACCGCCGGGCCGACCTGCTCGACGCGGACACCGTGACAGCCCTGCGCGCGGAGTTCGGCGACGCCAACGTCTACATGCGCGGTGTGCTGCACCAGCTCGGCCCGGACGACCGTACGGACATGCTGGCGACGATCCGGCTGCTGCTCGGCGGGACGGGAGTCCTGTTCGCCCAGGAGCTGACCGAGCGCACCGGATGGTACGTCGCCGAACTGCTCGCCGGGGGTGCGCAGTTGCCGAAGACGGCCGGGCTGGCGGCCCATTTCGACTTCGGCTCCCGTATCGCCCCCGCCCACGACGGGCGGCTGCGGCTGCTGTTGGAAGGAAACGGATTCGATGTCGTCGTCGACGGCGACATCGCCCTGCACACCACGGAGCGCACCTCCGACGGGCAGCCGCTGGAGCTGCCGACGAGGTACGTCGTGGCGCGTGCGTCGGCACGGCTCTGACACCCGGAGGAACCATCACCATGACGGACCTTGACCGCGCGACGCTGCTCGAAGGCCTGCTCCGCTATGTGCGGGAGGAACTCGCCACGGGTGTGCCGTCCGACCTGCTCACCGCCGACAGTCCACTGCTGGAACTGGGAGTGCTGGACTCGGTGCGCACCGCCCGTCTGCTGGCGCACATCCGCACCACGTACGGCGTGCGGGTGCCGCCCGTGCACATGACCGGTGAGCACTTCCGGTCGCTGGAGTCGATCACCGACCTGATCCTGCTGCTCCGTTCGCAGACCGCCTCCCTCTGACCTCTCGCGCTGACAGGAGCACAGATGACGTACGACTACGACATCGGCATCATCGGCGGCGGGCCGGCCGGTTCCACCGCCGCGTCCTACCTGGCCAGGGCGGGGCTCTCGGTCGCGGTCTTCGACAGCGAGTTCTTCCCCCGGGAGCACGTGGGCGAGTCCCTGGTGCCGGCGACCACTCCGGTGCTGCTGGAGATCGGCGCCATGGACAAGATCGAGGCGGCGGGCTTTCCGCGCAAGTACGGGGCCGCGTGGACGTCGGCCAACGCGGACGACGTGGACCCGCTCGGTTTCCAGGTTCACGACCACGGTCTCGGGGCTGCCGACGTGCTGTTCAACGAACGCGACCAGCTGGGCGTGGACCGCGACTACACCTTCCATGTGGACCGCGGCCGGTTCGACCACATCCTGCTCAAGCACGCGGAGAGCCTGGGGGCGAAGGTGTTCTCCGGGGTGCGGGTGCGGGGCGTGGACTTCGCCGACAGCGCGCGTCCCGTGCTGCGGGTCGGGCTCGGCGGGACCACCGCCGAGGTGCCGGTGCGGATGGTCGTCGACGCCAGCGGACGCGGCACCCTGCTGGGGCGGCAGCTGAAGGTCAAGGTGCCCGACCCGGTGTTCAACCAGTACGCGGTGCACAGCTGGTTCGAGGGACTCGACCGGGAGGCCCTGGCGAACAGCGAGAACCAGGCGGAGTACATCTTCATCCACTTCCTGCCGCTCAGTGACACCTGGGTGTGGCAGATCCCCATCACCGACACGATCACGTCGGTCGGCGTCGTCACCCACAAGGCCCGGTTCCGGGAGGGGAAGGACGACCTCGAAAGCTTCTTCTGGGACTCGGTGGCCAGCAGGCCCCTGCTGCACGACGCGCTGAAGAAGACCGAGCGGGTGCGCCCCTTCAAGGCCGAGGGCGACTACAGCTACGGCATGCGCAAGGTGTGCGACGACTCGATGGTGATGATCGGCGACGCCGCCCGGTTCGTCGACCCGATCTTCTCCAGCGGTGTCAGCGTCGCCATGAACAGCGCCCGGCTGGCCTGCGCCGACATCATCGCCGCCGCCGAGGCCGGTGACTTCAAGGCCGCCCGGTTCGGGAACTACGTGACGAAGCTGCGGCGGGGTGTGTCCAGCTGGTACGAGTTCATCTCCATCTACTACCGGCTGAACATCCTGTTCACCGCCTTCGTCCAGGACCCCCGCTACCGCATCGACGTCCTGAAACTGCTCCAGGGCGACGTCTACGACGAGCAGGAGCCGGCCGCGCTGACCGCGATGCGTGACTTCATCGCCGCCGTGGAGGCCGACCCCGACCATCTCTGGCACCCGCTGCTGGGAAAGATGAAGGTGTCCCTCAGCTCCCGGGCACTGTTCTGACCGCGTCATGGGCGGTTCTGTTCGACATGGACGGAACCCTCGTCGACACCGAGGTCCTCCTGCTGGAAGCCCTGGCGGAGGAGCTGGCCGCGTCCGGTGTGCGGGCGGTGATCCGGCCGGAGGAACTGCGGGGCCGTGATGTCGCCGGGAACCTGGCCCGACTGACCACCCTCATGCCGGCACCGGTGCCCGCGCCGGAGCTGTACGCGCGCGTCGAAGGCCGCGTGCTGGACAGGTTGCGTCTCGGTGTCGTCCCGCTGCCCGGCGCCGTCGGCCTGCTCGGGGCGCTGCGCCGGGCCCGTGTCCCGTGTGCGCTGGTGTCGTCCTCGTACCGGGCGATGGTGGACGCCGTCCTGCCCTCGCTGGGCGGGGCCGGGTTCGCCGTGACCGTGGCGGGCGACGAGGTGCGGCGTCCGAAACCGGATCCGGAGGCGTATCTCACCGCCGCAGCCCGGCTCGGCATCGCGCCGGGGCGGTGTGTGGTGGTCGAGGACTCGCCGGCCGGGCTGCGGTCGGGACGGGCCGCGGGATGCGTCACCGTCGCGGTCGCGCCGACGGCGGAACCGGTGGCCCTCGGCGTACCGGGCCTGACCGGTCTGACCGTGGAACGGCTCGCCCGCCTGGTGGACACGGAAGCAGCGCCCGCCGGTCCCCGGGGCGCCGGATGAGACGGGACACCGGGCCTCCGGGAACGCTCGTCCGACAGCCGGAGCCGTCGCCGGGCGAGGTGGCCGCGGCACGGCCGGGGGGCGGCGTCCGGTCCGGCCGGGATCCGTGCGCGGTGTCCGGTGGGGTGCGTCGAAAGGAGGGGCCCGGCCCGCGTACCGGGCTCCCGGTGTCCTTCGGTCCGACAGCGGTCCGCCGTGAGGGCGAACGCACCGGGAGCGGCAGCCGCCGTTCCCGTCCGATCCGTAGCAGAAAGTGGTGCATCGTCGTGAACAGTGCCCGGCCCCCGCACGCGGAGCGTGCCGCGACCCGCGAACACCGCACGGGGAGGTACGTGTGAAACCGCCCAGCATGTTCCTCGCCGGTCTCGGCTGCTGGCTGCCGGAGCCCTACCCGGCGTCCGAGGCGGTCGCCGCGGGCCTCTACGACGCCACGGTCTTCGCCGAGAGCGGTCTGCGAAGTGTGCTCGTCGCCGGGCCGGAGGCACCGCCCGACATGGCCGTACGCGCCGCGCGCACAGCGCTGGGCCACTCCGCGGGCGGGCACACCGTGATCGGTACGGTGCTGCACGGCTCCACGTTCTTCCAGGGCCCCGAGATGTGGTCGCCGTCGGCCTACGTCATGCGGGAGCTGGGTATCACGGGGGCGACAGGCACCGAGATCCGCAACGGATGCAACAGCATGCTCGCCGGTGTGGAACTGGCCGCCGGCCTGCTGCCCCACCAGTCGGGCAGTCGGCCGGACATCCTGCTGACCACGGCGGACAACTTCACCTCACCGTTGTTCAACCGTTGGGACAGCGGGCCGATGGGTGTGATCGCCGCCGATGCGGCCAGCGCCGTCGTCCTCAGCGCGAGGGGCGGCTTCGCCCGGGTCGACGCGGTCGTCTCCCGGGTCTATCCGGAGTTCGAGGCGATGACGCGCGGCGACGAGCCGCTGTTCCCGCCCACCGGATCCGCGGGCCGTCGCATCGACACCGTGGCGCGCGCCCAGCAGTTCAACGAGCGGGTGCGGGAGGTCGGCGGGATGAGCGTCGCCGACGGCATAGCGAAGGCCTGTTCCGAGACGGCGCTGGCCGCCTTGGACGAGGCCGGGGTCAAAGCCTCCGACCTGCGCTGGGTGCTGGTGCCCAACGGCGACGAGGCCACCACACGCAACTGTGTGATGGAACCGCTCGGCCTGGACGTCTCGCAGTCGCAGTGGGAATTCGGCTGCGGTATCGGACACGCCTCGTCCAGCGACCAGCTCATCGCCCTGGACCATCTGCTGCGCACCGGGCGCCTGGACGCGGGCGACCATGTCCTGCTGTTCGGTGGCGCGCCGGGCTGGTCGGCCGCGGCCGTGGTCCTCACCATCACCGAACTGCCGTCCTGGATCTAGGAATTGACGACGCCGACAGGAGGTGCCGCGTGACCGCGCAGCAGCAGGACCCGGCCGCCCCGCAGCCGATCGCCATCGTAGGGATGGCATGCGAGTTCCCCGGCGCCGACGGCGTCCCCGCGTTCTGGCGGATGCAGCTCGACGGGGTCGACGCCACGTCGGACGTCCCGGCCGACCGCTTCCCCATCGACACGTTCCACGACCCGCGCCCTCGCACCCCGGGGCGGATCGTGAGCCGTCGCGGCGGTTTCCTGCCCGACATCCGGAGCTTCGACGCCTCCTACTTCGGCATCTCCGGGCGCGAGGCGAGCCACATGGACCCGCAACAGCGGCTGTTGCTCCAGACCGCCGCGGCCGCCGTGCGGGACGCCGGGCTGACGCTGGACGGGCTCGCGGGCAGCCCGACCGCGGTCGTCGTCGGACAGCGGACGGCCGAGTACTGGGATCTGCTGCGGGCCGCCGGAGCACTGGACATCTACGCCAACACCGGTACGTCGCGCAGCGTCCTGTCCGGCCGTCTGTCGTTCTTCTTCGATCTGCGCGGCCCGAGCACCTCCGTCGACACCGCCTGCTCGTCCTCGCTGGTGGCCGTGCACCAGGCATGCGCCGCGCTGCGCGGCGGGGAGGCGACCCTCGCCCTGGCCGCGGGCGTCAATCTGGTGCTCACACCGGAGGAGAGCATCACGTTCTCCCAGGCGGACATGTTGTCCCCGGACGGCCGGTGCAAGTTCGGCGCCGCCGACGCCGACGGCTTCGTGCGCAGCGACGGCGTCGGCGTCGTCGTCCTCAAGCCGCTGGCGGCGGCCGAGGCGGACGGCGACCGGATCCACGCGGTCATCCACGGTTCGGCGGTCGAGAACGAGGGCCGCAGCAGCGGGTATCTGATGACGCCCTCGCAGAGCGCCCAGATCGACACGATGCGGCACGCCTGCTCGCGCGGCGACGTGGACCCGCGCTCCGTCGGCTTCGTCGAGGCGCACGGCACCGGCACCCCTACCGGCGACCCGATCGAACTGCGCGCCCTGGACGCGGTCTACGGCACCGGCGCGGGCCGCACGGGCGCGGACCCCGTGCTGATCGGCTCCGTGAAGACGAACATCGGACACACCGAGGCGGCCGCCGGTATCGCCGCGCTCATCAGGGCGGCACTGTGCGTGGCGCACGGCGTGGTCCCGCCCAGTCTGCACAGCGGCAGACCGACCGACGCGGTGGACTGGGACCGCATGGCGCTGGAGATCCCGCAGGCCACCCGGGAGTGGGGCCGGGACGGTGCGCCGCGGTACGCGGCCGTCAGCTCGTTCGGCATCTCGGGCACCAACGCCCATGTCGTCCTCGGCGAGCACCGGCCCGCGCCCGTGACACCACAGAACGACGAATCCCGTGCGCACCTGATCGCCCTGTCCGCCCGGACGCCTACCGCGCTGCGTGAACTCGCCGCCGCCTGGGCGGACTTCCTCGGACCGCACGGAGAGGGCCGTCGGCATCCGTTGCGCGATGTCAGTTTCAGCAGCCTGGCCCGCAGTACGCACCACCGGCACCGCATGACCGTTCTGGCCGCCGAACACGACCACGCCGTCGAGCAGTTGCGCAACGGCCGGCCGATCGTGGCCGCCAGGACCGCGGCGCGCTGGAAGACCGTCTTCGTGTTCCCCGGCCAGGGCTCGCAGTGGTCCGGGATGGGACGGCGCCTGCTGCGCACCTCGCCGGTGTTCCGGGAGACCGTCGAGGAGTGCGACCGGCATGTGCGCGCCGAACGCGGCTGGTCGGTGATCGAGCAGCTGACGACCGGCGACGAGGCGGAGTGGACCATCGACGTCGTGCAACCGCTGCTGTGGGCGGTCGAGGTCGGTCTGGCGGCGCTGTGGCGGTCGTGGGGCGTCACGCCCGATGTCGTGATCGGTCACAGCCTGGGCGAGGTCGCCGCCGCCTGCACCGCGGGCGCGCTCTCGCTGGCCGACGGCGCGGCGGTGATCTGCCGCCGCAGCGCCCTGCTCAGGACCATCGCCGGCACGGGGACCATGGCCGCGGTGGACCTGCCCGCCGACGAACTGCGGCGGGAACTCGCCGACGTGCCGGACGTCGACGTCGCGGTGAGCAACGGCCCGCGGCGCACCATCGTCTCGGGCAGCACCCCGGCGGTGGAGAAGGTGCTGGACGCGCTCACCGAGCGGGACGTGTTCACCAAGATCGTCAAGGTGGACGTGGCCTCGCACAGCAGTCATGTCGACCCTCTGCTGGACACGCTGCGCACCGCCCTGGAGTCGATCCGGCCGCGCGCGGGCGAGACACCCCTGCGTTCGACGGTGACCGGAGACCTGCTGACCGGTGCGGAACTGGACGCCGCCTACTGGGTGCGCAACCTCCGCGACGAGGTTCGCTTCCACGCGGCCGTCGACATCGAGACCGCCGATTGCGAGGCGGCGGCCGTCGTCGAGATCAGCCCGCACCCGGTCCTCGCCGCGGCAGTGAAGGAGTGCCTGCCCGCCGCACGCGCCGACGACCAGGTGGTGCCGTCGCTGCTGCGCGGCAGCGACGAGCCGACCGCCCTGCTGACCTCGGTCGGCCAGCTCCACCAGGCCGGATACCCGATACGTCTCGACGCGCTGTTCGATGGCCCGGCCGCCTGCGTCCCGCTGCCCGCCTACCCCTGGCAACGCACCGAGTTCTGGTTCGGACCGGCCGCCGGGACGAGCAGGACGGACATCCCGGCCGGGCATCCCCTCCTGGGTGCGCACACGGTCCTCGACGACGGCACCCACCGCTGGGAGGGCCCCGTCGACCTGGACCGCAACGCCTATCTCCTGGACCACCGGGTACAGGGGCTGATCATCCTGCCCGGCACCGCCTACCTGGAGCTGGCGGTGGCCGCCGCCGCCCAGGCGATCGGCGACGAGGTCGTCGTCACGGACATCCGCTACGAGAAGGCGCTCTTCCTCGACCCCGAGAACCCGCCGGCACTGCGGGTGACGCTCCGGCCGGGCGGGCGGGCCTGGGCCTTCGACGTCACCACCCTCGACGGCACCGCGTGGACCCGGCACGCGCGTGCCCAGGTCGAGGAGACACCCGCCGGCACACGTGTGCTCGACGTCGCTCAGGAGACGTCCCGGCGGATCGCCGAACGGGTCCCCGACCACCTCACCGGCGCCGATTTCTACCGCCGGTTCGCGGCTCGCGGCAACGACTGGCACGGCGTGTTCCGGGGCATCGGCCAAGTGTGGCGCGGCGACGACGAGGCTCTCGCCGAGATCGTCCCGCCCGGTCTGTCCGGTGACGAGCGGCACCACGTCCATCCGGCGGTCCTCGACGCCTGCGGACAGGTGCTCGCGGCCACCCTGCCCGACACTGCCGTACCCGGCGACCAGCATGCCTTCGTGCTGGGCTCCATCGACGCCTTCCGCAGGCACGGGCCGCTGACCGGAACCCTGTACAGCCACGTGGTGCAACGTGACCTGACGGCCGAGTCGTTCAGCGGTGACGTCACTGTCCGGGACGAAAAGGGCACGCTGCTGGCCGAGTTCCGCGGCCTGCGCATCCGCTGGCTGGTGCGGCGGGAGGAACCCGGACCGCTGACCGACTGGCTCTACCGGCCCCGCTGGCTCCCGCACTCCACGCCTGCGGCCGCGCGGGAACCGGCCGTAGGCGCCTGGCTGGTCTTCGAGGACGAGGAGTTCGGGCCGCGGCTGACCCCGGCGCAGGGCGCGCGGATCGCCGTACGGCCCGGGGAGCGCTTCGCGCGCGGCGACGACGGGACGACGTATCGCATCGACCCGTCCCGTCTCGACGACTACGCCCGGTTGCTGCGCGAGGTCGCCCGTGACCACCCTGACGGGATCGCCGCCGTGGTGCACCTGTGGAGCCTGAAGGCGTCACGGCCGATGGGCGAGGTTCCGCTGGGCCTGGGGAGCGCGCTGCTGCTGGAACAGGCGCTGTCCACGGCGCGGTGGGAGGGCCCCCTCCCCCGGCTCGTCCTCGTGACCCGGGGCGCGGAGACCGTCGTGGAGGCGGACGGGGCCCCCGATCCGGAGCAGTACGCCGTGTGGGGCTTCGGCCGTACCGCGGCAGCTGAACTCTCCGCCGTACGGCACACGCTCGTCGATCTGGATCCGGCCCGGGGCGTGGAGCAGACCGAGGCCCTGGACCGGGAGATCGCGGCCGTCGACGCGAGCGAGGACCAGGTCGCGCTGCGCGCGGGCGAGCGCTTCGTCCTGCGGCTGCAGCGCCCCGCACCGGTGCCCGGCTCCGGCGACGTCACTGAGCTGGTGCCGGCCCCCGACCGTGGTCCGCACCCGGTGCGCACGGTGTCCACGGCGCGACCGCCGGCGGCCGACGAGGTGCAGATCGCCGCGGCCTACGGCGGGGTGGGCTTCCGTGACGTGCTCCGAGCGGCCGGGCCGCGCCAGGACCACGACGACGGCCGGCTGGGCCGGGAGACGTCCGGGACGGTGACGGCTGTCGGCGCGGCGGTACGGGGAGTGGCCGTGGGCGACCGTGTGGTCGCGGTCGCCCGGCCGGGGCTGGCCACGCGGGTCCTCGCCGATCGCCGGCTGACCCACCGTCTGCCCGACTCGGTCGGCCTCGCCGAGGCCGCCACCGTACCGATCCCCTATCTGACCGCCTGGTACGCCCTGGTGGAGCTGGCCGCACTGCGCGAGGGCGAGAAGATCCTCATCCACTCGGCCACGGGCGGCGTGGGCCTTGCCGCGCTCCAGGTGGCGCGGTGGCGGGGCGCCGAGATCTACGCGACCGCCGGCAGCGAGAAACGACGGGCCCTCCTGCGGACCATGGGCGTGGCCCATGTGGCCGACTCCCGGGGCGACTTCGCCGGTCCGCTGCTGGCCGGGACGCGGGGCACGGGCATGGACGTCATCCTCAACTCGCTGACCGGCACAGCCGCCGACCAGAGTCTGGGCATGCTCGCCCCGTACGGGCGCTATGTGGAACTGGCCGAGCGGAATCCGTCCGACGACCACCCGACAGGTCCGCTCGACCTGCCGCACGGCGGTTCCTTCCACGTTCTCGACATCGCCGCCCTGTGCCGCGAGCGTCCCGAGCGGGCCGGGGTGCTGCTCGATCGCGTGCTGCGCCTGATCGCGGCCGGTGAACTCGCCCCGCTGCCGGCCGAGGTGTATCCGCTGGACGCGGCCGGTCAGGCATTCGACGACATGCTCGCGGCCCGGCACACCGGCAGGGTGCTGGTGGATCTGCGCACACCTCCGGCCGATCCGCCCGTACCGACACGGATGCGGGCGGACGTCACCCATCTGGTGACCGGCGGCGCCGGCGGCATCGGATCCGAACTGTCCCGCTGGCTCGTCGCGCACGGCGCCCGGCACCTGTTGCTCACCGGCCGTTCCCTGCCGGGTGCGGTCGCGGCGGCCGGAGGCGATGTCGGCACCCTGGTGAAGGAGTTGCGCGCTCAGGGCGCCGAGGTGCAGTACGCCCCGGTGGACGCGGCGGACGAACGGTCGATGCGCCGACTGGTCGACCATCGCCGTGCCACCGGTCACCCGGAGGTCCGGGGCGTCTTCCACACCGCCGGCGTGTTCATGTACAAGCCGATCGGCGAGACCACACTGCGGGATCTGGAGGCCGTACTACGACCCAAGCTGGAAGGCGGCCGAGTCCTCGACCGGCTCTTCGGCGACGACCTCGATCACTTCGTGCTGTTCTCCTCCGGAAACGCCCTGCTGGCGTCGCCCCACGTCGCCGCGGCTGCCGCCGCCAACGCGGGCCTCGACGCCCTGGCCCGCGAGCGGCGCAGCCGGGGCCGCACCGCGTTGTCGGTGAACTGGGGATTCTGGACCGACCGGGGCATGGCCGCGCGAGCGGGCGCGCGACTGGGACGGAACCTGATCCCGCGGGGCATGAACGGGTTCACCTCCACGGCAGGGCTCGCGGTCCTGGACCACCTGCTGGCCACCGGTGCCGGGGACACACTGGTGATGCCGGTGGACTGGGCACAGTGGCGGGCAACCTACCCGGCGGCGGCCGCTTCCCCGTTCCTGCGGGACGTCCTGGACGGCGCACCGGGGAACCCTGTCGCCGCCGCGCCCGCCCCGCCGAGGACGACGCGGTCCCGGCCCGAGCCCACCGCCCGGCCGAATCCTCCAGTACCGGGCCCACGAGCACGGCCCGCTCCCGGGAACGCGCCGGGAACAGGGACCACTGCCGCGCCCCCCGCGACTCCGGCAGGGGCGGGCAGCGGCCGGGAAGCGAACACCACGGACCGGACGGCCGGTTCGGGGGCGCCGGCCCTCGACCGGGCGGGGCTGTTCCGGGACGGGATCGCCGCCATCCTGCGCGTCGACTCCGACCACCTCGACCCGGAGCTGGATCTGACCAGCCAGGGGCTCGACTCACTGATGGCGGCACAGCTACGACAGCAAGTGCAGCGCTCGCACGGAGTGTTGCTGCCGGTGGGCAAGATCCTCAGCCGGGCGACGCTGCGAGAGCTGACGGATCACCTGCTCGCCACCGCTCCGCCGGAGTGACGGCGGGTCAGGTCGGTGCCGCGCCAGGACTTGCCCGCGCGGCACCGACCGACCCTCCCGAGGCAGCCGGCCGTGCCTGTCGACACAACGTCCGCCCCCCACGAACACGGCACTTGCCGAAAAGGAGACACCGGTGGGCACCGACCCGCTCGTCACACACACCCTCGCGGCTCTCGCGCTGGTGATCACAGCCTCGTGGGCCCTGGGGGCAGCGGCACGCCGGCTCCGTCAGCCGCCTGTCATCGGGCAGTTGCTCGCCGGTGTCGCACTCGGCCCGAGCCTGCTGGGACTGGCACCTCACGACGTGTACGCGACCCTGTTCCCGGAGCAGATCAAACCGGTCCTGACGGCACTGGCCCAAGTCGCCCTGGCACTCTTCCTGTTCGCCGTCGGCTACGAACTCGACCTCGGCCAGCTCCGCCACCGCCGCGCGGTGACCACCGTCTCGCTCAGCGGGTTCGCGCTGCCGATGCTGGTGGGGGCCGGCCTCGTCGTACTGCTTCCCGGAGCCTTCCGTTCCGTCAACGGCGGTCATCCGGTCGACGCGACCTTCACCCTCTACATGGCGATCGCCCTCTCCATCACGGCGGTGCCCGTGCTGGCCAGCATCATCAGGGACCAGGGGCTCGCCGGCAGCCGGCCCGCCACCATCGCGATGGCTGCCGCCGGCGTCATCGACGCGCTCAGCTGGCCCGTACTCGCCATCTGTCTGATCGGCGGCGAGCAGGGCTCCCTGAGGGCCTGGTTCACCAGGATCGGCCTGCTGGTGGCCTACGTTCTCGTGATGCTGTTCGTCGTACGACGTCTGCTGGTGTGGTGGATGGAACGGCCCGGCTCCCTGCTGACCGATCCCGTCCCCGTCGCCACCGCTTTGACGCTGGCCTCGGCCTGGGCCACCAACGCGCTCGGGCTGCATGTGATCTTCGGTGCGCTCCTGGCCGGCGCCATCATGCCCCGCCAGCGCGACGGAGTTCCCGACAGCCAGGTGCTACGCCCTCTCCAGGGCACCGGGAGCCTGCTGCTGCCGGTGTTCTTCACGGTCTCCGGAATGTCGGTGCGGCTCAGCGAACTGCACGCCTCAGACCTGCTGTTGCTCCTCGCGCTATGCGTCGCCGCGGTGGTCGGCAAGGTGGCCGCCGGCTCGCTGTCGGCCCGGGGCGGCGCCCAACTGCCCTGGCGCGACTCCCTGCTGATCGGTGTGCTGCTCAACACGCGCGGTCTCACGGAGCTCATCGTGCTGAACGTGGGGTTGCAGGCCGGGCTGATCGGGCTGCGGCTGTACACGCTGCTCGTCATCATGGCGCTCTTCACCACGGCGGCCACCGGACCTCTGATCCGCCCACTGCACCGCCCGGCCGCCACCCCGGGGAAGACGATCGCCGTACCCCGCGACAAGGAGACAGCGGATGCCCGGCCAGACTCCGCGCAGTCCCCCGCGTCGGACACCGAGCCGACACCGCGGCCCCAGTGACCTGAGCCGGAGACGCGGCGTCGGCCGGGTGCGGCTCGTCCCAGGCGGAAGCTCCCTCCGCTATCGGTCACATGGCCCCAGCGGGAGGCCCGGAAGGGGACTGCGCACGGGCGCGGAAGCGTGCGAATGGCCACGCCGCCGAGCCCGTCAGCCTGTACGATCCGAAACGGAGGGGGAGGGACGTGCTCCGCGAGGCCGTGGCCGCCCAGCACCCGCCCTCCCGGACTGTTCATGGACGGCCCCTTCCTCAAACCGGCTCTGTGCACAGCCCAGTTCGACATGTCGGTGCACTGCACCCCACACCCAGGCCGGGCCGCCGTGCTCCAACCCACTGGCTGCGGGTGATGCCTGACCTTGCGATGCAGCAGCGAACGTGGAGACGCCGCAGCCTGCGCTCCCCATGCAGCATCCGCCGAGCACACGCACCTGATAATGCGTCAGGCAGCGACACCGTCGACTCCGCGCGACCGATGCCGCCGAGGCCGGTCCACGAGCCAACAGGCGATTACCGTTCGGACTTTCACGTGCGTCAGGCAGTCCTTGCCACCGGGCAGAAGCCTGCGCGCGTGACCTGAGTCTTCGCCGTGATCGCGGCCACACCCCTTGCGAGGACGCCACAAGGCTGCGCCTGCACGCACCCTCAAATGCTGCTCGTGTACACACCGACCACCTGTGGACCCCGGCATCCCGCCCAGAGCGGGCCGATCCCCTCTCGGCGGTGGTGCCACCGGCGCGGACTTCCTGCCCGTGTCTGGACGCCGCGGCCACTGCTCCCACCACGGTCGGCTCCCGCCCCCGCGCCGCGGGCGGCGTTCGCTGGCTACACCGAGGACCGCTCACTCTGGATCCGGGCGTCTGAGGGTGCCGTGTCCGCGGGCACGGTGCACAGCTTCTCGAAGAGGAACTCGTGCTTGAGGAACGACGTACCGTACTCATGCCCGGGAACGGGAGGCAGCAGCTGAGACGCCTGGATCAGCCGCCAGCCGTCCAGCAGGGCGGCCAGACCTGTGTCGTACGGGGGTTCGTCACCGTCTCCGGTCGTCGGGCGGGAGGAGCCCGTTCCGTCGTAGCGGGACCAGCCGACGACCGGCGAGTCGAGTGCGGAGTTCGCGAGGTACAGGACGAGGACATGCTGGCGGAGGGTCATACGAGGCTCCTGAGCGGGGGGCGGTTGGTCACGCGGGTGACCCAGTAGTCGATGTCGAACGAAGGGTCGTCGGTCAGCGCCCGCCACAGCAGGACCCGGTTGTGGATCTCCAGCCGGGCGGTGGCGTGCTCGTACCAGGGGAACGTCGTGCTCAACTCTGCCACCACTGAAGGGTCTTGGACGTCAGCGGTGTCCCAGAGCCGTACCTGTGGCGCGGTCGGATTGAAGCGGATCTTGAACATGTACCGGGGAACGCCGCTGTCGTTGCGCCGCCCGCCGTGCCAGATGCCGTGGTGAAGCAGTACCACCGTCCCGGCCGGACAGGTCAGCCGGACCTGTCCGCGCAGATTCTGGTAGCGCCCGGTGTCTGTCTCGTTCGTGCGCCGCAGATGACTGCCGGGCACGCACAGGGTTCCCCCCATGGTCTCGGTCACCGCCTGCGGGTAGTACATCAGCTGTACGTCGAACGCATCGGGCCGTATGTCGATGATGGCGTCGGCGTGCAGCGGCTGGGCTTCGCCGCCATGCGGTTCACGGATGTGGACCGCATGGTGGTCAACGGTCGGCGACGTTCCGACGAGACTGCGCAACGCTCCCGCGATCTGCGGCAGTTCGATCAGGCGGCGGGCGAAGGACCCCTCGGCGAAGGCATGGTCGACCGGCGTCCCGTAGGGCACCGGTGGCACCCCCCTGTCGAGGACCCCGATCGCCTCGTCATTCATGTCGGGTGGCACGAGCGCGTCCATGCGCAGGAATCCATGCGCTACGAAGCGGGCCATCTGCACCGATGTCAGTAGCTCTTTACTGGTGTTCATGCGATGAAGATATGAGGCAGAAGACTCCCTGTCGTGGGCTGCAATCAGCATCCACTGGTAAATTTTCACTATGCGCGATGTGATGATCCATCTCTCCGAACCGCCGGCCGTCCCGGGCCTCGGCGTCGGCGTGCACGGGCTCACGAGTTCACACGACGTGTACTGCCTGCCCGAGCTTTGGCAGCTCCATCTCTACGGCTACACGGGCGAGTTCACCGTCGGGGGCACGACTCACGCCATCCGGCCAGGCCTGGTCAGTCTGATCCCGCCGGGCACGGAGGTGCGCTACGCGTACCGCGGGCGCTCCGAGCACCTGTACGCGCATCTGCGCATACAGCAGACGGGCCAGCCCCACGCGGTACCGGTCGCACAGGACACAGGCGACGACGCCGCGCTGCTGTCCTCACTGCTGCGGGCGGCCATCACGGCCCACCCGTCCACCCCGGCCCGGGCGGTCGCCGCCGTATGGACCGCGCTGTGGCACATTGCCGAGCGTCCCTCGCCGCATCCCTTCCCCGGGCATCCTCATCCCGCCGTCTCGGCCGCCGCCGCCCACATCGAGGAGCATCTGGCAGTGCCCCTCACCGTTCCGGCCATCGCACGCGTGGCCGGTATTTCCCCCAACCACCTGACCCGGCTCTTCCGCGCAGGGACCGGCGACACGGTTGTCGCCTACATTCGCCGCCGCCGCATGGACCGGGCACGCCACCTGCTGCGCGCCACCACCCTCTCCATTCCCGCAGTAGCCGCTGCCGTAGGCATTCCAGACCTCCAGGCATTCAACAAAACCTGCCGTCGGGAACTAGATGAGTAGTTCCGATGTGTCTCAGTGGTCGTAGGCGATCAGTGACCTGGTGATGGGTGCGCCGATGGCGCGGTTGTGCCAGATCGCGCAGGTCATCGCCAGGATCCGCTGGGCCACGCGGACGCCGACGCCTTCGATGGTCCGGCCGCCGTGGTGTTCGAGGTCGAGCTGGCCCTTGAGGGTGTCGTTGACCGACTCGATCAGCTGCCGCACGGTCTTGAGCAGGGCTTCTGCGGGGTGTGGGGTGCCGCGGTTGCGGTAGGAGGGCCGCAGCAGCTGGATGCCGCGGGCGGCGAGGAAGCGGTCGAGTTCGGCGGCGGTGTAGCCCTTGTCCGCCAGGATCAGCAGGCCCGGCCGGGCGGCTGCCAGGTGCGGCTCCTCGTCGATCAGGGCGGCCAGCACCTGCCGTTCGTCGATCTTCGGGTCGGCGAGGGCCCAGGTGACGGGCAGTCCGGCCGGGGTGCACACCAGGTGCAGTTTCAGGCCCCAGTAGAAACGGGAGTGGGAGCGGCAGTAGCCGTAGTTGGCCCAGCCGGCCAGGTCCGAGCGGCGCACGGTTTCCCGGGAGCGGGCGCACTCGACGGGCGTGGAGTCCACGACCCACAGCGGGTCCAGCCACAGGTCGGTGTCGGCTGCCAGTGACCGGATGACCCGCTTGACCAGGGGCAGAGCCGCTCGCAGGCGCTTGTTGTACGCGGGCCGCTGCGGCAGGTACGGGAACATTCTGTGCAGGTGAGCGTGCGCGAAGCGCAGCCATCGGGCCTCGCAGTGGAAGCCCAGGACGGCCTGGGCCACCGCCAGGGTCACCAGCTCGGCATCGGTCAGCAGCGGCGGACGCCCACGCCACCGCGGTGTCTTCAAATGGTCATCGACATGCACGTACAGTGCCGTCAAGAGGGTGTCTAAATCGGTCGTCACAACCCGATGTTGGACACCCTCCCTGCGTCCGTGAACCCCACAATCGGAACTACTCGTCTAGGTGCGCCGCCCCGCACGATCCGGAGATCACCCCTGTGATCGTCGAGGCGTTCGGCCTGAACACCATGAATCAGCTCAACGGCAGAGGTGACATCGAGCCTGACCTGCCGAATCGTCTGGCTGAATGGCCGCCGGTGACCCAGCAGCAGTTCGGCACCCGCGATGACCACGAACAGTGTCAGTCCGTGCGAGAGATGCGCGGTGAGGCCAAACGGGAGCTCGCGCCGATGTCCGCCAATTCCTCGCCGACGCCCTGACCTGCACGCCTGAGGGAGCGGAGTCGATGGCCTGTGTCGTCGCCGTTCTCAGTTCTCGGGCATGGAGCCCTTGACTCGTTCCAGTTGCTGTGGGGACAGCGGTTGTCCCCACAGGGCCAACGTCCACTGCCAGTTGCCGTCCTGCCAGCGGTGGACGAAGGCTTGCGGGTCCGCGACCCAGCCGGGCTCGAAGTGCGCGGTGTCCAGCTGTTGCCTGACGAGTACCGCCATGGCAGGCGTCTCTTGCGGTGCCCCGTCGTTGTACAGGTCGATCGCGAGCACGCCGGTGGCAAGGTCGCCGTCGAACACGTGCGGTTCGAAGTGGCCGCGGCCGCCGGGCCAGAAGGCCGGGACGGGCAGGGCCTCCTCGCCGTGGTGCGCGGCGACTTCGTCGCGTCGACGCTGGTGGGCTTCTTCCGCCTCTGCCATGGCATCGCTCCACTGGAGGCGACTGTCCGGCAGCTCTCCGGGAAACTCCAGCTCCGACATCTCTTCCCGGTACCCGGCCTCTTCGATCTCGGCCGCCAGAAGGATGCCGGTCCGGGCATCGACGACTACGCGCAAGGGGTAAGGGACGAAAGGCGTTGTCAGAGTGACCGCCCAGGCATCCCGTCCGTCGTGGCGTACCGCCGTCGGCTCGCCCTGGCTCGTCGCCTCCGTCACCGCCGGACTAGGCACAGAGGAGATCAGGCGGGCCGGCTCGGGGGCAAGATCCCACGGGAACTGTGCACCGAATTCCAGCCCACGCGTCGCATCCTCCGCCCGGGGACCCGCATCCGGTTCACGCACGTCGAGGGAGATGTCTCCGTTGCCGTGGTCGAGAAACCAGTCGTGGGGAGGACGGTAGGCGAAGCGTGTGGAGGTACGAACCACGCTGGCGGAAGGCCAGCCGTCTCCGTTGTCACGCCGGGGCTGGATCGAGGTGTGAAGGCCCACTACGGCTGGCTTGGGCGAGCGGGTCAGCAGGTCCCGCAGTTCGGTCCAGTCCACTGTCTCTGTCCTCCGCCGTACACCGGCTCAACTGCCGTCGCCGGTACTGTGGCACAGCTTCGTGGTCGTGTTGGTCACGCACACATCCCAGCCGCGGAACTTCTCCCCGGCCCTCCCGTCATCGCCGACCGCGTGCGAACCGTCGGTGAAGGTCACGAACATTTTGATCATAGGAAACTTGGTCACCACAGCCGTACGGCCGAAGTTCTTCACGATCTGCTGCTTGTTCACGGCGACACCGGAACCATGGCCCTGCGCTCCGTCGCTCCGCCACGTCGAACAGGTCTCGTCCGAGGCGTTGGCGGCACCACGCTCAGGTCGAGTGTGAAGACGACTCGCGGCGCTCCCGCCAGGTCTGGCGCCTTCGCGGTTGCCGTGATCCTGGCGGTACCGCCCCGGGTGCCCGCGCAGCGAAGCCCGGGCCGTGCCCTCGGCGCTCGCTCTCCATCCGGACACCACGGCGAAGGCGGGTGCGGAACTCCGAACCCCCCGCCACCTCTTGTCGTCGACACGGGGTTCAAGGACGAGGGACACCACGGCCCCCGCCCGCACACAACCGCCGAACGACCGCGTGACCAGGGCTCACCGTGACCTCGACCCGTCCGGACGCACAGTTCGCCGCGGAGGCGGAGGGCGTCGCGGAAGGCTCCGCGGACGGGCTTCGTCCGGTCGGATTCACGGACGAGGAGGGCGACGGCGCCCGTCCCGCCGACGTGCCGCACGCCACCAGGACACCGGCTCCTACGGCCATCCGCACCCCGGCACACCACCGCATCCCAGCACCTCCCGGCCGCTGCGCCCGCGCACCCGCATGCCCCTTCGACGCGGACCGGGACGTCCCGGTTCACCTCCGGTTCCGGCTTCACCGCCGCGCACCGCGACGACTGTGCAAGTCGCTGCCCGGCCGCGCGGGGTACGTCAGTTCGTCCGTGCCGTCCAGCTCAGCGCGGCGGCCCTGGCCAGGTGCAGGTGTACGCGCTCCTCAGGAAGCCCCGGCCCGCACATGCGGACGTGGTGGAGATGCAGCAGGTCCGACAACAGGTCCTGCGGGAGCGGCGTTTCCGCGCCGTCAAGCGCGGTGCGGTAGGCGGCCAGCGCGGCACGGCGGGCGGTCCAGCTCGCTGCGACGCGCGCATCCGGCGCAGGGGTACCGGGGGCCCGGGGCGTGAGGAGGGCTGTCGTCAGGGCGACGGTCTGGTCGTAGACCGTTCTGGGAGGAGCACTCCTGTCCGTCCGGGTGTGCCCGATCAGCCAGCGCATCGCCTTCTCATCGTCCCCCAGCAGACCGACGGCGATGTCCACCATGCTCGCGGCGGTCACCGCACGGGCGTCGGGAGCGCCTTGACCGGCCTGCGCGGTCAGCTGGGCGAGGACGGCGACCGAGTCGGCGGCGAAGTACTCCTCGGCCGCTTCCGTCGCCGCTGGGCCGCCGTGGCGCGCGGTCTGCGGATGGTAGGTCTCCAGGCTCGCGTGAGTGATCAGGCCCGCGTGCCGTAGTCGCCGGGTCCACTCGCCGACCTGCTCGACAGCGGTGCCGAGCGAACCGGGCGCGCAGGTCAGCCGCAGACGAAGGTGTTCCTCGGGGTCGCGGTGGCGGACGAACCACCAGGGAGGCTCGCCCAACTCCCCCAGGAAGGAGGGCAGATGACGGGTCAGGACCGCATCCTGCCGGTCGCGGTGTCCGTGCAACCGGACGGAGAGCAGGTTGCCGCAGCCGGGGAGACGGCCGTGCTCGCGGCCGACGACGTGGCCCGTGCCACGGACCGGCGGGCGGGTCCGGTCCACCGCGACCAGGGGTATGACGATCTCGTGGGCGCGGCCGCCGGTCCAGCCCAGATCCCCGGGCCTCGGCGCGGCACGGAGCAGCGCCTTGCCGTCGCGCTCCAGATGGGTACGGAGCAGGACACGGTGCGAGGGCTGTGCCAGGTCCAGGTTCATGCGCCGGTCTCCGTCGCCCAGGTACACGTGCTCGGGCAGGCGAACATCGCGTCTCCATGCGGCCAGGGCCTCGTCCCACTGCTGCCACGGCGTCCGCGCGCCGGGGAGGTCGTCGTGGCCGAGTGTCCAGCGGGCCGGGGACAGTACGGTGCGCCCGTAGCGGAGTGCGGGGAGGAACGGCAGGCCGGACACGGCCGCTCCCCACGAGAACCCGGTGCACGGGACGGTCAGTGCAACCGGTGCCTCGATCAGGAACCGCGCGAGCGGATGGGTGTGCCGGGTCAGATCCACCGCGTTCAGCAGCATCGTGTGCACCGGTCGGCGGTGGGAGAGCGAGACCAGGTGCAGTTGCTCGGCATCGGCGGTCACCGCCAGGTCCGTCACGGGCAACTGGCCCGCGCCCGGGCCGTGGTGGTCGCCCAGCGGGATCACCCACTCCGCGATCCGCGGGGTGTGCGCGACGTTCGCCGAGCGGACGTACAGCGGAGTGGTACCGATCTGCGCGATCAGCGCGTCCTGTTGTACGCCGGGCAGGCCGGCGTAGACGTCGGTCATCCGGCGGCGGTCGTCGGCGTCGAAGAGGTGGAGGAAGCGCCCGGTGGACGTTCCGGCGGCACGGGCCACCCCCACGACATGCAGCGTGAACTCCCCTTTCTCCAGGGCCGATTGACTCTCGGCGTGGATCCGCACGGTCACCTCGGTGCTGGGCTGCACGGGCCTGTCGGGATCCGCCACCTCCAGTTCGTCGATCGCGGCGTCGTCGAGTCGGACCTGGTGGCGGTGGCTCGTCGCGGCGGTGTAAGCGAGCTTCAGCAGCCGGCTGTCGCGGGTGGTCAGTATCGGGCCCGTCGGCTCGGCTGCGGATCCGAGGTAGCCGGAGGGGTAGCCGAGATGCTCGACGGCGTCCAGGACGGGTACCGCCGCTCCCGGGCCGTAGCGGTCGAGGAAGCGGCCGTGCCAGGCGACCCACCCGGGACTCAGCGCGGCCCGTGGCGCCAGACGCGTGAGCACCGCGGCGGCCGACGCCGCCTCCTCGGCCACCGCGTCCGGGATCACCAGGTCCCAGTCCAAGCGCAGGTCGAGGGCGAGCGCGGGTTTCGCAGCGGGACACAGTCGTGTCATCGCGGCCGTCACCTGTGCGCGTGCGGCGCGGGCGCCCTCAGGGGTGGCGGTCGCGTCGTCGTGCCGTGCCAGGGCCGCCGCGACCTCGCGCAGTCCGGTGACGTCGGCCGCGGGGAGGTGCTGTGCCTGTCCGAGCAGGGTGGCGATCGGGTCGGAGGCCATGACCGCGGGACGCAGACCGGTGATCAGGAATCGCTGGCGCAGGAGGTTGGCGAGCAGATTCTCGATTCCGGTGGGCGAGGCGTCCGGGAAGCCGGCGGAAAGCTTTTCGGCGAGAACCGCCCACAGAACCGGTGTCCGCGCGCCGTTCATGGCCAGGCGGACCGGCCCGGTCGCGCGTATCCCCACGTGCGCGGGGACACCGTCATCCGTGCCGCTGGAGCGGTACTCGATCATCAGGCGTCCGTCGCGCTCGAACGCGAGGCCGGAGGCGAGCAGCGTCACATGCGTCCGGAGCACGCGGTGTTCCTCCAGCCGGTCGACCAGAGCCGCGGTCCACACCGCGTCCGGTCGGGTGACCGTCCGGTGCCCGGTACCCGCTCGCAGCACGGGAGTTGCCCCTGTGCGGGCGGCCTGGACACCGGCGAACAGGCCGAACGGAGTGGCACGTGAGCGGGCACGCAGCAGATAGCGCGTCACCGAGAGCACCGCCCGCCGCACGGCTGGTTCCGGCACCGGCTCGCCGGCGCATATCTGCCGCACCCGTCTCGCCAGGTCCGGGCTGGAGAACTCGACCGCGGCGGCGAAGTCGGCCCGCTGCCACACCTGTTGAAGCCACGCCCGCCACGACTCCTGGTGCGCGGACGGGCCGGTCAGGTCCGGCCAGACCATCCGGTGGTCGGGACGCCGGACCGTCGCCCGGACCACGGCCGCGTCGACATGGCGGTACAAACGGCCCTCCAGCAGCACAGCGACGTTGTCCGCCATCCTTCCGAACCGCCCGGTGGCGACGGCGATTATGAGCCATGGTCATGTGGACGGCTGCTGCGCCACCCCGGTGTCGGAGCGCGTTCATGAGCCGCTGACCTGGCTGAATGTCGTCCCGCCCAAACGACGTCGTATGGGCTGTTGATGTGCGCGCGGTGTGGCTAGCGTGAGCGCCTACACAGCAAGCAGCACATTCCCATCACCTTCGCGAAGGGGAGAAAATCATGACTGCTGCATCTCCTGAGAAACTCGTCGATGAGGAATTCGGGGAGCTCGAAGAACTCCAGGTGATCGACTCCAGCGAGCTGAAGCTCGGCGCGGCGTACCACACGTACACCTACATCGCGGCGGAGAGCACCGAGGACATCCCCGGCTAGGACGCGCGGGAGCCAAGGCAACTCTCCGACGGACGGGCCCGGTGGGACGAGGAGGTGGGTCGTGCCGTCCAGCAAGTCGGCGGACCGTACCCGCACCGACGTCCTGTTGATCTTCCCGCCGCAGACCGAGGCCAGGTTCTTCCCGTATCTGAGCCTGCCCTACCTGACCGGCCACTTGCGCCGCCGGGGTCGGCGGGTGCACCAGGCCGACTTGAACATCGCCGTGCTCCACGAGCTGCTGCGCCGTCCCGCTCTGCTGGACGACGCGGTCCGTGCCCAGGGCACGGGCGACGACGGTACGGCGGTGAGCGACTGGTACCGCCGAGCGGTGGCCGACGTGTTCGCCGCGCACATCGGCGACCTGCGTGCCCACGTCCTGCACAAGGAGCCGGCCGGCGAGCTGGGCCCCGACCGTGCGGTCCGGCTCGCCGGCCTGGCCCTCGAACTCCTGGTCCGCGACACCCTCTTGGTGCGGACGTGGGAGAACCTCGGCCAGCTCGACGATGCCGTACGACGGGCTGCGGCCCGGCCGCCGGCCGCGTCCGACGTACCGGTCGCATCGCTGCACCGCCTGGTGAGCGGGCTGCTCGGCAGCCATCGCCCCCGGGTGGTCGGCCTGTCCGTGGCGTTCTTCAGCCAGCTCGCGCCCGCGCTGCTGATCGCCGCCTGGATCCGGCGGCTGGCACCGGACACCCTGATCTGTCTGGGCGGTCAGCAGGTGATGCTCCGCCACGACAGCCTCGCCCGGCTGCCCGGCGTCCTGGAAACGGTCGACGCCCTGTGCCCGACCGCGGGGGAAGAACCGCTCGAACGCTGGCTGGACGCGCTGGACGGGACGGTGCCGCTCACCGCCGTGCCCGGCATGACCTGGCTGGCACGCTTCGGGGCCGAGCCGCGCACGGGGCCCGCGGTGACCCTGCGCTTCCGTGACCTCGGACCACCCGACTTCACCGGGCTGCCGTTCCGCTCCTACCTCAACGACGCCCTGGAGCTGGCGATCGTCTCGTGCGTCGGCTGCTACTGGGGGCGGTGCGCGTTCTGCTCGTACGGCAACAGGGCGCTCCCGCAAGGCGGTTACCAGCAGGGCACCGCGACCCAGATCGCCGACGCGGTGGAAACCGTGGTCCGCGCCACGGCCACCCGGTACGTGTCGGTCGCGGACGAGAACACCAACCTGCGGCTGATCCAGAGAGCGATGCACACGGTACGCGAACGCGGCATCCGGGTCCGGTTCGGTGTGCGCAGCCGACTTGAATCCGCCCTGACCGACCCGGAGTTCTGCCTCGATCTCGCCGCGGCCGGCTGCGCGATGATCTCGGTCGGCTACGAGGGCACCTCGCAGCGCCTGCTGGACCGCATGGACCGGGGTGTGCGCGCGGCCGACTACCAGCGGATCCTCGACAACCTCGACGCGGCGGGCATCACCGTCCGCTTCACCGTGATGGGCCAGGTCCTGGACGAGACGCCGGACGAGTTCGAGGCGTCCCTTCGCTTCCTCGTCGACAACGAGCGGCGGATCGGCATCGACGCGCTGGAGCTGATGGTCGCGGAGCCCGGCAGCAGACTCGTGGGCAGCCCGGAGGAGTACGGGCTCGCCCTCGACGCCACGGACCGCCTCGCGGGCAACCCCGAGCTGAGCTACCTGGCCGGCCGGGTCGGCCACCCCCTGTCCGTCCGCGGCGGCCCGACACGCACCGAGGCACTGGACCGCCTGGTGCGGATCTTCCGCACCGTCAGACCGGGACGTACGAAAGCCTCGGCATCGTCGCACCCCGCCCCGAACGGCCCGCGCGGGCCCGCCGTCGCGGCCCTGCGCCCGCACACGTGGGTACGCATCGTGCCCACGTCCGCCGACGACCGCACGGCAGACCGCGTCACCCTCGCCGACCTCGTCCGGAAGCGGTTCTACGCACTCCCCCGCGACGACGTCGAACAGCGCGCCGACGGCCTGCTCACGGCCCGCACCGACCGCGGCGGCCGGCTGCTGGCCCGCCTGGCCGACGCGGCGGCGGGCACCGTCGACCCGGAACGTTCAGCAAGCCCGGCCCCCTCAGCCAGGAGCTCGTCATGACGCAACCGCCGCGCACCACACCCGGCGGCGCCGCCACCGTCAACGAAGCCCCGCGCCGGATGGGCCTGGGGGTCCTGATGGACATGCCGTGGGGCGGCGGACGCCTCGGCAGGCGCGGCATCGGATTCGTGGAGAGCGACGACGGCGGCGGGGACGTCACCGACCGGGTCCGCGCCTTCCTGCACCGCCACGGCGGCGACTTCGCGTACTCGGCCCTCGCGTTCCAGCCGCGCTCACGCGCCCGCGTACGACCGGCCGACTACGTGCGCGCGTACGACCGATTCTTCGAGGCGGTGCCCGCCGGGTCGGCCCGCGCCTTCCACCAGACCGAGCTGAACATGGGCACGCCCGAGCGCTACGACCGCCGCCCTGCCGCCGAGTTCACCAACGAACTGGCCGCCCGCTACGGCTTCTCCTGGGTGGTCGAGGACCTGGGCATCTGGAGCCTGCGCGGCATACCGATGCCCTATCCGCTGCCGCCGCCGCTGACCGAGCCGGGCCTGGAGATCGCCACCCGGAACGCGGCGGAGGCGGCCCGGCTGCTCGAACCGCCGCTGCACGTCGAATTCCCCGGCTTCACGGAGGGCGGCTCGTTCGTCCTCGGGCACATGGACGCCTTCGAGTACTTCGCCCGGCTGGCGGAGGACGCCGAGGTGTGGGTGACGCTCGACGTCGGCCATCTGCTCAGCTACCAGTGGCTGAGAGGACGTACCGGAAAGAGCATGTACGACGGGATCGAGGCCCTGCCCCTGTCCCGTTGCCGCGAACTGCACCTGTCCGGCTGCCAGATCGTGGGCGGCAGGTTCCGCGACCTGCACCACGGCGTGCTGCTGGACGAACAGGTGGAGCTCACCGAGTATCTGCTGCCGCGCTGCCCGAACCTCCTCGGGGTGTCCTACGAGGACCCGATGTACCGCGAGGACGGGCAGTTGGTCGAGAAATCCCGGCGGAACTACACACGGCTGCGGGACCTGGTCGCCGCCTGGCAGCGCGAGGAGGCCGAGTGACCACGCTGGAGCCGGGTGCGTCGCTGGACGGCGAGCGACTGACCGACCTGCTCATGCGGCTGCTGCTGGACGCGGACCTGCGGGCCCGGCTCGCCGACGAGGGCGCCGAGGCCGTGGCGGCGGATCCCGGCGAGCTGGAGTGCCTGGCCTCCGTCGACCTGGCCGAACTGGACACCACCGCACGCCGGTTGCGCTCCCAGGTCTGGCGGCCCGGCAGCGGCGGCAGTCTCGCGACCACGTTCCCGCACAGCCTGCGGGTACTCCAGGGCACCGGCGCCACGGAGTCCGACCTGCTCACCGGCTTCCTCGGCTCACCGCACTTCACCCGGTTCCGGCTGATCCCTTACACCGCGCCCGGGCTGTCGGCGGAGGAGGCGTTCGCGTCCTACCTGCTGGAGGGCGTCGAGGAACGGGCGCTGCGCGACACCGTGACGCACGAGCTGATGATCGCCCTGTTCACCGCGCTGACGTGTGAGCAGCCGCTGTCGTTCGTGATCGAGGCGGAGGGGATCGTCCCCACGGAGCGGGGCCACGCGGCCGTGCGTACGTATGCGGCGTCGTCCGTGGCCACGTGGGGAGCCACCACCGGCGGGCGTCCCTCCGCGGAGGCCCAGGGCGCGGACGAAACGCACTACGCGTACTTCACCACGCCCGCCGGACTGGCTCACGGCGTGGTGTCCGGGCGGGTGGCGGAGGCCTTCGAGGCCGGACCGGCGGACCGGCGCGAGACCGCGCGGCGGGCACTGGCCCGCCGCGGACTGTGGTGACGGGGAGAGGATGCGCCTTGCACATCGTGTTGGTGGACATGCCGTGGTCATCGCTCGACGCGCCGTCCCTCGCCCTCGGCATTCTCAAACGCCGCATCCTCGACGTCTTCCCCGACGGCGCGGCGGACGTCGAAGTGGTGCACGCCAACCTCGACTTCGCCGACTGGGTGTCCGCTCGCACGGAATACGGCTTCGAGGAGTACGAGTTCTGCTCGACCTCGTACTTCTCCGGACACAGCGAGTGGATCTTCTCAGGCGCGCTCAACAACCAACCCCGTTGGCGGGTGGCCGAGTTCACGGAACACTTCGGCGAGAAAATGCCGGAGCACATGCTGGCCAAGGCGCGGGAACTGCACGAACTCGCGCCGCTGTTCGTCCGGGAGACCGCCGCCAAGATCGCCGCGACGGCACCGGACGTGGTCGGCTTCACCACCACGTTCGCGCAGAACGCGGCGGCTCTGGCCGCGGCCCGCCTGGTCAAGGAACTGGCGCCCGGCACCACCACCGTCTTCGGCGGCGCGAACTGCGACGGCCCGCAGGGCGCAGCGCTGCACCGCAACTTCGAGTACGTCGACTTCGTGGTGCGCGGCGAGGGCGAGATCGCGTTCCCCAGGCTGCTCGCCGCGCTCCGCGACGGTGACGCCGACGACCTGGCCGCCATCCCCGGCCTGTGCCGCCGCGATGCGGAGGGCCGGTCCGTGGCCCATCCCATGAACGCGGCGCCGCTGCCCCCGGGAGCGCTGGTCACGCCCGACTACGGCGACTACTTCGAGCGGCACGCGCAGTCCACCGCGGGCGGCTGGGTGGAGCCGCGGCTGGTGGTGGAGGCGTCGCGCGGTTGCTGGTGGGGCGAGAAGCACCACTGCACCTTCTGCGGTCTCAACGGCTCGTTCATGGAGTTCCGCAGCAAGGACCCGCGGCGGTTCGTGGAGGAGATCCTCGGCCTGGTCGAGCGCCACCGCGTGCTCGACGTCTGGGTCACCGACAACATCCTCGACATGGCCTACCTCAACTCCATGGCCCCGCTTCTCCAGGAGTCCGGGTACGACCTGCGGCTGTGCTACGAGATCAAGTCGAACCTGCGGCGCGAGCAGCTGGCGACGCTGTACGCGGCGGGAGTCAGCTATGTGCAGCCCGGCGTGGAGAGCCTCAGCAGCCGGGTGCTGAAGCTGATGGACAAGGGGGTGACCGGCTGTCAGAACGTACGGCTGCTGCGGGACGCGGAGACCGTCGGCGTCAACCTGAGCTGGAACTATCTCTACGGCTTCCCCGGGGAGACCGAGCAGGACTACGACGAGATCGTCGACCAGCTGCCCGCGCTGCACCACCTCGGACCGCCGGCGAACTCCACCCGCCTGAAGGTCGAACGGTTCAGTCCCTACTTCGACCGGCCGGAACTGGGCTTCGGCGACCTTCGCCCGGCCTCGCACTACCACCACATCTACGACCTGCCCGAGGACGAACTCGCCGACCTGGTGTACATCTTCGACTCACCGCACCAGGGCATCACCGGCGCCTGTCTGGACCGGCTGCGCACGGCCGTCGCCGACTGGACACGGGCGTACCCGCGCAGCCGCCTGACCCACTGCGACCTCGGCACGCACATCGTCCTCGTCGACACCCGGCCGGGCTTCTCCTGGCGGCTCCTCGACCTCACCGACCCGCTCGAAGTAACGGTGTTCCGGCTGCTCGACACGCCGCACAGCGTGCCGGCCCTGCTGCGCAAGACCGCTGCCCGCCGCGGGGACACGCGGGAGTCACCCGGAGAGGTGACGCAGGAGCGCGTCACCGACCTGCTGGCCCACTGGCTCGGCCTCGGCCTCGTCTTCGCCGAGGGCGGCCAGTACGTGCACGTCGCGCCCGCCGTGGCCAACCAGGACCTGCTGCGCCTCGACGGCGCCGGACTGCACGGGGACGACACGTCACTGGTCCCCGCCCTGGCAGCCGCAGCCGCCGCGGGAGGCACCCGATGACCACGGAACTGACGCTGTGGAAGGACCGCGACCCAGCGGCCATGCGCCTTCCGGGCATCTACTACGGCGCCCTCGAAGGGCCGCCCGGCAACCCGGTGCACACCGTCGGACAACTCGCCTCCGAGGGCGTCCAGTTCGTCCGGGTTCCCGAACCCGTGGACCTCACCGATCCGGACGGCGCGTCCGCGGTCGCCGTCCTCCTCCTCGTCCGGGAACTCACCAGCCGCGGCATCGCGGTGGACTGGACCCTGCGTATGGCCGACCCGGCCCAGTGGCAGGCGCTGAGCCATCTGCACCCTCCGGCAGCCGTCCTCCGCGGTTCCACGGGAGAGGACAACGACGCAGGCGTGGTCACCGCGTGGCGCGGCTCGTTCCACATCGCGAAGTGCGGTTACCGCCGCGGTCCCGGTTTCCTGGAGATCCGCGACCATCGCTGGGGCTCCTTCCGACGCCTGGTCGTCAACGCCCCCCGCAGCACGGCTTTCCAGAGGCTGCTGGACGGCGTGCCGGCGGTGGCGTCGGCGTCGACGGAGCGGGTTCTGGAGCGTCACCTGCGCGAGAACCTGGTCCATCGCGCCGGGCGTTACGTGTGGTGGACGCCGTACCGGCTACGACGCTGGCCGCTCAGCACGACGATCCCGTAGGAACCTCTCGACCCACTGTTCCGTCAGCTCGTCGGCCTGACGCCTGATACCGGGAGCCGGCAGCGACGCGGACGCGCCGACGCCGAGGAAGTCCAGACAGCCGCGCAGTCCTGCTTCATAGTCGGCGACCAGGTCCTCGTAGACGACGGTGTGCGGGAGGACCCCGTGCCGGCCGAAGTAGTCCTCCCAGACGGCCGCGTCGCGGTCGAGCATCCGCAGATGCCGGCGGATCTCCTCATAGCCGTACCGGGGAGCGGCGCGCGTGCGCCCCTCCGGCAGAAAGGTCCCGTCCAGGATCCAGACACCGGTCTGCTCGGCCATCGTGTACGACACGGCCTGCCGTAACCGGTCCCTGCGCTGGATCCAGATGTACCGGGGTGCCTGGAGGATGTCGTACGGGTCGGCCTCCAGGCTCCCGAGGTGCCCCGCGTGGATCCGCAGCCCGAAGACGCCGTTGGGGCTGGTCCTGCACGTCATCAACCGCCGCACATAGCCCGCCGCCAACTCCCGCGGATCGTCGGAGTCGAATCCCCACCGCTCGAAGAAGTCCAGCACGAAGGCGTCGGCGAAGTAGTCCTCGGCGAAGCCGGCCAGCCCGGTGTGCCACAGGCCACGGGCGAGCATGTTACTGCCGCACCGGGGCGTCGACGCGAGCACATAGCGGACCGGCGGCAGACCGGGGAAGTGAGGGAAGTCGAACTCCGGGCCGTTGGTCCGATAGCGCAGCGCCATGAGACCACCTTCGCGCCAGGCACCGGTCGTTGTCATCGGCTCCGCAGCGGGAACCGGCCAGGCCAGGCCGCGAGCTTGTGCCTCCGGGCAGCGACGCCCATCCCTGCCGGTACGTGCTCGTGCGGATCGACCGACCAGCCGGAGTCATCGGAGAGCGCACATGTGTCACCACGCCTCATGGGCCCCGGATGTGACTCGGCGCCGTGGGCCGATCCGGCTCTCAGCAGTCCAACGGGTCCGGCCCCTCAACACCAGGCTGAGGGGCCGGAAATGGTAGCGGGAGTCGGATTTGAACCAACGACCTCTGGGTTATGAGCCCAGCGAGCTACCGAGCTGCTCCACCCCGCGTCGCTGTGCTCACCATACGCCATGTGGCCGTATCCGACAGGGAATTACGAGCGAGCGGAGATACAGAGCGCGGCGAGCGGGACCCATCCGGTCGCCACCGGTCTCGTGCCGCGTTCCGGACGATCAGCCCAGCTCGAAGACGCGGCCCGTTTCCGCTCCTTCGATCGAGCGGACGTAGGCCTGGACCACCCGCTCCAGAGGCTCGGGGTCGAAGCCGGGAAAGAAGTCGGCGAGCCAAGTGAGCTCCGCCTTGCAGGAGTTGCGGGTCGACGACCCCGCGCAACCCGCGCCGGTCGCCGAACGCGCGCGGCTGCGCAGGCCGCCCACCGGGAACAGCCCCAGGGCCCACGGCCTCACCAACTTGCCCCAGTCCTCGCCGCCTTGAATCGTTGTCGTCTCTATTGACCTCGGCTCGGAGGGCGAACTACGGTTCCGGCACTTGCAGTGATTGAAACGATTCAACAACTGCTCACCCGTGACGAGTTGGGGCTGAACCATGCACGAAACCCACCCGCAGCGTGGCGGTGCGACACGTCGGTCGGTACTGGCCGCCGGTCTGACGACGGGCGTTCTCGCGGCACTCGGTCCGGCAGCGAGCGCCGCCGCCGCCTCCGGGACGGCTCGCTCCAACGAGGCTGCTCCTGCGGCGAGTTGGTTCGCCGGTCCTGCCAAGGCGGTCCGGCCCAGGTTCCGTTGGTGGTGGCCGGACGGGCTGGTGGACCCGGTGGAGATCGCGCGGGAGATCGACCAGATGGCCGACGCGGGATTCGGCGGCGCCGAGATCGCGGCCGTCCACCACAGCATCACCGACACCTCCGTCCTGGACACCGCCCGTCACGGTTGGGGCAGCCCGGCCTGGCGTGACGGCGTGAAGGCCGCTCTGCGGCAGGCCGCCCGCCGCGAGCTGACCATCGACCTGACACTCGGGCCGAGTTGGCCCGTCGCCGTGCCCGGTGTGACACCCGATGACGACGCCGCGGTGAAGGAACTCGCCTACGGCAAGGCCACGTTGACCGGCGGCGCGGCCTACGACGGACCGGTGCCGGCCTCCGTCCACCCGGCCGCCTCCGGTGTGGCCGTGCAGAAGCTCTTCGCCGTCCAGGCCGCCCGCGTCAACACCGCCTACTCCAGCGGCAAGGCGACCGGCCTGGACGCCGACAGCGTCACCGACCTGACCGACCGGGTCAGGGGCGGCGACCTCAGCTGGACCCCGCCCGACCCGGCGACCTGGGTGATCCTGTCGTACTGGCAGCGCGGCTCGGGCCAGCAGCCCGAGGCGGGACCGCACTCCTCGCCCGCCGCGTACGTCGTCGACCACTTCAGCGCGACCGGCACGGCGGCCGTCACCCGCTACTGGGACTCCACGATCCTGGACTCCACGCTCCGCCAACTCCTCAGAACGGCGGGCAACACCTTCTTCGAGGATTCCGTGGAGCTGGAGACCAAGGGGCTCCAGTGGACGCCCGGCCTGCCCGCCGCCTTCCGCGAGCACACCGGACGCGACCTGCTGCCGTACCTGCCGGCCGTCGTCCTCGACAACGGCAACCAGATCTTCGCCTTCGAGGCGCGGCTCACCCAGGAGATCCGGCACGACTTCTGGGAGACCGTCTCCGGCCTGTTCAACGAGCACCACCTCGGGGCACTCAAGTCCTGGGCCCACGGGCACGGCATGAAGCTGCGCTCGCAGCCGTACGGCCTCCAGACCGACGCGATCGCCTCGGCGGCCGTTCTCGACGTCCCCGAGGGCGAGTCGCTCGGTTTCAAGAACCTCGACGACTACCGCTGTCTCGCCGGCGGACGGGACATGGCGGGCCACCGCATCCTGTCCTGCGAGGCGGGCGCGTACGCGGGCGGCGCCTACAACACCACCTGGGACAAGTTCCTGCGCACCATGGGCGGCGCGTACGCGGCGGGCGTCAACCAGACCGTGATCCACGGCTTCTCCTATGCCACCGTGCCCGGCGTCAGCTGGCCCGGCTTCGCCGCGTTCAGCCCGTACAGCGGAGCACCCGGATACGGCGAGTCGTGGGGGCCTAGACAGCCCACCTGGCACCACGTCCCCGACATCACCGGCTATCTCGGCCGCGTGCACGAGGTGCTCCAGTCGGGCACCGCCCGCGCGGACATCGCCGTCTTCCGGCAGACCGGCTACACGGCGACCGGCATCGGGGCGTCCTGGCTCACCTCGACGGGCATCCCGCTCGGCTGGACCCACCAGTTCCTGAGCGGCCCCCTGCTCGACCTGCCCACGGCCAAGATCTCCGGAAAGCGCCTGGCACCCGACGGGCCCGCTTACAAGGCCCTGTTCCTGGAAGGCGACTTCTTCTACGGCTCCACTCCCACGCTCGCCGTCGCCGACGCCCGCAGACTCCTGAAGTTCGCCCGCGCAGGCCTGCCCACCGTGCTCCTCGGCGCCTTCGACCAGCCACTCACACCGGGTCTCCCCGACGACGGGGAGCAGGATGAACTGCGGTCCCTGACCGCCCAGTTGCTCGCGCTGCCGAACGTCCGCCGGATCACCGACAAGACCCTGGTCGGCGCGGCGTTCGCGGAACTCGGCGTGACCTCCGACGCCGTCTACTCCGTGTCCTCGACCCTGCTCAACGCCCACCGGGTCACCGACGACGCCGACTTCTACTACCTGTGCAACGGCAAGCACGCCGAGACCGTCAAGCCCGCCGTCGCCCTCATCGACCACGACGTCACGCTGCACGCGACCCGTCGCAAGGGCTCCGGCGCCGTCCCCTACCTGCTGGACCCGTGGAGCGGGCGGGTCACCCGGCTCGCCCAATACACCCAGGACGGCGACGCGTTCACCTTCCGGGTCACCCTCCAGCCGGGCCAGACCCTCGTCGTCGCGCTCGGCGGCCCGGGACTGTTCGGGGACCGCTGCGGCAACCGTCCGCACGCGGTCGCCACCGACGCGGACAGCGTGCTCTTCGCGGACGGATCACTGGCGATCCGCGCCTCCACGGCCGGGACGCGCACCACCACCCTGTCGAACGGCCGCAAGGTCGCCACGAAGATCCCCGAGGTGCCGGCCGCCCTCACCCTCGACCGCTGGACCCTTTCCGTCGACGACTGGCAGCCCGGCACCACCGCGACCACCACCACGATCGTCAAGCACAGCCTCGCCCTCGACGCCCTGCTGCCCTGGTCGCAGATCCCCGAACTGGCCGACGTGGGCGGCATCGGCCGCTACCGGACGACGGTCACGCTGCCCAGCACCTGGACCTCCGGCACGGGAGCCCTGCTGAAGCTGGGCAGCGTGACCGACACCTGCCGGGTCACCGTCAACGGGACACGCCTCGACCCCGTCGACCGGATCAACCCGGTCGTGAACCTCGGCGGTCAGCTGCGCCGCGGCGCCAACACCATTGAGGTCGAGGTGGCCACCCCGTTGTTCAACCGGCTGCGCATCAGCAACCCCGCGGTGTTCGGCACGTCCGCCAGGCAGAACTACGGCCTGGTCGGACCGGTCCACCTCACGCCTTACATACAGCAGACGGTGGCCTAACTCCCGGCACCGGCACGGATCCCGGCGGCCGTAGAGGTGAACGGCTCCCGGGATCCGTACGGTTGACTGCTCGTCGACCGCAACTGCCCACCCCGTCGATCCGGCTCCACGCCCGTTCCTGACCCGCGGTCATGGCGGGCCAGGCGAGCGCGGTGACGGATCGGTCGTCGCAGAGCCGGGCAAAGGCGAACGCACCCGGGCAACCAAAGGTCCGGCTCAGCCCGATGGCGACGTGTCGCCCACCTCGGAAACGTTCAACGGCACCCATGATGCCACCCTTGCCACTAGAATTGGTGTCATGACTGCCATCACGCTGCGCATTCCCGACGCCATGGACAAACAACTGCGCGACGCCGCCGCCGGCTCCTCGTCCCTCAACGACTACATCGTGCGAGCCGTACGACGTCAGATGACCCTCGACGCCGCGCGCAGACTCGCCTCCGTCGCCCCCCTCGACCTGGCGGGCGAAGGCGACGCCCTGTGACCGTCCGCAAGGGCGACGTCTGGGACGTCGACACCGGCAAAGGCACCCGTACCGTTCTTGTCGTCAGCCTCGACGGACTTGCCGACGCCTACGGCGCTGTCGTCGTCCTGGTCCTGCACGCCCCGGCCCAGCACCCCGACACGGCGATGAGCGTGCACCTGGCCACCCCGGTCGACGCCTCCGCCGTCGCCGTCAATCTCCTCCAGCTCTCCACGCTTCGCTTCGAAACCGGCACACCGCACGGGAACATCGGCCCCGAACAGCAGGAACTCGTCGACAACGCCCTCCGCGCGGTCCTCGACCTGTGAGCCGGTGGCGTACGGCGCGGCGAAGCCCGCATCGAGCAGAAACACCGGCCGGCCGATTCGCGCGTGGTCGGCAGGGGCGCGCCAAAGGTCAAGAGCGTTGATCCTGGTGGCGCCGGTCGCGACGCCGACGTCGCGACCGACGGCAGCAGGACGACTTCCCTCAGGCGCCGAATCCGCCTTCGCCGGAGGCCGTCAGCGCAGTCGACGCGCCCGCAACACCACGTCATCGGTGTGGTGCGCACCGGCGCCACCGTCAGGTGCCACTCGTGGCCGCTGCTCGTCCACCTCCACCGTCCAGTCGTCGTCGAGCAGAGCGGCCACCATGGAAGGCCAGACGTAGTCGGCCGGGTCGAATCCGCCGTCGTGCTCGTGCCGGGTGTCCATCCCCGCGTGGTGCACGAGCAACAGCACGCCGCCGGGCGCGACGGCCGCGAGCAACGCTCGCTCGGCTGCGGCGTCGGCTGTCCGCAGCAGAGCCGGGTACTGCGCGGAGACCAGGTCGAAGGAGGCCGAGGGGAGCGCCGCTTCCGTCAGTGCGGCGTGTACCCAGCGGACGGTGACACCGGCGTCCCGTGCGTGCCCCACGGCCCGCTCCAGCGCCACGCCCGAGACTTCGAGCGCGGTCACGTCCCAGCCGCCGCGCGCGAGCCAGACGGCATCGGCACCCTCGCCACAGCCGACGTCGAGCACCCGTCCGGGCGTGAGCCTGGCGACCTCGGCCACGAGCGCGCCATTGGGCCGACCGCTCCACAGTTGCCGGCTGTCGGCGTATCGGTTGTCCCACTCCGCCCGGACCTCTGGGTCTCCGACGTATCCGTCGGCAGGCAGGGAAGTGTCGGGCGCGGACGATCCTGCGATGTTGTCAGTCACCGGCCCACGGTCACCCACCTGGCCCTGGTGACACCAATCTTGTTGCTGCTCCGGCAAAACGGCGGCTCAGCTCCTCACGCCGGCGTCACCTCCACCGGCAGCCTCTTGATGCCGTTGACGAAGTTCGAGCGCACGCGCGGCACCTCGCCGGCCAGGCGGATGTCCGCGAGGCGGGGCATCAGCTCCTCGAACATGATGCGGATCTCCGTGCGGGCCAGCAGGTTGCCCAGGCACAGGTCGCCCTCCTTGATGCGTCTGCCGCCGAGTTCGACCTCGCGGGTGACGGTCCGGCGGAAGTGGTGGGCGGGAGACGCCCAGCGCAGGAACTCCTCGACCGCCGTGGGGATCAGAGAGCGGTCGGCCTGGAGGCGGGCGAGCTGCTCCGGGTGCTGGAGCAGGGCCAGCATGGAGTGGGTGATAATGTGCCGGGTTGTCTCGTTTCCGGCGACGACCAGGAACAGAAAGTAGTTGTCGACGTCCTGCGCGGAGAGCGGGACGCCGTCGCGCGGGGTGGTGTTGACCAGCTTGGAGACCAGGTCCGTCCCCTCGCCACCGCGCCGCTGACTGGCCAACTCCCTTCCGTACTCGAAGACTTCGAGCGAGGCGGGTGAACGGAACGGCAGGTCGCGGCACTTCTCGCTCTCCTCGCTGTGCAGGAGTACGTCGGCGTAGTCCGGGTCGGTGTTGCCGATGATGCGGTTGCCCCAGTCAATGAGCCGCTGGTTGTCCTTGGGCGGCACGTCGAGCAGCCGGGCGAGCACGTTGACGGGGAAGCCTGCGGAGATCTCCTTCACGAAGTCGAAGCTGCCCTTGGCCAGCGCCGCGTCGAGGGTCTTCGCGGTCAGGCCGCGCAGGAAGTCCGCGTAGCTGTTGATCACTCCCGCTCCGAACTGCCGCTGGATCAGGCTGCGCAGGGCTCGGTGGCGGACGTCGTCGAGTTCCAGGATGGAGGCGCGTTTCTTGATCTGGTCGTCGTCGACCTCTTCGAGGTTGACGAACCGGGTGGAGGTGAACGTCTCGGCGTCCCGGTCGACCCGGGCGATGTCGGCGTGCCGGGTCACCGACCAGAAGCCGGAGTTGGGGGCCTCCTCGGGCTGCCAGTGGACGGGGTCCTCGTGGCGCAGGGTGTGGAACATGCGCCAAGGGGTCACGCCGTCGGTGAAGTTGTCGAGGTCGGCGAGGTTCACGTCCGCGAGGGGCGGTGGTTCGTTCGCGGCGGCGGGCAGGGTCGTCTCGGTCATCGGTGGCTCCTGGGGGTCGTACGGTCTGTCACAGGTGGTAGGCGTACTCGGTGAACTCCCAGTCGGTGACGTGCCGTTGGAAGCGCTCGACCTCGTTCCGCTTGCAGGAGAGGAAGGACGTGGTGAAGTCCCTGCCGAGCACCTCGGCCAGGGCGGTGTCCGCCTCCAGCGCGTCCAGGGCCTCGGAGAGGGTGCCGGGCAGCACGGTGGAGCGGGCCGGGTCGTAGCCGTAGCCCTCCAGCGGGGCGGGCGGCTGCTCTGCGGCCACCACGCCCAGCAGGGCTGCGGCGATGGTGGCGGCGATCGCGAGGTAGGGGTTGGCGCTGGCGTCGCCCAGCCGCAGTGCGAGCCGGGCTCCGGACCCGCGCTCGGGCGGGATGCGGACCATGGCACTGCGGTTGTCGAGCCCCCAGTCGATCAGCCTGTCGGGTCCGAAGCGTTTGTAGGAGTTGATGGTCGGGTTGAGCAGCGCGGCGAGGGCGGGCGCGTGCGCCGTCACCCCGGCGACGGAGTGCCGTGCGGTGGCCGAGAGGCCGTAGGGCCCGGACGGGTCGTCGAAGGCGTTGCGGCCCTCGGTGTCGTGGCTCGACAGATGGAGGTGGAAGCCTGAACCTCCGGCGTCGTTGAACGGCTTCGCCGTGAAGGTGGCGAGCCTGCCCTCCTTGCGGGCCAATTCCTTGATCGCGGCCTTGAAGCACAACGCCCGGTCGGCGGCCGACATCGCCTCCGAGCGGACCAGGTTGATCTCGAACTGCCCGCCGTCGAACTCGTGGTTTCCGCTGAGCACGCCGATGTTCAGGTCGCGGACCTGGCGCAGGGTGCGCAGGAGGTGGTTGTCGGGGTCGGCGCGCAGCCCCGCCGTGTAGACGACACCGGGGTCGGACGCGTACCGGCGCCAGCCGCCGACGGCGTCGCGTTCGCAGAGGAAGTACTCCAGCTCAGGGCCGATCTGCCGAACCCGTCCACGCTGCTTGAGGCGTCCCAGGCATGACGCCGAGCAAGCCCGGTGCCAGCATGTTTGCCTGGGTCATGCCCCCAGATCCTCCGTCACGGGCAGGCACTCGGCGAGCAGGTCGACGATGTCGCGCCAGGCTCGCTGCGCGTGCTGTGGGTGGTAGCCGACGCCGGGGACCGTGGGGTGGTCGACCGGCGGATGGTGGAAGGCGTGCAAGGCGCCGCCGTAGAGCGCGAGGCTCCAGTCGACGCCCGCGTCCTGCATCTCGGCGGTGAACGCGTTCCGTTGTGCGGGCGGCATGATCGGGTCTTCCGACCCGACGCCGGCCCACACGGGGCAGCGAATGCGCGCCGCCTCGCCCGGTCGGCCCGTGGTCAGTGCGTTGACTGTCCCGATCGCGCGCAGGTTGACGCCGTCGCGCCCGAGTTCCAGCCCGACGGCGCCCCCGGTGCCGTAGCCGACGACGGCGATCCGGTCGGGGTCGGTCCGCGGTTCGGTGCGCAGCACGTCGAGCGCCGCATGGCCGATGCTCCGCATCCGGTCGGGATCAGCGAGCAGTGGCAGGCAACGGGCCAGCATCTCCTCAGGGTCGCTCAAATAGCGCCCGCCGTGAAGGTCGAAGGCCAGCGCTACGTATCCCAGCTCGGCGAGAGCATCGGCCCGGCGGCGCTCGACGTCGCTGAGCCCCATGCCCTCTGGTCCGAGCAGCACTGCGGGCCGACGGTCGACACCGGCCGGGAGCGCGAGGTGCCCGATCATCGTCAGACCGTCGGCCGGGTACTCGACCGTACGCGTCGTAATCGTCGTCATGAGACTGGACTGTAGTGATCGTCGAGCCCGGTCCGGCCGGTGTTCTGCCGCTGGCAGAGCAGCGCGGACATCCCCCTGAAATACGGCGAGGGCTCACAAGAACCGTCACAAACCTCGTCCCCACGCCGGCTTTCCCTCCCGTTGCCCCCTTGACCCGTATCTCGGTCAGACCTCTCACCGGTCGCGTCGCGGCAGCCGCTCGGCGACCAGGTCGTAGGAGCCCTCGACCGCGTCGGTGACCAGCCGTTCGGTGATGCCGGGTCCCGGCCCGAGCGAGATCCAGTGGCGTTTGTCGAGATAGCGGCCCGGTGTGATCGAGGTATAGCCGCGTACGTGGGCGCGTGCGTGTTCGGGTTCGCACTTGACCGTGATGATCTGATCGTCCGGGTCGTCGGTGACGATCAGGAACACCTTGCCCGCGACCTTGTACACGTCGAGTCCCGGGGTGAAGGGGTAGCCGTGGCTGACGTCGGGAAGGGCCAGGGCCGCCTGGCGGGCGGTGTCCTGGAGGCGGTCACCGGCCGTGTTCACCGGGCCGCCCGCGTGCCGGTGCCGTAGGTGTGCGGGTCGACAGGCCGCTCGGCCCTGGGCAGGTGGGCGACGACGAGCCGGTAGGAGTCGGTGACGAGCTCCTTGACGAGCTCCTTGTCGACGCCTTCTCCGCACTCCAGCGTGATCCAGTGCTTCTTGTTCATGTGGTAGCCGGGGGTGATGTGGCTGTACTGCTCCCGCAGGGCGTGGGCCTCGCCTGGGTCCGCCTTGAGGATCACGACGGGACGCCCCGGGACTTCGGTCATCAGCATGAACACCTTGCCGCGTACCTTGTAGACCTCCCAGTCGGGGCCGAAGGGGTGCTCCAGCTGGGCTCCGGGGAGTTCCTCCGCGAAGTCGGCGGCGGTCTGGTGCAGGGCCGGTCCATTCATGGGTGGTGAGCCTTCTCAGGTGGTGACGGACTGTGGCATCGACGGAGGCGGAGGGCGCCGCGCGGTCGCGGCGGTACGTCCCATCCTCCCGTCGAAGCCGACAAAGAGGGCGGTAGACTGCGGACACGTGATGGTCGAGAAGCGACACCCCGACCCGAGCGGAACCGCGACCGGTCCGGCCTCGGTTCGGCTGTACGGTTTCCAGCCCCCGGTCGGTACTCCGTACGGCCTTGAGGTGAGTACCGTCGAGGAATTCTTCGCCCAGCACGACGACTGGCCGTGGAACCCGCCCCGTCCGGGCCGTGCCACCTTCCACTACCTGATCCTGGTCACCGAGGGTGAGTTGCGGCACGACGTCGACTACGTCACGCGGACCGTCGCCCCCGGCCAGTGGCTGTGGGTGCGTCCCGGGCACGCGCAGTGCTGGCATCCGCCCGGCGCGGCCCGCGGCCCGTTCATCCTGTTCGAACCCGACGTCCTGCGGCCCGACATCGCCCGCCTCCTGGCCCCGCTCACCGCGCACGACGCCCCCGCCGTGCTGAGCCCGCAACCTGACGACGCCGCCTGGCTCCAGCAGACGGCACTCCAGCTCCTGGACGAACACCGCGCGCTGGGGCGCCGCCCCCTCGACATCCACCACGCCCTGCGGCGCAGCCTGCTCGAATCGCTGCTGCTGCGCCTGGCCAACTCCCCGGGCATCGCCCCCATCGCCACGGCCACGGCCGGCACCGGCCGTGCCGACAGGTACGGACGCTTCCTGGACACCTTGGAGCTGCACTTCCGCGAGCTGCACCAAGCCGCGGACTACGCCGAACTGCTCGACTGCTCGGTCCGCACCCTGAGCCGCGCCGCCCGGGACGCCACCGGCAAGGGGGTACGCGAGCTCATCGACGAGCGGCGCCTCCTGGAAGCCCGGCGCCTGCTGAGAGGCGCCGGGTGGGATGCCCGGGCGGTGGCCGTCCACCTCGGCTTCACCGACCCCGCGAACTTCGGCCGCTTCTTCCGCGACCGCACCGGCCTCACCCCGACCGATTTCGCGGCCCGCGAGGCCACGACCGTCCCCCCTCCTCTCCCTGGTTGACGATCTCGGTGGTTTCCGGCCGGGTCTCAGTCGACGGCCTCGAAGGTGACGTCGACCGTGCCGTCGTACTTCTTGAAAGCATCGGCCCCCGAGCCGATTTCGCCGAGGATGACGATGCCGGGGTCGGGGATGGACTCGCCGTCGTGGTCATAGAAGATGGCGATGTCGGGACCGGGTGACCAGTAGGCGATGTTGCCGATCTCGTAGCTGAACCGCGGCTCGCCTCCTGCGGCGAGGGACCGGGACAGGTGACCGTACTTCTCGCGCTTGAGCAGGTCGTTCATCTGCAGCGTCAGCGGAAGCAGCGAGGCGAAGTCGCGTGCCGTCACGTTGTCGTCGAGGGTTGCGTTGAGCACGGTTTCTCCGGCGGTCAGTCGGATTCTCATATGGGTTCCGCCCTCTGGGGTGTTGTTGGAGTGATCGTCGGCGGCCGACACGTACGCCCTGTTCATCAGGGGTACGAGCTTCGGTTCGGCACGGATCCCGGGAAGGTGACTTCGACACCACCGCGATGGCAAGTCGATCCACTTACCATCCTCGGCTGCCCAGGTTTCAGCCCTCCAGGACGACGACGTGCTTGCCCGGTGTGGTGCCGGATTCGAGGTCGGCCTGGGCGTCTCGGACTTGTTCCAGGCCGTGGTAGACCTTCGCGACCGGGACGTTGAGGCGTCCGGCGGCGATGGCCTGGAGCTGGTGGGCGAAGACGTCGGCCGGGAGGTCGGCGGCCTGACCGCCGTAGGAGGTCAGGCGTACCCCGAAGGGGATCATGAACGGGGTGAAGTCCGGGATGGACCACTGGCCTGCCAGGGCTCCGGTGAAGCAGACGGTGCCGTGCCGGCGGACGGCGTTGAGGGTGTCAGAGAGGACCGAGCAGCCGACCAGTTCCAGGGCGGCGTCGACGCCGTCCGGGATCAGCTCGCGCACCTGGTCGGCGAGGGTGCCGTTGTCGACGAGGGGATGGTCGACGCCCGCGGCCCGCAGTTCCCCGGCCCGGCCGGCGCTGCGGGTGGTGGAGATGACGGTGGCGCCGAGGTCCTTCGCGATGGTGGCCGCGCTCAGCCCGACCGTGGAGGTGCCGCCGCGGATCAGCAGCGTCTGCCCGGCCTTGAGGTCCAGGCCCGTGGTCAGCGATCCGTAGGCGGTCTGGAACATCTCCGGCAGCGCGCCGACGACCTCCCACGGCAGGCCGGTCTCGAACGGGATGACCTGCCCTGCAGGGACGGTCACGTACTGGGCGTACGCGCCGTCGTACGAGCGGCCCATGCCGCCCATCATCGTGGCCACCTGCTGCCCCGGCCGCAGCGCGCTGTCCTCGTCGGCCTCATCGACCACGCCGACGCCCTCGATGCCGGGCACACGCGGGTAGGTGACCACCGCGTCCGACTCGCCCTTGCGGGTGGTGACCTCGGACTCGTTGACGCCGAACGCCTTCACCCTGATCCGCACCCAGCCGGGCTTGCGTACGGGCACAGGCACATCCTTGATCTCCAGTGCGTCGAGGCCGCCGGGCCGGGTGACGACGACGGCCCGCATCGTCGCCGGTGCGGCGGCGCCGGCTGCTGTTCGTTGGCTCATACCGAGTTCCTCACTCTGTTTCGCCCCCTTGGTGCGCTGTTGCGGATGGCGTCCCGCCAGCCGTCAGGGACGGTCGATGCCCTCCCACAGGCCGAGGGCCTGCTGGTAGTGGGCGGTGGCCTCGAAGGGCGGGTTGCCGACGCTTCCCGAGATGGGCCGGTCCGTGACGGCGGGCCACAGACGGGACTGCTCGCCGGTGGCGAAGTCGAGGACGATGTCGCGGATCCGCGTGTCACGCTCGGCCTGCTCGGGGCTGCGGCCCGGCTGTTCCTGGCCGACCAGGGCGTACATCTCGCTGCCGTGCACGGCGGGCGCACCCTCGGCGGGCCCGATCATCAGCAGATGGGCGTTGCCGCCCGCGGCGGCGTGCGCCAGGGCGCCGCGGGCGGCCGGGAGCGCGAAGAGGTAGTCCGCCATAACCGCGGCGCGGACCTCGGCCGGGGTACGGCCGCCCTGGTCGTAGGCGTCGACGATCTTCTTCGCGCGGGAGCGGGAAATACGCCACCCCGCGACCTCGTCGACGATGCGGTCGAGGGTGCCCGGGTCGAACCGGTCCAGGTCGTTCGCCACCCACCAGCCCATGTCGTCACTCGCCATGCTCAGCAGCACGTCGACATCACGGTGCGCGCCCGAGGCAAGGACGTCCATCGGATGGGCGTGCACCACCGCGCCCGGCTGCCCGATGTCCAGGACGACGCCGGTGGCCTTGTTGTCCACCCCGCCACGGACTCCGAGATCCGTCGGGGCGACCTTGCGCAGGGCGCCCCTCAGGGAGACCGCGTCGAGGTCGAGCAGCTTCTCCGGGTTGTCCGCCACGCCGAGTTCGGTGACGAACCGGTGCGCGAGCTCCTCAGCCCACCAGGCCGGGACGCTGCGGGCGGGCCCGCCGGAGAACCCGGCCAGCCGCCGGTACAGGCCGTCGGCGGAGGAGGCGCCGAGCAGACCGAAGGTCGTATAGGCGCCGGCGCTGTGGCCGTAGACGGTGACGTTGTCGGGATCGCCGCCGAAGTGGGCGATGTTCCGCTGGATCCAGGTGAGCGCGGCGATGACGTCCTGGAGGAAGAGGTTGCTGGCCTCAGCCAGGGCGCCGCCGTACTGGGAGAGCGAGAGCGCGCCCAGCGCGCCGAGCCGGTAGTTGACCGACACGCCCACCACGCGCCCCGACGCGGCAAGACCAGCGGCGTTCGAGGTGGTCTGCGTGTTCGCGCCGAACTCGAATCCGCCGCCATGGATGTACACAGCCACCGGAAGCGCCTTCCCGGCCGACTGCTCGGGAGCCCACACGTTCAGGTTCAGGCAGTCCTCGCCCATCCCGCTGTCCGCTTCGAGCCAGTCGCCGCTGTCGGGCTGGACAGAGACGACGCCCTTGCGGTCATAGGGGCGGTCCGGATCGAAATCCGCGACCACGGGGCGGCGGTATCGCTCGGCGGTGGCGAACGGGATACCCCACCAGGACCGCACCCCTGGTGCAGTCGGAGCCTCGGGCGCGGTCGCGGTCATGGCGTGAGATTCCTTCCCGTGCGGTTCGGGTCTTTCGCGCGGCGTGTCGGCGGCTGATCGCTCGCGGTGGCGCTCCCCAATCATTGCCTGTGACCCCACAAATCACCTGACAGACAGCGGTCACCTGATGGTCACCAGGCGACACCTGTCTGTTCCTCCTCTTCTTCTCGTGGCCCGTCGCCGGGCAGGTGAGAGCGACCTGAGGCCCTGCCGTCAGCGGGCTCCCTGGCTCGACACGCTGACTTGCCCCGGAAAGCCGGTGCGACTCGCGGGCCCGAGCCTGCTGCCGCATCCGGCGGTGATCTCCCGGCCTCGCCCAGGAACGCGAGCCGGCTGCAGAAGGCGACGGGTGCGGTGTGACGCGGCGTGGGAGGGCTTCGTTGTCCCAGCCGACGCCGCCATGGGCTGGCTGAAGAACAAGGGCCCCATGACACGGGCAGAGGGGAGGACGACCAGCCGATGAGGCTCCCATGCGCATGCCACAGTGCGGCGCATCTGGACCGTGGAGCTGCGTCCGCAAGCAGGCGGCCCCACGCTCGTCTGCCCACCTGCACCGCCCACACTTCTCCTCTCGCTGACTCCTCCGCACTGGCACATCTGGCCTGCCACGCCCGCGCCGACGTGCTGCCGGTGTATCTGCGCAGCTGTCAGTGCCGGGCTCATGGATGTTCGTGGCATCCGCGTCACCGCGGATGCGCCGGGCCGGCGCGCCTTGCCCTCACCCGTGACCGCAGCGGCCGCTCCTGGCGGCTGGCCCATGCCTGCACGGCCTGCGCGGGGGCGACCAGTCATACCGCCGTGGTGCCGGACACCCTGCTCGCCTCCGCCCTGCCGCAGTCCTCCACCTGCCCGCCGTCCCCTGCCAGCGGCCCCGGCCCGGAGCCTGCCGAGCAGGTACGCGTGCGGGAGATGCTCACCTACCTCGGCGCCGCGCTGCCCCGGTTCACCTCTCCCTCCGCCCGGCTGCTGAGTCTGCAGTGCGCCCTGCGCGCCGCCATTCGCGGTCATGTCCGGCTACCGGCGGGGCTCCTGCGCGGCATGCGCCTGCGCAGGTACAGGGAGCTGTGGCAGGAACTGGTCCACGCCGGCTGGCTGGAGCCGCCGGATGCCAGGTCTACTCCCGTGCAGCTGCGGCTGCTCGATGCTGCGGTTCTGGACCAGGCACCCGGTCGCCGTGCCCGCCGGCGCGCCGCTCATTGGGCACTTCATCCCGTCCCGTTGACCCTGCCGGCGGCACAGGCCGTCATGCGACTGACCGCCCTGGTCCTGGCCGTACACACCGAACACAGCACCGGCCTGGACACTCTCGCGCGCCTGCGTGGGCACTCTCCACAGCAGACCGGAGAACTCCTCGATCGGCTGGTAACAACGGGCACCCTGACAACCCGGCATCACAATCGCGAGACCGATGAAGCAGTCTTGCAACTCCCCCAGTCTCTGCACACGAACCCGCCCTGCAACAGGGCCCCAAAGGCGCCAGACGGCTTGACCTCAACGTCCGCGTCGAACAAGGGACGCCACTGGAGAGGAACAACTGGTTCCGCCTGTCCGTAGTATCTCTATGCCAAGCCATTTTGCGGCAGTCACAACGTCCGTGCCGCCGGTACAGCACAGAGGAGTTCTGCCCCGGTTCAAGGCCGCTCGCATCAATCACCGCCGCACACCGAGGAAAGGCCAGCACCATGTCCGAGAGCACGACTGTCGCCACGGGACTGACATCCCAGTACATCGCCCAGGTGGCCGGCGACCTCGAAAGCAACCTCAAGGAGCAGGACCGTATCGGCGCGGAGGTCGCCGCCCTGCAGCAGCAGCTGACTGCTCTGCAGCAGGACCGCAGTGTGCTGGTGAACATGCAACAGGCGCTCGGTGTCACGCATGAACCGGATGAGTCTTCGACCACGGCCGAGGGCACAGAGGTGCCAGCTCTCCGACAGAAGTCCGAGGCCGCACCCCCCAACAAGCGAAGGGCGCGGAAGACCACAGCCGCGCAGGAAGCGGCAGCTGAGAAGCCTGCCACGCCCAAGGTCGGCACGACGACGAACCGGCCTACTCTGGTGGAACTCATCCGCCGCCACCTCGCCGAGCAGAACGAGCCGCGTTCCGCCGCGGAAATCTCCACCGCGCTCAGCAAGGCTCATCCCGAGCGTGGCATCAAGACCAAGGTCGTGCGCGTCACTCTCGAAGGGCTCGTGGCCAAGAGCAAGGCCCAGCGCACCAAGCAGGGCGCCTCGGTCTACTACACCTCTCCCGACGCGCCGGAGCCGACGGCTGCGCCCCAGGCCGAGGAGAAGCCCGAAGGTACCGACCGCTGAAGCCACGGGGCAGCAACCCAGACCACCATCGCCAGCATTCGGCGCCGTCCCGATCCGCGTGGCACGGCATGGGCCTCACTGGATTCGTTCTGTTGGGCTGGGTGTTCCCCAGAGCACTGGCCGCCAGCGTCGCGCCGCCGCACCCTCGACAACCCGAGCGGCCATGACCAGACCCGAAGCAGTTTCTTCCACCTGCTCATTCCCGCGGTTCGCTTCTGAGCAGGCACGAGCGCGGCGTAAGTGCCGAGCGGACTGGCAAGGCCGCTACGGCAGGGGCCCGAGGTCTCCGTTGACAACGGTCTCGGGGATCGCGGGGCGGTCCCAGAGAGCGAGGATCTCGTTCGCCAGGGCGACGATCACGCGCGTGTCGCGGTCGTCGTACGCCCTGATGGCGGCGGCCGAGAGGCTGCGCGGGACAACATCGGCGTCGAGCAGGACGCGCCAGTCCTCCGGAGTGAGTTCGAGGAACTCCAGCGCTGTCAGCCCGGCGATCTCCAGTGGGTCGGCGAGCGTCCCGGGGTAGCCGGAGAGGGTACGCAGGCGTGGCAGCCCTATCACGGGTGCCAGGCTGAACGGTTCGCCGGCCCAGACGCCGAGGCTCAGCACCTCCAGTTCGGGGTGAGCCGCGGCGTCGATGCTCCTGACGCTCCGGTGGTTGACCCACGCCACGTGCGGAAGTTCGCCCTGGCCGCGCCCTGAGTACCAGTCCCGTTCCGGATCCTGGACCAGGTCGGTAAGGGACTCGGCGAACACCTCGGCCCCGACGCTCCGCTCGTGGCCGAGCACGATGATCTGCCCGGTGTGGCCGCCCGGTCCTGGCGTCAGGTCGACGGCGACCTGATCCCCGCCGCCGGTGTCGCCGATGACGATCCATCCAGGCGAGCCGACCAGGTCCTGCACGACGGCGTCCGGCCCGGTGACAGCCGCCTCCATCGCCGCATGCTCCCAACGGAACGGACGGCACGATCTGTCGGCGATGGAGACGTCGTCCAGGGAGCCCAGCTCGAAGCCGACCGCGTCGAAGACCCGCTGCGCCACCTCGTAGTCGTCACCCCAGTCCGCCCACCGCGCGCGAGTCACCCGGTAAAGCACCTTGATCTCCTCGGGCAGCACCACTCCGAGGCGGGCATCCACCTCGGCGATCTCCGCCTCAGTGGCGCCGATCGCCTCGGGTATCCGTTCACGCAGCGTCCGTTCCAGCAGCGCCAGATCCACGGACGGAGCCGGCCGCACCCCGGGCACAGCCTCGGGCAGGCGGCGCCACTTTTTGTGCCCTCAGAATGGTGCGGGCACGGGATGCGCGTGCACTTGGGTACGTTGTGTAGTGATCGAGGCGCCTCGTCGGTGGCGGATCGCATCACGCGAGTGGGCGAGGCCCCAGGCGGCCTGTTCAGCGTCGCTGGTTGTCGCTGCCGTCACGATGATCGTCAGCTCTCCGGGCCGACCGTCCAAGGTGAGCGTATCCAGAAGCACTCGCCACCGGGGAAATTCGAACCCGGATTCACCGAATGCGGTTTCCGTGTGGCTCATGGTGCGCCTTTCCTGAAACAGGGAGCGTGGAATCGCCAGGGTCGGGCGATGCACGCCACGTAATCTCGGAGATCATCATGTTCTTGCAGAGGACGCGGTCCAACATGCTGCCGGCGGCGGTACGACGCCATGATCGATTACGGCACATGTCGCAGTGATCAGCGGTTGCCGATCTGCTGAGGAGCTAGCCGGGGTTCAGGTGCGGGGAACGCCGGACATCTGCGAGATCATGGCGTCGAAGGCACGGTCGGACGGCAGTCGGCGAATAGTGATGACTGCTTTTGTCATCCCCAGGACAAAGTCCTGGCGCACGCTTGGTACTTGGCCCTGACCGACCAAGATCCCCGCCAGAGTCAAGCTCAGGCAGCCGGCTCCAAGAGGAAGAGGGGGATCAGACGGTCGGTCCTTGTCTGGTAGACGTCGTAGTCCGGCCAGATCTGGACGGCACGTTCCCACCATGTCGCGCGCTCGTCTCCCGTGAGTTCCCGTGCGAGGAAGTCACCCTTGACGGTCCTGTCCTGCACCTCTACGAGGGGGTGGGCTTTGAGATTGAAATACCAGGCGGGATGCGTTGGCGCGCCACCCTGCGAAGCAACGGCCAGGTATGCGCCGCCGTGCTCAACGCGCATCACCGGGTTCTTGCGCAATTTCCCGGACTTGACCCCGACGCTTGTCACGACGACAACCGGTACCTCCTGCAAAGAAAGGCCTTTGGTCCCGCCAGAGCCCTCGTATTCCTCCACCTGGCTGGTCACCCACTCCTTGGGACCGGGCAGGTACTCGCCTTGCAACGGCATGATGCTCCCTCAATGCTCCATGGATCTACACGGTTGATGCGGTCGACTGCCACTGACGGTGACGTCTTCGGGCAACGGGCCGCGCGGCCGACCAGCCGTCCCTGCTGCTGCCCGTGCGGGCTTGGGGCACCAGTCGGCCTGGGCAACAGACCAGGAAGTACTGCACCCCTGCGTGCTGGGGATCGACTCTGTGAACCACTGTCCGCTTTCGCTGGGCAATCGTCAAGCCAATCACTGGACGTCCGTACAGTGGTTGGCTGGACGGTCGTATAGCGAATCACTTGCCGGACAGGGCGCTGAGGTGGCATGCTCGGGCAAGGAGGAACCCGATGGCCACGTCGAAGTCACAACCGAGACCGGCAACCCGTGCAGAGCAGGCCCGCCAGACCAGGGCCAGCATTCTGGAGGCAGCTCTGCGGCTGTTCGCCCAGCGCGGGTACAACGCGACCTCCTTCCAGGACATCGCCAACGAGGTCGGCCTGACCAAGGCGGCCGTGTCGTACCACTTCCCCAGCAAGATCCAACTACTGCAGTGCGCCTGCGATCCCGTCCACGAGACGATGACCGCGGTAGTCGACGCCGCCTCCCGACTGCGGACCCGCCGGCAGAAGATCGACGCGATGGCCCGCGGCTTCGTCGAGGTCATGATCAGTCAGCGCGCGGTCATGGGCTTCCTGGCCAGCGACCCCGTCATGAGCGGGCAGCTCCAGGAGGACCACACCCTTGAGAGCCTGTTGGAGCGTGTCGTTCACGTCCTCTACGGTGACGCGCCGACCGGCGACCAGCGCCTGGCCGTCTACGCCGTTCCCGCGCTCGGTGACGCGCTCTCAGCCCTGCCCCAGTTCACGGACGATGAACTGCGGCCTGTCCTGCTGCGCGCGGTCAAGCGCCTGGTGCCCGAACGCTGACAACGCGCAATCCCGGTCCGTCTTTACCGCTGTCGGAGCCTGCCTCCTCATCGGCGGCAAGCGCCGGCCCCCCGCCGGACCACGTCTTCACACCCCTTGGAAAGGGGAGACATGAAATTCCTGTTCCGCGACGAGTCCTTCTCCTTCGAGACCCTGCGCACCGCCGGATACGGCGCCTACGGCGGGGCCGAACTCGGAGAGGTGATCGCCACCACCCAGGGCATCCGCAACAAGGACGAACACAGCTGGCTGCGGGCCTGGAAGGCTACGGCCGAGCGCGTTCACGCCCTCGGCGAGGACGCCCTGGCCGCGGGCCACCGGGTCAGCGCCCGCGAAGCCCTGCTCCGCGCCTCGAACTACTACCGCACCGCGGAGTTCTTCCAACGCGAGCACCCGGCCACCGACCCCGAAGTCGCCCTGCTGTCCAGGCTGGCACGCGAGACGTTCGCCTCCGCGGCCGCCCTGCTGGACACGCCCGTCGAAGAGCTGTCGATCCCCTACGAGACCACTACACTGCCGGGCTACCTCTTCCTGGTCGACGACTCCGGCCGCCCGCGTCCGACGGTGGTCTACAACAGCGGCTACGACTCCACACTTGAGGAGTCCTACTTCGCGATCGCGGCCGCGGCCCTGCGCCGGGGCTACAACGTCCTGGCCTTCGACGGCCCGGGCCAGGGCGCCGCACTGCGCGAACAGCACCTCGTCTTCCGCCCGGACTGGGAGGCCGTCGTGACCCCCGTCATCGACTACGCCCTCACCCGCAAGGAGATCGACGCCGACACCATCACGCTCTTCGGCTACAGCCTTGGCGGGTACCTGGTCGCGCGGGCCGCCGCCTTCGACCACCGCGTCGCGGCACTCATCCTCGACGACGGCATCTACGACTTCTACGCCCCCTTCTCGAACGCCCTCCCCGGCTTCCTCGAGAGATGGATCGAACAGGGCCGTGACGACCGCGTCAGCCCCTTCGTGCGGCTGCTCACGGCGAACGACGTCGGCGCACGCTGGGGACTGCGCAACGGCGCATGGGCGATGGGCGCCGAGTCCTACCCCGACCTCATCCGCAAGACCCGGGCCTACACCCTCGAAGGCATCGCCGACCGCGTCCAGGCACCCACCCTGATCATGGACGCCGAGGACGACCACTTCCTCAAGGGCCAGCCGCAGGCAGCGCAGAACGCGTTGGTCAACGCCGCCACCACACTGGTGACCCTGACTGGCGCCGAAGGCGCGGGAGAGCACGTCCACGTCGGCGCCATGACCCGGGCCCACCAGGTCATGTTCGACTGGCTCGACGACACACTCGCTGCAGCCTGAACAGGCAGCCCGGTCCGATGCCCGCCAGCCGCCACGCATCCGAGCGGATCGAAAACCATGCAGGTCAGGGCATGGTGCCCCGGCGTGCAAGGGTTCCGTCGTCCCGACGACGGCTCAAGCGCCTGCGCTGCCTGGCATACGCGGGGGCCACGGCGCAGTGATGCTCCGGACTGTTTCCAGGAGCGTGGCGCGGTGCTCCGCGATCCGCTGGTCGGACCGCGGTCCTGGAAGATCCCGAAAGGACATCCCTCCGTGACAACCAGCGCGAAGCTCCAGACCCTCACCCTCGCCGACGACCTCACCGTCACTCGCGTGGGATACGGCGCCATGCAGCTCGCGGGTCCCGGGGTCTTCGGACCGCCGAAGGACCGCGGCCAGGCGATCGCCGTACTGCGCGAGACGGTCGACCTCGGCCTGACCCACATCGACACCAGTGACTTCTACGGCCCCGCCGTCGTCAACGAACTGATCAAGGAGGCCCTGCACCCCTACGCCGCCGGCCTCCACATCGTGACCAAGGTCGGCGCCCGCCGCGACGACAAGGGCGGCTGGATCCCCTCCCTGGACCCCGCCGACCTCAAGGCACAGGTCCACGAGAACCTCCAGCACCTGGGCCTGGAGGCCCTGGACGTGGTCAACCTGCGCACCGCAGCGCTCGAAGCTGGCAGCAGCGACTCGATCGCCGAGCAGTTCGGGGCACTTGCCGAGCTGCGCCAGCAGGGCCTGATCCGCCACCTCGGTCTGAGCGGCGTCTCCGACGCCCAGCTCACCGAGGCCCAGGCCATCGCCCCCGTCGTGACCGTGCAGAATCTCTACAACCTCGCCAACCGCGCTGATGACGCCCTGGTGGACCGGTGCGCGGCCGAGAACATCGCCTACGCCGCGTTCTTCCCGCTCGGCGGCTTCACCCCGCTGCAGTCCACGACCCTCGCCGACGTCGCCGAGCGACTGGGCGCCTCGCATCAGCAGGTCGCCCTGGCCTGGCTGCTGCAGCGCTCGCCCTCCATGGTCCTGATCCCCGGCACGTCCTCCCTGACCCACCTGCGCGCGAACATCGCCGCGGCCGACCTCGTCCTGCCCGCGGACGCGATCGCGGAGCTGGACGCCATCGGCAAGTGACCGACCGGAGGGATGCTCCCCTTGGACGCACCCCCCGGGAGAGAACGAGAGAACCATGAAGCAAGTCGTTGTCGTCCTCGGCGCCTCCGGCGGCATCGGCCGTGCCGCGACCGCCGAGCAGGCCGTCCACGGACGCCACGTAATCGCTGTCGCCCGAGGCGAAGGCGTTGCGGCCCTTCAGGGCGGGAACGTCACCGCCGTGCGGGCCGACGCCTCTCACCCCGAAGTCCTGGAGAAGGTGTTCGGCATCGCCGCCGACACCGGATACGTGCAGGCGCTGGTCCGCAGCGTATTGGCCGACCACCGCGTGCCACTCGACCAACTTGGCACCGATGACATGCAGCAGGTCGTCGCCGGTGCCACCTCGGCCCTCAAGGCCGCCCTCCTGCTGCAGCAGCACCGGACCGGGCCTGCGGCCTGTGTACTGGTCGGATCCATCCACGGAGGTTCCGGCGAACCCGGCATGGCCGCGTACACCACCGCCAAAGCCGCCCTGCGCGGACTCACCCTCTCCCTCGCTGTGGAATGGGGCCCCAAGGACTGCGGACCAGCCTCGTCGAACTCGGCTTCGTCCTCGTCCCGCGCAACAAACACCTCGCCGGCCAGACAGTCCTGGACGCCCTGCAGCACGCCTATCCCAGTCCGCGCCTGTGCACCCGGGACAACGTTGCCCACCTCACCGGCTTCCTGCTGAGCCGCAAAACCGACTACATCAACGGGCCATCATCCCGGTCGACGGCGGAGCCAGCGCGCTCCTGCCCGAGACCCTGGTCCGATAGTGCGAGGCGTCCACGACCGGCCACCCGCGTGGTAAAGCGAGCAGGTTGCTGAAAGGGCAAGCTCGGGCTATCACGCGCCTGAGCGTCCGGGCGGGAGTCCCAGTCGTTTGAGCGACCGTGCAGCGCGCACGCCACGAGATCGGCCAACTGCACTCCGGGGCTCGCCTGCGACCCCGATTGCGCACACCAGCCGAGGTGACCGATGCGCCCAGATCAGTGTTCGCAGAACCCCCTGTTGCGGCCAAGTTCCGATGCTGCTGGGCGGCCGTCCGGAAGCCCAGTAGCTACCGGGGCTGGCTACGGCCGGGGCAGGAGGGCCAGGGCTGTTTCGGCGATCGCGCGCAGCGCGTCGGGGCTGCTGCCGCCCTTACCGAGGGCCTCGATCCCGCGGAGCACGGCCAGCAGGAGGCCAGCGAGGCGGGTGGGGTCGGCGTCCTGTTTGATGTCGCCTGCCCGCTGTGCCGCGGCGATGCAGGAGGAGAGCAGTTCCTCGATGGCCGCGAACGTGCGCCGGGCCGTCGCGGCGACCGCCTCATCCTGCCCGGACAGCTCGGCGGTGCCCTTGGCGAGGAGGCAGCCACGGAGGCCGACGTCCGAGGCGGTGGCGTCGGCCACTATCAGGACGTGCGCTTGCAGCCGTTCGTACGCGCCTGCGTCGGGGCCGTCGAGATGTCGGCGCACGGCTTCTATCAGACCGGCGCAGTACTCGTCGAAGATGCGCAGGAACAACTTGTGCTTGTCGCCGAAGGCGCCGTAGAGGCTGCCCTTGCCCAGACCGGTGGCCGCCGCGATGTCGTCCACTCGCGCTGCCGCGTATCCGGTCGCCCAGAACCGGTCCTTGGCGGCGGCCAGGACCTGGCCCTCATCAAAGCTTCGGGATCGTCCCATGGTTCTACGGTAGCGATTCTTGACCGCCTCGTCCAGAAAGGGATAGGTTATGGACCAGGTAGTCAAGAAAATTGGCCGCCTGCCCCCTCGTCGGTGCGGCCACAAGCAGCGCAAGCGACACAGTCATCTCGGAAGGACGAGAGCAATGAGCCCCATGAGCGGTAAGACAGCCCTGGTCACCGGCGCCTCCAGCGGCATCGGACAGGCGATCGCCAAACGCTTCGCCGACGACGGCGCCCGCGTCTACATCACCGGCCGGCGCCAGGAGGAGCTGGAAGCCGCGGCGAAGGAGATCGGACCCAACGCGGTGCCCGTGCCCTCCGATGTATCCCGTGCCGCCGACCTGGACCGCGTCATGGACGTCATCCGTGGCGACGGGCGGCGCCTGGACACCGTGGTTGCCAATGCCGGCCTGGGCGACGGATCACTTCTCTCACAAGTCACCGAGGAGCAGTTCGACTACGTCTTCGGCGTGAACACCAAGGGCAGCCTGCTGACCGTGCAGAAGTCCCTGCCCCTGCTCTCGGAGACCGCGTCGGTGATCCTGCTGGCGTCCTCCACCATCCACCAGGGCGCCGACAGGATGGGCGTCTATGCCGCGTCCAAGGCCGCCGTGCGCAGCCTGGGCCGGACCTGGGCGGCGGAACTGGCCCCGCGCGGCGTGCGTGTCAACGTCATCACGCCCGGCCCCATCGCCACCCCCGCGATCGCCCGCTTGGCCGACCGGCTCGGCCATAGCACCGAGGACTTCCACGGTGCGCTGGCCTCGACCCTCCCACTGCGACGCATGGGCCGCCCCGAAGAGGTCGCCGCACTGGCCGCCTTCCTGGCAGGTCCCGAGAGCTCCTTCATCACCGGCGCCGAGCACTTCGTCGACGGCGGACAGATCCAGGTCTAACCAGTAGTCAGAAGGTTCCGCCCGCCCCGCCCCGCAGCGAGGCCGACGACACCGTGAACCGTCGAAAGAAACAGTGCCATGGGCAGCGACATCCGACTTTTGTCGAAGGCACCCTGGTGCGCTTGAAGGTCGAGCACCTCCCAAGGGGACGACAGGTCCCGCCGGTGTGGCTGTGGCCCTCAAAGAGCTGCGCCACCCCGGTAGACGTGGACCAGCGATGACAGGTGTTCCCTCAGGAGATTCGACTTGGAGCACACCTTCCGCTTCGGAAAGCAGACGCTCGGCTGGACCACTCCGAAAGTCCGTACACCCGAGGCGGCGGACCGCCGGACCTGGCTCCTGGTCATCGCCCACCCCCCAGCTCCGCCGCACCCGCCCCCTCGCCGCGGGACTCCGCCGACCTCGGGAGAAGCCGGCGACGCGCCCGAACGCCTTACCTCAGCCCGGGTCCGCCGCGGGTTCAGGAACATCCGGGTGCACCTGCTCTGCCCGGCTCATGTTCCTCAACCAATCGGAGCCGGGCCCGGGCGCCCTCTCGGCTCGAAGAACCGACGACCCGCCACCCGCTACGACGTCGGCAAAACCGTCAAACGCCCCGAGACCCTCGCAGCGATCGGCAAACCCGGAAGATCTTGGTAGATAAAGAACTTCCCAATGACGACGTCAAGCTGCTGTCGTGACGGTTGGTAGTACCTCGCGACGCGCTCCGTCGCGGATCATTGCCCACAAGACGTTGGCTCGTCGACGGGCCAGAGCGAGCAAGGCCTGTTTGTGCCCCTTCCCCTCGTTCCGCTTACGTCCGTAGTAGGCCTGCGAGGCAACGCAGGTTCTCAGGCTGGCCATGGCGGACAGCTGGAAGGCTCAGAGTAGGCCGCGGCGATAGCGGCGCGGACGGCGTATGTTCCCGCTGACGCGGCCGGAGTCCCGTGGCACGGGCGATAGGCCGGCGAAGGAAGCCAGGCGGTCAGCCGTGCCGAAAGCGTCCATGTCTCCGCCGGTGGCGGCGATGACACTCGGCGCCGAGAAAGGCACCCATGCCGGGCAGACTGCGGATCACCGCGGCGTGACGGTGCTCGTGGAAGCGGGCCTCGATGAGCGTGTCGAGTTCGGCGATCCGGGTCACCATGGCAGCCACGAACGTCTCACCAGGAAGTGCGGTGTCCTGGGACTTGCCCGCCTCGACGATGGTCTCGGCGAGGGTTGCAGCGTTCTTCACCCTGCGGTTCTTCAGCCACGTTCCGATCCGATTGGTCCCGCTGCGACGTATCGATGCCGGCACCTGATAAGCGGTCAGCAGGACGACCGGGCCCTTCGTGCTCAGATTCGAGGATGCCGGCGGCTGCGCCGGCGTTGCGGCGGATCTCGTTGAACAGATGCACACCGTAGCTATTCGCGCACGACCAGTAGTGACCAGTGATCACCCAGGGCTTTCACAGCGTCGGCGATCGAGCACACTCGGGGCTGGAAAGTTTCACCCGTGACATTCTTGGCTCTATTCGACAGCGCGGCCGGTCACCCGGGCGGGTGGTTCACGGGACGGGCGCCTGGCCCCGGCCGGTGGCTCACCTCGCCAGCCGATGCTACGGAATGTCCGGCTGCGCAGTGGAGCTGCGCTGACACCTGAGCTCCGCAGCCGCGGTGCTCCATGACGAGCGGTGGTCCTTCGGGGTCGGCCTCGTAGTGGTCGCCCCACTGCCTGATGGCCACCAGGATGGGATAGACATCCAGGCCTTTGGCGGTCAGGACGTACTCGGCGCGGGGCCGCACTCCGGGCTCCCGGTAGGTCTCCTTGCTCAGGATCCCTCGTGAGGTGAGGGTGGAGAGCCGGTTGGACAGGACCTGGCGGGGGATTCCAGTTTGGGCGATGAAGTCCTCGAACCGGCGGATTCCCCGGAAGGCGTCCCTGAGGACCAGGAGCGTCCATTTCTCGCCGAGGATCTCCATCGTGCGGGCGACGCTGCAGTTCTCCATCGAGTAGACCGGCGGGCCCGCGTCACCCCGGGACCCATCGGTCCCGGCCTGCCAGGTCAACATCTTGTCGGCGTCGCGTGCTGTCGCACTGGCCTTTCCCTGAAGCATGGAACCAGGTTAAGTCTTCTTGACAGACTCAGCAACAGCCGCGAGGCTGAGTCCATGAAAAAGACTCAAGCGGGCGGGTGTCCTCCGCCACCTGGCGGCCACCGACGCCCGGCCGAACCCCGTATCCGGTGCACCCCAATCGCCGGGGCCTAGCCAGCACCGGCTGCTCCGCACCGCCTGCGGCAACGCCCTCCGCGCCGAGGCATCGACACGGACGGCCCCCGAAGCAGCAGCCCGACCACGCAGCTTCGTCCTCATCGCCCCGCTTACGCGACGCGGGTGACGCTGCGCCGAGCACGACCCGTCCGCAAGCGGGAGCAGCCTGCGCGCACGGCGCGCAGACACGCGCCACACCAGGTGCAGGCCTCTCGTTCCCTGTCCGGTTCCAAGGACCGACTCCCGGGATGACGCCCGCGTCCCTCCCATCCGCCCCAGTCCGAAAGCGCCCCCATGCCCCTCGTACCCACCCCTCCCCCAGCGGCATCCAGCCCGCAAGGACCGCCCCGGCCTACGGACAGCGGCGGCAGCAACAGGTGGTTGAGCCTGACCGTGGCCTGCCTCGGCATGATGATGACGTTCTTCAACATCACAGCCACGATCTCGGTACTCGCGCTGGTCCAGGCCGATCTGCACGTATCCACCACGTCGCTGATCTGGGTGAGCAGCACCTACACCCTGATGGTCGCGAGCCTCGTCCTGTCAGCGGGCACCTTCGGGGACGTCTTCGGCCGCCGCAAGGTGTTCCTCATCGGCGTCCTGCTGATCGGCGCGGGCAGTCTGTTGGCCTTCCTGGCCGGCACCCTCGGTGTACTGATCACAGGCCAGGCAATCATGGGCATCGGTGGTGCGCTGGTGCTGCCCAACAGCCTGGCGCTGGTCACCCACGCCTTCCGCGACCCGCACGAGCGGACCGAGGCCGTCAGCATCTGGGCCGCCTGCTCCGGCATCGGCCTGGCCGTGGCACCCCTGCTGTCAGGCGTACTGCTGCTGCACTTCTCCTGGCACAGCGTCTACCTGCTCAACGTCGGCATCGCCCTGGGCGTGGCGACCTTGACACCGATCCTGGTGACTGAGTCTCGCCATCCCGGCCGCACTCTGGACCCTCTCGGCCTGGTCCTCGCCACGGCAGCCATCGCCCTGCTCACCTACGCAGTGATCGAGAGCGGCAGCGCCGGCTACACCAGTGCCCGCGTGACCTGGGCCTTCGCCGCCTTCCTCGCAGTACTCGCTGCCTTCCTGAGGGCCGAGTCCCGGCACCACGACCCGATGCTGGACCTGCGACTCTTCCGATCTGCCTCCTTCAGCGCCGTGATGGCAGTGGCCACCGCCATGATGTTCGCCTTCACCGGGGTAGCACTGCTCATGGTCCTCTACTTCGAGAAGGTCCGGTCCCTGTCCGCCCTCGACACAGGATGGCGCCTGCTACCACTATTCGTGAGCTACATCGCCGTCAGCGCGGTAGCCGGACGAATCCTGCGCCGCGCCGGGTTCAAGACCACCCTCACAGCGGGCCTGCTCATCGCCGGCACGGGCGCGCTCCTGCTGCTGATCGAGGGACCGGCCGGAAGCTACAACGAGATCTGGCCCGGCATGATCGTCCTCGGCGTGGGCTCCGGCCTGCTGGCCGCCCCCAGCACCGCCGCCGCGATGATCAGCGTCTCCCAGGCGCAGACAGGTATGGCCAGCGCCACCGTCAACATGTTCCGCCAACTCGGCAGCGTCCTTGGCACCAGCATCCTGGGCACCGTCCTGACGACCCGCCTGGACGCCAACCTCGCCCACCGGCTCCATAACGCCGCGGTGCCCGGCCCGATCGCCGACAGCATCCGCAAGGCTGCCTCCAACGGCACCCCGGCCGGCACACCGCCCCCCGGCCTCGCCTCTCGGATCACAGGAGCACTGGCCCATGCCTTCACCGACGCCCAACACACCGGCATCCTGATCGCCGCCATCGTCCTGATCGCTACAGCCGTCCCGACCGTGCTGCTCGTGCGGCAACGGCCCGCTGCCCAGCAGACCGGTACCGACCGGACCCCAACCGGCGGTTCACTCCCGCACGCCGCAACGCCCCCCGCCATCACAGTACGAAGTACCGACTAGAAAACGGACGCCATCCAACTGCTGTTCAACACCGTCCTTCAACTATTCGAGCAAGTGGGGCAGGAGGATTTCCGGGCTTTCGCCTTCACCAGCACGATGGTGGGGGCGCAGCCGCTGCCATCCCCGCCCGTAGGGTCGCCCCCTGCCGAAGCGCGTCGCTGACCCGCAGGCTACCCAAGGGCCAGGGCCACGGCGGCCACCCTGCTCGGCCACAAGGAGCCCAGCCATCCGCCGACAATGTCCCAACCCCATCGAGGTGGCGCCACGATGACCGGAGAGCCGAGAACGGGAACACCCCTGCCAACGACCCGAGAAGGACTGGTCCTGCGCCCCCTGGACGGCCTCGCTGATCGCGAACGCCTGCGGGACCTCTGTCCACGACTCTCCGCCCGCACCCGCCTCCTGCGCTTCCACGGCGGCGTGAAGGAACTGTCCGACCCCTTCCTCGACCATCTCCTCAACGTCGACCACCACCGAAGAGAAGCCCTCGTAGTGCTCGACAGCAATGCCATCATCGCCGTCGCCCGCTACGCCGTAGCCTGCGAAGAATCGCAGGAAGCAGAAGTGTCGATCCTTGTGGCCGACGACTGGCAGCACCAGGGCATCGCCCAGCGCCTAATCTGCGATCTGCGCGCTCTGGCCGTGCAGCGCGGCATACGCACGTTTACCGCCACCGTGCAGCCACACAACGACCAGGCCCGGAGATTCATCAGCACCATCGCACCCCATCACCGCGTCCTCACGAACGAAGGCGACCTTGCGTACAGGTGGGACTGCAGCCGGGAGGCCGGTCTGGTCGATGGCCCTTGCCCGTAAGCGGGAACCGACCATGGAGCAGCACGCTCAGCGTGAACGCCACGATGACTCAAGTGCGAATTATGTCCCGCCACCGCGCACGCCGAGGACCTGCAACAACCGATCGACGACCTCACGGCAGCGCTGGCTCGGGCCCGGGCACGCCTCGACAACCTGCGGAGTGCCCGCAAGGTCGTCGAGGGCATCACCGCACCCGACGACAAACCCGCAACCAGCGCAGGCGCCGGACACCTACCAGCGCCTCGTGGCCCACTTCAACGACCACCTCAGTCAGCCCTTCCGAGCCCGTGAACTGCACGAACTCCTCGGTCTATCCACTGACGAGGCTTCCGTGAATACCACCCGAAGCCGCCCGGGCCGACTCGTCCGCCAAGGCGTTTTCAGCCACTCCCTGGACAGACCCCGAAGGGGCACGGAAGGAATCCGTGGCGGAAGTCCCGACTGAGCACGGGATGGCCCATTTGCTGTCCTACCTTCCAATAGGTAGGTTGTGGTCATGAGCAGCACTCGCACCCGCCTCCTGAATGAAGCGACCCGCATCGTGCGGCGTCGCGGTTATACGGGGTTCAGCTATGCCGATCTGGCGGGGGCGGTGGAGATTCGCAAGCCGAGCATCCACCACCACTTCCCGACCAAGGCCGATCTCGGTCTGGAGATGGTGATCGCCTACACCGCCGCGTTCCTGAGTCGACTCTGGGCCGCCGAGAAGAGCGGGGCGGGGGCGGTCGAGCTGCTGGAGTTCTACGCGGGGCTGTATCGCGAGGGGCTGTCGGAGGGTCTTGCGTGCCTGTGCGGGACGCTGGCTGCCGAGTCCGAGGCGGTTCCCGTCGAGGTCCGGGGGGCGGTGGCCGGGTTCTTCGCCGCGAACTTCGACTGGCTGACGCGACAGATCGAGCAGGGCGCGGCCGCGGGTGAACTCTCAGCGGCCGCTGATCCCCGGCGCGCGGGGCAGGGATTCCTGGCGCTGCTCCAGGGTGCGGTGTTCACCGCGCGGGCGCTGGACGACCCGTCGCTGTTCGATGCGGTGGCGGCCTCGGCTATCGAAGGACTCAGGACCTGATCCGCGGGCGGGCAGCACGCGGCTGGCGCTGCGCCATTACCTACCAACTAATAGGGAGATTCATCGTGTCCGTCTTCACCGGTCACAAGCTCATCGTCATCGGCGGCACCAGCGGCATGGGCCTGGCCATCGCCCACCGCATCGTGCGGGACGGCGGCAGCGCCGTGGTCGTCGGCCGCAGCCAGGACCGCATCGACGACGCGGTGGCCGAGATCTCCCCGCTGGGGCCGATCAGCGGCATCGCCGCCGACATCACCGACCCGGACGACCACGCCGCGCTCCGCAAGGCCCTCGCCACCGAGCACGCTGACGCATCGTTGCTGGTCAATGCGGCCGGGGTGTTTGCCCCCAAGGCGTTCCTGGACCACACCGAGGCGGACTACGACCGCTACCAGGCGATCAACCGGGCCACCTTCTTCCTCACCCAGACTGTCACCGCCGCCATGGTCGAGCGGCAGACCGCCGGCGCCGTGGTCAACGTCGGCTCGATGTGGGCGCACCAGGCCATCGCCGCGACCCCCTCCTCCGCCTACTCGATGGCCAAGGCCGGGCTCCACTCGCTGACCCAGCACCTCGCGATGGAGCTGGCCCCGCACGGCATCCGGGTCAACGCCATCGCGCCCGCCGTGGTGCGTACCCCGATCTACGAGGCGTTCATCCCCAAGGACCAGGTTGACGCCGCCATCGACGGATTCGACGACCTGCACCCCATCGGCAGGGTCGGCACCCCCGAGGACATCGCCGCCACCGCCGCGTTCCTGCTGTCCGGCGAGGCCAGCTGGGTCACCGGCGCGATCTGGGACGTGGACGGCGGCGTCATGGCCGGCCGCAACTGATGGTGCGCGAGCACGGTGTCGAGGCTGAGGTCGTGGTGGTCGGCGCCGGCATCGCCGGGCTGTCGGCCGCCACCGCCCTCGCCGAGGCGGGTGTAGACGTCCGGGTACTGGAGGCGCGGGAGCGGGTCGGCGGACGGCTGCTGTCCGCCGATGCCGGATCCGACGCCGACGGGCTGGATCTGGGAGCGACCTGGTTCTGGCCCGGAGAGCAGCGAGTCACCGACCTGATGCGCCGGCTGGGCCGTGTCCCGTTCCCGCAGCACACCGCAGGTGAGGCACTGTTCGAGGACCGCGGCGCGGTGCAGCGGATGGGCGGCAACCCGATCGGCACCCCGGCCCACCGTTACCCGGGCGGCGCGGCGGCGCTGGCCGAGGCCCTGGCCTCGGCGCTGCCCGCCTCCGCGCTGCGCCTCGCCTCGCCGGTCACCTCCATCGGTATGGAGAGCGGATCGGTGCTGTCGATCGGCCTCGGAGCGGACCTGGTCCGGGCCCGCCAGGTCGTTGTCGCGCTGCCCCCGGCGCTGGCGGCCGACCGGATCACGTTCACCCCGGCCCTGCCCGCCCCGTTGGATGCCCTGACCCGGAGCACGCCGGTGTGGATGGGCGCGGTCACCAAGTTCGTCGCCCAGTACCGCGAGCCGTTCTGGCGCGCGCAGGGACTGGCCGGGGCCGCGATCAGCCGGGTCGGACCGTTGCAGGAACTGCACGACATGTCAGGCCCTGACGGCTCCCCGGCCGCTCTGTTCGGCTTCGGCCTGCACGACCGGCAGCCCGACTGGGCCGAACGCGCCCTAGCCCAGCTCGTCCGGCTCTTCGGGCCGCAGGCCGCCGACCCGGTCCGGGTGATGGTCCAGGACTGGAGCACCGAGCCTTGGACCACGCCAGCGGGCGGGCGCGGCCTGAGCGACTACTCGCGCTTCGGCCACCCGCTCTACCAGCAGTCGGCCCTGGACGGACGCCTGCACTGGGCCTCCACCGAGACCGCACCCCACTACGCGGGCCATGTCGAAGGCGCGCTGGCCGCGGCCGAGCGCGCGGTGACCGCGATCCTCGACCAAGCAGCCAAACCGAAAGAAACCAGGTGACCCCGTGTTCGACCTGCCCGACCTGCTGACCGAGTACGACCGCGCCCGCGCTCACACCGACCGGCTCTGGCGGGACCTGCGGCCCGAAGAGGTGCTGTGGCGTCCGCACCAGGACTTCAGCGCCATCGGCTGGCACCTGGGCCACCAAGCCCACGTCGCCCACTTCATGGTTCGCAACCTCACCGCCGCCGAGCCCAGCCCCGATCCGGCCCTGGACGCCCTGATGGACTCCGCCACCCCCGAACGCGACCGCGGCGGCCTGCCCGTCGTGCACCGCCTCGCGGACTTCCGCGCCGCGGTCGCCGAACGCGTCCACGCCCGCATGGCCGACATCGCCGCGGGACGGGTCGGCGCTCCAGCCCAGCTCGACGTCGTGGCACGGCATCTGATGACCACCGTGATCAACCACGAGTACCAGCACGACCAGTGGATCAGCGAGGTCCGCTCCCGCGACCTGGGCCACTCCCTGCCGGAAGACCCCGGCTCTGACCTGGTCACCCGCGTCGACGGCTACCTGATGATCGCGGAGCCTTCATGACCGCCACCACGACCAGTCCTCCCGACCCCGAGGCGTGGCGGGCGACCGTCCGCTCCCCGGTGGCCCAGGCCCTGCTCCACTCGCGCATCCCCGCCCGCCTGGCATACCACGGTGCGGACGGCACTCCCCGGGTGATTCCGGTCTGGTCGCACTGGGACGGCGAGCACCTGGTCCTGGCCACCTTCCCGGTCAGCGCCAAACTCAAAGCCCTGCGCGACGGCGACACGGTAGCGGTGAGCATCGACTCCGACCAGTACCCCTACCAGGGCCTCCAACTCCGCGGCAAGGTCACGCTCACCCCCACCCCCGGTCTGGTCCCCGAGTACGTCCAGTCCGCCCACCGCCACCTCGGCCCCGACGAGGCCGCCCGCTTCCTGGACCGCCTCGCCGACCGTCCCATGGTCCGCATCACACTCCACATCCACCACGCCCACCTCCTGGACATGCGACGCTGACCAGCCGGACCGTCAACGGACCGGCATCGCAAGAACGACGAGAGCACCATCTGCGGAAAGCACCACTGCGGAAAGAGCCGACCGTGCGTCATTTCGGTCTGGCAGTCATCGGCGCGGGAGCGGTTGCCGAGATGTCTTGCTCAGTGGGCGAGTTGCGGGTAGAGCACGGCGGGGTCCGCGGAGAGTCCGGCCTTGACCTGGCGAGTCAGTTCGTCGGCCAGTACTTCGTAGGCGTTTGCCTCGATGCCGTCCAGTGCCTGGCCTTCCGGTTCGGCGTCGGCCCGTACAAGAAACTCACCGAGCCCGAAGCCCTCTCGGAGTTCACCGCCCGGGTCGAAAACCTGCGCAACGAACAGCGCTGCCGGCAGCAGCAACTGGACCAGCCCGCCGAACAGGCTTCCCCCACGTCCCAGCCGCCCGCCTGAGCAACAGCCCCGCCGGACCGGCAATGTCTGTAACTGGCCCGTAGACCGAAGTACCCAAGTACGGATGGTTTCGGGTGAACGCCCCCGCGCGGCAGGAGCGTTGGCCTAGCCTGCGGTGCCATGGACACCGAGCTGACCAGCGATGAGCGCCTGCGAGCCCGGGCCGCGCTGGAAGCCGTCATCGGAAACGACGACCAGGCTCTGCCCTCCCTCGCAGGCAGTGAGCACGAGCGTCCGCTGCCCGCCCTGTTTGCCGCGTACAGGCAGCACACACTCCAGCGCGTCTGGTCGCCGCGTTCGACATCGACGCCACCATGGAAGACGACGAAACAGGCCGACGGGTCGCGGAGATCAACAGTGACCCCACGGCGTGCATCGTCCTTCTCCTGACCGACTCCTGGCGCGCCCAGGCCGCTCTCGCCGGTACCGAGCCCCGCCACCGTCAAACGGATCGGCGCGGCCATCTTGGTGGCGATCCACGCGTTCACCGATGGCGACAACGACGACACCCTGACCTTGCTGCGCGCACTGCGCAACGAAGTCCTCCAGGTCGATTGAGTCGGGAACTGCTTTCCCCAACCTCCGGGCCCGGAGGGCGTCACGGGGCAGGTACCTGGGAGGGCGCCGCGGAGGGCTGTTCCGAGACAGCCGGAGAATGCGGTTCGGTCGGTGTGCTGCGCCCGCCGTCTACTTCGTCAACCCCCGTGAGGATCAGCATCAGTGCCGACACCACAGCGGCGGCGACCATGATTGCCTCAGCGGCGTTGCCAGGCGCCGAAGGAGTCCGTGAACGGCTGTAGATGCCGTACCCCACGACACAAGCGATCACGAGGATCGCGACGTGTGCACCCTCGATGTGTACCGTCATTACGGGCCTCTTCGGCTCGGGGGTCCGTCCGCCTCGACCCGCCAAGATCCCGGCGGACGGACCCAAACCAGGGCCCTGCCGATGCGGGGCCCTACGCCCCTTGAAGAGGTTCGACGGGTCCCGGACAGCAAAAGGACCCACCTCCATTGCGGAGCGTGGGTCCTCTGTCGTTAACGAAAAGATTGCCTGAAGCCGATTTAGCCAAACAGTGAAGTACGTCACGTCAAGTCCTTGGGGCGCGCGTACATCACTCGGCGACACAGAAAAAGTGCAGTTCAGGACCGTACGAGCGGGGCAGCCGCGGCGACGAAGGCGTTGTGCGCTTCCCGGGCCTCATCGCCGCGCCGGTCTCGGTGGGCCCGGTTAGGGGCCTCGTGCAGGTTGAAGGTGACGTCGACGACGCGGGCGGCGAGTTCCAGGACACGCGGGTCGTCGGTCAGCAGCTGGAGCTCGGTCAAGGCCTCGCCCACGGCCGTGCGCGCCACCAGTGCGGAAGTCTTCGCGGCCTCCTGCTCTGCCTCGGTCGCGTCGGCCTCCCGCAGCACGGAGCGCTCGCCCTGCAGGCGCCGCATCGCGGCGAGCCGGGAGAGGAAGCGGACGAACACCTGCCGCAGCTCCGCGCGCCACTGTGCCTGCTGCGCGAGCCCGTCACGGCGAGCAGCGGACGCTCCTGCAAGCGGAAGCCAACCAGGATCCCCAGGAGGCCGATGACGCCGGTGATGGTGGATGAGGCCAGTTCCATGGTCATGTCTCCCTGTTCCGGGGTGAGTTGGGCGGTCGAACGGCGAACCCCCGGTGCGCGGCCGGGGGTTCGGGCGGGCCTACCAGGAGGTCGGGGTGTACTGCTCGATCAGGTCCTCGGGCCGGATGCGGGCCGCGGTGGTGACGCGGGTGGCGAGCGCGCAGAAGTAGCGGTCCTGTGCCTTGCCGGTCCACGCGCGGGCCACCACCAGGTCGCCCAGGAACTGGCAGAAGTCCCAGGCGTTGAGGGCCTGCCCGTACTCCAGGGCGGCGTCGGTCGCCTGCTCCAGGTAGATGGCCCGGCGCCAGGCGCAGGTGGCGGTGTAGCCGGCCGCGAGGGTGAAATCGCCCTCCAGCGGGGCAAGGTCCAGGACGCGCTCGCGGGCGCGGCGGTGCCGGCCGTGGCCGTGGTGGAAGCGGGGCGTGGCAGGGGTCAGCTGGAGCAGGTCCCGCAGCCGGTTCGCGAAGGCCTCGCCGGCCTCCCGCTCGGCAACGCGGGCCGCCTCGTTGATGTCGGCGGCCGTCTTCGCTGAGGTCTCGGGCAGGCTCTGCATGGACTTTCTCCACTTCCGGGGTGGGGTAGTACCGGGTGGGCCCGGCCCCGAAGGGCCGGGCGGCGTAGGTCAGTTGGCGAAGACGTCGCCGAAACCGCGCGGCGGGACGCCGTGAGCGGTGCGGTCGGCGTACCTCTCGTCACCGTCCTCATCGAGGACCAGGCCGTGGCGCTGGAGGTGGTCGGCGTAGTCGGCGCGCTGCTGGAGCTCCGTGCGCCGCGCGTCGGCGGCGGTCCGCTGGGCGATGTGGTCGTCGCGCAGGCGGACGATCTCGTGGACGGCGCGCTCCTGGCGGCGGCAGGACCACTTCGCGAGCAGCCAGTCGTCCGTGAGGGTGTCGAGCCACTCGGCAGCGACGATCGTGGACCGGCAGACGACGCGGCCCATGTGGGTGCCGGCGCCGTCGTGGACGTGCCAGCCGCGCAGCCCCTGCATACCGGTGCAGTCCTCGGGGAGCGCCAGGTGCTCGATGTCGAGCGCGGTCAGGTCGCTGGAGGTCATGACCACAGCGGTGAACCGCTCGCCGCCGACGGTGAAGGTCTGGAGCTGGGGGCGACGGGCGGCGGTGCATGTGGTCCTCCGTGGCGAGGGGCGGGCTGACGACACCTAATCCATAGGGCCCCTATACGTTTTTTCAAGCCCCCCTAGAAGAGAATCTTCGTTTCCCCTACAGTCACCTCATGACCAGCAATCCGACGGATCTGATCAACACGGCCGCCGTCACCGAGGCGTTCGAGGCCATCGCGGCCATCAACGATCCCGTCGCACGGGAGAGAGCCGCCCGCGACCTGCAGGACGCCCTCACCGTGGCGATCGCCGAACCGCTCACCCAGGCCAAGGCCGTCCGGCAGGGCGCCGTACTCGAACTCCGCCAGAACCTCACCCTCGCGAAAGTCGCGGCGAAGATCGGCCTGTCTGTCCCGCGCGTCGACCAGCTCGCCAAGGGCAAGTAGGAACCGGTGAACACGGCGCCGTTTACACCGACCCTTCACCGGCGCTTGGTCGACATCACCGGCCGCCGCGCCGTTTTGCGGGATGGCCAAGGCGGAGTGGTAGCCAACTCGAGGCCAAGAAGAACGAGTTCGTCGCCGAGAATCATGAACAGCGGCGGTTCGGCGGCCACCGGGGCTTCCGTCTCGTACCTCTTCAACCGGAGAACGTGGTGATCGCTGCCAAGGACTAGCCGGTTGAGGACGGCATCTTGGACACAGGTGCCGATGGGGGCCGACAGGCGCCGCAGGATGTGTCAGAGCTTTGCCCTAGGCTTCACGCACCGGTCACAGGGCCGGTCGGCCGTATACCGGCCGCACCCTTGGGGGGCAATTCCCGTGCGTATCCGCACACTTCCGGCTGCCGTCGCGACGGCAGCCCTCTTCAGTTCCGTGGTGCTCGGCGCCGGATCCGCGGCTGCCGACACCAGCGTGCCGATCAGCGTCGGCGACGTCCGCGACACGGTCGTCGACGGCGCGCACCAGCACCTCTTCATCAGCGGCGACAGCGTGATCACGGTCGTCGACTACACCGGCAAGGTGATCCAGACACTCACCGGCCTGTCCGGGGTTTCGGACCTCCTGCTGAGTCCCGACGGCGGCACGCTGTACGCCGCGGTCACCGGCGCCGACAAGATCGTCGCCTTCGACACGGCGACGCTCACGCAGAGCGCCGAGTACCCGACCGGCGCCGGAACGGCGCCGCGCCACATCGCGCTCACGCAGGGCCGGATCTGGTTCGGCTACGGCGACCAGTGGGATTCCGGGCTCGGCGAGGTCGACCTGACCGCGAGTGCGGCAACCGTGACGCTCGACCTCGCCGGCGGCCACGACTTCGCCAGCCCGCCGATGCTGTACGCCGACCCGGCCAACCCGGACACCCTGGTCGCTCTGGACGGCGGAATCAGCTCCGGGCCTATCGTCGTCTACGACGTCTCCTCCGGCACCCCCGTCATCCGCGTCACGAAGGACGAGGGCGGCTTCTACGGGGACGCCGCGCTCACTCCGGGCGCGCAGTCGATCGTGGTGGTCGGGCAGGGGGACCGGGCGGTCATCGAATACCGGCTCTCCGACCTTGCACAGGTGCACGAGTACCCGGTCAAGGACGAGCCGGAGACCGTCACGGTCGCCCCGGACGGCACCATCGCAGCGACCACGCTGGACACCGAGAACACCGGCGACACCTACGTCTTCCCCGGCGGCGCCGACGCCCCGGCCAGCGTCCGCAACCTGTCGAACGCCTGGATGCCCTGGGGCGGCCATTCCACCTCCTGGTCCGCGGACGGCACCAAGCTGTTCGTGCTGACCGGATCATCCGGCTCCATGCAGTTCCAGACGGTGAACCAACCACGCACGTACGTCACCACACTCGCCGTCAACGCCCCGGCCACCGCCCCGCGCGCCAAGACCCTCACCGTCAAGGGCACCCTCAGCGCCGGTCTCAGACCGCCCACCGGGACACCGGTGAACGTCGTGCGCACCGACCTGCTCTCCCCCACAGGCAAGTCCCTGGGCACCACGGTGCTGGGCGCCGGCGGCGCGTTCTCGTTCACCGACGTGCCCCCGGCCGGCGGCACGGTCCGCTACACCGTGACGTATCCCGGGGACGCCGCGCACACCCCGGCGTCCGCCTCGGACACCGTCGCCGTCTCCCGCGCCACACCGGCCCTGACGCTCACCAACAACAAGAAGACGTACGACTACGGCAAGAACGTCGTCTTCACCGCCCACCTCGGCACCACCTACACCAACCGCACGGTGGAGATCTGGGCCGACCCCTACGGCCCCGACAAGCCCAACAAGCTGATCAAGAGCGGCAAGGTGGACGCGCACGGCAACCTGTCGGCGACCGTCACCATGTCCCGCGACACCGCGGTGAACGCCGTCTTCAAGGGCGATTCCCGCTACAGCCCGCGGACCGTCAAATCCACCGCGTACGCACACGTCAAGACCGCCAGCTCACTGTCCAAGTACTACCGCACCGGCACGATCGGCTCGACCCGCTACCGCTACTACCACAAGAACACCGACGCGATCCTGACCACCACGATGACGTACTACAAGAGCCGCAAGGAACGCCTGGACCTCCAGGTCTACTCCAACGGCAGATGGAACACGACCGACTCGGAATACTTCGCCCTCGGCACGAACGGCAAGAGCATCGTCAACCTCGGCCACCCCGGAACCGCGGGAGTCCGCGCCCGGGTCCGCACGTCGTACCTCGATCCTGCCTCCGGCGACAACGTGAACACCACGACCTACGGCACCTGGCAGTACCTCTACTTCACCAACTAACCGACGCAGCCCCACGACGAGAGGATGAGCTGGCTCAACCGCCAAGGCGGAGCAGGCCCGTTGGGGACAAAGCGCGAGCGGGTCACGGTCGGCGGCACGGCCTGGGACCTGTACGTCGGGAAGATCGTCAACAAGGACCGGGCGGGCAAGGTGGTCAGCAGCTGGAACGTCTACTCCTACGTCCGCGTCGCCAACACCAACTCAGCGAACACAGACATTACCGCCATGGCCGACGCCCTGGTCCAGCGCAGGCTGCTGGCCAACAACGCGTATCTGACCAGCGTCGAGGCCGGGACCGAGGTCTTCCGCGGGCGGGGCAAGCTGAGCAGCAGCTCATACTCCGTGCACGTGGGCTGACCCCCTCATCTACTCCAGCAGCGTTTCGCTATTCCTGCTGGTCAGGGGTGTCGCCGGGGTGCAGTTGGCTGATGGCGTGTCAGGGGCGGTCTTGCCGGACCGCCCCTCCAACGAGGCGTCTTCGTCGGCGGTACTGACGAGTGCCGGCCTGGTGTCTGCGCCGCTACTGCTACCAGCCCTTGGTGTGGCAGGTCCTCTGCCCGCAGCGCGTCCTCACCAACCCGTCTCTCTGACCGGACTCGTACGCCGCGCGCGAAGTTCGGTTCCGGGCCGTGAGCCGGGGTAGGCCCCGCCGTGGTACGCGGGCATGACGATCCGTCAGGTTCGGGTGGGTCGGGCTGAACCGTGCCGCCGACGTCGACGTCCAGGCCGTCAACCACGACGAACACGCCCGGCAGAACGTGCTGTTCAAGGAATTCGAGGTGCGGGTCGCCACGGCGGTGCACGGTGCGTACAGGATGGTGGTGAGGCTCAGTGTCCGCCGTGACGCGGGCTCGTGTCCGGCTTGCGAGACCCGGCTCTCTGCCGTGCGGATACGCCGCCCATGGGGCCTGGCGAATGGTGTCGCCGGGAACATGCCGGTCGGCTTGGTGCCCGCAACGGCGGCATGTGTGCGACTTGAAGCCGCGCCCTCACTGCCGGCGGACAGGTCGTGCAGTTGCGCGGCCGGGGTTCATGGGGCCGTTGGCGGGGAGGGCGGATGCCGGAGCAAATCCCCTGATCGGGTCAGACGCGATCGCCACTTTCATGGGCGCAGCCGAGGCGGCGGGACGCCCCTGTGCTCCAGCCGCGTCCAGTAGGGCCGGCTCACCCCGGCCGGCGGCGTCGGTTCCTCGCGGCGCGAACCAGCCATACCCACCGAGGGATACCCGTCTCGGATGTGCTCAGAGGAGAGGCGAAGCCGCGCCCACCAAGACTGAGTGTCCTGGTGGGCGCGGGGTGAGCGTGGGGACGTGGGATCAGGTCGCGGTCAGCGAAAGGTCGGCCGTCGTGACGCGGCCCGGCACCAGGGTCACCTCCTTGGATGCCGCATGGTGCCCGGCGGCCGAAGCCGTGATCCGCAGCGAGCTCGGGCGGGCGTCCAGCCAGAGGTCGTAGTGGCCGTCGGAGTCGGTGCGCACGGTGTGTGCGAGGTGGTCGCAGCCGGTCGTTCTGGCGTGCGCCACCGGGCAGATCAGGACAGTTGCTCCGGCGAGCGGTGCTCCCGTGTGCTTGTCGGTGATCGTTCCGGAGAGGTGTCCCCAGGTCCGCGGGATCGTGACCTTGAGGCTGACCTTGACCGATACTCCGGCGTAGGGGGCGTCGGTGTTGTAGGTGAGCCGCGCGGTGTAGGTGCCGGCCGTGGCCACGGCGGAGGCGTCCGCGCGGACGGTGACCGTGGTGGACCGGCCGGGGGCGAGGTTGAACGAGGTCTTGTCCGCCGACAGCCAGGTGACGTCGTCGCCGTCGCATTGGTCGTGCCCGGGTAGGACCTCGGCCGAAGTGGCAGTGTCCAGGGTCGTGGTCATGCCTCCGATGCGGTAGATCCCGCAGCCGCCGCCGGCCCGGAGCACGGCGGAGGCGGTGTTGGGCAGGTTGGACCAGGTGTTGGACACCGGGTCGTATTCGACGACGGTGTTGACTGCGTCCACTCCGATGATGCCGCCGACGACCTGGAGTTTGCCGTCGTTCCCGCTGGCGGTGGCGCCCCAGCTCGCGTAGGGCATGTCGGCCGCGCGGGTCCAGGTGTCGGCGGAGGGGCTGTAGCTGTAGGTCTGTCCCTTGGGGGTGGTGACCCCTCCGCCGACGACCGTGATGCCGCCGGCGCAGACCAGTTCACCGGTGATGCCGGTGCAGGCCCCGCGTTCCATGGTGAACGGGTAGTCGGCGCGGCGGGTCCAGGTGTCGGTTGCCGGGGTGTAGCGGTAGACGGTGCTGACACTGTCTCCACAGCCGGATCCGGTGCAGCCTCCGATGACGTAGAGGCTGCCGTCGAGGGTGGTCACGTTGGGCATGCCGATCGCCTGGGGCAGATCGGCGAGGCGGGTCCACGTGTCGGTGGTGGGGTGGTACGCGTAGAGCGTGGCGCGGGCACCGTCGGCGGTCCAGCCGCCGGCGACGTACATGGTCCCGTTGACGAAGGCCCCACCCGGTGACTCCAGGGCCTCCGGGAGGTCGGCGATGGGTGTCCATGCGTCGGTGGACGGGTCGTGCACATAGCCGCGGCTGAGGTACTCCCCTCCGAAGAGTCCGGAGATTCCGGCGACGGAGTAGACCTTGCCCTGGTAGGTGCCCACGGCGTTGTCCATGACGGGCTCGGGGTAGTCGGCGATGCCGGTCCAGGGCCCCGTCGCTGCCGTGGCCGACGAGGCGCTCGACGTGCTCTTCGCGGCCGGGGAGGTAGAACTCATCGGTCCGGGTGAGTAGTTGCCCTTGACGCGCAGCGTCGGGGCGCCTGCCGAGGAGTCCGATGTGGACGTGGAGGTGCCGTCCGGTGAGGTGTAACCGGTGCTCTGCTCACCGAGGTTGACGTGCAGCGGCGCCTGCCCCCTGTTGGTGAAGGTGACCTTCTTGCTGCCTGATCCGCCGAGTGTCTCGCTGACGGACAGGGCGTTCGAACTCACCGCCAGGCGGCCTGCCTTGAGCGTGCGGTCGAACCGGTTGATCTTGTCCGGCCGTGTGGTGAGGGTGCCGGTCGAGGTGGTGTAGCGGGCGGCGACCGTCCGGTACGTGTGCCGTCCGGCGGGGGCGCTGAACAGCCAGTAGTAGCCGTCGGCCAACGCCAGGTCGTCGGGGGTCGCCACGGTGGTCGCCGTCGCGTAGCTGTCGGCGGTGTCGGTGACGGTGGCGGGTGTGATGGCGTCGCCGGTGTTGCCGTCGACGACCTTTCCGGCGACGATGCCTCCGCTCACGGCTGCGCAGGAACCGACGGTGACGGTGTCGAGCTGCCAGATCGACAGGCCGCTGCCGGAGTAGTGGAAGCGCACCTTCACGTGCTTGGCGTTTGCCGCCTGGGCCAGGGGGACCACGACGTGGCCCAGGTACTCGGCCGTGTCCCGGTGCCACACCGTGGTCCACGTCGCGCCCGAGTCGAGGCTGAGGTCGACGTCGGCCACCGAGTCCTTGCTGGGGGCGTAGAGGGCGTCGAAGCCGAGGACGGGTGAGCTCTGGCCTGCCAGGCTGAAGGCGGGCGAGACGAGTTCGGTGTCCTCGGGAGCACCGCCCCGGCCGTAGGGATCAGCGGCGGCCCAGTTCCCGGTTCCGCCCGTCCAGTTGGACAGAAATTTGTCGGCGAAGTCCCAGGTGGCGCCGCTCGTCCCGTGATCGACGACGGTCCAGCCGTGCTCCGGAGTGGTGCCGGTCCAGCCTTCGAAACCGGTCCCGGCCGGATAGGCGTGGCCGGGTGCGACGCAGGCCGTCGGGTCCACGTCCGGGGCCACGTCGGTCCGTACGTCGGCCGTGCCCACCGGGACACTCAGGTCCGTGCTCCGGTAGCCGGGGTAGACGGGGGCCACATGGACGCCGTAGGTGGCCTTCTCGGGAAGCTCCACACTGTACTTGCCGGTGTAGGGGTCGGTGTAGACGGCGCCGTTCGGATAGCCGTCGATAGTGATCTTCGAGTACAGGGGCCAGCCGTGGCCGCTGCCGTCCTTCACCGTGCCGGACACCGTGTGGGTGGGCAGTTTCACCAGCGTCAGGTCGGCGGTGGTGCTCTGGTTCTCGGCGACACTCACTGCGGAGCTGGTGTTCTCCTGGTAGCCGAAGTCGGTGGCGGTGATCCGGTAGTCGCCCACCGCGACGGGGAGGTTGTACGCGCCTTCGGCGTCGGTGGTGACGTGGTACTCCCTGCTACCTGTCGCTTCTTCGGAGACGGCCAGCGCCACGCCGGCGAGCGGGGCGCCGGATTTGCTGTCGGTGACTCGTCCGGACAGCGTTCCATGGGCGCCGAAGGCGAGCGCGGACACGCCGACCGGGGTGCCGAGACCGGTCGGGCCGTCCCAGCCGACGCCGGCGGTGCACACCACCGTGCCGCAGTCGTCGTTGGACCCTTCGGTGACATCGGTCATCCCGGAGGCGTTGATGTACGGGTAGGTCACCGGGTAGGTGCCCTCGACCGGGGTGCCCGCCAGCGCGTACATCGCCGTGATCAGCGGCGCGGAGAGGCTGGTGCCACCGACCTGCAGCCAGCCGTCTCTGCCCACCGTGTCGTACACGGCCAGGCCGGTCGCGGGGTCGGCGACCGCGGAGACGTCAGCCGTCGCCCGGGTGTCGCAGCCGGTGGTGAGGCCCCTCTGGTAGGCGGGCTGGGCCTCGTACAGCGAGCAGCCCGATCCTCCGGAGGTCCAGGCGGATTCCGTCCAGCCGCGCTGGGTGTCCTCGGTGCGGGTCAGCCGGGTGCCGCCGGCGGCCACCACGTTGGGGTTGGTGGCGGGCCAGTTCTGGACATGGCCGGTGTCGCCGGTGGACGCGACCACGGCCACCCCGGGATGGTCGTAGTGGTGGTCGTACCCGGTCTGGGAGGCACTCTCGCTGGGCAGACCGTAGGAATTGGAGACGTACTTGGCGCCCAGGTGTACGGCGGTGTCGACCGCGGTGCCCAGGTCGTCCAGGCTTGCCGAATCACCCTGCACGAGCAGGATGTTGCACGCCGGACAGGCGGCGGACACGGCGTCGAGGTCGAGCGCGGTCTCCAATGCCCAGCCCGCGTCATCGGCGGGGTAGTCCGTGCCGCCGTTCTGATCGACCTTGCGGAAGCAGCCGTTGGCGGTGGTGCACTCGGGCAGCCCGTAGTGCACGCGGTACGCGGCCAGGTCGGCCTCGGCGTGGGAGTTGCCGTACGCGTCGACGATCGCGACCGTCCGGCCATCGCCTCCGGCGGGAAGGCTGTAGGCGGCCTGGATGTCGGCCGGGCCCAGCGCCGTGGACGGGGGTGCGCTCACCTGCGGCCGGACGATGTGGTCGGAGTTGGTGCGCACGTCGGCGAAGCACTGGGCCACGCCGTCCTTGAGGCTCGGGTTGTTGCAGGCGGCCGGGACGTAGTTCTGCGGGACGTTGTCCTGCGGCACGGCGTTGAGCAGGTTGGCGGCCTTGGAGGAGTCGGCGTCGGATGACGAGGCCGGGGAACTGGGGGTGGCCGCGGCGGTGGCCGGGGCTGTCGCGGCGAGAACTCCGGCGCCGAGACAGCCGGCTATGAGGAGCGAGAGGCGAGCGCGCACGCGCGCACGTCTTGAGGACAGCAAGAAGGACAGCAAGGAGGCACCCTATTCGTCACGTTCAGGACCCGATCGGGCCGAGCTCAGAGGGGTTCGTAACCGCTGTACAAGTCGTCCGCGCAGGCGGGTTCTGCCGTTGCGTCGTCGGCAACGCCCGGTACGGCGGGCGTCGGTTCGGGGTGTCGTTCTCCGGCGGGCGGCACGTCGGTGTGCTGCGGTCCGGTGACGGCACCGGCGGGACTGTCGGCGCCGTCCGTACGGGCGTTCGGTGCGCCGGACTTCGGTTCGGGGGGTGTGCTGCTCATCCGATGGATGGACGCCCTTCCGGTGATGTCCGGGTGCAGGTCGGCTCGGGGACCCTGCGCGCACTGAGTATCGACGGTTGCCGCGTGTCCTCGCGATGGGGCGGATGACCTAAAGATCGGAGCGCGTGCCGGTGGCGTGGTCTTCCGACGGGGTGATTCCGGCCTGCGTCAGGCTGACCGCCAGTGCGGTACGCGAGGTCACTCGGTATTTGCGCATCGCCGAGTTCAGTTGTGCGGCAATGGTCTTCGGGGAACGGGAGAGTGCTCGTGCGATGGCCGGGTTGGTCAGACCGGTGAGCATCAGGCGGACCACTTCCAGCTCACGCGGGGACAGTTGGTCGCCATAGCCGCGGCGCCCGCCGCGCCACATCTGACGTACCGGCTCCCCGGCCGCACGGCGCGCGAGGTGCACCCGGTCGGCATCCGTCCGGGCTCCCAGAGCCGTGAATCCGGCCTGCACGTGGGCGAGTTCGGCCAGTCCGGTATCCCTGTCCCCCGCTGCCAGCAGGCACCCGGCCCGACGTTCGGCCGCGAGCAGTGCCTCATACGGTCGGGGCAGGCCCTGCCAGGCGGTGGCGGCCCGGCCGAACGCGGCGGCTGCCTCGACGCTGCGGCCCTCTCCCTCCGCCAGTACCCCGCGGCACGTCGCCAGGGCCGCGTCCGCTGCCGGCAGGTTCTTGCCCGCGAGCCCTTCGGCCAGGTCCGCGACGAACTGCCGCGCCTGGTCCGGCCGTTCGACCGCGAGAAGCGCGCCGGTCCGCACCGGTGCGAACTCGGTGGCCCACAGCCAGATGTTCTTGCGGGCCACGACGGCGGCCGGTCCTTCCGTCAACTCCAGCGCCTCGGCGGCCGACCCCTCTGCGAGCCGGATCCGCGCCAGGGCGGCAGCGGGCTCCAGCGGCAGATCCACGATGCCGCGCCGCAGACCCGCGTCGAGCACCTGGCGCAGCCGCTCCTCGACGGTCCCGGTCCCGCCCTCGGTCACCGCCGCGCGGCCGGCATCCGCCGCGCTGCCGCCGACCGCCCCGTCCAGCAGAGCCGTGATCAGCAGGGCGTCCAGCTGGACCACGGGTTCCTCTTCCACCCCGGCCAGGACGGCGGCTCGCTCGGCCAGTCCGTCCCAGGCACCGGTGAACCAGTCCAGGTGCACCAGCGTTACCAGGATCATGTCGTGGAGCCGCTGGTACCGGTGTTCTTCGGCCCTGGCCAGCCCGGTCGTCAGCAGCGCTCTGGCCTCGTCGTAGCGGCCCCAACGCATGGCGGAGTTGCCGATGTTGAGTCCGGCGCGGGCCAGTTGCATCATTCCTTCCGGGGTCGTCGCGGTGTCGGGCAGTTCCGCGGCCACGGCCCAGCCGGCCTCGTCGCCCATGTCCAGCAGGGAAGTCGCCCGGTCCACCACCAGAGCCAGCCGCTGGTCCGCCGTCATCGGCAGCCGGGCCGCGTCGGCCGCCCGGTCCAGCCAACGGCGGTGCTCCCCGGCGGACATCAGGGTGCTCGGCGGGCTGCCCAGCGTGTTCATCGCCCAGGCCGCCTGGAACGGTTCGTCGGCCAGATCCGGCAGCGCCTTTTCCAGTTCCGCCGCAGCGGCCGCGTACTCGCCCGTGTGCAGCAGCATCCTCCCCAGTTGGGTGCGGACGGCCGCGCGCTCGTGCGGGGAGAGCGTCTCCGCGTCCAGCACCTCGCGCAGCGCACGGGTCAGGTCGGCTCGGCCGACGAGCCCGGTGAATGCCATGACCGGCATCTTCTGGGCCCACCGGGCCACCGAGGCGGCGGGCGGATCGCTCTCGGTGAGGAGTTCGTGCAGCAGTCCGACGGCGGTGCGGTGGTCCCCGGAGGCCAGCGCGAGGTCGGCGGTCCGTTCGGCGTACTGCCGCCACTGCCCGGTGTCCCCCGCCTCCCGGTAGTGGTGGGCGAGCCGTGCCACCGGCTGCGGTGTCATGGCCTGCAGGGAGCGGCCCGCTCCCCGGTGCAGGGCCCGGCGGTCGGGCGCGGGCGTCATGTCGTAGACCGCACGAGCCGCCAGCGCGTGCCGGAAACTGACCCGGCCTACACGGTCCTCACCTAACAGTCCACTGCGTACGGCGGCGTCCACGGCCCGGCTGACAACGTTGTTCGGGAGCCCGCTCACCGTCGCGAGAACGGGCAGGCCGACCGGTTCGGCCAGCACGGAGGCGGCCTGCAGCACGCGTTGTGCGACCGGGGTGAGATGCGAGGCACGTTCGGCGACGGCGTCCCGGATGGTGGGCGGCACAGCGATGTCCGCCAGCGTCCTGCGTACCCACTCTCCGTCGCGCCGGACCAGATCGGCCCGGTCGCGCAGCAGCCGGACGGACTCCTCGATCGCCAGCGGCACGCCGTCGGTCCGCTCCTGGAGGAAGGACGCGAAAGCCTCGGAGACGTGTTCCCCGTCGAGCATCGACGACATCAACTCGGCGGTCTGGGGCACGTTCAGCGCGCCAAGGCAGATCCGTACGTACCCGGTGCCTGCCGGGGGTCGGGAGGTCAGCCGCATCAGCACGGAGTCCGGCGCCACGTCCTCGGGACGGTAGGTCAGCACCAGGCTCATCCGGCGGGACCGGCGGGAGGCGAGGAACAGCAGGAAGTCCAGGGTGGTTCCGTCGGCCCAGTGGACGTCCTCCAGGATCAGCACGCCGACGCCCATGGCGTCCAGCAGTTCGGCCAGTGCGCGGAAGAGTCGGTGCCGAGCGGCGCCCGCGTCCGACAGCGCCTCGGGGGCCGGCGGCAGATCCTGCCCCCACTCGGGGAACAGCGGCCGCAGCACCCCGGCGAGGGGGGTGAGGGTCAGCTCCGCCACATCGGGCCGGGCATCGCGGGCGGCATCGACGATCGGGCCCAGGGTGAGTGCCTCCCGGAACGGGGGGCACATGGCGGCCAGCGGCCGTCGGGCGCCGATACCGGGCTCGTCCAGCGCTTCCTGAACGAGTCGGCTCTTGCCGATTCCGGCCTCACCCTCGACGAGAACGGCGGCCGGCGGCCGTGCCAAGGCCTGCCTCAGCCGGTGCAGTTCGACCGCTCGGCCGACGAATCGCGGAGCGCCGACGCTGGGTAGCACGCGCGGAAGGCCGCTGTCCGCCGAGTGCTCCATCAGACCGCCTTCCCCACCCCGCCCCGGGTTTGTGCGACCCAAGCACCCACCGCATGTGCGAGCCTCGACACCGCAGCATGCCACGATGCCTGTACCAGCCGCGCCCGGTTATGCCAACTACGGTCGCCTCAAGTATTTCTGATGCTGCATCAGTATGAGCCAATCGCTGGACAAGGCTCGTCGCCGCGTTGCGGGACGCGCACAAGGACCCCCGGGGTGAGGGCGTGCGTGACTGCGGGGCCGGCGTGCCGTTCTTCCCGCTTCACGACTCGGCGACGACTGTGACGGATGGGTAGTGCCTGCGTACGTCGGCGACCAGTTCCTGGCCAGGAGTCCCCTGCGACCGTTCCGGTCGGGTAGGGCTCGCCAAGGTTTGAGGGTGTCCCTCCACGGCAACGCCGTTGGGTGTCGACGCCGCCGTGCTCAAGCAGCGGGTGACCGCCGCGATCGACTCCTCCGGTACGTACGACATCAAGACCGCCTCCGAGCGGCGTGGCGGGACCGCACCCCCCAGCGGCGCCGCACCACCACAGGTGACACACCGACCAGGACTGGACGCGACGGGTCAACGCCCGCGTCACCGAAGCCTGAACACAGCCCTGACAACTTGAGAAATTGATCCGATGTCTCATCGTCACAGTCATTGACGTCTCGTCTCCACACCCCTACTTTTCCAGCATGTTTCCCACAAGAGAGCATGCGCACGTCACGAGAACCGTGAAGCAACCGCGGTTATTCATCGGGTCTTACCGTGTCATCGCGGCCTTCGTCTGTACCCTTCTGCCCATCGCAGTGCTGACCCTGCCCGCACACGCGGCAACCGCGGTCACCTACTTCGTCTCGCCCACCGGCAGCGACGACAACGCGGGGACCAGCTCCGCCGCCCCCTTCCGGACGCTCACCAAGGCACAGACCGCGGTCCGGGCGCTCGACACATCGACGTCCGGACCGATCACCGTGACCCTGGCCGGCGGCGTCTACCGGCTGACCAAGACGCTGACCTTCACCGCCGCGGACTCAGGCGGCGGTACGGCCGGCACCGTCTGGTGGAAGGCGGCGGCCGGACAGACCCCGGTCATCAGCGGCGGCGCCCACATCACCGGCTGGGCCAAAACCAGTACGGGCAGCAACATCTGGTCCGCCCCAGCCCCCACCGGCCTGGACACCCGCCAGCTGTACGTGGACGGAGTGCGCGCCCAGCGCGCGACGGGCGCCCTGCCGGTGTCGGTGACGCAGACGGCAACCGGGTACACCACGGCGTCCGGTGACCCCATGGCCGGCTGGCGCAACCCGTCGGCGATCGAGTTCGTCTACCGCGGCGGCCTGGGCCTGTGGACCGAGCCGCGCTGCCCGGTCGCCTCGGTAACGAGTACCGCCATCACCATGGCCCAGCCCTGCTGGAACAACTCCACCCAACGGGTCATGCGTACCGACGACTCCGGCCGCACCTACAACCTGGTCGGCCGCAAATCGATCACCGAGGCACCCACAGCGGTGGAGAACTCCTACGAACTCCTCGACAAAACGGGCGAGTTCTACCTGGACAAGAGCGAGCACCGCTTCTACTACATCCCGCGTGCCGGGGAGAACCTGGCCACGGCGGACGTCGAGGCACCCTCACTCGACACGCTGGTGGCGTCCTCCGGCAAGGCCGCGGACGAACCCAGCCATGTCGGCTTCCAGGGCATCCAGTTCAGCTACGCGAACTACACCACCTCCAACACCGGCACCGGCTTCTCCGAGATCCAGGCCACCTACCAGGTCACCGGTACCAAGGGCTACGCCACCCAGGGCCTGTGCGACTTCGTGTCCGGCGGCACCTGCCCCTACGGCAACTGGACCAAGATGCCCGGCGCGGTGCGCTTCAGCTACGACAAGAGCATCCACTTCGACCACGACTACTTCGTCCACCTCGGCGCGGCCGGACTGGACCTCGGCGACGGCTCGCAGAACGCCACCGTCACCGCCTGCGTGTTCACCGACATCTCCGGCAACGGCCTCGACCTGGGCGGAGTGGACATTCCCCAGCCCACCAGCGCCGCCCAGCACACCAGCGGCATCACCGTCAAAGACAGCCACTTCTACAACACCGCCGCCGAATACCACGGCGGGATCGCCATCGACGCCGGCTACATCGAAACCTCGACCATCACCCACAACCAGATCGACCATGTCCCCTACACGGCGATCTCCATCGGCTGGGGCGGCTGGCCCGACAAGGTGAGCCTGCCCGCACAGCCCAACTACTCCAACAACAACACCATCTCGAACAACCTCATCTACGACCACATGTCACTCCTCGGCGACGGCGGAGCCGTCTACACGAACGGGATCACCGGCACCTCCATGGCCACCGGTGAGCACGTAAGCGGCAACGTGGTCCACGCCCAGCTCAACACCTCCGGCGGCCACGTCCTGTACACCGACAACGGCGCCACCTACGTGTCGATCCTCGGCAACGCCGTATGGAACATCAACGTCTCCCCCTGGGGCAGCAAACACGGCAACTACACCGCAGGCGACGGGACATACGATCCGACGGACATCGAAGGCAACTACTGGCCGAGCGGTCCCTCCGACTACAACAGCAAGGGCGTCCTGATCCAGGGCAACCACAACATCACCGCAGCGGACCAGGTCCCGTCGAGCATCATCGCGGCCGGCGGCATCGAAACGCAGTACCAGGCGATCCTCTCCTGGCAGCCGGCCTGACACGAAAGCGTCCCGGCGTGCGCCGCTCTCCGCGGATGAGGGAGCGGCGCCGCTCTCGCGGTTGCGTCCACGCGCGTGCCCGAACTCGGCATGGGTCACCGGCCGTTCGACCAGCGGTAGGAGGGCCGGCGGGCAAGTTGCAGGACCCGGCACGTGACCGCGACGGGAATCCCTTCCATCGCCAGCTCTTTCACGACCGGGTAGATCCTTTTCCCGGCAGGTGCGCCTGCGACAGGTAGGCCGCCGCCCGGCGCAGGACCTCGTTCTCCTGCTCCAGCACCTTGATCCGCCGACGCGCTTCCCGTAGTTCCGCGCTGCCCTGGCCGGTCGTTCCTGGCCTGGTCCCGTCATCGATGTCCGTGCGGCGCATCCATTTCCACAGCGTCATCGTGTGCGCCCCCAAGTCGGCGACCGCCTGCTCAACCATCACACCCGGCCTGCGGTTCTACGCGACCCGTACGACATCCTCGCGGAACTCTTCCGAACTCTTTCGGACAAGGCTTGGGCACAAGGGAAAACGGTAGCAATCTCGGGCCGAACCGGACCGCGTCCAGCAGCTGGCACCACGACGTCCGCCCGGTCTCCAGCGCGGCGACGAACGAGTACGGCCAGCCGGGAATGAACTGGTCACTGGAGCGTCCCGAGCGTCCGTAGACGAGGCAGAACAGGCGGTCCGGGCTGGTCGGCGCGTCGGGTCGCAGCCACGCGGAGACGTCGACGGCCAGTACCAGGCACCCGTCGGCGGCCTTGGGCTGCGGCAGCATGGCCAGCGCCTTGCGCAGCCCGGCCGCGTCGATGCGGCCCTGGTTGAGCGCGTCGTACAACGCGCCGTGCCCACGCCGGTGCTCGGCCAGCAGCGTCAGGTCGACCGGCGAGGTCACCGGGCCGTCTCCGCAGAGCATCGCGTCCGTGAGTTCGAACAGGGTGTCACCGCGCCGGGTCGGACATGTGTAGAGGTCCTCTCGAAAGCGGGACGTGAAGCCGAAAGCCTCGTCCCGGGCATCGTGGTGCAGCAGACTCACCCCTGCGGCCTTCGTATGAGTGCGGTTCTGTGATGGAACGCATGCTCATGCGAGGGCCGTCCGCCTGTCCCGCGAATGCCCAGGTGGGTGAGCCTGTACGACGCGCTGTTCGAGGTCAGCCGCCAGCTGGCGAGTGAAGAAGACCAGGCCGGGGCGGGGCGGGGCACTATGGCCGAGCGGATACCGCAGGGACTCCGGCGACCCGCAGGCTGCGGGCGAGGAGTTCCATCTCGGGAAGGGTTCCCGAGAACTCCCCGGCCAGCACGCGTCTTAGTTCAGCCTTGGCCTCGGTCAGGCCAAGGCCGAGTTCAGCCCGCAGCACTCGCATGATCGCGATGCTCATTCCCTGTGGGGAAGTTACCCGCAACCTCGCCGCTCCGTGCCCGGAGAGCAACTGATCGCGGAGGTCAGCCGGCAGTACGCCATCGCACACAGCCACCGCGAACCCACAAGCCGAGCAGATGACCTCAACGTCCCACCGCAAAGAGCCGCCCACCAGGGCCTGGACGCCGCAGCACTCCAGCCGGGCACCGCAGTCCTGGCATACCGCCGAGTACTTGATGAACTCCAACACTGCCTGCCCCATCCCCGCGACCTGTCCCCTCGACGGCAACCCAGTCGCTCCGAACCGGTGGTCCTCTCAAGCGCTCTGGCTATCGCGGAAGTGGCGAACTGCCGTATCGCCCGGAGCGGGTTCACACCTCGCGGAGCAGTAGGAAGCCGTCCCGCTGACGGATGACGCCGCCCAGGTCGGTACGTGCGCCGTGTTTGGCCCGGCAGATCAGGCTCACCCGCTCACCGGAACCGACTTCGACAGGTACTTCACCACTGGAGCACCAGGAAATCCTCACCTGGACGGCATGCGAGCCGACGGCGACGGGGATGTTGACCAACTCCCCGCGCCGCAGCCGGCCGACGCGTTCGCCGTCGATGTAGACCTCATAGCGCCGCAACTGCGCATAGGAGTCCGCGTCATCGCGATAGACGGACACTTCGGTGCCTGCCGAGGCAGGATCACCCGACCCGAGGGACCGCGGTCTCACCCCTGTGGCCTTCTCCTTCGCCAGCAGGAAGGCCGGCTGTCCAGTGACCGCCACCATCACCTGGGCAGCAAAGCCGAGAAAGAAGACTACCAACCCCGCCAAGGTCACGACGGAGGCCGCCACCGGTCCCGCACTGTGCCCGGCTCCACCGGCGGGGAGCCAGGCACCGCCCAGAAACATCACGGACAGACCACTCAAGGACGCCGCATCGAGCAGCGAGGCACGTTCGAGCCTGACCTGCTGCTTGGGTCCGGCGAGGCGGCGCGCGAACGCCGCCACCGGTGCCGCGGGCGCGTAGGGATCCGACCAGCGCCGGATACCCCTCGCCCAGGATCGAGCCGCCAGTACCCCAAAGACGAGGGCTCCCCCCAAAGCGGCCCAGGAAGGCATCACTAGAACCAGCTTCCACCATCGGCGATGACATTGTTGGTCACATTACTGGTCACACATCCGACGGCGAGTCCAACGACCGCCCCCGACCCCTGCTCCGGGAAACGACCACCCTCCACAGGGGAAGCGATCACCAGCGGCCCCGTACTTCGCTGGCCAGACTTGCTCGTCAACCCCCTCCCCGCACCAGAGGTCAAACGGCAAGCTCAGACCGTGTTTGAGATCTGCCGTACCCCGTTGCTGGAGTGGTTGTTGAGCATGCTGTGAGCGGTGCTGGGGGTGGGTATCCGTCGGACCTGACGGATGAGCAGTGGGCGTTGGTGGAGCCGTTGCTCCCGCGGGCGCGGGTGGGTGCGAAGGGTGGCCGGCGGGAGAAGCATCCGCGGCGGCGGATCGTCGACGCGGTCTTCTACGTGGTGCGGACCGGGTGCGCCTGGCGGCAGCTGGCGAAGGACTTCGCTCCGTGGCCGACGGTGTATTGGTACTTCACGTGGTGGCACGACGACGGCACCGTTGAGCGCATCCATGACGCCTTACGAGGCAAGGTCCGTCAATCTGACGGTCGCGACGCGGAGCCCAGCGCGGGCTTGATCGACTCGCGGTCCGTCCGCACCGCCGATACCGTCCCAGCTGCCACCAGGGGATTCGACGCGGGTAAGAAGGTGAAGGGCCGCAAGAGATTCATCGTCACCGACACCCTCGGCCTGCTCTTGGCCGTCCACGTCGTCGCGGCGAGCATCCAGGACCGCGACGGCGCGAAGCAGCTGTTGCTGTGGACCAGGCTCGACCACCCCGGGGTCCGGAAGGTCTGGGCAGACCAGGGCTTCGCCGGCCGTCTGGTCGACTGGACCGCCCAGATCCTCGGCCGTGAGCTGGAGATCGTCCGCAAGGATCCTGACCAGCGCGGCTTCCAGGTCCAGCCCAAGCGGTGGGCGGTGGAGCGCACCTTCTCATGGCTTACCGCCCACCGGCGCCTCGCCAGGACCCTATGAGACCAGCCCCGCCCACTCGGAGACGATGATCCGCTGGGCGATGATCGGCATCATGGTCCGCCGCCTCACCCGAGGTCGACCGGCAACCCGACCAGGCCCACGATCACTCTCTCGCACCGAGGCCTGTGACCGCTGTGCAGCCGAGAGCTCTCCGCTCACCTCATGAATGCAATCACCAGCGAGTCCGACTCTGGCGCGATGCAGTCGTATGTCGGAGAGTCGACGTGGCGATGATCGTCTGCATCTGCCTCGGAGGCGAAGTCTTCGATGTCCCCGGCCGGTAGTACGTCGTGCGTGCCGATCGACGGAGCCTTCCGCACCTCCGCCCTGGCGTACCGGACCTTGAGGTAGCCCGGACCGTCGATCGCGTCGTCGAGGGGGACGAAGACCAGCCGGCGCCGGGTGGGCAGCCCCGTCCTGACCGTGGCCATGGACGGGGCATCGGTGGCGGTGTCCACGTACACGGCTTCCAGTACGCCTATCCGCTGCCCGCCGTCATCAACGACATTGTGATTACGCCGCTCTCGGACGTCCGCTGCCTGGATCATGACCGGTCTCCTCCACTCCCTGCTTCCTGCGCCGTGTGATGGTTGGTGAACGCCGCTCAGCGGCGACGGCTGCGGCCCCTGCCGGACCAACCGGTCCCGACACCGGCCACACGCAGGGCGAGCAGCGTGAGGCCGGGGTACAGCAGGCTCGTCGAACTGAAGATCACGTCGGTCGGCGTTTCGGTGGCGTGGATGATGAAGGCGATGCCCAAGAGCACAGCCGCCGTGAAAGCCAACATCAGTTTTGTCCCATCGGCCGTGGGCGGCCCACACCCGATCGCGGTGGCTACGCCGTTGCCGGGCACCTTTCCTGTCGGCAACCGACTATTCGTACGAAGGCCCGGGGTCGGCTGCCCGGCCGGTTTCAGACAGGCCCTTGTCAGAAACCTGACAGGATGCTCATATCGTTCGGCCACCGTGGCCGCCATGACGAACCCCTCTCATCGCAGCTGGCTGGTTCCCGGCCGCTCCGCGCGGGCAGCCCTGTTCACCGCCGTCGGCGCAACGGGCCTTGTCGTCCTCACCGCGTGCGGTGGCGGCGGCTCGGGCAACGCGAGTGACAGAAGCAGTGCCGGCGACAGCGATGTCGCCTCGATCGCGAGCCCGGGCAAGGCAGTCGGGACACCGACGCGGGCAACGGACCCCGACGCCGGCCGCCCCGTTATCCGGCTGGACAGCTCCACCGAGGAGACCAACCGGATGTGGGACAGCTGGTACGCCTGCCTGAGGGCGAAGGGCGGGCCGCTGAAAGGGGCGCCGACCACCCCGGCCGAGAAGGCCGGAGCGAAGGCCTGCGCGTCGAAGCAGCCGATTACGCCGCCGGAGCTGGACCCGGCCCAGAATCCGGACTACTCCGACGACCTGCGGGTCATGGTGAAGTGCCTGAACGCCCACGGCATCAGGGCCACCATGGTCGGCGACTCCGATTACTCGTTCGACCAGAGCCAGCCGAATCCTCCGCACTTCAATGAGATCGAAACCGCCTGCCAGGTGAAAGCCTTCCAGAAGTAGGCGCATACGCAAGGGCGTTGGGCCGCTCAACGGCCCAACGCCCTTCGCCCATGTCGCCCATGTCGTTCATGCCGACGCGAGGGCCTCGGTGGGGGTGAGGCGGGCGGCCCTGATGGACGGGTAGACACCGGCGATCATGCCGACGAGTACGGCGCCGCCGAACCCTCCCGCCACCGTGGTGAGCGGGACGACCGGCGGCCAGTGCTGGTAGGTGGCGTAGCCGACGGTGGCCAGGACGCCGAGGACGGTACCGGCCACGCCGCCGAGCGCGGACAGTACGACGGACTCGGTGAGGAACTGGCCGCGGATCTGGCCCCGGTTGGCGCCCAGCGCGCGGCGCAGGCCGATCTCACGGCGGCGTTCGAGGACCGAGATGACCATGGTGTTGGCCACTCCGATACCGCCGACCAGCAGCGCGACTCCGGCGAGTCCCAGGAAGAGGGCGGAGAAGGTGGTCTGGGTGGCGCGCTTCGCGGCCAGCGCGTCGGACGGGCGGCTGATCTGGACCATGCCGGGCAGTTGCGGGTAGACCGTGGCGGGCAGCACGCCCCGGACCGCCTCCATGGCGGATTCCCTGACCTTGATGTAGATCACCGTGGGGTGTCCGTCGAACTTCAACTGGGCACGGGCGGCGTCCCATCCGACGAGTACCGAGCGGTCGATGTCAGGGGAGAGCGGGGTCCGGGCAAGGATGCCGATGACCGTGAACCAGCGATCGTTGATGTAGATCTGCGGGGCGGGTCCCCGGTCGTTCAGCTTCGCGAAGCCGAGCCGGGTGGCGGCGACCGAACCGAGCACCGCGGTGGGGAACCTCTCGGTGGCGGCGTTGAGGAAGCGGCCCGACCGCACCTCGGCGTTGATGGCCGGTAGCAGGTTGACCTTGCTGGCCAGGATGGTGAGTCCGGCGTAGTCGTTGGGGTCAACGCGGTCCGAACGGTGAACGGTGGCATGGGTGTTGGCGACGGCACTGGCCATGGTGACCGGACCGATACGGCGGACCATGTCCACCGATTCCGGCGGGAGCAGCACCGGTGAGTTCGGATTGGGGACCGGCTGCGCCTGGAGCATGTTGGTGCCCATCGCCGAGAGCTCGTTCAGCAGCGCCTTCTGGCTGGAGGCCGGGATCCCGGTGACGACGATCATGGTGGCGATGCCGATGGAGATGCCAAGGGCCGACAGCGCGGCCCGCATCTTGCGGGTACGGATGCCGAGCAGACCCAGCCCCAGAAGATCCAGCGGGGCCAGCCGTACCGGCCTGCTGTTCGCCTCGGTGACGGTGGTGTTCATGACCCCTCATACGTGTCGGCGACGAGGCGCCCGTCGAGGATCTCCACCCGGCGGGGCAGCCGCTCGGCGATGTCCCGGTCGTGGGTGATGATCGCGATGGTGGTGCCCTCGTCGTTCAGCTCGGTCAGCAGTTCAAGGACGGCCCGTCCATTGGCGGTGTCCAGCGCGCCGGTGGGCTCGTCGGCGAGCACCAGCGCGGGGTTGTTGACCAGAGCCCGGGCGATGGCGACGCGCTGGCGTTCACCGCCGGAGAGCTGGTGCGAGAGGTGTCCGGCCCGGTGGCCCAGGCCGACCCGGGCCAGCGCCTCCAGCGCCAGCGGACGGCGCCGGCCGCGCGGCACACCCGCGTAGAGCAGACCGGTGGCGACGTTCTCGGCTGCGGTCAGCCCCTCGGTGAGATGGAACTGCTGGAAGACGAAGCCGAGCCAGCGGCCGCGCAGCGCGGACAACCGCCGGTCGGAGAGCGAGGAAACGTCCCGGCCGCCGATCTCCACGGTGCCGCTCGTCGGCCGGTCCAGGGTGCCCATGATGTTCAGCAGAGTGGACTTGCCGGACCCGGAAGGTCCGACGATGGCCAGCAGTTCACCGGTCCCGATGGCCAGCGAGACACCGTCCAGCGCGTTGACCCCGCCGGGATACGCCATGCTCGCGTTGCGGACGGTGAGTACCGGAGGTGTGCGGTCGGTCATGAGGCCGTTGCCACCTTGGTGCCCGCGGTGATGCCGGTGCCGCTCACTTCCACCAGTCCCTTGGCGAACATCCCCGTCTCGACGGCCAGCAGACGGCCGCCGGGGAGCTGGAGCGCGTAACCGCCGCCGCTCAGCGCGAGCAGCGCGCCGACCGGCACGGCCAGTACGCCCTTCTTGGTCTGCCCGGTGAACTGCACCTGTACGGGTGCGGAGTTGAGGCGGCGCAGCGCCGCCGTGCTGTCCAGCGAGACGGTCACCACCAGCTGCGGTGTGCCGCCGGAGTCACCGCCTGCCTGGTCGGAGGCCTGGGCATCCGTGCTGATGGCCGAGACGGTGCCATGGGCCTCGGAGTTGTCGGGCAGCGTCACGGTCGCCTTGTCACCCTGCTGGATCGAGTCGACGTCGGTCGCGTCCAGCGGCACCGACACCGACTTGGCGGTACCGGTGACCGACATCAGCGTTCCGGTGGCCGGGTCGCCGGGCTGCGCCTGTACGGCACCGACCCGTACCTCGCCCGGCAGCACCGCCACGTCGCCGGCGCCGAGGACCCCGGTGGAGGGCATACCGACCTGGGTCTGCCACCGCCCGACCGCCGCGATCAGGGAGGCGGTGAGCACCCCCTCGCCCGGCTTGACCCGGACGTAGGACGGCGACGGGGAAGGGGACGCCGAGGGCGACGGGGACGGCGAGGCGCTCGCGGCGCCGGTCGGCTCCGGCCTCTGTGCGACCCAACTGCCCGACGCCGGCTGAGCGCCGATGTCGTAGCCGAGCGCCCTGAGGTTGTCCGCGACCACCTTCACGTCCCTGCCCATGAGACCCCGGGTGTCCAGGGGGCGGAACAGCGGTGTGGTCCCGTAGAACACCGGCACCGGACGATCGTCCAGCCGGTACAGGGACCTGCCCCTGGACACCTTGGCCCCCACCGCCGGCAGCTGGGTGACCAGGCCGTCCTTGCCGCCCTTCACCGATACGGTCCTGCCGTAGCCCAGGGTTCCGTTCAGCGAAAGGGTGCTGGACAGGTCGGTCCTGACCACCGCGACGGTGCTCACCCGGGGCGCACCGCTCGCCGCGGCGCCCGACGGCTTCCCAGCACTCCTCACCCCGGCCAGGCTGATCCCCACCACGCCTGCCGTGAGCAGTGCGGCCACCGCGATGACGACCCGTTTCCGCGCCTTCCCCGGCGCCGCGCTGCCGGGCGGTTCGTCGGCCTGAGCGTGCTCACTTCTTCGCACTGAATGCCTCCAGCCGGCAACTGCTCTCGATTTCATCCGAATTGGCCGGCTGGTTGTCGGAGGCGTAGTTCCAGCCCGCGTTGTCGGGCAGCCCGACAACCTTGAGCCCCTTGGAGTTCATGCACCTGATCCATTCGCGGAAGTCATCGGCGTAATGCGGGTTCTTCTTCGGGTCCGTCTCCACAGGCTGAAGCGGTTGCTTCGAGGCGCAGACCTTCGCCGATGCGGGAAAGTCCGAAGCGTTCACGCCCGGGAAGATCCATTCGGCGCCCGCCGCGCCTTTCGTGTACGTCTTCACTCCGTGGTCCTGAAGGCAGGACACCCAGGCGTTGTTGAGCTTCCGGTGTTCCTCCTCGCTGCCGTCCAGGCGCAGTTGGGGGCGGCCCGAGTCGGGGTCGGCGCTCGGCCCGGCCGATCCGGCACTCGCGGCCGGGCTGGAGATCGAGGCCACGTCGTTGTCACCGGCCTTGCCCGCACCGGAGGATCCGCCATCGCACGCGGTGAGCGCGGAAATCGCCACCACCCCGAGGGCGGCCAACGCGACGGATCGGGACCTCGTGCTGTGGCCGCATTGGTTCGCCGGGTTGCGCAGTCTTCGGCCGCGCTGTGTCCTCACTGGCTGGACGGGCTGATTGCAGCCCGTCCAGCCAGTGAGGACACGGCGCAGGGGCCGTCCGACGGCGATTGCGGAACCGGCTACCGGACGGACCCGGGACACGTCTGCGGCCACAGCACCAAGGCCTGGCCGGTCATTGATGCTCGGCATGGCGGCCACCATGGCCAAGCGATATGAGGATCCTGTCAGACCGCGATCAAAAACCTGTCTGAATCGCAGCGCCCCGCCCTATGGTCGGCAGCATGTGCGCACATGTCCTGGTGGCCGAGGACGACGTCAGACAGGCCACGGTGATCCGGCGCTATCTGGAACGCGAGGGCCACACCGCCCTTGTGGTGCACGACGGCCGTGCCGCGATCGACGAGGCCCGCCGCCGACCGCCCGATCTGCTCGTCCTCGACGTGATGATGCCGGTGGTCGACGGCCTGGACGTCTGCCGCATTCTGCGGGGGGAGTCGTCCGGCCTCCCGGTGCTGATGCTGACCGCCCGCGCCACCGAGGAGGACCTGCTGCTCGGCCTCGACCTCGGCGCCGACGACTACATGACCAAGCCCTACAGCCCCCGTGAGCTGATGGCCCGTATCCGCACCCTGCTGAGGCGCAGCCGGCGTACCGGCGGCGGCACCGCAGTCCCGGACGACCGCCGGCCGACCGACCCGGTCCTGCGGGCCGGCGCCCTCTCGGTGGATCCGGTCCGGCACACCGTCCACCTCGGCGGGCGGCAGGTGGAATGCACCCCCGGGGAGTTCGAGGTCCTGACGGTCATGGCCGCCGAGCCCGAACGGGTCTTCACCCGGCGGCAGTTGCTGACCCGGACCCGCGGGTCCGACCGCTTCATCACCGAGCGCACCATCGACGTGCACATCCTGAACCTGCGCAAGAAGCTCGAAGCCGACCCGAAGCAGCCGGTCCTCCTGCTGACCGTCTTCGGGGTCGGCTACAAGATGGCTGCCGGCCCCGAGGGCCACCGTGCGCACTGAGCCCGCGGTGCACGCCGAGACCCCCGAGACCAGGGTGCCGCTGCACAGGAGTCTGCTGGTCAGGCTGCTGGCTTCCTCGCTTCTCGTCGCCCTCTGCGCGATCACCGCCACCGCCTGGCTTGCGGTACGGACCACCACCAGCGCGATCCGCCAGGAGCAGGGGCAGGTCCTCTCCGACGACACGGACATCTACAAGATGCTCACCGACTACGCCGCCGTCCACCCGAGTTGGGACGGAGTCGCCGGGACGATCAGCCAGCTCGCCGACCGGACCAACCGGCGTATCACCCTCACCGCCCAGGACCACGGGCGCCGGACGATCGCGGACTCCGCGCCCGGCACATCGCCGCTGCCCGACCATGCGTTCGCGGTCATCGACCCGCTCCAGGTCGACCCCGCGCTGTTCCCCGACGCCGGCGCCGACCGTATCGACCCCCGTGCCCTCGGCCCGTTCCGGCTTTCCGCCGCACAGCGCCAGGATCTCCTCAGCAGCGCGAACAAGCTCAGGAACTGTGTGATCAAATACGGCTTCCCCGCCAAGGTCTCCGTCTCGCTCAGCGGTCACCCCAGCATCGAGACCGAGGACGGCGCCAAGGAGGCCTACGCCCTGGTCACGTGCGAATCCACGCTCCAGCTCGCACTCGCGACACCGGGCGAGCTGAAGGCTCTCGACAGCCTCAACAAGCTGATCAGGACCTGTCTGGCACATCAGGGCCGGCCGACCGTGGTGCTCGACCTCACGCTCTCCCACAAGCCGGGCGACGCCGACAGCCGGGCCGCGCAGAACTGTGTCAACTCCAGCCGCCGCGAACAGCTCGCCGCCTACGTCGCCCCGGCGGCACAGCTGTTCGTCAGTGAACCGGCCGGATCGGCGGTTCCGGGCTTCGACCTGTCGCAGGCCAACACCATCCGCATCATCGGCGTCATCGCCCTCGTCCTCGTCCTCACCATGACCGTGACCGTCGTGATCGGCGTCCGCCTGGTCAGACCACTGCGCGCGCTCACCAGCGCCGTACGGAACCCGGGCCGCCCGCAGCTCCGCGTCCCGGTCACCACCGGCGACGAGATCGGCCGCCTCACCGCCGCCTTCAACGACCTCTCCGAGCACCGGGAACGCACCGAAGCGCAGCGCAAGGCCATGGTCAGCGACATCGCCCACGAACTGCGGACACCGCTCAGCACCATCCGCAGCTGGCTGGAAGCCACCCAGGACGGTGTGCTCACCCCGGACGACGACGTGACCTCGGTGCTGCTGGAGGAGACCCTGCTGCTCCAGCACATCATCGACGACCTCCGGGACCTGGCGGCGGCCGAGGCCGGCACGCTCCAGCTGCACCGTGAGCTCCTGGACGCGGGCGACCTCCTGCACCACGTCGCCACCGCCCACGGCGGCCAGGCCCAGAGCGCGCGCATCACCCTGGACGTCCGCACCGACGGTGACACCGAGCTGTACGCGGACCCCATGCGACTGCGCCAGGCCGTCGGCAACCTGGTGTCCAACGCCGTACGCCACACTCCCCCCGGCGGCAGCGTCACCGTACGGTCCCGCCGCACCGGGAACACCGTCCTGATCCAGGTCAGCGACACCGGCTCCGGCATCGGCCCGGAGGACCTGCCGCATGTCTTCGACCGGTTCTGGCGCGCCGAGAAGTCCCGCAACCGGCACACCGGCGGCAGCGGCCTCGGTCTCTCCATCGCCCGCCGGTTCACCGAGGCCCACGGCGGCAGCCTCAGCGTCACCAGCACCCCCGGAACCGAGACGGTCTTCACTCTCCAACTGCCCGGCTGACCACGGCGGTTCAGGCCGTCAGTACGGTGCGCACGCCCGGTACCTCGGGCTCGGTCCACGCGGTCCCGACGTCGGCCAAGGGCATCGTCCTGACGGTGACCGCGATGCCGCCGCCGTCGATCTCCTCGATGAGGGACGGCAGTTCGGCCAGATACGCCCTGGTGGACACGGCTCCCTGGCCGTTGCCCTGCAACCGGAAGTTCGCCGAACGCAGTGCCACGAAGGGCAGTTCGATGGTCGGGCCCGCCATGGAGCCGATCTGGATCCAGTTCAGCGCGCGGCTGCGGTCGGCGCGGGCCCGCAGCAGCGCCATGATCGCGTCACCGGCGGGCCTGCCCCAGAGGTAGTCCACGACCAGGTCGACCTCGGCGGCCGTCTCGGCCAGCGCCGCCGCAGTGGCCTCGGCGCCGTCGGTGAGCGCGACGGTCACGTCGGCGCCGATCCCCGGCAGGGTCGCCAGCCGCGCCCGTTCACGGCCCGCGCCGAGCCGCCTGGCGACCTGGATGGCCATCTGCCCTGGCACCGCTCACAGCATGCTCAACGACCACTCCAGCAACGGGGTACGGCAGATCTCAAACACGGTCTCAGATTCCGTGGCCGACTCTCATGACCGATGGCCAAGCGGTGGCCACCCGCGAGACTCGGCCCCGGAGTCGTAGAGCAGATCACGTCCTGCAGCCCGGTACGGCAGAGCTCCTCCCCCGCCCCCACCGCGAGCGGCGCGCGGTCTTGGAGGATCTCTTCGCCCGCGAGATGCCTCGGTGCAGCCCTGTGGTGTCTTGCGGCTCGCCTGGGGACTCGCCCCCTTGGCGTACAGGTTTCTCAAGAACGTCTGTCCGGTTACCGATGCATCCACGGCAAGCACGCTCATGCTTTCGAGGAGAGGCTGGTTGTTGTGACGTCAGCATCGGTACCGCAGTCGCTGGACCCGCTCGCGCTCGCCGTCGACGATCTGCGGGCCGGACGGCCGGTCATCGTCGTCGACGACGATGACCGGGAGAACGAGGGAGACCTGGTCATGGCGGCCGAGTTCGCCACCGCCGAGGCATTGGCATTCTTCGTCCGCTGGACCAGCGGGCTGATCTGCGCGCCGATGGCCCCCGAGATCGCCGACCGGCTGGAGCTGCCGCTGATGGTCCCGCCCGCCCCGGGCACGGACACCGTCGAGACCACCGCCTACACGGTCTCCGTGGACGCGGTCGGCGTCGGCTCGGGGATCTCCGCCGCGGACCGCGCCCTGACCGTGCGCACCCTGGCCGACCCCGCCACCCGGCCCGACGGGCTGATCCGGCCCGGGCACGTGCTCCCGCTGCGGGCCCGCCCCGGCGGGATCGCCGAGCGGCGCGGACACACCGAGGCCGGCGTCGACCTGCTGCGCCTGGCCGGGCTGTCACCGGTCGCGGTGATCAGCGAGGTCTGCGAGGACGACGGCTCCACCGCCGGCTTCGACCGCCTGCGCGCCTTCGCCGACGAACACGGACTGGCACTGGTCTCCATCGAGCAGCTGTCGCAGGGGCTGCGGCTCGCGGACCCGGCGACGGTATGACCCCGGTGCTGCGGGCGACGGTCTTCGACCTGGACGACACCCTCATCGACACAGCGGACGCCTGGCCGCGGGTGTGCGCCGACTTCACCGCCCGCCACGGTCACCCCTGGCGGCCCCAGGACACCGCCGCACTCCACGGCAACGGCAGCTGGGCCTCGTACGTCGCCGGCCTGTGCGGCGGTACGGCCACCACCGCCGAGGTCGTCGACACCTGCACCACCGCGATGGTCGGCGCCTGCGCCGCGGGAGAAATCCGGGCCCTGCCCGGCGCCATCGAGCTGGTCCTCGAAGCCGAACGCCACGGACCGGTCGGCGTGGCCACCGCCAGCCCCCGCCGCTTCGTCCGGGCCGCCCTCGAACACCTCGGCCTGGCAAAGAGGCTGCGGGCCGTGGTGTGCGGCGAGGACGTGGCCCGCGTCAAACCCGCACCCGACCCCTACCTGCGCGCGGCAGCCGAACTCGGCGTCCCCTCCTCCTGGTGCCTGGCCGTGGAGGACTCCCCGGCCGGCATCCGCTCCGCCATCGCCGCCGACATGCACGTCCTCGCCATCCCCCGCTCGGCCACGACCCTGCCCGACAGCGTCGCCCACCTGCCCACGGCCCAAGCCCGCACCGCGACCGAAGCACTCCCCCTACTGACCCGGCTGCTCACCTCCCGTCCCGCACCCCTCATCCGCGAAGAAACCACCACATGAACACCGGAAACAAGCCCGACATGGGGCTCCCGAAGTCGTGGCGAACGTAAGCGAAGCCAGCGCGGAGTGTGACCAGCCGTCTGCGCGCATGAGGTGCAGTGGAGGTGGTCAAGTCAGCCTGGTTCAAACCGTCTTCGCGAGTAGTGATCTTCATCGAGCAGGGCCGATTCGAGACGCATCGGTGGTCCCAAATCGCGGCGCCGTATTCAGCTGCGGACACCGGACAACTTCAAACCCTGCTCAAAACTTGGGCTCGTAGCGCCAGTTCGTCCCGACCGGGAGGGTCTGGACGAACTCGGCGAACGCGACATCGACAGGGAACTCCACACGATCAGACTCCAGCCGCCAAGGCGCCCGTGCATGCGGGCGGGTGCTACCGGAGCAGCGCCATCACCTCCTTGACGACCAGCGTGAGCGGCGTCGGTGAGTGATCGCGGCGTGTTCGATGACGCGCATCCGGGAGAACAGGACTCAGGTCTGGTCCGAGGTGAGTTCGGCGACGTCGATCGCCAGCGATGGAGGGGCGTTGATCATCCGCTCGGCAACCGGCACGCAGCCGAGGGAGCGGAGGTGCTCGGCTTTCGTCCTGCGCCCCGGTCGGCGGAGACCGCCCGGGTGGACACCGGCAAGCCGGAGGCCCCGCTGACGTCAATACCGGACTTGCCGCGACGGCAGCTCCACGGTGATCACCGCGACATGCGGCGGACCCGTTCCAGCTGTGGGGCGCGGTGTACCCATCTGCTGCGACGGTGCGGGAAAGGCAGGGCGAGAGTGGTGACCAGAGCGGGGAGCGGGGGCACGCTCCGACCGTCTCGCGTTCAGGAGGTACCCCGGTCCGCCCTGCCGCCGTAGTACACCGCGGCGGTCGAGCGGTACCTCCGGTACCTCGGCGGCGTGGGCATCGCGAAGGCCACCGTGAAGGGCTGCCGTTTCTCGCCGACAACGTGGGGGTGGATGCTCGCGAGTGAACCGTCGCGCCACCGACCGAGTAGTAGCGGGTACCGGACAGGGCCGAGGTGGAGGTGTTCTCCACGAGCTGCTCACGGCCTTCTGCAACGCACTTTAGGGGCGAATGGACCGCAGACCCTGGTACCCAGGACGGCAATGCGAGAGGCCGGTGGTACTGCGGTACTACTCGACCACGGCAACGCCGGTAGCGGGCATCACGATCTCTGCGCCGGCGGGAGTGGTACCCCAGTACCAGTCCCCTCCGAAGATTCCCCCGGGGTCCCATGGATCGGGCCCGCCGCGCTCCTAGTTTCGAATGCAGACACCGCGGTGCACCCGCGGCCGAGTTCGAGGCAGGAAAGGCCCACCCCCATGATCGAAGCGCGCGAGCTGACCAAGCGGTACGGCGACAAGACGGTCGTCGACAATCTGAGCTTCACCGTGAAGGCCGGTGAGGTGACCGGCTTCCTCGGCCCCAACGGCGCAGGCAAGTCCACCACCATGCGCATGATCATCGGCTTGGACTCCCCCACCAAGGGCTCGGTCACCATCAACGGCCGCGCCTACGCCAAGCACAGCGCGCCGCTGCACGAGATCGGGTCCCTGCTGGAAGCCAAGTCCGTCCACCCTGGGCGCAGCGCGTTCAACCACCTGATGGCGCTCGCCCACACCCACGGCATTCCGCGCCGCCGGGTGGACGAGGTCATTGAGCTCGCCGGCCTGACCAGCGTGGCCGACAAGCGGGTCGGCGCCTTCTCGCTCGGCATGGGCCAGCGACTCGGCATCGCCTCCGCACTCCTCGCCGACCCGGCGATCGTCATGCTCGACGAACCCGTCAACGGCCTCGACCCCGAGGGCGTGCTGTGGGTGCGCAACCTGCTGCGCGGGCTCGCCGACGAGGGCCGGGCCGTGATGCTCTCCTCGCACCTGATGAGCGAGACCGCGCTGATCGCCGACCACCTGGTGATCATCGGCCGCGGCCGGCTCCTCGCGGACACCACCGTCGACGACTTCACCCGGGAGGCCAGCGGCGGCGGGGTCAAGGTCGCCACCACCGAGGCCGCACGGCTGCGCTCACTGCTGGCCGGACCGGACGTCACGATCACCTCCTCCTCCGCCGAGGAACTCCTGGTCACCGGACGCGATGCCCGGGAAATCGGGGCGATCGTCGCCCAGCACGGAGTGACCCTGTACGAGCTCACCCCGCAGGCCGTTTCCCTGGAGGCGGCCTTCATGGACCTCACCCGCGATGTCGTCGAGTACCACAGTGGTCCGGCGGACGCTTCCGAACGAAAGGCCGCCTGATGCCCACCACCGCACTCCGCCGCATCCAGCGACCGGGCAAGCGCCCGAACCATTCCGCGGCACCCGGCTCCAAGACACCCACTTCCCCCACGACGTACAAGGTGACCGGCCTGCGGGTGCTGCGCTCGGAGTGGGCCAAGTTCTGGTCCCTGCGGTCCAGTTGGATCACCCTGGGCGTGGCAGTGTTTCTGCTGGTCCTCTTCGGGGCGATCGCCAGCTACACCTACAGTCCCGACACCGTGGCGACCGGCGGGCCTGGACCGAGCTCCGGTGACAGCGACGCGATCAGCCTGGCGCTGACCGGCGTGTCCTTCGCGCAGCTCGCCGTGGGCGTGCTGGGTGTGCTGCTGGCCGCGGGAGAGTACAGCACCGGCATGATCCGCTCCACTCTCGCAGCGGTGCCGCGCCGACTGCCCGTCCTGTGGTCGAAGGCCGCCGTGATCGGGCCGATCGCCCTGGTCCTCACCGCCATCGGCGCCCTGGCCGCGTTCCAGCTGGGCACCCCGGGCCTGGACGGCCAGAGGATCGCCCTGTCCCTGGGCGACGACGGCGTACTGCGCAGCCTCGCCGGCGCGGGCCTCTACCTGGGTCTGGTCGCCGTGTTCGGGGTGGCGCTGGGCGTGCTCCTGCGTTCCTCCGCCGGGGCCATCGCCGCCCTGGTCGGGGTCCTGCTCATCCTGCCCGGCCTGGCCTCGCTGCTGCCCGACTCCTGGTACGACACGCTCAAGCCCTACTTTCCCAGCAACGCGGGGTCGGCTGTCTACGCCCTGCATCAGTCCTCGGACGCCCTCTCGCCCGGGGCGGGGCTCGCGGTCTTCGCCGGCTGGGTGGCCCTTGCCCTCGCCGGGGCGGCCTACCGCCTCGTCAAGACCGACGCCTGAGCTGGACACGAGGACAATGGTGTCCATGAGTCCGCACCGTGCGGCAGCCACCGCGGACACCACCCCGGGGAAGGCAGCCCCGCAGCCCCTCGGGTTCGACGCCGCGTGGGCGCATCCGCTCCTGGGCCGGCTGCTGCGCGATCAGAGCCGCAGGCAGCGGCTGGACCGCCAACATCCGTGGCTGCTCGACACCGCTGTAGTACTGATCGTCGTGGCGGTGAGTCTGCCCGACCTGTTCTGGGGCAACGGTGCCTCGCCCTTCGGGGACACGGACGCACGGGACGAGCTGCCCTCCGCCGTACCGTTCGCCGTCAGCGCCGCACTCGCCATCCCGCTGTGGTGGCGCCGCAGGTCCCCTGCCGTCACGTACTTCGTGATCGCGGCGGTGTCGCTCGTCCAGTGGTCACTCGGCCTCTGGCTGCCAGCGGGGATCGGGGCGCTCATCGCCCTCTACACCCTGGCACGGAGCGGTTCCCTGCGGGTTCTGGGCTGGGCCGCGGCACTAACCGTCATCGAACTGCTACTGACCGTCTTCGTCCTTGTGCCGATCGAACATCCACTGCTGGCCGGCTTCTTCCTCCTCGGCACGGCGACTGCAGCCATCGCCGTCGGCCTGACCCTGCGGATCCGTCAGATGTACCTGTCGGCGCTGGAGGACCGCGCCAAGCGCCTGGAGATCGAGCAGGACCAACGCCTCCGGCTCACCGCCGCAGCCGAACGCTCCAGGGTCGCCCGCGAGATGCACGACATCGTCGGCCACAACCTCTCCGTCATGGTCAGCCTGGCCGACGGCGCCGCGACCCTCGCCGCCAACCGGGGCGAACAGTCCACCGAGGCCCTGCGAATCCTCGGCGACACAGGCCGCCAGGCCATGAGCGAACTGCGACGCGTGCTGGGCGTCCTGCGTGAAGAGCAGAACAGTGAACGGATGCTCAGCCCGCAGCCTGACATCGGGGATCTCGACGCACTCCTGACGCGGGTACGCGCGGCGGGTCTGACGGTGACCTACCGGACCGTCGGAGACCTCGGCTCCCTGAGCAGCGGCGTACAGCTCACCGTCTACCGCATTGTCCAGGAATCGCTGACCAACACGCTCAAGCACACGGGGACGGGCACATCCGCCGAAGTCACCATCGCCGTTGAGGCGGGCCAGGTGCGGATCCAGGTCGCTGACACTGGTCTACCGCCAGGGGCGCCTCCGCGAGCAAAGCCCGTATCCCAGAACAACGACCCCGGTCACGGCCTTGTCGGCATCCGCCAGCGGTCCGCCATGTACGGCGGCACCGTGATCATCGGGCCGCGCGACACCGGCCACGGCTGGCTCGTGGACGTCGTGCTCGACGTACCCTCAGCAACCGCCCCGCCTGCACCCGGAGAACAGCTGCCATGACCACCGTGCTGATCGCCGACGACCAACCCCTCCAGCGCATGGGCGTCCGCATGCTCATCGAGGGCACCCCGGGCCTGACGCTGGTCGGAGAGGCCGAGCACGGCGCCGAAGCCGTCCGCCTGACCGCGCAGTTGCGCCCCGACGTCGTCCTCATGGACATCCGGATGCCCGGCATGGACGGCATCGAGGCCACCCGCCGCATCATCGCCACCGGCGGCCGCACCAGCGTCCTCATCGTCACCACCTTCGACCTCGACGAATACGCCTACGAAGGTCTCCGGGCCGGAGCCAGCGGCTTCCTGCTCAAGGACGCCCGCCCCGAAGAACTCGTGGCCGGCATCCAGTCGGTGGCGAGCGGCGACGCCGTCGTGGCCCCGAGCCTGACCCGACGCCTGCTGAACGCCTACGCCCACCAGGTACTCGCTCCGGTCAATGCCCCCGTGGCTGAGGATCCCCGACTGCGGACCCTCAGCGACCGCGAACGAGAGGTCCTCGTCGCCATCGGTCACGGCTGGACCAACACAGAGATCGCCGAACGACTCGTCCTCACCGAGTCCACCGTCAAGAAACATGTCGGACGCGTCCTGGCCAAAATCGGGGCGCGCGATCGCATCCAGGCCGTGATCACGGCGTATGACGCCGGTCTGGTCAAGACGAGGCCATAGCCCCGGTGCGCCAGGCACACGCCTGGCGCACCCAATCTCCACGTCTTACGGCTCCGACGGGCCACCCTGAGCACTCAGTGATTCCTAATGCCGTCTGTCAAGCCGCGTGAGCGGTGGGCGGCACGGCATTAGGAATCACTGACCCGATCCCGCCAGTCACGAATACCGAAATCCACATCTCGTGCGTGACCGGCGCCATCGAAGGGTTCACCGCCGTGGCCGCGAAGGACGGCCACGCCTTCGGCGAGGGCAACGTGTCCATGGCGGGCAACTACTTCCCCAGGCCGACGGCAAGGACGACCGCCACCCGCTGCCTACCGGGCCCGACAAGGTGCTGATGGACTCCACCACCGCCGACCAGGGCGGACACCGTCCGGCTGGCCATCGACGGACCGGTGTGCTGCACAAGAAACTCGTCGGCATCTTCCGCACCGACAACACCTCCGGCTCCGGCGGCACCGCGGTGTTCTTCGACAACGCCATCGCGCAGAAACTGTTGGTGAAGCCGGGTCAACAAGATGCTGGCGGAATTCCTGCCCCGGCTGACGCCTTACTCGATCACCGACCCGGCACGCCTGCGCACCGCAGTCGAGCAGACCAGAGTGTCCGGGCTCGCCTACGAGGAGCAGGAAGCGGCCCTCGGCGTCAGTTGCATCGCCTCGCCCGTCTTCGACGGAGCTACAGTCGTGGCCGCCCTGTCCGTTGCCGTGCCGCTGGCCCGGTTCCACCCGGCCCAGCTGGCACCTGCTGTGCGCACGGCGGCCCTCGGTCTGTCACGGGTGCTGCGCTCCGGCAGGAACGTGTGAGAACGCTCGGGGTTCGCTTCCTTCCGGCCATCGGCATCAAGCGGAGCGAGTCGGGCCGGAAAGTGACCGCCCGACCGGTGAAGTCGGCGCGGTTCGCTTCCGCCGTCGTGGTGACCGAGCGCAACCGCAGGCCCTCCTGAATGTTCCGCAAGAGTACGGGCTCTTCAAGGGCAGGGACGGGCAACGCCCGTACGGCAGGGGACAAGACACCTTCGGTGACACGGACATCCTTTAAGGCGATCCGGTTACCGGTGGCCGCCGACACCCTGGCGTCCACGCTCACGTCGCCGGCGAGCGGCAGGCCGCTCCGCACGTTGACCCGGTCTTCTCCGTCGCCTCGGGAGATGCCGACGTCGAGCGCGTCCGAAAGATCTTCGTACGACAGGTACGCGGTCGCCTCGACGCTGCCTGCGTCGGCTTCGTCGGCGCTTCCCGACACTTTCAACTCGTCGAGGTCCACGGTCAGCTTGGTGACCGGCAGGGACCGGATCGTCCCTTGCGCGGGTGGGTCGTGGGCCGTGATGTCGACGTGTCGCGGAGTGCCTTCCGCCAACTGGGTCAGGACGGGAAGGCCGGTGACATGCACGGCAGGCCGCTCGGACGTTCCCATGCCCTCCTGGAAGGCCTGGACAGTGCGGCCCTCCACGCGGTCTGCGGCTCCGTGGTCCACGGCGACGGCACCCATCAGCAGCGCTGCCAGTGACACGGCGACCAGTATCCGGCTCCGCGTCGTCGGGTAGGCGCGATGGCAGCTGCCTTGTCCGAGTGCCAAGTCCGCCCCTCGGGAACCACGTCTTGCTGTGATCGGTGCATGGCTCTCCCGCGTCGAGGTGCCGCTCCGGCGCAGGGTTCTCCGCGCGCCCACCGCGGACGGCGGCGTGAGGTCTGTCAGTCGTCGGCGATGCCGGAGCCGCTGAGCGCGGGCACGGTGTTCTCCGGACGGGCCAGGGAGCGGGCGCCGGCCCGGAACTGGGCGAGCTTTTCGACGATGGTCTGTCCGACCGGGAGGTGGCCCCAGACGCTGATGCCCTGGTGGGTGCTGGGCTCCCATGTCGCTTCGTCGATGAGGACGGGATTCCAGCCGACTTCCCACTCGAATCCGGACGGGGTGCGGGCGTAGTAGGAGAGTTCACGGTCGTTGGTGTGCTGGCCGACGGACAGAGCCATGTCGAAGCCGAGTTCGTGTACGCGCCGGTAGCTCTGGGCGACGTCGTCGAGGGTGGCCGTCTGGATGTTGAGGTGCTGGACACGGGTGGGGACCGGGTCGATCGGCAGGCCGCGGGTGGCCGCCACAGCGATGGAGTGGTGACGTTCGTTGACCCGCAGGAAACGGATCTTGAGCTTGACACCGCTGATGGTCTCGTCGATGTAGTCGGTCAGGCGGGCGTCGAAGACAGTGTTGAAGTAGCCGCGGATCTGCGTCGGCCTGGTGGAGGTCAGTGCGACGTGGCCCATGCCGGAGTCGCCAGTGACGAAGCCGGAGGCGAGCATGCGCAGGGGCTCGGCAGACTTCACCGGGCTGGTGTAGATCTCCTGGGTCATGCCTTTGGGGCCGGGGAAGCGCAGCAGGCGTTCGACGCCTCGCAGGGCGGCTTCTTCGTCGGTGCCGACGGCGAGGGGTACACCGTGGGCGCGGACGCGGGCCTCGATCTGCTCGAAGGTGGCGTGGTCGTCGAGGTGCCAGCCGATGGCGACGACGTCCTCGGCGGGACCGCGGCGCAGCAGGAAGCGACACTCCTGGTCGTCGAGGCGGAAGCGCATCAGCTCGGGGGTGAGGGCATCGTGGTGCATGCCGATGGCGTCGGTGCCGAAGCGGCGCCAGTCGGTGAAGCGGTTGGTCTCGATGACGACGTAACCGAGGTGGACGGCGCCGAAGACGGACGGGGCGTCGTGCCCGTCATGCGCGGTCATCGCCGGCCTGCCAGGAAGTCGGCGCACAGGCGGTTGAACAGTTCGGCGCGTTCGAACTGCACCCAGTGGCCGGTGTTGGCGACCTGGTACAGATCGCAGTCGGGCAGCCGCTCGGCCAGCAGGCGTCCGCCGGAGGGCCGGTTGACCTGGTCCTTGGCACCCCACAGCACCAGGGTGGGCACGGGCAGTCGGCGCAGGCGTGGGTCGCGGGTGAAATCCATCTTCCACAGGGTCCGCAGCACGCCTGGACCGGAGGGACGCCTGAGGGGTGGTGCCGCGACGACCTCGGGGTCGATGCTGGCCCGGTAGCGCTCGTCAATGGCGGAGTCGGGGACGTCGGCGGCGTTGAAGACCAGGTAGTTGCGGATGAACCTCTCCAGCTTCAGCCGGGACGGCCCGTCACCGGTGTAGTAGTTCAGCAGGTTGTTCAGCCCCGCTGTGGGCACGGCGCGGGTGGTACCGACACCTCCGGGCCCCATCAGCACCATGCGGTCGACCCGGTCGGGGGTGTCCAGCGCCAGGCGCAGGGCGCAGGCCCCGCCGTAGGAATTGCCGACCAGGTGGGCCTTGTCCAGGCCGAGTTCGTCCAGCAGTCCGCGGATACCGTCGGCGAGATGGCCGAAGGGGTCGGTTGGGTCAACGCCCTTGGTGCTGCGGCCGTAGCCGGGCAGGTCGGGCACGATGACCCGGTACTCCTTGGCCAGGTCGGCGATGTTGCGGGCGTAGTTGGAGACACCGGAGGCGCCGGGGCCGCCGCCGTGCAGCAGCAGCACCGGCGGGCCGTCGCCCGTCTCCGCGACGAAGATCTTCCTTCCGGCTGTGTCGTACGTCGTCTCCTGGAGCGTCGGCAAACCGGTCGGTGTCGTCATGTCGTACCTCACTGGGCGGTGGTCGCGGTCGGGCGAGGGGTGGCGGCCGGAGCGAAGCCGGTCGGTGGAGGGGGAAGCGGGCTGCCGGTTGGCGCGGCGGCGTAGACGTAGGCGTCGGGGCGCAGAGCGAGGCAGGCCACGCGGCGGGCGGTCATCCAGGGCAGTAGGACGCCGTCGCTGTCGACGAGCGTGCCCTCGGCCGGCCGGGAGCCGGCCGGTGTGACGGTCAGCGAGGGCACTCCCAGCCGGTCCCAACCCGGCTGGGAGACAGCCGTACGGGCTTGCAGGAGCAGCCAGCGTCCGCCGAGGGCATCGTCGAGACGCAGACGGGTGCCGTCCGGCCCGGTCACCCAGGGCTGGGGTACCTGGTGGCCGGACGCCTTGGTGCGGGGGCGGGCCTGGAGGCCGTCCGCGTAGTGGGCGACGGGTATCCAGTGGGAGTCCTGCAGCCAGTCGCCGAAGCCCGGCACTCGGTCGAGGGCCCGCAGGGCGCGGTCGCGGACGCGAGCGACCGCCGGACGGCGTTCGGTGATGATGCGGCCGACGAACACCGCACGCTTGGTGATCTCCTTGACGTGCGGTTTGCGTTCGGTCTCGTAGCTGTCGAGGACCCCTTCGGGCAGTTCGCCGCGCAGCACGGCGCCGAGTTTCCAGCAGAGGTTGGCGACGTCGCGCACTCCGGCGGCCATGCCCTGGCCGATCCACGGCGGCATGGCGTGGGCGGCGTCGCCGGCGAGGAAGACCCGGCCGGCACGGAAGCGGGAGGCGAGGCGGACGTGGTGGCTGTAGACGGTGGCCCGCACGACCTCGACGCTGTCCCGGCTGATCCCGTAGTGCGCGACCAGCCGGTACACGGCGTCTTGGGTGGTCAGCTGCTTCTCGTCGTCACCGGGGAGGATGGGGAACTCCCAGCGGTGGTGACCGAGCGGGGTCGGGCAGTCCACGGCGGGGCGGGCCGGATCGCAGTGAAAGCGCAGTCTGTCGTGGTCGGGCCAGGGCTTGAGCATCCTGGTGTCGATGACCACCCAGCGGTCCTCGTACGTCGTGCCCTCGTAGCCGATGTTGAGCTGGGCGCGGGTGAGGCTGGAGCCGCCGTCGGCCGCGATGACGTAGGTGGCACGCAGCCGGTGGACGGTGTCGTCGTCCGTACCGACGAGCGTCAGCTCCACGCCGGCGGCGTCCTGGTGCAGGCGCAGGCACTCGTGCCCCAGCAGCACCCGCACGTTCGGGTAGCCGTCGACGCCGTCCCGCAGGACCTGCTCCAGCACCGGCTGGTAGATGAACATCTGCGGCGGATGGCCGTGGCCGCGCGGTGTGGGCCGCGCGCTGAGGAAGGGGCGGCCGTGCGCGTCGACGAAGTCGACGGGCCGCTCGGTCAGCATGTCCTGCTTGAGCCGTTCGGCCAGGCCCGCGTGCTGCCAGATCCGCATGACCTCCTCGTCGGTGGAGATGGCCCGGGCGCGCGAGAAGATCTCGGCGTCGCGATCGAGGGCGACGACCTTCAGCCCCATCGCGCCCAGCAGGTTCGCTGCCGTCACTCCTGTGGGTCCGTAGCCGATCACTGCCACGTCGTACGTGTCGTCCCCGGCCGGTATCTCTTCCACCAGGCCACCTCGCTGTCGTTCTGTCGCGGCTCTTGGCTTCATGTAGCGTTCACTCCAATTGGAATGAATGCTACGGTAATCCTGGCGCCGGACACGGTCAAGGGCCGGCGCGACAGGAGGGAAGACCCCATGACCAGGCCCCAGGCGACACGCAAGAAGCGCGCGAACGGCGTGGAGTCGCGGCAGCGCATCCTCGACGCCACGGTGGAGATCGCGGGCGAACGGGGGTACGAGGGCACGTCCATCGCAGCCGTTAGCGCCAAGTGCGGGCTGCCCGCCAGCTCGATCTACTGGCACTTCAAGGACAAGGACGACTTGATCGCTGCGGTCATCGAGCGCAGCTTCGATACCTGGCTTGCCGCGGTCGAGCTGCCGGTGGAGGAAGCGGGCACATCCCTGCAAAGAGTCACCGTCATGGCCGCGAACGTGGCGAAGTCACTGATCGACGCACCCGACTTCCTGCGCCTCGGCCTCATGCTCGCCCTGGAGCGGCGGCCCGACGAGCCCCGGGGGCGGACCGTTTTCCTCCAGGTCAGGAAGACCGCTCGCCAGAAGATGATCGAGATCACCCAGACCCTCTTCCCGGAACTGGACGAGGGCGCGCTCCATACGCTGGCCGCGTATGCCGTGGCAGGGGCGGACGGCCTGTTCGTGCTTCGGGAGATCGACGGGGACACCGTCGACCTGGTGGCGATGTTCGAGCTGCACGCCCAGCTGGTGCATGAGGCGGCACTCCGCATGGCGACGGGGGGCACGCAGTGAGCGCGACTGCCGGGCAGCGGGAAGCAGCGGGCAGGCTGCTCCGTGAGGCTGAGCAACACGTAACGCCGATCGATCCGCTGACGGCCCTACTGCCCGCTCTGGACCTCGCCGACGCCTACGCCGTCCAGCAGGACAACGTCACACAACGTCTCGCAGCCGGCGCCCGCCTGGTCGGATACAAAGTGGAACCGACCTCCGCCGCGATGCACACGCGCCCCGGCATCGACGAGCCCGCCTACGGCCATCTGCTGGACGACACGCTCCATCGCGACGGCGGCACTGTGCGTACGGCCCGGTACTGCAGTCCGCGCGTCCAGCCCGAGATCTGTTTTCGACTAGCCCGGCCGCTGCGCGGGCCCGGTGTCCGCGCCCTGGACGTGCTGACGGCCACCGAAGCGGTCGCACCCGTACTGGAGATCGTCGATAGCCGGGTCCGGGACTGGCGGATCACCCTGGCCGACACCGTGGCCGACAACGTCGGCTCCGCGGGACTGGTCTGCGGAGCCTGGACGCCCTTCGAACGCGCCCCCGATCTCGCCGCGGTCACCGTCGACCTGTTCCTCGATGGCGAGCACGTCGCGACGGGCAGCGGAGAGACCGTACTGGGGCATCCGGCCGCCGCAGTCGCGTGGCTGGCCAACACCCTCGCCGCTCACGGCGCGCAGTTGGAGGCCGGGAACGTAGTCCTGTCCGGCGCCATGACCATCGCTCCCTTCGTAAAGGCCGGCCAGAAAGCCGAGGCACGCTTCAGGGTGCTGGGCCCGGTGTCGATGTCCTTCGTCTGAATCTCGGCCGACCGCATGACTTGTTTCCGCGTCCGGCAGCAGCACGGCACGAGATCCCCTGTCTCGGTCCTCCGCTCCGACGGGCACTTCGCATTCATTCCCTCCACACCACCGCTTACTGCTTCTGCGCGCCACACCGGAGCCGTTGGCGTTTCCGACGACGACAACGCCCTACCCTGCTCCCGACGCCGACCGGCGGCGCGGAGCGGCAAGCAGCGTGCAGCGAAGAGCACGTCGACGAAGCCGTAGTCCGCGCACGCTCACGAAAGGCCGCTCAATGACCCTCTCGGCACAGCGCATCGACGTCCATCAGCACATCGTGCCCGCGTTCTACCGCGACGAGCTCACCAAGGCGGGTATCGGAGAGGCCGGCGGCCGGCCCCTGCCCAACTGGTCTGCCGAGTCGGCGCTGGAGCTGATGGACCTGCTGGGTACCCGCACGGCCATCCTGTCCGTCTCCACACCGGGGGCCGGTTTCCTTGCCGACCAGGAGACGGCCACCGATCTGGCGCGCCGCCTCAATGACCATTCGGCGGCCTTGACCAGCGACCGTCCCGGCCGCTTCGGCTTCTTCGCCACCCTTCCCATGCCGGACGCCGCCGACTCCGCCGCCGAGGCCGTTCGGGCACTGGACGACCTGCGGGCGGACGGCGTCACGCTGCTCGCCAACAACCGGGGCACCTACCTCGGCACCGACGGCCAGGAACCTCTGTGGCGTGCCCTGGACGAGCGCGGTGCCGTGGCATTCGTCCATCCCGCCGAACTGCCCGCTCCCCCGGTCGACGGCATCCCGCCCTTCGCCGCCGACTTCCTCCTCGACACCACTCGGGCCGCCTACCTGCTCGTCCGTAACGGCATCGTCCGGCGCTACCCGGGCGTCCGGTTCATCCTCAGCCACGCCGGCGGCTTCGTCCCGTACGCCTCCCACCGTATGGCCGTCACCATCGCCAACGACACAGGGCGCAGCCCACTGGACGTACTGGACGACTTCCGCTCCCTCTACTTCGACACCGCCCTGTCCTCCAGCCCCGCCGCTCTGCCCACCCTGCTCGCCTTCGCCCGCCCCGGGCATGTCCTGTTCGGCAGCGACTGGCCCTTCGCCCCCACCCCCGCCGGCCAGTACTTCACCAACGGCCTCGACGCCTTCCTCCAGCCCAGCCCGCTCAAGGCGGTCAACCACACCAACGCCGAGGCGCTCTTCCCCCGTCTGTCCTCCGGCGCTCCCGCACCGGTCCCGGTCCGGCCGGCCGCGATACGCCTGCGGCAGACCGCCCAGCGCGCCGCCGCCCGCTTCGTCTTCAAACTCGTCCAGCCCGGCACCAACTGAAACAGGACACCATGTCTGCAACCCCAGTCCCCGACCCCGGCACCGACCCCATGATCGATCGAGACGAGGACGGCGAAGTCGCGGTCGCGACCGGCCGGGCCGGCCACCAGGGCGTGCTGGTCGCCATGTGTCTGTCCCTGGTCCTGGTCGTCGCGTCCGTCTCCGCCCTCAACCTGGCCCTGCCCGACCTCTCCATCGACCTGTCTGCGTCCAACACCTCGCTGACCTGGATCGCCGACGGCTACACCGTCGCCCTTGCCGCCCTCGTCCTCCCGCTCGGCGCGATCGGCGACCGGATCGGCCGCCGTCATATCCTCGTCGCGGGCACCGTGGTCTTCGGAGCGGCCTCGCTGGCCGCCTCCTTCGCCGACTCCACCACCACGCTGATCGTGTGGCGGGTCGTCATGGGCCTGGGCGCGGCGATGATCATGCCAGGCACCCTGTCGACCATCACGGCCGCCTTCCCCGCGCGACAACGCGCCAAGGGTGTGGCCGTCTGGTCCGGGTTCGCCGCCGCCGGCGCCATCCTCGGTATGCTCGCGGCGGGCGCCCTGCTGGAGTGGTTCTCCTGGCGCTCGCTATTCGTTGCGAGTGCCGTCGTCGCCCTGTTCGCAGGCCTCGCCGCCGTCGCCCTGGCGCCTAACACCAAGGACGAGCACCCCTCCCCACCCGACGTGCCCGGAGCGGTGTCCACCGCATTGGGCATCGGCACACTGGTCTTCGCCATCATCGAGGGCAACGAACAGGGCTGGAGCGAACCCGCCGTGATCGGCGCCCTGGCCGTCACCGTGCTGGCGTTCGCCACCTACGCCTGGCTCGGTCTCCGGCACGAACATCCGCTGCTCGACCCCGCCCTGTTCGGCATCCCCGGATTCCGCGCCGGCGTCATCACCGTACTCGTGCAGTTCATGGCCGTCTTCGGCTTCTTCTTCGTCGGCCTGCAGTATCTACAGCTCATCCTCGGCTACAGCCCCCTCAAGGCGGCCATCGCCCTCATCCCCGTCGCCGTGGTCGTCCTGCCCACCTCCCAAGCCACCCCTCACCTGGTACGCCGCCTGGGCATGAAGGCCGTCATGGCGACGGGACTCCTTCTCCTCGCAGCCGGTCTGCTCGTGATCGCCCGGCTCGACGTCGGCTCCGGCTACCTGCCCTTCCTCGGCGGGCTCGTCCTGGCCGGGTTCGGCATCGGACTGTCCGGCGCGGTGGGCACCTCGGCCATCACCGGCTCGCTCGGCCGGGGCCAGCAGGGCGTTGCCTCCGCCATGAACGACACCACCCGTGAGGTCGGCTCGGCCGTCGGCATCGCCCTCATGGGCTCCATCTACGGCAGCCACTACCGCTCCAACCTCCCCGGCACCGTCGACCGCCTCCCCGCCCACACCGCCGAATCGGTACGCGACTCGGCCGCCGCCGGCCTGAACGTCGCCGAACACCTCGGTGCGCGGGGCCCCGCCCTGGCCGACGGCGTCAAGTCCGCTTTCATGGACGGACTGTCCGCCTCCTTGATCGCCGTCGGCGTCATCGTCCTCGCCGCCGCGATCGGATGCCTGTTCCGCGCCCCGAAAACACCGCCTTCCTCGGACTGAGCACCCCCTGACACTTCACAAGACCCCGGGCCTGCTCGCCTTGCCGGCGGACCACACCGCCGGCGGAGTGAATGTCGTGGCCGGCCACGTCCCCACCGGCAGAGCAACCAGTGCGCCGGACAGCGGGATGACGTCGTACTGAGCTCATGCCACGCACACGAAACAAGACTGTCCGCCGGCGGCCCCGCGCACAGAGGCGCAGGGGAACATATGTCGCCGACCTCATCGCCCGCATCCGACTACACCTTCCCGACCTGTGGAAAGTCCGCCCGCTTGACAGGCGACCGATAACGGCAACACTGTAACCGATATGAACATCTGGCCCGAACCCCAGTCCGGCTCACTGTTCGCAGCCATCGGAGACCTGGAAGTCCGCTACGCACCCACCGGACACAGGCCCACGGCCGTGCCGCTGCACGGCAGTGCCTCGTGCCTGCACCACTTCGAAGGGGTGACGGCCCTGCTGCCGTCGTCCTACGACGTCGGCCGTCCCGGCGGCTGCATCGGCCACGTCGCGACCGAGGGCTTTCTCACCAGCACCCGCACCGCAGTCCATGCGATGACGGCTGCCGCAGGGTGCCGCGCCGTGTCAGAAGCCTCGCTCACGACAGGAACCGTCGGATGAGCCGCGTACTGCTGCGTGGCGCGCGCGTTGTCACCATGGCGCCGGGCCAGCCCGACGCCGAGCGCGTCGACGTCCTTGTCGACGGCGAGCGTGTCGCCGCGATCGGCGAGAACCTGGACGCGCCGGACGCCGAAATCGTCGACCTCACCGGCCGTGTAATCATCCCCGGCCTGGTAAACGCCCATCTGCACACCTGGCAGACCGGACTACGTGCCGTGGGCGTCGACTGGACGCTCATGGAGTACCTCACCCACCTGCACGGGGGCGTCGTGCGGCACTACACGCCCGACGACATGTACGTCAGCAATCTCGCCGGCGCGCTGAACCAGATCAACTGCGGTACCACCACGCTCGGCGACTGGTGCCACAACAGCCTGACGGCCCAGCACGCCGACGCCGCCGTCGAAGGGCTCGTGCGGGCCGGTATCCGTGCCGTCTTCCTGCACGGCACCCCCTACCGGGATCCGGACCTGCCCCATCCGCTCGCCGAGATCGACCGCCTGCTGGACGGGCCCGTCCGCGACCATGCCCTCCTCACTCTCGGCATGGCCGTCCAAGGACCGCAGTACTCTTCCCCCGACACCGCGGTGGCCGACTTCCGGGCCGCAACCGAACGTGATCTTGTCGTATCCCTCCACCAGAGCGGCGGGGAGCTCGCGCCCGGCTGGGACGCCCTACGCACCGCCGGGCTGTTCAGCCCCCGCACCAACGTCGTGCACGGTTCCGACCTGCCCGACAACTGGGTCAGGTCGCTCGTCGAGGCTGGCGTCACCTTCACCAGTACACCCGAGAACGAACTGGGCCAGGGCCACGGCACCCCCGTCACCGGCTCCCTGCTGCGCCTCGGCGCCGCCCCCTCTCTCGGCACCGACATCGACACCGTCGTACCCGGCCAGGTCCTCACCGCCGCCCGTATCGCCCTCGCCCACCAGCGCGGCCTGGATCACGCCCGCCACCGGAAGAACACCGGCACACACGCCAAGGCGCCGTCGGTCACCGCCAAGCAGGCCCTGGCGTGGGCCACCGTGGAAGGAGCAAAGGCACTCGGCCTGGCCGACCAGGTCGGCCGCATCGAGCCGGGCATGCAGGCCGACCTGGTCGCCGTCGACACCCGTGCCCTCAACCTGTGGCCCGCCCACAACCCGATCGCCGCTGCCCTGCACTCCGACATCGCGAACATCGAAGCCGTCATGGTCGCCGGCCGCTGGCGCAAACGCGACCACACCCTGCTCGACTGCGGCCTCGCCGAGATCAAGGACCGGCTGCTGGACTCGGGCGAGCGGCTCCTCCACTCGATGGACGCTACGTGAGAACGCGCACCCGACTGACCGCGACACTCGGGCGCCCACCCGGCAGCAAGCGCCCACGCCGACCGGCCGTACCCCGGGGTGCGGCGTTCTGGCTGGTGGCCCTGGCCTTCGCAGTGACGATGCTGGGCACCACCCTGCCGACCCCGCTGTACACGCTCTACCAGCATCGGCTGGGCTTCTCGACCCTCATGAGCACAGTGATCTTCGCCGCGTACGCGGTGGGGGTCCTGACCGCTCTGGTGCTGTTCGGACGGGTCTCGGACGTCATCGGACGGCGGCGCTCGCTGCTGCCCGGACTCGTGTTCGCCATACTCAGCGCGCTGATGTTCCTGGCTGCGGACAGCTTGCCCCTGCTGATCACCGGCCGCGTGCTCTCGGGTCTGTCCGCGGGCATCTTCACCGGCACCGCGACCGCCACACTGGTCGACCTGGCCGACGAGGACGCGGGGGAACGTGCCACCCTGGTGGCCACGGTGGCGAACATGGGTGGTCTGGGAGCGGGACCGCTTTTGTCCGGGCTGCTCGCCCAATTCGCCCCGGCTCCACTGCGGTTGCCGTTCGAGGTACACCTAGGGATGCTCGCCGTGGCCGCGGCAGGCGTATGGCTGATGCCGGAGCCGGTCGAGGTCACCGGGCGGCTGCGGCTGTGCTTGACCCGCCCGAGAGTGCCCGAACAGGTACGGGCCACCTTCCTACGGGCGTCGATCGCCGGTTTCGCCGGCTTCTCGGTGCTCGGGCTGTTCACGGCGGTCGCACCGTCGTTCCTGGGGAAGTTGCTCCACCTGCCCGATCCCGCGCTGTCGGGTTCCGTGGTCTGCACGGTGTTCGCCGCCTCGGCCATCGGTCAGATCACGCTCGTACGACCACTGGGCCGAGCGGCCCTGCCCGCCGGGTGCGGTCTACTGATCGCGGGCATGGCCCTGCTGATCGCGGGACTCGCCGCCGGATCGCTGGTGCTCCTGCTGGGCGCCGCCGTGACGGCCGGACTGGGACAGGGGGTGAGCTTCCGCGCGGGACTGGCCGCGATCAACGCCGAAGCGCCCAGTGGGCAGCGGGCGGAGGTCGCCTCCACGTACTTCACAGTGCTCTACGTCGCGATCTCCGTGCCCGTGGTGGGCGTCGGGCTTGCAGCCGACGCGGTGGGGCTTCGAACTGCCGGGATCAGCTTCGGCGTGGCGGTGACCCTGTTGGCCATAAGCGCGCTGGTGGCACTACGTCGGGGACGACGTGAACACTGAAGGACGGGGCGCTGACCGCGCCGGCACGGGCAGCCGCCTCGAACGCCACTGTTCGCGTCAGCTGCCGACAGTCGACAGCCGGTCACGTTCGATCCACTCGAACATCAGCTGGAGCACCTGGGGCAGCCGGGAAACAGCACAGTGTCCGGTGTCGGGAAGCAGATGTACTTCCGTGTCCCGACGGCCACCGAAGACAAGGGTGTCCTCCTGAGGAACGTGGACGTCGTCGGCGCCGTTGATCACGAGCATTGGCACGTTGGCGTCGAGGTCGATCAGCGGGCGCAGGTCGAAAGAGGGCCAGCTCTGGGCCAGTTCCGCAGGAGTCGGTTCGTGGTCGAACCCCAATGCGTTGCCGACGATGCCGTCCATGCCGAAGGCGAAGGTCCGGCCTGGGGCGAAGGCCGCCTCGACGGGACCGCCGATGACGATCGCCGCGTCGACGTCACCGGCCAGACCCGAGCAGGCCGAGAAGTGCCCGCCCATGGATATGCCCAGATGCAGGACGCGCCCATTGCCCAGCACTCGAGCCTCGGCCGCCAGTACGCGCACGAGATCGGCGCCGTCCTCCGAGTTCAGGGGGCCCGGGCATTCACCGGTGCCAGGTATGTCGAAGGCCAGCACGCCCATGCCGGTGCGCAGGACGATGGCCTCGAAGAGCGCGTGGAAGTCCATTTTCCAGGTGTCCACTCCCCCACTGGCGAGCAGGATCGGGGTGTCACCGGACCAGCCCCGCGGGGTGAGCAGGTGCACGGGCAGGACGGTGACCCCCTCCACTTGGGCCACTTGGGGCACGTCGACCATACGGCGCTCGAACGCAACCTCGAGGCCGGGAGCGGCAAGCAGGTACTGCTCGAGCTGCCGCTCCAGGGCGGTGCGCTTCGCATCGTCGGCCAGTGCGGGGAATTTCGCCCACCCGTAGGCGAGCGCCGCGAGTCGGTGCCGGCCGCGCTCGGCGTGCCCGGCGGCCAGCCGTGCCCACTCGTACGCCCATCCGCCCGGCCGGTCGGGCCACATTTCGGCGACCGCCAATCGGACCGAGTCGACATCCTCGACCGACAGGCCGCCGCTCACCATTTGCCGGTATCGCTCGACGAACAGTTCCTCGGGAGCGACCTTCCACCGGTAGGGCATACGCGCACACCTACTTCCCATTGCCTTAACGCAAGACATCTGCTTTAAGCACCGTAATCAGCCTGGATAATTAACGCAAGAAACTTGAGTTACCCTGCTCAGGTGAGCGACCATCATGAGATTCAGCGCCGTACCGGAGGCCGTTCGGCACGCGTCCGGGTGGCGGTGCTGGATGCGGCCCTGGCCCTGCTGGCGGAACACGGGGCCGAGAAGCTGAGCATCGCCGACGTGGCGGCCCGCGCAGATGTGCACGAGACCTCGATCTACCGCCGGTGGAGGACGCGGGAAGGCCTGATCGTGGCTGCCCTCCTGGCCCACAGCGAGCAGGCGCTCCCGGTACCCGACACCGGATCCCTGCGCGCCGATCTGACCGCGTACGCCACATCCATGGTCCGGATGGTGAACTCGCCGCTCGGTGCGACTCTGATCCGCGCGATGGCGGCCACGGACGACAGCCCCGATCTCGCGCGGCTGCGCGATGAGTTCTGGAACACGCGGCTGGACTCGGCCGGCGTCGTGATCGACCGCGCCGTCGCGCGCGGTGAATTGGTGACAGCCCCTGACGCACATCTCGTGTTCGAGGTACTCCTCGCGCCGGTCCACTTCCAGGTACTGCTCACCCGTCGGCCGGTCGACGGCCAGTACATGGAGCGGATCGTCGACCTTTTGATGAACGGGCTGGTGAACGGGGGCGGGTAGCCATTCCGCGCTCGCTCGGCCGGCAACCTGCACCGAGCGCTCCTTGTGGTGCCCATGCGCGGCGAGACGTCCGTGGCCTGGACGATCTCGGGCAGACGGCACGTCGGCGGTCATCGGAATGACGTGCCGACGGACCGACCGTCCGGAGGCTGCACGGGGAGAACGAGACGGAAGGTGCACCCCTTGCCCGGCGCGGTGTCGAGCTCCAGTCGGCCGCCATGGCCCTCGGCGATCACGGCGGCGATGGAGAGGCCCAGGCCGCTGCCACCGTGGGCACGGGAGCGGGAGGTGTCGACACGGTAGAAGCGCTCGAAGACGTGCTCGGCGTTCCGAGCGGCCAGTCCGGGCCCTTCGTCCGCTACTTCGACGACGGCGACGGGCGTGCCGGGCGGCAGGGGTGGCGACGCGCTGATGCGTCCCGGGCGATCCGCTCCGCAGGTGTCCGCGCTGACCCGGGTCTCGCCCACCCTGACATGGACCGGAGTGCCGGACGGGGTGTGCAGGCGGGCGTTGGAGAGCAGGTTCTCGACGATCTGTCTGAGCCGGTGGGGATCGCCGCTGGCTTCGACCACGTCCAGTTCACCGCTGCCCACCGGGCCCGGCAGCGGGCCCAGGTCGACCGGATGGCCCGCCCCATGCAGGGCGGCGGTCCCAACGGCGTCCGCCGCCAGGGAGAGCAGGTCCACCGGGTCGCTCGCGTACGACGGTTCTCTGTCCAACTGGGCGAGGAGTTGGAGGTCGTCCACGAGGAGGCCCATGCGCTCCGCGTTCTGTGCGATGAGCTGATAGGCCTCGCTCTGTTCGTCGGCCGACAGGCGTTCACGGCGCAGTGTGAGCTGTGCGTAGCCCTGGATGGCGGTGAGCGGAGTGCGCAGTTCGTGTCCGGCGTCGGCGACGAACCGCCGCATGCGCGCTTCGGACGCCTCCCGCTCCCCGAGCGCCTGGCGCAGCCGCTCCAGCATGGAGTTCAGAACCCGGCCGAGCCGCCCGATCTCGGTCCGCGGATCGGTGTCGGGGAGCCGCAGATCGAGCTGCCCCGCGCTGATGCGCTCGGCGGTGCGCTCCATGCGGGTCAGCGGGAGCAGGCCGAGCCGTACGACCCAGCGGCCCAGTGCGAGCAGAGCGGCGACTGTGATGACGAGCAGCACGGCGTTGAGCCAGAGGATCTTGGAGGTGGCGCCGTCGACCGTATCCAGCGGCAGCGCCACCACGGCGTGCATGTCGCCAGGACCGGAGCTCAGCAACACCCGCCACCGGTTGCCGCCGCTGACGGCATCCACGGTCGCCGGGTGACCGTCCCGCAGACCGAGCCCCGCCACAGAATCCGCGATCCGCGGCCCCGGCGTGTCATCGGCACCGAGCGACGCGTCCGTACGGAGACCGGAGGCATCGTAGAAATAGACGCGGAAGTCCGAGGGCAGGACGCCGAGCCGTCCGCTGGGAATACCCCCTTTACTCGCGTCGAAGTAAGCAGGGGCAGGAGGGTGGAAGTCGGCGAGCTGCTGGTCGACGCGGTCCAGCAGCCACGAGCGAAGCACCGTGAAGCCGAAGACCTGGGAGACGATGACCGCGACCGTCGCCAGCGCGGTGGCGCCCAGGATCAGGCGCCGACGCAGGGATGCGGGCGGTCGGGGAAGCAACGGTTTCACTGGTCCGCCGCCTCGCCCGCCCCGCGTGGCAGCCGCAGGCAGTAGCCGACTCCGCGCACCGTATGGATAAGCGGCGGTTCGAAGCAGTCGATCTTCTTGCGCAGGTACCTGACGTACGTCTCGACGATGCGGGCGTCCCCGGAGAAGTCGTAGCTCCATACGTGATCGAGGATCTGGGCCCTGCTCAGCACCCGGCCCGGGTTGGCCATCAGATAGGCAAGGAGCTTGAACTCGGTCGGCGACAGCGGAACGTAGCGCCCTGCGCGGTGCACCTCGTGCGCCCCCTCGTCGAGTTCGAGGTCCGCGTAGCCCAGCACAGTCTCCGGAAGGAGGAGTTCCGTTCCCTGGGCAGCAGTGCGGCGCAGGATGGCCTCGATACGCAGCAGCACCTCCTCGATGTTGAACGGCTTCGTCACGTAGTCGTCGCCGCCTGAGCTCAGGCCCTTGATCCGGTCGTCGACGTCGATACGGGCGGTCAGGAACAGCACGGGTACGCCGTTCCCGGCCGCCCGCAGCCGTTGTGTGACCTCGAAGCCGTCCAGGTCGGGGAGCATCACATCGAGCAGCACCAGGTGCGGTTCCCGCCGTTCGATCTCGACGAGGGCGGACCGACCATCCTCCGCTCCGCTCACCTCGTATCCAGTGAGACGGAGGGTGGACTCCAACAGGGTGCGGATACTGGGTTCGTCCTCGACCACGAGGAGCCTGTACCGCTGCCTGTCAGAGGGCTGCTCGTTCATCGTGTTGTGCGGTCCGTTCTGTCGCTGTTCACCGTGCGGCGCAGTCGTACAGCACGGTGCTGCCGCCGAAGAGCGCCGCACTGCCGGCGTTCTGCTGAGACGTGGTGCTGCCTCCGTAGGCCGACGCGGACACCTTGGTGCAGTTTTTGGAGATCCAGTCGGAGCGCTGCTTGCTCGGGCCTTCCGACGTACCGCCCGGGAACTGCATCGCGCCTCCGCTGGAGTCGTCCGATCCCAGGATGTACCGCAGCTCGCCGTCCTTGGTCCACTTCTTGAGCTGGATGACCGACGGCGCGTCGTCGGAACCGAGGAAGCCGCCCATGCCGATCACCGTCTCGTCACTGTTCAGGATGAACGCGTTGGTGGCGTTGGCCCCGCCCGACACAGCGAGCTTGATCCGCGCCTTCCGAGCGTGCTTCACGGCGTAGTCGAGGATCTTGCGCTGGTCGGAAGTGAGCTCCGAGCCGCCGGAGCCAGCGAGTCCGCTCCGGCTCCCGCCGGAGCCGCCCGGGAAGGACGGCAACTCCTCACTGCCGGAAGCCGAGCCGGAACCACCGGACACGCCTGGCATGCCACTGGGGAAACCACTCGGCAGACCACCCTCACCGGAGCCGGGCATGCCGGAGGGCATTCCCGAGGGAAGCCCGCCCTGTGCCGAACCGGTGTCTCCACCGGGGAAGCCCTGCATGTCCGACGGCATCCCGGAGGGCAGGCCCGATGACCCCTGGCCTCCGCCAGAGCCCTGGCTCGGTATACCGCCGCCTCCAAAGCCCAGTGCGGTCGCCGGACCGGCTGACGGATTGGTACCACCCAGCAGATTCGACGAACCCGAGGAGGCCGGCTCGCTCATCGCCCACGCTCCTGGCACCACCAGCATCGACACCACCGCAGCCGCCGCCCCCACCAGGAGAAGCCGTCCACTGCGCCGGGCCACCAGGAGCGCGATCGCCGCGCAGCCGGTCAGCAGCACTGGCCAGACCAGCCACCCGTTCCAGTCCGGACTACGTCGGACGAGAACCAGCGCCCAGCCGACCGTCACCGTCACGGCCGCCACGCCGGCCCAGGGAGCCCACGACAGTCCAGCCCGGTGGACACGGATCAGGGCTGCGAGCATCCCACCGCACAGTGCGGCGATCGCCGGAGCCAACTGGGTGGTGTAGTAGGGGTGGAAGATGCCCTTCTGCGTGGAGAACACCGCCACGCACACGATCAGCCATGACCCCCACAGCAGCCATCCCGAGTCGGGCAGCACACCGGACGGAGCCAGTCGCCCACGGCGGCGCAGCACCGCGCATCCAGCCCCGAGAACCAGAGCCACGGCGCAGGCCGGCAGCAACCAGCTGATCTGCCCGCCGATCTGTGTGTTGAACATCCGACCGAGCCCGGCCTCACCACCGAAGCTGCCGCTCATACCGGGCATCGTCTGCGACGAGCCTCCGCTGGAGCCGAAGATCCGGCCGAACCCGTTGTAGCCGATCACCAGGTCCCATGCCGAGCCGTCCGTGCTGCCGCCGATGTAAGGCCGCTCCCCCGGCCACAGCGCAACCATGGCGACCCACCACAGCGATGACGCCACCAGGACGGCCCCCGCGGCAAGCAACCGCCCTACGCGGGGAGCCCAGGCACCGCTTCCCGCCACGAGCCAGGCAAGGGCGAACGAGGGGACCACCATCCAGGCGGCCAGCATTTTGGTGAGGAACCCGCACCCGATCAGGACCCCGCTCGCGCACAGCCACCAGGTCGCCGCCCGGCCCTCGGCCCGCAGAGCGCGGGTGAGCGCGTACGCCGCCGACACCAGCAACAGGACGAGCAGCGTGTCCGGGTTGTTGTCCCGGTTGATGGCCACGGTAATGGGGGTGAGGGTGAGCACGAGGGCCGCGAGCAGCGCGGCTCCCTCCCCCGCCCATCGGCGCACGGTGCGGTGGAGTACGAACACCGTCGCCACGCCTTCGATCATCTGCGGGAGGATCAGGGCCCATCCGTGCAGCCCGAAGATCTTGCTGCTGACGACCTGGGGCCACAGCGCGGCAGGCGGCTTGTCGACGGTGACGACTCCGGCCGGGTCGTAGGCGCCGAAGAGGAAGTTGGTCCAGCTCTTCCCCATCGACTTCACCGCCGCGGAGTAGTAGCCGTTGCCCCAGTCCAACGACCCTAGCGCCCAGCCGTACAACGCGGTCGCCAGCAACAGGATCGCGCCGAGCGCGGCCGGTGCGGCCCAGGCAGGCAGGGAGCGGGCAGGGGGATCCGAGGGACCGCTGGGGACCGACGCCACCGACTGGATCCGGTATGACTCGTTCATGGAAGGAAATCAGCTCTCGTCAGACGTCGTGGTGGCGGGGCTTGGGTCCGGCGGCCGTGCTACGGAAGACGGCCAGCCTCAGCACGGCGAAGCGGACGCCGGTGACCGCGACGGACGCGATGGCCAACACCGCGGTTTCAGCAGCCGCCGAGGCGCCGGGATCGGCGTGTTTGAACCACAGCACGGCGCCGGAGGTGACCAGGTAGCCGAGCACGAACAGGCCGCCCGCGCCCAGGTGGGCCCGCGCGGGCCGGGCGTCCGCGTGCCGGAACGTGAGGCGGCGGTTCGCCTCGGTGTTCAGCACCGTCAGCACCAGCAGCGACATCAGGTTGGCGACCGCCGGCTGCCACCAGCCGCGCAGCAGCCAGTACAGCAGTGCCTGCCCGACGGTGGAGGCGACACCGATCGCGATGAAGCAGCCCACCTCCCACGACAGCACGCCGCGCCTCGTGGGCGATGCCAGGACGGCGTCCGGGTGCTCGGCGGCCGGTGCGGGGCGGCGAGGCAGGTCGACGCGAGCGGCGCCGGACGCCTTCAACCGCGCCATCCGCCACAGCCCCTTGAGGTCGTCGGTGGCCGTACCCACCACGTCCACTCGGGTGTCGACGTCCTCCACCCAGTCGACCGGCACCTCGTGGACGCGCAGCCCGTTGTGCTCGGCGAGCAACAACAGTTCGGTGTCGAAGAACCAGGCGTCGTCACGGGTGACCTTCAGCAAAGGCCGCAGCACCTCCGTACGGGCGGCCTTGAATCCGCACTGGGCGTCGGTGAAACGCACCCCATGGGTGAGCCGGATGATCCCGTTGTAGCAGCGGGATATGAACTCGCGACGCGGCCCGCGCACGGTGCGTGCACCCGGTGCCAGCCGGCTGCCGATCGCGATGTCCGAGTGCCCGGTGGCCAGCGGGGCGACGAGCGGCAGCAGCCCGTCGAGGCCGGTGGACAGGTCCACGTCCATGTAGGCCACGACGTCAGCGTCGCTGCAACCCCACACAACGCGCAGGGCGAGGCCCCGGCCCTTGCGGTCCAGGTGCACGACATCGACGCCGGGCAGTTCTTCCGCCAAGCCGTGAGCCACGGCAAGCGTCGCGTCCGTACTGGCGTTGTCGGCGACCGTGATGCGCCAGGGGAACGGGAACTCCTCGGCCAACCGGGCGTGCAGGGTACGCAGGCAGCCGGGCAAGGCCCGTTCCTCGTTGTAGACCGGGACGACGATCTCCACGGTCGCCGTGCCGGAGTCGGCGCGCGCGGGCCCTCTCGGAGGCTGGAAGGCGACGGTCCGGCCGGGCGGGTGGGTGAGACCCGTGCTGTGGGGGGTGGGCGACATGGTTTCCTCAGACGAGAAGGGACACGAGGGGGGCGACTCCATTGCCTTGATCGCGAACAGGTCATGACTCTCACCCACGCGCCTGGGAGACCTAGGAGAGGAAAGCGAGAACTGACGGAGAGTCAGATATTCATGGCCTGATAACAGCGCCATCCCCGGGAGTCACCATCGCGGCCTGCACTTGCCGCTCCCCCGCCGTCACGCATGGTCAGCCGCACCCCACGGCACGGAGCCCGACAACCAGCGGCTGATCTCTTCCTTCTGATCGTTGCTCTGCAGGTGGCGCGGCGGACTGGCGGAGGTGGCGCAGGGGCGACAGTGGATGACGACCGGCTCCTCCTTGGCCATGGCTTCGACGAACGGGCGGGCCTCGCCACCCATCGGCTGTCCCGACATGCGCCCGATCACCGGCATCGTGACGTCGATCACGAGGTCGCGGCCCCGTTCGATCACCGCGTCGGCGTACACCTGCACACAGGCGCACGGCCAGCGCCCATCGAGGACACAGCGGCCGACTTCGCCATCGCGCTGGACGACGCACCGCTTGCCGCGCCCAGCCATCGCGGACACGAGCAACTCATCGTCATCAGCGGGGATGCAGAACACGACCGACATGGCCGGACCGTCGTGTCGACGCCGATGGCCGAATGCGCACGTGCGGTGCGTGCGCACGAGCTCCCACCGCTCCGACAGGAGCATGTCGCGGTCACCGAGGGCCGTAAACGGCTCCGAAGCGAGGGGTAGCAGCATCGCGCGTCGCTTCCCGTGCCTCTTGGCTCGAATGAGTCGAGTTTCTTGGAGTAAATGAATTCAGATTTTTCGGATACAACATATCCATTACAATTTGGCGCGTCAAGATCGATTCACCGACACCGGCGCGTCTCCCGGATCTGCCGCATCTCCCGCAGCGGTCTCCGTCGCATACGTCAGGAGAAGCTCGAAGCCCTCACCGGGCCGGGTGTCGAGTACAGGGGATCAAGACCTCACGTTCCGCCGGGCAGAGCCAGAGCCGAGCCGCACCACACGCCCAGGCCAGCCACATCACCGCCTTCCGCTGCGACCACTACCGCGACACGACACCGAGGTCCGGCCGCGGTTCGCGCTGTCCTTCCGAGCCATACAACGCCTGCCTTCTCAGCCATCTCCCACGGATCTCCCGCGAAACGGTCAGCAGGGGCTGCCAGGCTCTGCGCCACTTCGGTGCCGGTCACCTCTCATGAACGAGGGCTGTCATGCGGCGCCTCACTGCGCACTGACCCGTCAGGAGCCGTTCGCCATGGCCACGAGCCGGTCTCCTGTCTTCGGAGGAACAATCTGATGCCCGCTTCGTCTTCGCCGACACCCCGACCGTCCGGTGGGGTCGGACGCCACGCCCTCGAAGGCGGGCTCGCTGTCACCGCCGCGGTAATGGTGATGTCCGCCTGCGGGGCCATCGCGTCGCTCGCGCTTGGAGCCCAGGAAAGTACCCCGTTGTCCCGACTGGCCCCGGCGTTGGTAAGTATGGCCGTCGGCGGCCGCATCAGTCTCGCGTCCGGCTCGGCCGGCAACGGCACAGGTCAGGCCGGGGCACTGGGCGACTCGTCCAGCGGCGGTCTCACCCTCGAACTGGGAGGCCAGGTGTCGGCGGTGCCACTGACCCTGACGTTCCTGGGAACAGTGGTCCTCGCGGTCGGCTTCTTCCGGCCTCTGCACCGCCGACGCAGACCGACGCCAGACCGGCTGTGGGCCCGATGCGGCGGGGCGCTGGCCGCAACCCTGCTCCTCTTCACGGCCTCGGCGGCACTAGGCCGCGGCACGGTGCATGTCCCCGAAGGCTTGACGCAGAGCATGGGGACGGGGGCCGGGGGGTCTGGCGGTGGCATACCCGGAGGTTCGGGCACCAGCGGCGGCATTCCGATGGGCAGTCTGACCTCAGTGGGCTTCCAGACCGACGTCGCGTCCACCGCCTTCTTCGCATTTCTGTGGGTGGTCCTCATTCTCGGGATCGGGTGCCTGGCAGCCCGGCGTACGATGCTGCCTCGTCCTCTCGCCCTCAGCCGCCTGCGTCGGAAGTGGCATCCCGTCACATCCGTGCTCGCCGGGACCTTCACCGCACTGTGCTGCATCCCCCTGGCCTTGGGTGCCCTGGCCGCAGGGGCCGCGCTGATCGGCCCGCCCCAGGCGGCCAAGGCGGCGGGCGCGCTGCTACTGGTCGGCCCCAACCTGCTGGCCGTGGCGCTCACCTCCGGCCTGGGCTCCTCCTGGCAGGGAGCAATACAGCAACAACAGGGCGAAGGCAGCGGCATGATGGGCGCGCTCGGCGGCGACGCCAGCAGTGATTCCGGAGCAGGATCGGCCGCGGCAGGCGGATTCGGGGGCACTGGAACACCTCTGGGAGGCGGCGGCGTGGACCGCTCCATCGACGTCGGCGGCTGGTCCGGAGCCGGGCTGCCGTTCTGGCTGATCAGCCTGATCAGCCTGCTGTGCCTCTTGACATTCACGGGCTACCTGACAGCAATCCGTACACCGGTGCGTACGGCACGCACGGAAGCCGACGCGCTGCTGGGTCGCCACGTGGAGCTCGCTCTTCGCACCGGGGCCGCGGTCGCCGCCACGACGCTGTTGCTGTGCCTGGCGGCGCAGGGATCGGTGCGGATCGACATGAGCGCCATGGGCAGCGAGATGGGAGGCATTACGGCCGGGCTCGACTCATCGGTCCTCCTGTCCGGATTCACCGGATTCGCGCTGGCCGCCGTATGTGCGTACACCGGTAGCCGCCTGCAGACGCTGCGTTCCGCTCGCCGCACGCCGGCCCAACCGACCACACGCACGGCCAAGCGCACGGGCCGGGCTGTCGCCCACCGCGCTCCCTGACGCAGGCCCGTCGACTCCCCCGGCTTCCCTACCGCCCTTGGCCGTGGCGGCTCACACCCGAACCAGCCGGCGAACCCCAGGGCGCGCTCAATCCCCACACGAGGAACGCCTCACCGTCTCAGCCACAGATCATTGTCCCGCATAACAGAACTAGGATCTCACTAGAGAGGACATCGGCGTTGCCTTCCGGTAGGGTCAGCGCCTGCGTCGGCAGATCGTCGGCGATGCCGAACCGTGCGCCGACGCTGCGGGCCTGCGTCGCGACGACAGCGCTCCCCCGCTACGCCTTGGTCACCGGGCGCTCCCTCACAGCTCGTGTTCGGCGCCCAGAACTGCCGCATGCCGGCACAGGCCCGACCAGTACGTGGAGGTAGCTCATGCACGACACTCCTCACCCGTCCCAGAGCCACAGGCGCTCCGGTCACGGCCCCGCCCAGTCACCGACCGATTCAGCGCGCAGCCTGAAACTGCGCCTTGACTGGGCCTTCTTCGCGCCGAACACCGCGTGCTTCGGTGTCACGGTCACCCTCGGGGCGGCCCCTGGCGACGTGCTGGCCATTCGACTGTTCGACACCGCCGTGACCCTGGGTCTGTCGTTGTACCTGTTCCAGGCCGTTGTCCTGGTCGCCACGGCCCACCGGTTCGACCGCCGCTGTGCACGGCTGCTGGATCCGCTGCAGAACACGCTCGTGATGGAGAGCGTGTCGACCACGTCCTCCGGAGAGTTCCGGGGCGGAAGGTGACTCACAAGAGCACCTTCTTCCTGGCGGCTGGTCAACCTCAGGTCCTGGTCCTGACGTGCTTCATGCTGTTCATGGCCATCGCCCTCTTCGGCTCGGTCTTCGCCGGTCTCGACGGAGATACTCCGAAGGAGTTCTACATCGGCGACCGGCAGGGGGCAGCGCTGAAGAACGGCCTGGCGTTGGCCGGGACCTACATCTCCACATCCCTGCTGCTCACCGTGACCGGTGTCGTGGCGACTGTCGGCTTCGACGGCATCACCACGGCCACGAACGTGGTCCTGTCGCTGGGTTTCCTCCTTCTGCTGGCACGGCCTGTTCAGCTCAGCGGCTCCCAGACACTCGGCGACCTCTTCTCACTCCGGGCCCCGGGAACGGCCGCGAGGGTGGCCGCTGCGGTGGCCACCCTCGCGGTCACCGCTCCTTACCTCGTGGCTCAGCTCATCGCAGCGGGAAACGTCACCGCGGCCCTGCTCGGATTCTCCGGCCTCGGGGTCCAGAAGATCTGCACCGTGCTGATCGGAGGTCTGGTGGTCACCTGCGGCATGCTCAGCGGCGCCAAGGGGATCAGCGTCGTACAGGTACTCGCCGCGACCATCACGCTCGGGGCCATGACCATGGCCTCACTGGCCGTGGTCCGCCTCTTCCACGGAGACTTCGGAGCCCTCCTGGCCGCCGCGGACGCGCACAGCACCCGCCCCGGCCGATACCTGAGTTCCGGCGGTCTCTTCGAGACTGGAGCAACACCGCGTCTGGACTTCGTCGCAGGTCAGATCATGACCATCCTCGGAGGCGCCTGCATGCCCCACGTCCTCAACCGCGTCTCCGCGTCGAAAGACACCGCCACAGCACGGCGCTCCGTCCGCTACGCGACCGGCGTCGTCGCCCTCGTGTGCGTCACCGTGGTCATTCTGGGGATGGGGGCAGCGGCACGAGTCGGCGCTCGGTCCATCCTCGACGCCAACCCCAGCGGGGACGACTCCCTGATACTTCTGGTGCACAGCCTGGAAGGAGGAGTGGGCCGGGTTCTGTTCACCGCGCTCGCCTGCGCGGTCTTTCTCAGCGTGCTCGCCGTCGTCGGTGGCACCACTCTGGCGGCGGCCGGCGCCCTGACCCGAGACCTGTACCGCCACCTCGCCCAGGGCAGGCGGTCTAGCCCACCGCGTGAACTGCTGGTGGCGCGCGTCGCCGTCCTGCTCTTCGGCAGCCTCGGCATCCTGCTCGCCGTACTGGCGCAGGGACGCTCCGCCGCCTTCCTCGCCCAACTCGCCCTGTCCCTGGCCGCGTCGACTATTGCCCCGGCCCTCCTCTACTCCTTCTACTGGGACCGCTTCAACCGTACGGGCCTGCTATGGGCCGTGTATGGCGGAACCATCCTGACGGTGGGGCTGCAGGCGCTCGCACCCTCGGTCTCCGGCAGCCCTCAGGCGTTCTTCCCAAACGCCGACTTCGCTTGGTTCGAGCACAGCACCCCCGCTCTGATCTCCGTCCCTGCCGCCTTCCTGCTGGGCTGGGCCGGCAGCCTGGCGGGGCGCCGCCGTATCCACAGGTACCCGGCACAGAACGCGTCCGTCACCGACACAATCCTGCTCACCGACCTGCGGGCCGACGCGACCACATCTAGGCTGCCCACGGCTGAGCGTCGAGCAACGGAGTGAGCAGTTCCCGTGATCGCGCGGGTGTGATGACGTCAGCCGGGTCCATCTTCTCGATGCGTCTGCTGGCCACGTCCTCGTAGATGTGTTCCCCGATCAGTCGGACGTCGGCGTCGTACGGCCAGAAGGACGCCATGTAGTGGGTCAACTGGTAGTAGGCGTCGAGGTCGTCGATGTCCTCGCCCTGCTCGGCGAGCACCCGGCCGGGTACGTGGTTGCCGAAGTAGGACTCGATGGCCAGGCCCCAGTCGGCCACAGCGATGTTCTCGCTGATCGGGCCGAAAACGTTGAGTCCCGCTTCCGTGAGGCCGGAGTAGAAGCGGCCGATCTCGTCCTTGCCGCGCAGATGCAGGGAGGCGCCGTTTTCGTTGATCCGGTAGAACGGCTCCTCCACCACCATGTCCGGATGAAGGATCTCCCGCCAACGGCCGGTCACCTCAAGCAGCGCGTGCCGGCGGAAGTTCAGCAGAATCGCGCGATGCCGGGGGTTCTCGGTCACCGCGAGCAGGGCGTCGGGTTCTTTGACGACGTTACGTACGTCGAAAACGTCCATGGCGGTTGTCCTTTCGCCGATGATTCGATGGGCGGATCGGGCCGAGTCGTTCACGCCTGTATCCGCATGGGGTCGCTGACGTCGACCCCACCGTCGATGACGTGCACTCCGCCCGTGATGAAGGGCGCCTCGTCGCTCAGCAGGAAGGCGACCAGAGCAGCCACCTCGTCCGCCGTACCCATGCGGCCGAGCGGGCTGTGGGTGCGCAGCGACCACTCAGCATCCGGGTCGTCCAAGGCGTCCAGGGCGTGGCTCTGCAACGGGGTTTCGATACGGCCGGGTGCCACCACATTCACCCGTACGCCATGAGGCGCGCCCTCAATGGCCGCACTTCTGGCAAGGCCGATCACGGCATGCTTGCTCGCCGTGTACGGCACGATGGCGGCACTGGCACGCAGCCCGGCCAGGGAACTCGTGACGACCACCGCTCCAGGGCGGTCCGCGTCCCGGAAATAGCGCAGGGCTTCACGAAGCCCCAGAAACACACCGCGTTGGTTGATCGTGATGACTCGGTCGTAGTCGGTCGCGTCCGTGGCCACGAAGGAACCGAACGGGCCGGAGATCCCCGCATTGAGGTGGATCAGGTCCACATGACCGAAGCGGGCCGCGACCGCGGCCATATACGCGGAGGTGTCCGCCTCATCCGAGACGTCCGCGCGTACTACAAGGGTCTCGCCGTCGCACTCGTTCGCCACGGCCCGAGCCGCGGACTCGTCGCGGTCGACGAGAGCCACCGGGCATCCTTCAGCGGCGAGCCGACGGGCCGTTGCCGCCCCGATGCCACTACCCGCACCCGTTACAACGGCCACTCGTCCCGACAGTCCGATGAAGGGCATCGACCAACCTCCCAAAATGTCCTATGTTCCAGGACTAGTGTTTCAACATAGGGGACCGTACGCTTTGCGCCAGTTACGGTCAACTACTCGCCGCGTGACATCACAGGACATTCCCGACGCGGCCATGAGGAGTCACAGCGTGAACAGACTGAATGCTGGGGCGACGACCCACCAACGGGACGGCAATGCCGGTACGGGCCCACGATCAGTGGCCGGATCTCATCGGTCCACCGCTTCCGCAGACTGGCCGAACGCGTCACCAGGCGCCGCTCTCGAAGTCCGCGGGCTCGGCAAGCGTTTCGGCGGTGTCACAGCGCTGCAGGACGTCGACCTCGCCGTAGCCCCGGGCGAAGCGGTCGCTGTCATCGGCCCCAACGGCGCCGGCAAGAGCACCCTGCTCAAACTGATCTCCGGCGTGCACCGCCCCAGTGCGGGAGTGGTCCGGCTCGGTGAGCACGAGCTGGCCCGGATGCCGCCGCACCGCATCACCCGGCTCGGCGTCGCCCTGGCCCATCAAGTTCCGCGGCCCTTTCACGGCCTCACCATCAGGGACAACGTACGCGTCGGAGCCATGGCGGGGCGGCCCCAGATGCACCGGGCCGAACTGGAGGAAATTCTCGCCCTGTGTCAACTGGACACCAAGGCGTCCCGCCCGGCCGACTCCCTCCGTGTCCTCGACCTGAAACGGCTGGAGGTAGCGCGGGCCCTGGCCACCCGGCCTCAGGTGCTGATGCTCGACGAGGTCGCGGCCGGGCTGGTCGGCCGTGAGCTGGACGAGGCGATCGACCTCATCCGCCAGATCCACGACCGGGGGATCACCGTGCTCCTGGTCGAACACATCGAGCGGGTCGTACGGGAACTAGTCGATCGCGTCCTGGTACTGAACTGGGGCAGGTCGATCGCCGAAGGCACGCCGGCCGAGATCGCTGCCAACCAGGAAGTACGGGCCGTCTACCTCGGCGACGGAGACCGGTCCGCAGCGCCGCCCGCCCGGGCTCCGGCAACGGACGCGACCACGACCGCACCCACGGAACCCGTACTGACGCTGGACGGTGTCAGCGCGGGCTACGGCGACATGGTTGCCCTGCGGGACTTCTCACTGCGTGTCGCTCCCGGGCAGATCGTGAGTGTCCTGGGTGCCAACGGAGCCGGTAAATCGACGCTCTGCGCCACGGTCATGGGCACCGTCCCCTCCAGGTCAGGATCCCTGCACGCGTTCGGGAAGGACATCACCCGGATGCCCACCCACGAGCGGGCTCGGCTGGGCATCGCCTACTGCCAGGAAGGCCGGCGGATCTTCACCGCTCTCACCGTCGCCGAGAACCTCGCGCTCGGTGCCCCGCTGGCTCTGGCCAAGGACGACGTACGGACACGTATGGAACGCGTCCACGCCGTCTTCCCAGTACTCGCCGAACGTGCCACCCAACAGGCCGGGACCATGTCGGGCGGACAACAACAGATGCTCGCCGTGGGGCGCGCCCTCATGGCGGACCCCCAGGTGCTGATCTGCGACGAGATCTCCCTCGGCCTCGCGCCCGTGGCCATCGACGCGTTGTATCACGCACTCGTCGAGATCAATGCGCAAGGCGTCGCCATCGTCCTGGTCGAGCAGAACGTCAAACGGGCGCTCGGTATCTCCGACCACGCGGTCGTCCTGTCCCGAGGGCTGATCTCGTACAGCGGCGATCCTGCTGGCCTGCTCGGTGACGACGCCCTGGATGCAGCCTATTTCGGCACGGCCGACGACCGCCCGACCCCCTCCACTTCCCTCAGCACATCCGAAGGAGACCCATCATGAGGAGACCCATCGCGCTCCGCAGCCTCGCCCTCCCCACGGGCGCATTGCTCGCCCTCACCGCAGGCTGTGCGGGCAACGCCTCGAGCAGCGGCAACGCGGCAAGCGACGACGGCCCCATAGTCATCGGAACCAGCATCTCGCTGTCCGGCAACACCGTCCTCACTCAGATCCGCGACGGCTACCAACTCGCCGTCCAGCAGGTCAACGCCAAGGGCGGAATAGAAGTGGACGGCAAGAAGCGGAAGGTCGAGTTGAAAGTGCTCGACAACCGCAGCGACACCAACACCATGGTCCAGCAGGTCCGTAATCTCGTGCTCACCAAGCACGCCGTCGGACTCCTGGGCTCCTGCTGCCAGCAGAACATCGACATGCAGGGCCAGGCCGACGCGCTCAAGACCCCTCTGGTGATGGGTGCCCTCCCGGTGGACTTGCTGCCCAAGGGCAAGGGCTACGCCTGGGATTCCTTCCAGTCGCTCGCCGACGGAGCCAAGGGCTTCTACCAGGTCGCCGCGGGAACGAAGACGAACAAGAAGACGCTGATCGTCACCAACAACGACGGACAGGGCACCTCCACCGGCAAGCAGTGGGGGGCCGCCGGGAAGAAGGCCGGCTTCACCATCAGCGCCACCAAGGCGGTGCCGACCGGCACCACCGACTTCTCCAATGTCATCCAGGCCGGAAAGTCCGCCAACGCCCAGGTTCTGATCGCCTCCATGACCCCGTCGGACTGCTTCGCCATGTGGAAGCAGATGAAGGCCCTGGCCTACAAACCCAAGGTCGCCATCGGCCTCCAGTGCGCCCAGACCCCCGGCTGGGGCGATCTCGGCTCTCTCGGCGACGGCACCCTCGTGCAGCTCAACTGGTCCGACACCGCCAACCTGCCCGACACCGACCTCGTCGTCAGCAAGTACGGCAAGAAGTACACCAACCTCACCGATCTGGGCTCGGTCGCCGCCGGGCTGCACGAGGCGACCATCCTCCTCGACGCTATCTCCGATGCGGGCAGCACCAAGGCGTCCGACATCAACACGGCACTGGCAAACAGCGACACCACGTCCGCACTCGGCTCGGTGAAGTTCGTGGACAACAAGAGCGTGACGCCCACCTTCATCGGCCAATGGAAGAACGGAGCCATCCAGCAGGTCTGGCCGGCCAAGGGCGCCAAGGATCTCCTTCCGCTGTCCGGGCTCAACTGACCCGTCAAAGCGCGAACGAACGGAGAACCACGTGAGTCTCGACGTCCTGGCCGCCGGGGTCCTCGCCGGCGGCCTGTACGCCCTCATCGGACTGGGCATCTCCCTGGTCTTCGGCGTACTCGGCCTGATGAACATGGCGCACGGCGAACTCGTCATCGGCGGCGCCTACCTCGCCTCCCTGCTGGTCCTGAAGGCCGGCTGGGACCCGCTGGTGACACTGCCACTCGCCATGGCGGGCGTCGCCCTGATCGCCTATCCGCTCCAGCGGTACCTGCTCACCCCGCTGCTCCAGGGGAGCAGAAACGCGCCACTCGTGGCGACCTTCGGATTGTCGCTGCTCGCCCAGGCACTGTTCCAAGGAGCGTTCGGCACCCATCCGAAAACCCTGCCCGCCTCCTACGCCACCTCTGGCCTGTCCTTCCTCGGCCTGCGTATCCAGACGATCTACCTGATCGCCTTCGGTCTCACGATCCTGCTGTGCGCCGTCACCCATCTCGTCCTCACGCGCACCCGCGCCGGCAGCGCGGTCCGCGCGGCGTCGGCGGACCCCGCCACCGCAGCCGTCCTAGGTATCAACGTGGCGAAGGTCTACGCGACGACCTTCGCCGGCGCTGCGGCACTCGCCGCGGCCGGCGGGGTACTGACCGGAGTGGCCCAGAGCTTCACGCCCAGCAGTGGGCTGCCGTTTTTGCTCACCGGTTTCGCTGTGATGGCCATGGCGGGCATCGGCAGCGTCGGCGGCGTCTTCCTCGCCGGACTGACCCTCGGGGTCTTGCAGTCGGTCAGTGTCGCCCTTTTCGGCGGCGGACTGCGTGACGTCGTCGTCTACCTCGCTTTCTTCCTCGTCCTCGCCGTACGCCCCCAGGGCCTGTTCCGAAAGGCGGCCACCGGATGAAGCCGCGGTCGATGCCAAAGGGCCTGTGGCCCGCGGCCGTTCTCACACTGCTCACGGTCGCCGCCTTCGCCCTCGCTCCCACTCTCGGCCTCGGACAGCTGGACCTCGGCGTCACTCTGCTCACCTACCTGGCGATCGCCCAGGCGTGGAACGTTCTCGCCGGTTACAGCGGCCAGGTGTCCCTCGGCGCCGCTGCGTTCATCGCGACCGGCGGCTACACCACCGCCCTGATCCTGCTCCATACGAGTCTCGCCTGGCCGTTGGCATTCATCGGCGCGGGCGTCGGCGCCACGCTCCTCGCTCTGCTGCTGGCGGTACCGCTGCTGCGGCTGCGCGGCGACTACTTCTCCGTCGGCACGCTGGCCATCTCCATCGCCGTCCAGGCGTTGCTCAGCAACTGGAACTGGGCCGGCGGCGCCAGCGGGCTCACCCTGCCCGTGGAAAGGGTCCCCAGCGGGGGCAACCTCTACCAGATCTCGGTCATCGTCGCCGCCTTGGCCATGGCCCTCGCGCTGTACGTCCGGCACAGCGCCTTCGGTCTGCGGCTCACGGCCGTCCGGGACAACGAGCCCGCCGCCGCAGGACTCGGAGTGTCGGTGTACCGGCACCGCCTCGCCGCGCTGTTGCCCACCAGCGCGATCACTGGCCTGGCAGGCGCGGTGATCGCCTTCCAGTTCGTCGTCATCTCGCCGGACGGCGTAGCGAGCGTCAACTGGAGCCTCAACGCGGTCCTCATGGCCGTGGTCGGCGGCGCCGGCACGATCCTCGGGCCCGTCGTCGGGGTGGGGATCGTCTACTACGGACTGACCCGCGCCCTTCAGGACCAGCAGACGCTGTCTCTCGTCATCGAAGGAGTCCTGTTGATCCTGATCGTGCGTTTCGCGCCACAGGGAGCCTGGCCCCTACTCTGCCGAGGCGCTCGACGGCTGACCACCCGCCGCAGGGGGCCGACGGCCCTCTCGAACACCGACAACGACGTACGAACCCTGGAGCAGGTGTGACGGAACAGAGAGAATGCGAGGGTGACGTCGTCCTGGTCACCGGCGGAGGAGGAGGCATCGGCTTCGCCACCGTAGCGCTACTGTCTGCGCGGGGGGCGTCTGTCGTGGCCCTCGGCCCCGACACAGCTCAACTGTCCAAGGTGCGCGACCTCGAAGGAGCGGTCGCGGTCGTCGGCGATGCCGCGGACGAGGACGACGTCTGGCGTGCGGTGGACACTGCGCTCGACCGATGGGGCCGGCTGACAGCAGTCGCGTGCTGTGCCGGCGTGGGCACCTTCGGGACGGTCCTGGACGACTCCGAGCAGTGGTACGCGGCACTGCGCGCCAATCTCGACACCGCGTACGTCACCACCCGGCGTTGTCTGCCGGCACTGATGGACTCGCGCGGATCGATCGTGCTCGTCTCGTCCCTGGCCGGAGTTGTCGCGGTCCCCGGGTCGGCCGCGTACACCACCGCGAAACATGCTCTCATCGGTCTGACGCGCTCCCTGGCGGTCGACTTCGGCCCCGTCGGAGTCCGGGCCAATGTGGTCTGTCCCGGGCAGACCCGTACCGGGATGCTCGATCAGGTGATGGATACGATCGGCGGCCGGGCCGGCCTCGACCGGGACAGCGCCTACGAGCGTGCGGCATCAGTCACCCCCTTGCGCCGACCGGCGGATCCGCAGGAGGTGGCCGAGGTCATCGCCTTCTTGGCCAGCCGTCGTTCGTCTGTCGTGACCGGTGCGGTGTTGATGGCCGACGCGGGCGTCTCCGCCGCCGACCTGAGCCTGACGGGACTGATGCCCCCCGTGTCGGGCGACGGCGGGAGAACGCACCCCTGAACAGTAGGCCCGGAGCGGTCTGCGGCCCCGGCAGGGCGCCGGGGCCGCAGACCGCTCGTTGGAGATGCCGAAGGTAACGGCCCGGGGTGCTCGGCAGGCAACACGTCCCTTGCCTGCCGAGAAGGATTCGGGCAAGAACGCCGAGAATTCATAGGATCACCGACGTCCCGATGTGACCGTCACGGCAAAGGCAGCCGCGAACCACACCCGCCGATCCGGAGACTCACCTGCTGCGGATGACGTGCAGCACCTTGGTCTCCGTGAACGACAACAGACCAGCCAGTCCGCCCTCGACGCCCAACCCGCTCCACTTGTGCCCGCCGAGGGGCACGCCCGGCGTCGGCACGGCGTGCGTGTTGACCCAGGACGTACCGCACTCCAACCGGGCGGCCAGCGCCGCGGCCCGTTCGGGATCCGCGCTCCACACCGATCCGTCGAGTCCGAAGTGGGTACCGTTGGCCCGGGCCAACGCCTCCTCGACGTCGTCGTAGGGGATCACCGGTAGAACGGGCCCGAACTGTTCCTCGTCGACGATGCGCACGCCGTCTTCGACGTCCCTCAGAATGGTTGGCGCGAAGAAGTAGCCGTCACCGTCCAGGCGCCGGCCACCGGCGGCCGCGGTGGCGCCGCCGGCCAGCGCCTCACCCACCAGCTCCTGGACACGTGCGAACTGCGGCGCGGTGGCGAGTGGCCCCAGCTGGGTGCCGGGAAGCATGCCGTCGGCGACTCGGACCGACCGTGCCCGGTCCGCCAGGGCGTCGACCACCTCGGTGTACCGGGAGCGTGGGACGTAGAGGCGTTTCATCGCCGCGCATATTTGCCCGCAGTTGGCGAAGGCGCCCCAGAACAGGCTGTCGGCGTGGACATCGAGGTCGACGTCGTCGAGGAGGATGGCCGCATCGTTCCCGCCCAGCTCCAGGGTGAGGCGCTTGAGGTCGGGCGCGGTCGCCTCGGCCACGCGCTTGCCGGTGGCGACGGAGCCCGTGAACGACACCTTGCGGGGTACGGAGTGTTCGGCGAGCCGTGCGCCCAACGGATCCCGGCCGCTGATGACGTTCAGCACACCCGGCGGGAGCACGTCGCGAAGGACGATTCCGAGTGCGAGGGACGACAGCGGCGTGAAGGGTGAAGGCTTGAGGACCACCGTGTTTCCGGCCAGCAGGGCCGGCCCGATTTTCAGGGCCGCGAGGGCCAACGGGAAGTTCCACGGGGTGATCGCGGCGACCACGCCCATGGGCTGATGCACCACCTCGATCCGCTCCTTGTCGTCGTCCCGGATCACCTCCCGTGGCAGGTCGAGGGGGGCCGTGGTGCGCAGACTCAACGCGGTCAGCCCGACCTCGAAACGGGCATCCGGCAGAGGTTTGCCCTGCTCCAGGGTCAGCAGGGTGGCGAGTTCCTCGGTGCTCTCCTCTATCCGTGCGGCGGCGGCGAGGAGCGCGCTGCGGCGAGCAGCGATGTCGTCACGCCAAAGCGGGAGGGCGTCGGAGGCCGCCTGCAGCGCGTCGTCCAGTTGGTCCGGTGAGCAGTCGGGCGCCTGGGCGAAGACCCGGCCGGTGGCGGGGTTGTCCACTCCGAAAGTGTCGCTGGTGTGGACTTCCTTGCCGTTCACGGTCATCGGGTGGATGTACTGGGTCACGGTGTCTCCTGGAGGGCGGTGGTGGCCGGCGCCGTCCTTGGCGTGAGGAGCATGGCGGCGATGGCGAGGGCTGCGAGTACGGCCATGGCGGCCCCGGTCCAGGTGGTGGTTCCGGTCGCGGCGTACAGCGAGGTCGCGGCGACGGGTCCCAGGCCGCCGATGACGTAGGCGATGCCGTAGCTGAGGCCCACGCCGGTGTAGCGCACCTGGGCCGGGAACTGCTCGGCCAGCACGGTGGCGGCCGGTCCGGCCAGGGTGAAGTTCGCGACGCTCGCCAGGCCGAGGGCCAGGACGACGAGCGCCACGGAGCCGTCTTCGAACAGCGGGAAGAAGGACAGGGCCACGACGATCTGCAGGCATCCGGCGACGATCACGATCCGTCGTCTGCCCCAACGGTCGCCAAGCACCGAGGCCGCGTACAGGCCCGCCAGGGACACGGGTGTGATCGACAGGAACGCGATCAGCAGGGTGTCCAAGTCGTAGTGGAGCTCGGTGGTCCCGTAGCTGAGCGCGTATGTGGTCATCATGTAGGCGAGCACTGCGGGCGCGGAGAACAGGGCGATGCCCCTGCCGACCGCGGAGGTGTGGTCGCGCAGCAGGGCGGCGAGGGGAACCCGCGGCGGGTCGCGGCGCACGGCGGCCTCGAAGAGGGGGCTTTCGGCCAGCCGGGTCCTGATGACGACGCCCACGACGACCAGGACGAGACTGGCCCCGAAGGCCGCGCGCCAGCCCCAGCTGGTGAACCCGCTCGGCGAGATCTCGAAGCAGGCGAGGACGACGCTCTGCCCCAGGACGGCTCCCATCAGCGTGCCGAGCACCGGGGCGCTTCCGTACAGTCCCCGCTTGTGGGAGGGGGCGTGTTCGACTGCCATGAGTAGGGCACCGCCCCACTCGGCGCCTGCCGCCATGCCTTGTATCAGGCGCAGCAGCACCAGCGCGATCGGTGCGAGTACGCCGATCCTGTCAGTGGTGGGTAGGACCCCCATCAGAGTCGTGGCCGTGCCCATCACCACAAAGGTGACGACGAGCGTGCGCTTGCGGCCGAAGCGGTCGCCGAAGTGGCCCGCGACGACACCGCCCACGGGACGTGCGACAAAGCCGACGGCGAAGGTGGCGAGGGCGCCGAGCTGACTGGCTATGGCGTTGCCGGAGGGGAAGAACAGGGGGCCGAAGACCGTGCCGCTGAGCAGCCCGTACAGGCCGAAGTCATAGAACTCGATGGTGGTGCCGACCGCACAGGCCATTGCGACCCGCCGCGCCTCCTTGGGGTGGGTGACCGACTCACTCTCGGAGGGCGTTGACGGGCCGCTGGGTCTGGAGATTTCGGGCAGTTGCGACATCGGAACCGCTCCTAGTACGTCAGGACACTGTGTGCATGTGACAGGGGATGACGTTGAGTTCGTCGGGTCCGCTCTCGCCGACGACGACGGTCCCGCCGATGTTGACGCGGTGCTGTCCGGTACAGGCGTTGGGCTCGAAGGCGAAGGCCATGCCGGGGACGAGTTCCAGGTCTCTGATCGGCTCGACGGTACGGAAGACACGACGGGCGTCCTGGCCGGGGATCTGCTCGGCGTTCAGGGCGATGTGCCCCGCGAAGGCCGCGGGAGCGAGACTGTGCACCAGGGGTGTCATGTTGTAGTGGCCGGCCTTGAGGAGCGGCTCGCTCATGGCCTTGGCCAGGTCGAGGAAGCCGGCTCCCGGGCGCAGAGCCTGAAGGCCGGCGTCGTAGCAGTCGCGAGCGACGTCGTGGAGCGTATGCAGCACCTTCGGCACAGGCTCGACGGCGACGGCCATCTGGACCTGTGTCTCGAATCCGCCGTAGCAGGACATGATCTCGGCCTGCACCAGGTCGCCGGGCTGCACCACCCGGGAGGGGCCGCCGGCGTAGGTCCAGTAGGGCGGTGCCCAACCGGGGTCGTCGGCGCCGACGCTCATGATGACGTGCGGGTAAGTGGTGACGCACGAGTTGCGATGCAGCACCTCCACGACCGCCGCGTAGATCTCGGCCTCGCGGATCCCCGGCCGGGTGATCTCCAGCATGGTCTGGCACGCTTCCTCGGCCGCCCGGGCGGAGTGGCGGACCAGCTCCAGCTCCTGCGGCGTCTTGGGCAGCATCGTCTGGGCGAAGTCGAGGGAGACGTCCGCGAATTCGGCCTCGGGCAGGTTCTTCAGGACGTGGTCCCACATCATGTGGGTGATGAGGCCCTCCATCTCCCCCGCCGAGCTTCCGGTCAGGCCGACCACGCCGACACGGCTCGATGTCTTTCCGTATTCGGTGAGTGCCTGGACGACCCCGCGGCCGAACGGACCGACGCGTACGTCGTCGATCCAGAAGCGCACGTCCCGCATGTTCGCGGCCAGGCGTCGGGTGTAGCGATGGTGCGTCCAGGTGAGGTGGATGGGGTCACGGTCGGCGAAGAACACGATCACGCCGTCGAGGACCTCGTTGGCGAGGTAACCCTCGTACCGTTCACGCCCCTTGAGGCCGAAGACGAGCAGACACTCGAGGTCCTTGTCCCGCATGAAGGCACGAGTGCGCTGCCATCGCAGGTCCCGGGCGGTGAAGGGGAGGACGGGATAGTTCTTCGCGGTCATGCGCCTGCCCCCTCGGCGGACTTTCCGCCGACAGCCTCGGCGAGGTCGCTCTCCAGGATCCTGGGATCGGCGCCCGCTGCCTCGGCCACGTCCCGGTAGTACTGCAGCCAGTCGGTGCCCTCGGGGACGTGACCGCCCCCTGCCATGGTGCCGCGGGTGATCGCGGGGTCGTCCAGGTGGGCCGGCAGCTCTCCGGTCGCCTCGTACACTTCGACGGCCTTGAGGAGGCGGCGCCGGGTTCGGCTGATCATCAGATCCGACACGGACAGGTGCTCGAAGCTCCGGTCCACGACCGGTCCCATGCTCTCGGTGATCATCTTGTCCTGGATCTGGATGCCCTGGACTCCGGAGTAGTTGCCCTTCGCCTGGGCGTCCCGGTCGAGGAAGTAGTCGTTCTCCTCGGCCGGGGTGAGCCGCCCCCTGCCGTACCAGTCGTCGGTGGCGGGCTGGAGCAGGTCGGCCATCCGGACCACAACGCCCGGCAGCTTCTCCAGGGGGGCCAGAAAGATCGACTTGCCGTCCACCAGCGCCCGTGGTCGGCTGAGCTGGAAGATCATGGAGTGGGTGTCGTCCATCGGCAGCCAGAACCGCACGACGGGCTCTTCCGCGTCGAAGGAGCTCTGGCCGGGGACGGTCCAGGACGGCAGCAACTGCTGGGTGTAATGCCGGTAGTCGGGAGCGAAGCTGTCCGGCCTGCGGTGGCCCTCCATGGTGCCCGCGACGGTGTTGACGACGTTGGTCTCGACGGCCCTGCCGCTGGTGAGCCACTTCATGATGAAGTGCTCGCCGACCTCCTCGGGCTCGTGGCCGCCGTGGTGGAGGAAGGCGAGGTGAGCCGCGTCGATGTCACCCTCCATTCCCTGCAGCCAGTTGCACTCGCGCAGCCACATCTGGATCTCCAACTCGTCCTCGTCGGCGACCACGCCGACCTCGGGCAGCGGCGGCGGGGTCTCACGCGAACCCATGTAGATCCAGACGATGCCGTTGCGCTCCCGCACCGAGTAGGCCTTGGCCCGTGCCCGGGTGGGGACGCCTCCCCCGGCGATGCTCGGGACGTCGGTGCAACGGCCTTCCACGTCGAACTTCCAGCCGTGGTAGGAGCAGCGCAGGCCGCCTTCCTCGTTGCGGCCGAAGAACAGCGACGCGCAGCGGTGCGGGCAGCGGTGGTCGAAGATGCCCATCCGGCCGTCGCTGTCGCGGAAGCCGACCAGTCGTTCCCCCAGGGCCATCAGGCGGATAGGGGCGCCCTCGGCCTCGAACTCCTTGGACCTGGCGATCGGCATCCAGAACTGGCGGAAGAACTCTCCGGTCGGAGTGCCGGGGCCGACCTGAGTCAGCTTGGCGAAGGTGTCAGTGCTCATGAAGCGGTCCGTCTCTGTGCGGGATCGATGGGTTCGCCCTGCTCACCAGGCGAGGGCAGGCCCGACCAGGTTCATCCGGTCGTTCGGGAACAGGTCGCTGACCTCGGGTGTGGCCCAGCCGAGGTCGACCGGATGGGTGACCTCGGCGAAGGTCAGGGCCAGCTCGTAGAGGGCCTGCTCCCGCGGCGGCATGTTGTCGAGGGGAAAGGCGTTCAGATGGCTCACGACGGCCTCGATGCGCGGAAGAACGGCGGCGCACAGCTCGCGCAGCTCATCGATGTCGGCGGCGGCCATCGCTGCCATCCGCTCCTGTGAGTCGCGCAGGCGCCACCGGCCCAGGAAACGTTCCAGGTCGGCGAATTCCTCGGGAAGTTCCATCACTTGGCTCCGATCAGCTCGTCGACGAGCCCGTAGCGGTGCTGGAGTGCGAACTCCTGCAGGGAGAGGTAGATCTCGCCGATGGCGCCCGACTCCAGGCCGCGCTGCACGTCCTCCATGGCGGCCAGGTCCTCCCTGGCCACCGTGTACTGCAGGGCCCGCGTGTACGCCTGGGCCAGGCGGTCGCCGGCGTGCCGGGCCTTGCGGGCGTAGCTGTCGAAGACCAGGCGGGAGTGGTTGCGGTCGATCGGCCAGACCGTGACGGTGCTGTACCAGTGCGAGCCGTTGAGAACGGCCACGTTGGGGAACTGCCACACGATGTCGAAGAACCACGGGCGGTGGCCGGTGCGGTTCACCGCCGGCGGCAGCATGGAGAAGTCGGTCTCGACCGCCGGGGTGAGCTTGCGCCCGAGGTTGTACAGGGCGTCCTCAACGGGCGGGCTGACGTAGTCGGGGTTGGCCGGGGTGCTGGTGCGGATGTGGCGGTCGTACATGTCGATCACGGGCTTGTGCCGCAGCGGGTTGTTCGCGCCGGCCAGTTTCGGCTGGGTGCGGCGGTGCAGGAAGACGGTGTGGTAGCCCTCCGAGAACGAGTCCATGGCGATGTTCCAGTTGGCCCGGACGTCGATGGAGAAGCAGCTGATTTTCTCCATCTCGCTGTAGTAGCCGTCGAAGCCCTCGGCGAGTTCCCCCAGCCAGTCGTCGAGCGGCTCGGGTTGTTCGCTGAAGTTGGCGTAGATCAGCCCGTACCGGACCTCGGTGTGAATCGGCACCAGGCCGAGGCGGGATTTGTCGACGGAGCGGAACTGCTGCTCGTCCGGGACTGAACGCAGGGTTCCCTCGCCGGTGTACGACCAGCCGTGGAACCAGCACGTGTGCGCCGGTGAGGTCCCCTCAGCGAATCCGCAGGCCGTGGGGATCACCTTCTTTCCGCGGTGTCGGCACACGTTGTGGAACGCGCGCACCTCCCCGTCCCGGCCACGCTGGACGAGTACCGAGATGTTGAAGGTGGGCACGTCCAGGACGAAGTAACTGCCCTGCTTTGGAAGGTCGTTGACGTTTCCGACGAGGTACCACGACGGGCGGAAGACCTTCTCGACGACGGCGTCGTGGTACTCCGCCGTCAGTTTGTCCTTGACGGACACGACATCCCGCAGGCCCGCGAACGGATTGGGCGGCGTAGGCCCGCCGGGGGCCGCGGAAGCGAGACGGACAGGTGCATCAGCCATAAGGTCTCCATAAGTTAGGACGGTAGTCCTGTTATTAGGGACCGTAGGCCCAAAAACCAGCGCCTGACAAGGGGTGCTCCCCAATCGCACCCACACTTCACCGAGCCAACCTCACACCCCTCAAGTCTTCGACCTGCACCCAGCTTGACCTCCCCAAGTTGCGGCTATACGGTCGACATACAGTCCCGACTTATAGAATACGCTCCTGATATTCAGGACATCGATCGTTAACGGTAAGGAGGGGTGTCCATGCCGAACCCCGTGAACATGTTTCTCGACGGGCCTTACGCTCCCTGGCGTGAGCAGGGCGAAGCCTTCGATCTGGAGATCGAGGGCCGACTCCCGGACGAGTTGCACGGTGCGATGTACCGCATCGGCCCCAGCCAGTTCTATCGCCCGGAGGACCCGAGCCGGTATCACTGGTTCGAGGGGGACGGCATGGTCCACGCCGTCTTCCTGCGCGACGGCCGGGCGACCTATCGCAACCGCTACGTGGAGACCGCCGGCCTGCAGTTGGAGAAGCAGCAGGGCCGGGCGATCTTCGGCGGTTTCATGAACGGCAGGGACACCCCGCTGCCCGCCGACACGTTCCCGAAGAACCCCGCCAACACGCACGTGGCCCTCTACGACAACCGCCTGCTGGCCTTCTGCGAGGGGGACGTGCCGCACGAGTTGCGGCCGGACACGCTGGAGACGGTCAATCAGCGCTACGACTTCTGCGGCGCGATCGCCGGTCCCACGACCGCTCACTTCAAGGTCGATCCGGCCAACGGGGATCTGCTCTTCTTCAGCAACATCGACGGTGCGGTCACGTGGTATCGGGCCGACCGCCACGGGAAGGTCGTGGACCGTCACTCGGTCGATCTGGGCGTCCCCACGTTCACTCATGACTACGTCGTCACCACCGACTACGCGATCTTCCTGGTCAACCCGACGATGGTCCGTATCGAGAGCATGCTCCAGGGCCGACCGTCGTCTGTCTGGGAACCGGAGACGCTGGAGACCTGCCGATGGGCCGCCCTGCATCGCAGGACCGGCAAGGTCCACTGGTTCGAGGCCCCCGACGCTTACGCCCCGACCCACTTCCTCAATGCCTACCAGGACGGCACCAGGATCGTCATCGACGGGCACCGCGTCGACCGTTTCGGCCCCACCTGGAAGGAACTGGAGTCACCGCCCCCGGGCGGAGACTGGAACTGGTGGTTCAAGAAGATGGTCGCCACCCCCTGGCGCTGGGAGCTCGACCTCGCGACCGGGACGATGAAAGACAGTCAAGTCACCGATATCCTCGGCGAGTTCCCACAGATCAATGATCAGCGGACCGGCCTCTCCCACCGGTACGGCTACTACGCCACCACCCGAGGCGCCGGCGACTGGTTCACCGATGGCTTGGCCAAGCACGACTACCTCACCGGCGACACGTGGATTCAGACACTTGACGGTTCACTGACGTCGCCCAGCGAACCCCAGTTCGTGCCCCGCCCCGGTGCCACGGCCGAGGACGACGGCTGGTTGCTGTCGATCTGGTGGGACCCGGCCACCGACCGCAGCGAGGTCGTCGTTCAGGAGGCGCAGGACTTCACAGCGTCCCCTGTCGCCCGCATCAAGCTGAACCATCGTGTCCCCCTGGGATTCCACGGCAGTTGGTCCGATGCCGCTGAACTCGACGCCGCCCTCGACGCCGTCTGAGACCCGGCGAGTGAGTGGGCCGACGCGGTGACGAAGCGCCCCCGTCGGCCCACGGATGTCCCCGTTCGGTTCCCCCCAAGCAGCTTCCTCGCAGACACCTGGCCCACCGACGTTGTGGTCCTGCGTGCCTTCTCGGTACACGGCAAATACGCCTCCGGACCGCGAGAGATCTTCACCAGGTCCTGGTTCCGTTCCCTTGCCGGTCGTCCCTCTCCCCTTCTCCGCTTGGAGGCCCGACAATGTCGTCCGGCACCGTCACACCCCCGGTAGGCCGCAGTTTGGCTCTGCTCGGAGTGGTCCTCGTGGCCGCACAGAGTTTCCAGCTCGTCGTCTTCCCCAACTTCCTTAAATCCCTGCTCGCCGAGCCCGGCTGGCACCTGTCACCCAGCGATGCGGGTCTGATCGGGAGCATGGTCTACCTGGGAATGCCAGCAGGGGCCGCCGCCGCTGGGCCGCTGGCTCGGCGCCTCGGGCGCAGGAATGCGACGCTCGCTGCTGTCCTGTGGCTCACGCTCTGGTCCGGGGCCTGCGCGGTCGCCGTCATCCCTTGGCAACTGGGGTTTCTCAGGATGCTCGCGGGGATCGGCATGGGCGTCGCCATGCCCCTGATCCTGAGCTTCGCCAAGGACGCCACCACCAGATCCAAGCGCGCGCTCGGAACCGTGCTGTTCGGAATGCCGGCCGCGGCGATCATCGCCCAGTCCATCGTGACCAGACTGCCGGTCGAGGGCGCTTGGCGTCTCCTGACGGCCGTGGGGGCGGGCGTGGGGATCATCGCCCTTGCCCTGTCCCTGTGGCTGCTGCCAGGCGGCACCGGCATGTCCGGATTGGCTGGTCATGAGGCGGGGCACCTCAATCCGATCCCGCGCATGGCCATGTGGACGGGCATCGGCCTGATCGGAGCGAACCTGATTGCCTGGTCAGGCCTTACCGGACTCACATCCACTGACCTGCGCTTCAACGCAGTACTGAACGCAGGCGCGTTCATAGCGATCTTCGCCGCGGCAGGCCTCGCGATCCACCGGACCGAGACACCTACTTCCCTCTCGGGGACCGTTCGGGCCACCGCCGCATTCGTCCTGATCTACCCGCCTACCTTCATCACGATCTTGATCACGGTACTGAACCTCGTCGCCCCCGGCGACAACACCGCTTTCGTCCTGATGCTGATCGGTGTGTGGATCGTCGACGGCTACTGCCGGGCACTTGCGCTCAGTGTGGCGCCAGGCGTGTTCGAAGCCCTTCCCCGCCCCAAAGCCCAGGCAGACGGTCACATCGCACCGGTGCCACAGCCGCTGCGCCCTGGCTCCGAAGGGTGACGGTGAGATCTCGGCGCCCCACTCGGGCGATCAGTCCAGATGTACCCGGATGGCCAGACGGCAGCTTCCCTGCGCACCGGTGTCCGTGACCAGGGGAATCAGCTAAGGGAGTTTCGCCCAATAGCCCACAGTCCACCGTGCCATGACCGAGCGAACGGCTTCCTGTGAGAGTTCATTCTCCAACCGGTTGTGACTCCAGCCAGGTGGGCAAAACCGGGCCTTCTCTCAGCCCTCCTGTCATCCCACGACCGCACTGATGATCCGGCGCTCGACCGCCGACGTCCACCAAAGGATTCGTTCCATGACCGACATGCTCGACCTCGTCGTCGCCGATCGCCGCCAGGAAGCGCTCGGCGTCGTATCCCTGGTCCTGCGTGCCTACGACGGCTCTCCACTTCCCGCCTGGGAACCTGGTGCCCACATCGACCTCGGGCTCACAGCCGGTCTGGAACGCCAGTACTCCCTGTGCGGCGGCGACACACATTCATGGCGCATCGCTGTACTGCGCGAGCCTGCGGGGCGGGGCGGATCCGAATTCGTTCACAGGGTCCTCCAGCCCGGAACACGGGTACAGGCCCGTGGCCCCCGCAACCACTTCCCTCTGGACGTCGCGCCCGCCTACCGCTTCATAGCCGGCGGCATCGGCATCACACCGATTCTCCCCATGCTCGACGCCGCCTCCCCAGCACCGTGGACACTGCTCTACGGCGGTCGCTCCCGAGACACCATGGCCTTCACAGAGGAGCTGACGTCCCGTCATCCCGCTGGTCGCGTTCTCCTCCACGAGGGCATCCTCGATCTGCGGGGCCACCTCACGGACCTGCGCCCGGGCGAACTCGTCTACGCCTGTGGCCCCTCTGCACTGCTTGAGGCGGTCGAGTCCCTCGTCCCCGCGGAGTCGTTGCGCATCGAGCGCTTCACTCCGTGCGTGACGAACACGGGCGCCTACAACGCCTTCGAGATCGAACTCGCCCACTCCCGCAGGATCTTGCCCGTCTCTGCGGACGAGTCGATCCTGACGGCTCTGCTGGCCGCGGGCGTGGAAGTTCCGTACTCCTGTACCGAGGGCATCTGCGGCACCTGCGAAACCCGCCTTCTCGCCGGCGATGCCGACCACCGCGACAGCATCTTGACACCACAGGAGCGGGCCACCGGTGAGACCCTGATGGTCTGCGTCTCCCGGTCACGGACCCCGCGGCTGACCCTCGACCTCTAGAAGTGGGTCCGGTACAGGTCGATCACCCCATACCGGCTGCCCCCCTTCTCGAAGATGACCGCCTTGACATGGTGTTTCCCCAGGTAGGCGCGGATCGGCGAGTTGGGTGCCTAGTGGAGTCGCTGGAGACAGCCACCGCTACCGATCGGGATGCTGTACGCCCCCTGCATTGAACGCGCCCTCTGACGGCGGCCGTGGCAAAGTCCAGGTGTGCGGCCAGTTGAGTCCAGGCTGATGGCCACCGGAATTGGCTCATCCAACGGCCACCCACCTGGGCATCTCAATGACCGTTGACACTCTCGAACCATGCCCCTTCGGTATCTACGCCGGCGGACAGTCCATTCCGGTCGGTACGCCGTCCGGGGTCTCTCCAGCCGCGCAAAGCGGTGCGCACCAGTCGATCAAGACTCCGTCCATGTCGTGCCGTGGCGCGACTCCGGCAGCCCATCTACTGTCTGCGATGACCAGCACCGGCCAGACCGTCACCCAGTTGCGGGTACCGGACAAAACAAATGAAATCACCTGCTTCGCCGCCCTGCTGGAGCCTTACGACCTGACCGGGGTGACGGTGACCGTCGACGCTCTCCACACACAGCGTGACCACGCCCGCTTCCTCGTCCAGGCCAAGAAGGCGCACTACGCGTTCACCGTGAAGAAGAACCAGAAGGGCCTGTACGACCAGCTTCGGGCCCTGCCCTGGGGTGAGGCGACAGCGAAGTTCTACGACCGCTCCACCGGCCACGGACGCCTGGAGACCCGCGTGGTGCAGGCCTTGACCGTCACCGACCTCGGCGTCGACTTCCCGCACGCCGCCCAGGCCGCGAAGATCGTGCGGCACCGCACCTCGGCCAGGACCGGCAGACGCATCCGCGAGACCGTCTACGTCATCACCGACCTGACCAGCCGACAGGGCTCCCCCGAACAGATCGCGAAGGCCGTGAGGTCATAGTGGGTGATTGAAAACCGGCTCCATTTCGTGCGGGACACCGCCTTCCGCGAAGACGCCTCCAAGGTCCGCACCGGACACGGACCGGAGAACATGGCCACCCTCCGCAGCTTTGCGATCAACCAACTCCGCACTGCTGGCCACACCAATATCGCAGCCGGACTCCGCGAGATGTCCCTCCGCCCCTTCGAGCGGCCGCTGACCCTCCTCGGACTCAGCTGACCAGCGTCGCCCCAAGGCCATCAGACTTTGCAATCGCCCTGAACGCCCGTTGGCCAGGCGTGAAGTTCGCTTGCGGTGCGGTCGGCTTCAGTCCTCTATCCCCGAGAGCGCTTGTCCCGGGCACAGGCTCGCTGCCGCGAGGAGTTTCGCCGGGTCGGCGAGGTGGCCTTCGAGCACCATGACGGTTCCGTCGTCATCGCTCTGGTCGAACACCTCCGGGGCCGTCATGACACACTGCCCGGTCCCGACGCAGCGATCGAGATCGGCGATTATCCGCGTCATCTCCCCTACCAGGTGACCGGCAGCTCGTGGAGGCCATAGACGCCGGCCGTGTCCTTGAACCGCAGTTCGTCGAACGGGGTGGCCAGGCGCAGGGCGGGGATCCGCCGCAAGAGCGTGCCGAAGACGATCTGCAGTTCCAGTCGGGCCAGGTTCTGCCCGAGGCACTGGTGTGCGCCGTATCCGAAGGCGATGTGGTGCCGGGCGTCCTCGCGCTCGATGTCGAACTCGTCGGGCTTGTCGAAGCGGGCCGGATCGTGGTTGCCGGTGTTGGACAACGCCACGACGCCATCTCCTGCCCGGATGGTCACGCCGCCGATCTCGATGTCCTCCGTCGCCAGGCGGGCGGCTGCGGACTCGGCGATGGTGAAGTACCGCAGCAGTTCCTCGATCGCGCCGGGCGTCCTGGCCGGCTCCTCGCGGATCGCGGCCAACGCGTCGGGGTGCTCAAGCAGGGTCATCGTGCCCAAGGAGATCATGTTCGCGGTGGTCTCGTGCCCGGCGACGAGTAGCAGGGCGGCCAGCGCGATCAACTCCCCGCGGTTCGTGGTCTTTTCGAGCTGCCTGGTCAGCAGGTCATCGCCCGGCTCCTGTTCCTTCCTGGTGATCAACTCGTCCAGGAAGGTGAAGAGTTCGATGTTGGCGTTCATCCTTTCGTCGAGAGGGGTGGCGGTGTGCAGAATCGTGGTGGCCCTGGACTGGAAGAAGTCCCGGTCGTCGTAGGACACGCCGAGCAGCTCGCAGATGACTAGGGACGGCACGGGTAGCGCCAGCGCCTCCACGAGGTCGACCGGGCGCGGACCGGCCAGCATCGCGTCGATGTACCGGTCGACGATCTCCTGGATGCGCGGGCGCAGCGCGGCCAGCCGCTTGACGGTGAACTCACCGAGCACCGCCCTGCGGGCCTCCCCGTGCTCAGGCGGGTCCATGGCGATCAGCGAGGGCCTGAAGTCGCCCGGAGGCGGCCCACCGGGCTGCAGCAGGGGGAAGTTCGGTTTGCGCAGGTCAGAGCTGAAGCGGGGGTCGGTCAGCATCCTACGGATGTCCTCGTACCGGGTGAGTACCCACCCCGTCATGCCGTTGCGGAACGTGACGTGGGCGACGGGTTCCTCCTCGCGCAGCCGGACGTGTTCCTCCGGCGGTACGTAGGGGCACTTCCGGACGACGGGCATGACTGGCGTGGTGCTCATGGTTCCACTCCGATCCGCAGGGATGGTGGCCGGGCGACGACAACCCGGGGTTGTTGCGCCGGCTCTATCCCGTGTCGGGGGGCCGGCGATCGTGACCTGGCCCGGCGCCACGGGGCGCCGCGCCAGGTCCTCCTGCCTGGGGCTGTCAGTCCAGGTTGGGTGGGGCGGCCATGTTCACTCCGCTCCAGTGTTCGGCGAGCATGCCATCCCGGATTTTGAAGGCGTTGTAGATGAGGAAGGTGAATTTGCTGGTCGGATCGTCCAGCTCCGGTTGAGGCCGGTCGGCCACGTAGATGAGCATGTCTCCCTCGGCCATCAGGATCGTGGGTGGCCGGAGCAGTTCCGGCTGTACCGGACGGGGCCCGTCGGGGAACAGCATGTTCACGAACATGTCGAATCCGGTGCGCCCGGGCGGGAACTGCGGGTAGTGATGCTGGTAGTCCTCGGCGAAGAAGTCCTTGATCGCCGCCGGGTTCTCGGCGTCGAAGACGTATCGGTAGGAATCAATGACGAGGCGCTTGTTGGCCTCTATTTGTTCCTTGCTCACCGGCGGGCCCGGGTCGATCAGTTGGTGCGCCTTCGGCCTCGCTCGTTGCCATGTCAGGGGGGCAATCTTGTTGTCGCTGGACCAGTGCTCCACGACCTGCCCGTCCTGGAACCGGTACGTGTCGAAGGCGTAGCAGTCGTAACTGGCCGCCGGGTTCTCCGGCTCCGGTTGGGGCACGTAGTAACAGGTCGTCACCAGGTCGTCCTCGGCCAGGATGAACTCCGGCTCCAGCTCCCGGTGGAATTCACCGGCGGCCTGCCTGTTGCGCTCCAGTTGGTCGCGTGTGGTGCGATCGGTCATAGTCACAACACCTTCGTTGCGGGGGTCGGATCTCTGATGGAAGAATTCAGCAAGCACATGTCGCCGCCCCGACGTCGAGGGTCTCGATGAGGGGTGCACCAGACGTTGCGAAAGATCCGCAACGGTTTGGCGGATCGATCCGGCTTTTCTCCGGCCGTCATGCCTGCGGGGTGCTTTCCCTCAGCCGCTTACGGGTTCGCCGCGAAGTACTGCTGGGAGTACATCGCGGCCATTTTGTCTTCATTGACGAGGAGGTTCGTGCGGGTTATCGAGTAGTCGCGGTAGTAGCGGTTCATGCGTGAGCCTTTACGCCCGCCCTCGCTGGTGCTCGATGCCTGGTACAGCAGATCCACCGCTTCCCAGCCCAGGTTGAGGGCCTGCTGCCGGGCCAGGCCGAACTCGATCCCCTCCGCAAAGGTGTATTTCTTGACTCCGTCCGTCACCTCTTGGCAATCTCGCATCACCTGCTCGCTCAGAGCCACCAAGAGGCTTTCGGCCGCGGCGACCCGGCCACTGGCCAGGCCGAACCAGCGCTGCTGGTCCTGATCGGTGTGGAGGGGCGCGGGAGGTCCGGGCGGGGAGCCGGGCAACGGCGTGGCGAACGCCATCTTGGTGCGCAGGAGGCGCTCGTGCTCGTCGAGCGCGGCACGTGCGGTGCCGACCAGCACCGCCGTGATCTCCAGGGGCCACACCACGAACGCCTTCGCGGTGTACAACGGATTGCCGTGCAACTGGTATCCGAGGGTTTCGACCTCGGAGGTGAACGCGATCTGGGCATCGACAACGAAATGATCAGGTATCACGGCCCCGTCGACCCGGATGCTGTCCGATCCGCTGCCGCCCATGCCGAAGGCGCGGCCCCGCCAGTCGCCGAGGGACGTCCAGTCAGCGCGGGGTACGAGCGCGAGCTTGATCTGCGGTAGACCGTCGGAGCCGTCCACCATGCGCACCATGAGCATCGCATGCGACGCGTACGACGATCCGGAACAGTAGTCCCAGGTTCCCTCGATACGCCACCCGTCGTCCACCCGTTCCGCGGTGCCGTGCGGAATACCGCGCAACGGCGCGCCGAAGTCGCCGTTCGGGGAGAGCGCCTCGATCTGCGCCGACTCGGAGAACCAACTCCCCAGTTGCAGCGCGTGCCCGGACGCCAGTGCAAGGCACCAGGCGCTGCTCGGGCATCCGCGAGCGATCTCCATGATCGTGCGGACGAACGTGGGAAGGCCGAACTCATAGCCACCGAAACGGCGGGGCAGGAAAGTGCGATAGAAGCCCGCCTCGCGGAACAGCTCGTGGGTTTCCTGGGAATAGGTCCCGCGCTCCTCGGTCGCCGCCTGCTCCTCCAAGAGGTACGGCCGCAATTCGCGGGCCCGGCGGATGAGGTCCTCCGGTAGCAGGTCCGGCTCCGGCGGCGCGATCTTGACATCTGTGTTAGTCGTCATCGTTCTCCTCGTGCTTACATCTCGATGGCAGGGGGACCACACACCTTGCGTGTCCGCTCCCACTGATCCGTTCCGCCGGCCGCGCGGTATGGGTCGATCACACTCGGACCCCGCGTGCTCAGCAAGGCAACCGCAACCGCGTTCCTCTATGTGGAACTCCGTGGGCGAACGACCGCGAGCACGGGTGTGCCGCCTGGCGTGACACCCGCCGGTGACGGAACCAGAACGTGGACGAAACGACGGACTACCCGGTCCCCCGACCGCCAGGACCGCTGCGGAATCAGACGGATCCGTCGTGCGGCAACTGCGGCGCCGGGAGTCGGCTGCTGTACAGCAGCCATTGCAGGCGGGAGGCCGCGCCGACGAGTGGGCGCACTACCTGCAGGACCTCTGAGTCCGTGCCCAGACGAGGGGCGTAGGCGGCGACGCTGATGGCTGCGACCGAGTCACCGCTCGCCGTCATGATCGGCACGCCCACCGAGTTGACCACGGGCTCGCTCTCGCCGACAGACGTGGCCCACCCGCGTGTTCGCACCATGCGCAACTCATGCAGGAACTCGTCCCACTCGGTGATCGTGCGTTCGGTGACCGGAGTGAGGTCCCGCCCGGGATAGCGGCGGGCCAACTCGTCCGAAGAACAGAACGCGAGCATCGCCTTGCCGCCGGCGACGGAGTGCGCCGGGCGCACCTGGCCCAGCCGCGAGCCGAGCGGCTGGGCGCCGTGTCCTTCGAACGACGCGAACCGCACCGAACGACCTTCGAGAACCCCGATACTGGTGGTGAGGTCCAGCTCGGTGCGCAGCTCGGTCAGGATCGGCGCGACCACATCGTGGATGGCCACGGCCGAGGACATCCGCAGAGGCACCTCGTACAGTGCGGGGCCTGCGACGTAGCGACCGCCGGAGTGCTCCTGGCGCACGTAGCCGGTGGCCACGCAGTTGGCCAGGACGCGGTGTGCGGTCGACCGGGCCACCTGAAGCTCGCTCGCCAGTTCGGTGACCGCGACACCACCACGTTGCGCGACGAGCTGAACGGCCCTAAGGGTCATCTGCGCGGAGTTCACTCCGGTTCCGCTCCGATCAGGCGTCGTCGTCCAAAGCTCTGTGGGTGCCGAACCTCCGCGCGTAGTAGGTCAAGGGCGCGCCGTCGCAGTGGTCGGCGTGCAGCACCTTGCCCAGCAGCACCACGTGGTCCCCGCCCTCGACCATCGACTCGACCTCACATGCCAGCCAGCCGAGCGCGGTCGGCAGCCGCGGCAGTGCGTGGTCAAGCGTCCATCGCGTGTCCGCGAACTTGGCGGCTCCGCCCTTGCGGGCGAAGCGCAGGGCGACGTCGGAGTGCGTCGAACCCAGCACGTTGACGCCGATGCGGCCGGACAGGCGCACGATGCTGAGCAGTTCGCTCGTCCGGTCCAGGGAGACGAGCACCATCGGGGGAGCCACTGACAGGGACATGAACGCGCTGACCGTCGTGCCGTGCGGCACTCCCCCCTGGATTCCCGTCACGACCGTCACCGGTGAGGCGACTCCGGCCATGACGTCGCGGAACGTCCGCGACAGGGAGTCGAGATCGGAAGGGCTCGTCGCGGAAGGGGTCGTCATCACATCGCCTCCGGGTGAGCGTGTTCAAACTCGGTATCGACCTGCATGGCGGGACCTGCGTCCGCGCGGCGAGCGCCTCCGCCGCACGGACTCCTGGGAAGACGCCGGACTGGGACCGAGCACGAGGGCAGTCCGTGCGTCAGGATCCGGGCCGAGGGACTGCGGCTGCTGACGCCCTTTCGCCACGGCCGATGCCCACGCCCGAACGGGGAAGACGTCGAGCCCCTGTCGTCGGGCCCTGCCTCATGCCCGGGCGAGTTCGGTCCGGCAGGCCCGACAGGGATCAGGCCCACGCTCACCGCGATGAGCGTGGGGGCTGTTCCGCCGGGCAGGCAGGCGATGGCGCTCGCCGACGGCTGCCCCGGGCTCGTCGACAGGGACTTCTTCACCGGGAACGCACTCCCCTGGGGGGCTCGGCTGATCCTCGCCCGACCCGGCGGAGAAAGCCGTCGATGCGATCGTTCGCCTGATCCGCGAGCGGGATGGGGAAGCCCGTGAAGGCATGCGTGCCGCCGGGATAGACGGCCAGCTCGGCCGGGCTGCCGGCTGCGAGCCAGCGGACATGCATGAACAACGAGTCGTCCAGGAACGGATCCAGGGTGCCCACTGTGAACAACGCCGCCGGGAGATCCCGCAGATCCGCGAACAGGGGCGACAGATCCGGATCCTGGCGTTGTTCGCTCCGGGGCGCGACCGCACCGGTACACGCCTGGATGATGTCGGTGGAAACCGGTATCGCGTCGACGCCCAGCAGCGTCTGGCTCGGGGTCATCGAGAGGTCATAGTTCCCGAAGACCAGATTCGCCGCCTGGAACCCGGTGGACCCGCGCCGCTCACGCAGCCGGACCAGGACGGAGGCCGCGAGAGTCGCACCCGCCGACTCGCCGCCGATCGCGAGCGCGTCGGTGCCGAACTCCGACCGGGCGTTATCGATGAGCCACAACGCCGCGGATTCGGCGTCGTCCCATGCCGCAGGGTGAGGGTGCGCGGGTGCCAGCCGGTAGTCCACGTCGATGCAGGCGAGGTCGGTGTTCCGCGCGATCCGCTCCAGCAGTTGGTCCGACTGCGCCGCGCTGCCCCCGACGAAACCCCCGCCGTGGAAGTGCAGGTAGACGCCCTTGGGCCGGTCGGGAGCGATCACCCGCAGAGCCAGTTCGTGACCACCCTGTCCCGTGATCCGGATGACGCGCGCACGCTCCGAAGGCTCCACGGGAGGCATCGGAGGACCACCGCCCGCCCCAGGACCGGGCACATCCTTCAGCAGCTCCCGGAACTCCTGGTTGAACTTAGCCGTCTCGGGCGTGATCGCATCCGCTCGGAACAACGTCACGTCGAGCCCGTTCTCCTGGTCCGGTCCGGGCGTCGTCACCGGGACCCCTCGCCGCCGGCGACCGCCGAGGATTCCGTGGCGTCCACGTCGATGCTGCTGGGCGCGGGCCAGCTCTTGATCTCCGGCACGCAGTGCTCGGCGAAACACCGCATGTTGCGCACCGACTCGTCGTTGGGCATCCCGCCGAAGAACAGCTGCGGGAACAGCCCCTGCGGCTGGTTCTGGTCCCGCACCTCCTCCAGACGCTTCAGCACCTGGTCCGGTGTGCCCGCGATGATCTGCGAGACGAAGCCGTCCACCGCCCGCTCGACGTCCTCATCGGTCTCCATCGGCGGCATGGGCCCAAAGGCGGGACGGCCGCGCTGCTCGTAGTGCCAGATGCCGACGCGGAGCGAGTTGCCGCCGTACTGGCGGGCGATCTCCTGCGCGCGGTCCGCGCTCTCGTCGACGACGACGACGCTCGATGCGAAAGGTGCCGGAGGCTGGCTGTCGGGGCCCTGCGATTCCCGCCATGCTTCCAGGTAGGCGTCCTTCGGAAAACCGCCTGGGGGCAGCGGGAACGGAAGCGTGCTGGTCACCAGCTGTCCCATACCCAGTTTGCCCGCCTGCTGCTGAGAACTGGGTGAGCCGAAGGCCCCGAACAACCGGCCTTCGAAGGAGTGGCTCGGCCGGGGGCGCAGCTCCACCCGCGGCTGTTGGAAGAGCTCACCGCCCTCCATAACACCCGTCCGCAGTCCCTGCACGACGAGCTCCAGCATCTCGTCGTAGCGCTCTCGCGACGTTGCCTGGTCGATCCGCAGCCCCCGGTACTCCCGCGGCGCCATGCCCCGCCCGAATCCGATGATCGCGCGACCGTTGGACACGTGGTCGAGCAGAATGATCTGCTCGGCCACCCGGACCGGATCGTGCCAGGGCAGGACGAGCACCTGGGTGCCGAGCCGGATCCGCCGGGTGCGGCCGGCGAGGTAGGACAGGTACATCAGGGGGTCCGGCGCGAGGGAGTGGCGGGTGAAGTGGTGCTCAGTGATCCACACTGAGTCCAGGCCCAACTCCTCCGCGAGCACCCACCGCTCAAGCTCCTCGCGTACGAACTGCTTGTCCGAGAAGTCGGCCTCCTCGCAATCCAGACCGTAATGCTGAACTCCTGTGGCCATTCCGACGTGCATAGTGATTCCTCCAGGAAATTGGTTGACGTTCACGGGATCTGAAAGCTCAAAATGAGCAGAATGAGAGCCAGGCCGAAAAGAAGGAGTGTGAGTCGCTGCTCAGCCGAGCAATTCGGTAATGGCACGGCGCATCGCCATATCGGCCGCGAGACGTTTGAGGTCGGGTTCCTCATCGGGCATCGAGGCGAGGATCGCCTCCCGCCGGAGCTCGATCTGCGCCTTGTTCATGCGTTCGGTGAAAACGTAGGGTTCGTCGTGACGGATGGCGTGCAATACCTGTCGACCGACGTCCAACGGATCTCTACCGAAGGCGAGCATGCCCTTCACCATGTCGGGATCCATGCCGATGCCGTGAGGCCCGAGTTCGGCACCGGCTCCGCGGTATCGCTCCGGTCGCATGTCGGCGTGATCGTGAATATTCGTATTGACCGCCGCAGGGCAGAGCACCGTGACGCCGATACCCTCGGCTGACAAGTCCTCGCGCAGACATTCCATCATCGCGACGACACCGAATTTGGTGGTCGAATAAACACCGCCGTGACTGGCCACCGCGATACCGCCGGACGAGGCCGTAGCCATCACATGGCCGGCCTCCCCGTGCGCTCGGATGCGCGGCAGGACGGTGGTGACACCGTTGATCACCCCACCGAGATTGACGCCCAGCAACCAGTCCCAGTCTTCATAGGTCGCCTGTGCGATGGAGGTGAGGACGCCGATTCCCGCGTTGTTGCACAACACGTGGATCCGGGAGAAGACCCGCTCGGCCTCATCAGCCGCACGGGACCAGGCCTCGCGATCGGCCACGTCCAGTTTGACCAGGTGAAACTCCGATCCCGATCGCGCCAGAGTCTCCTCGGCCGCCGCCAGATGGTCGTCCCTGATATCCGCGACGACTACTTTCATGCCCGCTTGGCAAAAAGCCTTCGCCATGCCGATGCCTATGCCGGACGCGCCACCGGTGATGAACGCGACCTTCCCGGAGAAGTCCCGCACCTCAGGCCCCTCTCCCGGCCGGACCGCGATTTCCGGTTCGCCACTCCAACATGTAGACCGCGCCGTCCATGCCGGGCGGCGGTCCGCCGCCCGGCATCGCCATCGCTCGATCGGGTGCGGCGTCACAGGCCACGAGCAGGGGCTCGAAATACCGTGCGATCTCGTCGCCGAACTCGGCGTGGGTAAGCACGTACATATCGTTGCGGCGGACCCCCTCAAGCACACGCCGCCCGAGCTCGAACGCATCCATCCCTGCGTCCATCGGCGGGCCGCCCTCCCCGTTCGCCGGGAATTGGGGGCGGCTCCCCCAGGTGTCGGTGCGCGTCAGTCCGGGACAGAGGACCGACACGCCGATGCCGGAATCGAGCAGCTCGGCGCGCAGCGCCTCCATCATGCCCAGCACCCCGCGCTTGGCCACCGAGTAGATCCCGGAGTTACTCAAGGGTGTCAGCGCCGCCATCGACGCCGTGGAGATGATGTGTCCGCCCTGGCCGTGCGCGAGCATCCTGCCCAGGAAGGTCTGCACACCGTTGACCACCCCTCCCAGGTCGACCCCGAGGACTCGGTCCCAGTCGTCATAGTTCGCTTCGGCGATACGTCCGAACGCGCTGATCCCTGCGTTGTTCGCCAGGAGGTGGACATGCCCGAACATACGTTCGGCCTCATCCGCCGCCTGCAGCCAACCGGCACGATCGGTGACGTCCAGACGGATGAAGTGAAAGGAGTGGCCGGTCGGGCTCAGGAACTCACGGGCGTGGCCCAGATGATCCTCGCGGGCGTCAGTGACGACGACCTTCATCCCGCTTTCCGCGAACGCTTGCGCCATCCCGAGACCGATGCCACTGCCCGCTCCGGTGATGAGCGCCACCTTGCCTGCAACATCCCTCATCTGTGCATGACCTCCTCGCCAAGCGCCTCACCGTGTCCTGCATATTCGGACAGCCATGCCGTGTTGCAGGACAAGTGAAGCCGAGGAAGTCGGAGTCGTCAAGCGTCGATACCCATGCCACGGGACAGCACCGTCCCGTACAACGGTCGCTATGCTGAGCACGTGACGTCCAACAGTTCAGATGTGGAACCCGCCTCGCGGGACGGCGGCGACGCCGGAATCAAGATCATCGGACGCGCCGTGGCGGTGCTCCGGGCGCTCGCCGGAGAACGGGAGGGACTCAGCCTCTCCCAACTCGCCGAAAACACCGGGCTGCCGCGCTCGACGGTTCACCGACTGGTCTCCGCCATGGAGGTCGAGGGTGTGCTCGTCGCCGCGTCAACCACCGGTCGCGTACGTATCGGTCCCGAGCTGGTGCGGGTGGCCGAAGCCGGCCGACCTGATGTCCGTGCACATCTCAGACCAGCGATGGAGCATCTCGCCCAGACACTTGGGGAAACCGTCGACCTCGCGGTCATGGAACCCGGACGACTGCGGATCATCGATTCAATCGAGGGCCAACACCTCCTGCGTGCCGTGTCGGTGGTGGGAACCACCATTCCGCTGCACTGCACGGCCAACGGCAAAGCCCTCCTCGCCAAGTTGAGCGACGCCGAGGTCGCGCGCGTCCTACCTGCCCGACTGACGCGCTTCACACCGGCGACGATCACGCACCGGGCGGCATTTCTGGACGAACTCGCGAAGGTTCGGCGTACCGGTATCGCCTTCGATCGGGAAGAAAGCACTCCCGGGATCTCCGCCAGCGCCATCGCTGTCCAGGATCCGTACGGCACTCTGGCAGCGCTTGGTGTCCCGATGCCCACCATTCGCTTCCAGGACCGCGAGCGAGACATCACCACCGCGCTCAACACTGCACGCGAGCAGGCCGTGTCCTTGTCCTCGGTCGACATGCTGTCCGAAACCGACTCAGGCAGCGCACAGAGCCCCCCGTGACGGGGAGCGGCACCGCGAACACCGACCCATCACCCGCCCATCGCAGTGGGCCGCGCCCAGGTGAACTCGCCAGATCCCACAGCGCCTTGACATCGATTGCGACCGCTTCCTCGTCGGGGACGCCGATCGCTGCGACAGCATGTTCGCCGCAGCAGCGGTCCGATCGTCTGCCCCGCCCCTACGACGCGACGGCCCCGTCAAGACCCCCTCACCCTCCGGCACTCCAACCCGCCGTTACTCGCCATCCCTCAGCTGCCGCAGTCCGCGCAGGTCGAGATCCAACCCGAAAGAGAACTCGTCCTCCGACGACACCGGCGAGGGGGCGACCGCTGCCGTCACGGAGAAGCGGGGAGGGCCCACCTCGCGGAAGCCGGCAGACGCCGACGCGTCGTCCCGGTCCGTGCTGCCCCGCCCCTTGAGCCGGATCGCGAAGCGCATGACGTAGTACCGAGAATCGCACAGGCGCGTGCTGCCGTCCGAGGCGGGAAACCGCCGCCGAACAAAACCGCGGCGCAGCCTTCGCGCAGCATCGCGATGACCAAATATTGCACTTTCTGCAAAGAATGCATATTGAGAAAATATGCACAGACTGCAATCATGGAGTGCATGACTCGTAGGAAAGAAGGACTGCGTGAGCGCAGGCGCCGTGAAACGCGGCAGGAGATCCGGGCCGCCGCACTGCGCTTGGCGACAGAACACGGCTTCGACAAGGTCACCGTAGAGATGATCACCACTGAGGCCGACGTCTCTCATCGCACCTTCTTCAACTACTTCCCGAACAAGGAGGCGGCCGTCGTCCAGGCGCCTCCGAAGCTGCCGGACGACGAGGTCGAGGCCTTCACCGCCGCCGGCCCCGCGCACCCCCGCGAAGTCCTGGCGGAACTGACCGCGCTGCTCTTGCGGGACATGGCCGAGCAGCCACCACAGCGAGACGAGTTCTCCGCCACCTTCTCGCTGGCCCGCGAGTACCCACCCGTACTGGCCGCGCTGTTGGCGAGCTTCGGGGCGTTCGAGCAGTACTTGGCCGAAACCGTGGCAACACGCACGGGGGAACGGCCGCAGGACGAGTCACCTCGCCTGATCGCCGCCCTGGCGATGACCGCCCTCAGGACCGGTATGGAGAGCTGGGTTGCCGACGGCCACAAGGAGCAGGACGACAGCCCGATGCCGCACGTGGAGCGCGTGATGGCCTTGCTGCGCTCCCTCCTCGGCTCCTGACCCCGGGATGGCTCCTCGTCGGTTCCCCATGCCTCGGCCGCCACCACGACATCACCCCTCTGGAGCATCTTGTGACCGACCCCTCCCCCACTACGAAGGCAGAGCAGCCTGACTCCTCGGCCCTGCCCCAGCGCTTCGGCCTGCTGTTCGCCAGCCTGATGACGACCATGCTGCTCGCCTCTCTCGACCAGACGATCGTCTCCACCGCACTGCCCACCGTCGTCGGCGAACTGCACGGCCTGGACCACATGGCGTGGGTCACCACCGCTTACATCATGGCCGCCACGATCGGCATGCCCCTGTACGGCCGTTTCGGGGATCTGATCGGCCGTAAGGCACTCCTCCTCGGCGGCATCGGTGTTTTCATCGCCGGATCGATACTCGCCGGAGCCGCGTCCAGCATGACCATGCTGATCATCGGTCGAGCTGTTCAAGGGCTGGGCGGCGGCGGTCTGATGATCACTTCTCAGGCGATCATCGCCGAGCTCGTTCCACCGCGGGAACGTGCGCGGTTCATGGCCCCGCTCGGCGCGGTGTTCGGCCTCTCCTCCGTGGGCGGGCCGCTTCTCGGCGGCTGGTTCACCGACACCGTCTCCTGGCGGTGGTGCTTCTGGATCAATCTGCCGGTGGGCGCCGCCGCCCTCGCGGTATGCGCCTTCGCCCTACGCACGCCGCGCAAGTCCGGCAAGGTCACCATCGACTATCTCGGCATCACCCTGATGGCCGTCGCCGTCGCCGCCACGGTGCTGGTGGCGGACTGGGGCGGCAACCAATACGGCTGGACGGACCCGCTGGTCCTCGGCCTGGCCGCCGGCGCCGTCGTTGCCTGGATTCTGTTCTTCTCCTCGCAGAGCCGCGCCGCGGAGCCGATCGTCCCGTTGTGGCTGTTCCGCAGCCGGATCTTCAACATCGCCACGCTGACGGGCCTGATCGTGGTCGGCGTCGGAATGTTCGTGGTCGTCGCCTATCTGCCCACCTACCTGCAGATGGTGTACGGCGTCTCCGCAACCGAGTCCGGCCTGCTGCTCGTCCCCATGATCCTCGGCCTCATGGGCACCGCCATCCCCTCCGGGCTGTTGATCAGTCGAACCGGACGCTACAAGATCTACCCGATCATCGGCTCACTTCTGGTGACCATCACCGCCGTACTGCTGTCCACGATGGACGTCGACACTCCAGTGACGGTGGTCTCCGGATACACCTTCCTGCTGGGCGCCGGCGTCGGCCTGGTCATACAGAACCTGGTCCTGGCCGTGCAGAACGCGTTCCCCACAAGCGCGGTAGGCACAGCCACTTCCGCCAACAACTTCTTCCGCGAGATCGGCGCCACGATCGGCACAGCGGTCGTCGGAGCGGCCTTCGCCCAACGGCTCACGGACCAGCTCTCCGCCCGGCTGGCGAGTAGCTCCGTCAGTGGCCTGGGCGACAGCAACTCCCTCACACCTTCACTGGTGCACTCGCTGCCGGAACAGCTCCAGGACTCCGTGATCGACGCATACCAGCACGCACTGACCCCGATCTTCGGGTACGTAGCCGCCCTGTTGGTCGTCGGCGTCCTGCTGGCCCTCGTCCTCCCGCAGAAGGAACTCGCCCTCACCAACTCCGACATGAGCGCCAGCCTCTCGGCCGTCCCACCACAGTCACAAGAAAGCGACAGGACGGCCACCCGCACCTAACACCTCCGCCGGTCCGTAGGCCGGTCGAGAGCCGACCCATCGCCGCAACCCGATGGTCCGGCCCGCACCGTCGAAGTCACCAACCACGAACAGGGCTTGGCCACGCAGGCTCTCGGCGGGTGTACCAACGCCTCAAACCACCTGGCTCGCCGGACCCGCGACGGGCGGCGGCCACGGCGCGTCGATGTCTCCCTCGGCACCTTCGGGCACTCGGCCCAGCGGCTCCTCGGTGCTGGCATGACCGGCACGATCGCGCGCTCCGTGCTGGGTGTCGTCCACGTTCCGCCGACGAAGAAGGTGTCGTAACGCAGCTCCATCATCAGCCACTTTCACCGTGAAGGGATCCGCTCAGCCGGGCTGGCAGCGGGATGTGCAGTCGATGGGAGCCATGTGCTCATCGGGGACGGCGAACGCGTTGTGCGCGGGCGTGAAGGGAAGTCTCCGGTGGACACCCTGGGAGGCCCACGACGAGGCGGGCCGCCGACGAGGGGACCGGCCCCGCAGTCCAAAGATGCGACGGCCTGCTATACGGCCGGTACCGAATTCCCCCGACCCTTTCTTCACCAGGTTCCCGGGGTTGACGTACTTGCAGCGCAGCCCACCAATAGTTGTAATGGCACGAACTGTCGTATCGTGAATGCGCGGCCGTGTCCCGACGACGACACACGGCAAGGAGGCGCTCCATGTCTCATACCGCAGCGCTACCAGTCCAGGCTGTCGACTCGTTCGCCAATCTCGGCTGGCCCGCCAGCGGCTGGCACGCGGCGGCGCGCAGCGAGGAACTGGGGCCGCGGACCCTGGCCCGGACGACCGACCCCGAACGTCGTACACCACGGGCGGTCGCGCCATGACGCGTCCGACCACCCGGCTCTCCCCGTGGCCGGCCCGCTACCCTGCCGCTCACGTAGGCGTCGCAGTCGGCGAGCGCGGGACAGAAGGGTGTGGGGCAGTGGTACCCGGTCCGGCAGGCGCGATCCCGGACGAGGCGGTCTTCGCCGCGGGCGGTCTGGTGCGCACGGCGCAGCAGGTCCACAACCGACTGTGGCAGGAACTGGTGCCCGACGGGTACACCTCGCCGCAGTTCGCCGTACTGCATCGCCTGCGGATGCGTCCGGGTATCGACCAGCGCACCCTCTGCGAGGCGCTGAGCCTGGACAAGGCCACCGTCGCGGAGCTCGTGACCCGGATGGATCAGGCAGGCCTGGTCGCCCGCGAGCGGGCCGCCGACGACGCCCGCCGCAATGCGCTCCGGCTCACCGACGAGGGCAGAGCCGCGTTTCTGGATCTGGCCCCGTGGGTCGCCCAGGTACAACTGCATCTCAGCGCGGCTCTGAGCCCGGAGGAGGCCGGCCGGTTCCTGCACCTCATGCGGACGGTCGCCGGTGTCGCTCCCGGCGCCTGGATCTCCACAGCACCCGCGGTGGTGCTGATCGGCCTGCCCGCCGACCCCTCGCACATCCCCGGACACCTGATCCGGGTCGCCCAGCAGCAGCACACCCGGTACTGGACGGATGCCGTGGGGACACGACTGACCTCTCCGCAGTACGGCGTGCTCTACCGGCTCGCCCGTGAGCCGGGCATAGACCAAACGACGCTCGCCGCGCGCGTGGCCCTGGCCAAGGCGCCGACGGGGGAGATCGTCAAGCGACTCGTCTCTCGCGGTGAGGTGCGGCGCACGACGGACCCGCACGACGGTCGTCGCAAGCTGCTCACCCTGACGGACGAAGGACTCCAGGTGCTGTACAAGGTGATGCCCGCCGTCCTGGACGTCCAGCGCAGGCTGACGCAGGACCTTCGAGCGGACGAACTCGACGAACTGCTCGGCCTGCTCGGACGAATGAGCCAGGCATAGGGCTCTGAGCGGGAGCGGGGTGCGACCCTTCTCCTCAATTAGTCACTGCACGAACTATATGGCGGTCTCCTTCGTTTTCCCACAAGGACCGTAAGAGACCAAGGAAAGAGGAGCGAAAATGGCAACACGTCGTTTCGACGCACCCGACGACGCCTCCCTGAACACCTTTTACGATGACATCGCGGACAAGGACCTCCAGCCTCTGTGGGAGCTGAGCGGACTGCTCACCCCTGCCCCGAAGGTCCAGGCCGTGCCCTACCGCTGGCGCGGCGAGGAACTGCGCGAGCTGGGCAAGCGGGCCGGCGAGCTGGTCCCCATCGACCGGGGCGGCGACCGCAGGGTGCTGTCGCTGAGCAACCCCGGACTCGGCGGCGCTCCCTATGCGACCGCCACGCTGTGGGGCGCCGTGCAGTACCTCGGCCCCGGCGAGACCGCCCCCGCCCACCGCCACACACCGGCCGCGCTGCGCTTCGTACTGGACGGCGAGGGCGTGTGGACACTGGTTAACGGCGACCCGCTGCACATGTCCGCCGGAGACCTGATCCTCACCCCGAGCTGGACCTGGCACGAGCACCACAACCCCGGTGACACGCCGATGACCTGGTTCGACGCGCTGGACCTGCCACTCGTCGAGGCGTTGGACGCGATGTTCTTCGAACCGGGCGAAGGACGTCCGGCCCCGTCGGGGACCGCCGAACGCTCCACGTCGGAGATCCGGTTCGGCGGCGGGCCGGGCCTGCTGCCCGGCGGTGCCTCCGCGCCCGCCCCTGCCCACTCCCCGCTGCTGCGCTACCAGTGGGCGGACACCGACCGGGCCCTCGCAGGGCAGCTCGCAGAGGCGGGCACGGGCGCCGAGCGGACAGGGCACGCGCACGTCCGCTTCGCCGATCCCACTAATGGGCGGGACGTGATGCCCACCATGCGGTGCGAGATGCACCGCTATCTGCCCGGGCACACCGCCCCGGCAGAGCGGCACACCGGTTCGGCGCTGGTCGCGGTTTTCCGCGGCGCGGGCGCCGTCGAGTTGGACGGCGTCCTGCACTCCCTCGCCCCCGGCGATCTGGTCGCGATCCCCTCGTGGACCTCTGTACGTGTGTTCGCGGACGAGCCAATGGACCTCTTCTCGGTCAGCGACACCCCCGTCCTGGAGGCCCTGGCCCTGTACCGGACCGAGACCAGGGGCGACTGAGCCACCTCTCCCCCACGCCCACCGCTGACCAGCCAGGAGACCCCATGCGCATCGCACGCTTCGACGACGACCGTATTGGCGTCGTCGTCCACGACCGCGTCCTCGACGTCACCGACCAGATCACCGCTCAACTCGCCGCGTCCCCGTACCGGGCCCCCCACAGCCTCACCCGGAGGCTGATCACTCACTTCACCGCGGTACGGCCGCTGCTGGAGAAGCTGGTCGCCGAACTGGGCCAGGGTGTGGGACGTCCGCTGGACGACGTCCGGCTGCTGGCCCCCGTCACCGACCCGACGAAAATCGTCGCGGCGCCGGTGAACTACCGCGACCACCAGTCCGAGATGAACGTCGCCTCCCATATCAGCGCGCTCGGCTTCTTCCTCAAGTCGCCGTCCTCGATCCTCGACCCCGGTGGCACGGTCCGCCTGCCCTACACGGACCGGCGCTTCGACCACGAGGCGGAGTTCGCGCTCATCGTCGGCCGCCGCGCCAGCCACATCACCCCGGAAGTGGCCCTGGACCATGTCTTCGGCTACACGGGCCTGATGGACATCACCATGCGTGGCGGCGAGGACCGCTCCACCCGCAAGTCCTTCGACACCTTCACCCCGCTGGGGCCGTGGATCGTCACCCCGGACGAACTCGGCTCGCCCGAGGACGTGGAGCTGGAGCTGACCGTCAACGGCGAGCTTCGGCAGAAGGCCAACACCCGGGACCTGATCTGGTCGGCGGCGCGCTTCCTCGCGTACGCCTCCACCGTCACCGTGCTGGAGCCCGGTGACGTGGTCACGACGGGCACCCCTGCCGGCGTCGCCCCGATCGCGGACGGCGACAGTGTCGAGCTGACCGTGGGTGGCATCGGGCGCCTGTCCGTGGAAGTGACCAGCGAGGGCGCTGTGCCCTGCCCGACCGGAGGGGCGAGCCGCGGGCCCGTGCCGCCGCCTGCCCCCGAGCGCAGCAAGTGACCTGCGACCTCTGAGACTTACGGAGACCCATGACCACCCATACTCAACGAGCGGGGCTGCTCGTCATCGGCGGCGGCATCGGCGGCATGGCCACGGCTCTCGCCGCCGCCCGCGCCGGGCGGCCGGTCCGCCTGCTGGAGCGCGCCCCCGCCTTCACCGAGATCGGCGCCGGCCTCCAGGTCGGCCCCAACGCCGTCCGGGTCCTCACGAACCTGGGCCTGTACGAGCGCATTGAGGAGATCGCCGTCTTCCCTGAGCGCGGCATCTTCATGGACGCCGTCACCGGGACGTACCTGACCTCACTCGACCTCGGTCCCGCCTTCCGCAAGCGCTACCAGGCGCCGTACGCGGTGATGCACCGCAGCGACCTGCTCGACATCCTGCTCGACGCCTGCCGTGCCAGCGACCTGATCGCCCTGGAGAACGGCAGGACGGTCACCGACGTCCATGAACTCAGCAGCGGCGTCGTGCGTGTCGAGTGCGCCGACGGATGCATCTACGAAGCGGACGCCGTGATCGGCGCAGATGGTCTCAACTCCCGTGTGCGCAAACTGCTTTCCGACGACGATCCGGTGTGTTCCGGGTATGCCGCCTACCGCGGCACCATGCCGGTGGACGACATCGGTGCGAGTATCGACGGCGACAACGTGGTGCTGTGGATCGGGCCCGGAATGCACATGATCCAGTACCCGATCCGACGTGGCGAGCTGTACAACACCGTCGCCGTGTTCCGCAGCGACGCCTTCCAGCGGGGCGAAGAGGACTGGGGCGGCCCCGCGGAACTGGATGCCCGCTTCGCCACCGCGTGCGGCGAAGTGCGCCGCGGCGTGGCACTCGTCGACCGCGGCCGGCACGCGAAGACGTACGACCGCGAACCTCTCGACCGCTGGACCATCGGCAGGGTAGCCCTCCTCGGTGACGCGGCCCACCCCATGCTCCAGTACCTGGGGCAGGGCGCCTGTCAGGCCCTGGAGGACGCCGAGGCCCTTGGGCGCGGATTCGCAGAACATGGTGACGACTACGCCAAGGTCCTCGCCGCGTACGAGCAGGAGCGGGTGCCCCGGGCCGCCCAGTGCCAGACCACCGCCCGGAGCTGGGGCGAGATCTGGCACACAGACGGCATCGGCAGAACCTTGCGCAACCACATCCTCACCAGTCGCGCCGACGACGACTACACCCACACGGACTGGCTGTACCTCCCGGCCGCCGTGTGACCTCGTCAGATCTCCACACCAGTACCGGGGCCTTGCCCGACCTGGGACGAAGCGCGGTGTGACATCCCGTGAGTTCCCCTGAGCCTTGCTGAGTCCTTGTCCCCCGTCGCCAGGGTGTTCGGCCTCCCTGGAGTGCTCTTTGATCCGGTGACGTAGCTTCAGGACTCTTAAAGCGTTCTCACGCCGTCCGATCGATCTGCGATCGGGGCAAAGGCGAGGAGGCTCGGGCAGCCTTCACGACCTGCGCGGGTTCCGTGGTCCGGTCTCGACGGAGGAGCTGAAGCAGTTCAAGACCGACGTGTTGGCCGGCTTCGTGCTCGCGGGACCTCGGCAGGCCTGGCGGACGGCACCATTTAAGCCAGGCGGGGGCGCGCGTTTACAACGCCCCCGCGAGCCCTGATCATCATCCCCGGCAACCCCTGGCCCACGCGTCGGCCGCATGCCTTCCGTTGGCATGCGGCCGACCGTACATTCAGTCTCCGGCGGATCCGGAGTCGAGCCCGTGTCAGGCCGCCTTTGTCAGGCCTGTGGCTGGAGCACTGCCTCCTCGGTCTTGGGAGTTGGGGCCTGCTTCCGCCTGGCCCGGCGGTCGGCTCGGCGCTCCCGCCGGGTCTCGACCATCGTGTAGAGGGTCGGGATCAGGATGAGCGTCAGCAGGGTGGAGCTGAACAGTCCGCCGATGACGACCACGGCGAGGGGCTTGGAGATGAAGCCGCCCGAGCCGGTGATACCGAGTGCCATCGGAGCCAGCGCGAATATGGTGGCGAGCGCCGTCATCAGGATGGGCCGCAGCCTACGGCTGCCGCCCTCTCGGACCGCCTCCTCTATGCCCATGCCCCGGGCCCTGTACTGGTTGATCAAGTCCATCAGCACGATGGCATTGGTCACCACGATGCCGATGAGCATGAGCAGGCCGATCAGGGCCGCGACGCCCAACGGGGTGTCGGTGGCTCGCAGCAGAGCGATGGCACCCGTGGCGGCGAAGGGGATCGACACCAGCAGGATCAGGGTCTGGCGGATGCTGCGGAACACCGCGACCAGCACCAGGAAAACGATGGCGATGGCCGCCACGATCGCCAGGGCGAGCTGGCTGAAGGCGTCGTTCTGGCTGGAGGTGACACCGCCCATCTCGTAGGTGACGCCCGAGGGGAGGGCCGTCTTCTTCACCGCGTCCTCAACCGCTGTGCTCGCGGCGCCGGTGTTGTCTCCGACCGGGGTCCCCGAGACGGTGACGGACTCGGTGCCGTCGACACGGGCACGCTCGACGGGCTCTTCGGTCTGCGTGACTGTCGCGACCTTGTCCAGCCGAACATCACCGGAAGACGTGGAGATCTTCAGCGCGCGCAGTTCGCTGACGGAGTTCGGGGCGTTGGAGGTCGTTTTGAGCACCACATCGCGTTGCGTGCCGTCGACGGTGATCTGGGTGACCGTGGAACCCTGGACGGCCTCGGCAACCGACGAAGCGATGCTCGTTTCGGTCAGCCCGAACTTTGACGTCTCCTCGCCCTTAGGCCGCACGGTGATCTGAGGTGCCTCCTGGGAGAGGTCGCTCGTGACCGCGGTGACCTGGTCGACCGTCTTCAGCGCCTTAACGACGCTGGCAGTGGCCTTGCTCAGTGCCGCGTCGTCGTCGCCCTTGAGAGTGACCTCAACATCGCTGCTGGTGCCGAAGCCGGTGTTCGCGCTGAAAGTCAGGTCGCCCACACCCTTGAGCTTGTCGAACTTCTCACGCAGGGTGTCCTCCACCGTGGAGGAGTCGGCGCTGTCCGTCAGGGCGATGCTGTAGGTGGCGCTGTCCGACACCGAGGTCGATGCGATGAAGCCGCCCGACGAGCCGATCGTGACCTGATAAGAGTCGACGCCGTCCGCACCGGACAGCACGCCCTCCACCTTCTTCGCGGCCTGGTTGGTCCCGTTCAAGCTGGTCCCGGCCGGCATCGTCTGGGTAACGCTGAGGGAATCCGACCCCGAATCGCCGAGGAAGCTGGTCTTCAGCCCGGAGACCATGCTGAACGTCACCACGAGCAGCACCGCGGCGAGGCCGAGAACGGTCTTCCGGCGCCGGGTGGCCCATTCGATGACAGGCACGTACATGCGCTGCAGACGTCCGTTGCGCTCCTCGTCCTCGACGAGCGCGCGGAACTGTTCCGGGTCCTTGCCCACAGCCTCCTTGGGGGGTTTGAGGAACCAGTAAGCCAAGACGGGCACGATGGTCAGGGACACCACCAGCGAGGCGAGCATCGCGACGGTCACCGTGACGGAGAACGAGGAGAACAGTTCGCCCACGATGCCACTCACCAGGCCGATCGGCAGGAAAACCGCGACCGTGGTGAGTGTGGAGGACGTGACTGCGGCCGATACCTCGCGTACCCCGGTGAGAATGGCGGCGCGCTTCTCCTCGCCGTATCCGAGGTGGCGTTTGATGTTTTCCAGGACCACGATCGAGTCGTCCACGACCCGGCCGACGGCCATGGTCAGGGCGCCCAGCGTGAGGACGTTGAGCGAGTAGTCCTCGTACCACAGCGAGATGAGCGCGATGAGCAGGGACAGGGGGATGGAAACCGCCGTCACCAGTGTGGAACGGATCGAACGAAGGAACAGGACGATGATGAGGATCGCCATGAGCAGCCCGAGGGCGCCCTCCTCGACGAGGCCGTTCACCGACTTGCTCACCTGCGGACCGTTGTCGGAGATGACCGTGAGCTTCGCGTTGTGGCCGAGGGACTTCTCCAGGCCAGGGATCTTGGCACGGACGTCGTCGGAGATGGAGACCGAGCTGCCGCCGTGGTCCATGGTGACGGAAATACCCAGGCTGGCCTGGCCGTTGGTCCGCGTCAGTGTCGTCGCCTCGGCGTCCTGGACCTTCACCGAGGCAACGTCCTTGAGCTGCACCGGGTCCTGCGAACCCGAGCCGGCGGACGTTGTGCCGGTGCTTCCGACGGCTCCCGTGAGGGCTGAGCCCAAGCCGGACGCAGCACTGGCACCCGACCCGGACGACGCGGTCAGCCACAGGTCCTCGACCTGCCGCACCGAGGTGATGGAACCACCGACTTCAATGCTCAGGCTCTTGCCGTCGGAGTCGACGGAGCCGCCGGCGCCCGTGCTGCCGTTCGAGGTCAGCGCAGTCTTGATCGACTGAACGGTCAGGCCCGCTTCCTCAAGCTTGTCGGAGTCGGGCGTGATGGAAACGACCTGGTCAGTTTCTCCGGACACGGTGACCTGGTTCACGCCGTCGACGGTCTTCAGCTCAGGTTCGACCTTGTCCGACAGGTCATCGGCGAGCTGCTGCTGGTCCGCGTCGGAGGTCGCGGCCAAAGTGATGGTGGCCTGGTCGCCGGTGCCGCCGGTGACGACCTGGGGGTCGACGCCGTCCGGGAGGTTCACGGTGCCCTTGTCGAGGGCCTGCTGCACCTCGCTCGCCTTCGTGTCGGTGTCGACGCCGAAGTCGAACTGCAGGAGCACTGTCGCCGAGCCCGTCCGCGAGGTGGAGGTCATCGACTGCACCGAGTCGACGCTCTTCACCGCGTCCTCGATGGGCTTGGCGACTTGGTCCTCGACAACGTCGGGGGACGCGCCCTGATAGGTGGCGGTCACGGTGATCGCGGGAAAGGACAGGTCGGGCAGCAGCTGCTGCTTGAGGGACGGCACTGCGTAGGTCGCCAGGGCGATGACGATCAATGCGATGAGGGCGGCCAGCTTGCGATTAGCGAGGCTCAGCCTGGACAGCCAGGACATTCTGGAGGGTCTCACTTCTGCGGTGGGACGGAAGAAGAGGAACCGCCCCGGGCCATGGGGTTCCCGGGACGGTGTGTCCCACCCTGCCCGCCTGCCCCGTCGGCCGTCGTCGCCCGGCCGCGGTGGTTTCCGCGTACCGCGGTCGCGTTATCCGGCGGGTCGAGTACCGCGTCCGCGGAGACTCACGGTGTCTCGCCGGGCCGTACCAGACCGCTCTCGAAGGCGATGGTCACAAGTTGAGCGCGCTCGCTGACGCCGAGCTTGGCCATGGCACGGTTGAGGTGCGTCTTGACCGTGTGTCGGCTGAGCCCCAATCGCTCGGAGATGTCGTCATTGGTCAGCCCGGTCGCCAGCAGCGTCAGCACTTCCCGCTCCCGCGGTGTCAATTCCTCCAGCAGCCGCGTCTCCGTGTCCCAGGTCCGGGTCGATCCCACCCGGAAGCGGGCCATGAGGGCGGCCGTCGCGGCCGGCGACAGGAGGGGCCGGCCCGCGCCAACCGTCTCGATGGCGTCCAGAAGCTCCTCCGGATCGGTGCCCTTGCCGATGAACCCCCGGGCTCCGGCGCCGATCGCCTCAGCGACATACTCGTCGACCTCGAACGTCGTGAGGATCAACACCTTCACCCCGGTGAGGTTCGGATCTGCGGTGATCGTCCGGGTCGCTTCGATGCCGTCCGTGCCGGGCATCCGGATGTCCATCAGGACCACGTCGGGGTGGTGTGCACCCGCCAGGGCGACGGCTTCGGCACCATCCGCTGCCTCACCCACCACCTCCATGCCGGGCGTGTTGTCGAGGAGCCGCCGCAGCATGCCACGCAGCAGGGCCTGGTCGTCGGCCAGCAGGACGCGAATCGTCATGGGAGGTCCTTGTGTTCCTCGCCCACGGGTTGCGCACTCACGGTTCGACTCAGTGGCAGCCGGGCCACCACAGAGAACCCGCCCTGCGGTCGTATACCGATCTCGGCGATGCCGCCGACGGCCGCCACCCGCTCCCGGATCCCGACCAGGCCGCGGCCCGTCCCGCCCCCGTTCGGTGGACGTCGTCCGCCGAGCCCTTCGTTGTCCACCGTGATGGACAAGGAATCATGGCGGAAGTCGATTCCGATTCGTGCGGTGTCCACCCCGGCGTGTTTGCGCACGTTGGTCAGTGCCTCCTGAATGATCCGGTAGCCGGTCACGTCCACGGCCGCGGGGATGAAATGTCCCTCGCCCTGACGGAGGACCTCCACCGTTAGGCCTGCCCGCTCGAACGAGAGCACCAGATCGTCGAGCCTGCCCAGCCCGGGAGCGGGCTCCAGCGGTGCCGCAGCCTCCTCCGGTTGCGCGAGGAGCCCCACGATGGCGCGCAGCTCGCCGAGTGCTCCCTTCGACCCGTCGCGGATGGCGGTGAGCAGCTCGGCCATCTGGAACGGGTCGTTCCGTCCTATATGAACGCCGATCCCGGCCTGCGCATTGATGAGGGTCAGTTCGTGGGCGACAACGTCATGCAACTCGCGCGCGATACGCATCCGTTCAGCTGCCACCCGGCGGGCGGCCTCCTCCTCACGGGTCCGTTCGGCGCGATCGGCTCGTTCCTCCAGTGCCCGCACGTAGGCGCGACGGTTACGGACGGCGTCGCCGACCGCGGTGGCCAGCCCGATCCACGCCACGGCGCCCACCCGCTGCGGCCCCAACACCGGCCCCGGTTGAAAGAGCGTCGCTGCCACGACCGTGCTGGTGGCGACGAGAGCGGCGACGATCAGCGCCGGTCGCCGTCCCATGCGAAGCGCCAGACCGTACAAGCTGACCATGAGGGCAGGTAGTGCGGGCGTGGGGGTGCCACCACACGCCTGATGGACAAAGGTCAGGGCCGACAGGCCGGCGACTGTCATCATCGGCGCACGCCGCCGGGCCAGTAGGACCGTGCCATACGCGACCGCGAAGGCGATACCCAGGGCACCCGGTCGTCGTAGGCCCCCGGCGACCGGATCGCCAAACGCGGACAGTATGGACACAACGATCACGCCACCTATGAGGGCTGGCTCGCGCAGTCGAACACGCCCTGCCTTGCGGGCGTGGTAAGTCACCCGGCCCCATCGGCCACTGGTTGTCATGGTTGCAGCGTAGGCACCGGTGTAGCCCTCGCTCGTCGCCTGAACGTGGCATTGACCACTACCGCGATCGCGGTAGGCGATGGACACGGGCCCTAGCACTGCCGTCGTCTCTGAAGGCCGCGAAGAAGGACACCAGAAGGAACGACGCGGGAGTTCGCCGCACAGCGTGACCCGCTGCTGCTCCGTGAAGGCATCCATGTTGGCGGTAGCACCCCACGGCGGGAGCCGCTGCCGAAGTTGCCGACCTGCACAGCCCGTTCGACGACTGTGGCGACGTCGCCCTGCGTGCCTCGCCCAGTCCGGCCAGTTCCTCGCCGTCGCCGGTTCGATCGACGGACAGTCCCCCCGAACCATGGATCCACTCGCCGGAGGAGATCCGGCCCTCAGGAGGTGCCGAGGAGCACACCGCAGCGATTTGTTCTATTTTGCAGATCTAATCCTACATGGCAGGACATAAAGGCAGGGTTCGCCGACGCAAGTCTGGACATCTCACGCTGCTGTCGGTAGACGCCCTCACCATCGCTTGCCTATAGTCCTATAAAGCGAAACTCTAATCCTGAGAAGAGGGACAGATAATGGCGATCACTGGTCTCGGTCACACCGGCTTCTGGGTTGACGACCTTGCCACGATGCGCGACTTCTACACGCGGGTCCTGGGCCTGACGGTCACCGACGAGGACGCCGCACGAGGCATCGTCTTCCTCTCCGCACGCCCCGAGGAGGAGCACCACGAGTTCGTTCTCCAGCTCGGCCGGACGGCCGCCCCCGGCGCCAAGCTCACCCATCAGGTCTCGTGGCGGGTGGACTCCCTGGAGTCGATCGTCGAATTCCACCACCGGTTCCGTACCGAGGGCATCAAGGTGCAGCAGGAAGTCACCCACGGCAACGCGATCGGCATCTACTTCTTCGACCCGGAGGGCAACCGCAACGAGGTGTACCTGCGGGTGGATCGCGACGTACCGCAGCCGTTCCGCAAGTCCCTCAACCTCGACCAGGACCCCGCCGACATCCTCGCCGATGCGGAGCGGCTGCTGACCGAGGGCGGCCCCGCATACCAGCCGGTCCACTAGCCCACCCTGCCCCGCACTCGCCGTAGACCAATGGAGTCCCGCCCATGAGCGAGCCACTGACACCGCACGAGGACCCCCGGCACAGACCCCCCTCCGCCGGCCCGATGAAAGCCGACGTCCTCGTGGTCGGCGCCGGTCCCACGGGACTCACGGCGGCCCATCTCCTCGGCTCGCTCGGCGTACGCGTCCTGCTCGTCGAGCGCAATCCGACCACCAGCGACGATGCAAAGGCCATCAGCCTGGACGACGAATCGCTGCGCACCCTGCAATCAGCCGGCGTCTCAGACGCGGTCTACCCAATCATCGTGCCCGGTACCGGAACGAAGTACTTCGGCGCCGACGGCCGGGGCCTTGTGCACGCCCGCGGCCCCGGCGACCAGCGCTTCGGGCACCCGTTCAAGAATTCCTTCGCCCAGCCCGACCTTGAACGGGTGCTGCTTGAGGAGCTGCGGCGTCGCTCCGGCGTCGATACCCGCTTCGCCACAGAGCTGTTCTCACTGGAGCAACACGACGACCACGTCAGGGTCGGAGTGGGGCCGAGCCAGGAGAAGGGACCCACCGAGTACCTGGACGTCTCGTACGTCCTGGGCTGCGATGGCGGCCGCAGCACCGTCCGGGAGCTGCTGTCCATCCCCATGCAGGGGGAATCCTTCCCCGACATGTGGCTGGTCGCCGACACCCTGGGGGATCCGCACGACCAGCGCTACGGCATGCACCGCGGAGAACCACGCCGTCCCACGGTCATCGTCCCGGGCGGCGCCGGACGGTGCCGCTACGAGTTCCTGCTGCACCCCGGGGAGGGAAAGCCCGGTGATCCGCCACCGTTCGAGCTGGTGCGCGAACTGCTGCGGCCGTACCGCGAGATCACCCCGGACCAGGTCGAGCGCTCCGTGACGTACACGTTCCACGCACTGCTGGCCGATCGCCTGCGCGACGGACGCTGCTTCCTCCTGGGCGACGCCGCACACATGATGCCGCCGTTCGCCGGTCAGGGACTCAACTCCGGCGTGCGGGACGCGGCAAACCTCTGCTGGAAGATCGCCGACGTCCTGGGCGGACGGGCATCGGACGCACTGCTCGACACCTACGACAGTGAGCGCCGCCCACACGCTCAAGCGGTGATCAACCTCTCCGTCCGGCTCGGCCTCATCGTGATGACGACCAGCCGTCTCCGGGCACACCTCCGCGATCTGCTGGTACGCATCGCCATGCACACGCCCTGGGGACGCCGGTACCTCACCGAGATGCGCTACCGGCCGAACATCCGCATACGCTCGGGCGCGGTGGCCCCCCTGGACGGCCAGGCCCAGTCGCCGATCGGCAGAGCGCTTCCGCAGCCTCGTGTCCTCCACGGCCCGCACCACCGGGTCACCTGGCTCGACGACGTACTGGGCCGTGGCTGGAGCCTGCTGGGTGTAGGTCTCACCGACGCCGACTGGGCCGCCGCCGCCCGCGCCGGTCTCCCTGCCGGTACCCGCGTGGACGTCGTCCTCAACGACCGCGCCCCTCGTGACCATCCTGGACGCACCGGCATAGCCGACGCCGACGGCCGACTGGACGCCGCCTTCGGCGGACTTGACGGCCGCTTCGTGCTCGTGCGCCCTGACCGGCTGATCGCCGCCGTGTTCGAGCCCGACCAGAGTGACCGCGTCTCTCACAGCCTGGGCCGGTTCGCGCCGCGGCCGAGCGCTGACCCATGTGTTCCGCCGACGGAACACTCCACATGGATCGGTCATAAGAACGCCGGTCAGCAAACGGCCCAACCCGATCGCCCCGTCGCCGGACCCGGCACCAAGAGTGTTCCCCAGACTCAAGGAGGGCCCCGATGAGGCTCAGCACAGTCCGCCTGCCCAACCAGCGCGGTACCGCCGCAGCACGCCTGGAAGGAGACGAGCTCGTGCTGCTGCCGTACTCCGACGTCGGCGAGCTCCTGGCGAGCGGCGACGACTGGCCCGAACGGGCAGCCGCCGAGGGCGGTGAGCGCATCCCCCTCGGCACCGCCTCGCTCGCTCCAGTCATCCCTCACCCGAACAAGATCGTGTGCCTGGGCCTCAACTACGCCACGCACATAAAGGAGATGGGCCGTCTGACCCCGGCCCATCCGACCCTCTTCGCCAAGTACGACGGCTCCCTCGTCGGCGCCAACGACAACGTGGTCATGCCGGCGGTCAGCGACAAACTTGACTGGGAGGCGGAACTCGGGGTCGTGATCGGCCACCGCACACGTCATGTGACCGCGGACAAGGCTCTGGCCTACGTCGGCGGGTACACCGTCGTCAACGACGTCACCGTCCGGGACTGGCAGCACCGCACTCGCGAGTTCCTGTCCGGCAAGACCTTCGAATCCACCACTCCGGTGGGTCCCTCGCTCGTCACCCCGGACGAACTGCCGCGCGGCGCCTCGGGGTTGGCGATCAGTTGCAGCGTCGACGGTCACACCATGCAGAAGTCCAACACGTCGGACCTGCTCTTTGACGTCGCCTCGATCATCGCGTACGTCAGCACCATCATCACGCTGCAGCCCGGCGACCTGATCGCCACGGGCACCCCCGGAGGTGTGGGTGCCGGCCGTGATCCCAAGGTCTTCCTCCAGCCGGGGCAGGAACTCGTCACCGTCGTCGAAGGGGTGGGCGAACTGCGCAACATCGTGGCCAGAGAAGAGTTGTGAGGCAGGGGCGCGCCGCGGTCTCCGACAAGTTAAGGTGTCTCGCATGTCAGGATCAGGGTCCCCCAGCTACCGTGAGCGCAACTCCACGGCCGACCGAGCTTTGGACATTCTCCTCATGTTCACGGACACCCAGCTCGTCATCTCCGGCAGCGCCGTCGCCGAACGGCTCGGCGTAGCCCGCTCAACCGCCTACCGCTACGTGCAGAGCCTCGTGAGCAGCCGCTTCCTGGAAGAGGCTCCGGGCGGCGGCTTCCGTCTCGGGCTGCGCGTCCTGGAGATCGCCCGATTGGCGCGACGCAGCTACGGCCTGTCGGAAGTCGCGCTTCCGGTGATGGCGGCGCTCGCCGACGACGCGGGCGAGACGGTTCTGTTGACACGGCGAACCGGGGAACTCGTCGTGTGCGTCGACCGGGCGGAAGCCGCGACGGGTGCCGTGCGCATCTCCTACGAGCGGGGCAGCACACTCCCCCTCAACGCCGGCGCGGCGGCGCTCGTCCTGCTGGCCTGGCTGCCCGAAGAAGAGGCCAGGCAGCTTCTGGAATCCACGGACCTGCGCCGTTTCACTCCCGCCACCCTCACGGACGTCGACACCCTTATGAAGCGGCTGACCCACATCCGGCGGGCCGGCTATGCGGTCACCCGTGGCGAGCTCGACCCCGAGGTGTTGGGCATCGCCGCTCCCGTCCGGGACGAGCAGCAGCAAGTGGTGGCAGCGGTCAGCATCGCGGCCCTGGCCTCCCGCGTGTTCCCCGAGGCCGAGGCGGAGCTTGCCCGGAAGGTCAGGGAGACGGCACAGGAGATCGGCGACCGGCTGATCACTGTCGGAGGCTGACACCCGTGGCCAGGCCTGCGGAGGCCCCTCGCGCCTGCGCGGCCGACGGGCCAGAGGCCTGGTCGGGTCGTCGGTCGGGACCGGACCACCAAGTGGCTGCCGCACCTCTCAACTGCGTGGCAGCTCCGCATCCTCCGCCGACGGACGTCGGCCTCAGCGCGAGGGCCATCAGGACCGCCGACTGCGGTCCTGATGGCCCTCGGCTGTCTCCGTGATGCGGTCCTCCGTCCAGCCCCGGCCCCGGGGCGAGAGTCACTCCGGTCAGCCCTGACGGACTGCGGCATCCAGTTCGGCGGCGGAGGCCCAGCTTCCGTGGAAGCCCAGCGGCACCCGGTGGTTGAGCTTGATCCGCGCGACCGGTGCCGCGGTGAAGTCCCGGGCGTCCTGGATGACCACCTCGCTGCGGTCGGTGGTCGGGTCCCACCAGATCGTCAGGATCCAGCCGTCGTCCTCTGCCGTGGCGCCCTCGCGCGGCACGAACACCGGTTCGTTGGGCGAAGTGACCACACCGTCGAGCGACTGCACCTCGGTTTTCCCGCTGGTGAAGTCGACCTTGGCCACACCGTCGGTGATCCACTCGTTGAGGCCGCGGTTGCTGGCGAAGTAGCCGAAGTTGTGCCGCAGGCCGGCAAGCTGGTCGTTGATCCGCGGGAACCCGGAACCCACGTCAGTGACCGCGCCACCGCCGACGACGCCGCGTTCGAGGTCCAGTTCCCACCGCCACACGGTGCCGGCCTTCATGTCTTCCTTGGCTGACGCCGACGAGTCGACGTCCTGCAAGAGTGTGCCCATGGTGGGAACGCGCTCGCCGTCGACAATGACCTTCGAGCCGTCCTGGTAGGCGTTGAAGAAGTGGGTCGGGGCGAAGGCGTCGGGGGCGTCGATCCACTGAACCGCGCCGGTGTGACGGTTGAGCACCGCGAAGCGGCAGGTTTCGAGCGTGTCCGTGTCCCAGATCAGGGGTGGCAGTCCGTTCACGGCGTTCTCTATCCGGAAGAACATCGGGTAGATCAGGAAGATCGCGTAGTCGGGAGTCACCACGTAGTCGTGGATCCAGCTCGGGACACCCATGTCGAAGTGGTGGACGTCGCACAGCTTGCCGGACCGGTCAGCCCGATACCAGGTCATGTCGTTGCCCATGGAGACGAAGAAGAGCAAGTCGCCGTTGCCCGGATCGATCCTGAAGTGCGGCGTGAGTCCCATCGGCCCCGGCCCCGGGCTGGTGAGACCGCCATGGAAGTCGTACCTGCCCACGGTCTCCAGGGTGTCGGGCCGCAGTTCGTGCGGCAGGTCCGCGGAGAAGACCAACAGTCGGTCGTTGAAGAGGGTCACGTGAGTGTTGGCGGGATCCCTGAACATGGGCGCGCCTTCAGGCAGGTCCGCGAGGTCGCCGCCGCGCATCATGCCCCCCAGCACTGGCCCTCCTTCCCGCATCTCCAGCTTGAGCGCCTCGGTGCGGACGTAGCGGTTGCGGTAGGTGGCGCGGCCGTCACGGATGAAGACCGCGTGGATCATGCCGGTGCCTTCGAACCAGTGGTAGCGGTCGGGGTCCGGCGGCCGAAAGTGTTGGTTCGACCCGGTTCGGTACAGAACGCCGTTGAGCTCGCGCGGCAGCTCGCCCTCGATTTCCAGGTCGAAGGCCTCACCTTCCTCGCGCCACGGCGCGAACGGGCCGTTGAGAAACATGTTGTCCGTGTCCCACATACGCGCCTTCTCGCTTTCTCCTATGAGTCCTCGGTTGTCTGGCGAAGGGCGCGGCTTCACGCCTGGACATCGCGACCAGGGGCCACGCCAGCGCGCGGCATTCCGAGGAGCTCGCGGCGGGGGCTGAGACAGCACATGTGCCGCGAGTGGGCTCGAATCTCCACACCCTCAGTGCAACCGTACAGTTGATTGCATGACATGCAAATACTGCAGTCACTGCAACATTAGCGTAGCGTGGCGTACCGAAGGACGGAACCGTCCATCCCATGACCGTCAAGCTCCGACCAGGGACACGACACCCGGACCATCGCTCTTAGCGGCTCGATCCGTAGGGTGTTCCAGCGCCCCTGCCGCCAAGGAGGGATTCGACGTGAACTCGGGACAAATGGCACTCCGAGCCGTTCAACTCGTCGCACAGCGCGGCGGTGTGGCGTTGGCCGAGCTGGCGAGCGAGCTTCAGATACCGCGCTCCACCGCACACCGCGTCCTGGCCAACTGCACAGCCGCCGGCTACGTGCGCCAGGAACATTCCGGCAGTCGCTATGTCGCAGGTCCGGCCCTGCACGAGGTGGCGTTGCGAATGGCCTCGGTCGCGAGCGTGCACGACATGGTCGCGCCGATCCTCAGCAACCTGCGGGCGCAGTTGGAGCTCACCACCAGCGTGGGGATCCTCGAAGGCCGTTCGGTACGGTTCGTCGCATCCCTGGAGGGCGGCGGTACGCGCCCGCTCGCCTCGCGCCTGGGCAGGGTTGTCCCCGCGCACTCCGCAGCGGGCGGCAAGGTCATGCTCGCATTCTGCTCTCCGACGGATCTGGCCCATCGGTATCCCGGACGCAGCCTGGCACGGGCCACCAACCGCACGATCACTCACTGGGGCACCCTCATGTGCCAGTTGGACACGATCCGAACGCGTGGCTGGGGCACATCGATCGGCGAGAGCGAGCGCGGGGTCAACGGGCTCAGTGCGCCGATCATGACAGCGAGCGGCGAATCGGTCGCGTCGGTCAGCGTCGTCGCCGCCGCCCCCCGACTGTCCACCAGATCGGAGATCGTGGAGGTCGTAGGCCCACTGGTCGACGCGGCCGCACTCATCCAGCGGGAGCTTCGCGGCCGTCACCTCTCTCCCTGAGCCGCGTGCCTCCACCCGCGCCTGGCGAGGGTAGGCACGCCGCGTCGGCCCATGTCGAAGGCGGCCCGGCGACGCGACCTGTTGGCCACGTTGCCGGGCCACCCTGGGGCCGCGCTGCGTGCCGGTCAGTTCTGCAACCGGCTGAACGGAGAAAGATCCCGTGACCTCTGCTGGATCGCAGCCGCAATCGGGGCACGCGCGTCGCTGTAGCGGCGTAGTGCGGCGGGGATGCCGTCGGCGTCGGCACCGCGGAGGAACTCACCGAGGGCGGCGCCGTCCTGGATGGCCAGGTTGGCACCCTGCCCCTCGGCCGGCAGCATCGGGTGCGCGGCGTCGCCGAGCAGAGTGATGCGGTTGCTGGTCCAGTCATGGATCGGCTCGCGATCATGCATGCCGAACGCGATCACCTCGGTGTCGGTGCTGCGCCGCACGATCTCCAGCACGTCGGGGTGGAACCCGTCCAGTTTTTCCACCAGTTCGTCGCGCGGAATGGTGGTCCGCCATGAGTCGTCGCCGGCCTCGGCGACGGGCAGTACCGCGTCGAAGCCCACGTACTTGCCTTGGTGTGCGGTCATCGCGATGAAGGCGCCGACCCCCTGCGTACGCTGCCACATGAGGGACGTGGCACCTTCCGGCATCAGATCACGCACTCGGTCCGCCTCCACCACACCGGGATAGCTGTGCATGCCGCAGTAGACGGGCCTGTCGGAATGAAGCAACCGGCGGACCACCGAGTGGATGCCGTCGGCGCCGACGACGGCATCGGCGTGGGCGACGCTTCCGTCGGTGAAACGGATCTCGACCCGGTTCCCGTGGTCGACGATGGTCTCGCACCTGTGCGACAGATGGATCGACTCGGCGGGAAGCTGCGAGGCCAGCAACCGCTGCAGGTCCTGGCGGCGGATGACATGGTGTCGGGCGTCCGCCGGATCCTCGTCCTCGTCGAGTAGTTCGATCTCACCGAGGTACTCCCCCGTCTCGCCACTGACCATCCGAATAGTGCGGATCTGGAGTGTGAGCGGTTCGTAGGCGTCCCTGAGCCCCCAACTGTGGATTATGTCCACCGTCCGCGACCGGTTCCCTATGACCGTCCCGTTTTCCCGCATGCTGGAAGCCTGTTCGTACAGCTCGACCCGGAAGCCCTCCCGACGCAGACTGATCGCGGCTGCGAGCCCGCCGATACCCGCTCCGACGACGGCGACGGTGGCTGCTGTTCGTCCAGTGGTCACGCGCTTCTCCAGTTCGGTTGTGTCAGGTCCCGCCGGCGGGGCGGGCCGCCGGTTCGTTCCGGCCACGTGAGCGTCGGACACCACGGTCCGGGGACCCGCCATCGCGAGCCCCCAGCGCCCGCCTTCGCCCTCTTGACATCTAACGCCCCGCAAGCGAGTGTCCTATTAATCGCTGCATACGTCCTGCAAATCGGGACATGAAGAGCAGGAGGGTTGATGACGCTCCGGGCAGCACGCATACGGCAGCGGCCGAGCCGTCAACACCGTCCGTCGGCTCCGGAGCTACGGAGCCAAGGGCGCCGGCGGCATCGCGAAAGTCGGCGCCGGCGGGTCCTTGCGCAGGTTCTGCAGAGCGTCGGTCCACCGCAGCAGCTCGTCGAACATGGCCGTGGATTCCGTCTCGTGCTGCGGGCTGGGCCGGAAGGCTCCGTCCTGCACCAGCTGGAAGACGAACGGGATCGCCACGCCCTCCGGAACCGGCATCACCTTCAGGGTTGTCAGGACCTGCTTGAGAACCTGCACCGAGCGCAGCCCTGCCCCCGCACCGCCGTAGCTGACGAACGCGGCCGGCTTGTACAGCCACTCCCGGTGCAGGAAGGAAAGGGCATTGAGCAGCGAGGCAGGTGGGCCGTAGTTGTGCTCGGGCGTCACGAAGACGAAGGCATCGGCCTCCTCCACCGTGGCACTCCACGCACGGGTGTGCTCCTGGGTGTAGTGCCCCATCCGCGGCGGTATGGGCTCATCCAGCAGCGGGAGCCCGACCTCGGCCAGGTCGACGAGTTCGACATCGAAGCCGCCGTGACTGCCGGCGGCTTCCGCCGCCCACTGTCCGATGGGAAGTCCCAGACGGCCAGGACGGGTACTGCCGATGACGACGTGAAGTTTCGGCACTGGGGGGCCTTTCTTGTCCGTGGGTATGCGATCGAGGAGTCAGGACGGGTGCACGGGAGGAGGTCCGGGGTGCTTGGGCGGAGCCGCCATGGTGATGCCGCTCCAGTGCTCCGCCAGCAGCGCTCCGCGCACCCGGTAGGCGTCATAGACGTAGTAGGGGTACATGGCACCGCTGCCGTCGGGCTCGGGCTGGGGCAGCAGTCCGGCGAGGACCACGATGTCGCCCTCGGCCAGGAGCAGCCCCGGCGGACCGAGTTGCTCGGGCGGCGTCGGCACCGGGCCGTTCGGGAAGATGGTGCGCACGAACTCCTCCATCCCCGCCCGACCGGTCGGGTAGTGGGCGACGTGCTGGTGGTAGTCCTCGGCGACGAAGTCCTTGACCGCGTCCGGATTCTGCGCGTCGAACACACAGCGGTAGAAGTCGCGCACAAGCCGCTTGTTCGCCTCAGTGTCGATCTCCGGGGATGTCGATACAGAGACCGTCCGCGACGGGGTGCCCGGCGCGGGCCGCCGAGGCGGTGCGACCTTGTTGATGGACGGCCATCGCTCGGAGATCCGCCCGTCGCGGATCCGATAAGTGGTGAACGCGTAGTGGTCGACGGTGGCTCCGGGGGTGTGCGGGTCCGGCTGCGGCAGGTACACGCAGACGCAGACGAGGTCCTTCTCCGCCACGACGAAGACGGGCTCCTGCGGGACGGACGCGTCGGTCGCGGCGCCCCCCTCCGTCCGCTCCGCGTCCTCGCGCTCGAACTCCCGGCGCAGATGCTCGGCGAACGCGTCAGCACCGTCCGTCACGTCGGCGCCGTGCTGAACGAGGTCCGGGGAGACGTAGTCCCCCACCCGGCCGGGGCTGCGCGCGGCGATGACGTCCGTCAGGAAGCCGGTGACCAGCCGCTTGCCGGCACTGATCTCCGGGTCGAGTGAGGTGGCCATGAGGGCACCCCCTTCTGTTGATCCCGTCGCCTGGGACGGGGCGACCCGGTCGGGTCTCGTGGTGCGCGACACCTCTGGCGTCAGCACCCTCGAAAATCTAAACTGGACGGTACAGTGCAGTCAACCCGCGGGAGCGCCGAGCCGTCGTCGGCCCTCCCACTTCAGCCGCATGGAACGGAACATCATGACTTTTCTGGACGCAGCCGACTGGCAGGGTCGGATCTTCTCGGGGGGATGGATCAAGGGCTCCGGCGAGCCGTACGACTCCACCGAGCCGGCGACCGGCAAGACGCTGGGCCGTGTCGGTGCGGCCACGCCCGCCGATCTCGACCGGGCCGTGACGCACGCGGAGCACGCGCAGCGCATATGGGCGGCGCTCCCGTACATCGAGCGGGCGCAGGTCCTGCGGCGCGCCGCGGCCCTGTTCGAGAAGAACCGCCCGGAGATCGCGGAGTGGATCGTGCGCGAGTCGGGCGCTCTGCGGCCGTTCGCGGACATCCAGACGTCGAACGGCGCGGCCGAGGAGTGCTACGAGGCCGCGTCGCTCGCCGCGGCTCCCTTCGGCGAAGTGCTTCGGTCCGTCGAGGACCGCCTCTCGTTCTCGCGGCGACGCCCGGTGGGCATCGTAGGGGTCATCTCCCCGTTCAACGCGCCGCTGGTGCTGGCCATGCGGGCGGTGGCCCCGGCGCTGGCCCTCGGCAACGCGGTCGTCCTCAAGCCCGATCCGCGCACCGCGATCTGCGGAGGCGTCACCATCGCACGTGTCTTCGAGGAAGCTGGACTTCCGGACGGTCTCCTGCACGTCCTACCCGGTGGCGCCGACGTCGGTGCGGCCCTGGTGGACGACCCGCGGGTCCCCGTCATCGCCTTCACCGGGTCCACCGCGGCAGGGAAGGCCATCGCGACGGCAGCCGCGCAGCGGTTGAAGCGGGTGCACCTGGAGCTGGGCGGGAACTCGGCGCTGATCGTCCTGGACGACGCCGACCTGGACAAAGCAGTGTCCGCGGGCGCGTTCGGCTCCTTCCACCACTCCGGGCAGATCTGCATGGCCTCCAGCCGCCACCTCGTGCACGCCTCGGTCGCCGAGGAGTACACCGCCCGCCTCGCCGAGCACGCCGACGCGCTGCCCGTGGGCGATCCGATGACGGGCACGGTCCTCATGGGGCCCATGATCGACGAACGCCAGTTGCAGGCCGCCCACGCCATCGTCTCCGACAGCTTGGCCGCCGGTGCACGGCTCGCTGCGGGAGGCACCCACGAAGGCCTGTTCTACCGACCCACCGTCCTGGCCGAGGTGCCGCTCACCGCCCGCGCCTACGCGGACGAGATCTTCGGCCCGGTGGCGCCCGTGGTGGCCTTCCACGATCTCGACGAGGCCGCCCGGCTGGCCTCGGACACCGGGTACGGGCTCTCCCTCGGCATCCTGACCCGCGACGTGGGCAAGGGCCTGGCACTGGCCGACCGTATCCCGTCCGGGCTGGTGCACATCAACGACCAGACCGTGAACGACGAGGCGACCGTCCCGTTCGGCGGGGTCGGCGACTCCGGCAACGGCTCCCGTCACGGGGGTACCGTCGCCAACATCGAGGCGTTCACCGAACAGCAGTGGGTCACGATCCGCAACGAGATCCCCAGCTATCCGTTCTGAGCGAGGCCTCCCTGGCCTGGTGGCCAGGCCAGGGAAGCCGGCAACCCGTCAGGTCGGCATCCATCGCCACTGACCGCCCTGCCCACGTGTACCTGGAGCACTCCGATGACCTCAGTCACCCCCAGACCGGGTCTGGTCCCGCCCGACCCGATGACGATCGCCCCGCGTGCCGCAGCCCGGCCGCCGGCGCCACGGCTGGCGCAGGACGCCACCGACTGGGCGCCCGGCAACAAGTTCCTGAACGGCCCCTTCACCCCCTGGACCGAGGAGAACGAGGCCTACGACCTGGAGGTGGACGGGGAGATCCCCGCCGATCTCGCCGGAGCGTTGTTCCGGATCTCGTCCAACCCCCGATTCCAGCCGCGCGACGCCGACCGCTACCACTGGTGGGAGGGCGACGGCATGGTGTGCGGCATCTATCTGCGCGACGGCCGCGCCGCCTACCGCACCCGCTGGGTGACGACCGATTCCATGAAGTTCGAGGTGGAGCAGGGCGAGGCCGTCTACAGCGGATTCGCCAACGGCGGCACCCCAGGTCCGCTCCCCCAGGGCGCCCCACCCGCGAAGAACGTCGCCAACACCAACGTCGGCGTCTTCGACGACCACCTGCTCGTCTACTACGAGGGCGGTCTCCCGTACGCGATGCATCCCGAGACCCTGGAGACGTACGGCAGTCACGACTTCCACGGCGGCATCGACGTGCTGTGCACGGCCCACTTCAAGACCGACCCCGACAGCGGCGACATGCTCTTCTTCGCCGCGACCGGGCCTGTCATCACCTGGTACCGGGCGGACGTGAAGACCGGGCAGGTCGTCGACAGCCACAGCCTCGACATCAAGGTCCCCGTGCTGATGCACGACTTCGCCGTCAGCGACAACTACGCGATCTTCTTCGTCACCCCGGCCCAGTTCCGGCTCGACCACATCATGCAGGGCAAACCGGGGGTCGTCTGGGACGAGGCATCGCTCCCGCACGGAGTACAGATCGTGCTCATGGACCGCCGCACCCACGCCGTCACCTGGCACGAGGTGGGCGGCCACTGGGCCAATACCCACTTCTACAACGCCTACGAGCGCGACGGGCAGGTCGTTGTCGACGGGCACCGCATCACCCGCCTGGGCACTCCGGCCGACCGGCTCGACACGCCGGTCACCTCGCACTCCTGGTTCCCGCCGTCCCTTCCCCACCGCTGGCGCGTCGACCTGGCGACCGGCAAGGCGACGGAGGAGATGACCGGCGGCGTCGCCGGTGAATTCCCGAGGATCAACGACTCCTACACGGGCCGGGAGCACCGCTACGGCTACTTCGTCACCACGCGCTCGCTGGCCGCGGACACCATGAGCGACGGTCTGGCCAAGCACGACTACCTGCGCGACGCCACCACCGTGGTCGAGGGCCCCGAGGCTCTGACCAGCCCCGGCGAACCCGTCTTCGTGGCCCGCGAGAACGCCACCTCCGAGGACGACGGCTACCTGCTGACCCTGTGGTGGAACCGCCTCACAGGGCTGACCGAGCTGCTCATCCACGACGCCGCCGACCTGCGCCGCATCCCGCTCGCCCGGGTCAGGCTCCCGAGCCGCGTCCCCTTCGGCTTCCACGGCAACTGGGCCGACCGCGCGACCCTGGACCGCGCCGTCACCAACCTGCCAGGCGACACCGCCTGACACCGGAAAGCACACCCCACGAGGCTAGGTGCGCGGCGACGGAGAGATCCGCCGCCTCGCATCGGAATCATGAGGCAGAATGCCTGTCTCCTCCCCTTCCGGGGTCCCGCAACGCGGCAGACTGTACCGTGCAGTACGAATGCGACCGCACGGTAATGTTCCGCGCGGGATCAACGGGCGGATGCCAGGCGTCGCAAGGTCCGGCGCACCGGAAGGGGAGAGATGGCTGTCAAGGGATGTCCTCGCACAGGAGCTCCACGGGGCAAGCGGGAGATCATTCTCGACGCGGCCGTCGAGGTCTTCCTCGCCCGTGGGTTCGACCAGACCTCGATGGACGCGGTGGCTGCGCAGGCCGGCGTGTCGAAGACAACCGTCTACGCGCACTTCGGCGACAAGGTGGAGCTCTTTCGGTCGGTGATCGAACGAGGTGCTTCCTACCTCGACTTCGACCTCGACCAGGCGATGCTCTCGTCCGTCGACGACCCGGAGGAACGGCTGGTACGCATCATCCTCAAGCTCCTGGAGGCGACCACCTCGCCGCAGTACCTGGCCCTCGTCCGGGTGATGGCCACCGAGACCGTCCGGCGCCCCGAGCTGACTGCGGCCCTCCACTCGCTCGGCAGCCCTCATGTCATCGACGTGGTCGCCACCACGCTCCAGGAGGACGCGCACCGACACGGCTACACGCTGCCCGACGCGAGTGCGTACGCCGTGCTTTTCACGCGCATGGCCGCGGCCGGACTCCAGATGGACGCCCTGTTGGACCCCGAGGCCGACCAGGGCTCCGCACGGCTCCTGGCACACGCCCGCTGGACGACGGCGCTCTTCCTTCGCGCCCTGCGCGCCCTGGACGCCGGCGACCTGCCCGACACCCCCGCCCTGACCCACATCTTCCCCTGGACACCGAGCGGGACCACCTGATCCTCTCCACCTCGCGCCCGTCCGGTCTTCCCCTCCTCCCCGGCCGGGTCCGACGAACGCCGGGCGGCCCCTGGTCACCTCCGCATCAGATTGCCTGACGCAGGGACCTTGACCCGGACACTGCACTGCACCGTACAGTTCAAAAGCTGCGGTGCTCACCGCAGCCTGCGAGCCGTTCACAGTCGGCCGCGACGCCTGGCCGCACGGCGACGACGCCGTGCCCGCGCGAGGAAGGACGCCGATGTCCCCTACCCGGCCCAGCCCCGATCCCCTCCTGGTCGACAAGCCTCCCCGCCCCACCAAAATCTCGTTGCGGGAGTACCTTTCCGACCTCCGGCACTATCCAGCAGCGGCATGGAAAGCCGCAGTCGCCTGCGTGCTCGCCATGATCCTCAGCCCGGTAGCCCTGGGCACGACGGTCACATTCATCGTCGAGCCCATGTCCAGCGACTTCGGCTGGTCGCAGTCGAAGACCCTGACCGCCTTCAGCATCCCGACCATCATGGCCCCGTTCGCCCTGCCGTTCGCCGGCCGCTGCGTCGACCGCTGGGGCGCCCGGGTCATCGCCATACCGGGTGTCGCCGTGTACGCGCTCGGAACCGGCGCGGTCGGCATCGTCGGTCCGAGCACCGTGCAACTGGTCCTGGCCCTGCTGGTGGCCAATCTCGCCGGGTACATCGCCATCCTCGGCGTCGTCTACAAGGTCGTCTCGCAATGGTTTCCCCGCCACCGTGCGTCGGGCTACTCACTGCTCATCGGCGTCGCGTCCAGTCTGGGCGGCGCCGTGCTCTCGCCCCTGTCCCAGCTGTCCATCGACGGAATCGGCTGGCGGGCGACCTACATGGTGCTCGGCGCGAGCGTCCTGCTGATCGTCTTCCCCGCCCAGGTGCTCCTGCTCACCGAGCCGAAGCGGGCGGCGCAGACAGCCGAGAACCAGCCCGGACCGAGCCTTCCGCTGGCACCGGAGGCAGCGGGCATGCCGCTCGGCAAGGCCCTGCGCACTCGCGCCTGGCTGCTCATGGTCGTCATCCTGACCCTGTCGGCCGGCGTGGCGATGAGCGTCCGCCTGAACGCCGTGTCGCTCTTCGACGAACGCGGCTACTCGGCGACCACCGTGTCACTGGCGGTGTCGGTCCTGCTCGTGGCATCGATCGTCGGGCAGTTCCTCGCAGGTTTCACTCTTGACCGGTCGACGAGCGCCCGCGATTTCGTCCCGTACTCGGTGTGCCTCCTGGTCGGCACGGTCTCGATCTTCGTCGCCAACGGCAGCGTGTGGCCGCTCTACTTCTCCATGGCACTCCTGGGACTCATGACGGGTGCGGAATCCACGGTCGGCCCGTACCTGGTGGCCCGCTACTTCGGGCTGCGGGCGTTCGCCCAGCTCCAGGGCCTGTCCCTGGGAATCGTCATCTTCGTCGGCATCGGCCTTCTCCCAATCCTGACGCAGGCATCGGCCGAGAGAACGGGCGGATACGGCACCGCACTGGTCGTCGCGAGCCTGGCGGGGGCACTCACCCTTGGCCTGCTCTTCCTGCTGCCGCGCTATCCGGCCGACGGCGACGTCGCGGACACCGGCGAGCAACAGCCGGACCGGGCGTTGACCACGGGATGAAGTCCCGCCTGACCGCTCGGACGCGTCCGGCTCAGCCAGCCGGTGCCGTACGCGCACACCATGATCTCCACCCCGGCCCCGGCCGGCACGAACGGCAGGGTGTGCTGCACGAGGGACGGCAGGCTGATCAGGCACTCGGCCACTGGACCTCGCAACAGCTCCAGTTCCAGGGGCAGTTCGGGTCGTACGATATCCATCTCCGACTGCTCGGCGAGCATGCGCAGTTTCTCCGGGGGCTCCCGGCGGTGGGCGTAGTAACGCTCGGCGTTCCATCCGCGGGCCAGCAAGGCGACTTCGTCGACGTACCGGGCCGGGTCGATCAGTCCCGTCCCCGCGAGTGACGTACCGATCACATCGGTGCCGGGGCGGACCTCGGGCAAACCGAAGCGTTGCCGGGACCAGGAGTAGGTGTTCCTGGACGCGATCCCGCCAGGCGGTAGTTGCAGGCCGCTGTCACGCAAGAGAACACTTCTGGACAGCGGCCGCCGCCCGGCGTCATCCGGCGGCCTGCCCAGGCCGCTGCGGACGGGACACGCACCGCCGTGCAATGCCGGTGGACCAAGGGGCGGCCGGCGAGGAGTTCCCCGGAGAGTTCCAGAGCGGCGATGCCTTCGTCCACCAGGATGCTGTCCCGGGCCCGCGACAGCGGCAACAGCCGCTGGATGATCCGCGAGAACGGGTCGCCTACGACGAGCCGTCCAGCCCCGGCCAGTTTCGGCGCCAGCGTGGTCACGGCACGGGTGAGGCGGAACGGGATCCTGCGGACGTCGTACAGACTGACGACCAGGCCATCGCAGCGGGCCGGGTCCGGTTCCCCGTCGCGCTCTCCGAGTGCCCACTCCAGCAGGTTCAGCATCGGGGCGCGGGAGACTCGACGAGCGCGAGGGTGCCGCTCATGGTACGACGGCAGTGCGGCGTCCGTAGGTCGCACGCGCCGCAGCTTCTTCACCGGGCCGAGTTCGGAGTCGTAGACCCGCTTCACCCCGTCGCCCAGCGCCTCCTCGATGAGCCGAGTGTCTCGCACCAGACGGACCAGGCCGTGCGGCTCCACCGACGCCGACTGGTCCGAACCCCAGTTGGAACGGTCGAGAGTGATGTGCCGCTCGACGACAGGCGCCGAGGGCGCCGGCGGCGAGCGTGGTACGCAGGCCGATCTCGTGGCCGGAGTAGCCGATCGGCACGTTCGGGTGCCAGCCGGCCAGCGTGCCCAGAACACTCGGGTTGAGCTCACCGGCGGGAGCCGGGTAGGTCGAAACGGCATGGCAGAGAAGGATGTTGGCCGAACCGAGCACCTCCACGGCGTGCCGAATCTGCTGCGGAGTGGACATGCCCGTGGACAAGGCAATCGTCTTGCCGGTGGCCCGCAGAGTGCGAAGAAACTCGTCGTCCGTCAGCGAGGCGGAGGCCACCTTGTGCGCCCTGACGTTCTCGAAGCGCTCCAGTAACCCCACACTGGGCGCGTCCCACGGCGAGGCGAACCAGTCGATGCCTTTACTCGCCGTCGTCCTCGTCGAACTCGACGCGGTGACGGTAATCGAGGTACGTCATGCGCCCGCACGGGGTGTCCCGCTCGATGTCCCACTGGTCGCGCGGGGTACACATCTCCGGGGTGCGCTTCTGGAACTTGACCGCGTCGCAACCCACCTCCGCCGCCGCGTCAATGAGCGCGAAGGCATCCACCAGGAGCCGTTGTGGTTGATACCGATCTCACCGACGACGCACACCGGGTGACCGGGACCGACCAACCGGTCACCGATCTTGCGAGTGCGGACACCCACGTTCGCCTGAACCTGGCTCATTTCACGCAGGCCTACGTGCCCTGGCCGCGGTACCACCACGGCCAGGGCGACAGAAGACGCTCGTGCAGGGCTTTCTCGATCTCGCGCGGATACACGTTGTAACCGCCGGAGACGATCACGCCCTTCTTCCTTCTTCCGGACGACGATGTACGGGTACCCGTCGGACTCGTCCCGGACAGACCGACAGACCGGAAGCCCTCCACACCGATGACTCGCCGGTGGCCGCTTCGCCGCAGCCGGTTCTCTTACGGCACCGGGTTCCAGCCGTCATTGCCGGCCAGGTAGTTTTGGGCGGTGTAGCTCGCGGCCGTCGAGGCGCTCATCTGCGGTCGGTCGCTGGTTCCCTGGGTGACACCGGAACCGGTGTTGTTGTACTCCGAGAACCGGCAGGTCTTCCAGGAGAAGCCGCCCATGTCCTGCCAGGCGCCGGCCTGCCGGATGTGGCCGCCGAGCGTGGAGTCCCGGACGAGCACCTGGCCTGTCGCGTCCGCGGCGCCGCCAGCGTGCCAACAGCGGCCCAGCGCCACCGTCTGCGAGGCGGCGGCGCTCAGCAGTGTCGACCGGGTGATCAGGATGCCGTACTTGTTGCTGGTGTTGGTGGCCGCCGCGGTGATGTACCCGTTGTTGGTGCTGGCGCGGTCGAGCGAGCGGATTGTCGAACTGTCGATCACCAGAGCCCCGTTGCCGTAGATGAAGTCGACGGCTCCCTCAATGTAGCTCTTGTAAACGTACTGGCGGACCTGGGAACTGCCCGTGCCGCCCCAGGACAGGAAGGTGTCCTGGTAGCCGAGCAACCGAACGTTACGGTAGAACTGCCGGTCGCCGCCTGCGTACAGAGCCAGGGCCTGACTGTCGTGGGCAGCGTAGGTGTTGGCGATCGTGAGGCCCTTGATCGTGGTGTTCGCGGCCAGGTTCAGCACGGTGGCGCTGCCGGCCGTCCCGTCGGTGGAGGCCGGGGCACTGCCGGTGATCACGATGTCGGTCGAGGTGCCCGTGGCACCCTGCAGGGTGATGCCGGACTTGCTCGACGGAATGGACACCTGCCCCTGATAGGTGCCGGCCTTGATGGTGATGACGGTTCCTGTGGAGGCGGCAGCGACGGCTGCCTGGATAGTGGTGTAGTTGCCCGACCCATCGGCGGCGACCGTGATCGTGGTGGCGGCAGCGGCATTGTCGGTGCCAACGGTGCCGACGGTGACGGCTGTGGCCACGGTGACCAAGGCGGCGACAGCGGCGCGGGCGCTCGTGAATCGGCGGCCGGCGACGCGTCTGGCAAGAAGGGGCATGTGGGGCTGCTTTCTCTTGGCCGGGCCGAGGCGCGGCAGACGGATGAGCCGAAGGGGCGACGGGCCCTCAGTAGGGTGCGGTGGTGGGCCAGACGATCGCGCTGGTGGGGATCGCGTCGTCGAGTTTCTGGAAGTCGGCCGCGGGGATGACGGCTCCGCTGCTGAGCGAGCGGGCGATCAGGCGGGCAACCTGGATCGCGCCGTACGCCTGGAAGTGGGTGTTGTCCGCGATTCCGTCCGGGTAGTTGGGGTACTCCCCGGCTGACAGGATCATGAAGTAGTTCTTGGTGCCCTCGACCCCCTGCGCGTTCCACAGCCGCGTACTCGATGCAGTCAGGTCGATCAGCGGCACACCTTTGGCCGTGGCGAGTTCGATCATCGCGGCCGGATACGCGCCATGACTGGGCGTGATGACGCCGGCGCTGTTGAAGCGGCGTCGCTCGACCGGCGTGATGAGGACCGGGTTCGCTCCCTTGGCCCGCGCCTTGTCGATGTACTGCGACAGGTAGGACCTGTACGTCGTCGCCGGGATCGTGTAGCGAGTGGGGTCGTCGGATTTTTCGTCGTTGTGCCCGAACGAGATGAGGAGGTAGTCACCTTTGGTGATGAGGCCGAGGATGTGGTCGAGCCGGCCGAGGTCGATGAAACTCTTTGAACTGGCACCCGACTTGGCGACGTTCACGACCACCGCGCTGGAGTTGAGGAAGACGGGCAGTGCCTGCCCCCAACCGGTCCGGGGCGCCTGACTGGTGGTGTAGGTCGACGCGGTCGAGTCGCCTGCGACGTACACGTGCACCGGGGTCGCGGCATAAGCGTCGGTCGTACTGCGGCCCAACATGACGAGCGGCAGCGCACCCAAGCACACCGCCAGGGCCAACAGCGCGCGCCAGGGGCGCGGAACAGCATGCCAACGAGGTCTATGGCTCACGGTCACACTCCTTTCGACAGGCCGCCGTGCGGCGGGAGCGGACATCGTTTCGTTCGGCCGATGGGCAGCCTGTCGCGCGAAATTTGCCATGCCCGGGGATGAAGATTTTCCACTTCAGGCTCAAGCCGACGCGTGAGCCCGCGCGCCCCATTCCCCTACCGACCAACACGTAGCCGTGCGCCACGGGGTTCGATGCCTGACGCAGCATCAGGTATGCGAGTCGGCCGCACTCGGTCCGCGCGACGGGCCGGAGGCCGGCCTTTCTTCGCCCCGCTCCCTGGAGGCGACCTTGGAGCCGGTCCGGAACGCCCTGGAGATCGAGAAGAGCTTCAGCGACTGTGGCGGGACAGCGCCGAAACCCGACCTGCTCGCCTGGATCACCACCTGCCACGGCGACCACGGGCGGGCCGACCGGCCGCTCGGCGCCGTGCACCTACCGTGGCGGGACATCGGCACCACCGTCCCGGCCCGCGACCGCCTGGGCACTCCCCGCCACCGGCCACAAGGTGAACGGCTTCGCCATCCAGCCGCATGACGCACCACGCGGCGCTCACCTCGCCCGGCTTGCCCCATCCTCGATAAACGGCTACGTTGTATCCAATAAGAATTTGTCTACACCGCGGCCAATACCCAAGGGGTTCGACTGCGGGTTCGCGAGACGCAGCAGGATCAGAACTTGCCGTCGGATACGAACGCGCTCCCACACAGGTCCCACCCCGAAAAACCAGTTCGAGCACCCCGTAGCAAAGTGCGGCCGTTCGCCGCCTTCTTCCAGAGAATCGATTGAGGTCGATCACCATGACCGAATTTCAGGACATCGACGTCCTCGTCGCCGGCGCCGGCCCGACGGGCTCCACCCTGGCGGCCGACCTCCTGCGGCGCGGGCTTCGAGTCCGCGTCGTCGACAAGTCTCCGCACGCCTTCGAGGGCTCCCGCGCCAAGGGGATCCAGCCCCGCACACAGGAAGTGTTCGAGGACCTCGGCGTTCTGCATGAGGCACATGCGGAGGGCGGCCCCTACCCGCTGGCCGGACTCCACCTCGGACCTGTCACAGCGCCGTGGAAGATGCAGCAGCGGAGCAAGCCGACCCCGGACGTCCCCTACCCGAACATCCTGCTGCTGCCGCAGCACCGCACCGACGCCATCCTGCACCGCCTTCTCGCCCGCCTCGGTCTGGACATCGAGTACGGGGTCGCCCTGGCCAGCTTCGAGCAGGGCGCCGACGGCGTCACGACAACGCTCTCCACCGGCGAGCGGGTGCGCAGCAAGTACCTCGTCGGCGCCGACGGAGGCGCGAGCGCCGTCCGAATGGCCACCGGTCTCGGATTCGTCGGGGACACGGACGACACCGACAAGACGCTCATCATCGACTGCACGATCGACGGCCTGTCGCGCGACCGATGGCACATGTGGCCCCGCGCGTCCGCGGGAGCGTGCCCGCTGCCGCACTCCGACCAGTTCCAGGTGATGATCAGGCTGAAGACGGGCGACACTCCGGACCTCGAACATGCCGCCCTGGCCGACCGGTTCCACGCGCTCACCGGTCTCAAGCTCCGCGACATCACCTGGACGTCTGCGTTCCGGCCCAACGTACGGCTCGTCGAGCACTACCGCGTGGGCCGGGCCTTCCTGGCGGGCGACGCCGCCCACGTACACACGCCCGCCGGCGCGCAGGGGCTCAACACCGGTGTGCAGGACGCCTACAACCTGGGCTGGAAGCTCGCTCAGGTGATCGCCGGTGCGCCGGACAGCCTGCTCGACAGCTATGAGGCCGAGCGGCTCCCGATCGCTGCCGGTGTGCTCGGCAAGTCCAGCGAGCTCTACCAGAGCCTCAGCAAGCACAGGGTCGCCGGCCTCAAGCGCGGCGACGAGGAGCGACAGCTCGGGCTCTCCTATACGGGCGGCCCGCTCGCCCCCGCCGACGCCCCGGCCACCAAGACCCTGCATGTGGGCGACCGGGCACCGGACGCGCCGTGCACCGCACCCGGCACCAGGCGGCTCTTCGACATCTACCGAGGGCCGCACTTCACCCTGCTGGCCTTCGGCCCCAACGCCACTGAGGCCCTGGCGAACCTGATGTGGCCGGCCGAAGGTGCCGAACTGCGCCGCTACGCCGTCCGCGGCGGGCACGGCATCGACAGTGACCGCATCACCGATGACACCGGTCGACTGGCCGACATCTACGGCGTGGACGGCGACGCACTGGTCCTGGTTCGGCCCGACGGTTACATCGGCACCATCATCACGACCGACTGGGCCGACTCCTTCTCAGCCGCGGCCAAGGCGTTCACACCGAGGTGACTCGCCTCGCGCTCAGCGAAGTGACGTTCCCAGCAACGGGGTTGTCGCGTCGAGCCCTGCCCGTCCCCTGGAGGTCCTGGTCTCGGCGCGCGGCTCGAACCCGCACGACAACACCAGGAAGTCGGCATGGCAGAGGTGAATGGCGCTCTCGGCGGCAACGCCAGGGCCGACAACGAGCGGCTGGTCTTCTTCAGTGACGCGGTCGTCGCGATCGCCCTGACCCTTCTCGCGCTGGAGCTTCCGACGCCTCACGGGGCAAGCGACGACGACGTGTGGCGGGCGTTCCGGGAGCACCTCCCGGACCATGCGACCTTTCTGCTGAGCTTCGCGGTCATTGCCACATTCCGGGTGGCGCACAAGTGGTTGTTCGGCCGCATCGGCGGGTTCAGTCCTCGGCTGCCGTGGCTCACCTTCAGCCGGCTGTCGGGGATCATTCTTGTCCCGTTCGCGACGAGAGTCCTCTACGCCACCGTCGTCGGGGGCACCGGGCTGACTCTGATCAACACGGTGAACCACTGTTGGTCCCGTGGCCTGTTGCGGCCTGACGCCGAGCCCGAAGTCACGCGGCGTCTCCAGTTGTTCCTTGCCTTCCCGACCGTCGCGTTCCTGTTGTCGATCCCGATCGCCTTCGTCAGCCTCAGCGGCGCCAAGTACAGCTGGGCAGTGGTATTCACGCTCACCGCACTGGCCGCCCGGTGGGCAACCCACCCAGGGGCACGTCCGGACCGTGAGTAGTCGCCGGGCAGTGCGCGTCCCTGAATCGGCAGCGACCGGAACCAAGCACGGGAGCGCGGCGCCTTCGTCGGCGACGCCGAAACCCTGGCCACCGGAGTTCGTCGTCGTGCACGCGTCAGTCGCCACGTCGTTCGACGCCCCGCCGCAGTACTGCGATCACCCCGCGCGTGTCACCCATTGCGCCACGAGGTGGTCGAGGACGTCGGACCACGATCGGTCGGTCTGTCCGACCGGGCCGTCCTAGCGCCTTGGCTGCCTTCGTCCGTTGTGCCGACCCAGCATTACGGATACGCTGTATTCGAAATTATGGGCTGCCCGTTCGGGACGGACCACGTCCTGATGCTGTGCTCTCTCCCCAACGGCGCCGGATTCCAGCTCATGGTCGGGTTGCGTACCCCCGAGGAGTCACATCCCACGCTGCCGCAGCTCACCGGACAGCCTCCCTGGCACACCCCTTTGCGCCAGGCCGAACAGGAGGAGCTTCAGGAATGTCAGCACAGCAGGAGGTCGCCGACGGCCTCTCGGCCCCCGTGGTGACCCTGGCGTTCACAGGGAGCCGCACGGAGACGGACGAGGCCACATCGAAGCTTTCGGTCGAATCGCAGGCCGCACTGCGCCAGTTCTCGTTGGAGCGTATGACCGGCTACGGCGTCGACTACGCGGACGCCGTCGAGTTGCGTGGCCGCGTGATAGAGGGACACGACTGGCTCCCGGTCGCCTCGGAGTTGGCGGAGGTGTGCTTGCGCCGCGTCAAGGGCGCTGTGGGAACAACCGGGAGGCCCACGCGAGTCGCGTACCTGCGCCGTGCCTCCGCCCTGCTGCGCATGAGCCAGATGATGACGCTGACCGACTCCACCGAGCGCCGGGCGATCTTCGCGCGGGCCGCGGAACTGTACGCACAGGCCACCGAGTCGAGTGGTGACCGCGAGCGCGTCACGATCGATACCGACTGCGGCCCTCTGGCGGGTTGGCTCGTCCCTGCGGGCGACACCGCGGTCGGTTCGGCCATCGTCATCGGCGGCGTCGAAGGCTGGGCCATGGATTTCGACAGCCTCGGCGAGGCACTCGCGGCACGGGGTATCGACGCGCTACTGCTCGACGGCCCGGGGCAGGGCGAAACCCGGCTCACGCACGAGCACTACCTCACCACCAAGTGGCGCGACGCGTACGAGCGAGCTGTCGACCACCTCGACGAGCGCTCTCCGGGCCGCCCGATCGGCTTCATCGGCAACAGCATGGGCGGCAGCGTCGCCATGGCGGTCGCGGCACACGACACCCGGATCCGAGCGTGTGTCGACAACGGCGGCATCCACGCCCCATGGCTGGTGCCGCCGAGCATGGGGACCTTCTTCTCGAAGATGGTGGCCACCTGCGGAACCGGAGACCCGGACCGGGCGGTGGACGTATGGAAGACCGTCAACCCACTCGCCGACGGGCCCAACGCCGGCTACCCGCTGCTGGTTGTGCAGGGCGGCCAGGACCCCATGATCTCGATGGACCTCGCACAGATCCTTCTGCAGGGCGCACCCACGGACGACAAGCAGATGGTCGTCTTCTCCGACGGCAACCACTGCGTCTACAACCACAAACACGACCGCGACGCACTCATCGCCGACTGGATGACGGCTCGCTTGTGCGGACTTCCGAGCCCTGAATTCACGAACTGAGGAGGAGAGCCCCGTGCAGATAACCGACGCACAGATCCACCTCTGGGCGGGCGAGAGCGCACCGCCGCACCACTGGCGCGCGCCGTACACCGTCGACTCAGCCCTGCGCGACATGGACGAGGCGGGCGTGGACCGCGCCGTCAACTGTCCGGCGATCTGGGACGCCGGCGCGAACGACTACGCCGTAGAGGCGGCGAAACAGTACCCCGAGCGATTCGCGACCCTCGGCTGGTTCCCCCTCGACGAGGCCGCGGACGAGTCCCTTGTCGATGCGTGGCTCGACAAACCCGGCATGCTGGGCCTGCGCTTCATGCTGGCCGCGCCCGAATTGGCCGACCGCCTCGCCTCGGGCGGGCTCGACTGGCTGTGGGCGGCCGCCGACCGGCGCGGCATCCCCATGGGGGTCATGGTGATGCCCCCGTACTTGCCCGCCGTCGGTGACATCGCCGCCCGATACCCGAACATGCGACTACTGATCGACCACCTCGGGGTCAGCCCCTTCGAGAAGCTGCCCGAAGCGATCGCTCATCTCGACACCCTGCTCAGCCTCGCGCGCCACCCCAACATCGCGGTCAAGGCGACGGCCGTACCGAGCATGGCGACGGACGCTTACCCGTTCGCCGGCACCCATGGTGTGCTGCGGCAGGTCTTCGACACGTACGGCCCCCAGCGGATGTTCTGGGGCACCGACATCACGCGTCTGCACTGCTCGTGGCGCGAGGCGGTAACGATGTTCACCGACGAACTGCCCTGGTTGCACGGCCACGACCTGGAGCTGGTCATGGGCCGTGCCTTGGCCGACTGGATCGGCTGGCACTGAGGCAGCCCGGGAAGCCATCGCGACACCGTTGCCCGGAGGGAAGGTTGCCCCTCCGGGCAACGGTCTTCGCCGGCTTGAGACCAGCACCGCAACGATGTCGCACATCCGCACACGCCGAGCCGCGAGGCCCACGAGACCAGTAACCGATCAGGGCCCGCGCTACGTGACTCGGTGCCCCGTCGCTTCTTCGGCCTGCTGCGACAGGTTGAGCCTGACCTGTTCCAACCCGTCGAGGAGCAGGTCCAACCCGAACCGGAACTCCTCGTGCGGCGGTACCGAGGTCAGCTCGTGGGACGCGGCCGTCGTGGCCGGATAGGCGGCAGGATCAAGGGAGTTGTAGTAGTCCCGCAGACGTACTTGGTCCTCGGGGCGTGGCGTCCCGGGGCCGTGCTGCTGGATGGCGAAGCCGATCACATAGTGGCCGATGGCCGTGAAGGCGCGGGCAGCCAGACCGACCGAGAAGCCGTGACTCAGGAACAGGGTGATGAGCCGTTCCCTGGCGCGGAGACCGTTGGGGCCGACGGGAACCTGGGCCGCCAGCAGGGAAAGCGCGTTGGGGTGCCGGCCCAGCGTGTCGTAGAGCGTCTCCGCCGACACGGTCACGGCTTCCCGCCAGGACAGGCCGTCCAACTCCTCGGGGTTTACGCGAACCTCGCCCAGCATTCTGTCGGCGACGAATGCGAGGAGTTCGTCCTTGCCGTTGAAATGCCGGTAGAGCGTCGCTGTGCCCGATTCCAGAGCATCGGCGAGCATACGCAGGGTCAGCGCCTGGATCCCGACTTCGTCGATCAGTTTCAGGGCGGTGTCGACGATCCGCCCGACGTCCATCGGGGGACGTCCGCGCCGGTACGCGGGGGCCGGTGTTCGACTCGCCCACCAGGCCGGACTACCCGGCGCCGGCGGCATCTCCGAAGCCATGAAGCGATCACCCTCTCAGCCGGACCGATTGTCGGGCATGTTCAGAAACATGATTATCGGTGTCATCGTATCCGTTACATGTCGCTGCGGTCACGCCCACCAGGCACCTGGCCGCAGTATCAGGAACTGATGCGAACGGTCTCACGCGAGAACGACGAAGCCCCCCGCCTTTAGTGCTACCGCACCGGCGCATCCGTGATCGTCCACGACGTGACCCGGAAGGTCCACCACTGGCCGCGCTTCGTCACAGCGAACGATCACAACGGATTCAGGGCCGCCCAAGCCCTGCCGATGCCCACAAGCCGAGGACGAACTCACCCCACGCCAGAGCATCGACAGAGAACGAGCGTTCACCGCCCCTGCGTGGCTACGCCCCTGTGCACAACCTGTGGCTGTCCCATCTGGCCCGCGCTTTCATCGACGACTCCGGATCCCTCCCCCTGGCCTGGTGGCCCAACCACCTTTACGTGAGCTGTCGCCTACGAGGCCGCTGCCGACGCGGCACTGGCAGTGACAGTGGCTCGGGGCAGCGTTCACCGACAGAAAGCGAGGGCGCCGAACCCTCTCGGTCCCGTCGAGGTGACCGAAACGAGCCGCATCCTCCCGCGCGGCACCTAAGTGATCACCATGACGTCCAGCCGGCCCGCCGCGGAGCACCTCGCATCCGCTTCGACAACGACCGCATCGCCGGACACGGGTGGTCGGCTCGACATTGGTCCGACACCGAAGAGGATCGACTTGCCTGACGGGCCGATGCGACGGCGCGAGCACGCAGGAGCAACCAGCGGCTGCCTGGCATCACCCAGGAAGAACCATGCCCCGCTACACCCAACGCTCGATGACCGGGCCGGCGATCAGACACTTGAGCGCGCGGGCACGCCTGCGGGCCAACGGCCAGTGAGCGACGACTGTCGTGAACCCGCAGGCCGGAAGGGCCGCGACAGGAGGCGTCGGGTGTTGCCCGGCACCGCCTACGCACCTCGTGGCCGCGGGACCCCTCTGAGGCAACGCTCGCGAGGCCACCCGGCACACCCCTTTAACGGTCACGACGTATCCGTTAGAATGGATACCGAACCCCTCGCCGACGCCGAGGCGGCCGAAATGAGCTGCACGCTCCTACGCAGGGCGAAGCTGCCGAGACCACGGTGGCCGCCGACGACAGCGCGATGACCTGGTCGGCACTACTCCCCTCGTCAGGAAGTCGGATGAACAAGAACCTTCGACACCGAGTGCCGGAGACATCATGAACGTCGTATCGATCGTCCTTGCCGTGCTCCTCGCGGTGTTCTTCGCTCCGCTTGGCCTGGCCAAGCTGTTGGCCCTGGCTCCGATGCGAGCGCTGGCCGCCGAGTCCGGCATGTCCACCACGGCCTACCGACGCATCGGGGCGCTGGAGGTCGCCGCCGCAGCCGGGGTGCTGCTCGGTCTGGCGGTACCGATCCTCGGTACCGCCGCCGGTACCGGGCTGCTGGCCCTGCTCGTCGGCGCTGTCATCATCCACGTGCGCCGGGGCGACGGGCCTCAGAAGTACGCCGCCGCAGTCGTGACGGCAGTGCTCGTCATCGTCTACTTGGCCGCCCACCTGGGCGCGACCGGATGAGCCTGGGACGACGCGCTCACAACCCTTCCAGATCCTTTAGAGGCCAGCTGTGCCCCTTCTGATCGCGATGGCGTTCTACGCCGTCCGGATCGCATGTGCCCCCATGGACGTGCGTCTGAAGAAGCACCACGCCGGCCCGCCGGCAGTGGCGGCCGGAGCCGATGTCCTCTGCATCGCCTGGGACTGGCTCCGCTCGGACGGCATCAGCACCGTCTACTTCATCGGCGAGTTCGCCGCGTACCTGATGTCGTGCACGCTGGTGCTGGCCACCCGGCCAACATGGCTGGAGCAGTGGTTCGGCGGCCTGGACCGCATGTATCGGCGTCGCCCCGTTCCTGGGTCGGAGCGGCAGTCGGCGTCGGCGTGATCGTCGTTGGCCTGCTCAACAAGCTGATGGGCAGATAGCCGCCGACGCTGTGACTGGCCCCACGGTGGTACACGAGCGAGCCCGGACCAACGCCTGGTCCGGGCTCGCGGGCCGCTCGGGCAACCGCCAACAGACCGAACTCCAGGTGCTCGATGCCGGCGAAGCCGACCTCCTCCAATCGAAGGTCGTGCTGCGCAGTCTGCCGATGCTTCCGGATGCCTGGTTCTGCCTCTGCATGGCCGGACCACATTTTCCGATCGTGGGTCTGTCACGATGCGGGCGGGAGCTGGCAGGTGACGGACCCGCAGCCTCCGCGCCGAAGGAGAGACTGATGCTGTTGAGACCCAGTACGACCTGCGACGAGGCGACCAGGTACCTGGCGGTCCTGACGGACCAGGGGCTCACCGCTGTGCAGAATGCCGTGCCGCATCTGCTGCACGGTGGCGAAGAAGACGCCTCGGTACGCAGCGAGAAGATCCAAACTCTGCGCCATACCGTGTACCAGTACGACCAGTGGACGCTCACCGCCACTACCGAGTTGTCGGAAGTGTTCGCCGACCGATCCATCCCGGCACGGATGCGCGGCGAGCGCTACTCCAACATCGTGTACGGCGACTTCACCGCGCGGCGCCAGGCACAGCTGCTGAATCTCGAACTGCAGGAGTTGCGGACCTACTTCCTGGAACTGGCTGCGTCAGCTCCAGGAGGAGCACAAACACCACCGAGGCCGGACTGTCGTCCTGGACACCAATGACCTCCTGCACTTCTCCCGCTACGACAAGATCCCCTGGACCAATCTGTACGGCAAGGGCGCGGTGGTGGTGATCCCACACGTCGTGGTCGACGAGATCGACAAGAAGTCGTACGCCACCAGCGACACCATCCGCAAGCGGGCCCGAGGCGTCTTCGCCCTCCTGGAGCAGACGCTCGCCGAACAGTACGACGGGCATGCAGTGGCCGGTGGCGCGAGGGTTGAAGTGCTGCTCGATGAGCCAGGTCATGTGCGGCTGCCGAACAACGACGATGAGATCGTGGCCCGGGCCTGCCAGCTGAAGCAGGCCATCGCGCCGACCCCGGTCACCGTGTTGACGGGGGACAACGGCATGCGGGCCCGGGCACTCGCCTGGGGCCTGGAAGCCGGCAAGCTGCCTGAGAAGTACAGGATCGAGCGGATCGGTGCTCAGGAGAAGACCGAGTACCTGGCGGCCATCACGGCCTCTGCGGAGCCCGGAGGCGTCAGCTAGAACCGCCCCCTGAAACTCCTGCTCACGTCGCCCGGCCTCGATCGCTGTGTCCATGGCGATGCGTTGCATCTGATGACCGGTGGCGCACTGCTCGCGGTAGGTGAACAGGTGCCCGGCGAAGCGCGGCGGCAGGACCCGGAGGATGTCGCAGGGCGAGAGTGCCTCCCGCCGGGCTCTCGGAAATCCGGTGCGGGTCATCGCGCCCGTGCGTACGCTGGCCGTGCTGCAGGCGTGACCGCATCCGCCCGGCACAGCCCCGAAGGACATCACGTGGGTACGTCATTCCCTTTCCTGCGGTCGTGGATGGACAAGACCCCGCAGGAGCACCCGCTGCATGACTACGTCGACCAGGCCATCAGGGACGGTGCCTCGAACAGCGTGGCCTCGGCCTTTTCTGCGGCCTTCGAGAACATCATCGAGGCCTTGGAGAAGGCACGGCCCCAGCGGATCGACAGTGTGCGGGGCGACTTCTGCGGGGCCCGCGCCCCTGACGACCTGCTGATTGTGCGGGCCGAACTCGTCGCCGGCGCCATGCTCGCGCGCTCCGGCGTCCCGTTCGACTTCGGCCGGCGCAACAGCTCAACCGAACCGGATCTCGTGCTGCGCGAGATAAACCTCGGCACCGAGGTCAAGGCCCGCCGCCTGGACGACCTCCGCGACCTCCGCGACCTGCACGACGAACTCGAAGACGCGCTCGCCGGGATCGAACCACCCGTCCTCGTACACCTCATGCCCTACTCCCAACCCCTCATCATCAAGCGCGATGTGCGGGCCAAGGTGATCGAAGAGACCGTCCAGCGGGTGGGCGCCGGGGACCTGGGCACCGTGGTGACCGAGGTGGACCAGCCCTGGCCAGCCCGCAAGCGCCTCCTGCTCAACATCGGGATCTATCATCCGGACGGCTTCTCAAACGGCTCGCGGGTCACCCTCGCGAACGCCTTCTGGAACAGCGAGCCGGGCCCCCACCTGCTGGACGCGGAGGAGCGCTCGTCCGCGCCGCTCGGCAGATACTCGCCGAGACCGGGGACACCAGCGCCAGCATCCAGGCGATCGCCGAACGTGCCGACGTCGGCTTCGGCTCCTTCTACAACCACTTCGAGTCCAAGACGGAGCTGTTCGAGGCAGCGGTGGTGGACGCCCTGGAGGAGTTCGGCCAGGCTTTCGACGAGCGGCTGAGCGGGATCGACGACCCCGCGGAACTCGTCACGGCCGGCTTCCCGCTCAGCGCCCGCATGGCCGACTCCCACCCGGAGCTCATGCAGGTGCTGCGTCGGCGCCGCCTCGGCCACCTCTACTCGGACAGCAGCCTGGCGAGCCGCGCGCTGCGCGATCTTCAGGTCGGCATCGCCTCAGGCCGCTTCACCGCCGTCGAACCGGTCGTCGCCCTCTCCGCGCTGGGCGGGACCCTTCTGTCCTTGGTGGAGCTGCGATTCGCCCGCCCCGAACTGGACGGTGACGAGGCCGCGGCCGATCTCGCCGAGATGGTCCTGCGGATGCTGGGCGTACCACCGAACGACGCCCATGAGGTCGCTCGTCGACCAGTGCCCGACGTGGGCTGAGTGGTCGACACCACAGCACGGCGGGCTCGATTCCGTCGAACTGCACGCACAGCTCATGCGGGAGGAGCAACGAACGTCACTGGCCGAGCTGGGGAGTCGAAACGCTCCGAACCACAGCGCTGGATCCTCCGGCACTGTCCTGCGGGGCATCATCGGGGCGGAAGGTGACCGACCGGCCCGAGAGGTGTGCGGTCAGGCCGTCGGCCGTGGTGGTGACCGAGCGCAGGTGCAGGCCGTGGGGGATGTTCCACAGCTGGATCGGCTGCTCGAAGACCTTGTCCAGCACCGCGCTCCCGGGCGCGGGCAGCGCACCGGCCGTGACGTTGAAGTCCTTGAAGGCGATGCGATTGTCTGAGGCCGCCGTGACGGTCGACGTCACAGTGACCTGTTTCCCGAGGGGGATGAGGACCACCGCACTCACCTGACCCGGGCGGCTGCCCTGGGAGATCTCCAGCCCAAGGGCGTTCGACACGTCCGCGTAGGACAGGAAGGCGGTTGCCTCAGCGCTGCAGGCCCGTGCCTCACTGTCGTCGTCGGACTTCGTCAACCCCCGTAGCTGGAGGGAGAGTTCGGTTACCGGCAGTGGGCGGGTGGTCCCCTGGGCCGGTATGTCGTGAGCGGTGATGTCCACGTGGCGCAGGGTTCCGGAGGCCGCCTGGGTCAGGACGGGGAAGCCTCGGACGTGGACCTGCGGGGGCAGAGGTGTGTCCATACCCTCCTGGAACGCCTTGGCCGTGCGTGACTCTATGCGTGCCGCCACGACCCGGTCGACGGCAACGGGAAGGGCGGCCAGCGCGACGAGAGCGGCGGTGGCGACAGCGAGGGGGCGCCGCAGACTCTGCCGGGGCTCGGGCGATTCGTCCGGTTCCAACGGTTCGTACGGGGTGGCCTCGTCCCCAGAGCCGTAGCCGTATCCGTAGGGGTCACAAGAGGGGTAGTACGGCTCGTACTGCGAGCCGTCGTCGTGCTTGTGCTGGGACGCGGACAAGGGCGGTGCCCTCCTTCAGTGGGGTTGGTGAGTGGGACGAGTGGAGCGGCCTTGTTCCGTGCAGACGGCGGACCGCGGCGGCGGTGGCACTGTCGACTCCGTCAGCGATCAGTGCGGCGGTGGCGGTGTCGGTCCAGATCCCGGAGTCGACCATGGCCAGGAGGGCCGGCAGGTGGGCCTCGATGGCACCGCTGAGCGGCCCGGGCGGGGCAGCGGTGTGGAAGGCGCCCTGGCGCCGGCCCTCGGCGAGGATGCCGGCGGCCGTCTCCGGGGTGCGATCTGCCGGCGTTCCGGCACCTGGGAGCCGCACGTCGCCTACGGGCGTCCACCCGGCCGGGCGTCATCTCGGGATCGGGAGGATCGGCAGCAACTGAGGCGCCGTGGTCTCCGTGCCACCGCTCGGGTCTCCGCCCGTCGTCGTGTCCCCGTCCGACTGGTCGGTGCCGGCGTCCTGAGTGACGACGGCCACGGTGCTTCCCGCCTCCACCTCGCTCCCCGCAGCTGGAGTGATCGACGTCACCACCGCGTCGGACGCCTGGGAGTATCCGGTGGCGACGGTGACCTTGAGGCCGAGCGCATCCAGTTCGTCCTGGACCTCGGCAAGGGTCTTGCCGACGATGTCGGTGGGGATCTGCACGGTCTGCACGGCCTTGGCGATCTTCACGCCGATCGCCGTACCCGGCTCGACCTCGGCGCCGGAAGCGACACTCTGTCCCACCACGGTCCCCGACTCGGCGTCACTCTCGACCTCGGTCGTACTGCCCAGTTTCAGGTCCTGTGCGGCCAGCAGCTTCCGGGCCTCGCTCACGGTCGCACCCGTGAGGTCCGGGACCGTGGCCTTCTTTGCCTCCTTGGCCACCGTGAGGGTGATTTCGGTGCCCTTCGCGGCCTTCTCACCGCCTTCCGGGTCCTGCTTGAGGACGGTTCCGGGATCCTCGGTGTCGGATGCGACGTGCCGCAGCTTCACCTTGAATCCCTTCTCGTCCAGGATCCGGGACGCGTCGTCCTCGTCCTTGTCCGTGACGTCCGGCACCTCGACCTTGGGTGACCCGATGGACACGGTGACCGAGACCGCCTCGCCCTTGGCGAGTTCCCCTTCCCCGGGGCTCTGCTCGCAGATGTGGCCGCTCGGCTGGTTGGCGCACGGCTCCCGCTTGTCTACGGTGACGGTGAGGCCGACGTTCTCCGCGGTATGCCGCGCCTCCTTCAGGGTCTGGCCCACAAGGTCGGGTACGTCGGTCTTGCCGTTGTCGGCGGTACCACGACCGAACATGAACCAGCCCAATACCAGCGCCAGGACGACGACGGCGACGCCCGCCGTGATCAGCGCGGCGGTTCCCGTGCGCCGGCCGCTCTCCTTCTCCGGGTCGGCATCGTCGTACGGGAAGTCGCCCTCCACCGGCGGGGGTTCGGCCCCCGACATGAGCAGGCCCGTACCGAGGTACGCCTCGATGTCGGCGAGCATCTGCTCGGCGGACTGATAGCGGTACCCGGGATCCTTCTCCAGGGCGCGCAGGACGATCACGTCCACCTGGGGACCGACCTCGGGGTTGTAGAGGCTCGGCGGGCGCGGGACTTCCTGGATGTGCTGATACATCACCGACATCGGCGTCTCGCCGGTGAACGGCGTGCGGAAGGTCAGCAGTTCGAACAGCAGGCAGCCGATGGAGTACAGGTCGGACCGCGCGTCGGTCTCTCGTCCCATCGCTTGTTCCGGCGAGAGGTACTGGGCGGTCCCGATCACGACCGACGTCTGCGTCATGCCGACGTCCCGGGCGTCCCGGGCGATCCCGAAGTCCATGACCTTGACGTCTCCGGCCCAGTTCAGCATGACGTTGGCCGGTTTGATGTCCCGGTGCACGATGCCGTGCTGATGGGAGTGGGCCAGTGCCCGAAGAACTCCGGCCGTCACCTCAAGGGCCCGTTCGGCGCTCATCGGCGGCCCGGAGTGCAGGGCGTCGCGCAGGGTGGTCCCGTCGACGTACTCCATCACGAGGTACGGCAATTGGGACCCGCCGTAAGCCACGCCCTCCCCCGTGTCATACACCGCGGCGATAGCGGGATGGTTCAGCGAAGCGGTGGACTGCGCCTCCCTCCGGAACCGTTCCTGAAGCGCCGGTTCGTGGGCGAGGTCGCCACGCAGGGTCTTCACGGCCACCCTGCGGTCGAGCCGGAGATCGTGCGCGAGATGCACCTCGGCCATACCGCCGGAGCCGAGCAGGTAGCGCAGCTCGTACCGGCCATCGATGAGGGCCACCGGGTGACCCCGTTGGGGAAGCGTCAGGTCGTCTGGTTCGCCGAGATTCACTGCGCTTCTCCACAGAGGGTTGGAAGTCAGGGCCGGGGTCTGACGCGACAGCCGCGCCGCCCATGCAGCCAGGAACACAAGAAAGATACTTGCACGCTTGCGGGCAATTATGCTGCCCGGTGAGGGAACAGAGCATGAGACGCCCATCACGGTTCACACTCCGGCCGACACGCTGGGCTCCGCCTGGACGACACAACAGCAGCAGACGACTCCACCCCGGCAAAGCCGGGCTCCAAGATGCACGTCCTGTCGGACGCGAACGGACTGCCCCTCCTCGTCGGCATCTCAGCCGGTAACACCCACGACAGCGAAGGGCTGAAGCCCATGATCGCCGGTCACCAAACGAGACACGACCCCCACCGAGGCCGCTACTTCAAGCCCCAGCGCCTCCACGCAGACAAGGCCTACGACCGCGCCAGCCTGCGCAAATGGCTGCGCGGCAAGCGCATCGGAGTCCGGATCGCGCGCAAAGGCATCGAGTCCAGCGAACGGTTGGGGCGCCGCAGACGGGTGATCGAGCGCACGATGTCGTGGCTGTCCGGCTACCGCAGACTCAGCCCCCGCTACGAGCGCAATCCCCGCGACTACCTGGCATTTCTCGGACTCGCCGCCGCCCTCTGCTGCTACAACGCCTCGTCCGCCTCACCACGTAGGACACGGTCTTAGGGCCGGCCCTCCGTGCTCTCCACCTCCCCGAGACGAGACGTGACGGGCGTCGCGGCCATGTGCCGCAGCGGCCGCTCAGAGGTGGCCGTCCAGGAACTTCCGTACCTCGGCGGTGGTCATGGGCCCCGTGCCGTGCGCCACCGCCTCTCCCTCCTTCAGCAGGACGTAGGACGGGGCTCCGGTGATCCGGTATCGCTCGGTCGCTGCCGGACAACGGGTGATGTCGGCGCGGACGGCCGTCAGGCGGCCCGTGTAGTCGTCGGCGATGCCACCCACGACGAGGTCCATCACCCGGCAGGGCTCGATCGCCTTGGGCCATGTCCCGGTGAAGTATGCGAGGACCGGAACTCCGCTCATCCCGAGGATGAAATTGAACTCCGCGTCCTCACGGGGTCGGTGCACCCGCTGCGCCATAGAAGCTCCTGACCTCACATTCCGTCATTCCGTCATTCCGTCCCCATCATCCCTCGCGCGGAGTGCCGGTCCGGCCCGGTCGGTCGTCCCGTTGGCCTGTCGGAAGGCAGGCGCGGGGCCGTCAGAACCACGGTGGTCCCCGGCGCGAGCGGCCCGGCCGCCCCGCCGGCCACCCAACTGCAGCCCCTCCGCGCGCCCGTGGGCCAGCTCGTGCCAGGACAGTGCCCTCCACGACGACATGAAAGCTGTTTTCCAGGGCGCAGCGCCCCCGACGGGCTTACCGAGGCCTTGTCCGGTCTGCGCGCCAAACCCTGGTCGCAGCCGGCCGATACCGCCCTTCCCCGGGCCGTACGAGCCAGCTGACGGCACCGAACCCGAGGCACGATGCCTGGACCGCTCGCGGACGCGGTCGTGGACGGTCGACGTACGCGTCAGCCGGCCCGAAGACCGACCGCCAGCGTCAGTTCAAGGACCCGGTGCGGCGATGCGAGATCCGGAAACAGCTCCCGCAGCTGCGACATCCGGTACCGGACCGTCTGGGGATGGACGAACAACGCCGCCGCCACCTCGTCCCGCCTGCCCTGGTGCAGCAGCCACTCCCGCAGCGTCTCCTCCAGCCGCCGTGCGGTCGCGACAGGCAAGGTTCGCAACGGTGCGAGGGCTCGGGCACGCAGGTCTGCGAACGCGTCCACGTCGGCGCTCAGCACCAGCTCGGGCAGGTGGTCCTCGGTGTCGCGGATATCGGAGGAGAGGGAGCGCGCGCGTACGGCTCGTGCGTACGAGGCGGACGCACGAGTCCATGGCCGGGCCGGGCCGACCACGGCGGTGCGGTCGGTCAGCTGCCGCAAGAGATGTGACCGGTCGGCATCGGGGACGAGCAGCACACCGGTGGCGTCCGGCAGATCGTCGAGGACGAGGGTGCCCGGGTCGAGCGCGCGGTAGGCGGGCCGGGCCTGGGCGGCGGGCAGCAGGACCGCGGTCAGCGAAACCGGAGGCTGCCAACCGGCCCGTTGAACAGAGGCCAGCAGCACGTCCGGGCTCGCGCCGGCGAGGAGGTCGCGGGCCAGGTGTTCCAGATGGCGCTCCTGGTCCCTGCCCCGGGCGGTCAGTTCGTCGGCGTGGCCCGCGGCGCTCGCGGCGGAGAGTTCGTCGATGTAGGCGAAGGTCAGCTCGGCGAACTTGGCGACCTCGGCGGCGGGCAGACCTGCGGGTACGGCACCCGCTGCCAGGCATCGCCAGGCCACGCGGGCGCCGACGCGGTAGGCGCTGAGCAGGGCGTCCATCGAACGGCCGTCACGCACCTCGCCGCGGCCCAGCTCGTAGGCCGCGTCACCGGCGTCGCCGCCCGTGGCGTTCCCGCTCGCGAGGTCCAGGTAGTGCCCCAGGGCGGTGCGGACGGCTCGGCGCATGGTGGCGCCCATGCGGCCCGAAAGGGCGTTGGCGTAGGGAGGGACCTCGTCGATGATCGCCTCGACGACCTCGTCAGCGGTGGTCTTCAGCGCGGCCCGAAGTGCGGTGACCGTCGTCTCATCCAGGGCCAGTTCGCTGGCCCTCCGAACTGCATGCCCCATGTTTTGTTCCCTGCGAACAATTCAGCCGACCAGATTTACGTCCTGCGGTCAGGACTTTACGCCTTGCGGCGCAGCAGGCTGGAGTCATGACGAGTACAGCCCTTCGCAGCAGGGCGTGGAAACTGCTGGAGATGGTCACGACGCCGCTGCTGCCGTCGGACTACCTCGACCTGGTCAGCCCGCTGCGTGCGGGCGCTGACCTGCGTGGGCGCATCGAGGCCGTGCACCCCGAGACGGGTGACGCCGCGACCATCGTGATCAGGCCGGGGCGTGGCTGGCGCGGCCACACGGCCGGTCAGTACGTGCGGATCGGGGTCGACGTCGACGGAGTGCGCCTGTGGCGTGCCTACTCGGTCACCTCACCGACAGACCGTCAGGACGGACGCGTCACGATCACCGTGAAGGCGATCCCGGACGGCAAGGTCAGCAACCATCTGGTCCGCAGAACGAAACCGGGCACGCTGATCCAGCTCGACCAGGCGACCGGTGACTTCGTGCTGCCGCAGGCCAAGCCCGCCAAGGTGCTCTACCTGACGGCCGGCAGCGGCATCACGCCGGTGATGGGCATGCTGCGCGACACCGAGTTCGACGACGTCGTCATGGTCCACTGCGCGCCACAGCCGCAAGACGTGATCTTCCGCGACGAACTGCACGGCCTGGTCGCGGACAAGAAGCTGCGGCTCACCGAGGTGCACACCGACACGGACGGCCAGCTCGACATCGCCCGTCTCGACGAACTCGTGCCCGACTGGGCCGAGCGCGAGACCTGGGCCTGCGGGCCCGCGGGCCTGCTCGACGCCGCCGAGAAGCACTGGACCGACTACGGCGTACAAGAGCGCCTGCACACCGAACGCTTCCGCCCCGGCATCGTCGTCGCCGGCGAAGGAGGCGAGGTCACGTTCAGCGCCACCGGCACGACCGTCGACGCGGACGGCGCCACGCCGTTGCTGGACATCGGCGAGGAGGCCGGCGTGCTCATGCCTTCCGGGTGCCGCATGGGCATCTGCTTCGGCTGCGTCACGCCGCTCAAGGCGGGCGCCGTCCGCGACCTGCGCACCGGCGAGATCACCGAGGCCGAGCCGGGCGTCCTCATCCAGACCTGCGTGTCCGCCGCGGCGGGCCCCTGCGACATCGAACGGTAGGAGCACCTTGACCGCCACCGACCCCACCGCCCACCTGACCGCGGAGCAGATCGAGGAGCTCGGCCGCGAGCTGGACGCGATCCGCGACGAGGTGATCGCCGGCCGCGGCGAGAAGGACGCCGCCTACATCCGCAAGGTCATCTCGGCGCAGCGCAAGCTCGAACTGGTCAGCAGGGGCGTGCTGCTGTTCTCGCTCTTCCCGCCCGCGTGGCTGGTCGGCACCGCCGGTCTGTCCGTGGCGAAGATCATGGACAACATGGAGATCGGCCACAACATCCTGCACGGCCAGTGGGACTGGATGCGGGACCCGAAGATCCACTCCACCACCTGGGAGTGGGATCACGTCTCGCCGTCCGAGCAGTGGAAGCACTCGCACAACGAGCTGCACCACACGTACACCAACGTGATCGGCAAGGACAACGACCTCGGCTACGGCATCATGCGCGTCGACGAGGACCAGAGGTGGCACCCGTTCCACCTCGGCCAGCCGCTGTGGAACTTCATCAACGCCTGCTTCTTCGAGTACGGCATCGCGGCGTACGACCTGGAGCTCGGCAAGAACCTGCAGAAGCGTCGCCGCAAGAACCCGGAGTTCCGCGAGCGGGCCAAGGCCGTGGGCCGCAAGATCCGCAAGCAGGTGCTCAAGGACTACGTGATCCACCCGCTGCTGTCGGGCCCGTCATTCCTCCCCACGCTCGGCGCCACGTTCACCGCGAACCTGGTCCGCAACATCTGGACCCACTCGGTGATCATGTGCGGGCACTTCCCCGAGGGCGTGCAGGTCTTCGAGCGCCGGTCGATCAAGGGCGAGACCCGCGGCCAGTGGTACCTGCGCCAGATGATGGGCTCGGCGAACATCAGCGGCAGCAGGGCCATGCACTTCATGACCGGCAACCTGTCGCACCAGATCGAGCACCACCTGTTCCCGGACCTGCCGAGCAACCGGTACGCCGAGGTCGCGGTGAAGGTGCGCGCGCTGTTCGAGAAGTACGAGCTGGAGTACGTCACCGGGCCGCTGCCCAAGCAGGTGCTCTCCGCGTGGCACAAGGTCTTCCGGCTCTCGCTGCCGAACAAGAAGCCCAAGGTCACGACGCCGGACCGCGAGCAGGAGCTCGTCGCGGCCTGATCCTGTTGTCAAGCTGCCGTAGTCGCTGGGGGCCCTTCGTAACACCGTCGGTCAGGGATCAGAGCCCACAGGACGTTGACGCGTCGGCGGGCGAGGGCGAGCACGGCTTGAACGTGCTTTTGCCCTCGGCACGTCTGCGGTCGTAGTACTTCCGCGAGTTCGGGTCGCAGCGGACGCTGACCAGGGCGGAGGTGCAGAAGGCGCGCTGGAGTCTTCGGTGGTAGGCGATCGGCCGGTGGAGGTTGCCGCTGACCTTGCCGGAGTCACGAGGTGCGGGGGCGACGTCGGCATAGGCCGCCAGGACGTCCGGGGAGTCGAAGTCGTCCAGCCTGCCGCCGACAGCGGCGACGAACTCGGCGCCCAGGACGGTGCCGATGCCCGGGACGCTCAGGACGGTGTCGGCGAGTTCGTGTTCGCGAAACCGGCCCTCGATGAGCCTGGCGATCTCGGAGATCTGCTCGTTGAGGGTGCCGCCTTCTGAGCATCTCGCACCGACCGGACGCCCTTGTGGCGGGCCGCGGCCAGCGCGGCGGGGCGGGGCGGTCTGCGATGCGGGCGGACTCGGCGTCCGCCGGGGTCCAGGGAAGGCCGGCGGTGTGTGCGTGATCGGCGACGGCTGCGGCGTCCCGGGAGACGGCAGCGCCAAGTGCGGCGGCTAGCCGGGCGGCGTGTTCGGCCTCGGTGCGGGCACGGCCGGTGGCAGCCGTGCAGCGTTCGCGTTCGTCGGACGCCTGCCGGGCGGTCTGCTCGCCAGTGCGCACCATGCGTTCCAGGTCGGCCAGTTGCTCGATGGCCTGGTAGGCGGCGGAGGAACGCAGCTGGTCGAGACGGCACGCTGAGCGGCGAGCGAGGCGTCGGCCGACTCGGCGCGTGTCTCGGCGGCGGCCTGCTGCTCTCGGGCCGCCGCCAGGTCCACGGCGGCGGTGGGCAGTGACGGCCACATCAGGCCGGTAGTGCCGCACGAGGTCCGCCAGTCGGGCCGCTCACCACGTCGGACGATCTCCGGGCACTTCTGCGATGCCCGTCACGCGGACGTCGGAGGCGTCCAACGCTGCCCAGCGCTCCCCGTGCAGGTGGCGATGGTCAACTGGGTCTTGTTCGTCGCGCCATTGCTGGAGTCGGTGAGGCACAGACCTGAGACCGGGTTGACGATCTCGCCGGACGAGTACGCCTGCCACTGCTCGGCCTGGGTGCCGTTGCAGGTGTGCAGTTGGACCCTGGTACCGGACGTGGTCGCGCCGGCCGTCACGTCCATGCAGTCGTTGAGCAGCTGGAGGGTGCCGTCCGGGACGACCTTCCAGGTCTGCGCGGCGGTGCCGTTGCAGGTGTAGATCTGGATGGCGGTGCCGTTCGAGGTGCCCGAGCCGGCGTCGTCGACGCACTTGCCGGTGGCGGTCTGGGTGAGCGTGCCGCTGGGCTGGGCCACTCCGGTGCCCGGGGTGCCGTCGTAGGACGGCGGTGCCGCCGAAGGGGTGGCGGCCCAGGACGTGTTGGCGGACGAGGAGAGGGTGAAGACCAGTTCCGAGGAACTGGCGAGGTACGAGGCCGGTACGTACGCCTTGTTCCAGGAGCTGCCGTTGAGGCTGAGCGACTGGACATACGGCGAACCGTCCGCCGCCGCGGGGGCGTTGACGGTGAGCGTGTGTCCGCCGGCCGTGACGACCGCGGAGGTGAACATCGGGCTGCCGACGGCCAGGTCGGCGGTGCCCGGGATCTCCGGGTAGAGGCCGAGAGCGGACCACACGTACCAGGCGCTCATCTCGCCGAGGTCGTCGTTGCCGGGCAGCCCACCTGCGGTGTTGGTCCACAGCTGGTCCTGGACCGCCCGCACGGTGGACTGCGCCTTGTACGGCTTGCCCACCCAGTCGTACTCCCAGGGCAGCCCGATACTGGGCTCGTTGCCCATGTTGGACTGGGTACCGATGACGCTGCCCAGGCCCTGGAAGCCGCCGAGCACACTGTCCAGGTACGACGCCAGGGACGAGGTGCCGCCCTCCAGGGACGCCAGCTTGGCGAGGTTGAAGGGGATCATCGGCGTGTAGGTGAAGGCGTCGCCCTCGGCGAAGTCGTTGCTCGACGTACCGCTGAGCAGTTTGGCGTTGAACCCGTCCATCCAGCGGCCGTTGGAGTGCAGGGGCTGAATGTAGCCGGAGGACGAGTTGTAGATGTTCTCCCAGTCCTGCGCCCGGTCCTGGAACTTCTTCTGCGTCGCGGTGTCGCCGAGCGCGCCCGCGAGCACCGACAGGGCGAAGTCGTCGGTGTCGTACTCGAGTTGGGTGGAGGTGGTGGCGTACTCGTGGCAGCAGCCGTAGAGCGAGTTGGTGGGCAGGTAGCCGAAGGAGTCCAGGTACGTCACGCCGGGGGTGACGTCGGTGTCGGTCGTCTGCTCTTTCACCATGGCGGACAGGGCCGTCGACGTGTCGAAGTCGCGGGCACCGAAGGCGTAGTAGCCGGCGAGCAGCGGTACGGCCGAGTCGCCCACCATGATGTGGGTCTCGGCGGTCTCCATGCCCCACTTGGTGAGCGTGCCGCCCTGCTGGTAGTCGTCGACGATCGACTGCGCCATGTCGGACGCCACCGACGGGTCAAGCAGAGTGGTGAGTTGGGCCTGTGAGCGGTAGGTGTCCCAGGTGGAGAAGTCGGCGTACTTCGCCGAATGCCCGCTGCCCACCGTGTGCACCGCGCCGTCGAAGCCCCGGTAGGAGCCGTCGGCGTCGCTGATGACGGAGGGGAAGAGCGAAGCGTGGTAGAGCGCGGTGTAGAAGACGTGCTGCTGGTCGGAGGTTCCGCCGGTGACGGCGATCTTGGACAGCTCGGAGCTCCATGCCGAGGACGCCGCCGACTTGACGGCCGTGAAGGTCTTCCCGGTCACCTCGGCGTCGCGGTTGGCCGCGGCCTCCGGCACCGAGGTGTAGGAGATGCCGACCCGGGCCTCCACGGTTCTGCTGCTCGTGGTGTCGAAGGTCAGGTACTCGCCCCCCGTGAAGGTGCCGGTGGCGGTGAAGGGATGGTCGAAGGTGATCGCGTAGTGGAGCGTGATCGGGGTGGTGTCCTCGCAGAAGCCGGTGCTGGTGATCGACCCGGTCACGGTGTTGCCGCCGCTCAGGTCGAGCGTCGCGGAGGTGTACGGCGTCTGCGTGTCCTGCACCTTCAGGAGCAGGCTCGCCTGCTTGGTGGACGGGAAGGTGAACTGGCCGATGCCGGCGTGTGTGCTGGTGGTCAGCGCGACGCTGGTGCTGTTGCCCAGGCTGACGGCGTAGGAGCCTGGCGAAGCGGTCTCGTCGGAATGCGAGAACGACTCCGTCGTGGATGCCGGGTCCGAGCCGAGCGAGCCGACCACGGGCAGAATCGGCAGATCTCCGGCCGCGTCGCAGCCGACGCCGGAGACATGAGTGAGGCTGAAGCCCGAGACGGCCGAGTCGGAGTAGTTGTAGCCGCCGCCCTTGGGACGTGACGTGGTGTCGGGGGACCACTGGAGCATGCCGTGCGGCACGTCGGCACCCGGGAAAGTGTTCCCGGCGCTGAAGTCGCCGTTGCCACCGGTGCCGACGTAGGTGTTGACCAGCGACACGGGATCGGTCCCGGCTGCCGCCCGTGCCGTGCCGCCCAGTTGGCCGGACACCGCGAGCGCCAGGGCCGCGACCCCGACGGCCAGGACACGCGGCAGCGCGCGAGGGCGCAGGGCGTCAGCCACGGGTGAGCACCTCCCCGAGCACACCGTCGGCCGGGGCGGTGATCCAGTCGCTGGAGACGTACGAGGCTCCGTCCGCGGCGAGTTGGGCGATCCGCGCCTGGGCATCGGCCAGCGACGGGGCGGAGGAACTGAGCGCGGGTGAGACGCCGTATGCGTCGGTGACGACCGTCAGAAAGTGGTTGGTGTCGTACCACTCGGTGTTGCCGTCACCGACCCAGGCGGCGGCGTCCGCGTCGAACACCACGAACCAGGGGCGCAGCGTGGTGTCGCTGTAGCGTTTGCGCGGGTCGGCGGCCTGGGCGCCGAGGACGCTGGGGAAGACCGCCGCCTGGCCGATGTTCCCCGCGGCGGCGAGGTCCTTGAGGTGCTGGGCGTAGACGACGTCCGACCACGAGGAGGCGGGGCTGACCGCCTGCTCGAAGGTACCGGGGATGATATCCACGATCGCCCGGCCCGCGAGAGAGCCGTAGTTCGCCCAGTTGTTCGCCTTGGCGGCGGTGTCCAGGTCCGGGTACCGCGTCCCGTCACTCTTGGTGAGCAGGTCGGCAGGGGTGTAGAGGACGCTGCCGAGGTGTGCCTTGACGTAGCCGTCGAACTCGGTCGGATTCATGCCGAGGGTGTCGTAGAACCCATTCTTCATCTCGATCTTGACCATGACCGGGTGGCTCGTCGGGTGAGCCTGGAGCCAGATCCGGATGTCGTCGAGGCAGCTGTCGAGGTTCTGGTTGCGGTTGCCGGTGTAGAGGTCGGCAGCCGTGCTCGCCTGAACGCAGTTGTCGTCGCTGCCCAGCGGGTTGCTGTGGCTCACGTCCCACTTCCCGTTGAACACGTTGTGCCAGGTGTCAAGTTCGACCAGGGAGGTACCCGTGTCCAGGGCGTTGCCCAGGTAGGTGTATGTGGACTTGTCGTCGTACGTGTTGTGGATGCCGCTCCCGGACACGCCCGCCAGCGTCTGCCCGTTGACGTCGGCGGCGTGCGCGGTGGGCAACGCGACGGCACCGAGCAACAGGGCCGAGACGGACAGGAGCGCAATCCTCAGTCGCCGATGGATCATGCCCATGCCAGCCTCTTTCCCGCAGTGCTCGGTGGTCGCGCAGAGCCTAGAGGGGACAGATGTCCCTCCGCTACGCCCCGGTAACAACTTGCCGTCGCGCCAACGCCGTACAGCCGTGATGCGGAAGAAACCTCATGAGGTCCGCCCCGCCCCGTCGAAAGTGTGGGGCGAACACACCGCAGGCCAGGCGAGTTGAGTGACGGTCGCACCCTCCGCACTGGGCGTCGCCGGGTGCCGGTGGGTGTTCATGGACAAAGGTGACCGGGACGTGGGTGGCACCTGGAGCAGGTGGACGCGGAAGGCTCAGCGGTACCGCGGTGTGCAGCACGGCCACCGGGTCTGGCATATCGGTGTGGATGATCAGGGGTTCGTCGGGCAGGCAGTTGCGTTTGCCGAGGTAGGAAGAGAAGTGCGGCTCGGCCAGGGTGTCGGCGATGTTTTGCAGCAGCGGCGGGGGGCCTTGCACCGCCACGGTGAAGACTGCTCCGGCGAGGTAGTCGCGGTAGGTGACGAGCGTCGATGTGTTCTGGCTGCGGTATTCGCCGACGGCGGCGCGCAGGCCCGTGCCGCGGGGGTGTCCGCCGCCTGCGGTCTGGAGGTCGCGGTGGCGGGTGCCGGGCAGGTCGATGCGCAAGGTGAAGACCAGGTCGTGATGACTGGGGATGCCGGGCAATCCCGGGTAGTTGACGGCAACGTCAGTGGACGGGTGTTGCGCAAAGCGATGGTTCGTCGCCGTCGTCGGGTCGGGTGGCGGACTGGTTGGGGTCGCGGAGGGCGCGACCAAGGAGGTCGATGGCGTCGCGTTGGAGGCAGAGTCGGACGTTGGCGTACACAGTCGCGGTCACGCCGATGTGGGCATGGCCCAACAGCTCCTTAATGACAACGAGTTCGACGCCCTGTTCCAACCCTCGAATGGCTCGATCAACCCGATCAAGAACGCAGAGCCCGCTGAGCGCGGCTCTGGCCCGCCGCTACGGGGGGGAAAGCAGCGGGTCAGAGCTCTCCGCCGTGCCACAGCTGTGGGCCGGGCGTACGGTGCGCCGGCGAACTGGCTGGCGGACGCCCCTGGTCACGGCGCCGGACGCTGGGGATCCTGCTCGCCGGCGGTGTGGGGTCACAGCCAGCGTTGTACAGAACCCGCCCAGCTCATCCCCGCGCCGACGGCGGCGTGCAGGACGGTGCTCTGCGGCTTGAGCCTTCCCTGGGACCGTGCCGCGTGCATGGCCATGGGGATCGAAGCCGCCCCGGTGTTGCCGAACGTGTCGGCGGTGACCACGAGTTGGGACATGGAGATGCCTAGTTCGGCGCCCAGGGTGCGCAGCATGCGCGCGTTGGCCTGATGCGGGATGACCAGGTCGATCTGGTCCAGGTTCAGGCCGGACAGCCGGGTGAGCCTCTCGATGATCTGCGGGAAGACCTCGTGGAAGTAGGCCGCGACGGCTTTCCCGTTCATGTGCAGGTAGTGCCCGCCTTCGGCGACGGTGAGCTCACTGGCCGGACGGGCGCTGCCTCCGGCGCGGATCCCGACGATGTCGGCCAGTCCGCCATCCGATCCCTGCGCGCTGCACAGGATTCCCTCCCCCGCAGGTGTGGGACCCACGACGACCGCGCCCGCGCCGTCGGCGAACAGCACCCCGGTGGAGCGGTCGCCGGGGTTCTGGAACTTGGAGAACATCTCAGCCCCGATGACCAGCGCCCGGCCCCCGGGGCAGGACGCCGCCAGGACGTCGCGGGCCAGCTTCAGGGCGTAGAGGAATCCGGCGCACGCTCCGCCGATATCGGTGGCCCAGGCCCGGTCCGCGCCGAGCCGGTGCTGCACCCGGCAGGCCGTGGCGACCGCGAGCTGGTCGGGTGTACTCGTGGCCAGCAGGATGACGTCGATGTCCCGGGCAGACAGCTGAGCATCCGCGAGCGCCTGCTCGGCGGCTGCCAGCGCGAGGTCGGACGTGGCCTGAGCCGGCTCCGCACAGCGGCGCTGGGTGATGCCGGTCATGCGCTCGATCCATGCGGGCTCCACCCCGTACTGCTCGGCGATCTCCGCGTTGGGGACGCAGCGGTCCGGGATGTGCACGCCCAGCCCGTGAATGCCCCACGCGGCAGGCGCCGATGCCTGGCCGCTCATGGGCGGACCGCCTGGGCCATCGACTCCTCCACCACAGCAGCGCACCCCGCTACGGTGGTCTCCGGCCCGGCGAGCAGCGAGTCGTCGACGGGTGTCTGGAACAGTTCCTCGGCCCGCACCGCGATCTCCACGACCTGGAGCGAGTCCAGGTCGAGGTCCTCGACGAGTCGGCTCTGCGGCGCGAGCTCGTCGGCCGGGAGCTCGGCGACGGCTGCGACGAGGGCGGTCATCCGGGTCAGAATGTCAGTGACTGTGGTCATGTGGGAGTTCCTTGCTTGGGGCCGGGAGGACATTGCCTCCGCGACGAGGGTCAGTGGTTGCCCGGAGTCGGGTGGGGCGAGCGTGTTCCGGTCCGCGGCGGTGAGGACTTCCAGGTCGGTGTAGAAGCGTCCGGACGGGCGGGGCTGGCCCAGCAGGATGCGGCGGCCGGCCTCGGCGGTCAGTGCCCCGCCGAGCGCGACGCCCGAGGCGAGCTGCGGCCAGCTGCTGAGCGTGGTGCCGATCTGGGTGATGGAAGCGGTCAGTTCCGGGCTGATGCGTTCCCGGTCGACCATGGTGAGGATGACGTCGACCATCTCCTGGTGGGTGAGGTCTGCCAGGTCGGCGGAGGTGGTCTCGCCGAGCAGGCCGTGCAGGAGGGGCCGGTCGGGTTCGAGGTCGAACCGCTCGACGTCGAGCAAGCCCCGGTCGTTCGCGTCCATCACGACGGGGACGCCGAGCGCCCGGGCCCGCTCACGGGCGGCGAGCTTCACATACGGGGTGTCGCACTCCTCGACGAGGAGGTCGATGGGACCCGCACCACCGGAGAAGAACTCTTCCATCGTGTCGTCCGTCAGACCGCCCTGGTAGATCTCGATGTCCAGCCAGGGGTCGAGTTCCAGCATCTGACGGGCCGCGAGCACACACTTGTTCAGGCCGAGATGATGCACGCCGGCCCGCAGCCGGTTCAGGTTGGAGACGCTGAGGGAATCGAAGTCGGCGAGCTTGAACGATCCTCCGATGCCCTCCATCGCGAAGGTCAGGGCAGCACTGCTGCCGACCGAGAGGCCGATGATGCCCACCCGGCGCCCCAGCAGCCGGAGCTGCTGGGCGCGGTCGATCCGCCCACGGTTGCGATCGGTGCGCACCAGCCGGAACTCCTCGCGCGGCAGCAGATGCACCAGCCGTCCCGACCACGGGTACCAGGCCCATGTTCCGTACTCGTCCCGGCCGGCCCCGTCCAGCTGCTCGGCCACGGCCCGCTCCACTGCCTCCGGCGAGGAACGCAGCCGGGGCTCACGACTGGTGACCAGTTCTTTCAGCTGGTCCTCGATGGTGTCCATGACCTCGCGCACCTCACCCGAATCGAGCAGGTCCTGCACACCGAGCCGGTCCTGCTCGCGCGCCAGGTCGAGGAGCACGGGCCGCCAGCCCTCACGGGAAGCGGCGTCACCGCGCCTTGCTGCGGCCCTGAGCGCAACGGCAGGAGGACGGGCCCCCTCCCGCTGCGGCCGGTCCGCCCCGAGGCCACGGTCGAGTCCGGCCTGCTCCGCGGAGACGACGGCAGCCGGGAAGGCATCCTCCAGGTGCTCGACCAGCCCGGCGAACTCGCCTGCGGGCAGGGCGGATCGATACAGCATGATCACCACGTCCTCGGTGTACCGCTCGACGAACCGGCGCGTGCCCGCCACGGGACGGAAGCCGAACCGCTCGTGGAACCGGTCCTGCCCGTCGGCAGTACCCGAAGTCCCGATCATCGCCTTGGCGCCCAGACAGCGCGCGGCCGCGATGGCGAAGGCGTTCAGATGGATCCCCAGACCCAGCTTGCGCGCCTGGTGCTCCACCACCAGACGGCTGTGCTCAAACGTTTCCGCCGTGCCGAGGCCGTGCTCCCGCAGGCACTCCTCGAAGCGCTCCGCACCCAGATAGGCCCGGGTCTGGAACAACTCGCCCGTCTCGGGCGTCGACAACCTCACATACCCCAGCGGCGGGCCGCCCGCCTCCCGCCGCCCGATGAAGTGCCAGGCACCGAAGTCCAGGTCCTGATCATCGGCGTACCCGCCGCCGGACGTCCGGAAGTCGGGGCGACGGCCCCGGTCGAACAGGATCCTCGCCCTCAGCTCCCGAACCCCGCCGACCAGCTCCGCCTCAGCCGACTCCGCTCCCCCGAGACGGAACGCGGACACGTGCCACGGCACGCCCTCAGTCATCGGAACGCTCTTCATGACCAGCAACCCTCTTCGGCTCACGCACATCGCCCGGCAGTGTTCCGGCAGGTCGCATCCAGCGCCGCCGAGATCACAACGAGCGCCCCCTTGATCGGTTGCGCGCCGCAATGACAGACATCGATCTTGGCTTTCCGAAGCCGGACGGTGCTGGGCTCACAGCGTGGTGACGACACGATCACGATGGTGGAGTGGAGCGTTGCCTGTGGTGGTGCGGGTCGCTGAGCGCGGGATGAAGACGCGACGCCGGTGGTCTTCGCTTCGCGGTGGCGGCTGCGGCGTGACGAAGACGGGCCGTGGCAACTGCTGGTCATTTTTCACCGTGCGTGAGAGAGATCCACCTCGGCGAACCACCCGTCGTGGTGAACATCGGAGTCGGCGTGCACGAAGTCGCCAACCGGACAGATGTCTTCAGGCTCCCTGAGCTGTGACACCTTCACCTCGACAGATATGAAGCAGAACTGACTGTCGAGGGCCCAGCGCAGCCCATCGGACCCGGCCGGGTGAGCCCGGTGCCACCCGGCACCACGGTCAGGTACCGCTACCAGGGCCGCTCGGAACATCTCTACGCCCACCTGCGCATTGCGCCTGTCGGGTCCACTACGCTCAGTCGCCGTCGTTGCGGCCTTCCACGTCGTCGAGCATCAAGCGCGGGTGTCATGAGCCAACGAGGTAGGCCTCCTCCCCCATCATCAGCGGGGCGTCGGCAGGCCCCTTGATGTAGGGGCCTGCCGCAGATCACCCGGTATTCCTGGCTGATGATCCGTTCGAACTCCTCCGGCGGCAGCCCGCCAGCCGCGCTGTGCCTTCGGCCCGGGTTGTAGAACCCGGTGATCCAGGTGGCAATGTTCAGACGGGCCGCGGTACGGGACGTGAACCGGCGGCGGTGGATGTACTCGACCTTGATCAGCGCGCCACTGCCGACGCCGACCCTCCGGAACATCGCTGGTCTTCAAACTCCAGTCCGCCGTGGCCACGTCGCACACCTCCGAGATCAAAGTGTTGCGACGACCAGTTGAATCCACCCTCGCTGCTCCTGTCACTGTGAAAGATCGTGCCGTCCAGCCCGCTGCCCCCGGGTCGCGGCCGCCATCTGCAACGATGCCCCGGCCAGGGCCACGTCGTGGCGGGCGCCCATGGCGCAGCCGAGGCAGCGGCGCGAGAACGCGTCAATGACCGTGGCCAGGTAGATCTTGTCCTCGCCGGTCTCCATCTCGGTCATGTCGCCGTACCAGAGCACGTCGCGCGCGACGACGAAACGTCGATGCACCAGGTCAGGAGATGCCTTCCGCTTGCCCTGCCGGGGCAGTTACTTCGTCCGGCGCGGGGGCTTGCGGGCCTCGCAGCCCAAGGCCGGCCATGATCTCCGCGACCATGTTCACCGATACCTTCCAGCCCTGTGCCCACAGGTCCAGAGTGATCCTCGGCGAACCGTAGGTGTCGCCCGAGAGGCGGAAGAAGTACGTGACCCGCTCTCCCAGCTCCATGCGCCTGACCTTGCGCTTCGTCGGCGAAGCGGGACACCGGCGCCACTTGTAGAACCACGCCTCGCTCACCTGGAGCACTCAGCAGGCGACACGGTAAGGGATGTTGTGCTCGGCCCTCTGGCTACCGATGAAGGCGACGAGCGCCTCCGGTTCCTTCTCGGTCACTTCACCCAAAAAGCCATGGCACGCTTGAAGACATCACGCTCCATCTCAAGTTCCTTGATCCGCCTGGACTTCTCCACGCTCTCCCGACGCATCCGGGCGAGCTCCTCGCGCTCCACCTCGGCGAGCGTTCCGTCCCGCCGGACTTCCGCGCCCGCGCCAGCCAACTGCCCAGGGTGGTCCCCCTGATCCCGAGGTCCTCCGCGACCTGAGCAATCGCCTTCCCCGTCTCGGTCACGATCCGCACAGCCCCTTCACGGAACTCGGCATCGCACGTCCGTCGCTTCTCCGCCATGGCTCTCAACTTCCTCTGCAGTCAAGGCCTCAACGCTACGAGGGAAAGGTCAGGCGGGCGAGCGCCGTCTCGTGCCGTCTCCGCGCCCGTTCAACGGGATCAGCGTCTCCAGACGAGCCCCCTTGACCCACGATCCGAGCAGGTCCCGATGTATGGCCACGATGTCCTGACGCACCGCCAGGCCGAGCGCGGCCTTTGTGAACGTGCGGCAGGTGGTGACGAACAGGGCGACGTCCGCGCCGTGTTCGAGGCGGGCGGTGCCGACGAACTTCTGCATGTCCTGCGAGGAAACGCTGCGGTGCGGCGCGTACTTCTTGCATTGAGCGACCAGTTTGCGGCCGTCGGCGAGATAGCCGACGACGTCGGCGCCCAAGTCGCCGCTCTTGCCGCTGACGACAACCTGCGTGCAGCCGTCCCGGCGGCACAACTCGGCGACATAGTGCTCGAAATCCTGCCAGGACAATGCGTCAACCTCGGTCATCGACAGCTCCCGCGCCTTCGCCTCCTCCTGCACGCGCCACCGCTGGTCCTGGCCGACCGCAAGGCGGTGGGCTCGCCACAGTCCCCAGCCGGCCCCGCCCGCCACGGACATGGCCAGCACCGTCACAAGGACGGGCCACACCGCCGCCCAGTTCCCGGCCACCCAGATCGCAGCGGCCACCGCAGCCACGGCACCCCAGCCCTGTAGTTGCCTGCGCGTCCGCTTCTTCAAGCGTCGGCGCCGTCGTCGTGCTGCCATCGCTCCCCCTGCTCTCCCCGCCCGTGAACCGCAGTGTGAAAACCCTGTTCGGCCCCGGCAAGAGGTCCTCACCCCGAGACCGCCGTGCTCACCGGTCGAACCGGATCGGGTACGAGACCGTCGGCCGCGGCGCGGGCTTCGGGTCGTTCCAGCCCTCGAAGTGCACTGGGTAGGTGGCCGTCGATCGCGGCCGGGGCACCGGCCCCGAACTTCCGCCGCCAGATGCACTGGTCGTGCCGCCGTAGCCCGCGACCGCGATCCCCAGCAGAACCAGGACCGACAAGTCCCGCCGCGCTCCAGGCGCCCACCGGAAGTACCGGCGCACCTTCGTGCCGCCGCGCTCATGCTCCTCGACCCACGGCATACGTGCTGCTCCCTCCCGATCACCACGCCTGCCTGCTGGACAAGGACATCACCCGACACTGACAACCCGTCACGAGTCGACCGCCAGAAGCAATGCAATCCGGGCGCAAGCAAGTCCAGCGCACCGCTGGCGGACAGCAGCGACCAGGCACTCTCTATGACGCGGCGTATCGAATCAGCTGAACTCAGCTGCGCCCGACGGGAGTTCGCGGTCTGCACCTTCCGTACAGGCAGCGGCTGGAACCTGCGGGACGATGGGTACGAGCCGCGCTCGAAGGAGGGCACGGCGTTCCTGGACTCGTACCAGCTGGAGACCCACCTGGGATGCACCGACTTCTTCGAGGGCAAGGTCTTCAGCCTCGTGACAGAGGGAGAGCTGAGGGGCTCGCGTTTTCCGGACAGGCGTCTGGCCGTCTGTCTCATGCGGCCCAAGAACCGCCGCCACGTGGCTAATCCCCGACGGGTGGCCGTCCGTCGACAGCACGGCCTGCTCGGGACCAGGCCGCTACAGCTTGTGCTGAATCCACCAGAACATCAGGCCGCCGACGCCGGCCCGGGAGGCGTTAGCGGCGCCGCGCAGGGCGCTGGAGAGCATCGTCTGCGAGCGGCGGCGGAGCCAGACCCAGATCCTCTTCAAAAGGCCCTCCTTGGGGTTCCTTCAGAGCACGAAGGCAAGAGCTCGGGTCAGGCGGCGTGCCCGGCGCAGGCTCGACAGCCGCCGGCACCGGCGATGAAGTCCGCGTAGCGGATGCGGCTGATCCGGCGGCACGTCCGCCGTCTGCACCGGACAGTCCAGGGGCCTCGCTCCCCCGGAAACGCCCTTCAGGGACGAGCCCGGCCTCACGCACGCTTTGTTCCGCCTCAGCTGCCTGCAGGGCCCACTGGCGGGCGTCGCCCGTAATGTCGCGCCGGTTCTCCGCTAGCCGTACCCGTTGACAGGCGACGTCGTCGACCAACCGGGACTTGCCTCACTGACCATTCCACTGCGCGCCGTGTCCGTGCAGCCGGCCCCCGCGCTTCCCCGATGGATGTCGGCAAGCGGCCCGATTCCCGGGCGACAGCGGCAAGCCACGCCGCCATCGCCACCGCCGGGAACCAGAAGGAGCCGGTGACGAAGATGGACCCAACCGCGTCGCGGAGAGGGTCCCTACCGGTGGCGGCAGAGATGGCACAGCAGGTTCCAAGAGCCTTGCTGAACCCTCTCAGGTCCGGGCGCACCCCCAGCGGCTCCAGCTCTCTCCGAGGTCCAGGCGAAGCCCGGTGCGCACTTCGACGAGGAACAGGACGGCCCTGATGCGGTCGCACAGCCGGCGCACCTCACGCGCGAACGCGGGGTCGGCGAGCTCCTGGCCGACGCGACCGTCGTGCTGGAAGCAGGATTCGCCTGCCCCGACGCCTCTCGACCGGAGGCGCCGCGGCACTCGCACCTACCCGACAACTCTGGCAGCAGCCGCGCGAGCCACACGCCTCCTTCCCGAACGCGGTGCGCGACCGGCGCCGAGCACTCTCCCCGGGTTCAAGCGCCGGTGGGCATACAGGGCAGATCACCGGTCGGCGACTACTCGGATGCTTACTTGATGACCTTTGTGCAAAAGTCCTCGCGCAGGCAACCTCCGCACTCCGTCAGGGGTGTTATTCAATGGGGCTCGTGTGCTCCTTCGACCTGCATGCGAAAAAATGGAAGTAATCGGGGTAAAGAGGGTGTGCGCAATGACCAGCGCTTGTGTGCCTGCCTTATCTGAAAGACGAACTGCCCGGAATGGGGACCGGGAAGTGGGGGTTGGCAAAAAGCAGTCGGCCTGCGCGGGAAAGCTGGCCGCGGCCGGAATCGGGGGACGATGAGCGGCGTACTGATCCATCTGCCACAGGACCCGCCGCAGACGCTACGGCTCGGCGCGGGCGAGGTCGCCCGCTTCGGCCGCGGCTCGGACACGGTCGCCGTGGAGTTGCGGCTGGACGATCCGGCGGTGTCACGGTTGGCCGGGGAGATCCGGGTGAGCGAGGACCACTGGCTGCTGAGCAACCACAGCGCCACACAAAGCTATCTGGTGGAGAACCCGGAGGGCGCGGGCGAGTACCTGCGGGTGCCACCGCGCCGCCTGGCGGCACCCATTCCCTTCGAGTTCGCGCGCGTGGTCCTGCCCACGCGGGACCACGTGGTGAGCTTCCAGGTCTTCGCCCCCGACCACGCCTACCTGGACCCTCATGGGCCCGCCGGCGGCCGTCGCGGCACCCAGACCCTCACCGCTTACTCGCTGGACGAGACCGCCACGTACTTCCTGGTCCTGGTCGCCCTGTGCGAGCCGCGACTGCGCGACGAGTCCGCACTGGCTGTTCCCACCACACCCGAGATCGTCGAACGCCTGCGGCCGCTTCCGCAGTGCGCGCGCCTGACCGCCCGCGGGGTGAGTGCGCACATCGACTACCTCGCCGAGGAGAAACTCCGCATCGTCCTGCCGGAGCAGCGTGACGCGGGCCGGGGCGCCCGCCGCAACGGCAAGCGCGAGGCACTGGTCGGCATCGCCCTGCGGTTCGGGCTGGTCGGCGAGACCCATCTGGGGCTGCTTCCGTCACGTTCGGCGGCCGCCTGCCACGGCACACAGGCGCAGGCGGCAGCCCGGTGAGCGGGAAGGCCGAGCGTGTTCCGACCGGCTATCGGGTCGGCGACTGGGAGGTCGGGGAGCCGATCGCGGACGGGGGCTGGGGGTGGGTCTACGAGGGCCGGAGCGTGCGCGAGACGGACGGGCCGACCCTCGTCGCGTTGAAGTTCCTGCCCACGTCCGGACTCGCCCCTCGGCAGGCGCGTGGGCTGCTGGAGTCCGCCCACCGCGAGAGCGAGTTCGGGCGCCGGACACGGCATCCCCGTCTGATCCGGGTGCTCGACTCACTCGTACTGAACGAACCGGACCATCCCGAACTCGACGGCGCGATCGTGTTGGTGATGGAGCGCGCCGAGCACAGTCTGCGCCAACTCATCGGCGCTGAAGGCGAGTTGACGGAGGGTCAGGCCGACCGGATCCTGACGCAGATCTGCGAAGGCCTGGCCCATCTGCACGGCCTGGGCTGGGTGCACGGCGATCTCAAGCCCGACAACGTTCTCCTGATGGCGGACGGATCGGTTCGCCTGTCGGATTTCGGGCTGGCCGCGGAACTCGACGGCACCCACGGCACGCATGCGTGGATCCCGCCCCTGGGCACGCCCGACTATCTACCGCCCGAACGCTGGAAGGCCCCGCTGGGCGAACGCGGCGTGCAGACACGGCCGAGCGCCGACATCTGGGCGCTCGGCATCATGGTCCACCAGATGTTCACCGGCGGCACCTCACCCTTCCCCGGCGCGACCCCGGCCGCGCGGGGAGCCGCGGCGCAGGAGTACGCCGGCGGACGGGCGTCGCTGCGGCTGGATCCCGCCGTGCCGCGGTTCTGGCGCGATCTGGCCACCGACTGCCTCGCCCCCACTCATGAGGCACGCGCCGCCTGCACAGCGGGAGGCCTGCTGGCCCGCATCGGCGCATCGGCCCAAGGTCAAGGCGCTGCGGCCGGTGGCACAGGTGCGGCGCGTGCGCGCGGCGGTCAGCGCCGCCGACGGCTCGTCCTCGGCACCGCGGTGGCCACCGCCTTGTGTGCGGCGACGGCCGCCGTATGGGTGTACGTCGCGGACGACGGTGCGACGCGGGACGACCCGGTTCATGCCGAGAACGTCTCCGAGACCGCCGGACCCTCCCCCATCACGGTGTACAACGTGGAGCCGACCTGCCGGGCCCATGCGGCCGACCGCGATCAGCAGTGCAGCCTCGGTCTGGCGATCGACCCCCTGTCGCCGTACACCGTCGACAACGTGGTGGCCACCCGCGTGTGGCACGGAGACGTCCTCACGGCGCAGTGCCGGTTGCCTCAAGGGCTGCCGGTGACCGACGAGTTCGGTCACCGTTCCACCCAGTGGTATCGCGTCCGGTTGCCGGCCGGCGCGTCCGGCTCCACCGCGTGGTTCCCCGCTGTGCGCACGAAGGACCGGCCTGCCCTGCCCACGTGCCGGTGAGCCCTCCCGATCCGGCCGGCCGGTGCCTCCGCCGCCGGCCGGTTCAGGTGCACGCGGGGATGTCCCGGCCGTCGTTGTCCTTCGCCTCGTCGTTGCCCCATCGGTCGAGGTAGTAGGCGGAGACGTACGCCCGTCCCCGGCCGCCCGGCGTGACCTCGTCGAGGTCGGTCAGCAGCCACCAGTGGTTGTACGCCGTGCCGACCCGCACCTCGTCGCCCCACTTCCTGCACAGGACGTAGTTGGTGCCCTTGCGCAGCGTGCCCTGAGCGGCGCACCGCGGTGTGCCGCCGTTCACGCAGTCGGCGTCCGGATAGCCGGTGGCGTCGGCGAAGGTGTCCACCCAGTACCGAGCCGGCTGTTCTCCCCCGCCGTCGCAGGCGTTGGTGCTGGTGACGCGGGGGAAGGGGCCGTCGGGCGTGAGCCGGTACTCGGTGCCCTGGAGCACCGGGTGGACCATCTCGTCCGTCTCGCCGTCGTTGTCGCCGTTCGTGTCGTACAGCTGCTCGTAGTGCAGATGCGCCTCCTCCGTACCGACCAGCCCCAGCCGCCCGACCGGTTCCCCCGACGCGACCTGCTGGCCCAGGTGTACGTCGATGCGGTCCATGTGCAGGTAGACGCTGAACCAGCCGCCACCGTGGTTGATCTCGATGCCGCCGGGCTCGAAGAACTCCGTGACCGTCCCGGCGGCGGACGCGGTGACGGTGGCGCCCAGGGTCGGGCCGTCGACGTGGTACATGTCGAGCTTCTTGTCGTCGGGCTCGTGGCCCAGGTACGTCTGCAGCTGCCAGGTCTGCCCGCAGGGGAACGGCAGCCGGAAGTCGGGGCGGGCGGTGGGCGCCGCCGACGCGGCCGGTGCGCTCGCGCACAGTCCCGCCGTCATCAGCAGCGCCGACAGTGCCGCCGCCCAACCCGTTCTTCCCCTCGGCCTCAACCTCATGGTCCTCGCCCTCTCTTCGCCTCGGTGTGCAGGCAACGACGGTGCCGTACCGCGGCTCGGAAGGGACTCCGGCACGTTACGGGGTGGCTGCCGGCACGGGACGGCTCAGGTTCCGCACTGGCGTGTCACACCGCCGGTCGCATCCCCCTTGAGGTAGATGCCGCTGACGTAGCCGACACCGCCCGCGCTCAGGGGCAGTTCGATCCACTTGTCGCTGGTGTAGCCCTCGGCCGTGACGACCTGGCCGGTCTTCCAGCAGTTCGCCGGGTAGCTCTGGTTCGCGTACACCTTGCTGACCCCGCCGCAGGAGGTGGAGGCGCAGGAGCGGACGTTGGCCTCCGTCCACGCCGTGACGCTCGTCTGCCCGCCGGTGTCGCCGGACGGCTGGAAGGTCACGTCCACCCAGTCGTTGTCCGTCATCCCCAGGCCGTCCCAGAAGGTGCCGTCGGCCACGTCGATGCCGGCCGGATTGGCGACCCCGCGCCCGAACTCGTCCAGGCCGCCGTTGTAGCCGGACTGGTAGGCCGCCTGCGCCTCGGGCGTGCCCTGCGGCAGGTCACGCCACATCTGCCGCTGCGCGGAGGGGTTCCAGTAGTCGTCCTGGGTGTTCCAGGGGCCGACGTCCCACACCGGTGCCGTCTCGCAGCGTCCCGTGCGCTGGTAGCACAACCGCACCTGGTACTCCTGGCCGCCGTTGGAGGCGAGCATCCGCCGGGACGGCAGCGCGACGAAGTGGTCGCGCTGCTGGATGACATGGCCGTTGGCGGTGGTCTGCCCGGCCAGGCCCTCCCGGGTGGCGAAGATCCGGTACGTCGGCGAGGCCGCCGTCAGCGCGCGGGGTGCCCGGGGAGCAGGCTGCGCAAGGTCGGCGTGGACGGAGACGGCCGAGACCACGGGGCCGGCGGTGCGGCTGCCGAGCAGGGTCAGCCGCACCTGGACGACGGAGACGGCCTGAGCCAGCCGTAGCCGACCGGCGCGATCCGGGGTGGTCCACTGCGTCCACCGTCCGGGGTGATCGCTTCCCCTCACCTCGGTCACCACCTGAGTTCCCGCCGGCACGTGGGCCCTTGGGCGGACGGTAAGCGCGTCGGCCTGCCGCCCGAGGCTGCGGGCCGGGGCGGTGTACACGGCGAACGCCCTGCCGGGAGCGGACGTGGTGCGGGCGCGGCGGTCGGCGATGGTCAGCGCGCCGTTCCCGCGATGGCCGATGTTGTGCTGATCGGCCGACGCGGCGGCGAGATCGATGCGCCAGTCGGTCGTCGGCCGGGCGGCGGGGCGTTCGTGGCCGGGGCCGTCGGCGGCAGCGGCGGCGACCGGCGGCAGCCCGCCCAGAACCAGCAGGGCGCACAGGCCCCGTATCAGTCTCCTGGTGGTGGATCGCATGTCGCATCTCTCCAACTGGTCGTGAAAACAGTGCGGTTGTCGGTCCACAGCCCTATCGGCCCGCGCGCCGTTCCGTCATTCCGGAACGTTCCGGATGCCGCCGGCCCGGGGGCGCGGATAGCTTCCGTGCCGTCCACCAGAACTCACCGGAGAGGAAGCCTCGTGCGCCTGTTCCCGTACGCCGGACTCGTCACGGCCGCTGCCGTCCTGCTGCCGTTGACGGCGGCCCTGCCCGCCGCCGCGGCACCGTCCACCGCGGCCGCGTTCGCCGCCTCGTGCCCGACCGCCGGGGTCATCACCCAGGGGTACAGCGACAGCCACGACGGCGTCGACATCGCCAACGCCCAGGGCACGCCCATCTACGCCGTGGGCGCCGGCGAGGTCATCAACTCGGGTCCCGCCAGCGGTTACGGGCAGTGGATCCGCATCCTGCACGACGACGGCACGGTGACCGAGTACGGGCACATGTACCAGCGGGACGTCGTCGTCGGCCAGTATGTCCAGGCAGGTCAGCGCATCGCCCTGATGGGCAGCGAGGGCGAGGCGACGGGGCCGCACCTGCATTTGCGGGTCAGGATCGGCACGTCCACCACGGTGCGCGGCATCGACCCGGTGCCGTATCTGCGCGACCGCGGGGTGAACCTGCCCTGCACGCCCGGCGGCGGCGGTGGGCAGAGCGCCACCGTGACCGCCTGGGCGGAGGCCAACGTCCGCTCCTGCGCGGCCACCAGCTGTGACGCCGTCAGCAAGGTGTACCCCAACGAGAACTACCCGGCGAACTGCTGGAAGACCGGCCAGCTCGTCACGGCCGAGGGCTACAGCAACGACAAGTGGATCGAACTCCCCCTGAACTCCGGGGGCGTGGGCTACGTCAGCGCGATCTACCTCAAGGGCGACGACAAGGGCAACGTCGCGCGCCAGTGCGGCTGACCGCTCCCCGGCCCGACCGCCCACACCAGACTCCCCCGCCGCGCTCTGCCGCGGGGCACCACCACCCCACCGAAGGGAACACCCATGTCCGTCTCCGTCCTGACCCGCGTCGCGGCGCTCGGCGTCACCGCCGCCGCCATCGCACTGCTGCCCGCCGCGACAGCCTCGGCGGCCGACGCCGTGAACACGTTCAAGAACCAGGCGACCAACCGTTGCATCGACGACACCGACGCCGGCTTCCGCACCTGGGACTGCAACGGCTCCACCCCGCAGAACTGGATCGTCCACAAGTGGGGCGACGGCACCGTGCAGTTGAAGAACGCCTTCACCAACCGCTGCATGTTCGACAGCGACCAGGGGTTCAAGACCGCGTCCTGCGACTCCAGCACCAACCAGAGCTGGCTCGTGCACAAGTGGGGAGACAACACCATCGAGCTCAGGAACCAGGCGACCAACCGCTGCATCGACGACAGCAACGCCGGCTTCCGCACCTGGACGTGCAACTCCGGTCAGAACCAGAGCTGGTTCTGACACCTGCCCGCCCATCCCGATCCCCCACGCGCTCCGGTGCCACCGTTGTCCGACGGCGGCACCGGAGCGCGCCGGTGTGGGAGCGCGGCATCCGGCACACGCACACTGTTTCGCATCCCCGCTCACCACCGGCAGGCCCCGCGCCAGGAAGCGTTCGGCGACGGTGTTGATGTGCCGGAACCGGGCGTCCAGGTCAGGCACCTGACTGCCGACCCGCGTCTTGGCCATGCGCTACAGGCTGGAGCCCATCGCACGTAGGAGGCCGCCGATCACCGGGGCACCGACCGGATGGCCGGCATCGGTCAACTCCCGGGACAGATCCCGCAACGAGGCAGTGGTCCAGCGCAGCGGGGACACCGGATCACCCACCTCACGCGGCCGGATCAACACCTCAAGAGCCGCCACCGGACCAGGGTCACACTCGGCGGTCGACTTGCGCCCGCCGCCAGCTGCGCACCCGCCTCAACATCCCTGCTCCGCTTGCGAGTTCCTCACGCCCTCGTGGGACGGTCGACTCCGAGATCTCCGCCGGCCTGACCACGGCCGCGATCCCGCCATCCCCCAACTCCTTCGGGGTGGAGCGGCTGTGCCGGGTCGGGGCAGTCCCCCGCTCCGGCTACTACCGGTGGCGGGCCGCAGGCGCCCGTACCGGGCGGGCCCTCTCCGATGCCGAGCTGACCGCGAAGATCCGCGAGATCCACACCGGATGGGACGGCACCTACGGCTCCCCGCGCATCACCGCCGACCTGCGGGCCGAGGGACGGCGGGTCAACCACAAGCGCGTCGAGCGCGTAATGCGCGAGGCCGGCGTCGTCGGCGTGCACCTGCGCACGAAGGTCACGACCACGGTGCCCGCCCCGGACGCGGCCCAGGTCCCCGCCCTCCTGCAGCGCGACGGCACCGCGCGCGAACCGAATACCAAGGACGTCGGCGACATCACCGACCCGCCCGTGGGCGACGGCCAATTCCTCTGCCTGGCCACGGTGTTGAACCTCTGCTGCAAGCGCCTGGCGGGCTGGGCGATCGCCGATCACATGCGCACCGAGCTGGTCACCGACGCACTCGCCGCCGTAGCTCGCACCCGCGGCGGCGACCTGGCCGGGGCGGTCTTCCACAACGGCAACGGAGCCCAGTACGCCTCGAAGGACTCGCGAAGGCATGCCACGAACTCCGCGTGATCCGTACGCGCGGAGCGGTCGGGACAAGCGCGGACGACGCCGCTGCGAAGCGCTTCAACGCGGCGCTGAAACGGGAGACCCTGCAAGGCAGGAAACGCTGGCCAGGAGTGCGTGAGGTTCGCCTCGCGGTCTTCCGCTGGATCAGCCGCTACAACACCAGGAGAAGGCATTCAGCGATCAGCGAGGTCAGCCCGATCGCCTTCGAACAGCCAACGGTTACGCTCACCGTTGCCGCATAGCAAACGGTGTCCACGACTCAGGGGAAAGCCCCGTCAGTCCGGGGCGTGGGTTTCGGTGATGGCGAGGCGGGCTGCTGCTCGATCCGGGACAGGGTCGCTGCGGCATCGTTGGAGTCGGGCGCCGCCTTCCAGGATCCGACAGCGGCAACAGCAGCGACGATCGCCATGGCCAGAGTCAAGGCCGCGATCGTGTCGGTGGTGGTCATGGAGCAGGACGGTATGGGTGCCCCGAGCATGCAGCTGGCTGCTCGCGGCGCCAGCCGCGCGCCGGGGCCTGTGGCCGTTGCCGTCGCCTGCGACGAAGAAGTGCCGTCGTGCACCTCGCAGAAGGCAGGCGCACTCTGTGGACATGAGCGGAAACAGACCCGTAGGCCCGCCTCCGGGACCGCCGTCGAATCACACGCCGTCCCCTGCCGTCCGTGCCTCATCCCTCCGCGGATGGATCACTCACACCGCGGTCGCCCTCGGCGGACTGGCTGATGGGAGTACTGATCGACATCGTCGGGTCTGAAGGGGCCAAGGACTCTCCTTCCGCAACGGTGACCGTGACCGCCACCGCGACGGGCGTAGACGTACAGGCGGGTGCCACTTCCCCCAGCGCTAGTGCCGGGCCGTAGCAGGAGGCCGCGCCCAAGGGAGGGATTCCCGGCGATGGAACGTTCCTGGTGGGCAAAGACATCCAGGCCGGCACCTACGGCAGCAAGGGCAAGAACACGTACGGCTGCTACTGGGCACGCTTGAGCGACACGACCGGCGAGAGCAGCGCCATCATCGCCAACGGCAACGCCCAGGGCCCGGCCGTCGTCAAGATCGCAGCAGGTGACAAGGCGTTCCAGACCACCGACTGCAAGGCCTGGAAGAAGATCGGCTAGCCACCAGCCAGCGGAGCTCCGGTCCCGCCGCCGCGGTCAGCGGCGGCCGGTGGCCAGGATGACGAGGAACTGGCCACCGCCCGCCTCGATATCGGCGGTCACCGGCAGCCCCGGTACCAGTCGGGAGAACCGATCCACCAGCCAATCCGCCGCCTCTTGGGCGTCCCGCCTGGTCGGACAACGGCCCACCATCTCGCGGCCCCCCTTGCGCTCCAGCCTCCCGGCAACGGTGATCAGCGGCGCGGGTTCGACCACGTACAAGCGGTCCGGCCAGGCGATGACCACCTTGACCGCGCCCTTACGGGTGTTGCACCCACGGTGCGCGAGCCGCTCGGCGACCTTGGCCTTGCGGTCGGCGGTCCTGCTGTCGACGCTGGGCCCCCGCGGGTCGTTCACCGACTCGCCGGGGTCGACCGGTTCGTCACACACCCAGCAGCGCCAGCCGTCACGCTCGGCCACATCATCAAGGAGACTCACCCGAGCAAACTAGCCTGCCCGGCCACCACCCCGCACACCAGGTGCTTGAGAAACAGGGCGGCCTGTCAACCCCCGGCACCGGCACCACACCCAGATCTCTCGACTGCCCGCTCCACGACGGTGGCACCCCGGCCGGGACACCACCGGCCTGACGGCCCGACCACACGGGCCCGGCGGCCCTTCACCGTGAGCGTGGCGGCGCAGCAGGGCGGGCAGCGGCATCCGGGTCAAGGGGCAAGGCCGGCTTCACCGCTCAGATGCACTCGTCGGGAAACGACTGCAGCCAGCAGATCCCACGGGCGTGATCCGATCACTGCGACCCAGCCCAGTACTTTCCCTGGAGCCCATCCAACCCGTGCGGTTCACCTCAGCACGCGTCGGCGGGCAGATCCGCGGAAGGCGTAGCGGCGTAGAACCGGCGCAGCGGCCCCTCGATCTTCTTGCTGGCTGCCTGGCGGGAGATCAAAGACCGGTCCAGTAGTTGGTGCTGGTGCGGTTGGGTCTGGTCCTTTTCATCTGGCGCCCAGAGCACAAGCCAGCGCAGTAGCACCCGGTAGGTCAGTTGATGCAGGCGCGGAAGGTCGCTCTCGGGGAACCGGTCCTTCTCCTTGGCGGGCGGTGACGCCCCGTGGGCGTAGATGGACCGCGCTGCGTAGGCGCGGCGGACCAGGTCCTCAGCATCTGTGCGAGCGTCGTCGGTCAGGTGCAGAGCAGCGGCCCGCTGGCCGACCCGTCGGGTCAAGCCTTGCTCGGCGACCTCCTGTTGGACGGGCTCAGCTCGGAACAGGGCGCATTCGAGCGTCCTTCCACAGCTGTGCGCTCACCCGGGGACCAGGTCTCGGCGCCGGAGTAGAACCCGGGCAAGGGGCGCACCTCGCGGATCGTCTCTGGCCAGGCACCGCTCCCATATCCAGAACGAGCATCGTCGGCACGTTGCGCTGTCACGTCGCGGACGGCCCGGCTTTCACCACATGAGGGCGCACATGGATGGTGGGACCATGTGATCGTCAACGAGCCGCACCGACCTCCGGGTCTGCGCGGACGCCCGGGTCGCCGGGGTCGCCGGGGTCGCCGGGCATTCGAGCGTGTATCAGCTGTCGTCAGTGGTGCCGCCGAAGGCGTCACCAAAGGCTTCGCCTTCGGGGCTGACATGCGGCGGTCGACCGTGGAGGCACTCTTCACCGACGCCGACCAGGAACGGCCCGGCGGATGTGCGTCTGTGCGGGTTGTCCGACGGGCTTGGGCCCCAGAATGGTTGGACCGTTCAGTTCCCTGATTCAGAAGGGGAAGCCGGCGTGGGCGCGGCAAGGGCCGGCCTCTGAGGCCGCGACGCCGAAGCGACACCGGATCCGCTGGGTGGGACCTCTCCGCCAGGCAGAGACCGCCGATCCATGGATAAACCTTCCTCTCCCGCCTCTGCGCGGGCGCTCCTACGGTCGAGGCTGCGGGCGCTCACCGGCCCGCCGTACCGAAGGAGCAAGATCCTCATGAAGATGACCGGAAACACGATCCTGATCACCGGCGGCACCTCGGGCATCGGCCTCGGTCTGGCCCTGCGTCTGCACGAGGCCGGCAACAAGGTGGTCGTCGCCGGCCGGCGCAAGGAACTCCTCGACGAGATCACGGCCGAGCACCCGGGCATCGACGGGCTCGTCCTCGATGTCGCGGACCCCGACTCGATTACCCGGGCCCGTGAGACCGTGGCGGCGAGCCACCCCGAGCTGAACGTGCTGGTCAACAACGCCGGCATCATGCTGCGGGAGAACCTTCTCGACCCGGCCGAACTCCCGGTCGCTGAGGATCACGTCGCGACCAATCTGCTCGGCACGATCCGGATGACGTACGCCTTCCTGCCGCTGCTGGTGGGCAAGGACGACGCGGTCGTCATGAACGTCACCTCCGCGCTGGCGTTCGTACCGTACGCGAGCACCCCGACCTACAGCGCGACCAAGGCCGCGCTGCACTCCTTCTCCGAGAGCCTGCGCAGCCAACTCGCCGGTGCTGACGCCGGCGTCCAGGTGATAGAGGTGGTCCCGCCGGGCGTGCGCACGACCCTGCTGGGCCAGGAGGACAGCGACCAGTCCATGCCGTTGGACGACTTCCTCAGCGAGACCCTCGACCTGCTGCGCGAGAAGCCCGACGCGAAGGAGCTTGTCGTCGAGCGCGCCAGGTTCATCCGCGACGCGACGGCGAACGGCTCCTACGACGACGTCCTCGCCATGATCACCAGCAGCTGACGACCTATAGGGACCGACGCGGAGCAGCAGCACGGGAGCGGGCACTGTGGGGCCACGTCATGGACGAACGCGAACTGGATCGCCTCGGGAAGGTCCTCACCGACGACGCGGAACGGTAAGGAAGCGTTTTCGGCTTCGCCCCGGTCGTCGCACTGGAGGCGACCGGCTCCGTCCTGAGCGCCGACGGGCACGCGAGCGCCCGTCACACAACGAACATCGTCGTGCCGGCCAGCCGGGCGACGAGGCCCGGGGCGCGTCCAAGGTGTCGGGCGTCCTCGACGCAGGACCGTCGCGGCGGGCCGTCTTGCATACCGACGGCCTGCGGCGCGCCGCCGACGGTCGGCGCAATTCCCAGCGGGTCAGGCAGGTCAGGTGACTATTGGGACGTCTTGATGCAAGCGCTCTCGGCGTCGGCCGCATGAGCGGCTTCGCGCGGGTGGGAGAGGAGGGCTCAGCCATGGATCGGCGGTCTCTGGATAGCCGGGCGGGAAGCGGCGAGGATGGGGACATGGACAAAAAGGAACTGGCGGAATTCCTGCGCCACCGACGTGAGGCACTGCGCCCGCGTGACGTCGGGCTGGTCGAGGGGGCGCGCAGGCGTACGCAGGGGCTGCGCCGCGAGGAGGTCGCGCAGCTCGCCGGCATGTCCACCGACTACTACGCCCGGCTGGAACAGCAGCGGGCTCCGCAGCCCTCCGTCCAGATCACCGCGGCTCTCGCCCGGGCACTGCGGCTGACCCTGGACGAACGCGACCATCTCTTCGTCCTCATCGGCCACAACGCCCCGGCCCGCTTCCACCGCTCCGAACATGTCAGCCCGACGCTGATGCGGGTCCTGGACCGTCTGGACGACTCGCCGGCCATGGTGCAGACCGATCTGGTCGACACCCTCGCGATGAACTGCTTGGCCGTCGCGCTGCTCGGCGACCAGACCCGCCACACCGGCCTGGCCCGCAGCGCCTACTACCGCTGGTTCATGGACCCGGCCGAACGTCTGATGGTTCCCGAGGAGAGCCGCGAGCGCCACGGTCGCGCCCAGGCGGCGCGCCTGCGGGCCGCGCTGACAGCCGGCAGCGACACCCCCCGGGCCGCCCGGATCCTCGCCGAACTCCAGGAACACAGCCCCGAGTTCGTCCGCATGTGGGAACTTCAGGAGGTCGCCCGACGCTACGACGACTGCAAGACCGTCCTCCATCCGGAACTCGGCCGCATCGACGTCGACGCGCAGCTCCTGTTCACCGAGAACCGCGCCCAGACCCTGGTGGTCCTGACCACTCGCCCCGGCACGGAGAGCCACAGCAAGCTCGAACTGCTCTCCGTCATCGGACAACAACAGCTCACCCCCTGACGTCCTACCGGGGACCGGGCACCTGGCGCGGCGCGGGAGGGGCCGGACAAGGGCACCCTACGGCCAATGATGTCGGCCCCCGCTCTGTCCGGGCTCCGCGCTCAGGCCGCCGATTTGACCGGATGCTGTCTCCGTTTTACTCTCGAATACATACGGAGGCAGCATCCGTTTTGATGCGGCCGCACGATCAGGGCAGGCAGGAGGGCGCATGAGCGCCGGTGAACTGCGGGGACGCAAGCCCCGCGCGGACGTCCAGCGCAACCGCGCCGCCCTTCTGGAGACCGCACAGCGTCACTTCCTGCGGCACGGGGTCGGCACCTCCCTTGAGGCGGTGGCCAAGGAGGCGGGCGTCGGGCCCGCCACTTTGTACCGGCACTTCCCCACCCGGGAGGCGCTGCTGGCGGCCGTGCTGCAGACCCGCTCCGAGGAGCTGGTGGCCCGCCAGGCGGACATCGAGCAACTCGGTGACCCGGCCGAGGCGCTGGACCAGTGGCTGCGGGCGATGGAGGAGTACTTCAGCGCCTTCAGCGGGCTGCCCGACCCGCTCATGGCCGCGGCCCGGGCACAGAAGCCGGACAACCCGCTCACGATCCCCTGCGGCATCCTCATCTCCGCCACCGATCAGTACGTGCGAGCCGCCCAGCTCGCGGGGCGCGTGCGCGCGTCGGTGCGGGGGCACGACCTGTTCCTCGCGGCCTGCTCCGTTGCCTGGATCAAGGGCACCGGTACCGAGGAGGAGCCGCTCGACCGGCTCCGCACGCTCATCGCGAGCGGCTACCGCCAGCAGGACACCCAGGCGTAAACCGCCCGACATCCTGCCCCGCCTCGCAACGCCAGGCGGTACCACCACACAGCCATCACATCGCGCTGCCCTCAGGGGCGGCACAACCTCCCAAGGGACAAATAATGAAAATTACTGTCATAGGCGCCGGTGCCATCGGCGGGAACCTCGCTGCCAAGCTCAGCACGGCCGGTCACGACGTCCAGGTGGCCGACGCCCGCGGCCCCGAGGCCGTCCGGTCGGAGGTGCTGGAGTCCGGGGCCCGCGCGGCGGGCCTCGCCGACGCCGTCCAGGGCCGGGACGTCATTGTCCTGTCGATCCCGTTCGGGGTGGCGGGCCAGCTGGCGGACCTGTTCGCGTCGGTGCCTGCCGAGACGGTGGTCATCGACACCGCGAACTACTACCCCGGCATGCTCACCGAGCCGATCGAGGCGGTGGACAACGGCCAGGTGGAGAGCGTGTACACCGCCGAGCTGCTCGGCCGCCCCGTGGTCAAGGCGTGGAACGCCGCGCTGGCAGAGACCCAGCGGACCAAGGGTGTTCCGGCCGGAACACCCGGCCGCCTCGCCATCCCCGTCGCCGGCGACTCCGAGGAGGCGCGGAAGGTGGCCATGAGCCTGGTGGACGACACCGGCTTCGACCCCTACGACGCCGGCACGCTGGCCGACTCCTGGCGCCAGCAGCCCAACGGCCCCGCCTACTGCACCGAGCTGACCCTCGACGAGCTGCCGGCGGCCCTGGCCGCGGCCGACCGCGTCAAGGACGCGGCCATCCGCGACAGCCTCCCCGAACGCTTCGCCGCCCTCCCTGCCAACCCCACCGTCGACGACGTCGTCGAGATGAACCGCGCCGCCCACCGCTGAGTCACCCGACGCGACGCTCGCTCACCCAACGGCACGAGAGCGGCGGCGCCGGCAGCCCACGAACACACAAGACGAACACGAAGAGCGCACGGTCCCCCACGCTGCGACCCGCAGTCTCGGCATGCCGTTGCCTGCGAGCATCCGCATGCCTGCCGCTACCCGCCCTCTAATGGTGCGTCCCGCGCCCGGCCCATACGTCAGCTGCCTCGCCGCACGGCCTGCCGTACCGCGCTGTGCCGCGGCCTCCGTGGCGGTGGCTGCGCGCCGCGGAGAGGAACCGCCTTGCTCGGCACCGCGTCACCCTCCACCGACAGAGCACGCTCCCGACGCTCCCCCGGCGGTTCCTGCCCACCGCCCTGTCCCCCTCGGACATCCGCGGCGTGCTGGAGGACGCACTGGCAGTGGCCGACGCGGCGCGATCACCGAAACGGCGCGACCTCGGGCTCGCCGTGATCCAGGAACGCTTCGGGGCCGGCACGCAACCGGACGCGGAACGGCTTGTCCGCCTGAACCGCGCAATTTCCATGTGAGGAGGGACGGGGGCTGACGCGATGACCCGCGCCCTCGTATCTCGCCTCCATCTCCAGCTGCTACGCGCCGAACCCGCCACCCCCGGCGGCATGTCGGCCAGCGCTGACAAGAAGGTGCCCGGCATCCGTACGGTGCCCCACTGCACCGCCCAGCCCAGCCGACTATGAGACCGGCGCTTGGCCCGGGCCTGTTCCAAGGCCACCACGTCCAACCGGAAAAGCTCATCCAGCTCCTGAATGGACGGCTCACCGGCGAAGCATGCGTACCGGCCTTCTGCTCTCCTGAAAGACAGTCAACTGCCACAATTCGTGACGCTAGGCAACAGACACCTCACCAGTCCCAGCAGTGATCGAACCGAGATCCAAGACCAATGCTTAGAGGATGTCTCACGTGGTGAGTTTTGCGAGCTTCTTGTAGCAGGTCAGGGCTGCCGCGAGGCCGAGGAAGGCGAGGAAGTGGCTGCCCTTGCGTTCGTATCGGACCGTAAGCCGGCGGTAGCCGAACAGCCAGGAGATCGACCGCTCGATCTTCCAGCGGTGGCGGCCGAGCCGTTCGCCGGACTCGATTCCTGGCCGCGCGATCCGCGGGATCAGGCCGCGGCCGCGGAGCCAGGCCAGGTGGTCGGCAGAGTAATACGCCTTGTCCGCCCGGATTTTGACCGGTCGCCGTCGTCGCGGTCCGCGTCTGGAGCGGATGGCGGGTATCGCCAGGATCAGCGGCTTGAACGCCTGGCTGTCGTGCAGGTTCGCCCCGGACACCGCAACAGCCAGCGGGATGCCCTGAGCGTCGGACAGGACGTGCAGTTTGCTGCCCTTCTTGCCGCGATCGACCGGATTCGGCCCGGTCAGAGTGCCCCCCTTTTCGCCCGGACGGAGGCCGCGTCGACGATCGCCGAGGTCCAGTCCACCTCGCCCCTGGCGCCGAGTTCGTCCAGTACCGCCCGGTGCAGCCGACGCCACAGGCCCGCCTCGGTCCACACCGCGAACCGGCGATGCGCCGTAGCGGGAGACGTACCGAACGTCGGCGGCAGATGCCGCCAGGCACAACCGCTGCTCAGCACGTACACCACCGCGGTGAACACGGCCCGCTCATCACACGGAGCAGTCCCACCACCCTGCGGACGAGCAGCGAACGACGGCAGCAACGGGACGACCAGCTCCCACAGTTCATCAGGAACCAGCCGCTGCGACAGATCGACACACCCACGACCGGCATCATGCCGCACGCACATCACACCACGTGAGACATCCTCTAAGACCGTGTCCTATGTGGTGATCATTCGTTGGACTGGTCATGGGGCGGGGTACGTGGAGTTGGATTGTTCCGGACGGGCTGTGGGAGATCGCGAAGCCGCTGATCCCGCCGTCGAGAGGGCGGCCGCAGGGCGGCGGAACGCAGGACACACCTGATGAGACGCTGTTCGCGGCCATCGTCTACGTGCTGGTCAGCGGCTGCGCCTGGCGCGCACTGCCGCCGTGCTTCGGGATATCGAAGTCGACCGCCCACCGCCGGTTCCTGATCTGGTCGAGAGCCGGCGTCTGGGGCCGCCTGCACGAAGCCGTGCTGCACCGCCTCGACGACGCCGGGCTAATCGATGTCACCCGCGTCGTCCTCGACACCGCCCACGTCAGGGCTAAAAAAGGGGCGAACACACAGGTCCCAGCCCCGTGGACCGGGGCAAGCCGGGCTCCAAGATGCACGTCCTGTCGGACGCGAACGGACTGCCCCTCCTCGTCGGTGTCTCGGCCGGCAACGTCCACGACAGCGAAGGGCTGAAGCCCATGATCGCCGGTCACCAAACGAGACACGACCCCCACCGCGGCCGGTACTTCAAGCCCCAACGCCTCCACGCAGACAAAGCCTACGACCACGCCAGTCTGCGGAAATGGCTGCGCGGCAAGCGCATCGGAGTCCGGATCGCGCGCAAAGGCATCGAGTCCAGCGAACGGTTGGGGCGCCGCAGACGGGTGATCGAGCGCACGATGTCGTGGCTGTCCGGCTACCGCAGACTCAGCCCCCGCTACGAGCGCCATCCCCGCAACTACCTGGCCTTCCTCGGTCTCGCCGCCGCCCTCTGCTGCTACAAACGGTTCGTCCGCCTCACCACATAGGACACGGTCTAAGGGCTTGCACAAGGACGAACCGGGAACCGCGCCAACAGATATCCCGGCTCCCCGTTGGCCACGAACCGTGTCAGAGATTGCTCCAGCAGCTCCAGAAAGTGCCGTAGATCATCTGCCACCCTGTCGAGTTCGGGTTCGTCCAGTGATGCTGTGCGCGTCCGGTGGACCACCCCGCTGGGGCCAGTGAGCTAACGCAGTCCGCCACCGTTCGAGCCGATGACCAGGCCACGAGCCTCCTCACAGGTGCCATCACCGACAGCGCCATACTCTCTGAGCCGCAGAAGGACGTCAGGTACCGGGTCGACGAACTAGCCGTTGCCGACGTCCGCCCAGGCGATGTCGTCGATGCTGTCGTAGAGGGTGACCAGGTCGGCGGAGGCGAGACCCACTTCGGCCAGAGCGCGGGCCACCGCCTGGTCGTCGGGGTCGGCCGACCGAACCTGCTTGGTGCCCGGGGGAAACCCGTGCCGGCGCTCGAACTCTGCTGTCATGGTCTGCAGAGAGCCTGAGACCCTGCTGATCCACGCGGCCACCCAGGCAGGCGACAGTGAAGGTCCACTCATGAAGCCGGATCATGGCACGCGCCTAGGACGTCAAGGCGACGGCCACCAGCCGTTGCTTCCCGGGATCAGCACAGGGACCTGAGTTGTCGGTGGGCGATGAGACAGCAGGCGAGTCTGAGGAACGCTTCGTGGATGTCGGCTCTGCGTTCCCAGCGACGAGGGGTCTCAACGCGCTCACGGAGGATCCGCCACGACCTCACCCTCAGCCCGGTCGATCCAGCGACTGAATCCGCCCTCGTCGGCGTCGAGCCCAACGTAGCCACGCGCTCGCAACACCCCGCAGACCGTGGAGTTGTGGAAGTCGCGCCGAGCCGCCGACAGCCCGACATACCGGGCCATGGCGGAGGCGACGAGGTTCTCGGCAACAACGTTGTCCCAGGCCACGGCCGACGAGCGGCTGCCGTCACTCACGTGATTCAGGGGTGTGCACGAGCCTGCGGCGGCGATCCGGCGGAGTGGGAGCTGCGGTGCCGCGAGGCTCGGGCGGCGGCGGAGGGCGCCTGGAACGCGGCACGCACGGTGGCGGATGAGACGACCTCGCCGCACCGAGACCTGGCCCGCTTCGAACCGGACGACCGCGCACTGTTCTTCGGTCGGGGCCGGATGGTCGCGGCGCTCCGGAAGCTGGTGGGCGAACACCGGTGCGCGGCGGTGTCCGGTGCCTCCGGCAGTGGCAAGTCCTCGGTACGCGGAGGCCGCGATCGCCGACGCGCTGGTCACCAAGCCGGCCGGCCTTCCCTGGGAGATGGCCGGCACGGTCGCGGGTTCCGGGTGAACCGCCTGGGCGGTCCTCGAACGCCTCAAGGTCATCCAGGGCGAGACCCTGCTGATCCATGCCGCTTCCGGTGGCGTGGGCGCGCTCGCCGCCCAACTCGCCGTGGCCCGGGACGCGCGCGTGATCGGCACCGCGAACCAGGACAACCACGAACGCCTGCGCTCACTCGGTGTATCCCCGTGACGTACGGAGAGTGCCTCGCCGACCGGGTACGAGCGATCGCCCCGAGGGAGTCAACGCCGTTCTCGACGCCTCAGGCAGGGGAGAGATCCCGGCGTCCATCGACCTCGCGGAAGGCCCAGGACGGGTCGTCACCCTTGTGGCTTTCGACGCGGGCAACCTGGGTATCCAAGTCCGCACGGGCGGCGCAAGCGGGAGCGGGGTCCAGGCCCTGCACGACGTCCTCGCCCTGGTCGAACCGGGACGACTGCAGGTCCAGATCTCGCACATCAACCCCCTCGCGGTGGCAGCTGTCGCACTCGACCTGAGCCGTACGTGACACGTCGGCGGCAAGATCGCACTCCTGCCCTGGGCGCCCCAGGACCCCTCGGCCTGCCTCACGAGGGGTCCTGGAGCGGACTTCAGCTCTTGCCGATCAGGCGCCAGATCTGGTTCTTCTTGGTGCTCAGTACGCTCGCCGCGTCGCAGGTCCACTGGTGGATCAGCGCGCCGGCGGTGGTCGAGACGCCGGTGACGTCGACGCACTTGCCGCTGTGGACGGCGACCAGTTGGTAGTCGTGGCTGTTGCCGAGTGCGGTGACGGGGTTGAGGGTGAACTGCTGGTTCGTGGCGCCGTTGCAGGTGTACTGGATGACTGCGGCGCCGTCGGTGGTGGAGGCGCCGGAGACGTCCAGGCACTTGCCGCTCAACTCGTCGACCACCGTGTAGGTGTTGGTCTTGCCGGTGACCGGCTTGAGGTCGAGCATCTGCTGGTAGCCGCCCTCGCAGTAGTACTGCTGGTACTGCGTGCCGTTGGCGGTGGAGAGGTTCGTGTCGTCCAGGCACTGGCCGCTGTTCTGGCTCACGGCGACCGTGGAGACAGTGGTGTTGGACGGGGGCAGCAGCGTGACGGTGTAGCCGTCCTTGGCGTTCGTCCACGGCAGGCTCACCGAGGCGGCGTTGCCGCTGACCGTGAGAGTGGTGTCGGAGATGGTCTCCGGGCCGGTCACGGCGGCCCCGCTGTTGTACGGGACGCGCTGGACGACGGCGCGGACCTGGCTGTTCTCCACGACCGACGTGGTGTTGAGCCCCGTCAGATTGACGGTGACGGTGCCGGTGTTGCCGCTGCTGCCGAGCAACACCTTCGCGTTTCCTGCCGAGTTGTCCTTGGTGGCCAGGCCGTCGGTGCCGGTGCCCGGCGTGAGCTTGACGATGTTGCCGGTCTGGGAGCCGTAGTAGCGGTACATGAACCACTCGCCGAGCGGCAGGTACTGGCCCGCGCTGTTCTTGGTGAGCAGGTTGGCCTCGTTGTCGTGCAGCGCGGTGCCGGAGGCCCAGTTGCCGCGCAGGCCGTCGGCGCCGGCCCGTTCCAGGCGGCCGATGAACCAGGCGCCGCCGCCCGGGGACTGCATGGACAGGGTGGCGTACTCGTTGATCTGGTAGGCACGGGTGTTGGTCAACCCGGCTGCCGCGAGCGTGGAGTTGGCGCGGCCCACGTCCGTGACCGGGTCGCCGGGTTCATCGTGCCAGCTGTAGATGTCGGGCGCGACGTTGTTCGCCTTGATGTACGTCAGATACGTCGTCCACCAGCTGTTGGAGGAGTTGGGCTGGCCCGCGATGCTCGGGCCGACGATGAGCTGGGCGGGGAACGCGGCGCGCACCTTGGCGTAGAAGCGCGACCACATGGCCAGGTACTGCGTCTGTGAGGCGCCCCAGAAGCCGCTGCCGTCGGGCTCGTTCCACAGGTCCCACTGGACCGTCATGTTGTTGGCCTTGACGTCACTGACGAGCTGGGTGACGAAGGCGTCGAACTGGGTCCAGTCACCGTTGTCGCCGGGCCAGCCCTGACTGGTGGTGCCGTCGGCGCCCCACAGGTCGTGCGGGAGGAGGACGAAGGTGCCGCCGAGGGCTGCGGCGCGCTTGTACTGGGCGAGAGTTGAGGCCCAGCGGGTCTGGTAGTCGGCGAGGCTGGTGGCGTAGCCGCCGCTGTTGAGCTGGGCGCCGCCGGCTCGCATGAAGTGCCACTTGATGTCGGTGAAGAAGTGGTCCTGCGGCAGCGAGCCGTCCGGCGTCATCCCGTAGATCATCCCCGAGGCGTGGTACGTGGGGGCGCCTCCGGCGGTGGAGAAGTCGACGGTGACGGAGGTGTCGGCGGCGTGGGCCGTGGTCGCGGGGAGGGTGACGGCGGCGAAGGAGGCGAGGAGCGCCGCGATCACGGCGGTCCTGCGGCCTCTCCGGACGGGTGGTCTGCCGGTGCGTCCGGCTGGGGAAAGGAAGCGAGGTATGCGCATGTGCGGGTCTCCCGAAGGGGTACTTTCCTGGGCGCGGCTCGCCCAGGGGTCTGTCAGCCGACGGCCTCCGTGGCCTCGGCACGCCTCAGCTCGTGGGCCTCGGCGAGGAGGAGGTAGCTGCTGGCGGTCCAGGTGTAGGCGCGGTCGCGCAGGCCCGCGCCGGTGAGTGCGTCGAAGTTCTCGGCGAAGCCCGAGGTCTCGCACAGGGCACGGAAACGGGCGCTGATCTCGTCCGCGAGGCGCTCGTGGCCTGCGCGGCGCAGGCCGTCCTCGATCAGGACGGTGGACGGGGCCCAGATGGGGCCGCGCCAGTAGCCGTCGTCCAAGTAGTGCGGTGAGGTGGGCAGTTCGGTGGCGAGGCCGTGCGCGGTGAGGTGGGCCTCGATGCGGTCGGCCAGCGCGTCGCCGATGTAGACGGGCAGGTGCTCGCCGAGTACGACGGGCATCAGGTCGAGCAGGCTGGAGCTGCTCCACGTGGCCCCGCTGTGTGCCGAGCGGGCGACGAACCGGTCGCCGGTCCACAGCTCGTCGAACAGCGCCGCCTGGGTCGCGTCGGCCGTCCGCGTCCACTTGCGCATGTCGTCCGGCAGCCCCAACTCCCCCGCCAGCTCGGCGAGTTCACGCAGTTGCAGGACGAGAAACGCGGCGAGGTCGGCGCTGACGATCACGCGTTCGGGGTCGAAGGTGGTGGCGTTGTCCCAGCCGCTGTCGTTGCCGTGCTGGTAGTACGGGAGGGCGGACCCGGGTGCCCGCCGCATGGTGAGCCAGAAGTCCGTCCAGCGGACCAGCCGGTCGTACACCTCGGTCAACTCGGCCTGGCTGAGCGGCTTGTGGAGCCGTCGGCGCAGGTGGCGCAGGGCCCAGCCGTGGATGGGCGGCTTGACGAAGTTGTGGAGGACCTCCGAGTGGGTCACCGAGTCGGGCAGCGCGCCGGTCTCGTCCTGGTGGTCGAAGGGCAGCGAGAACTGGTCCAGGGCGAGTGCGGGGCTTCTGGCAGCCAGGGCAAGGGAGTTGAAGCAGTGGTCCCAGCTCCACACCTTGTCCATCCAGTGCTTCGACATCAGCACGGCGGGCCGGGTGACGAAGCCCAGCGGCCGGACGGTCGCGGACCACAGCACGTAAGCGGCGAGTTCCGCGGCGGGCGTCTCGGACGTACGCCAAGGTGCGACCGAATCGGCGAAAGCATCGAACGCGTTGCGCGCGGTGTCCACGACCTGGTTGAAGGGCGCCGACGAGGCGTAAGGGCGGCGCGCGGTCTCGTACTCCTCGACCGCGACCTCCCAGGCCGCGTCGCCCCCGGCGCCGATCGTGACACCTCGCGCCGCGCTGCCCAGGCTCTGCGTGCCGGACGCCTCGGTCACGGTTCCCGACAGCACGCTGACGCGGTAGCGCCGACCCGTCTCGTACGAGGTGAACACATAAGCCCCCGTGCCGGGTTCGGGGTAGAAGTAGGTGCCGCTGAACGGGGTCAGTACGGCCGCCGCCGCGCCGATGCGCAGGCCGAACCCGGCACCGCGCAGCCGTACGGTGTCCGGCGATTCGTAGGTGAGGTCGATGCGGCCCTCGGTGCCGGTCCAGGTGAGCAGGCTCGGTGTCGCGTGCGGGCTGGTGACGGCGCGGTCGCCGGTGGCCGGGTCGAGCGGGACGAGGCGCAGCACGGCGTGCATGCCGTTCTGGTGCGAGACGAGGTGCAGGTCTTCGGCGTACGTCTTCTCCGCCACCACGGGTGAGATGCCGAACCATGACCCGCTCGTGCTGAACGGGATGTCGTGGACGGAGAAGGCCGGGCCGGACGGGGCGGCGGTCATGCAGCGTGACTCGTTTCTGGAGCAGGGGTGATCGGCACGTGGGCAGGAGTGATCGGCCGACGGGCGAGCGGGAAGCAGGGGGACGTCAGTCCTTGACGGCGCCTGCGGTCACGCCGGCGGCGACGTAGCGCTGGGCGAGGACCAGGATCACCGTGGCGGGCAGCGAGGCCACGACGGCGGTCGCCATGATGGCGTTCCACTGTTGGTTGTTGTTGCCGATGTAGTGGTAGATGCCGAGGGTGATCGGCTCGTGGGCGCCGCCGTTGGCGAGGGTGCTGGCGAAGACGAAGTCGGACCAGGACCACAGGAACGCGAACAGCGACACCGTGACGACGGCGTTGCGGCTCATCGGCAGCACGATCGACCGGAAGGTACGCACGGGCCCGGCGCCGTCCGTCTTCGCGGCCTGGAGCAGTTCGCCGGGGATGCCGGACATGAACGCGGTGAAGATCAGCACGGCGAACGGCACGGCCAGTGTGGAGTCCGCGACGATCAGGCCGGGCACCGACTGGAGCAGGCCGAGGCTGAGGTAGATGGCGTAGAAGCCCATCGCCATGATGATGCCGGGGATCATCTGGGCGACCAGGAAGAGGAAGCTGAGGACGCCGCCGCCGCGTGGGCGGAGTTTGGCCAGGGCGTAGCCGGCCGGCGCGGCCAGGGCCACCGTCAGTACGACCGTGCCAAGACCGATGACGAGGCTGGTGCCGAGGTAGGGCAACTGCTGGTCCAGGACGGCGCGGTAGCCCTCCAGGGTGCCGTGGACGGGGATCAGGTCCGGCGGGCTCTTGCGCATGTCCTGGTCGCGGGTGAAGGACACGTTGAGCATCCAGTAGACGGGGAAGAGCATCACCGCGGTGAGCAGGACACCGATGGCCGTCTGCCACCACGTGCGGTTGGTGCGTGGGTTCGTGACGGTGCCGTTCATGACAGTGCCTGCTTCCGCTGGACCCTGACGTAGACCAGTCCGAACACCAGGGCGGCGACCACGAGCAGGTTGCCGACGGCCGCTCCCGGGCCGAAGGCGGGCAGCAGGTTGCCGAACCCGAGCTGGTAGGACCAGGTGGCGAAGGTGGTGGAGGAGTCGGCCGGGCCGCCCTTGGTCATGATCCAGATGATGTCGAAGACCTTGAGCGTGTAGACGAGGCCGAGGAGGAGGGTGATCGCGGACACCGGGCGCAGCAGCGGGAAGGTGATCCGCCAGAACCGCTGCCAGGCGTTCGCGCCGTCGAGGGCGGCGGCCTCGTAGAGGCTCGCGGGGATCGACTGGAGGCCGCTGTGGAGGACGACCAGGTTGAACGGGACGCCGATCCAGATGTTCGCGATGATCACCGAGGCGAGCGACCAGCCCGGTGTGGTCAGCCAGTTGACCGGTCCGATGCCGACGGCGTGCAGGGCCGCGTTGACGACACCGGAGTCGCTGTTGAGCATCCACGACCAGGTGGACGCGGAGACGATCAGCGGCAGCAGCCAGGGGACGAGGAAGAGCGCCCGCAGGGTCGCGGAGAGCCGGAAGCGCTGGTTGAAGAAGACCGCGAGGGCCAGGCCGATGGCGTACTGGAAGAACAGGCACACGAAGGTGAAGACCACGGTGTGCAGCAGGGCCGGGGCGAAGGTCGGATCGTCAAGGACGGTGCGGTAGTTGGCCAGACCCGTGAAGGGTGCGTCGCCCTGGACGAAGGACCGGACCGTGTAGTTGCGCAGGCTCAGGTCGATGTTGCGGTAGAGGGGATAGGCGTAGAAGAGGACGAGGTAGAGGGTCACCGGGGTGAGGAAGCCCCAGGCGGCCCACTGCTGGGAGGTGGGGCGACGCCGTGCCCGGGGCGGTGCGGTGGGGGCCGCACCGCTGTGGTGGCGCACGGGCCGCCGGTGTGGCAGTTGGGTCATGTGGCTCATCAACCGGCCCTGGTCTCTGGTTACTTGACTGCCGACTGAGCAGCGGACAGCGCGTCCTTCGGCGACTTCGAGCCGCTGAGCGCGGACTGGACCGCCTTCCACAACTGCTCTGAGATCTTGGGGTACTTGGTGCCCAGGTCGTCGCTGGTGCGTCCCTTGGCCGCCTTGACCGCGTCGACCCAGGGCTTCAACTCGGCGTTCACCGCGACCTGTTTGCCCTGGACCTCGGTGGTGGGGGCCACGTAGGACAGTGTGGTGTCGGTGGTGAGGAGGTTGTCGGTGCTGGTCAGGCAGGTGACGATCTTCTGGGAGGTGGCGTAGCGGTCGGTCTTGCCCTGGACCGGGATGGTGACGAACTCGCCGCCGGTCGGGGCGGATGCGTTGCCTCCGTCGGCGGCGGGGACGGGGATGACGCCGTAGTCGAAGCCGGCCTTCTTGGCGTTGGCGAGCTGCCAGGTGCCGTTCTCGCTGAACGCGTAGTCGCCGGTGGCGAACTCCTGCCAGCTGGTGGTCTGGGTGTTGTTGAGGACCGAGTTGGGGGCGTAGCCGTCCTTCAGCCAGTCCTTCCACAGCGTCAGCGCGGAGACGGCCTTGTCCGAGTCGAGGGCGGTCAGTTGGGCGCCCGCTCCCCAGTACCAGGGCAGGAACTGGAAGGTGCCCTCCTCCGTGCCGATCGCGGAGAACGTGATGCCCTTCTTGCCGGCCTTCTTGACCTTCGCCAGCGCGGCGGTCAGCGACGCCCAGTCCTTGACCGTGGCTATGTCCACCCCGGCCTGCTTCAGCACCTTCTTGTTGTAGTAGAGGGCGAGGGTGTTGGCCCCGATCGGTGTGCCGTACGTCTTGCCGCCCGCCTGTCCGGCGGCGAGAAGGTTGGGGTTCACCTTCGAGGTGTCCAGCTTGTTGTCGGCGGTCGTGGTGAGGACGCCGGCCTCGGCCAGGGTCGACACCACCGGGTTGTCGACGATGAGGACGTCGGCGGAGTTGTCCTGCTGGGCGGCGAGCAGCGCCTTGTTCGCCAGGTCGCTGGTGTCGAACGCGGTCCGCTTGATCTTCACCCCGGCCTTGGTGCCGCAGGCGTCGAGCAGCTTGGCCCACGCGGAGCTCTTGTCGAACTGCGGGTACGGGTCCCAGATGGTGTAAGTGCCGCTGTCCGCCGCCTTGGTGCCGGTGCTGCCGGAACCGGAGGAACAGGCGGTGGCGGTGCCCGCGACGGCGAGGACGGTCACGGTCGCGACGGTGAGGCGGAGCCGTCCGAGGGAGCTGTGCATGGCGCGTTCCTTCGTTTTCGGGCACGGGTGTGCCGAGGGAGGGTGACGGGCGGGGGGAAGCGGGCATGCCGGACAGCCACGGCGGCGATGAGGGGACGGCGGTGCCCGTGATCCGTGGTGAGGAGGTGGTGCGGGGCTGGGCTGGGTCAGGGGGCTGGGTCAGCGGGCCTCGGTGGACGACGGCGTGCCGGGCCCTGTGCTCGCGCGCAGTGAGATGGGCGGGGCCAGCAGGTGGTGTCGGGGCGGTGCGTCGGGGTGATCGAGCCGCTCGACGAGGAGGTCGACGGCGTGTCGGCCCATCTCCTCCGCCGGTACGTCCGCCGCGGTGAGCTGCGGCGTCACCGTCTCCGCCCACCGGCCGGCCACGACGCCGGTGACGGAGAAGTCGCGCGGTACATGACGGCCGGCCTGGGCCAGCCCGCGGTACAGGCCGCCGAGCGCGGCCTCGTTGAGGGTGACCAGGGCCGTGGTGGCCGGGTCGTCGTGCAGGATCTGCTCCAGACAGGCCTGGCCGGAGGCGGCGTCGTCCCCGCAGCAGTACGTCCGCACGGTGAGCCCGCGTTCGGCCGCGGCCTTGGTGAAGCCGTCGAGCCCGCGGTGGGCGGACTCGTATCCGGCCCGCAGCAACTGCTCGGGACGGTTGACGAAGGCGACCCTGCGGTGGCCGAGATCCGCGAGGTGGTGCACGCATGCCGCCACCAGCGCGGTGTGGTCCAGGCCGACCCACCAGGTGCCCTCGGGATGCGCGGTCCGGCCGATGGCGACGGAGGGGAAGCCGAGGGCGGCCAGGTGATCGACCCGGTCGTCCTCCAGTCTGATCTCCATCAGGATCGCGCCGTCGACCCGCCGCTCCCCCAGCATCCGCTGGAACGAACGGTCGCTGTCGACGCCACTGGGAGACAGCAGCACGTCGTAGTCCTGGGCGGCGGCCGCCTCCACCACGCTGCCGATGAAGTCGAGCTGCATACCGGTGTAGTGGTTGCCGGCCGGCGGGAAGACCAGGCCGATCGTGCTGGTCCGGCCGTTGGCCAGGGCGCGCGCACTGGCGTTGGGCCGGTAGCCCAGCTCGTCGATGACGTCCTGGATCTTCCGCCGGGTCTCCTCCGACACCGGGCGCTTGCCGCTCAGCGCGACGGACACGGTGCTCCGCGAGACACCGGCCCGGCGGGCGATCTCACCGATGTTCACAGGCACTCCTTGGCTGGGTCGAACCGGTTCGAAGACACCGCGACCCGGAGCCAACTGTCGAACCGGTTCGCGTGAAGTGAAGGTAGGAACAAGCCCGGCACCTGTCAACACTTCGGACCGCGGTTTCCGCAAAGACCCTGCAACCCGCCGTACACGGCGCAGGTTCCGGATGTCGGGGGGATTGCTGGCCGGTTTCCTCGGTGCTAGCTTCGCCGAACCGGTTCGACTCCCTGCACCCCGCCCTCCGCACGGTACGGCCGCCCTCCTGTCCCGCGGTACTCGCCCTGGCGGCCGTCGGCCCGGCCGGGGCTGGAAGAGAGGCGTGCGTCAACCGGCACCGTGCCCCCCTCAAGGATGAGGACGTAATCCATGCCATCCGCTCACAGATCCCACCGCCGCCGAGCCGCAGCCGCAGCCCTGGCGCTCGGCGCGGGCCTGCTGGCCGCACCGGCAGTCCCCGCGCAGGCGGCCGAGGCGCCCCGGCCCGCCGCCCGCTACACCTTCGACCAGGACGACCTCGCCTCGGGGACGATCACCGACAGCTCCGGCAACGGCCTCACGGCGAGCCTCGTGAACGGCGACACCGCCCAGTCCGTCGTGGGCACCGGCGGAGGAAAGGCGCTCGGCCTGCCCGGCGGGACACCCACCTCGAACGGGGCGTACGTCCGCCTTCCCCGCGAAGTGCTCGGCGACGCGACCGACTTGACCGTCTCGGCCCGCGTGAAGTGGAGCAGTGACACGTCGCCCTGGCAGCGGATCTTCGATCTGGGGACCGACACCACGAAGTACCTCTTCACCACCCCGTCCAACAACGGCGGGCTGCTGCAGACTTCGGTGACCACCGGCGGAGGCGGAGCCGAGGCACAGGTCCACGGCTACGCGATGCTTCCCGCGGACCAGTGGCGGACCGTCACCGTCACACTCGACACCTCGGCCGGCCGGGTCACCACCTACCTCGACGGCGTACCGGTCTCCTCCGCCGAGACCGACGTGAAGGCCAAGGAACTGCTGGACGGTTCGGCGACGTCGGCCGGTTACATAGGCAAGTCCTTCTACCCCGACCCGCTGCTCAAGGGCGCGATCGACGACTTCACCGTGTGGCACACGGCGCTCAGCGCCGACCAGGTGGCCGGCACGGTCGATGGGCTTCCCACCCTCCAGGAGATCTCGCAGACGTCCTTCGATATCCGTACGACGACGGGAATCGCCCCCTCGCTCCCGGACACCGTCCGCGCCACCTTCTCCGACGGATACGACCGTGACACACCCATCACCTGGGACGCCGTACCGTCCGACAAATACAGTCGGCCCGGCACGTTCACCGTGCCCGGAACCGCGTCCGGTCACGTGGTGAAGGCGACCGTCACCGTGGTTCGGGAGGGACAGCTCACCGTCGACCTCGGCTCCGACACCGGCGCATTCCACGGGGGCGCCTCCGGCACTCTCTACGGCGTGTACGGACCGGACGTCCCCACCAACAACCTCATCGAGGGCATGGGCCTGCGCACGGTCTCCACGAAGGCTCAGGACGGCCCGCAACACCCCGGTGCCGACGCGCTGGACGTGGTCGGACCGCTGGCCGACTCCACCGACGGTGACGTGTACATCTACATGACGGACATCCACCGCGGCTTCCCCTACCAGTGGCCGGGCGACACCCCCGCGGAGAAGCTGAAGCTCTACCAGGAGAAGATCGCCAAGCAGGTCGACCAGGTCCTGCGGCTGCCGCGGAAGTACCAGGACAACATCGTCTTCGTGCCGTTCAACGAGCCCGAGGGCAACATGTTCGGCACCGGCGAGTGGAGCTACGACAAGGTCAGCTGGCTCACCGACCCGGACGCCTACTTCGCCGCCTGGGACGACGCGTACAAGCTCATCAAGGGCAAGATGCCCGACGCCCGCATCGCCGGCCCCAACACCAGCGTCCTGTACGACCAGGTGAAGGGCTTCCTCACGCACGCACTGGCCGCCGACACCCTCCCGGACGTCATCACCTGGCACGAACTGAGCCACCCGGAGGCAGTGCGCGAGAGCGTCGCCACCTACCGCGCGTGGGAGAAGGAGCTGTTCAAGGGCACCTCTCGTGAGGGCACACAGCTCCCGGTCAACATCAACGAGTACGCCTTCAACTACCACACCTCCGTTCCCGGCCAGATGATCCAGTGGGTGTCCGCGATCGAGGAGTCCAAGGTGGACGCCGACATCGCCTACTGGAACATCGACGGCAACCTCTCCGACTCCGCGGTGCAGTCCAACCGCGGCAACGGCCAGTGGTGGCTGCTGAACTCGTATGCCTCGATGAGCGGACACACCGTGAGGGTGACCCCGCCGTTCCCCGGCGAGAACTACACCATGCAGGGCGTCGGTACGCTCGACCGGACGAAGAAACAGGCCCGGCTGATCTTCGGCGGCTCCACCGGCAAGGGCCACATCACCTTCGACAACATCCCGAAGAGGCTTTTCGGGGACCGCGTGCACGCGTGGGTGCGGGAGATCGAGTGGACCGGGCAGCTGGGCGACTCGCCCGGCCCGAAGTTGCTCACCGAGCAGAACCTGAGGGTCGCCGACGACGGCACGGTCGTCGTCGACTTCGGCGACGGCGCACTGCCGAAGCTGAAGGAGTCCTCGGCCTACGAGATCGTCCTCAGCCCTGCCGGAAAGGCGAAGAGGACGCAGTCGCCACCCGTGCGCTGGCAGGGTTCGTACGAGGCTGAGGACGCCGCCCACACCGGGTCCGGCTACTCCAGGAACGGCCCGGAGGGCTCGCCCCGCGACGTGTCGAAGTTCTACACCTCCGGCGGCTACGACGTGGGCGGCCTGCGCACCGGATCGGACGTCACCCTCGACACCACCGTCGATGTGCCGCAGGACGGTACCTACGATCTGAGCGTCTTCGCCAACTCCCTCAACACCTTCGACAAGGTGAAGGAGCAGGGCCCGACCAACGTCTTCCTGCGCGTGGACGGCAAGGCGGACAGTGAGCAGGAGTTGTACCTGCCGCTGGGCTACAAGTGGGTGGTGTGGGATCACACCGATACCGAGGTGAAGCTCACCAAGGGCAAGCACACCCTGACACTCGCGGCGAAGAGCCTCGACGGCAAGGGCGCCACCAAGGGCGACGCCATCGTCGACCGGCTCACCTTGTCCCTACCGGACGCCTCGGCCGACGCGCAGGTGTACGAGGGCGAGCTGGCCTGGCTTTCCGATGGTGCGCGTCCCGTCTACAACCTGCCGAAACAGGCCGGCACCCCGGCCACCGGTTCGGGCGCTGTCCAGCTCAAGAAGGACCAGACCGCCACGTTCTGGGTCTACTCCCCCACCGACCGCGAGGCCACCCTCAGCGTCAACACCCTCGGCGCCGCGAACGCCCGCCTCTCCGTCAACGGGCACGACGTCCTGCGCCTGGCCAACAGCAAGCGCGGCATCGCGGTCTCCCTCTCGGGCGGCGTCAACAAGGTGACGGTGACCGGAGGTTCGTCCGCCACCCTCGTCGACCGCCTCACAGTCACACCGACCGAGGGCGCGCTCCCGGCCCGCACATACGAGGCACAGGACGCGAGGCTCGCGGGCTCGGCCACGCTCACCCCGCTCTCCCTGGCCACCGACGGCACAGCGATCACCGGCATCGGAGGCGAGCCCGGCAACGGCAACACCGCGACATTCACCGTCACCGCCGACCGGACCGAGCTGTACGCACTGCGCATCCGATACTCCAACCCCGAGCAGGCCGAGGCGACCCACTACAACCCCGACCCACTCGCCCGCCACGCCGACATCGGCGTCAACGGAGGAGAGACACGGCGCGTCGGCTTCCCCCACAGCTTCCACCAGAACAACTTCTGGGAGCTGACCGTCCCCGTCCACCTGAAGAAGGGACGGAACACGATCACTTTCCGCTCCGAGGAACTGCCGAACTTCGACGGCACCACCTACGCCTCGGACACCTTCCCCGACGTACCACTGCGCTCCCGCTACGCACCGCTGATCGACCGGATCACCATCGCGCCCTACGCACGGGAGGCGCGATGAGGTAAACACCACCGCCGCGGGTCCTGCGGGCGGGGTGCCGGTGGGCGTACAGCGCGCACACCAACCTGAGGACGTCCTCGGCCTCCCGCACAGCCGAGCGCATAATGGTCGACCTCGGCGACGAGGTCGCAGGATGCACTGCCTCGTGCCCGGACCCCACACCAGGCTCACGGAGGAAGCCGAGATCCAGGAAACCAAGAACGTGTGACACGCAAGGGATCCTTGCCCCGGCTGACTGCGTAGGCACGACAGCGCAGTCAGCCAGGGACGTCTGAGACCATTGGGCTCGGGCGTACGACCATCGGGAGGCACCGTGACGCGGGAGACAGGGCGGGGCGGGAGTTCCACCCCGCCACGCAGCGTGGACGTGGCCCAGTTGGCGGGGGTCTCCCAGAAGACGGTGTCGAGGGTCTTCAACAACGAGGCGTACGTCTCCGCGGACGTACGCCGACGCGTGCTCGAAGCCGCCGGGGAACTCGGCTACCGGCGCAACAACGCGGCTCGCGCGCTCGCCTCGGGCCGGACACGTTCCATCGGTGTGGTGACGCTCGGTACCGCCTTGTACGGGCCCGCGTCGCTGCTCATGGGCGTCGAGCGGGCGGTCCGGGACGCGGGATACGCGCTTCGTGTGGTCAACACCGTGGAAGGCGACCCGACGGGTATCGCCGGCGCCGTGGACTCGTTGCTGGACCAGGGTGTGGACGGCATCGTCATCTCCGAGCCGATCGACGAGGGCGGGGACGGAGCGGAGGGCTCCTTCCGCGTCGACGTGCCGGTCCTCGTCTGCGGCGCGCCGCCACCGTTCGTCGCGCCCAGGGTGCTGGCCGCGGGGGTCGGCGCCGAGCTGATGGCGCGGACGGTCACCGAGCATCTGCTCGGCCTGGGGCATCTCACGGTCCATCACCTCGCCGGTCCACAACGGTGGTATGCCGCCCGGGACCGTCTCGACGGATGGCGGGCGGCACTCGCGGCCCGCGGCCGGGACGAGCCGCCGGTCGTCGAGGGTGACTGGTCGGCCGCCTCCGGCTACGCGGCGGGCCGTGAACTGGCCGCCGACCCCGACGTGACGGCGGTGTTCGCAGCCAACGACGACATGGCCATCGGGCTGATCCGCGCGCTGACGGAGGCCGGCCGTCGGGTGCCTCAGGACGTGAGCGTCGTCGGCTTCGACGACATCCCGGTCGCCGCCTTTGTGACCCCTCCCCTGACCACGGTGCGTCAGCCCTTCGACGCCGTGGCCCAGGAAGGACTCAAACATCTCGTGCACGCCATCGAGAACCCGCAGGCCGCCCCCTTGGCGGCGAGTGACCCACCGGTCGACCTCATCGTCCGCGCCTCGACGGCACCTCCCCCATCGTCGAACGGACGTACCTCCGCACAGCGCTGATCAGCTCAACCGGAGGCAGCCGTCCCCGGGGTGCCGCAGTAGGCGTCGGGGCCGTGTTCGCGGGTGCAGTGCCGGGCCGTCAGGTGTTCGTGCGCGCTCCGCTCCGGGCTCGCGGGCTGTTCCACGTACTCGGCGGGGGTCCGCTACCTCCGAACCAGCCGAAGACAGCGGTCAACTCGTAGAGTTCCGGGTCCTCTTCGAGGAGTCGCAGGGCCTTGGCGACCTCGGACGCCGGAGCGGGCCGGTGCCTCGGGTACGGCGTGGGTGTACGGGTGCTCGGCGTCCACCATCGAGCCGTCTCTCTGCACTGTCAGGGGCTCGTCGGGGCCTGGCCTGATCGCCGGGCCCCGACTGCGGGTGCAGGGGGCCTACTTGACCAGCTTCCAGTCCTGGGAACCGTCCGTGAGGGCGGTCTGCAAGGTCAGTTGCGCTCCGGCCGACGCGCCGGTCAGGTACAGGCTCGTGGCCTTGACGGACTGCAGCTTGTAGAACCCGCCGCCGGTCCTGACCAGGTTCCAGCTGCCGGTGTTGCTGTTGTCGACCCACTGGCCGATCTTCTGTCCGGCCGTGGCGTTGCCGGTCCAGATGGCCGCCGCGCGACCGCCCGACTTGTTCAGCAGGCTCACGCCACCGTTCGGCTCGGTCGTCACGTGCCAGTACTGGGTGTCCGTGGTCGCCGCCGCGCCGGAGTCCTCCAGGACCACGTCGGGCACGTCCGCGTTGCCGAGGTTCGCGTCGTTGGTGTTGTTGCCGGTGCCGATCACCTGGCCGGTCTTGCGGTTCACCAGCCGGTAGTAGGCGCCCGCCGAGTGGCCGAGGTCGACCTCGGCGTGGGCGATCGTGGACGTGCCCTGGTTGTTGAGGATCGCGACGCGTCCGGTCCCGTCGACGTACTGCAGGTCGCGGCTGTAGCCGGCGGGCGAGGTGGTCTGGTACTCCTTCCACACGCCGTCGCTGCGTCCGCTGTCGTTGACCCAGACGTCGCCGCTACCGGCCGCGTTGTAGACCAGGCGTCCGTCGGGAAGCCGGACGACCACCGGACTGCCGCCGGTCGCGAGCGGCCGGGATCCGGCGACGACCGGCAGCGAGGTGACAGCCATGCCAGTGGAAGAGCCCTTGAAGAACTTCAGCGGGTCGTCCGCGAGCACGTACCGGATGTTGGCGCCCCCGGCCCAGTACTCGAAGGTGAGCAGCCACCTCCCGTCCGTCGTCCGGACGACGTTCGTCATGCCCGGCCTGCCGCCGCCGATCTCCTTCTTCCCTCCGCCCATGTCCTGGTCCGAGCCGGCAATGTCGACGACGGGAGCGCTCCAGCTCCCTTCGTTCCCGTTCCAGGTCTTGTGGACGAGGATCTGGCCGTGCGAGTCGGCGCCGGTGTCGTTGGCCGGCGCGAGGGTCGGGACGCCGGTGACCGGGTTGAAACCCGTGTAGTCGTTCTCGTCGGAGTAGTAGCAGACGAGCTTGCCCTTGTAGACCATCAGGTACGGCTCCCAGAGGGGATCCACCTGCTTGTCCGTGTTGGCGTCCGCGATGTTCTGGCCGATCGCGCCCGCGCTGCCGCCCTGCCAGCCACCGGTGGCGATGACGTTGACGACCCCCCAGGTCCTGCCGTCGTCGGAGCTGGAGTACAGGGCGATCGCCAGGTCCTTGCGGTCCCCGTCGTTGCTCGGCGTCCAGTTGGGGTCGGCCGCCTTGTGCTGCTTGTAGTAGTAGTCGTCCCCCGACACCACGCCGGCCAGGAGCAGCGTGCCCTTCTTGAGGTTGCCGACCGTCTCCGGAAGGACGTAGAGGTACGGGTTGGTCCAGTTGCTCGTGTACTTCGCGTAGCGGGGGTTCTTGGAGAGGTACGCCGGAGCCCTGACCTCCGACAGCGGCTGCCACGACGTTCCGTCGTCGTCGCTCTTGTAGACCGGCAGGGTCTGCCCGTCGGCGCTGCCCGTCGCCGACACGACGGTGGACTTCTCGAACGACGCCACCAGGCGTCCGCTCGGCAGCTGCGCCGACTTCGGGTAGACCGCGCAGTTGCCCCGGCCCTTGAGGCACGGCTCGCTCCCGAGCTGGTACAGGGTCCCTCCGGTCGGGTTGTACGCCAGCGCGCCGGACGCGGGTACGGCCAGCAGCGCGGTCGTCGCGGCGAAGGTACCCAGCGCCTTGCCCACAGTCTTTCTCTGCATGTTTCCTCCTTGAGGGGGTTCAGCTGCCGGTGTCGGCGGAGACGAGCACACGCACGTCCCACGGGCCCAGATCCACGGCGGCGCCGGCCGGTACGGGGGCGTCGTTCAGGACGTCGGACAGGTCCGCCGGGGCCTGGGCGCGCGCGGGCTCCCAGCTCCAGTTGTGCACGACGTGCACGCGGCGTCCGTCGGGGGAGGTCCCGGTCGTCACGCTCACGGACGCGGGGAGCCCCTGCCACCCGCTGCGCGCGGCCGGCGCCAGCCAGGCGGCCAGCGTCCGGGCAAGGTCGCGGCCGGGCACGGTGCCCACGCAGGTGACGCGGCCTGCACCGTGGCGGCGGGTGGTGACGGCCGGCCAGCGCCCGAAGTGCGGGTGCTCGTAAGTGGCCAGCACGTCGGCGTCGACGACGGTGAGACCCTCGGCCCAGTGCGTCGCCGTCGCGTCCGCGGGCACTTCGAGCGGGCCGCCGGGTACGGCGCGGACCGGAACCGTCCCCGCCAGGTTGCTGAACTCGTCGTAGGCGACTCCCGCGGCCTCGGCAAGCCGCCCGGGGGCCGGTTCGTGCCGGGCGCGGGCCTCGTGGTCGGCGTACGCCGTGCGCGGTCCGAGGACCAGGTGGCCGCCCGCGTGGGCGTAGGCGGCGAGCCAGTCGACCGTGGCGTCGTCGCCGACGTACAGGGCCGGGGCGACGAGGACCGGGTGGCGTCGCACGGCCTCCTCGGGTGTCATCCCCGCCTGCTGCCCGCTCGGGTCGTGCAGCTGCCGGGCGTGCACGATCCGCACCTGTCGACCGGCGTCGAAGGCGCCGCGGTAGAAGGGGTCGAAGATGCGGTGGTAGGCGGCCGGGTCCGGTTCGCCGTCCGGCTTGGACAGCGGCGGGTACTTCTGCATCAGCCACTTGCTCGGCATCGAGTAGATCATCGTGATGTCGGCGTCCGGTTCGATGCCCGCGACGAGTGGGCCCGCCTTGCCGAACTCGGCTCCCAGACGGGCGAGTTCGGCATAGGTACGGCCCGGCAGGCCGCTGTGCGGGAGGACGCCGCCCCAGTAGGTCTCCGCGCCGAAGCGGAGGGTCTGCCACTGCCAGTACTCGATCATGCGGGCGCCGCGCGCGACGTGCGCCCAGGCCGTCTGCCGCCACTGGCCGTCGTACCCGGGGCGGTTGTCCCAGGGAAAGCCGATGGAGTTCGCGTTGGTCTCGGTGACCAGGAAGGGTTCCTGGCGGGAGGAGTAGATCCGGTCGGCGGTCTGGTACATCGACCAGACGCCGGTGGTCTTCCACTGCTGCTCGTGGGTGTCGGGGGTCGGGTCGGGCAGCAGCAGGCCGTCCTGCATGTCGTAGTACGGGTTGCCCGCCGCGATGTCGAGTCGGTCCGTCAGTTCGTCGTCCTCCACTCCCGGGCGGGTGTAGGAGATGCATGTGGTGACGAAGTGTTCGGGGTGGGCGTATTCGCGGACGATGTCGGCCTGCCAGCCGATGAACTCGGTGACCTGGCGGGCCTGGAACTCCCGCCAGGCGACGTCGTACTGGGGCTGTTCGTTGCCGTCCGGGGTCCACAGGTCGGCCCAGCTGGACAGGCAGTGGGACCAATAGACCAGGCCCCACTCGCGGTTGAGGGTCTCGACGTCCCCGTACTTCTCCCGCAGGTGGTCCACGAAGCGCTGGAAGACACCGTGGTTGTGGAGGAGGTGCAGGCCCGGCTCGTTGTCCACCTGCCAACCGATGACCGCCGGGTGGTCGGCGTAGCGGGCGACCGTCTTGCGGATGATCCGCTCGGCGTGGAACCGGAAGGCGGGGTGGGTGAAGTCGATCTCCTGGCGTGCGCCCCAGCCGATGCGCTCGCCGGTGCGCCGCTCACCGGTGATCTCCGGGTACTGGCGGGCCAGCCACTGCGGCGCGGCGTACGTCGGCGTGCCGATGATGACGGAGATACCCCGCTCATGGGCGCCGTCGAGCACTGGCTGGAGCCAGTCGAGATCGAAACGGCCGTTCTCCGGCTCCCAGGTGGACCAGACCGACTCGCCGACCCGGATGACGTTGAAGTTCGCCTCGGCCATCAGGTCCAGGTCGGTCTTGAGGCGTTCGTCGGGCGGCAGTTGGGAGCCGTAGGCGGGCGTGTACTCGTGGTAGTACGCGGCGCCGAAGAGGACACGGGCAGGCAGAGCCGCCATGAAGGGAAACCTCCGGGGAAACGGGGAGTGGTGGGGGCATGCGCGGGCTATTGCTTGACGCCGCCGGTGGCCAGGCCGCTCTGCCAGTACCGCTGGAGCAGCAGGAAGGCCAGGACGAGCGGGATGATCGAGATCAGGGAGCCGGTCACGACCAGGGCGAGCATGTCGCTGCTGGCTCCGGCGCCGCCGTTCTGCGCCTGGGCGGCCCAGGAGGAGAGCCCGACCGTGATGGGGTACAGGTTCGGGTCGTTGAGCATGATCAGCGGCAGGAAGTAGTTGTTCCAGGTGGCGACGAGGGTGAAGAGGATGACGGTCACCAGACCGGGAGCCAGCAGCCGCAGCGCGATCGTGACGAAGATCCGGAACTCTCCGGCACCGTCCATGCGGGCAGCCTCGACCAGGCTGTCGGGGACGGCGTCCTCGGCGTAGATCCGCATGAGATAGAGCCCGAAGGGGCTGATCAGGGAGGGCAGGATGACGGCCCAGGGGGTGTTCACCAGACCCGCCTTGGCGAACAGCAGATAGGTGGGGATCGCCAGCGCGGTGGTCGGGATCATGACGGCGCCCAGTACGAGGTTGAAGGCGGCGCCGTGGCCGCGGAACCGGTACTTCGCGAACCCGTACCCGGCGGCGGCCGCGAGCAGCGCGGCGCCGAGTGCGCTCACCCCGGCGTACATGACCGTGTTGAGCAGCCAGCGCCCGAACACGCCGTCGTCCTGGGTGAAGGTGGCATGGATGTTGGAGAGCAGTTGCGGGGCGTGCGAGAACCACAGGCCGAAGCTGTTGAACAGGTCCTGGGTGCTCTTGGTCGAGGCGACCAGCAGCCAGAACAACGGCAGCAGGAAGTACGCCAGGACGGCCAGCATCGCGATCGTGAGCGGGGTACTGCGGCGGTGCGCGGGCGAATGCCGCGACGGGCGCCCGTCGGCGGGAAGTCGCTTGGCCGGCACGGGGGTTGAGGTGGTGGGCGTCACCGTGGTCATGCGGTCCTCCTGCGGTTCGCGGTGAGCAGGAAGGCGTACGACACGATCACGATGACCAGCCCGAGGATGAAGGACACCGTGGCCGCGTAGTTGGTCTGCTGGCTGATGAAGGCGACGGAGTAGGCGTAGAGGTTGGCGGTGTAGGAACTGCTGATCACGGCCGGGGCGACACTCATCAGCAGCTTCGGCTCGTTGAACAGCTGAAAGCTGCCGATCACCGAGAACAGCAGGGTGAGGGTCAACGCCGGGCGCAGCGCGGGGAGTTTGATGGACCGGGCGATGCGCCAGGCGCCGGCGCCGTCCATGGCGGCGGCCTCGTAGAGCTCGGCGGGGATGGTGCGCAGGGCGGCATACAGGATGATCATGTTGTAGCCGACGAACTCCCAGGTCACGATGTTCGCGAGGCTGCCGAGCATCCAGCCGTCGGAGAGGAAGTGCGGGGCCGGCAGGTGGAGGTCGTGGGCGATCTGGGCGAAGGGGCCGAAGTCGGGGCCGTAGAGGTAGCCCCACATCAGGGTCGCGATCACGCTCGGGACGGCGTACGGGACGAAGATGCCGAGCCGGATCACCCGGGCCAGCCGCAGCAGGCCGCTGTCCAGCGCGAGGGCGAAGAACAGGGCCAGCAGCAGCATCACGGGGACCTGGATGACGAAGAACAGGGCCACGCGGCCTATGCCCCTGAGGAGTTGGGGGTCTTTGAGGGCGGTCACGTAGTTGTCCAGGCCGACGAAGGTCGAGCCGCCGATGAGCTTCTCCTGGAAGAGGCTCAGGTAGGCGGCGTAGCCGAGCGGGGCGAGGAAGAGCAGCAGGAAGAGCAGCATGAACGGGGCGATGAACAGGGCGCCCGTTGTGCCGAGTTGGCGTCGGCGGGGTGGAGAGCCCGTACGCGAGGGGGCTGTGGTGGCCATCGTCAGCCTCCCTTGACGGTGAAGCCCTGGCTCTTGGCGTAGGTGGTGAGCCGCGTCTGCCATGAGCCGAGCGCACGGACCGTGTCGGACTTGTCGGCGAGGGATTTGCCGACGGTCTCGGTCCAGTCCGTGGCCACCTGGTCGAGGAACGGCGGCCACTGGAACGAGGGATTGACCGTGCTGCTGACATCGGCGAAGACCTGGTTGACCTTCTGGCCGCCGTAGAAGGACGGCGCGTCCCCGACGAACTCGGCGTCCGCGAGCACGGCCTTCGTCGCCGGGAAGAAGAACTGCTCGGTGGCGAACATCTTGGCGCTGGCGGGGTCGCTGTTGAGGAACTGGGCGAACTGGGCGGCCGCGATCGGGTTCTTGGTGGAGCGGATCACCGCGGTGGTCGAGCCGCCCCAGTTGCCCGAGCTGGGCTTGGCTGCGTCCCACTGCGGGAGCGGGGCCGCCCGCCACTTGCCGGCGGTGGCCTTGGCGGAGCCGGAGAGGAAGGCGGGGCCCCAGGCGGCGGTAAGCCAGGTGGCGTACTTGCCCCTGTTGAGCCCGGCGTACCAGGAGTCGGTGAAGTCCGGCTCCACGCCGATCACGCCCTCCTTCGCGAGTCCGCCCCAGTACGCGCCGAGCTTCCGGGAGACGGCGTCGTCGACGCTGATGGCGATGTCGCTCTTGCCGGAGGTCACGTACGGCTTGGCGCCCACCTGCCAGAGCAGGCCGTGCCAGGCGGCGGCCTGGTTGGCCGCGAGGTTGGTGAGGTACACATTCGGGTCGGCCTTGTGCAGCTTGCGGGCCGCGGCGGCGAACTCGTCCCAGGTGGTGGGCACTTGGATGCCGTGCTGGTCGAAGATGTCCTTGCGGTACAGCATGCCCATCGGACCGGTGTCCTGCGGGATCGCCCAGACCTCGCCCTTGGTGCCGCTGACCTGGCCCCAGGTCCAGTCGACGAACCGGCTCTTCAGCGCGGAGGCGCCGTACGGTCGCAGGTCCAGCAGGCTGTTGGTGATCGTGAAGGTCGGGATGGCCTGGTACTCGATCTGCACCATGTCCGGTGCGCCGCTGCCGGCCTTCAGGGCGGTGCGCAGCTTCGTGTACTGCGGGGTGCCCTGGCCCGCGTTGACGATCTTGATCTTGATCGCCGGGTACTTCTTCTCGAAGAGCGCGACCTCCTGGGCGATGTTCGGGACCCACGTCCAGAACGTCAGCTCGGTCGGGGTCTTCATGGCCTTGTCGATGTCGGCCTGGCTGGCCGGCTCGGCGGAGGTGGCGGACGAGCCGCCCGAGCCGCCGCCACCGCAGGCGGACAGCGTGCTCGCAAGCGTCAGGGCGCCGGTCGCGGCGAGGAAGCCACGGCGGCTCGGGGAGGCCGAGGAGGCGGCTGTGGAAAATCTGGACATGGTGAACTCCGCAGAGAGGCGTAGGGGATCCGCACACCGGGCGACGGCGTGCCGAAGGGATGCCGGAGGATGCGTTCAGGCGTGAGGAGCGGGGCAGGCTCGGCGGGGCGAGCGCGTTCCACGCGGATCCCGGGGCCGAGCACGGCACGCTCGTTGACCGAAAGGGGGCTCGCGCCGGTGAGGGCGTGAGACGGGGCGGAGGCCTGGGCGGTGATCGGCTCAAAGGGAGGCGCCCAGGCCGCTGCGCTGGTGGGTGGGCGGTGCGGCGACCCGGTGCAGGTGGGTCGGTCCGCGCGCCCGAGTACGGGTGTCGTAGCAGGTGGGAGGGGTGGACGAGTTGTGGGTGAGCGAAACTCCCGTCGTGGTCGGGGAACGGAGATCTCGCGGAGTCAGTCCGTGGCCCGCCGGCGGCCTGGGGTCGTCCGGTTCGGCGGGGGTGCGGTCGACGCGCGGACGACGAGGTTGACCGGCGGGTTGTCCACCGGTATCGGATCCGCGTCCGGGTTCTCGATGGCGTGCACGAGTAGTTTGAGGCCGTCCTGCGCCGTCGCGTCGAACGGCTGTCGGACCGTCGTCAGGGGCGGTGTCACATAGGCGGCGACCGGAATGTCATCGAGACCGACCACACTGACGTCCTCCGGTACACGTCGCCCGGCTTCCAGCAGCGCGCGGATCAGCCCGATGGCCATGTCGTCGTTGGCGGCGAAGACGGCCGTCACGGTGTCGTCGGCGGCCAGCCGGCCACCGGCCGCGTAGCCGGAGGCGGCCGACCAGTCACCCTCGATGACAGGCGGTTCCCGTCGGCCGTGCGTGGTCAGCGTCGCCCGCCATCCGTCGAGGCGGTCCCTGGCGGCGTACCAGCGTTGGGGACCGGCGAGGTGATGGACGGTCGTGTGCCCCAGTTCGAGCAGGTGCTCGGTGACGGCCTGTGCCAGCTGGTGGGAGACGAGCCCGGCGGTGACCACCCGGGAAGCCGTGAACGGCGGCGGCGCGCCGAGGATCAGGACCGGCATGTCGACGCGGAGGGAGAGGTTCACGCCGCCCTCCTCGTCGATCGGCTCGGAGATGACGATGCCGTCCACGCCCTGGTCCAGGAGCGAGTCGACGGCACCGGCGATACCCGCGGCGTCGCCCTCCATCGTGTTGACCACGCGGAGCGCGTAACCGGTGTCCCGTACGGCTCGCTCGACGCCCATCAGCAGTGAGGCGGGGCCGTACAGGGCCGTTCCGAGCGTCACCACACCGATGGTCTGGGTCCGTCCGGAGGCCAGCGCCCGGGCGGCGTGGTTCAGCCGGTAACCGAGCGCGTCGGCGGCTTCCAGGACACGTCGGCGTACGTCGTCGGAGACGTACTGCTCACCGTTCATGACCCGGGACACCGTCTTCTGCGAGACGCCCGCCAGCCGCGCCACATCGATGCTGCGCGGCGCGGTGCCGGTGCTGCGGGCTGCCAGTCGTGCCATGCGTGTCTCCTGATCTCCGACAGGTGACAGCGTGGCCAGATTTCCTCTGACTGCGCTGCCATGACTGCGCAGACATATCTACGCAACGGAACGAGACGCGTCAAGGGGCCGCGCAACATCTCTGTAATCGAAGCGCGCTGCCGGATGGGGACGGTCAGGGTGCGAGGCAGCCGGTGCGGCGCGACGGCGACCGCTTCAACCGCGGCGTCAGCGACGCACGGCCACACGGGCGCCGGGCGCCTCCACGGACTCGCGCCGGGCTCGGACATCACCAGCAACAACGCCCGGACGGTGGGGAGTTGGGACAAGGACCGGCTGGGGCGCTCCCCTTGCGTCTGATGCCGCCCGCGAGAGCGGTTGCCAGCATCCCGCAACGTGAACGACAGCGTGTGCGTGGGCAACGCGGGCAAGGACGCGCCACTGGACCGGGGATGGCTCCTCGGCCACTTCAAGGAGGTCGGCGATCCACGTCACAGCGAGGCCGTGGAGATCAAATGGGGTGTCCACCCTCGCGGTGACGAGCGACCGCAGTGGGTGAGGGGCGAGGAACGCACAGCACTCCTGGTTCTTGTCAGCGGCCGCTTCCGCGTCGAACTGCCGGGCCGCAGCGTCGTTCTGCGAGAGCAGGGCGACTATGTCGTGTGGGGCACGGTGTCGACCACTCGTGGTTCGCGGAGGAGGAGTCGGTGGTACTGACCGTTCGGTGGCCGTCCGTGCCCGGCTATGCGGTGACGGAGACGGACCGGGCGCGCCTGGAGAGCTGAGGTGACCCCCGGAGCGGATGAATCTCGGCGCCGCCCACCCCCGTGACCGATCAACAGCCGCCCGCGCGGCATGCATTGAAGTGATGCGCCGTCACCTCTGAGAAGTGACGGCGATCTTAATGCCGCCTATCCCTCTTTTGTGGCAACTAAGCGTTGCCCCGTAAACGATCTGCGTGTCTCCCCAGACCAGTAGCCCTGTCTGCTGGCGGGGATGTGCGGCAGACTCAGGGCAGCATGCGTGGTCGAGGGAAAGGGGAGGGCGCATAGAACGCAGCAGTGAGTCGGTCACGGGTTGCGGTCCGTCGGTACTGCAGGCGCTTGGGCTTGCCGGGTGGACAGCAGGTCGCAAAATCGCCACTGCCAGCTGGAGACAGCAGCTGACAGACCCGGGGTTCGAGCTCAACGACGTGGCGCTCAGGGCCTGGGTTGAGTTCGGTGAGCTGACGATCAGGAGCTCCTCGGTACGCGTCCCCGGCTCGTCACTGCACATTGACCCTGCTGACGCCTGCATCGACAGCGCCGAGGAAGCATCCACGCTGAGGCGTCGATACGCAGAGAACTACAGCCCTCTGGGTATGTGGTCGGTCCAGTTCAGGTCGTATATCGCGGCAAGCGGGCGCGTCGTCGCTGTGGGGCCGAACTGGCTGTGGCCCCTGGGCTCAACCTTCGTGGAGGCGTTGGCCTACGTGGTGGATGGCGATGGCGGCGTCCATCGTGCGGAACGAGCGGACTGGCTCGCCAACTGCCTCCCCGGCAAGTGAGACGATCTTGCGGCGGCTGGTGTGATCACGGCGTCGGAGCCGTCCTGGACAACCCCGTTCACCGGGCTGAGCCCACGCCAGTTGAGCAAGCTGGTCACCGCGCTGCGCCGTGAGGGTGCGGATCCGGTGCGCAAGGGCCGGCCGTGGAGCCTGCCGCTGGAGGACCGAGTGCTGCTGGTCGCCGTCTACTGGCGGACGAACCTGACCCTGCGCCAACTGGCCCCGCTGTTCGGAGTGTCCAAGTCCTCGGCCGACCGCATCATCGGCCACCTCGGGCCGGCGCTTGCCTTCCAGCAACGCAGACGGTTCCGTCAAGACACCGTGCTGATCGTCGACGGAACCCTGATCCCCACCCGCGACCACCAGGCCGCCGAGCAGTCGAAAAACTACCGGCACTCAACCAACCACCAGGTCGTCATCGACGCCGACACCCGGCTCGTCGTCTCAGTCGGCCGGCCGCCGCCCGGCAACCGCAACGACTGCAAGGCGTGGCAACTATCCGGCGCCAAGGCAGCCGTCGGCAGGACCACAGTGATCGCGGACGGCGGCTACGAAGGAACCGGCATGGTCATCCCGCACCGCCGCGACGTCTGGATCGGGGAGCCGCGTGAAGGACATGCACGCACTTTCGGACTCGGCGGATGGGGCACCTGCCTGTCGACCGGAAGGGAGGAAATCCCGTGACATGGCCATCACCAAAGACTGAAAAATTCGCACGTGCTGCGAGGCCCGCGGTTAATCGAGTGGGGCCAGTGTTGCATCGTTGACATCACCTGCGGGAGGGAAAATTTCCTCCCTGGATATTCGTCTTGCAAGGGGAAATCTGCTGTGTTCCAGACCGAGACGATCGGCCGAATGCACACATGCCCGGATTCGACGGCGGTCAGCAGTCGAGAAAGATGCAGGACACACGAAATTCGCGAGCCATCATGGGCATCCGCAGTCCCCTGAAGGAGTCCGCTCCCCGGCAAGAGAAGGCACAAGATTTCCCCGGAGAGGGCGCAGGACTCCGCGACTGCATCTGAAGCTGCTGGTCGTGCGAGTAGCAGTCGCAGGAGGGTGACGCACCCGCCGACCCCGGTCGTCAACCCCTTGCGTCCACAATGGCATCGCGCATCAGGGCTACGACGGCAAGAACTCCGCATCGAGAGCAGTCTGGGCACCTCGACTGTGACAACCTCCTCTGCTGCTACGAGAGTTATCCGTGTCAAGGTCGTCCACAGCACCCTGGTCCAGTACTGCGCGGCGCTCAGCGGCGAGAACGCCATCTGCCGCGGAGAGCCCCAACGCGGCCCTGAAACGGGAATCCCTGCAGGCAGGAAACGACGGCGGATGAGTACGGGAGGCCGCCTGGCCGCCACCGGGATCCCCCGCGAACTGTTCTACGCGCACGACTGGGTCGACCCCGACCACTGGGACCTGTGGCTCTACGAGAACTATCCGGCGCACCGGCAGGCCATGCGGGAGACGCTGGCCCAATGGGTCGACTCCGTCGCCGAGTTCGCCCGTCGCCGCGGCATCCCCGCCGTCCTCGGTGAGGGCGTCGTCGGATACACCCCGCTCCTGACCCGTTTCGAGGAGGACGCCGTCGGCAAGGACATCGCGGAGTTCGTCGTCGAGCGCTGTCTCGCGGCAGGCTTCCAGGGCGTCGTCCTGACCTCCAACGCGGCCCCGCACCATCCCATGTGGCACACCGACCGGGCCTGGATGCGGCGGGTCAACGCCCGTGTCACCGCGGGCTGAACACGACCCAGCAGCGGCCTGAAGCGCGGGCGGCATGCCATACCGACGCGATGACCAGGTCAGCACACGAGCCGACGGCCACCGGACCTCGCAGAAACAGGCTCGGGCACGGCCCTCATGGTGACGGAGACACACGGCGAGTTCCAGGGCTGTCGGCCCAGGAGGTTTCCGTAGGACCGAGCCGTCGGCCAAGAACGGCCAAGGTGGGCCGCGCCCTCGGACCACGCGACCGGAGGGCGACCATGGGACGCCAGGGCCGTGGGGTTCCAAGTGTCCGGCCAAGTCTCGGTATCCGTCTCAGAGCAGGAACGGGACGCCCGTTCGAGGGTTAGCGTCGTACGTTCGGCCGACACCGCGCGCGCCGGGGCGCGATCTCTGCCAACGATCCGACTATGCACAGCCGAAAACGCACCATGCTGCCGCTCGCCGTTCTCGCGGCCGTGGCCCTCGTCCCCTCGCTCCCCAGCACCGTCGTGGCAGCCGACCACCCGGCCCCTGACTCCGCGCGGCCCGCCGCCGACTGGCCGGCCGCCAAGCGCGTCCAGCAAGTACGCGCCACCATCAAGGTCACCGGCAACCGGGACTTCGACTTCACCCGCTTCGTCGGCGCCGGCGCGCTCGCCGGCGGGGACCAGGCCGAGAACCAGCCGCCGATCCTGGAACTGGCCGACAAGGCCACCGTCTCGAACGTGATCATCGGCTCCCCGGCCGCCGACGGCATCCACTGCCGGGGCACTTGCACGCTGAAGAACGTGTGGTGGGAGGACGTCGGCGAGGACGCGGCCACCTTCAAGGGCACCGCCGCGAACCAGACCATGACGATCGACGGCGGCGGCGCCCGCAAGGCCGCCGACAAGGTGTTCCAGCAGAACGGCCCCGGCACGTTCGTCATCAGGAACTTCAAGGTCGAGAACTTCGGCAAGCTCTACCGCTCCTGCGGCAACTGCAAGACCCAGTACCAGCGGCACGTGGTGCTCGACAACGTCACCGTGAAGTCCCCCGGCCTCGACATCGTCGGCATCAACTCCGTGCCGTACGGCGACACCGCGCGCCTGAGCCGAGTCACGATCCAGGGCGATCCGGCGCGCAAGATCGTCGTCTGCCAGAAGTTCCGCGGGGTCACCTCGGGCGAACCCGCGAAGGTCGGATCCGGTCCCGACGGCCGCAACTGCATCTACAAATCCTCCGACATCACCTACAAGTAGGAGCACCGACGATGTTCACGCTCAAAGCCCTCACCGCGTCGGTCGCGGCCGCCGTCGCCGCCCCGCTCCTGCTCGCCCCGTCCGCCGCGCAGGCCGCCGACAACTGCACCGCCTTCAACACTGTCAAGGCGTCCCCGTACTACCTGAACAACAACGTCTGGGGCGCCAGCGGCGCCACCGGCAAGGAGTGCACCTGGCTCAACTCCTACCGGGGCGGCAAGGTCAACTGGGAGACGTCCTTCGACTGGTCCGGCGGAAACCCGAACGGCGTCAAGGCGTACGGCAGCGTCGTACTCGGCTGGCACTGGGGCTGGAAGGACACGACCACCAAGCTGCCCGTCCAGCTCAACAGCCGCCGCAAGATCACCTCGAACTGGGCCTTCAACATCACCCAGAACACCCCGTCCGTCATGAACGTCTCCTACGACGTCTGGTTCCACCAGAAGTCCAACCCCACCTGGCAGGACCAGCCGCACGACGAGATGATGATCTGGCTCAACCGCCAAGGCGGAGCAGGCCCGTTGGGCACCAAGCGGGAGCGTGTCACCGTCGGCGGCACGGCCTGGGACCTGTACGTCGGGAAGATCGTCAACAAGGACCAGGCGGGCAAGGTGGTCAGCAGCTGGAACGTCTACTCCTACGTCCGCGTCGCCAACACCAACTCCGCGACGACCGACATCACCGCCATGGCCGACGCCCTGGTCCAGCGCAGGCTGCTGGCCAACAACGCGTATCTGACCAGCGTCGAGGCCGGGACTGAGGTCTTCCGCGGGCGGGGCAAGCTGAGTAGCAGTTCGTACTCGGTCAACGTCGGCTGAGCCGCCTGCACCCAGGGGTGTCGTGCGGACCGCCTCGAACCCGCAGGCAATGCGCACGGCATCCCCTGCCGGTTCTGTGCCCTCAACTCGGCAACCCACGAGCGTGCGTCCACCGAAGTGCGCGCGGCCGGGTTCGAGCCTCTCGAGCCGTACCCCGGTCGCACCACGGACCGTTGGCGATGCCGGCGTTCCTGCGGAAACGAAGTCGCGACGCGCCTGTCCTCCATCCGGCCGGGAACCACCGGCTGTAAGAACTGCCCCCGATCCGGCGGCCGAACCGATCCCGCGACAGCCGCCGCGGAGGCGCGCTCCGCCGGGTTCGAGCCGTTGGAGCCCTGTCCCGGGAAAACCACCGACCGGTGGCGCTGCCGCTGCGGATGCAACACGGACATCACGCTCACCCTGACCAGCATCAGAGGAGGCCGTACCGCGTGCGGCATGCGCTCCCGAGGCACGACTCGGTAACCATCGGTCACAACGAGCGCCTGCCACCCAGTAGTCGAGCAAGCCCGGGCCTCACCGTAGGAACCGTCTTTAGAGGTCGTTTTCATCCTGAGTGCGATGCTCTGGCGTTGGTTTGTTCTGCCTCTCGGTGTGGTGCTGGCGAGTCCATGGAGGCGGTTCTTCCTGGTGAGACTGGTGGTGTGGCGGATGGGGTGGAGGTCTGTTTACGCCTGTCTCGTTCCAGGACGCCCGGGTCTGTCCCGTGCTTCGATACGGCAGGATGCACGCCTGGGCGCACGCCCCCGGGCGGCGGTATGCCCAGGTCATGACGGACCGCCGTGCGTATCCGAGTGACCTGTCCGACGCCCGCTGGGAGTTGATCGAGCCGGTGCTGTCCGCCTGACGCCGCGAGCGCCGCGGCCGGGCCCTGGACTTCGGCCGGCCGCCGCGGCACGACCTGCGCGAGATCATGAACGCGATCCTGTACGTGGACCGCACCGGCTGCCAATGGGCCTACCTCCCGCACGACTTCCCGCCGCACCAGAGTGTCTACGGCTACTTCGCCAGGTGGCAGAAGGACGGTGTCTTCGCCCAGCTCAACGGCCTGCTGCGGGAGTTGGTGCGACAGCAGGAAGGCCGCAGCGCCGCCCCGTCCGCCGGCGTGATCGACGCACAGAGCGTCAAGACCTCCACCAGTGTCCCCGCGAGAAGTCAGGGCATCGACGCGGGCAAGAAGATCGTAGGCCGCAAGCGCAGCATCATCACCGACACCCTCGGCCTCCTGCTGGCAGTCCTGGTCACCGCGGCCGGCGTCCAGGACTCCACGGCCGGCCGCACCCTCCTGGAACAGGCCGCCGCCGACCATCCGGCCTGCGCAAGGTCTGGGTCGACGGCGGCTACCGCAAGCACTTCGTCGAGCACGCCGCCACCCTCGGCATCGACCTTCAAATCGACCAACGCACAGCCGGGGCAAAACGATGCCGGCGAAGGCGGCCCGCCCTGTGGGCCTTCGCCGACCCGGGCCGGGGCCGTCATTCGCGCCGAAGACCAAGCCGTTGTAGGAGAGATGGGGGCTCAAGGCCTCGTTCGATGGACAGCAGGTAGGCAACCGGTGACGCGGCGAGAAGCGCCTTGCGTTGCTGGGCTGCGGTGCGGGCGAAGCCTGCGATTCCGAAGGCGGCACCAAGAGCAGCGCCCACCACGGGCGCATCAGCAAGAACGCCTCCCGCGACAGAAGTGGCGACGGCAGGGAGTTCGAACTTGAGGTTCATCGCGCTGAGGGCCGTCTCGATACCCAGTCCTTTCATTGCACGGCGAAGGTCTCGCAGCGGAAGGGCGAAACGCCGCTCCACCTCAAGCTGGGTGTAGCGGTCGAGGGCCTCGGGCACGGTCACGTCTGCCAGCTCGGTCTGGAGGCTCGCCACGGCTTCGTTGACTGCCGAACTGAAGGCCTCAAACTCGGCGTGGTGCGAGCGACGCAGCTCGATGATCTTACGGACCGGTACGTCCGCGAGGTTGTCGGGTACGGCGATAGGACGGGCCGTCGGCCCGTGCAACCCGGTCCAGCCCCGGCACGCCTCAGAAGACACAGCGACCTGGAGCGTGTGGCCGGTGCGGTCGGCGCTGACCTGGTCGGGTACCCGGGTCTGACCCCTCGCCCTCGCGCGGCTCAGCGGAACTCGGCGAGCCGCGGACGTAGCCCGAGGGCGGTGAGCACGGCTGCCGCGAGGAGGGCTCCCAGCACCCAGGGCAGCAACTCGATGACGTCCGAGCGTCCGGCGTCGACGTACCCGTCGAAGTGCCGCTCGTTGATGGCGGTCACCTTGTCCAGCGCGTCCATCCAGGCTTCGAAGTGCGCGTTCGACGTGCCAGGTTCCCAGCCCATGCCGAACTCCTCGGCCTCGCTCTCCTTTCCGGCGGCCAGCAGCGCCCGGATCTTCCGGTCGTCGCGCTGGTAGACGGCGTAGGTGTTCACCGTCTTCTCGGCGGCGGCCCGTTCACCGGCGAAGGTTATGTTGTCCAGCTCGCGCCGGAACTCGCCGGTGAAGCGCAGGTCGTGGTGGTCGGTGCGGTACTCCCGCCAGGTGGTGGCGAGTTGGGAGTCGTACGTCGCGAGGGTCGCGCCCTGGATGCCGTACAGCTCCTGGGACTTGGCGAGGAAGGACCGCGCGTACTGGTCGCGGCGCTGCGGGTCCAGGAGATAGCGGCTCTCGTCGGCGTTGGCGTCGTAGGCGATCGCGCGGGCGCGGGAGAGCGCGACGACGGAGTCGAAGGCGTCGCGGCGGGCACCCCGCAGGTTCTCGCCGGTGGCGGAGAGGAGTTGGGTGCCGAGGAGGACGGCGAGGAGGGTGCAGACCGTGGCGGCCAGGACGGGCGGGGTCAGGGTGCGCTGGAACCGGCGGGACAGGTACCACTGCAGGAGGCCGAGCACCGCCAGCACCAACCCACCGAGTACGACGACCGCGACGAGTTGGGCGGAGAGGGTGGAACTGGCCGCCGTGTACCCGGAGTTGAACACAGTGTTGTTGGAGGACACCAAGTCCCGCGCCTCGGGCAGGAGTTGCCGCTGGAGGAGATCCGTCGCCCGGCGGTAGTCGCCCAGCGCGGCCGTCCTGCCACCGGCGTGGTCGTCGTTCTCCAGGGCACGGCCGATGAGCTCCTGGTACTCGGCGAAGGAGTCGGTGAGGGACTCCTCGGTCCGCTCGTCGGCTTGGTCGCCCTGGGCGGCGACGGCCAGCGTGCGCAGGTCGTGCGCGATCTCGTTCCGTGCGTCGCCGTAGAACCCGACGGCCTTCTGGTACGGCGTCTGAAGGCGCCCCTTGCCCGCGTCACCGTTGGACAGCAGGAGGTTGGCGGCCTGGGCGTCCATGTCGTTGAGGGAGAGTTCGAGGTCGGCGGCGCTGGTGGTGCGGGGTGCGTCGCGGCCGGCCACGGTGTTCCAGGTGCTGGAGGCGGCGAGGCCGGCCAGGGTGAGGAGGACGGCCAGGGCGGTGGCGAGCAGGACCGTGGCCGCGCGCAGAAGGCGCAGCCGCGCGGGCACGGTGGCCCAGAAACGGCGGCGCAGAGCGGCCCGCGCGGCCTCGGCCCGCTCCGGGAGACGGTGCCCCGTACCGCCCGGCCGCGGCCCCCCTCCCGGTCGCGGACCGGGACCGCCTCCTGGCGGGACGACTGCTTCCCCTTGTGGCGGCGCGGCGACCTGAGGCTGAGGTCTCCGCGATGTTCCGGCCGTGATGGTCACGGTCCCTCCCCTGTCACGCCACGGACACTCACCCGTCCCCCGTGCCGATCAGTCTGGGACCGGATCCGCCCGGGAGTGACGCGCGTTGACACGCTCCTGACGCGTTCTCAGGCGGGCTTGACGGGACCTTGACGCCGTCACCGACCGCCTCGCACAAAATCCGCAATTTCCCTGCTGAGCAGGGGTGTTCCGGGCTCGACCGGTACTGGATTCCGTGACGGCCCCCGAGGAGGCCCGCGGGTGTCGGCAGCCTCACGGCTGCGGGAATCCCCCGCCGGAGCGGCCCCCGGCCACCGCACGTCCTGTCGCACTCGGCCTGGCTACTCGCCACCCGCGAGACGTGCGCGGATGAGTGTGTCGAGTCGCCGCCACGCCGGGGACGAGGCGTTGACCGTGCCCTGGATGAGGGCGGGGATCTCGGAGTCCGTGTCCAGTTCCGGCGGTGCGTCGGGTCCGTAGCGTTCCCGGGTCGCCTCGGTGATCCGGCGGGCCAGGTCGTCGATGGCGGGATCGTCGGCGTCGAGGTCGTGCGCGTGGTCGTAGCCGAGGAAGAGCTGCCGTAGCGCCGGGGCGGCCAGGCTCTCGGCCTGGTCGTGGAACAGGGTGATCGCGCGATCCGGGTGCGTGGCGAACACGAGGATCCACAGGTCGCGTTGCAGGTCCACCCAGCGCGGCGTGAACCCCCAACTCGCCAGGTCCGCCAGGTGGGCGCCTACCTCGGCCGGCAGCTGTGTCAGATGTCCGGTGGCGAGCCGGCGCAAGCGGCCCTGCGTTGCCTGGAGGCCGTGGATGCGGGCGGTGAGTTCGTCGTCGATCTCGCGCAGCGCCTGCTGGGACTCCTCGTCGGTCGCCGATCTCAGGTCCCGGATACGGGCCAGGGGGACCCCGGCTTCGGCGAGCGTGCGGATCTTGATCAGTTCGATGGCGTCGTGCGCGCCGTAGCGGCGGTAGCCGGACGCGTCGCGGTCGGGCTCGGGGAGCAGCCCCTTGTCGTGGTAGACGCGGACGGTCTTGACCGACACCCCGACATACCCGGCCAGCTGCCCGATGGTGATCACCCGGTCATCGTCCCACTTGACCCTGCCCCTGGGGCAGGGTCGCAGGATGGCGGCATGGCGAACACGAACATCGATCGGGAGACCCTGCGCGAGCTGGCCGACGAGGGCAACGAGACCGCCCTTGACCGGCTGGCCGACCTCGCCGACGCAGCCGGAGACCTCGGGGACCTGAGCGGCCTGTTGGACGAGGGGTCCATGCGTGCCGGGTTCCTGCTCACTCGACGCGCGGTGCCGTCCGGGGATCTGCGCGAACTGCAACGGATCTCCGACGCCGGGTACGAAGAGGCCGGGAACGAGTTGGAACGGCTGTTGCAGGCACCGGACGACGGGCATCAGGACTGAGCGATCCGGACCGGCTCCCGCATGCGGCGGCGGCCATCGGGTTCACCCCGCGGCCGGAGTGTGTGGCATGGGCGAACCCGTGCGTGTGCGCGAGACAGCTCCCACTGCTGCGGCCCGACCGTCAGGCACGCGTATGCACACGTCAGGGGCGTGTCAGAGACTGGGACTTCGCATCTTCAAGAACGCACCCCACAAGGCCGGCGCCAAGCTCTTCCTCAGCTGGCTCGACTCCCAGGCCGTGCAGAAGAACGCCATCGCCACCTGGACCTGGTCCGTCCGCAAGGACGTCGCCCCGCCGACCGGCCTCAAGCCCCTGGCCTCGTACAAGAACACCGACCCCGACGCCTTCGCGAAGCTCATGAGCAACCGCGCCGCCGTCGAGCGCTTCCGCTCCCAGGTCGAGCTCTGTTTCGGCCAGGTCAAGGGCGCCGACCCCGGCGACCCCGACGGAACTCTCGGCCGTACGCCCGGAGCGTTCTGACCCCTGCTCGTGCCAAACCCGGAGCGGTTCCACCACGGCAACGACGGTGGAACCGCCCTGCGGCATGCCCCCGTGACGTCCAGGGTGTACGGGCAGCTCATCCATGGTGTGGATAGGCGGGATAGAGGATTCGGATCACGCGGAGGATGGCGACCGGGCTCCTGACGACCGATAGTCGTCCCTACCCGCACGCCGCTGTCCGGCCAACCGCCGGTGTGCGGCCGTCCCCGGCATGCCGTGCGTCCTCGGCGCCCGTGTCAGGCATGCCCGCTCCCGTACACCGTCCCTGGAGTCACCATGCCCGGTTCCGTTCCGTCGCCGTCTCCCACCGCGGTCGACGATGCCACTCCGTCCTCTGTCCCCGTCTCGGGCCCGGCTCATCTGCTGCGCGTGAGCCTGCTGATGGCGGGCAGTTGTCTGCCGATCCTGGGAGCGGTGCTCATCGCCCCGGTGCTTCCGAAGATGCAGGACCACTTCGCGTCCGTGCCGGGAGCCAAGGCGTTGGTGCCGCTCGCACTGACCGTTCCGGCGCTGGCACTGGCCCTGTTGGCCCCGTTCGCCGGGGTGATCGTGGACCAGCTCGGCCGCAAGCGGCTGCTGATCGTGGCGACCCTGCTGTACGCCGTGTTCGGCACCGCGCCGCTCTGGCTGGACTCGCTGGGGGCGATCATCGCCAGCCGCGCCCTCGTCGGTGTCACCGAGGCCGCGATCATGACGTGCTGCACGACACTGATCGGCGACTACTACTCGGGCCACCGGCGGGTGAAGTACCTCGCCCTGCAGACCATGTGCGCCTCCGCGTCGGCCACCGTGTTCTTCGTGCTCGGCGGCGCCGCCGGATCGGCGGGCTGGCGCGTGCCCTTCTGGGTCTACGCCGTGAGCCTGGTGCTCGCCCCACTGTTGGCCACCGTCCTGACCAACCCGGCACCCCGCACGGCCACCGAGGACACCTCCACCGCAGTCAGGCTACAACGCACCTTCCCCTGGCGGCAGTTGGCGGGCATCTGTGCCCTCACCTTCTTCGGGGCGATGGTCTTCTACACCGTCCCGGTCGAGATGTCGTACCTGCTCGACGACCTGGGGGTGGAGAACTCCGGCGTGATCGGCCTGGCCACCGCGATCGCGAGTGCCGCCACTGTGGGTGGTGCGGTCACCTTCGCCCGGCTCAAGCGCTCTCCCGACCCGATGCTGCCCGCCGTTCTCGCACTCTGCGCGGTCGGCTTCGGGGTGATGTTCCTGGCGGGGAACGCCCCGCTGCTGGTCGTCGGGGCCGTCGTCAACTGCGTGGGCACCGGCCTGCTGCTGCCCGCCCTCCTCACCAGCGCCATGTCCCGGCTGGCGTTCGAGGACCGCGGACGCGGCACGGGACTGTGGATGGCGGCCTTCTTCGGCGGCGAGTTCATCTGCCCACTCGTGCTGCTCGCCGGGAAGTCGGCGGTGGGCAGCCTCGCCGGCGCGGTCGGCGTGCTGGGGCTGGTCGCCGCCCTCGTCGCGGCCGGATTGTGGGCATCCCGGCGCCGGGCAGGCACGGTCGATCCCCGACCTCTGCCGGAGCAACTGGCCTGACCTCAGCTTGACTCTGAACCGGGCGCTTCGGTCGTGCGTGTCAGCGCTCGATCCCGTCACTGTGTGGTCATGCCGGGGGACAGCGGTGCCGTAGATGACAGAGGTTCGGGCCAAAAGCTGTCAGGCAGACAGCAGGTAGCGCACCGCCGTCTCTGCCAGATCGGCGATGAACGCGTCGTCCTCGACAGGCATCGGCCGGGCGAATCCCGGGCCGTAGGCGACACGGATGACCGACGCGGCGAAGACGGTGCTGAAGCAGGAGTGCACCGCAGTCTCGACATCGGGGAGCGTGATGGCGTCCGCCACCCGAAGGACCACCCTGGCGAATCCGTTCCCGAGCTCCTGGCTGTAGCGGGAACCTCGGCGCCGGATCTCAGGATGTGACGCGGAGGTCAGGACGACGGCCCGTAGGAACCGTTCGTGGCGCAGGAACATGCCGACCGTTTCGGCCACTGCTGCGCGGACGAGTTCGGCCGCGGACAGGTCTGCCCATCGGCTGTTGTCGGAGAAGACCTGCTGCTCCGCGCGCAGGTGCTGGATGCCGTGTTCGTAGACGGCAAGGAAGAGAGCGTCCTTGCTGGTGGTGCGGGCATAGATGGCCGGCGGCGCGACCTCGGCCCGCTCGCATACGGCGGCGATGGTGAACGCCTCGTACCCGCCGTCCTCCAGGATCGACACTCCGGCATCGAGCACCCGGTTCCACGCCTCGCGGCTGCGCCGCTGCCTGGGCGGCCGGATCTCCAGGTCGGCCGCTTGCGCTGCTTGGGCCTCGCCCATGGCCTCAGCCTCTCGTTCCCCGGGGTGCGTGCACAGGTCTTGACTGAACCGTAGTCCACACTACAGTCTGCGACCAACAGTAGCGCTCGCTACTGTTTCCTCTCGATGACGCGAGGTGTCCCCATGCTCATGCAGAACAACCCCGGTGGCCGAGTCGCCGTCCTCGGCGCCGGTCCGGCCGGTATGGCCGCGGCCCTGTCCATTGCCCAGGCCGGTCATGAGGTCGCCGTCTACGAGCGCTACCGCGAGGCGCGGCCGGCCGGCAACATCCTCAACCTGTGGCCGCCGCCCCTGAAGGCGCTCCGCATACTCGGAGTGGATACCGAAGACCTCGGTTGCCCCACGGATTCCGAGTTCCGCAACCTCCGGGGCCACGTGCGCGCGCACGTCAGGCAAGACCCGGAGACCAAGCGCGCATACGGCGGCGGGTTCATCGGACTGCTACGGCCCGAACTGTACGAGCGGATGCTCGCCGCCATCCCGCCGGACACCCTCCGGTTCAACCAGCAGGTGACCCGGATCGAGCAGAACGACCACGCGGTCACTCTGCACTTCGCCGACGGCACCACAGCCGAGCACGACGTACTGGTCGGCGCAGACGGCATCGACTCGCTGGTACGGCGCACGCTGTGGGAGGATACACCCAAGCGCGAGCACCGACTGCACATCTTCGGCGGATTCACCTTCACCGACGTCGACGGCACCGAACCGAACAAGTCCGTCCTGACGCACAGCAGGACCGTGCAGGGAAGCTGGACATCGATCCGGCACAAGGGCCGCGACGGCTTCCAGTGGTGGGTGCTCACCGCCACCGACCCCGACGCCCCGGCACCGTCCGATCTCAAGGCCGCGGCCACCGCGTTGGCCGCGGAGTTCCCCGCGCCCCTGCCCGGGCTGATCGCCCGGACAGAGCCGGACAACGTCCAGCGCTGGGTGCTGCGCGACCGGCCCCGTCTGCAGCAGTGGTCCAAGGGACGGTCCACCCTGGTGGGCGACGCGGCACACCCGACCTCCCCCTACGCCGCCTACGGCGCGGGTATGTCCATCGAGGACGGCTACTTCCTCGGCCGGGCCCTGCGCGGCATCGACCTCACCGACCTCAGCGCCGTACAGCGTGCGCTGCACAGGTATGAGGACCCGCGCAAGCCCCACACCGCCCGGCAGGTCCAGCAGGCATGGCTTCTCGGCAAGGTCTTCCACCACGCGCCGGCACCACTGCGACCGGTCCGCGACTTCATCCTCGACCACACCCCGCTTCTGCAGAAGGTTGCAGGCGACACCAACCCCCGCGAAATCGAGAAGCAACTTGCCCTCATCCAGGACTGACGTACCGCTGGAGGGGATCTGGTCGATCCTGCGTCGCCTTCACTGAGAAGCCGCTCAACAGATCACGGACGTGCAGCTCGAACAGGGTTCCCGCCGGGGTGATCTTCCGGCGGTGCGCGCATGAAGACAGGGCCTCTCGGTCGCTCGGGGATGCGAATCCGACCGAGCAGTGCCGGGAGGCCCTGGTGTCGTTGTTGTACGCGTTCGAGCCCGTTCAGTTCAACTCGGCTGCTCCATCGTGTGATTGCCTCGCGCATCCGGCTGCGCCGCATGCACCCACCGCCAACTGCTGAACGCGATCCGCTACCTGGCCGCAAGACGCCGCATGCCTCCCGCAGTCCAAGCCAGACCATGCCTGACCGGCTGGAATCAAGCGATCACGTCCGGTTGACCTACGGCTTCTCATACGCATACAGCAGGGCAACCACCCCAGAGGCGCGGAGAACTGCGCGCCCACGCGGCGGAGCCGCACATCAATACGTCTCCACACCCGTTGTGGCTCCGCTCAGTCACCGCTCTCCATGAGCGTCGCTCCCACCTCCTCGGCCTTCCGGCGGAGCCAGATGTGGGCGGCGTCCTGGGTGTGCACCGGGTGCCACCACAGAGCTTCCTGCACGGGCACCGCCTCGAACGGGCAGGGCAGGACGCGCACCGCGGCCGAGCGGACCGCCCGGCGTGCCAGGCGCTCCTGGATCATCGCGACCCTGCGGGTGCCCTCGACCATGTGGGGCAGCAGCTGGAAGGTCTGCACCGAGACCTCCACCCGGGGACTGATGCCGATCATGCTGAGCTGGCGGGCGGCCGGGGCGTCGTAGGGGCGCTGGTAGACGGCCCAGGGCAGGCGGGCCAGCTGGTCGAGGGTGAGTTCGTCGCCGACATCGGGGTGGTCGTCGGCGACCATGCACAGCCAGCGGTCCTGGTGGAGTTCGACGGCGGGGAAGCCGTCGATGATGCCGTGCGGCAGCAGCAGACCGTCGACGGTGCTCAGCATCGCGGCGGTGTTCTCCACCGCCGCGGGCGTCGAGTGCTGGAACGCGAGCCGGATGCCGGGCGCCTCCTGATGCAGGGCGCGGGCAAGCGCGGAGCCGAAGACGGCGGCGCCGTAGTCGGAGGCGAGCAGGGTGAACTCACGGCTCTCGGCGGCCGGATCGAAGTCGGCCTGGCTGGCGAAGACCCGCTCCAGCAGGTCGCAGGCGGTGGCGCTGCGATCCCGCAGGGCCACACCGAGCGGTGTCAGCTCATAGCTGTTGCCGGTGCGGGCGAGCAGTTCGTCGTCGAAGTGGCGGCGCAGCCGGGACAGCGCGGCGCTCATCGCGGGCTGGCTGAGCCCGACGCGCTCGCCGGCCCGGGTGACGTTGCGCTCCTCCAGCAGCGCACGCAGCGCGAGGACCAGGTTGAGATCGAGTCGGGACAGGTTCATCAGGCACCACCAATGCGAGACCTATACGAGGAGGAGCCATCCACGCCATGGATTCGGCACATCCACAGGATCTATTTCCGTGATCGGTCGATCGAGGCCACAGTAGACCGCAACCCAGCAGGAGGAAATCTGATGGCAACGATCGCGCAACCTGCCGGCCCGTTCGCGCTCGGCACGTTCTCCGCTCAGGACGGTGTCCCGTTTCCCGGCCTCTTGGCGAAGGAGCGTGTACTCGACCTGAGCAGCACCCTGGACTGGGCACCGTCCGGCCTGCGCGCCGTGGTGGAGCGGTGGGAGGAGACCCTCCCCGTCCTGCGCTCCCTCGTGGACGACGACACCCTCGACTGGCGGCCCCTGGAGGGCCTGCATGTGCACGCCCCGATCGCGCCCCGCCAGATCTTCCAGTCCGGTGCCAACTACCGCCAGCACGTGATCGACCTGGAGGTCGCCCACCGCTCCCCCGACGACCCGCGCACGGTCGAGGAGGCGCGCGCGGAGATCGCCGCGGTCATGGACCGCCGGGCCGCCGAGGACCTCCCGTACGTGTTCATCGGGCTGCCGAGCGCGATCACGGGCCCGTACGACGATGTCGTACTGCCCTCCTGGGCCCAAAAGCCGGACTGGGAGCTGGAGTTGGCGGCCGTGATCGCCAAGCCGGCCTACCGGGTGTCTGTCGAGGATGCCCTCGGCTACGTCGCCGGTTACACGATCGCCAACGACCTCACCGACCGCGCGACCGTCTTCCGCCGGGACATGAAGGCCATCGGCACCGACTGGCTGCGCAGCAAGAACGCCCCCGGTTTCACCCCGCTCGGCCCGTGGCTCGTCCCGGCCGGGTCGGTCGCGGACCCCGGTGACCTGCGCGTGACCCTCAGGCTGAACGGCGAGACCATGCAGGACGAGTCCACCAAGGACATGCTCTTCGGCGTGGCGCGACTGGTGTCGTACGCCTCCCAGAGCGCCCAACTCCTCCCGGGCGACCTGGTGTTGACCGGCAGCCCGGCCGGCAACGGCATCCACTGGGGACGCCTGCTGCGCGACGGCGACGTCATGGAGGGGTCCATCACCGGCCTGGGCGTGCAGCGCACCCGCTGTGTGGCGGAGGGGTCGGCATGACCCTGGACCGCCACGATCCGGAGGGCGCGATCGCCGAGGCCGCCAAGTCGTACTCGAACTGGGGGCGTTGGGGCGAGGACGACGTGCTGGGCACGCTCAACTTCCTCGACGAGGCCAAGCGCCGCGAGGGGGCCGCACTGGTCCGCCGGGGGGTCAGTTTCTCACTCTCGCAGTCCTTCGACATGGACGGCCCGCAGAAGGGCTGGCGCCGTCGCACCAACCCGGTGCACACCATGCTCGACACCGGCACCGACGCCGCCCTCGGCAACCAGGGCTTCCCGCACGGCATCGGCGGCGCCGACGACGTGATCGCGATGCCCTTGCAGTGCTCCACACAGTGGGACGGGCTCGGGCACATCTTCGACCACGGCAAGGCGTGGAACGGCCGCGCGGCCGAGAAGGTCGTCACCTCCGACGGCGACCTCGTCACCGGCATCGAGCACATGGCGCCCTATGTCGCCGGGCGCGGGGTGCTCCTGGACGTGGGGCAAGTCATCGGTGCCGAGGGCGAGTTGCCCGATGGGTTCGTGATCACCGAGGAACACCTGACCGCGACCGCCGAAGCCCACGGTGTGCGTATCGGCCGCGGTGACATCGTGCTCGTCCGCACCGGGCGGCTCGCCCGCGCCCGCCGGGAGGGCTGGGGCGAGTACGCGGGCGGACCCGCGCCCGGGCTGTCGTTCACCACCGCCGGCTGGCTGCACTCCACCGAGATCGCCGCCATCGCCACCGACACCTGGGGCTTCGAGGTGCGGCCCAACGAGTTCGACCACGCCTTCCAGCCGCTGCACCAGGTCGCCATCCCCAACATCGGCCTGCTCATCGGCGAGATGTGGGATCTCGACGCCCTCGCCGCCGACTGCGCGGCCGACGGCGTCCACGACTTCTGGCTCACCGCCGCGCCCCTTCCCATCACCGGCGCCGTCGGCTCCCCCGTGAACCCCATCGCCGTCAAGTAGCCCCTTCAGCCGCAGGCCGCGCCCTTCCCCGGACAGCGAACGGCGTATCCGCCCCGCACCCCGCCCGCACCACGGCCCGCTGCTCCCCGGCGGGCGAGCCGCACCCCCCGCCGCCCAAAGCCGCGCGGCCCAACCCCGGAGGTATCCCCCGACATGGCTGACAGCCCCACCTTCCCCCGGCCTCCGGATGGGGAGGCACCCACCGTCCTGGTCATCGGCGGGGGCGCTTCAGGAAACGCCATCACCATCCTGCTGCGCCGCGCCGGCATGAATGTGGACCTGATCGAGGCCAGGCCGGACTGGAACGCCACCACCGGCTCGGGCATCACCCTCCAGGGCAACGCCCTGCGTGTCCTGCGCGAACTGGGCGTTTGGGAACGGGTGGAAGCGTCCGGGTACGCCTTCGGCTCGCTGGGCGTGACCGCCCCCGACGGCACCGTCCTGTTCGTCGCCGAGGATATCCGGACCGGTGGGGAGAACCTGCCCGCCACCCTCGGCATGCAGCGCCCCCAGCTCCAGCAGATCCTCATGGACGCGGTCCGCGCCTCCGGCGCCGGCGTTCGCCTGGGCACCACCGCCGAGATCCTGGACCAGGACGCCGACGGCGTCTCCGTACGCCTCAGCGACGGCACGACCGGCCGCTACGACCTGGTGATCGCCGCCGACGGCGTCAGCTCGACCACCCGCGCCGCGATCGGTATCACCGACAAACCCGAACCGACCGGCATGGCCATCTGGCGCATCGCCGCCCCGCGGCCCGAGAGCGTGACACGCACCGACCTCGCCTACGGCGGCCCCGCCTACATCGCCGGCTACTGCCCCACCAGCGAGAACACCATCTACGCCTACCTCGTCGAGGCGTGCCGCGACCGCGCCGCCATCGATCCGGCCGCCCACGCCGACGAGATGCGCCGCCTGGCACAGGGCTACGGCGGTGCCTGGCCCGAGATCACCGCCCACATCACCGACCCGACGAAGGTCAACTACACCTGGTTCGACCGCCTGCTGGTCGAGGGCGCCTGGCACCGGGGCCGTGTCGTGCTGATCGGCGACGCCGCCCACTGCTGCCCGCCCACCCTGGCCCAGGGCGCGGCCATGTCCCTGGAGGACGCCGTCGTCCTCGCCGAGTTGCTGAGCAGTGGACAGGACTGGGGCGACGAACTGCTCCAGGCGTACTACGACCGCCGCATTCGCCGGGTGCGCACCGTCGTCGAGGCATCCGTGCAGATCGGCCAGTGGCAGCTGGACGGCGTGCGCGATGCCGACATGCCCGGGCTGATCGGCCGCACCATGACGATGCTCAAGGAGCGCCCGTGACCGCCACCGCATCCTCCGCTCCGACGATCGACGTCCACGCGCACCTCCTTCTTCCCGAGGTCGAGGAGACCGTCGCCGGTCGTCCCGGCCTCGCCGAGGCCCGCGCCCTCGACGCCCGCCGCAGCGGCCCGGCCGCCCTCACCGTGAACGGCCCGATGGTCGGCGCACGCGTGCCGAAGCTGACGGACGCCGCCGTACGCCTCGCCGCCATGGACGCGCAGGGCGTGGACATCCAGCTGGTCAGCCCGTCCCCGTCGCACTACCACTACTGGGCCGAGCCCCAACTGGCCGCAACGGTCTGCCGGTTGGCAAACGAGGGCACCGCGGCGCACTGCGCGAAGGCACCCGACCGGCTGCACGGCCTGGGCCTGATCCCGCTCCAACACCCGGACCTCGCGGTCGAGTTGCTCGACCACGCACTGGAGCAGGGACTCAGGGGTGTGGAGATCTCCTCACACGCGCCCGGCCGCGAACTGTCGGACCCGGCCTACGAACCCCTCTGGTCGCGGGCCGAGGAGACGGGAGCCCTCCTGTTCCTGCACCCCTTCGGCTGCACGCTCGACGAGCGCCTGGACCAGTGGTACCTGTCCAACACCGTCGGCCAGCCCACCGAGAACGCCGTCGCCCTCTCCCACCTGATCTTCTCCGGTGTCCTGGACCACCACCCGGGCCTGAAGGTGATCGCGGCGCACGGCGGCGGCTACCTCCCCACCCACATCGGCCGCTCCGACCACGCCTGGCGAGCCCGCCCCGACACACACGGCTGCGCACGGGAGCCGAGCAGCTATCTGCGGCAGCTCTACTACGACTCGCTCGTCCACGACCCGTACGTGCTACGGGAGTTGGTCCGAACCGCGGGCGCCGACCGTGTCCTGCTCGGCTCCGACTTCCCCTTCGACATGGGCACGGACGACCCGCTGGCCGCACTGCGCGCGGCGGATCTGACCAACCACGACTTCCACTCCCTCCGCGGCGCGAACGCCGCCGCCCTGCTCAACCTCGTCTGAGGAGGACCCCCATGAGCAACCGCCTGCTCACCCACCTCCGGCACGTCGACCTCGCCGTGCCCGACTACGACAAGCAACTCGACTTCTACTCCGGCGTCTGGGGCCTGACCAAGGTCGCCGAGGACTCCGGCATCTCCTTCCTCGCCGCCGAGGGCAGCCCCGAGCAGTACGTCGTACGGCTGCGCAAGGCCGACGAGAAGCGCCTCGACCTGGTCTCCTACGGCGCCGCCTCAGCCGCCGACGTGGACACACTCGCCGAGCAACTCCTCTCCGGTGGGGTCGAGTTGATCTGCCGGCCGGGCAAGGTGGACACCCCGGGCGGCGGGTACGGCTTCCGCTTCTTCGACGTCGACGGCCGCACCGTCGAGGTCTCGGCCGACGTGGAGGTCCGGCAGCACCGCAGGATCGAGGAGAAGGAGTCGATCCCGGTCAAGCTGTCGCACGTCGTCCTCAACTCGCCGGACCTCGACAGGACCCGCGCCTGGTACGAGCAGCACCTCGGCTTCCGGCACTCCGACACGCTCAGCTCGCCGTACGTCGGTGACGTCATGCACTTCATGCGGATCAGCAACCAACACCACTCCATGGCCATCGCCAAGGGCCCGCACACCTCGCTGCACCACGTCTCCTTCGAGATGCGCGGCATCGACGAGTACATGCGCGGCTCCGGCCGGGTGATGCGGGCCGGTTTCCAGAAGGTCTGGGGTCCGGGCCGGCACATGGCGGGCGACAACACCTTCACCTACTTCCTCGACCCGCACGGCAACACCGTTGAATACACGACGGAGTTGGAGGAGCTGGACGAGGACACCTGGCACCCCCACGTCTACGACTTCTCCCAGCCCGAGGTCACCGACCAGTGGGGCACCGCCAACCCGATGAACGAGCTGATCGCCAAGGAGTCCTTCAACGACCCCGATCGCGGCGTGTTCGTCGCCCCGCCGGTCTGACCGGTCAGGCCCCCTGCCGCCGGGAACGCGGCGGTCATGCCATGCCCTGGCTCCCCGCCGCGCACCCGGTCTCGTTCACTCGTCCTCGCGCCGACAGGACCCGCCCATGCGTTTCGCCACGTACGAGTACCGCAACCGACGCCAGGTGGCCGTCGTCGAAGAGGACGGCACGCTCTACCCCCTGCCTGGTGTCAGCTCACTGACCGGCCTGCTCGCCGAGGGAAGGGGAGGCGGTCTGCCCGAACTGCTCGACGCGGGCTCCGCGACGCTCGACGTCGCGGCCGGCCCCCACGTCTCCGAGGTGCGACTGCTGCCGCCGCTCCAGCCGCCCACCGTGCGGGACTTCGTCACCTTCGAGGAGCATGTCGAAGGCGTACGGAAGTCGGTGGACGGAGCCGCCGGGGTGCCCGAACAGTGGTACGCGGCCCCGACGTTCTACTTCGCCAACCCCTACGCGGTGTACGGCCCGCACGACGACATCCCCGTGCCTCCGGGTTCGAGCGTGCTCGACTTCGAACTCGAAGTCGCCGCCGTCATCGGCGAGGAGGGCCGCGACCTCACCCCCGAGCACGCCCGCGACCACATCGTCGGCTACACGGTCTTCAACGACTGGTCCGCTCGCGACCTGCAGTCCGCCGAGATGAAGGTCGGTCTCGGCCCGTGCAAGGGCAAGGACACCGCCACCACCCTCGGGCCGTACCTGGTGACCGCCGACGAGTTGGAGAGGTACCGCGACGCGGACGGCTTCCTCCGGCTGGCACTGACCGCCGAGGTGAACGGCCAGGTGGTCGGCAAGGACCTTCTCTCCAACATGAGTTGGACGTTCGAGGAGATGGTGGCCTACGCCTCCCGGGGTACCGTCGTCCGCCCGGGTGACGTCCTCGGTTCCGGGACCTGCGGCAACGGCGGCTGCCTCGCCGAGCTCTGGGGCGTACGAGGCGAGCAGGACCCGGGCCCGCTGAAGCCCGGCGACACGGTGACACTCACCGTGGAAGGCATCGGGTCCGTCTCCAACACGGTCGTGAGCGGCGTCGATCCCGTGCCGGTTCCAGCCGGCCGGCGTCGATCCCGGGAGCGGCCGTGACCGAGCGGCTGCTGGGCAAAGTCGTCGTGGTGACGGGCGCGGCCGGCGGCCAGGGGGCCGCGGAGGCCGAGGCGCTCGCCCGCGAGGGCGCACGAGTGATCGCCACCGACGTGAACGAAGCACCCGGCTGCCGCCGCCTCGACGTCAGCAGCGACAAGGAGTGGGCCGAACTCGCCGCCGAACTGAGGGAGTCGTACGGCCAGGTGCACGGTCTGGTCAACAACGCGGGCGTCACCTGGCGGGCGCGGATCGACGACGTACGTCCCGAGGACATGGCCCGAGTCCACGCGGTCAACGTCACCGGTCCCCTCCTGGGCATCCAGCACCTGACCCCGCTGATGCGGGCTGGGGCGTCGATCGTGAACGTCGGTTCGTCGGCGGCGCTGACCGCCCACTACCCCGTCGCGTACACGACCAGCAAGTGGGCGCTGCGCGGCCTGTCGAAGACGGCCGCCATGGAACTGGGACCACGCGGCATCCGCGTCAACACCATCCACCCCGGATTCATCGAGACCACGATGACCGCCTCGGCGGCCCCCGCATTCCGCGAGGGGAACCTCCGCGAAACACCTCTCGGCCGCACCGGAACCGTCGACGACATCACCCCGCTCGTGGTCTTCCTGCTGTCCGACGACGCGTCCTTCATCACCGGAGCGGACATCCCGGTCGACGGCGGCCTCACCTCGCACGGCGGCACCAAGTCGATCTCGGACGCCCTGCGCGCGGACGCCTGAACCAGCAACAACGTACGGCAGAAAGGCTCTTCCGTCATGGACAAGGTCCGCGCGAGCGCCGCGGAGGCGGTCGCCGACATCCCCGACGGCGCGTCACTGGCCGTCGGCGGCTTCGGCCTCAGCGGCATCCCCGACGTACTCGTCCAGGCCCTGCACGCGCAGGGAGCGACCGGCCTGCGGGTGGTGTCGAACAACTGCGGAGTCGACGGGCGCGGACTGGGAGTCCTGCTGTCAGCAACCCGGATCGCCCGCGTGACGGGCAGCTACGTGGGCGAGAACAAGGAGTTCGCCCGCCAGTACCTGTCCGGCGAACTGGAGGTGGAACTGGTGCCCCAGGGCACCCTGGCCGAACGACTGCGCGCAGGCGGATCGGGCATCCCCGCCTTCTACACCCCGGCAGGCGTGGGCACGCAGGTCGCCCGCGGCGGACTGCCCTGGCGTTACGCCGCCGACGGCACGGTCGCCCTGGCCTCCCCTCCCAAGGAGACCCGCGACTTCGCCGGCCGTGCGTACGTGCTGGAGCACGGGATCACCACCGACTTCGCCCTCGTACGGGCCTGGCGCGGCGACCGCCACGGCAACCTCGTCTTCCGCAAATCGGCCGCCAACTTCAACCCACTCGCCGCCATGGCCGGACGCGTGACAGTGGCCGAGGTCGAACAGCTCGTGGAACTAGGCGAGTTGAACCCCGACCAGGTGCATCTGCCGGGCGTCTTCGTCCAGCGGATCGTGGCCCTCACCACAGCTCAGGCCGCCGACAAGCACGTAGAGAAGAGGACGGTTCGCGCATGAGCACGCCCACGGGCTGGACCCGCGACCAGATGGCAGCTCGCGCCGCAGCCGAACTCACCGACGGTTCCTACGTCAATCTAGGCATCGGCCTGCCCACACTCATCCCCGGTCACCTCCCGCCGGGTGTCCAGGTGCTCCTGCACTCGGAGAACGGCATCCTGGGCACCGGCCCGTACCCGCACGAGAGCGAAGTCGACCCGGATCTCATCAACGCGGGCAAGGAGACGGTCACCGTCCTGCCCGGCGCCGCCTTCTTCGACTCGGCCCTCTCCTTCGGCATGATCCGCGGGGGCCACATCGACACCGCCGTGCTCGGCGCCATGCAGGTGTCCGCTGCCGGCGACCTGGCCAACTGGATGATCCCCGGCAAGATGGTCAAGGGCATGGGCGGCGCGATGGATCTGGTCCACGGCGCCCGCCGGGTCATCGTCCTGATGGAGCACACCGCAAAGGACGGCACCCCGAAGATCGTCAAGGAGTGCGCCCTTCCGCTCACCGGCGAGCGATGCGTCCACCGGATCATCACGGACCTGGGCGTCCTCGACGTCACACCGGAAGGCCTCGCGCTCGTCGAATGCGCGCCGGGCGTGACCGCGGAGGACATCGCCGACCGCACGGACGCGCCCCTGATCCGGAGAGCATGAGCAATGAACACGTCGGGCGGGCACGGACCTTGGCCCCGGGGCCGGTCGCGGAACGCGGCTACCTGATCGGTGCTCTCCGCGTGAGCGGAGGTGAACCGGCCCCGGCTCACCTCCCGCTCCCCCAGCCCCTCGCCCTCCACAGGGCCGACGGATACGTACAGATCCTCGGCTCGGGCCAGGACAGCGCAGGCCCCCCAGACGGCAACCACAGCGAACAGGACCGCGTCACGCACCGTAACAGCGAGATAGCAGGAGATCCGCCGGGGGAGAGACACCGCCCCGGAGCCCTGCAAACACCGGCCCCGCCACACTGTTCGCCTGATTTGCGCAGTCGTTCGGGGCCGCAGCAGTCACCTGCGCCGGGACCTTGTTCACATTGCCCACGGTCGAGTAGCCGGGGCACAGCAATGTGCTCCGGCTACCCGACATCATCGACGGCAGCAGCTCGCGGACGTCACCGACGGCCCGCGGGCGGCCAGGATCACGCCGCGCAGGACCGGGCCGATCGTGCTGAACGACGTGCCGACCGCGAAGGCAGCAGCCTTCTCACGCTATTTGAGCGGCGTGCCACCCGAGTTTCGGTAGGCGATCGTCTTCCGGAACAGGTTGCCGCCGTCGGTTTCAATCGTGGTCGACTTGTCCGATCCTTGGCCGAACATCAGAGCCGCGACATGGGCGCTCGCGACCTGGTCCATGTGCGAGAACAGCCAGTCCACCTTGTCGTCCTTATAGTGGTACGGGGTGTTGTTCTGTCGCATGTTGCCGACCGGGATCTGCCAGACCACGATCGGTTTGCCGGACGCGTCCGCCATCGTCTTCCAATACGCGAGCTGCGCGGTCCACTTCTTTTCGCTCCAGAATGAGTTGTGTCCGCCATTCTCCGGCAGCGCATTGAGACCGGCGTCCGCGGCTTCAACCTCCCCGACCAGGAAGTCCGCATTTTTTGCCCCGAGGGCCACGTAATCCCTGGCGCATTTCTTCTCGTTGCCCGGCCAGTCCCAGCAGGTGAGGTGCAGGCCGACGGTCGCGTGAGGAGCGTACTTGCGGGTCATTGAGATCAGGCAGCGGGCCAGACCCGCCACAGTGTTCGCCTGATTTCCGCAGTCGTTCGGAGCCGCCGCAGTCACCTGCGCCGGGACCTTGTTCACATCGCCCGTCCCTCGGGCGAATCCCCAAAAGTCGGCTTCGAGATCGATCATGTCGTGCGAGGTGCCGATCTTCTGGACGAAGAAACGGTAGTCGTTCAGGTACCTGGTGAGGAGGTCGACCCGGTTGACCGCCTTCACCTCGTCCTGCCACGTCGCATTGGGGGTGAGGTGGGGGAGTTCAAACCACGACCACATCATCGTCTGCGGATGCGGTTGACCCTTATAGGTGGCCTGCGCAGCGCGGGCTTCCATATGGGGGACGAGCCCCCCGCGCCCGCCCCACACGCATCCCCACCAGTTCGTACCATTCGGGCAGGACTTCGCCGTGTACACGCTGCTCGACGGTGCAGGCGGACTGACGACGTATTGGTACTGAGCGTCGAATGGTGCGGCAACCGAAGGTTTATCGTTCGATATTCTTCCGATCATCACCGTGTTCTTGCCCATGAAACGTATCGTCGAGCTGGCGCCACCGGCCGCAGGAGACGACGCCGACGACGCTGCTGCCTTGGCGCTCGCCGACGCCGACGCGCTCACCGAGGCTGAGGCGCTCGCCGAGGCTGAGGCCGAACCGCTCGCCACGGCCGCCGCGACACCCGCAGCGCCCCGCGCCCCCGCCGTGGCGGAAGGGGAACCCTGTGGCTGGTGGCTGGTGGCCGCGTAGACGACGCCCGCGCCGACGGCGACGGCGGCAGCCACCGCGGCCGCGACGAGCTTCCCGGACACGTGCGCGGCCAGCCCGCCCGATCTGCCGCCGTGGCCGCCGTGGCGCAACCGCTTCGCGGCCTTGCCTTTCCCCGCGACCCCTTTCGCCGCGGCGGCCTGCGCGCTCGGCGCGGACGGGGGCAGGGCGTGCCGCAGCCATGTGGCCGCGAGCAGTGCGGGTACCGGTACCAGGGCCGAGCCCGCCAGCAGCCGCTCGGCGGGCACCAGGTCCTGCCAGGACGCGACGCAGGCTACGCATTCGCGTACGTGCCGCGCGAACTGCTTGCGCCACGACGGGGCCGCCCACCCGTCCCACCGGGCCGCTATCTGGGAGAGCTCAGCGCACCGGGGCGCGGCGTCCAGCGCCCGCACCACCGTGCGGGCGGCGTCCAGCCGGGCCTTGAGCCGCTGCACCCGCACCGCCGCGTGTCCCGGCTCGATGCCCAGCGCCCCGGCCAGCTCCGCCCGGTCCAGCTCGCCCGCCGCCTCCAGCCACCACAGCGCCAGCAGTTCGCGGTCACCCTCCTCCAGCCAGCGCGTCGCCAGAGCCGTCTCGCGCCTCTGGCCCGACAGCTCCAGTTGAAGGATCGTCAGGTCCACGAAGTCTGCGCCGGGATCGACCGCGTCCGGCGCGAGCTCGAAGCCCCAGCCGTGCGCCGCCGAGGGCTGCACCTGGTGGCGCCGCCACCGGTCGCGCACCTGGCGCACCGCGATCGCCACCACCCAGGCTCGGAACGCCGTAGGGTCGCGCAAATCCCCGATCCGGTCCACCGCACGCATCAGCGTCTCCTGGACCACGTCGTCCACATCGACGTGTCCGTCCAGCGCCCGCCCGACGATGTTGTAGACCAGCGGCAGATACGCGGCCATCAACTCGTCCAGGGCTTGGCGGTCCCCGCCCTGCGCCGCCACCACCAAGTCCTGATCTGCACGCCCGTCCCGCTCTGCAACCCGCATCCGCACTCCTTCGCTCACCGGCCGAGCGCCCACGCGCGCCCGGTCCGCCTCGATGTATAGGTGACGGCTGCGCGGCGGCCGGGTAACACTTCCGGCCGCATTGTTTCGCCGGACCGTGCACTACCCGCGGGCGGCGGCGACCCAACACCAAGCAAACCAACCAGTAGACGAAACACCATGCGTCAGCTGGCTGCCCGGCAGAACCACCGAATGGAGAAACGCACAGCTCATCGATCAGCAGCGCGGTTCACCACAACGCTCTCAGTCTTTCCGATCCTTGTGTCCAACCTGCGTCCAGAACGCGTCCTGGCGGACAAGCCCAACCGGATTCCGAGACGATCGCCCCAGCTCAGGAGTGCGCCTCGAACTCGCCCGCAGCGGATTCTCCTTCCAACGCGCGAAGGCTCCACCCCGGCAGTCGGAGCAGAGCCGCTATGACCGGTGTCGTTGGCCAAGGCGTCTGAACTGAGCACAGCCAGCCTTCGAGCTGACCGTTCTTCAGGGGTACACCGTGCTGCTGGGAGGTCGCTCTCGACAGTGAGCTCTCCTGCCGGCTCGCGGAACAGTTGCCGCCGTGCAATTCACCTCCGCTCGCGTGCACAGTCGGGCACCCACAAGCTGACCACCATGTACAACGGTTCACCTTCGCTTGCGCGGAGAGGTGCGTTCCTTTCGGGGGGTTATCGTGCCTGGCCGCGCCGCGACGTCTGCAGGGCCTTGTGGGACACCGGGAAGAGTGCGAAGCCGGTGCGGTGGGCCAGGGTTCCCCACAGGCCGCGCGGTAGGTAGAGGGAGACGGCGATGGCGGCGGCTCCGATGACGACGAGGTACCAGACGCCGCTCTGGGCGAAGTACTTGTCGAGCAGGAAGTAGATGAGGGCGCCGATGACGGGGCCTTCGACCGTGCCGATGCCGCCGATGACGACCATGAAGATCATCAGAGCTGTGTACTGCACGCCGAAGATCTGCGAAGGGGAGGCCACCCCCAGGCTGCTGACGCAGATCACGGCTCCGGCGGCCGCGCATCCGGCCGCCGCCGCGATGTAGATGAGCCGCTTGCCGCGCGTGACGTTCACCCCCAGTGCCCCGGCCGCCGTCTCGTCGTCGCGGATGGCCTGGAGGTCCAGGCCGAGGCGGCTGCGCAGTACCAGGTACGTGCCGAGGACCGCGGCTGCCATGACGGCGAGGGCCAGCCAGTAGGTGTAGGCCCGTCGCAGGATCGGGTCGGCGGTGATGGTGGTCAGGTTGCGTCCGCTCGCGGCGCCGAGGGAGTCGAAGCGGACCACGATCAGGCGTACGACTTCTGCGATGACCCAGGTGCCGACGGCGAAGTAGCCGCCCCGCAGCCGGAAGGCGACGTAGGAGACCGGCCAGGCGATCAGCGCGACGACTGCCGAGACGACGAGCGTGCCCGCGTAGATGTTGATCCCGTGGTCGTTGACGACGAACAGCGTGTACGCGCCGAGGCCGATGAACGCCTGCTGGCCCATGGAGACCATGCCGGCGTATCCGGCGAGCAGGTTCCACATCGAGGCCAGGGCGACGAGGTAGCAGAGCTTCACCAACTGTGCGGTGACGCCGGTGTCGACGACGTACGGCAGGCTCGCCATGACCAGCAGGACGAGGGCCGTCCCGGCCAGGCCGAAAGCGGCGGCACGGCCGCCGCGTCTGATGACGGGGCGTACGGACGGGGCCGACGGGGACTCGGCAGCGGGGGTGGTTGTCCGGGTGGTCATGCGAGCACACTCCTGCCGAACAGGCCCTGCGGCCGGAACACCAGAATCACGAGGAAGACCACGTGCCCGGCGAGCAGCGGCAGGTCGGGGGATATCTGGGCGCCGACGGACTGCGCGACGCCGAGCACCATGCCGCCCGCGAGGGTGCCCCAGAGCGAGCCGAGGCCGCCGATGATGACGGTCTCGAAGGCGAACAGGACGGTGAGCTGGCCCTCGTACGGGGTCACCCCGCCCTGCCGCATGGTGTAGAGGGTGCCGGCCAGGGCGACGGTGGCGAAGGCGATGACCGTGGTGAGGGCGTACACCTTGCGGTTGTCGACGCCCATCAGCCGGACGACGGCGCGGTCGTCGGAGGTGGCGCGGACGATGCGGCCGGGCTGTGTCCGGTAGAGGAAGACATGCAGCGCGGCCAGGACCGCGACCGCCGCCGCGACGGTGATCAGCGGGAACCAGCCGAGGGCCAGATCGCCGCTGACGCGGATGCTCGCGGTGCTGAGCGCGCCGATGGACAGCGGCTGGGAGTCGTTGCTGAAGAACTGGACAAGGACGTTGGGGATGATCACGGAGATACCGAAGGTGACCATCAGGGGCGCGAACTCGCCGAGCCCCATGGCCCGGTCGAGCAGGGTGCGCTGGATGAGGTAGCCGAGGCCGCCGACCGCCGCCATGGACACCAGCACCGTAAGGGGGACGGGGATACCGAGGTGGACGGCGGCGACCGAGGCCACGTAGCCGCCCAGGATCATCAGGTCTCCGTGGGCGAGGTTGGCGATCCGCATCACCCCGAAGACCAGGGACAGTCCGGCGGCGGCCATGGCGAAGATGCCGCCGAGCAGCATGCCCTGTGCGATCGCGTTGACCCAGGTCATGACAGCGCCTCCGTTGTGCCGAAGTAGGCGGCGGTGACCTGCTCGCGGGTCAGCTCGGCGGCCGGGGCGGTCAGGATGATGCGGCCCTCCAGGAGGCAGGCGATACGGTCGGCGACCGCGAAGGTGCGGGTGAGGTCCTGTTCGACGAGGACGACGGTGGTGCCCTCGGCGCGGATGCCGGGCAGGGCCGTGTAGAGCTGGTCGACGACCAGGGGGGCCAGGCCGAGGGAGACCTCGTCGAGGAGCAGCAGACGCGGGTTGCCCATCAGCGCGCGGCCGATGGCGACGGCCTGCTGCTCGCCGCCCGAGAGCCGGGCGGCCTTACGGGTGCGGCGGTCGGCGACGAGCGGCATCATCTCGTACACCTTCTTCAGGTCCCACGGGCCTTTGCGGCCGGTGGCCGCGCCGACCCGGAGGTTCTCCTCGACGGTGAGGGAGGGGAAGAGCCGCCGGCCCTCGGGGACCAGGCCGATGCCCTTGCGGGAGCGGTGGATGTCGGGGAGGCCGGTGACGTCCTCCCCGTCGAAGCGGACGGCGCCGCTGAACGGTTTGAGGGCCCCGGCGACGGTACGCAGGAAGGTGGACTTGCCGGCGCCGTTGGCGCCGACGAGGGCGAGGAGTTCGCCTTCCGCGACCGCCAGGGAAATGCCGAACAGGGCCTGGAAGTCTCCGTATCCGGCGTCGACCGCGTCGAGGTGGAGCAGGGGGCCGGGGCTGCTGCTCATGCCGCCGCACCTCCCAGATAGACCTCGGCGACCTCGGGGCTGGCGAGGACTTCGTGCGGATCGCCGTCGACGCGGATGCGGCCGTAGGCGAGGCAGACCAGCCGGTCGACCACCTGGACGAGGGCCTTGACGACGTGCTCGATCCACAGGATGGTCACGCCGGACTCCTTCAACCACAGGACGGTGGCGACCAGTTCGTCGGCCTCGCTCTCGGTGAGGCCGCCCGCGATCTCGTCGAGCAGGAGCAGTTCGGGGCCGGTGGCCAGCGCGCGGGCCAGTTCCAGTCGCTTGCGGCCGAGCAGCGGCAGAGCGCCGGCCGGTTTGTCGGCGAGGGCGAGCATGCCGGTGGTCTCCAGGGCCTGGAGTGCCTGTTCGTGGGCCTGGGCTCCGCGCAGTCGGCCGCCGCGCTGCGCGCCGACCAGGGCGTTCTCGAAGACCGTCAGATCCCCGAAGGGACGCGGGATCTGGAAGGACCGGCCGACGCCGAGCCGGCACCGCTGGGCGGCGGAGGTGCGGGTGACATCGCGGCCCGCGATGCGGACCGTGCCCCGGGTGGCGCGCTCGACCCCCGAGATGGCGCTCAGCAGTGTCGACTTGCCGGCGCCGTTCGGACCGACGATGCCCACGGCCTGGCCGCGCGGGACCGTCAGGTCCACATCTTCCAGGACGTGGAGAGCCCCGAAGCTGACGGCCAGGTGCTCGACCTCCAGCAACGGCTGGGCCGCCGTCGCCGTCACAGCTTCCGCGCCTTGCCGTCGAGCTTCACCGACGGCACCAGCGTGTTGCTGACCACGTTCAGGTCGTACGCGCCGCCGCTGCCCTTGACCCACTGGGTGCCGACCATGGGGATGGCGGCGACGTTCTTGACCGGGTTGGCCGCGCCGCCCCCGGTCCAGTCGATGCGGCCGAGGACGGTGTCCAGGCCGGTCTTCCCGATCCGGGCGGCGACAGCCTTCCTGTCCTTGGGGTCCGCGTGCCGCAGGACGTCGCGCGCGACCTCGAACAGGGCGTGGTTGGGGCCGAGCCCCTGGTTCCACTTACGGCCCTTGGCCTGCGCGGACTTCTCGTAGTCGTCGGCGAGCTGCTGCGCGGTCTGCCCGGTCAGGCTGGAGGTGAAGGGGTACTGCGGCACCCACCAGCTCGCCGTACACAGCCCGTCGCCCAGGCCGTCCGGCAGCGAGGCGACCGACGACTCGAAGAGGATGGCCTTGGAGATGGTGGCCACCTCCGGCTTGAAGCCCTGCTGCGCGGCCTGCGTCCAGAAGGTCGCGAAGTCCGGCGGCGTCGGTACGCCCGCCAGGATCTGCACGCCTTCCTTCTTGAACGTGGCGATGATCGACGAGAAGTCCTTCGTTCCGTTCTCGTAGGCGCCCGGGTCGACGAAGGTGAACCCCTTGGTCGCGGCCTGCGCGCGGTAGCCGGTCTTCCGGTCGCGGAAGGCGCCGCCGTCGGAGTCGTTGGGCCAGAGCACGCCGACCTTCTTGTTGGTGTCGAACAGCCGCCACATGTCGCTCTCGGCGGTGCTGATGTGCTCGATGCCGTCGAAGAAGTGGTACGTGTAGGTGAAGGTCTTCTCCGGGGTGCCGCCACGTCCGTAGAAGTAGGCCTGCCATGGCTCGATCGTCGAGATGCAGGGCACGCCCTCGCTCTCGCACTTGTTGGCGACCGGGTGCACGGTCTCCGGTGTCGAGGTGACCAGCATCAGATCGACGCCCTGCTGCGAGATCAGCTCGTCCGCGATGGTCGCCGCCTGCTGCGGGTCGGAGCCGGTGTCGCGGTCGAGGATCTGCACCTTGTACGTCGTGCCGCCGTAGGTGATGCCCTTGGCGAAGGCGGCCCTGGCCTGCCCGAGGATGTACAAGTCGGATTCCGCGAAGGCCGCGTACGCGCCGGTGCGCGGGCTCACGTAGCCGATCCTGATGGTGTCGCCGGAGGTGGATCCGGAGCCCTTCAGGCCCCCGCCGCAGGCAGAGAGCAGGGGCGCGGCCCCGGCGGCTGCGGCGCCGAGTCCGAGGGCGCGGAGCACGGTTCGTCTGGTGGGCGGGTTCGTCTGCTGGTGAGCGGCGTGGTCCATGTGTTGGCTCCTGGCTCCCTGGAGTGACGGAGCGGCGAACGTAGGCCCGCGCGGAGGCGATGCACAGCGCATGGATTCGATATGAGAAACAGCGACGGCGCCGTTGTGAAATGGTGATGAACAGGGCCTGTTCCCAGGTTCTGCCGCCGCTCCGTCTCTCATTGCGAAACGGCTCGTTCACCGGCCGTACCGCCGCGTCTACGGTCCCGGCATGAACAGCGTCCGGCACGTCGAGGAACTGCTCGCCCGCGCCGAGCGGACTGCTGAGCTGCGCGCCTTCATCACCCTGGCCGCCGACCGGGCGCTCTCCGAGGCCAGGGAGGCGGACCGCAGCTCGCCGCGCGGTCCGCTGCACGGCATTCCGCTCGTCGTCAAGGACAACATCCACGTCGCCGGGCTGCCGAACACGGCGGGCTCCAAGGCGCTCGCGGATTTCGTGCCCACTCAGGACGCGGCCGTGGTCGCCCGGCTGCGTGAAGCCGGGGCGATCGTTCTGGGCAAGACCAACATGCACGAGCTGGCCTTCGGGGCGACCAGCGCGAACGGCCCGTTCGGCTCCGTACGCAACCCGGCCGACCCGGACCGTTTCGCCGGCGGGAGCAGCGGCGGCACGGCGGCGGCGATCGCCTGCGGTGCCGCGCCCGCGGGCCTGGGCACCGACACCGGCGGCTCGGTGCGCATCCCCGCCGCGCTGACCGGCATCGCCGCCCTGCGGCCGACCGCCGGCCGCTACCCGGGCACCGGGGTCACCCCGCTGTCCCGCACCCGCGACACCGTCGGCCCCATGGCGCCGACCGTCGCCGCACTGGCCCTCCTCGACGCGGTGCTGGCCGCAGATCCGGCCCCGGCCGAGCCGCCGCCCGCCCGTGACGTCACGCTCGCCGTGCCCGAGCACCACTTCACGGAGCCGCTGCACCCGCACACCGGTGCCGTCTGGGAGCACAGTCTGGACGTACTGCGCCGCGCCGGGGTCCGGCTGGTCCCCGTGCGACTCGCGGACGTCGAGACCGCCGAGGAGCTGGCCGGATTCCCCATCACCCTGTACGAGGCCGCCCGCCATCTGCCGCGCTACCTACGGAAGGCCACCGGACACGACCCCGCCGACTGCCTGCCGCTGATCACCGACCCGGACGTCCGCACCGTCCTGGCCGAGGTCGTCCTCGACGGGGCCCCCATGGCGGTGACGGGGGTGGAGTACGAGGCCGCGCTGCGGGTCCGCGAACGGGTGCTGGTCGCCGGCTACCGGCGCGTCTTTTGGACGACGGGGGCCGACGCGCTGCTGTTCCCCACCACGCCGCTGCCCGCCGGGCTGCTGGGCGGAGAGACCGAGCAGGTCCGGCACGACGGCGTCCTGAGACCGACATTCCGGACGTACATTCGCAACACGGGACCCGGCAGCGTCGCCGGTCTGCCCGGGATCACGGTGCCGACCCGCACACCGGAACCGGCACTGCCGGTCGGCCTGGCCCTCGACGGGGCCTGGGGTGCCGACCGGAAGCTGCTGGGCCTCGGCATGCTGCTGGAACGACTCCTCCACGCAGGAGCAGAAGGAGACCGGACATGACTGACACCCTCAGGAAGTTCAGGGCCGCCGCCGTCCAGGCGGAGCCCGTATGGCTGGACGCCGCCGCGGGTGTGGCGAAGACCGTCGACCTCATCGCCGAGGCCGCCCGGGGCGGCGCCGCGATCATCGCCTTCCCCGAGGTGTGGATCCCGGGCTACCCGCACTTCCTGTGGCTGGGGTCGGTGGCCGCCCAGGTCCCCTTCGTCGGCCGCTACCACGCCAACTCCCTGACGGTGGACGGCCCCGAACTGACGGCCATCCGCCGGGCCGCCCGGCAGCACGGCATCACCGTCGCCCTCGGCTACAGCGAGAAGGTGTACGGCAGCCTCCACATCAGCCAGACCGTGATCGCCGCCGACGGTACTGTGCTGCTGCACCGCCGCAAGCTCAGGCCCACGCACGTCGAGCGCAGCCTCTTCGGCGAGGGCGACGGCAGCGACCTCAAGGTCGTCGACTCCCCCCTCGGCCGGCTCGGCGCCCTCAACTGCGCCGAGCACGTCCAGCCGCTCAGCAAGTACGCCATGTACGCCCAGGGCGAGGAACTCCACATCGCGTCCTGGCCCTGCTTCGGCCTCTACCGCGACGTCGCCCACCAGCTCAGCGCCGAGGCCAACATCGCCGCCACCCAGGTCTACGCCATCGAAGGCGGCTCCTTCGTCCTCATGGCGACCCAGGTCATCAGCCCGGCCGGCATCGACCTGTTCGCCACCACGGACGAACAGCGCCGCCTGCTGTCCGCCGGCGGCGGCTGCTCCCGGATCTACGGACCGGACGGCCGCATGATCACCAAGGCGCTCGACGAGGGGGAGGAAGCACTCGTCTACGCCGAGATCGACCTCGACGAGATCAGCATCGCGAAGAACGCGTACGACCCGGCCGGTCACTACGCGCGTCCCGACGCGACCTACCTGGTCCATCACCGCGAGCCACGCCGACCGGTCGTCCCGGGGGTGGACGAGGCGACCTTCCCAGAGCTGGAGGAAACAGAAGGCGCGTAATATCGCGGAATGAGCGAGGCGCGTGCGAGCGGGAGCGAGCCGGGTGGGCCGGAGGCGTCCAAGCCCTCCGTGCAGACCCTGGACCGAGGGCTGCGGCTGCTTGAACTGATCGCGCTGTCGCACGTGCCGCTGTCGCTGGCCGAGCTGAGCCAGCAGATGCGGCTGCACCGCTCAATCGTCTACCGCCTGCTGCGCACCCTCCAGGACCACCGCCTGATCGCGCACACCCCGCAGGGGTACATGCTCGGCACCCGCGCCCAGTCGCTGGGCCGCCGCACGCTCCCCGTACTCCAGCGGATCGCCAAGCCCGAGATCGCCAAACTCGCCGCCCGCGTCGGGCTGACCGCCTTCTTCGTCGTCCGCGACGGCGAGGAGGCGGTCACCCTCGTCTCCGTCGAGGTCGAGAGCTCCCGCTCCCGCACCGTCTACACCCCCGGCGACCGGCACCCCCTCACCCTCGGCTCCCCCGGCATCGCCATGCTCGCCGCCGAGCCCCAGCGTGACGACGAACGCCCCGAGATCACCCTGGCCCGTGCCGCCGGCTACGCAACCACCCGCAGCGAGGTCGTCCCCGGCCTCGCCACCCTTTCCGCCCCCGTCGTCTCCGCCCCCGGCAACGCCGTCGCCGCCGTCTCCATCGTCTTCACTGTCGAACGCCCCGGCCCCGCCGAGATCGAGGCCGTCCTCGACACCGCCCGGGTGATCACCGGTCGGCTGCGCACGGCTCTGTCCACGGGCGCGGTCCTGCCAGGCATCGGCTGAAGGCAACGCGTTCGCGGGGATCTCGCATAGCGAACTCGGTTGTGGTCCGGCCCGGAGGGCGGGACCTAGCGTCACGGTTCCGCGAGAAAGGGGGACCACATGGCAACAGCCGGGACGGCCCAGACGATCAAGGAAGCAACCTTCGAGGTCCTGCGTCAGTACGGACTCACGACTCTTTTCAGTAATCCGGGCTCGACAGAAGTCGGCTTCCTCGCCGACCTGCCGACCGACATCGAGTTCGTACTCGGCCTGCACGAGGGCTCGGTGGTCGGGATGGCCACGGGGTACGCACTGAAGAGCGGCCGGCCGGCGCTGGTGCTGCTGCACACCGCCGCCGGGTACGGCAACGCCGTGAGCGCGCTGGCCACCGCGCGGGCGAACCGGGCGCCGCTGGTGGTGATCGTCGGCCAGCAGGACCGGCGGCACCTCGCCCACGAGCCGTTCCTGGCCGGGCGGTTGGACGGGCTGGCCGGGGAGTACCCGGTGTGGCAGCACACCCCGGCGCGGGCGGAGGACGTGCCGGGGGCGATCGCGCGGGCGTGGCATGAGGCGCGGGACGGGCGGGGCCCGGCGGTGGTGGTCGTGCCGATGGACGACTGGCACGCGCGGGCGGACCCGGACGCCGAACAGGCCGCACCGGTGGCGCTGCACGGCAGCCGTACAGCCGACGGCGCGGCGGTCGACGCGCTCGCGGAGCTGCTGCGCACGGCCGCCACACCCTGTCTGGTCGCGGGCGCCGGGAACGACTCGCCGGAGGGATGGGAGAGCCTGACGGCGCTGGCGGAGCGGCTGGACTGCCCGGTGTGGCAGGAGTCGTTCGGGGCCCGGGCGGGCTTCCCACAGGGGCACCGGCTGTTCGCGGGACATCTGCCCTCGGCAAGGTCGGGACTGCGGGCGGCGCTGGCGGGGCACGACGCCGTACTGGCCGTCGGGGCACCGGTGTTCCGGCAGTACCCGTACGAGCACGGCACGTTCGTGGAGCCCGGCACCCGGCTCGCGGTGATCACCGACGACCCGGAGGAGGCGCACCGCAGCCCGGTCGAACTGGCGGTGCTGGCCGACCCGGCGGACACCGTACGGCGTCTGGCGTCCGTGCTTCCCACCGCCACGGGAACGCCCCGGCCGCCCATGCGGAACGTGGCCCCGCCGGCCCCGCCCGGCGACGGCGAGCCGCTGCGCGCGGCGCACGTGCTGGCCGCGTTGGCGGAGCGGCTCGGCCCGGACGCGGTGATCGTCGAGGAGACGCCGTCCAGTCGGCCGGACCTGCACGCGCTGCTGCCCGCCCGCGCCCCGTTCGGCTTCCTCAGCGCCGCCATGGGCGGCCTCGGCTTCGCCATGCCGGCCGCGATCGGCGTACGGATGGCGGACCCGGGACGGCCGGTGGTGGCCGTGCTCGGCGACGGGTCGTCCCTCTATTCCGTCCAGGCGCTGTGGAGCGCCGCGTACTACCGCACCGGCGTGCTGTTCGTCGTCCTGGCCAACGGCCGCTACGCGATCATGGACCGCCTGTCCGAGCGCGAGGGCTCGGCGGCCCCCGCCTGGCCGGCATTCGGCGAGCTGAGTGTGTCGGGGCTCGCGCGCGGCCTGGGCTGCCCGGCCGAGCGGGTCGACAGCCATGCGGGACTGCTGTCCGTGCTCGACAAGGTGCTTCCGGATCTCGCCGGACGCCAGGCGCCGCTGGTGCTCGAAGTGGCCGTCGAGGCCGATCCCGAATTCCGTTCGTAGGCCGTTCGTAGGCCGTTCGTAGGCCGTTCGTAGGCCGTTCGTAGGCCGTTCGTAGGCCGTTCGTAGGCCGTTCGTAGGCCGTTCGTAGGCCGTTCGTAGGAGACAGATACAGATGAAGGTCGTCATCATCGGGGGCGCGGGCGGCATCGGCTCGTCCGCCGCGTTCAACCTGCTGTCCGCGCAGGGCACGTACGAGATCGTTCTGGTCGACACCAGGCCCAACATGATCACCAGCCATGTGATGGACCAGGAGAACGCGCTCGCGCTCGGCGCGACCCCCGACACCGTCCGCGGCGGGACACCCGAGGACACGCTCGACGCGGACGTCGTCGTGCTCAGCGCCGCCGTGCCGCTGCGGCTGAACTCCTCGCGGTCGGTCTTCCTCGCCGACAACGCGGCGATCGTCGACCAGTGCCTGAGGCCTCTGCGGGACTCGGACTTCGGCGGCGTCGTACTGATGCTGACCAATCCCGTGGACCCGCTGCTGACCTGGGCGCACCGGCAGGGCTGGCTGCCCCCGCACAGGCTGGTCGGCTACACGCTCAACGACAGCCTGCGCCTGCGCACCGGGATCGCGCACGCACTCGGCGTGCACCCCAAGGACGTCGACGCCTGGATGCTCGGCGAGCACGGCGAGGGTCAGGTCCCGCTCTACAGCCGGATCACGGTCGGCGGCGAGTCCGTCGTCCTCACCGATGAGCAGCGGGCGGTGGCCGAGGAGTACGCCGACAGCTGGTACTCGCGGCACGTCGCGCTGGACTCGGGCCGCACCTCCACCTGGACCACCGGCCTGGGCACCGCGCGGCTGATCGAGGCCATGGCGACCGGTTCCGGGACCGTGGTCCCCGCGTCGGTCGTCCTGGACGGCGAGTACGGGGTGCACGGAGTGAGCCTCGGGGTGCCGGTGGAGCTGGGCCGCGACGGGGTGCGCCGGGTCGTCGAGTGGGACCTCGCGCCCGGTGAACGGCGCGGCATGCAGCGGGCGGCGGTGAGTGTGGAGGCCGCCGTGGCCGACCTGGACGGCGTGGCCGCCGCGCGCTGACCACGACCGACCGAGACGCAACCGACTCAACGAGGAGCCGAAATGACGCATCAGACAAGCCTGCTCGCCCCGACGGCCGGCTGGCCCGGCCGCATCCACACCGCCGACGGCTGGACGCCCGGCGGCGACGGCGAATTCCCCGCCGTCGAGAAGGCCACGGGCAAGGAACTCGCCACCGTGGGGCGGGCGTCGGTGGAGGACGTACGCCTGGCGGCGAGCCGCGCCCGTCAGGCCCAGCGGGAGTGGGCCGCCCTGCCGTACGAGCGGCGGGCCGCCGTCCTGCGTGAGGCCGGCCGGCTGTGGGAGGCGCACGCCGCCGAGGTCGGCGACTGGATCGTCCGCGAGGCCGGGTCCGTGCCCGCCAAGGCCGCGCTGGAGACCCACATCGCCGCCCAGGAGTGCTACGAGGCCGCCGCTCTGCCATCCCTCCCCTCAGGTGCGGTACTGCCCAGCGCCGAGCCGCGGTGGAGCATCAGCCGCCGCGCTCCGGCGGGGGTCGTCTCCGTCATCGCGCCCTTCAACTTCCCGCTCATCCTGTCGATCCGCTCGGTCGCCCCCGCCCTCGCGCTCGGCAACGCGGTGCTGCTGAAGCCCGATCCGCGTACGGCGGTCTGCGGCGGCGTCGCCCTCGTACGGATCTTCGAGGAGGCCGGGCTGCCGGCCGGGCTGCTCCAACTGCTCCCCGGCGGCGCGGACATCGGCGCGGCGCTGGTCACCGCGCCCGAGGTGCGGGTGGTGTCCTTCACCGGGTCCACGGCGGCGGGCCGGGCGGTCGGCGCTCTGGCCGGACAGCACCTCAAGCGCGCCCACCTGGAACTCGGCGGCAACAACGCCCTGGTCGTGCTGCCCGGCGCCGACCTGGCGAAGGCCGCCTCCGCCGGGGCCTTCGGCTCCTTCCTCCACCAGGGCCAGATCTGCATGACCACCGGCCGCCACCTGGTGCACGAGAGCCTGCACGACGCCTACGTGGAAGCCCTGGCCGCCAAGGCCGACCACCTGCCCGTCGGCGACCCGGCGACCGGGCAGGTCGCCCTCGGCCCGATCATCGACGCCGGTCAGGTCAGCCGGATCGACGGCCTGGTCCGCCGCACCGTCGAGGCCGGGGCCCGGCTGGCGGCGGGCGGCACCTACGAGGGGCTGTTCTACCGGCCGACCGTGCTCGCCGGGGTGACGCCCGGCATGCCCGCGTACGCGGAGGAGGTCTTCGGGCCGGTCGCGCCCGTCGTGCCTTTCGGCACCGTCGAGGAGGCGATCGCGCTCGCCTCGGACAGCGAGTACGGGTTGTCGCTCGGCATCCTCGGCGAGGTCGGCATCGCCATGCGCATCGCCGACGCCGTGCCCAGCGGCATCATCCACATCAACGGGCAGACCGTCTCCGACGAGGCCAACGCCCCCTTCGGCGGCGTCCGGGCCTCCGGCACAGGCTCCCGCTTCGGCGGACCCGAGGCCAACATCGAGGCGTTCACCGAAAGCCAGTGGCTCACGGTCCGCGCCGACATCGCCCCGTACCCCTTCTGACAGAGCTCCCGGTGGTCGCGGGTCCCCTGCTCCGCGACCAGGCTCAGTCCTGAGCCCCGGGGTCGGCCGATCCAGGGACGGCGCGGACGCGCTCGCGCAGGTCCCGGGTGTAGGCATGGAAGACGGCCACCATGTCCACGGCCTCGGGTTCGGCCAGCCACTGGTTCTCCAGCCCCTCCATCGCCGCGACGATCTGGGTGGCGAGCTGTGCGCAGTCGATGCCGGGACGCAGTTCGCCGTCTTCGGCTCCGGCCTCCAGCGCGGTCCGCACCAGTCGGCGGGCGTCGGTGAAGTGCCGGCGGGAGTGCTCGGCGGCGGGGTGATCTCCTCCGACGGACTCGGCGGCCAGGACGTGGGAGAGCTGGACGAGCCCGGGGCGCTCGGCGTTTCGCTCCACGAGCCGGTCGAGCATGTCGAGAATCCGCAGGCCGCGCAGCGCGAAAATGTCCGCCACGCCCATGCCGTGCCGGTCCCGCAGGTCGCGTTCCACCGTCACGGCGACGAGCAGGGCCTGCTTGCTCGGGAAGTGGTGGAGCAGTCCCGGTTTGGACAGCTGTGACCTGCGGGCGATCTCCATCAGGGACGCGCCCCAGTAGCCGCGCTCGGCGAACTCCTCCATCGCCACGTCGAGGATGCGCCGCTTCGCCGTGTCGCCCCGCACGTAGCTGCTCGGCCGGTTGCCGCCGCGCGGCCCGGACCCGCCTGCCGCCTCTTCCCCGCTACTCATCAAGGCCGCCTCGCCGTAGGGGTCGTTCGATTATCGAGACGAAAACTTACCGATTGGTCGGTAGGAACTCTAACCTGCCGGATCACCGGCGCAGCTGTGCAGACCGAGCCGGACTCCGTGGGAACCCGTCCCCGTCCCCGCCTCTCCCTGGATGGTCTCTATGTCCCGTAGTACCACTGGTACCGCGTCCGTTCCCGCCTCATCGACGGCGGCCGGCCCCCCGCGGGCCGGCGCCGGATTCATCGCGGTGTACGCCTTGGCCTACTTCGGCATGTGGCTGGCGGTCCTCGCCCCCGCCGTGGTGACTCTTCAGGTCAGGGTGCTGGGGCTGTTCCCCGACAACGCCACCTCGGTGGTCGGTACCGTCTCGGCGGTCGGCGCGCTGTTCGCGCTGTTCGGCAATCCCTGGGCCGGAAAGCTCTCCGACCGCTGCACCTCGCGGTTCGGCATGCGCAGACCGTTCATCGTGGGCGGCATGCTCGTCGGCACGTTCGCCTCGCTGCTGCTCGCCTACGCCACGAACCTGGCGACGCTGATCGTCTGCTGGTCCGTGGCCCAGCTGGCGTACAACGCCGCGGCGGCGACCATGGTCGCCGTCCTGTCCGACCAGGTGCCCGACGAGCAGCGTGGCCGGGTGTCCGGCCTGCTGGGTCTGTGTCAGTTCCTGAGCATGGGCGTCGCGGCGTACGTGGTGAACTTCTTCGCCGGGAACATACTGCTGATGTTCGGCGTCCCAGCGGTCTTCGGCCTGGCCACGACGCTGCTGCTGGCGGTTGTGCTTCGTGACCGGGTGCGCGCCGAGCGGCCCGCCACCCGCTACGGCGTCAAGGAGTTCCTCTCCAGTTTCTGGGTCAATCCGGTGGCCAACCCGAGCTTCACCTGGGCCTGGGTGAGCCGCTTCCTGCTCGTGCTGGCCTGGTCCACTCTCATGACGTATCAGGCCTTCCTGCTCATCGACCGGTTCGGCTACACGCCCGACACCGTCGGCGCCCAGGTCGGCGTGGTTCTGTCGGTCATGGTTGGCGGAATCCTCCTCGGTTCGTTCGGCGGCGGCTGGCTGTCGGACCGCCTGAACCGACGCAAGGTGTTCGTCGGGCTCGCCGGGCTCATCGCCGCGGTCGGCCTGCCGACCGTCGCCTTCGCTCACTCGATGGGCCTGTTCCTCACCGGTGTCGCGGTGGTCGGTCTCGGCATCGGCGTGCACATGTCGGTCGACCTGGCGCTCGTGGTCGACATCCTGCCGGACAAAAACGACGCGGCCAAGGACCTCGGCGTCTTCAACATCGCCAACGCCCTCCCGCAGTCCGTCGCCCCGGCCATCGCGCCGCTCTTCCTGGCCATCGGAGGCGGAAGCGACAACTACACCGCGCTGTATCTGGCCGCCGCGGGTTTCGCGGTGCTCGGCGCGCTGGCGGTCAAGCCGGTGCGCTCGGCCCGCTGACGCCGCGCCCCTCCCATCGACGGCCCGGCGCGGCGCGCTGTGCTGGGCCGTCATCTTGGCGCACCACGCGTACCCCTACTACACGAAGGAACGACGCCGATGACTGCCACGGACGCCGACACGGACACCGACAGCCTCCGGGAGGCAGCGGTCGGGGCGGCCCTCGCCCGGCTCGACCTCGACACCAAGGCACAGCTCCTGGCGGGTCACGACATGTGGTCGCTCCCCAGCGTGCCTGCGATCGGTCTTCGAGCAGTGGTGATGTCGGACGGACCCATCGGCGTGCGCGGCACGAACTGGTCCCCCGACGACCCGTCCGTCGCGCTTCCCAGCCCCACCGCCCTCGCCGCCTCCTGGGATCCGGAACTGGCCCGCCGCGCCGGGCGACTGCTCGCCCAGGAGGCCCGCCGCAAGGGCGTCGACGTACTGCTGGCTCCCACCGTGAACCTGCACCGCACCCCGCTGGGCGGGCGGCACTTCGAGTGCTTCTCGGAGGACCCGCTGCTCACCGGTGTCATCGGTACCGGCTATGTGCGGGGCGTGCAGGACGGCGGGGTCGGCACCACGGTCAAGCACTTCGTCGCCAACGACAGCGAGACCGAACGGCTCACCCTCGACGCGAAGGTCGGCGAGCGGGCGCTGCGCGAGCTGTATCTCAGCCCGTTCGAGACGATCGTCGCGGACGCCCGCCCCTGGGGCGTCATGTCGGCGTACAACGGCGTCAACGGCTCCACCATGACCGAGCACCGGTACCTGCAGAATGAGATCCTGCGCGGCGAGTGGGGCTTCGACGGCGTCGTCGTCTCGGACTGGATGGCCGCCCGCGACACCGTCAGGGCCGTTGAGGGCGGTCTCGATATCGCGATGCCGGGACCGAGAACGGTCTACGGCGAGGCGCTCGCCACCGCCGTACGCGAGGGCCGGGTCGCGGAAGGGACCGTCGACGAGGCCGTGCGGCGCGTGCTGCGGCTCGCCGCTCGCGTGGGTGCGCTGGACAGTGCTCCGCCGGCCGTCTGCGAACCGCCCGTCGAGGCCGACGGCAGGGCCCTGGCCCGCGAGATCGCCCGCCGTTCCTTCGTCCTGCTCAAAAACGAGGGCGCGGTGCTTCCGCTGCGGCCGCGGGAGCTGCGCAGGGTCGCCCTCATCGGCGACACCGCCCGGCATGCCCGGGTCATGGGCGGCGGCAGTGCCACCGTCTTCCCCGAGCGGGTGGTCACCCCGCTGGCCGGACTGCGCCACGCGCTGCCGCCCGCCGTCGAACTGCTGCACGCCCAGGGCGCCGACCCGCGCACCCGGCTCGCTCCAGCGGCCGAGGGCTTCACTCTGCGCTCGGTCTACCGGGACGCGGACGGCATCGTGCTGGCCGACCTGCCGCAGCCTGACGGCCGGGTGATGACCGTCGGCAGCCTGCCGGCGGGAGTGGACGCCGCGCGGCTCCACTCGGTGGAGATCACCGGAACCCTCACCCCCGACCGCACCGGTGCCCACACCTTCGGTGTCACCGGATACGGGGAAGTCACGCTGCTCGTCGCGGGCCGCACCATCTGTTCCGCGACCAGGATTCCCGACTCCGAGGACCCGTTCCTCGCCTTCACCGACCCGGCGGAACAGCGCCACACCCTCGATCTGACCGCAGGCGTGACGGTGACCGTCAGCCTGCTGTACGTGCCCTTCGCCAAGGGCTTCGACGACAACATCGCCGCTCTCTCCTTCGGACTGAGCCACCGCCCGCCGACCGCGAGCGGTGCCGAACTCATCGAGGAGGCCGCCGCCCTCGCCGCTGCGGCCGATGTCGCGATCGTCGTGGTGGCCACCACCGAGGAGGTCGAGAGCGAAGGTTTCGACCGTGCTGACCTGAAACTGCCGGGCCACCAGGACGAACTGGTCTCCCGCGTGGCCGCGGCCAATCCGCGTACCGTCGTGATCGTCAACGCCGGATCCCCTGTCGAGATGCCGTGGCGCGACGAGGTCGCCGCCGTCATGCTCTGCTGGTTCCCGGGCCAGGAGGCCGGGCACGCCCTCGCCGACGTGCTGCTCGGCGCGGAGGAGCCCGGCGGGCGGTTGCCCACCACCTGGCCCGCAGCCACCGCGGACTGCCCGGTCCTGGACACCACGCCGGTCGACGGAGTGCTCTCCTACGACGAGGGTGCCTTCATCGGCTACCGGGCCTGGGCCCGCCAGGAGACCCCGCCCGCGTACTGGTTCGGACACGGCCTCGGCTACACGTCGTGGTCGTACGAGCAAGCCAAGTTCACCCCCGGCGGCGACGGCGACACCCTGGGCACCCTCCGCGTCCATGTGCGGAACACAGGGGAGCGGGCGGGCCGTGAGGTGGTCCAGGTGTACCTCGAAGCGGGGGCCTGCCCCGAAGGAGAGGAAACGGTCGCGGTAGCCGAGCAGCAGGGCCCGGCCCGCCGCCTCGTCGGCCTTGCCACCGTCGAGGCCGGCCCCGGCCGGGCGGTGACGGCCGAGATCCGCGTGCCCCGGAGGGCCACGCGGATCTGGGACACCGACCTCGGAGACTGGTCCGCCCTCGCGGGCCGTCACCGGCTGCGCGCCGGACGCTCGTTCCCGGATCTGCGGGTGGAAACGGAAGTCGACCTGACCGGAAAACCCGACGGTCAGGTGGATATGGCGAATTAGCCCCTTGGCTGTGCCGGTCGGGGGGGGGGGCGGCTGCTCGCGGGGGCTTCGGCGGATTCGGTCAGGCGGCGGCCGGGGTGAGGGCGCCGTTGTGGCCGAGGGCCTTGAGTTGGCGGACGAGGTCCCGGCTCCTGCGGTGGGGGGCGAGGTTGCGGGTGTGGAAGTCGGCGCCGAGATCCCGGTAGCGGCCGGTCAGGGCGTTCATGAGGTGCCAGACGGACACCAGGATCGAGCAGACGACGGCCCCCTTTTCGGTGGCGGAAGTGCCCTGCCACCCGAAAGCCGCATGAGGCAACGACCTCCACCGTCATCTATGGGGCGCCCAACACCCTGATCATCGTCCGCCACCGGCTCCCGACACCCGGAGGTCACCGGGCGACACCACTTCCGAGTCCTCGTGTCCAGCCAGCGTCCAGAATTCGACGTCCGGACGCTGACACATCCCACCCACGACCCCATCCTCCAGCCGTGGGCCGATACGTCTACGCAGGTCAGAGCGACCTCAACTAACGCTGACGGCAGCGGAGTCGAACTCACGAGCAGCGGATTCAGCCCCGTGGACCAACGCCCTGAATCCGCCCCCCAGATGAGACGTTTCCGCAGGTCACAGGCGTGCACAGTGGGGCGGGTGGGACTCGAACCCACGGCCGACGGATTATGAGTCCGCTGCTCTGCTCCACAGCGAGATTCGCTCCTTCGACACCCCAGTCGCCAACATCCGGCGCGGCCACACCCGGATCACCATCACCACCATCCGCGCGCTGCAGGATCGGTCTCTGGTCTCCCGCGAGCCGTCCCCGCACACGCTGCACGACCTTGCTGCACACCGCCGCGGCCGGAGGATCCCTGCAACTGCGCCAGCCCAGCCCGGCGCTGGAACGCCTCGTCGCACTCACCGGCTCCGGTTCCCTCTTCCTCACCCTCCCGGATGCCCACGCCGGGAACCCAACGCACCCGCAGCCCTTCCTCCTGCCCCAGGCCGCATACTGGCTCGCTCCGGCCATGCCCGCTCTCCCGGGCGGTGTGCTCTGACAGCCTTACCCGGGCCGGGCCGACCGCGGACGGGCGCAGGTCACCTGCCCCTCGCCACGCGCGCGACGCCCCTGAGTCTGCGTCGGCTCAACCGCTGGCAGGCCGAGGGACTGCGCGAGGACCTGGCAGACCTGTATGCGGAGTCCTGCGCTACAACGCCTGGTTGGGAGCACCGCGGCCGGAAGGACTTCCTGCGGCATCTCACTCACGACACCTGGCGACCGGGGTTCACCATGCTGACCGCCCAGGCACCCTGCCTGGTGGGATACACGTTCGGATTCCCCGTAGCGCACGACGGCTCCTGGTGGAGCGGGTTCCGTGGAACTCTCCCGCAGGACATCGCTCAACTCACCACGTCCGGACAGGTCTTCGCCATCAGCGGGACGGTGGTCCGTCCCTCCGAGCGCTACCACGGCCTGGCCGACCGTCTCCAGGAGCGCCTGCTCGCCGACCACCGGGCTCTACTCGGCGCAACCCTGGTGGACCGGACCCATCGTGCGGCCTGTGCCGGATTCCGGTCCCGGGGATGGCACGACATCGGCCTGCTCTACAGGCCACCGGGCCCCACCGTACTGCGGGCCCTTGTCCTTCCCCTCGCAGAGCGGACAGCCGCGGAGCCGGGTGACCTCGCGCACCCGGCACGAATCCAGTAGCCGCAGGAGGATCAGCAGTCAGGCTCGCGTGCGAGGGGATCACCGGATGAACGGCGTTACGGCAAGCGGGACTTGTGACGACTGACGGCCGGTCGCCCCGGGTCCAGGGGCCGGCGGCCGGGCAGGCGGCGGACCCATGTCGGCCTCGCCATCTTGGTCCTGCTCGGTATGAAGGCCGACGAGCCGCACGACGGAGGCTTGGTCATCGGCGACGTGATCGCCCGCCACCTCCGGTTGCCTGCGGTCACGAACCTCGGTCGGCGCGACGATGACGCCTGACAGCAGGTCACACCGTTCCCCGGCGGAAACCACTCCCAAGACAAGGGTGCATGCGATGGATCAGCAGCTCCTGTCCAGGACGTTCGTCGAGCTGGCCGACAACCTGGTCGCCGACTTCGACCTGATGGACTTCCTGTGCCTGCTGGCCGACCGCTGTGTCGGCATGCTCGGGGTGAATGCGGCCGGGGTACTGCTCGCCGACCGCAACGGCGAACTCCGGGTCATGGCCGCCTCCAGCGAACAGGTACGCCTGCTCGAACTCTTCCAGCTCCAGAATGACGAAGGCCCCTGCCTGGAGAGCTTCCGCACCGGCGCACCGGTCTCCGTCCCCGACGTGACCACAGAGATCCACCGCTGGCCGCGCTTCGCCGCGCAGGCTCACCGCAGTGGGTTCGCGGCGGTCCAGGCCCTGCCGATGCGTCTGCGGGACGAGGTCGTCGGCGCCCTGAACCTCTTCCGCTCCGACGCCGGTCCCTTCGATCCGGTCGGCACGCTCATCGCCCAGGCCCTCGCCGACGTCGCCACCATCAGCCTGCTGCAGCAACGCACCACCCATCGCAGCACGATCCTCAACGAACAGCTCCAGACCGCGCTGAGCAGCCGGATCCTGATCGAACAGGCCAAGGGCAAGCTCGCCGAACGCCTCGACATCGACATGGAACAGGCTTTCTCCGCGCTGCGCGCCTACGCCCGCGCCCATAACCGCCGCCTGTCCGACCTGGCCCGCACCTTCATCGACGGCACCGAACCCCTCAACGGCCTGGTCGTCTGACCATCCGTGACCGAACTCCGACGCACCGCAGCCCGCCGTCACCAGCAGGCGGGCGGCCGGTGGCATCCTCGCTCGGTCATCACTGACTCGCGAACTGACGGCATCCACAGGGAAGTTCGGGAACTCCCGCTGCCACCTGCGGGTTCCGTACGGTGCGCGACGACGCGGTCAGGCAATCCCGGTGCCGCGCACCAGCAGCAACGCCACGTCCACCACCGCCACGGCGACCGCTGCCGCGAACGCCGCCCGTTCGCGGTGACGTCCCAGCACCGTGCCCGCCACCGCGACCAGGCCGGCCACCGCCAGCGCCGCCACTCCCCACCTGCCGGGTGGCCCGGCGGGCCCCAGCGCCAGCACAGCGGACGCGGCCACCAGCGGCACCGGCAGCAGCAGCCGCGCGCCGTCCGGACCCAGCCGGTGCGGCCATCCCCGTACGCCCGTCGCCAGATCCCCGCGAATGTCCGGCAGCACATCGCCCAGATGGGCGCCGACCCCCAGCAACGCCCCGGCGGTGACGACCCACCAGGCCGGCCACGGATGCCCGGGCAGCCCCAGCGCCACGAACGCCGGGAGTGCGGCGAAACCCACCGCGTACGGCGCCCAGGACCATGCCGTCGCCTTGAGCCGCAGGTCGTACGCCCACGCCGCCGCCACCCCGGCCAGGTGGACGGCGCCCGCCCACAGTCCGCAGGCGAGCGAGAGCGGCACGCACAGCGCCAGCGCGACGTACGCGGCCACCCACACCTCCGTCACACCGACCGTGCCGTCGACGACGGGTTTGCCACGGCGGCCGGCGGCGATGTCCCGGCGCGCGTCGAACGCGTCGTTGCACCAGCCGACGGACAGCTGCCCGGTCAGCACGGCTGCGGCGGTCAGGGTACAACGCGCGGCGCCCTGGCCCGCGGTGACGGCGAGCGCGGCCATCAGGGCGGTGACCGCCACGACAGGCCCGGGGTGGCACGACCCGGCCAGGCCGACCACCCGACCGGCCCAACTCGCCTCGGGGCCGCCGGTCGTCGAGTGCTCGGGAGTGCCCACCCGGCCGATCGTAGGCGCCCGGGCACCACCCGGCTGAAGCACGCGCTCTCCGGGGCGAACGGCCGTACAGGCGATTCATGGTGTCGAAGTCCCGGTCCGGGGAACACGTAGTGAGCAACCCACCCAAGTCGGTAACCGGACGGGAACCACATGACGCGGATCGCCGCCGTTCACGGCGCCCTCGCACCGCACCGTCGCACCCAGTCCGAGATCACCGACATGGTGGCCCGCACCTGCCTGCCGGAGCGCACCGACCGCCGGGTCCTGGACCGGCTGCACCGCAGCGCGAAGGTCGGCTCCCGTCACATGACGCTGCCACTCGAACGGTACGGGGAACTCGACGGATTCGGCGCCGCCAACGACGTCTACATCGCCGCCGCCACCGACCTGGGCGCCAAGGCCGTCCGAGACGCACTGCACCTGGCCGGTCTGGCCCCAGCCGACGTGGACCTGCTGGTCTTCACCTCCGTCACCGGTATCGCCATCCCCTCCATCGACGCCCGCCTGGTCGGCCGCCTCGGGCTGCGGCCGGACGTCACACGGCTCCCCCTCTTCGGCCTGGGCTGTGCCGGCGGCGCCGCCGGTCTGGCCCGTGTGCACGACTACCTGCTGGGCCGGCCCGACGACGTGGCGGTGCTGCTGTCCGTCGAACTGTGCTCGCTCACCTTCCAGCGCAACGACGCCTCCATGGCCAACCTGGTCGCCACCGGACTCTTCGGCGACGGCGCCGCCACTGTCGTCGCCTGCGGCACGAACCGTCCGCGCCGCCCGGACGAGACCGCCGGCCCGACGATCGTGGACACCCGCAGCCACCTGTATCCGGACACCGGGCGCGTCATGGGCTGGGACATCAAGGACACCGGCTTCCAGATCGTCCTCGACCCGCAGGTCCCCGAGGTCGTACGCCGCTACCTCGCCGACGACGTCGAGGGCTTCCTCGGCGACCACGGGATCAAGCCGAAGGACGTGACCGCCTGGGTGTGCCACCCCGGCGGCCCCAAGGTCCTCGAGGCCGTCACCGAAGCCCTCGACCTGCCCGACGACGCACTCGATGTGACCTGGCGTCACCTGGCCGACGTCGGCAACCTGTCCTCGTCGTCGGTGCTCCACGTACTGCGCGACACCCTGACCGAACGCCGCCCGCCACCGGGCACCCCGGGCGTGCTGCTGGCCATGGGGCCCGGCTTCGCCTGCGAACTCGTCCTGCTGCGCTGGTAGTTCAGACGCTCGAAGGCACGAAGGACACGAAGGACACGAAGGACACATGATCTGGTACGGACTGCTGGTGGCCGCCGTCGCCGCCGAGCGTGTCGCCGAACTCGTCGTCGCCCGCCACAACGAACGCTGGAGCACCGCCCGCGGCGCGACTGTGACCGGGCAGGGCCACTACCCGGCGATGGTCGCCCTCCACACCGGCCTGCTGGTCGCCTGCCCGGCCGAGGTCTGGCTGGCCGACCGGCCCTTCGTACCCACCCTGGCCTGGCCGATGCTGGCCGTACTGGCAGGCGCGCAGGCACTGCGGTGGTGGTGCATCCGCACCCTTGGCCCCCGCTGGAACACCCGGGTGATCGTCGTCCCCGGCCTGCCGCTGGTGACGAACGGCCCCTACCGGTGGCGGTGGCTGCGGCACCCGAACTACGTGGCCGTCGTCGCCGAGGGCGTGGCCCTGCCACTCGTCCACACCGCCTGGGCCACCGCGGCCGTGTTCACGATCCTCAATGCCGCCCTGCTCACCGTGCGCATCCGCTGCGAGAACCAGGCACTCGCCACCGCGACCACACCAACCACGCCCGCTCGGGCGTGATCGACGTCCTGGTGGCCGGCGGCGGACCCGCCGGACTGGCAGCCGCCATCCACGCCGCGCTCGCCGGCCTGGAGGCCGTCGTCGTCGAACCCCGGACCACGCCCGTGGACAAAGCCTGCGGAGAAGGAGTCATGCCCGGCGGCGTCAGCGCGCTGCGAGCACTGGGCATCGAGGTCACCGGCCGCGAACTGCGCGGCATCCGCTACCTGGACGGCACCACCCACACCGAAGCGTCCTTCCGCGGCGGTAACGGGCTGGGAATCCGCCGTACGGCGCTGCACTCCGCACTGCACCAGCGCGCCCTCGGCCTCGGCGTGCGCATGCTGCCGGGGAAAGTCGGCGAGGTCCGCCAGAGCGCGGACACGGTCACCGCCGCCGGAACCACGGCCCGTTGGCTGATCGCCGCCGACGGCCTGCACTCCCCCCTGCGCCGCAGCCTGGGCCTGGAACTGCCCGGCCGCCCCCACGGCCGCTACGGACTGCGCCGCCACTACCGCGTCGAACCGTGGACAGACTTCGTCGAGGTCCACTGGTCCCGGCACGGCGAGGCATATGTGACACCGGTCGACGACGACCTGGTCGGCGTCGCGGTCCTCAGCCGCAGCCGTCGCGGCTACGACGAACACCTGGCCGGCTTCCCGACCCTCACCACGTCACTGCGCGGCCCGGCCGCCACAGAGGTGCGCGGCGCCGGACCTCTGCGACAGCGCGCGCGGCGCAGAGTCGCCGGCCGTGTCCTTCTCGTCGGCGACGCCGCGGGCTACCTGGATGCCCTCACCGGCGAGGGCATCGCCCTCGCGATGGCAACGGCCGGGGCAGCCATCCGATGCCTGGCCGCAGACCGTCCGGACGCATACGAGCGCACCTGGTCCCGGCTGACCCGACGCCACCGACTACTGACCGGAGCCCTGCTGGCCGCGAGCCGCCGCCCCGGCACCGCCCGCCTCATCGTCCCCGCTGCGTCCCGGATGCCCCCGCTGTTCTCAGCCGCGGTCCACGCACTGCAGTAGTGGCCCGCTCCCTCTCCCTGCCGAAAGCGAATAAAACCAACCGTGCGCGCGCTCTCCGCGTCGGCAGAGGTGGGTCAATTCACCAGAGGATCGAGTAGCTCCCCAAGGCCGTTTCCCCCTGGACACTGATCGGCTGCCGCGGTCGACCGTCTGCGAACGGCACTGCTGATACCACGGGTCTTCGGCCGCCCGGTCCGCAGGTCGACTGATTCGAGACGGTTGCCTCGTTCACACCGTCAGCAGGTCTGGCGGCGGGGGTCGCTGCCGACTCCGGCGCGGGATGTACGCGACTGATCGGCGCCGTCCGGGGAACCCAGCAGGCAGCGGCGCAGCCACCGGGATCACGTGTGGCTCGTCGTCCACCGGTAGGGGTAAACAGATGCTCGCATTCGTGGCCGCCGCACTCTTCGCCATCGCCTTCATCATCCGCGTCACCGAAACGTCGACCGACGTGATCTTCAGCCCGACAAGCCTCATGCTCGTCGGGCTTGCCTTCCTCGCCGCGCACTCGGCCGGAGTGGGGTCAGGCTGGTCCACCCGGCGAAGCTCCAGCCGGGGAAGTTCCACCCGAGGCAACTCCACCCGGAGAAGCGGAAGTCGACGCTGAGCAAGCGATGTGTTCCACCTTCTCGTTGACAGATCCGAACGCGGAGCCGCTGCGAATTGCCTTCCACCCAGGGCGAGTTGAGCCCAGATCAGGCGATCACTGCCTGCAGTCGGCGACTGTCCCCATGCTGTGGAGGAGCCATGGGGCGGAGTCCTTGTCCCTGCCCGCCTCGCGACTAGATGATCGATTCCAAGGGGGCCGTGGTCGTACGCCAGGAGTGATTGCTCAACTGGTTGGCCGGTGCGGTCGTTGTGCCAGATCGCGGCGGCCAGGGCCAGGACGCGCCGGACGACGTGGACCCAGGCTCCGGCGGGGGTGTGGCCGCCGTGGTGTTCGAGGTGAGGTTGGCCTTTGAAGGTGTCGTTGATGGACTCGATGACTTGTCGTAGTGGCTTGAAGAACTGGGTCCCGGGCCGCGGGTTCTCGCCTTTGCGGGCTGGGCGGAGCAGATTCAGGTCGGCCCCGGTCAGGGTGGTCTCAATGTTTGCTCGCCCTGCAAGACGGACACTTTCGCGTGCTTCGAAACATTGTTCGCCTCGTCGGCGGCGAAGAGACTTGAGGTGTAGGAGAAGAGACTTGAGGTGTAGGAAACGAACCGCGCGTGGGGTTCGTCCTCACCCGCCACCATTCTTCCCCCGGTTCCTGCAGTGATCCGCATCAGCCGAAGACCCATCCCCCACACTCGATGAAGGAGTCACCATGAACGTTGCGCCGAACGCTGCAGTCGATATCGATCGCAATGCGCCGGTCATCTCGCACGCGGAGATGCTCATCGAGGCACCGTTGGATGTCCTCTGGGACTTGCACACCGACGTCAACTCTTGGCCCAGTTGGCGGCCGGACGTGACCGGGGCAGCGCTCGACGTACCGTTCGCCATCGGTTCATCCTTCCAGTGGCAAACCGCAGGTCTTGACATCACATCGGTGATCAGTCAGATCGACACCGGGTCGAGGACGACCTGGGGCGGACCCGCGAACGGCATCGACGGCGTGCACGTCTGGGAATTCTCCGAGACCGGCCGGGGAGTTCTCGTGCGCACGACGGAGTCGTGGAGCGGCGAGCCGGTGCGTGCGAACGTCGACGCTCTGCAATCAGCCCTCGACGAGTCCCTGCGTGCATGGTTGCGCGATCTTCGCGATGAGGCTGCGCAGCGCTCACATCACTGAAATCGGGAACAGCCCGACGTCGCTCCCGCTCGGCTGGGAAGCCAGCGCATGACTGCCGAGCACCGAAACTCTGTGTGCTCTGGCGACGGAGCCTTGGACCTTGTCCTAGATTGCGCCGCCCTGCTGCACGCGAATGGTCAGTCGACCGACATGACCGTGACCGCAGTGGGGCGCCTCAACGACGGTCTCGGTGCCAGCAGCACCCTCGTGCCGTCCTGGGTAACCGTCATGCTCGTCGACCAGGGTCCACAGGCGGGCATCTCGTGTGCGCCGGCAACACCCTCGTCGATCAACATGCGCCGCGTGTCCGCAGCCATGCGCGTCATCGATCGCGCCGAGGACGGGCCTCTCGATGAGGGCCAGGTTCGGTCTGGGCTCGCGGCCGCAGCCACCGAGCGCAGTTCGAGTCTCGCCGAGTTCGCCCTCGCGTGCGCCACCGGCGCTGCCGCCCTTGCGGTGATCTTCGGTGAGACGGCACCCGTCGTCGTTGCAATCATCGCAGCTCGGATACTCACCCCGTATGCGACGACGACCTGGAGGTCGATGGCGGTCTGCTTCTCGCCGACCTCGACCTTGACGCCGCGCCCCGCGCTCGCGTGCCCGCCGGGGACCCGGTCGCGTACGGCGCCCATGCTGCGAGTGAATCCGCCGCCCAACGCGTTGATTCCAGGGACCTCCCGTGCGGCGATCCCGGCGATCTTCTCCACCACCCCGTCCGCGATGGTCGTCCGGCCGCGGCTCGCCGGCGGTTCCTGAGGCCCGGGCTGTGCGGTCTGAAGCGTCGTACCCGCACCTATACCCGGCTCATCGGGATCGGACTTGTACAGGGCTGAACCGTTCGGCTCCGTCATGCGAAGCCACCTCCTCGGGCAGTAGACCAACTGCCATACCTGAGCGGACGTCGGCCGCCACCTTGGTGCCGTTCTCCCAAGTACCGCGCAGGGCACCGGACATGCGCGCGCCACCGGTCTTTTGACGCCTTCCACATCCTGAGATGAGGGTGGCTTCGGGCCGTCTGCCGCGCGGGGTCGAGGACTATGCTGTTGTCCAGGCGTCCCAGACCCCGGCGGCTTGTCGTTGCTCGACACAGATGGCTGCGGGGAGCGGATTCTTCGTTCGTCACCCGGCGCATCCCTGGAGGGAACCGGGTGGGTTCGCTGTCCTGTCGCACAGTCCCTGGGACCGGCCCTCGCTCCGCCTCCGCCGAACGTACGCCCCTGCCGACAGCGCGCCAAGAGGGGCCGGGAAACCCGGCATCCCCACCTCGCTGCCGGATGGTCTTCTGAACCGAGGCGTCATGCCCGTCCCCCAGCTCACCATCCACCGTCATGACCGACACAACCGGGCACTGATCACCCTGTCCGGTGAGATCGACCTGGAATCGGCGCCGCTGGTTCGCGCAGCACTGGCGCGGTGCTTGAGCGACGGCATCCGTATCGTCGATGTCGACCTCACCCCTGTGACCTTCTGCGACTGCAGCGGCCTCAACTCCTTCCTCTACGCCACGCAGAAGACCACCGAGGCCGGCGGCATCCTGCAACTGCACCACCCGCCACCGACACTGGAGCGGATCCTCGACCTCACCGGATGCGGGCTCCTGCTCCTCGGCGCTCCGGTCGGGCAGCTGTCATCTCCTCCCGGGGATGTCCCGGCCCCGGCCGTCCAACCTCCGCCGCGCCGGAGTGCTCCGCTGGTGGCTGCCGGCTCGGGCGATGCGCGATGGCGGCCTAGCCGGAGCAGAAAGCAGCAACACGGGCCCCGTGAAGGCGAGTTGTCCACCATGGAGGCGGTGCGGTTGCGCCGCGTGAACCACTGGCTGGCGCAGGGCCTGGGCGGGGAGCTGGCGGAGTTGTACGTCGACTCCCGCGAGATGTCCGCCGCCGAGGCGCATCGCAGCCGCAGCCGCCACGACTTCCTGAACCGTCTCACCGGTGACATCCGGCGGCCGGGGTTCGCCATGGTGATCGCGGAGACGGACCACGTGGTCGGATGCGCCTTCGGGTTCCCGGTACGCAGTGACGGCTTCTGGTGGCTCGGGTTCGACGGAGCACTGCCGCACAGCATCGAGCAACTCACCGCGTCCGGGGGCGTCTTCGCCATCACCAGCATCCTGGTGCAGCCACACCCGCAGGACCAGGTCGTGGGTCGCCGGTTGCAGGAGCGGCTGCTGAGCGACCACCAGGTATCCCTCGGCGCCACTCTGGCGGATCCCGACGATCACCCGACGCTCGTCTCGCTCCGCTCCTGGGGATGGCTGGACGTAGGAGAGATCTGGGGGCCCATGAGCGCAGCGCTGCTGCGGGTGCTGGTCCTTCCCCTCGGGGAAGGAACCGTAGCGAGACTGGAGGGTCTCGCGCACGATGCCCAAACCCGGTGGCCTGAGTGAGGTCCGACAGCCGCTCGGCCCGTATCCAGGTACTGGTCGCCGAGCAGGCGGCCCGACGTGGTGCCCGGGTCGGCGTGCTGGACGTGTGCACCGCGGCCGTGGCCGCACTCCCGGTCGGCGGTGCCGGCGTATCAGCGATGTCCCGGACCGCGGCGAGCCATCCGCTGTGCAGCACCGACACCATCAGCGAACAACTGGAAGAACTCCAGCTCACCCTGGGCGAGGGGCCCTGCGTGGACGCCTTCACCCACGGCTCCGCCGTCCTCACACCCGACCTGCTGACCGGCCAACTGCAGGACCGCTGGTCCGTGTTCGCGGATGCAGCCCTGGAGGCCGGGGCACGCGCGGTCTTCGCGCTCCCCCTGCAGATGGGGGCGATCAGCCCGGGAGTCCTCGACCTGTACGCCGATGTACCCACCGTGCTGGGCACGGAGGAGTTGGCCGATGCGATGGCGTTCGCCGATCTCGCGACGCTGCTCCTGCTCGACGCACGGATCGAGGAGACAGGCGCGCCCGACGGAGTACTGCTGGACCGGGGCTTCGAGGACCTGGGCGGCTACCGGGCGGAGATCGACCAGGCCACCGGCATCCTCACCGTCCAGCTCGGAGTCGGCATCGACGAAGCCTTCGTACGGCTCCGTGCCTACTCCTATACGCAGGGACGCCGGCTCGCCGACGTGGCAGCCGACGTGGTGGCCCACCGGCTCCGCTTCTCCCCGGACGCTGAACCCACCCGAACCGACGAGGACACCTGATGCACCGGTGCCATCCGATGAACGTGCTGTCCTTCCCGCCCCCTCCCGGCGGGACTAGTCTCAATCGAGGGTGCCCACGATGAATCAGCAGCTCCTGGCCAAGACCTTCGTCGAGCTGGCCGACAACCTGGTCGCCGACTTCGACCTCATTGATTTTCTGCGCCTGCTCACCGACCGGTGCGTCGGCCTGCTCGGCGCGAGCGCCGCCGGGGTACTGCTCGCCGACCGCGACGGCGAACTACGCGTGATGGCCGCCTCCGACGAACAAGTACGCCTGCTCGAACTCTTCCAGCTCCAGAACGACGAAGGCCCTTGCCTGGAGTGCTATCAGACCGGCACCCCCGTGCTCGTCACTGACCTGACCCGGGAGGTCGAGCGCTGGCCGCGGTTCGCCACGGCCGCCCACCGCAGCGGTTTCGGGGCGGTCCAAGCGCTGCCTATGCGACTGCGGGACGAGGTCGTCGGCGCCCTGAACCTGTTCCGCGCCGAACCCGGCCCCTTCGACCCGGCCGCCACACTCATCGCCCAGGCGCTCGCCGACGTGGCCACCATCAGCCTGCTGCAGCAGCGCTCCAGCGTGCGCAGCACAATCCTCAACGAGCAACTGCAGACGGCGCTGAACAGCCGCATCCTGATCGAGCAGGCCAAGGGCAAACTCGCCGAACGCCAGAACATCGACATGGAGCAGGCGTTCACCACCCTGCGCGGCTACGCCCGTTCCCACAACCGGCGCCTGTCAGATGTGGCCCGCGCCTTCATCGACGAGTCCGAACCCCTCTCCGGACTGGCGGCCTAACCGTCTGCCCACCCTGGCGCCGGCTGTCGCACCTCCAGACGCTGCCGAAGCGGCTCGGGTCACCGTGTTACAGGTGGCGCCAGCGGGCCGAGGCGAAGGAGAGGATGCCGAAGAGGATCAGTCCGATCGCGACGGCGACCAGGAGCCCTGGTCCCACCGGTGTCTGCGTGAAGCTGCGGAGCGTCGCGTCCACTCCTTTGGCCTCGTCCGGATTGAAACGAACGGCTGCCACCAAGATGAAAATTCCGGCCGCGGCGAACACCAGGCCACGTGCCACGCCTCCGCCCACGCCCAGAGCGGTGACGATCTGCCGCATGCGGTGGCTCATGGCGGCGGTGTCCAGCTGTTTCAGGAAGCGCCGCATGGCGGCCCGCACGGCGAGTACCACGCCGATGCCGATCAGCAGGCAGCCCGCGGCGCCCACCAGCACCTGGCCGTAGGGCAGTTGGAGCACCGATGCCGTCCAGTCCTGCGACTTCGCGTTACCACTGGAACCCTGCCCGCCCCCTGCGGCATACACAGCCGTACCTCAGCAGACGAAGGCGTAGAAGAGAGCCCGCCCGCCGTCAAGGACGCGCGAGGCCGCCTTACGTCGAGGCCCCCTGGCCAGGATCGCTCGGGAGCCCCGCCACAGCGCCATACAGCCGAAGCCGACGACCAGCGCCCACAGCATCGTTTTCCCCAAAGGCTGCGCCGCGACCTGGGCCAGCGCACCCTGGCGGTCCGCCGTCCCACCGCCGCTGCCGAGGGCGATCCGGACGGCCAGTACGCCGATGAGCACATACACCACGCCTCGTGCGGCAAAGCCCGCCCGGCGCCGGTCAGCGTCTGTTGCTCCGTCGAGCGCCGGGTCCTGCGCCTGGCGGTCCGGCGCCGCCCGTGGACTCTGGACGTTGTCACAATGCCGTCCTCTGATCGTAGGTGTCGGCCATCACCTGGTGGCGCAGACGTACGCAGGTGCGGATGATCAGTCGGGAGACGTACATCTGGGAGATGCCGAGTTGCAGGGCGATGCGGCTCTGTGTCATCTCGCAGAAGAACCTCATGTAGAGGATGTGCCGTTCGCGTTCGGGCAGGGCCCGTAGCAGGGGGCGGAGTGCCTCGCGGTTGACGACCCGGTCGAAGCCGGGCTCCGTGTCGCCGAGGATCTCGGTCAGCGGGTTGCCGTGCTCGGTGCGGCCGGGCACGGCGTCCAGGGACAGGGCGGCGAAGCTCTCCAGCGCACCCTGGCCCAGCCGTACCTCCGCCTCGGTCAGACCGGTGTGCGCGGCGATCTCCGGGACGGAGGGTTCGCGGCCGCCCGGCGCACCGCACTCCTGGGCGGCGAAGCGGACCTGGATGCGTAAGTCCTGTACGTGTCGCGGCACGTGCACGATCCAGAGGCTGTCTCGGAAATGCCGTTTCACTTCGCCGAGGATCGTCGGTATGGCATAGCTCGGGAAGGCGGTGCCAAGAGTCGGGTCGAACCGGAACACGGCTTTGACCAGGCCGAGTTGGGCGACCTGTTTGAGGTCGTCGAAAGTCTCGCCACGATGACGGAAGCGCCGGGCCAGCCGCACGGCCATCGGCATCCAGGCGCACACCACCTCCTGGCGCAGCGCGGACCTCTCCGGACCGTCCGGGAGGGCGGCGATACGGCGGAACGCGGCGTCGGTGTCCGGGGCATCGTCGTAGGTGCGAGTGCGGCGGCGGCTCTGCGTGCGGGGGTACGGCATGGGCGCGTGTCTCCCTGATCGGTGGAGTCGCTCACCGTGGGAGCCGGCAGACCTCAGCACACGGGGAGCAGCGAACACCGCTCCCACGGGCGTGCCTCCGGTCCGAAGCACACCGGACGGCTTCCCGTGCAGCCCGCTCTCAAACAGAGGGCAGCGGACTCCCGGGGGAGCCCGCGTGGCTTCTGCTGAAAGCCCCGCTCTGTCGGTACTGCAGGGATCCCGATCGTCAACGGGCAATGCGGAATGGGGCGTTGGGCGATTCCTGCGGGCGGGCAGTCGCGTGGTCGGTACCTCTACGGGTACGCAGTCGGCATGAGACACCTCCGCGGTATCGACGCACGGCTCTTCGCGCGCGTCGCCTCGGCCCACCCCCTGCTGCCCTGGCTGGCCGGCGCGGCCGTCATGGGCCTGTCCGGCAACCGTGGCGCGCGCCGTGCCGCCCTGCGCGGCACCGGCTCCCTGGCCCTGGCCTCCGCCGCCGTCGGCATCGCCACCAAGTCGGCCTCCAGTCACCGGTTTCTCCCTCGGCCCGCCACTCCGACGTCGGCGTCCGGGCATACAGCAGCCGTCGCCGCGTTCGCAGCTGCCGTCACACTGGAATCACCCTGGCTGGGGATGTCTCTCATCCCCCTCGCCACAACGGCCGCCGTCCTTCGCGCCCGGCACGGCACACGCGCGCCCGGTGACGTGCTCGCCGGTGCCGCGCTCGGGGTCGGTGTCGCGGCGGCGACCTGCCGTTGGTGGCCGGTGCATGTGGACGAGCCCGCGGACGCCGCCCGACCGAACGTCTCCGTCCCCGCGCTTCCCGCGGGACTGGGGCTGATCGCTGTCGTCAACGGCGATGCCGGTGGTGACACCCCGGCCGAGGCCGAGCTACGGATTCTCCTGCCGATGGCGGACCTACGGCTCTGTGGCAGTGGCGTCGACCTGCACCTGGTGCTCGACCAGGCCGCCAAGGACGTGCTCGCCCACGGTGGCGCACTCGGCGTCGCCGGCGGCGACGGGACGGTCAACGCGGCAGCCGTCCGGGCCACCGAGAGCGGACTGCCCCTGGCCGTGTTCCCCGCCGGCACCCTCAACCACTTCGCCGCCGACCTCGGGCTGACGACCCTGCAGTCCACCGCCGACGCCGTGGAGGCGGGTCGCGGCGGAGCCGTCGACCTCGGCCGGGTCACCTCCTCGGACGGGACCGGCACGTACTTCCTCAACACCTTCAGCATCGGCGTCTACCCCGAACTCGTCCGGGCCCGGGAAACCCGCGAGAGGCGCCTGGGCAAGTGGCCCGCCCTGTGCGTCGGCCTGCTCCGGGTTCTGGCGGACGGCACGCCCCGCAAGGTCGTCATCGACGGGCGGCGACGGCAGCTCTGGCTGCTCTTCGCCGGCAACAGCCGTTACGACCCGCCCGGCTTCGCACCCTCCTACCGCCGCAGTCTCAACGACGGCCTCCTCGACATCCGCACCGTGGACGGCAGCCACCCCTTCGCCCGCACCCGTCTCGTCGCCGCCTTCCTCACCGGCACCCTCGCCCGCTCCCGCGTCTACCAGGCGACCATGGTCACCCGGCTGCGGATCGACGGAATGGGCGAGGAGGAGGACTACACCCGTGACGGCGAGGTGAGCCCGGCCTCCGACACACTCCACCTCTCCAAAGCGACCCACGCACTCACGGTCTACCTGCCACCACCGCGGTGATTCGGGAAGGGACCAGGTCGGTGTTTGAGGTCCACGAGGCGGGCTACCCAACAGAAGCGTCCAACGGCCGTGCCGGACGAAGGCACCGGAGAGTTGAGCTCACAGCTCCCGGTGCCGCCCGCCTGCGGGGATACAGACCCTTCACTGCCGGTCTTCCGTATGAAGGCGCCGCAGCGCCCGGCGAAGTTCCTGTTGTATGGGCGCAGGGAGCGTCACGTCGTTCGTCGTGGCGACCAGCGCCGCGGCCACGTCCCGGAGTTTGACGTTGCAGTGCTGCGACACGTCCACCAGCAGGCCCCAGGCCCTGTGACTGGAGCACGGCGCCAGGGCCATCACCATGCCGCGCGCCTGGTCGATCACCGCACGACTTACCAGCGCCCGCTCCAACTGCTCATTCCTGGCTCGCAGTTCGAGGATCTCGATGGCCAACGCCGTGTCCTCCGTCGACGTCACAGCCGTCGGCAGAGGCTGTTCTTCGCGGGACGTGGTCAGTTGGTGCATGGTGCGTACCTCACAGCCCAGTCCTCACAACGCAGTCGTCGTGCCCATGAGCCGTCAGCGGCGGGCCAGTTGCCGTTCACCGGCCCCACCGGGCTGGCAGAGCAGGCCGTAGTGCTTGAAGATCGCGTCCTGGATGGGGCGAAGAACAGGCGGTACCGCGTGGGCAGCCCGGTCCGTACCGCCGCCACGGCCAGCTCGTCGGTGGTGGCGGTGTCCAAGTAGACCGCTTCGAGCACGCCGATCGTGTGGCCTCGGTATCGACGACATCGCGGTCGCGCCACTCGCGCACATCCGCTGTGTGAATCATGGCCTTCCCCTTCCGGACGGCTCAGCCGACGGTTGGTGCGTCGCACCCTCGGTCTTCCGCGTAGAGCCGCCGCAGCGCATGCCGCAGCGCGCGCCGCATCAGCCGCGAGAGCGGCTCACCCTCCCAGGCAGCGACCACGGCGGCTGCCACGTCCGGAAGTTGGACGTTGCACTGCCGCGCGACGTCCACCAGCAGGCTCCTGGCCGGCCCGCGGCGACAGGGGGCCAGGACCATCACCATGCCGCACGCCTGGTCGACGATCGTCCGACCGGCCAGCACGCGACGGAGCTGATCGTTCTCGGCGCGCAGCGCCACGACATCCTGGCCCGCCGGGCCCTCCTCCGCTGAGGCTTCGGCCCCCGGATTCCACCAGTCCTTCGGAAGGAAGGCTGTGCGGCGCATGGCATCTGCCTCTCCACGGTTTCCGCGCGTCCGGTGTGGCGAAAGCCGTCCCGGAACCTCTGGATGTCGGGCCGTTCATCGCTCACCCACGGCGTTCACGGTCCCTGCGGTCCTCGCGCCTCCAGCGCGCCCGGTGCCGACGGCTGTAGCGGCGGTCCCAGCGGTCCTGCCGATCCCGGCGGTTCTCGTAGTCCCGGTACTCCCCGAGATCGGAACCGTCACGACGGATCCAGCCGCCACCACCGCGGCCGTGCCGGGTGGCGGCAAAGACCAGCACGGCCGCGGCGACCCACCAAAGGGGATTGAGGAAGCCGAGGCCGAACAGGACCACGATGAGGATGAGAAGCAGAACGAACACGGCGGGCCTCCCCGGGGCGGAACAATGCGTCACTGCCGGGGGCCGGGGCCTGTTCCAACAGCGTAGCTCTGCCCAGAGGTTGCGGACAGCGACCCATGTAACGGTCTGCCACCTGGCACGAATGGCCACTTGACGCCTGTCGCGGGAGTGCGGCGAGGGGCCAACGTGCGTGGTACGGCCCGAGCCCCCGGCAGCGTCGATCACCTCTCGCGCCCCTTCGGGGGCGCATCTCGCGCATCAGTGCCGGAACCCGTCCCGCCCCCACGGGCCGGTCCCGCACCCGCCGTCGCCACCAGATCCGGCGCGGCGTCGATGCGCCCCGGGGCGGGCACCCTTCTACTGTCCGCCGCCTCGCACGCATACCACCGCAGGCGGCACACATGTACGCCCTCATCCTTCCGGCCTCGACCCCCTTCGTCCTCCTCGCCACTGTGCTGGGCCTGTCCTGGTGGGAGGACCGCATCCTGCCGACACCAGAGCCGGTCGAAGCCCTCATCGAGGATCTGTTGGCCCCAGCGGCCCCTGCCCAGCTCTCTGAACTCCCCCGTATCGACACCGCGTTGACACGGGAAGTCGCCGGGCGTTGACTGACAGCACGGTGTAGGGCTGTGCCTCTCCGGATCGTTCGGGCGGCATTCCCGCTCCCCCGCTTCGCCCGGCCCCCGCGGAACTCAGGCACTTCCCGCGATCCGGAGGCCCGGCAATGATCCTGTGGATCCTTCTCTTTCTGCTGATCCTGGTGGTGTTCGGGTTCGGCTTCACCATGCAGGCCCTCTGGTGGGCCGCCGCCGTACTCCTGGTCGTCTGGATCTTCGGCTTCGCGAGGCGCGGGCGCGGCGGTGGCAGACGAAGCCGGGGCCGCCGGTACGGCCGCAGCCGCGGGTAGTCCACACCGGGTCGTTCCCCCGCCCGCCGGACGAGCGGCCCCTATGGCGATCACGCGCGGGAGCCCATCAAGCAAATAGGCAGAGGACAGCCATGAGCGTCAAACAGACGATCAAGCACAAGACCCAGGCGTTCAAGGGAAGGATCACCGAACGCATCGGCCGCACCACCCGCAACAGGCGACTGCAGCGGCACGGCAGGACCGACCAGATCTCCGGAAACCTGAAGCAGTTCGGCGACAAGGCCAAAGACGCCTTCAAGCGCTGACCAGCACCGCCCCGGGTGGCAGCCGGATCGCGTGGACGCCACCCGGCAGGCCAACACGGAATCGATGGCCGCTTGATCCAGCACTGCGAGGTTTGCCCCGTTGTGAGGCGACTGGGTCTTTGGCTCCCTCCTCGTCGACGAAGCCCTCCAGACCGTCGGCCTCACCGCGCACGCAACTCCCCGCCCGCCTGTTCTGCCCACAGGCCGTCACCGACACCGGCGCGACACTCTCGACGCGCCTCGAAGCCCGCCTGCTTGCCGTTGATCACGCGCAGGGGTTCGCCGTCGACGAAGATGACGTGTGTGGAAGAAGGCGTCCAGGCCCTCGGGGCCGGGTTCGCGGCCGTAGCCGGACTGCTTGACGCCGCCGAACGGCACGCTGATGTCTACGGTGATGCCGTTGTTCAGGTTCACCATGCCGGCGTGGATCCGGGGAGGGCCACGGTCGATGCAGAAGCGGCTGACACCCGGATAGCGGAAAACCTCCAGGTCGACATCCCTCTTCCACAGTTTGATCCTGGGCGAAAGGACGCCGTCCTTGTTGATGAGGGTGACGTGGCACAGCGTGGCCACCTGCGGCCGATCGTCGAGGAGGAACTCGGTGATCAGGCGACCTCCGCGGGTGTCGTAGAAGTAGCGAAGTCCGGTGCCGCGGATCTCAAGGTCCGAGAAGTCCTGCCGCGTGACGTCGAACTCCGTGGTCGGCGGACCGATGCGGAGACGCCGCACGATAGGCGGATCGGCCTCGGCCGTCTGGTTCCTCCAGTCCGATGGGACGGCCGGCAGGTGCCCTATGTCGCCTTCGACCACGAGGGACTGAACGTCTTGGCGCTGGAGCCTGGTGAGCACGGGTTCCAGCCGCTGCCAGATCGCGTCGGTGACCGCTTTCGTGCACGCGGGCAGCAATACGCGATCCGCGGTGAGGACAGCCTCGTACGTGTCGTCCGTCCAACCGTCTCCGGGCATGGGCTGGTAGAGGCCACCGTCACGGCGCTGCGTCAGGACTGTCGCCCGGAGGAGGTCGCGAGGCACTTCCTCGCCGTCGCGGTCGAGGAAGCTGTCGGGCTGTCCGAGAACGAGGTCGAGTTTGCCGGTGTCGTCGTCGGCAAGGGGGAGCGAGACCATGGGGCCAGTGGCCTGCGTGGGAACCGCCTTGTAAATCGGCCGACTCGACACGAACTCGAAGCGCGGAAGGTCCAGCCGTCCGGCCCGAGGAGGCGGTTCAGCTCCTCGACACGTCGGGATGACTGGTCGACGTCAGGCTGTACCTCTGGATGAACGAGCACTTCATCGGGGCCATCGAGGAGTTGAAAGCGTGAGGCCCCAAGCTCCAACCAGACCCGCCGTCAGCACCCGGGGAAGATCACCAACAGAGTCCCGGCATTGCAACTAGCTCGTCAAGGAGCCCATGTCTGTGCGACGTCTCACAGCAATGTGTTCGGCGTTCTCAGAGGGCATTTGATCAGTGTTCGGGATTCCGTGGGTGTACCGTCTGCTTCCGATCACCAGGTTGGTGTTGGTTCCCCGGTGAGTTCGCGGCTCGGTTTGTCAGCCATTGCGACCCACCAGGGCCAATGCACGGGGATGCAGGGGCACATCAGGTCCGTCGAACGCACCCCCGTGAGCGGTCGACGAGGTCATGACCCGACGAAACGGGGTGTGCGGTGCTCGAAACCGTGTTGCGGAGTGATGAGTTACCGGTCGCCGACCGGTTCGGCTGGTGGTGCGACCTCATCTCGCGCACCCTCATGCCGACGACGTTCACCAGCGATCAGGCCGATGATTTCCGGGCCACCGCCAGGCTGCTGGAATTCGGGACACTGGGAGTGTCGGTGCTGTCCCAGCCAACGCTTCACTGCCGTCGGACACCGGCGCTGATACGCCGCTCGGATCCGGACCACTACCAGATGACGCTGATGCTGCGGGGCGGCAGCCAGGGCTTCTCCCACTGCAGACGCGACGTGTTGATGCAGGTCGGTGACGTGGTGCTGTCCGACACCTCCCACCCCTTCGACGCCTGGGTCCTCCCCGAGGAGCATGGGGTAGGAATCATCCTGCTGAGCGTCCCCCGCGAGGAGATTCCCCTCCCGGCGGCGAAGGTCGACCGCCTCCTCGCGGTCCCGCTGCCGGGAACCACCGGCATGGGAGCACTCCTGTCGCACTTCGTGACCCGCATGGCCGCCGAGTCCGCCTCCTGCCGACCACAGGACGCCGTACGCCTGGGCTCGATCACCCTGGAACTGATCACCGCATTCCTCGCCCACCACGCGGACATCGACGGCGCCGTTCCCCCCGAGAGCCGCCAGCAGGCGCTGATGACCGGCATCCACTCCTTCATAGAGACCAACCTGGCCGACCCGCACCTCTCGCCCGCCACGGTCGCCGCCGCTCACCACATCTCGGTGCGCTACCTGCACCGGCTGTTCCAGCAGCAGGACACATCCGTCTCCTCCTGGATCCGCCGGCGCAGGCTGGAACGATGCCGCCGGGACCTGGCCGAGCCCCAGTTGTCGACGCGGCCCGTCCACGCCATAGGCACCCGATGGGGCTTCTCACACGCCGCCGACTTCAGCCGGGCCTTCCGGGCCGCCTACGGCATCCCGCCCGGCGACTACCGGAAACGAGCCAGCAGGTCACGTCAGTGCGCCGACCGTCAAGAGCCGTGCGCTGACCGTTAACGATTCTCCGATCCAACGGTGATGCACTCAGTAGTGCAAGGACCTCGATCAGCACACAGTCGCGGGCGAGGCGGCGGTGCATCGTGATCCAACCAATACTTCGCTCCACTACCCAGCCTCACCCGTTCACTGGCCGCCTGCTGCTTCGGCGTCAGCCCGCCTCCCCGCGCATACCTCATGACCCCGGCATACCGCAGGGATCACGGAACGTCAGCACCCACCCCTACGGGTTCAACCTCAGCAGACGCTGCGGGACCCGGTGAGTGGGACCACGGGAACAGCCGCAGCCCGGTGGCTCGACTGGACGAACGGAGCGCAACCACTATGAGATTCCGCGTCTTTCTGACGGCTGTGGGGGTGGCCGCGTCCCTGGTAGCCACGTCCTCAACAGCTTCCGTATCAACGGCTGTTGCTGCTGTCCTGGCGGACGACGGAGAGGTCCTCGCGCTCCCCCGGACCCTCGCGGACGACGATACCGTCGAGTCGCCCGCCGTCGTCAACGGTGAAGCCGCCGCGTCAGCCGACGGCATGGGCGCGCTGCTCCTCGACGGCGACTTCCGCTGCTCCGCCTCCATCGTCGCCGCCGAGTGGGTGCTGACCGCGAAGCACTGCGTCGTCGACAGCACGGGCGACGGAGCGAAACTGGCGGCGGACCGGCTGTCGGTCCGGGTCAAGAGCCTCGACCGCACGAGCGGCGGCGGTGTGGTGAACGTCGAATACACCAAGGTGCGCACCAGCCATGACATCGCGCTCCTGCATCTCACCCGCTCGGCCAACGCCGAGTACGTGCGTCTGCCGACGGTGAACCCGGCCGTGGGCACCACCAACTACATCTTCGGCTGGGGCTCGACCAACGGCTACAGCGGTGCGTCCACGTACCTCAAGCGCGCGACGGTCGAGGTCACCGATGTCAACGCCGCGGACAACTACGGCGGTCCGGCCATCCGCAGCTACAAGATCAACGGCTACGCCTGCTACGGCGACTCGGGCGGTCCGCAGTTCAAGCTCGTCGACGGCCTGCGCTACCAGGTCGGCGTGCTGTCCACGGTCACCAGCAGTGGCGGGGTCTGCCAGGGCTACCAGACCTACGCGAGTGTGCCGGCCAGCCTCGACTGGATCAACGAGGTGGCCGGTCTCTGAGAGGCGCGCTCACAGCCTCTCGTGGTCTTCCCCTTTCTTCACCAACAGAAGGATGAGCTTTGAGAATTCGTACTTTCCTCACCGCGGCCGCGATCATCGGGGCGAGCCTTTTCGGAGCGGGTGCGCCCTCCGCGACGGCGGCCGACACCGACCTCACCACGATTCTGCCGATCGGCGCGAGTGGCGACGGGGTGACCGAGGACCCCGCGATCGTGAACGGCGAAGCAGCGGACTCGGCCGACGGCATCGCCGCGATCCTGTGGGACAACTCCGATGCGGGCACGGGGCGCGGCAATCTGCTCTGCAGCGGCTCCATCATCGCCGAACGGTGGATTCTCACCGCGAAGCACTGCTTCTCGACGACGGGGATCGGCCAGGACGCCTCGAAGATCCAGGTTCGGGTCAAGAGCACGAAGTACAACGACGGCGGGGGTGTGATCGAGGTGGACGACATCAAGTTGCGCGCCAGTCACGACATCGCCCTGCTCCACCTCACACGTGACGCGAACTCCGAGCACGTCCGACTGGCGAGTGCCAGCCCGGTGGTGGGTTCCACCAACTACGTCTTCGGCTGGGGTTCGCAGAGCAATCGCTATGGTGCTCCGTCCGTGAACCTCAAGCGGGCGACGATCAAGGTCACCGACATCGACTACGTGGACTCGGTCGGCGGCCGGGCCATCTTGAGCTCGAAAGGCAACGGCATAGTCTGTTCCGGCGACTCGGGCGGTCCGCAGTTCAAGCTCGTCGACGGCCTGCGCTACCAGGTCGGTGTGACCTCTCAGACCGGGGTCGTGAACAACATCTGCGTCGGCCCCATGACGGCCGCGACCGTTCCCACCAGCCTCGACTGGATCAACAGCGTCGCGGGTCTCTAGTACGTCCGACTGAGCCGATGCGGCGCCCGAGGTGTTCCTGGCCCCGGGCGCCGCACCGCGGCATATCGCCCTCCCGGCGAACGGTTGTCCGGGGCTACTGAGGCGTCTGCTTACTGGACCCACCCGCGACAGTCAGGGGGCTGATCCTCTTCTGGGTCCGCTTCGCTCCGGTGATGTCGAATTCGGCACCGTACCTCCACTGTTCGCGATTTCGACCCGACTCGGGGATGGATTGTTATAGACCTGGCGGGCAGAAGTTCTTGACCTGCGATTTGCGTATGGTTTGCGCGCCGGTGACCCTGGATTCCCGTTTTATCGTGCGTTGGATGTTGCGGGAAGTGGCTTGACGGCTTGACGTTGCCTTTGCGTGTCATATTATGGGTCAGTGATAAAAAAGAAAATCGCCCCTCTGGGGCGTTCCTTCCGATTGGCTTTGCTGCTCATCATGTCGTTGATGGCGGCGGTGATTTCGGCGCCTCCCGCTTCGGCCCTGGACGGGACCTGCTCGGAATCCGGGAACTATGAGGCCTGTTTCACCTATGGGGCCGGTGTCGAGGACCGTCTGATCGCGGCCAAGATAAAGTCCAAGATCGACGCGACGACGGCTGCCGCGGCCGCTGGTGAGACCGGTGACTATATTCGCGTCGCGCTCTACAACTGGGATGTCGACGGCGGTGGCACCGCAATAGCGAACTCGCTGGCGGCGGCTGCCGGGGCCGGCGTGAGTGTGCGTGTCGTGATCGGTCCGTCGAGTCAGGACATCAAGGACATCTTCACTGCTGCCGGTATCGACTGGAAGCTCTGCGACAAATCCTGCGTGGAAACCGATAGCGGCGCCATGCACAACAAGTTCTTCGTGATCAAAAAGGGTGACACAAAGCTGGTGCTTCAGAGTTCCAGCAACCTGGGCGCGTGGCAGGCCCAGCACGCGCAGAACCTGCTGATAAGCCGCGACGATGCCCTGCTGTTCTCCGCCTATGTGAACTACTGGCGCCGTCTGTACGCGAAAAACTGGACGTACGACAGTGTCACCTGGAGCACCGACGCCGACAGGACTGTCGACGGCAGTAACGACCTGTCGAAGGCCTACTTCTTCCCACAGCCCAACAGCAACCGGGTAGCCGATGTTCTGGGCAACGTCAGCGAGTGCGTGGACGGCAATGACCGGATCTGGATGGAGGCGAGCCTGGTCGAGGACGAGACTTACGCGCAGGACATCATCACCCAGCTGAATCGACTCCAGAACCTCGGCTGTGATGTCAAGATCATCGTCCAGGAACAGTCCGGCAAGGACATCATCCAGAAATACGGTGTCGACGACATCCAGATCAGCTGCGACGGCTGGAGCCACAACAAGCTGCTCCTGATCGACGCGAAATACGCCGGCGAGTGGCGCAAGGCCGTGTTCACCGGCTCCTACAACCTCACCGAGAACTCGTCGCATCGGGCCAACGACGTGATGCTGCGTGTCATCGACGGATGGGTCACCAACCGCTATATCGATCAGTTCCAGACGCTGTGGACGAACCCGCACGCTTGCGACCAGGGCACCTGAGAAACGCCGGGAGCGGCGGAGTCCCCCTGCCTCGATCATTCACGTACGCGTGCCGGCCTGAGGTGATCGGTCGAGGTTGATGGTTCGTCCTGGTTCGCCCTTCGGATGGTGGTGATGTTCCGGCCTGTGTGTCGTGTTTCCACGGGCCGAGGATGGGGCGGGTCTCCTCCTTCCGGGAATCGGGGTCGGTGGGGTGGCGGTCAGCCGGGGCCACGCAGGGCCTGGACGGCGTCCCTGGTGTCGACGATGTCAGTGGATGCCGGCCAGGCGGGGTCGTGTTTCAGCTCGCGTCTTCGGGCGTGGCCGGCGAGTTTCGCGGGGACGTCCAGGAGTCGGGTGCGCAGGGCGGCAGGCTCGGCCCGGGCGAGTTTGCCTTCGGTGGCCAGGAGTTGGAACCAGCGGGCGAGCTCGGTGGCCAGGGCGAGGAGGGTGCACCAGGCTTGGTTGACCTTGAAGTATCGGGAGGGCATCAGGTTGAGGGAGAGAGGCTTGCCGCGTCGGATGCCGGCCTCGACGTGAGTGTGGGAGCGGGCTCGGGCGTCGAGGAACTGCAGTTGCCCGCCGGTGGTGTTGGTGGCGATGGCCTGGTAGCGGTAGTCGGTCTTCTTCTCGTACGGCTTGAGCTCGCGCTCCTACTTGGGGTGGATGGGTTCGCGGCGCACGATGGCACGCATCCCGGCCGGCCGGCCGGTCAGGTCGAGCATGTCTGTGATCTCGACGAGGTCGGCGTCCTTGCGCGGCTTGCCCTTGTGGTCCAGGGCCGGGGTCCACGCGGTGGCCGGGACCTTGGCCAGGGCCTTCCAGAAGTCGTCGTCGCGGGTGTGCCCGGCGGAGTACTCCCAACGGTTGGCCGCGTTGTCGCCGCCGGAGGTGATCCAGGCGAGGAACTCTCGTGTCGCCCCGGCGCCGTCGGTGCGGAACAGGACCCGGTGCCGTCGGCGGGTGGGCAGCTGACGCAGGCCCTCGATACTCACCGAGATGTGGTCATCGGCGGTGTTGGATCCCGCCGAACCCGGCCGCAGCCGGTTGACCAGGAGTTCTTCGGTGTTGTCGCAGAACATCAACAGTGGGTGGTGGCCGTAGCCCTTGAAGTTGGGCTCGGCGCCCTCCTTGTCGGAGTGCGCCGGGATGACCGGGGCGTCCAGGTCCAGCACCGTGACACGGGTCACCTCCCGCCCGTTGACCTTGATCCAGGGAAAGCCGCCCGGGCGCAGGTCGAGCTGCTGGTGGACGTGGATACGGGTCCGGGCCCGCGCGGAGGCGATCTTCGTCAGCTGGACCGGTCCGATCGCCTCCAGGGTCCGCCACAGCGTGGACGCCGAGGCCGGGCGGCCCAGGACCAGCGAGGTCTGGCGCATCACATCGATCCCGGCCATCGACCGCGCGCCCAGCAAGGACCGGGCAGGCCGCCGAGACCAGGACCGTTCCCCGGTCATGGACGGGACGGAAGCCCCGCCGCACCAGGGCAGCCCCGAGCGCGTCGGTCAACCCGACCTTGTCCGCCAGACGCCGCACCGGCACGATGCCCGCCTTGCCCACCAGCTTCTTCCCACTCGCGGACAGCGACAGATCATCGGCCCACTCTGTACGCTTCGACGCCGGAAGGAGGAGTTCGCAGGCTTGTATCCGTCCGACGGCCGTCCCGGGTTCTCGCCGGGGCAGTTGGCGCTGGTGTCGGTGCTGCAGTTCGCGGAGAAGCTGTCGGATCGCGCCGCGGCGGACGCGGCGCGTACGAGGATCGACTTCAAGTACGCGCTGGGCCTGGAGCTGGAGGATCCGGGATTCGACTATTCGGTGCTCAGCGAGTTCCGGGCCCGGCTGGCTGAAGGAGATGCCGCCGACCGGCTGTTGCGGGTGATGCTGAAGCGGCTGGCGGAAGCTGTCAAGTCAAATGAGACGGTTTGCGGTCATGCATTCTGTTGTGCGGGTTCTGTCTCCTGCTTCCGTTCGTTGATCCAGACCTGCTTGGGTATCAAGGGCGGTTCGGGTCTGCGCGCGAAGCGTTCGGGATGGCGGGCGTATGCCTCGGCGAGTGTCACGGCTCGTTGTTCGCGGACCATGTCGGCGGTGGCGAAATGGACGGAAGCCGGAGTGTGCAGTCCGATGCCGGAATGCCGGTGCTCGTGATTGCAGTACGCGACGAAGCTTTCGCACCAGTCCCGTGCGTGGGCAAGGGAGTTGAAGGAATCCGGGTACTCGCCGCAATACTTGATCGTTTTGAAATTCGCCTCGCTGAAGGGGTTGTCGTTGCTGACCTTCGGACGTGAGTGGGAGCGGGTCACGCCGAGGTCGATCAGCAACTGGGAAACCTTCTTGGAGGTCATCGCGGTGCCCCGGTCGGCGTGCACCGTCTCGGGCACGATCCGTTGCGTTCGATGGTCTCGCGGATCAACTCCTCGGCGCGCTCGGCCGATTCGGCCCGCTCGACGGTGAAGCCGCAGATGTAGCGGCTGAAGATGTCGATGATCACGTAGAGGTGGTACCACTCACCTTTGTCCGGCCCGCGGAGTTTGGTGATGTCCCAGGTCAGGACCTGGCAGGGGGCATCAGCCTGCAGCTGCGGAACGGTCTTGGCCGGGTGAGTGGCCTGGCGTCGGCGCTCGCCGTTCTGCCCGGACGCTGCAAGGATGCGGTACATCGTCCGCTCCGAGCACCAGTAACGCCCCGCGTCCAGCTCGCGCGCCCAGACCTGGGCCGGCGGCAGGTCCGCGTACTCCGCCTTGTTCAGCACCGCCAGAATCTCCGCCCGCTCGACGCCGGACAGGGCCGAGGGCGGCGACGGTCTGGGCTTGCGTACCCGCGGCACCGGATGGCGATGACGGTAGTGGGTGGCGCGCGAGCGTCCCGTCAGCCGGCAGGCCGCGGCGATGCCCAACTGCCCCTGCACGCCGGTGAACGCGTCGTCGACCACCGGGTCGGCGGCGTGCTTCAGTCCGCGCTCTCGGAGAGCAGTTCCAAGAGCGCGTTGGCTTTTCCCGTGACCTCCAGCGCGGCATCGCGGCGGGCCAGGTCCCTCTCCAGCCGTGCCACCTTCGCGCGCAGCCGCTCCAGCTCGGCCTGTTCGGCCGCCTTCTTCGGCCGCTCCGCCGAGGTCCGCCGGTCGGCCAGCGCACCAAGCGCACCGGCCTCGCGGGCCTGACGCCACTTGATGATGTGCGAGTGATACAGCCGCTCACGGCGCAGGACCGCGCCCTTCTCGCCGGGCGGGGCGGCGTCGTACTCGGCGACCATGCGCAGCTTGTACTCGGCGGTGAACGTGCGTCGCTTCGGACGCGGCGCCGGATCCGATCCGGAGCTGGTAGGGGTGGTGCTGGCCATGCCGGGGTGTACTCCTGTCTCGCCCATCCAGGCTAACCCGACAAAACGGGCGCCTCAGCCGAGGCTGTCAGAGAGGGCTGACGTCTGCCGGGCTGGTCGGCTCCGTTCCGTACGCGCGAAGCAATGCTCGTGCCGTGAGCCGCCTCAGAGGTGTTCGGGCAAATGTTGCAGACGCTGCGTCATTTTGGAGTACGTCGCGGTCATCACCACGGCCGTGATCAGGCAGCCCGCCATGGCGACAGCAAGGAAGACGATTGTGGGATTGATCCACGCGGGAACGAGGTCGTATGAGGCGTTGCACTTGTCGTGCAGCGGGAACAGTTGGGATGACTCCTGGCGGTTCTCGTCCCTGTAAGCAGGATCGTAGGTCTGCCCTTCCATTAGCTCACAGGTTTCTTTCACATCCATGCCACCGGAGAAGGCTCCCAGGAACCAGGTGGCCTGGAGCCCGCAGCACGGTACTAGCGACAGCAGTAGCCACGGGAGAGGCTTGTGCCATTCCCCGCCCCTGCGAAGGGCATAGCTCATTCTGCGGGTCACTCCCTTTAGGTTGCGTGAAACCGACGCGACGGACAGGAGATGTTCGTCCTGTGCCTGCGGATCCTCCAATCCGTGTTGGTCTACGTGAACACCCTCATGCTCCAGGACGTCATGGACGAGCCGGAGTGGGCCGACCTGCTCACCCCCGCCGACCGGCGTGGACTGACCCCGCTGTTCTGGTCCCATGTGCGCCCGTACGGCGAGGTCAACCTGAACATGGCCGCCCGCCTCGGCCTCCGTGCCGGGCCCCCGTATTGCGGAAGGCGCCGGCCCGCGGGCTACCCACCAGACGGCATGGCCGGGGCTTGACGCAGCAGCACAGAGGCCACTGCTGCGGCCGGGCCAGCAGATCGTCCCGGGCCCGCGACGCCTGCGCGCTCGCTGCATTGGCGAAACGTCAAGTACATCCAGTACGAGGGCGCTCCGCTGCTTATGGCGGCACGCGGCGGGCGCCGGGCGATCCGGTGTGACCTGCGGAGCAGGCCGGGCCGTCAGTCCGCGGTGATGCTGTCCAGCACGTCAAGACGGGCGGCCCGGCGAGCCGGCCATTGGGCGGCGGCCAGGCCGACCAGAACGGCGGCCAGCAGCATCAGCAACAGCTTGGGGTAGGGCAGGACAGTGCGGAGCTCTGGCAGGGTCACGGTCATGGTGGTGCCGGCCGCCCAGGCCAGGAAGACGCCGAAGGCCATGCCGATCGCCGCGCCGAAGACGGAGATCAGCACCGATTCCAGCCGTACCATCCGCTCGACGCCGCCGCGGTCCAGACCGATCGCCCGGAGCAGTCCGAGCTCGCGCCTGCGCTCGAACACGGCCATTGCCAGTGTGTTGACCACTCCCAGGGCCGCGACCAGCAGCGAGATCCCGAGCAGCGCGTAGAGCAGGTTGAGGGCGAAGGTGATGGTGCGGTCGAACCCGTCCCTCAGATCCTGCTTGTTCTCGACCTCGATCACCGGGCTTTTGCCGGTGGCGTCCTTGAGGGCCTGTTTGAACGCGGGGGTTGCCCCGTTCGCGCCCTTGACCAGGATCTGCTGGGCCGGAGCGTGCGGCTGGTGGGCGGTGACCACGCCACCCGGCAGGAGCACGGGGGCGAGCATCCGGCTGGGCGCGAACACCCCGCCGACGGTGAGTCGGGCGCCGGTCCCGTGCGGGGCGGCCACGGCCACGGTGGAGCCGACGGCCAGTCCGTGCCGGACCGCGAAGTCGGAGTCCACCAGGATCTGCCCCCGTTTCAGTGCCGTGGCCGCCCCTTGACTCATGCTCGGCCGGATCAGCTGATCGGCGCTGTCGGCGTCCAGGCCCTTCGCCTCGGTCCGCACGCCGCCTATCCGCCACTCCACATCGGTGACCGGGCTGGAGGCGACCACCCCCGGGGCCTTGGAGACCGACGTCACGATGCTCGGGTCCAGAGTGCCGGTGAGCGGGGTGACGGCGTAGTCCGCCGCCATCTCATGGGTCACGGCACGGTCGATCGCATCCGAGACCGAGGCGCCGATCACGGTCATTGCGGTGACCAGGGTGAGTCCGATGGTCACCGCGGCGGCCGTACTCGCGGTGCGGCGCGGGTTGCGGATCGCGTTGAGCGCGGCGAGTGAGCCGGGAGTACCGAAAAGGCGGGCGAGCGGCGGGCGGGCCAGAGCGATCACCGGGCGGGACAGCAGCGGCAGCAGTTGCACGATGCCGAGGACCGCGAGGAGCGCCCCCGCCATGAGCGGCAAGCGCGCCGCGGCGCCCCTCTCGGTGCTGCCCAGCAGGACCAGGCCGAGGCCGCCGGCGCCGGCCAGGGAGCCGAGGAGGTTGCGCAGAAGCAGGCTTCGCTGGGTGGCGGGTTGCTCGCCGCTGCTCAGCGCGGCGACCGGGGGGATCCGGCAGGCGCGCAGGGCCGGCAGGACGGCGGACAGGACGGTGACCAGGGTGCCGACGAGCAGGGTGATCAGCACGGTTGTCGGGGTGATGACCACGGCGGCTCTGGGGAGGTCCGCGTCCAGGGACTTCACCCCCGCTGCGAGACCGGCGCCGATGCCGATGCCGAGGAGCAGTCCAGCGGCGGAGCCGGTGAGACCGACAAGGAGCGCCTCGATCAGCACGGAGCGGGTGACCTGGCTGCGCCCGGCGCCGATGGCGCGAAGCAGCGCCAGCTGCCGGGTGCGCTGGGCCACCAGCATGGTGAAGGTATTGGCGATGAGGAAGATGCCGATGAACAGCGAGATCCCGGCAGCGGTGGTCAGCATGGCGGCCAGGCTCCTGCCGCTCTGGGCCAGCCTCTCGGCCTGCTGCGCGGCCAGCTGCGCCCCGGTCTCGGCTCGGAATTGGTTGCCGCCCGGGACCAGCGGGGTGACGGCGTGCAGCAGTGCGGTCTCGGAGGTGCCGGGGGCGGCGGTGACGTCGATGCTGCTGTACTGGTCCGGCGCCAGCGACAGCACCCGCCGGGCGCCCCGGGTGTCCAGCAGGGCCAGCGGGTTGCCGGACCGGACCACAGGCGCGTCGGAGGAGAAGACGCCGGTCAGGGTGACGCTGATGGCAGGGCCGTTGGCGGCGATGCGGACGGTGTCACCGAGCCGGTAGCCCGCCTTCTCGACGGTGCCCCGGTCCAAGGCGACCTCGGTCTCGGTGTGCGGTCCTCGGCCCTGGACCATCGGGTAGCGCGCATCGTTCCCGGCGGCATCCGGCACGAAGTTGGCGCCCGTGCTTCTCATGATGTCGCCGATCGTGTTGCCGTTCTTGTCCGCGATGGCAGCGGTGCCGCTCGCCACCGCGCGGGTCCCGGCGACTCCAGGCAGCGCGGCAATCCGACGGACGGCCGCCTCTGTGAGCCGGGCGGAGCTCTTGGTGCTGTTCTGCCTGGCGCTGGAGGGGATTCCGGCGGTGTCGTCGGCAACCTGGACCGAGATGCCGGTGAAGTCCTTGCTCCGGCTGTTGTTCGCGGCTTGGTGGATACTGTCGGAGAAGATCATGGTGCCGGTCATGAAGCCGGTGCCGAGCAGCACGGCCAGGGTGGTCATCAGGAGCCGGCCGCGGTGGGCCAGGACATTGCGCAGTGCGGTACGAAACATGGGTGACAGCCCCCGTCAGCCGACGCGGTCGAGCCGGCGCATGCGGTCCAGCACACTGTCGGCGGTGGGCGCCCGCAGTTCGCCGACGATGCGGCCGTCGGCGAGGAAGACCACCCGGTCCGCGTGGGCGGCGGCCACCGGGTCGTGGGTGACCATGACGACGCTCCGGCCGAAGTCGCGCACGCAGGATCCGAGGAGCGCCAGGACCTCCGCGCCGGCGTGCGAGTCGAGGTTCCCGGTGGGCTCGTCGGCGAAGATGATCTCGGGCTTTCCTGCCAGGGCGCGGGCGCAGGCCACGCGTTGCTGCTGTCCGCCGGACAGTTGGCCGGGGCAGTGCTTCAGCCGGTCGGCCAGGCCCACCGCGTCGACGACCCGTGCCAGCCAGTCCCTGTCGGGCCTGCGCCCGGCGATGTCCCCGGGCAGCGTGATGTTCTCCATGACGGTGAGCGTGGGCATCAGATTGAAGGCCTGGAAGATGAACCCGATCCTGTCCCGGCGCAGCCGGGTCAGCTGTTTGTCCTTCAGGCCGACCAGCTCCACATCGCCGATCGTCGCGGAGCCGGAGGTCACGCTGTCGAGCCCGGCCATGCAGTGCATCAGCGTGGACTTGCCGGATCCCGAGGGACCCATGATCGCGGCGAACTCGCCACGCGGAAACTCCACGCTGACGTCGTCCAGCGCCAGGACCCGGGTGTCCCCCTCCCCGTAGACCTTGTGCAGCCCACGGGCTCGGGCAGCCGCCGCGTACGTGGTCGTCGTCATCGTGTCCATCACCATGGGAGTCCTCTCGGTGGAGCTCGGAACGCCGTCCACGCTCGCCCAAGCCGGGTCCTGGGGGCGTCTGGCCCTCAGCGGACCCGTTGGGTGGTCCGTAATGCCGCAGGCGTACGCCCGTAGGGCGACGCAGAGAGCCGGGTGTCCGCCTACGCTCGGCCTGTGGAAGAGATCAAGCCCCGGCCGCCCCTGCTCGGCCGCATCCCGCCAGGCGCCTGGCCGGTCCTCACCTGGTGCGCGGCCCTGCTGTTCGCACTGGCGCTGTGGCTGCTCGCGCAACACGGCGGGCCCGAGGCCGCCCCCTTCCTGCGGGGCCCCTGGGCCGGCCTGGCGCTGGCCGTCGGCCTGGCTCTGCCGCTCGTGTTGGCCAGGGGCCGACCACTGCCGGTCCTGAGCCTGGTCCTCACCGAATCCCTGGCGGCTGCGGCGCTCGCTCCCTGGGCGTGGGCCCTGCTGCTCCCGACGGCTGACGTGCTGCTGCTCTACATCGCCGCCACCGCCGACCGCAGCCGTCGCACCACTGCCATGGCGGGCGTCGCGGTCCTCACGGCGCAGATCAGCGGCTGGGGGATCACGAACGGAGGCTGGGCGCACGGTGCGACCGAGGCTGCGGTGCCGATCGCCTCGGTCGCCCTGGTCTCCTGGACGCTGGGCAGCTCGATCCGCCAGCGGCGCGAGTACGCCGAGCGGCTGCGTGAACAGGCCGCCGCCCAGGCGGTGCAGGCGGAGCGCCTGCGGATCGCCCGGGAGCTGCACGACACGGTCGCCCACAGCGTCGGAGTGGTCGCGATCCAGGCCGGCGCGGCCAAGCGGGTCATCGAGACCCAGCCCGAGGGAGCCCGCAGAGCTCTCGACGCGATCGAGCTGACCAGCCGGGAGACCCTCGTGGGGCTCCGCCAAATGCTCGGCACGCTGCACCGGACCGAACCCGAACCGGTGACGGGCATGGCAGGCGTGGACCGGCTGACGCAGGGCACCACCACGGCCGGACTCCACGTAAAGGTGCGCTGGCAGGGCACGAGACGTCCGCTGCCACCCGACACGGACCAATCGGCATTCCGCATCATCCAGGAGTCATTGACCAACGTGGTCCGCCACGCGAACGCCCGCCACTGCCAGGTGAACGTCGACTACCGCACCGCTGAGCTGGCCATCGAGGTCGTCGACGACGGCACCGGCGCGCCTCCCGATGCCGCGACCGACGGCACCGGCTACGGAATCACTGGAATGCGCGACCGAGCAGACCTGCTGGGCGGCGAGTTCAGCGCCGGGCCGCGCCCCGAGGGCGGCTTCCGGGTGACAGCCAGGCTGCCGGGATGACCGTACGCATCGTCCTCGCCGACGACCAGCCCCTCATACGAGCCGGCCTTCGCATGGTCATCGCCGCCACCCCCGATCTGGAGATCGTGGGCGAGGCCGGAACCGGCACGGAGGCAGTCCGGATAGTCAGGGAACTCCGGCCCGACGTCGTCGTGATGGACATCCGGATGCCCGGCATGGACGGCATCGAGGCCACCCGGATGATCACCTCCAACGCCTCAGCGCCGCGCGTGCTCATACTCACCACCTTCGACGACGACAACAACGTCTACGCCGCGCTCCGGGCGGGGGCCAGCGGATTCCTGGTCAAGGACATGGCGCTGGACGACATCCTCGCCGCGACCCGCGTCGTGGCCGCCGGCGACGCCCTCATCGCGCCGAGCGTCACCCGCCGCCTGATCGAGGAGTTCGCGAACCGTCCCGCGGCCGCTGCCCCTCCGCAGCGACTCGATGCCATCACCGAGCGGGAACGCGAGGTGCTGACACTCGTCGGGCGCGGCCTGTCCAACAGCGAGGTCGCGGCCGAGCTGTTCATCGGTCACGCCACCGCCAAGACCCATGTGGCGCGGCTGCTGACCAAACTCGACGCCCGCGACCGTGTCCAGCTCGTGATCATCGCTTACAGAGCGGGCCTGGTGTCGTCCTCACCATGACCCGGCAGCAAGCAGGTCACCCTAGGTCTGCGATCTGGCCCACCGCCGCTTACGACAACGAGGACGCCTGCGGGCCTGGCTGTTCTCGATCGCCCCGGCCACCGGGGACCTCAGCCGACGCACTGATGACTGTCCCGTCTCATTGGATCTAGCTCTGAGACATCGCGCTGACCAGTCATGATGCGTTGTGTGGCGAGACGTGCCGAGGTCGGTGTCTCGGATTGTCGTGTCTGCCGGGCGCAAATAGAGGGCGGCGCCTCAGTTCATCGTGTCCGTGAGTCTGCGTCCCCATCACTGGCTGGCGGAGGGGGAGCCGTCGGCGCCGACGGCTCCCCCTGTTCTTCTCAGCCCACAAGAACGCGCCCGATTGGCGGTCAGTCGGCGAGTTTCTCCCAGACCGAGACATGTTGACGGCTCTCGCTTGTGAAGGCTTCCTGTGTCCATCCGTCCCACCGCTCGCGCAGTCGCAGCCCGGCGAGCTGGGCCATCAGGTCGAGTTCCGCCGGCCACACATACCGGAAGGGAATAGACCTGTACTCGCCCCGGCCGTCGACGACCTCGATGTAGTTCGAACTCGTCGCCTGGGTAGCGACGTCGTAGATGTCGAAGGCCCATCGCGTCGGGCTCACGTGGTAAGGCACGACGTTCTGCCCGGCGGGGAGCCTTCGCAGTTCGGGGATCAGGACCTCGATGACGAAACAGCCTCCGGGTTCCAGGTGAGCGGCAGCGTTGCGGAAACAGGCCACCTGCTCCGCCTGTGTCGTCAGATTCATGATCGTGTTGTAGAGCAGATATGCGACGGAGAACGTCCCGTCCACTCTCGTCGTCGCGAAGTCGCCGATCGTGACGCCGATAGCGTCACCGCCTGGCTTGGCGCGCAGTCGGGCAACCATCGCTTGCGACAAGTCGATGCCGTGGACCTGGACTCCGCGTCGTGCCAGCGGCAACGCGATGCGCCCTGTCCCGATGCCCAGTTCGAGGGCACGGCCACCATCGGCCAGGCCCGCCAGAAAGCCGACCGTCTCGTCGATGACGCCGAGCTCGAACATGTCCCCTGACGACTCGTCGTAGGCCGCCGCAACACGCTCTCCGAAGTAACCGTCTTGATCGTCCATCGCCAGACCGTACTGGGGCAGTTCGTCGCGGCGCGCGTGAATTTCGCCAGCCATCACAGCTGTCCCGTCTCATTTCGTCGTGGCGGGCTCGCTTCTTCGCTGGCGAGGCTGATGTGGCGATTGACCGTGCCGCGTGAGACTTCAAAGGTCCGGGCGAGCTGCTGGACGGATGAGCCTGTGCTGTGGAGCTGAAGGAGTTCGTCGACCTGGTCTTGTGTGAGTTTGGGCTTGCGTCCGCCGACGTTGCCTCGGGCGCGAGCGGCGGCCAGGCCGTCGTTGGTGGCGGCGAGTACGAACTCGCGGTGCAGGGTGGCGATGAAGTTCCCCCCGCGAACTGGACAGCGGGTGTTTACGCTGCCGGGACGAGGCTCTGCCTGAGCAAGGATCTCGTTTCGAGCGGGGTGACGTACCCGTAGTCGGGGTGCCGACGGAGCCGGCTGCGGTTGTACTCGACCTCGACGTAGCGGAAAACGTCGGCCCGGGCGGCCTCGCGGGTCTCCCACACGGTCGTCCCGATCTCCGCTTTCAGGATGGCGAACCAGCTTTCCGCGGCGGCATTATCGTAATAAGAGCCGACACGCCCCATCAACTGCCTCATGCGCAACTTGCGTATTTCACTGCGGAATTCGTCACTCGTGTACTCGCTCCCGCGATCCGTATGCATGACACAACCCTGCTCCAGGCCGCCACGCCCGGCCGCCATCCGCAGGGCGGCGACCGGCAGCTCGGCGCGGTGGTGGTCGGCCATCGCCCAGCCGACCACCTCCCGCGTCGCGAGATCGATACAGGTCGCCAGATACAACTCCCCTTCCAGCGTGCTGAGTTCAGTCATGTCGCCGACGAGCCGCATCCCGGGCCGGGGCGCGGTGAAGTCCCGGCCGATCAGGTCGAGCGCGAACACCGCCCGCTTCGCCTGCCGGGTCAGGCCCCGCCGCCGGCGGCGGGTGATCCCGACGATCCGGTGCTTGCGCATCAGCCGCTCGATCTTCTTGGAGTTCACCACCCGCCCGGCCCGCCGCAGGGCGGCGTGGATCCGCGGGGCCCCATAGGCACCGCGAGATCCGGCGTGAAGCACCCGGATCTCACCCACCAGCACCTCCTCGGCCCGCTCCCGCACCGTCCGGGCCGGCCGTGACGTCCTGTGCGCGTAGTAGGTGGAACGGGGCACTCCCAGCACACGACACAGAAACGCAACGCTGTGACCTGCAGGATTACCCTCCGACGCCTTCTCCGCATCGATGAAACGACACCGTGCCACGGTGTCTACCTCATCTTGTCCTGAGCGAAGAAGGCGGTCGGTCGGGTGGCCCGGGGGAATTTCACCCCCGGGCTCCCACAGATCCCGGCGTGACAGTCTCCCGTCACCGGGCTCCTATTGCCCTGATCACCAGATCGAGTGGACCCATTTCCAGTGGGCGAAGAAAAGCGGGTACGCGCTGGTGACCTGCTTCCATCGCCGGTGGAAATTCTTGAAGGTCTTCAGCCGCCGATATTTCTTGCGGACCCAGCGCATCAGGTAGTAGTTGATGCGCTTGAGGAGGGGATACAACTCGGTGCGATAGAACGCACCGTAGTACTGCATCCAGCCGCGGATGATGGGGTTGAGCCATCGCGCGAACTCGCCGAGGGTATAGCCGATGTGCATGTGGAGCCGCCAGGAGCGGACTTCCATGCTCATCTTCTTGAGGGCATCCTTGCTGGGCGCCGGAAGGAACGAAGTGAAGATCTTTCCGTTCCGGCCTCGTGCTGGACGACGCTGGAACGTGAAACCGAGGAAGGTAAACGACGTTGCCGCGACTCCGTCGTGGCGCCCGTCTCTTCCGCAGTACACGATCCGGGTCTTGGCCGGGTGCAGTTGCAGGCCAACCTCTTCCATCCTGTCCCCGATCGCCTTCAGGACCGCACGGGCCCGGCGCACGGAATCGCAGTGCACGACTGCGTCATCCGCATAGCGTTCGAACTGAACGTCCGGAAAGTTCCGGGAGAGCCACAGGTCGAACGCATAGTGCAGAAACAGGTTCGCCAGCACGGGAGAAACCGCTGAACCTTGTGGGGTTCCGCGATCCCTCTGCCGCAAGGTGCCGTCGGGAAGTTGCAGTGGAGCGGCAAGCCACCGCTTCACATACAACACGACCCACGCGGCATCGGTATGGGTTTCCACTGCCTTGATGACGAGGTCCCAACGGACGCTGTCGAAGAATTTGGAGACATCGAGATCGACGGCCCACTTCTTCTTCCAGCACCGCCGCCGGCATGCCTCAATCGCGTTCAGAGCCGACCTGCCCGGCCGGTAGCCGTAGGAGTCCGGGTGGAACACCGGTTCCACCTGCTTCTCCAGATGAGCGGCCACCACCGTCTGGGCGATTCTGTCAGCGACCGTGGGCACACCGAGCAAACGAACCCCGTCGCCATGCGACTTCGGGATTTCCACACCTTTCACCGGAGGAGGAAAGTAGCTTCCCGAGGACATCCGATTCCAGATCTTGTAGAGATTCCCCTTCAGATCCTTCTCGAACTCCTCGATCGTGCAGCCGTCCACCCCCGGAGCACCCTGATTGGCCTTGACCTTCAGGTATGCCTCCCAGACCTCCGTCTTGGATATCTCGAACGACTTGATCTGTGACTTCAGCTCGCCCACGCAGCTCCTCCCAGGGAACTCCTGGTTGACCGAACAAACGAACCACGGACAATCCGGCCCCTTCGCTCCGCTCCCACCGCGCCCAGCAGGAGGTTCACCGCTACTACGAACCGGTCCGCCAACACACCTCGCATCGGTACTCAGTTCCTCGCGGGTTGTCCGCTTGGAAGGCTCCCTTTCACAACACTGCGGGAAAACGCAGAGTTGAGGCATCGAAGTGTGTCTTCCCACGTTCCGCACGAAAGCAGCAGACCAGATTCACGTCGCCTCCACGCCGAGCACCACCTGGCCAGTAAACGGGTTTCCGCCAGACTCATCCCGGGCCAAAAAGTAACACCCGGTTCTGATGCCATTTCATCAATAACGACGCGTCAACAGCGATCCCCTGTAAGGGGACTGCGCTCCGTCTCTCTGATCCCCACCTGACGCCTCACGGACGCCTTTTCCACAGTCGCTCACCACGGTCGCGTCACCGCTTCCGCAGCATGTGGCGGTTTGAAGCCTCCCCCCGCAGGGCGACTCCGAAGGGCCGAAAGTCCTTCATCTCTCGTGCAGCACCGCGTTCAGCTACTCAACTACCGCAAGCAGCCTCCCGCGTTCGTGGCACACCTTTTCCCAGAACCTCGATCGTGGCCTCCTGCTCGCGGACCTTCCGCCGCAGCCGGACCAACTCCTCACGCTCCGCAGTGGTCAAAGCCCCGGCGGGTCCCTCACCGCGGTCGACCTTCGCCTGCTTCACCCACCCGCGCAGCCCTTCCGGACTCACGCCCAGATCCCGCGCTACCTCGGTGACCGTCTTCTCCGAGGACAACGCCAAAGCGACCGCATCCCGCTTGAACTCGGCCGTGTACCGCTTACTCATGTTGCTCTCGCTACTTACTACCTGTAACTGCTTCCTCCGGGACCATCCGTCCCAGTATCAAGCCGTCCGGCCGGCAGGGGGAGCCTCAGCGAGGCGCTTTCGGCCGCATGCGTCGTCGCAGTCCGGGCCAGACTGGAGCCCGCACTGCCGGCGGACTGGTTGGTCAGCACCGTCAGTGTCGGACGGGTCGGGGCCCCGGTGGTCGCGGCGCTGGTGAATGCGGTGGTGGCGGAGGTGAAGTCGGCGGGGACGACGAGCGCGCCGTACAGCTTGCCCTTGCCGAGTTCCTCGTTCATCTCCTTCTCGTCCATCACCTTCCAGTCGATCTTGTCCCCGCCCCCGGTGGACTTCTTGATCGACTCGGTGATCCCAGCCCCGAGGTTGACCTGCTTGCCGCCGACACCGGCCCCCTTGTCGGCGTTGACGCCGCCCCAACTACCGCCGCGTCGCCCACCAAGATCCGCACCATACGCGGACCGGAGCCTGCCAACTCCCCTACCGACGGCGCATTTATACAAGTCAGACGCATGCAACGGCTGTACCACCAGCAGACCAAGAATCTGCTCGGCTGCACCCTTCAAGGCCACAGCCTCAGCAATCGGTCTTGCACTGCCTGCCATCACGCCCTCTCACCCCGCCCCTGACCTGCAACTACGCGCTGGAGAGGCGAAAGAACGGCACATTCGACCCGGATTCGACCCCACAGCCTGCCAACGCGGAAATGATCAAGATTGATCTGCGGCGATACAACTTCTGCCGGTGTACCACCAGTTCGCGGCACAACAGTCGATAGAAAATGCCCAAAGCTGCCACATAACGCAAAGCGGAAGCGCCGAGGTTGACGCAACCCACCGACGGAAACGCTCAGCGAAGTCGCCGGCCCAGCGCACTCCTGGTTTCACTCCCACAGACGAGCACCTGCCCTGAGCTGGCAGTTTCCCCATCTCCTTCCGAGAGGCGGAAGAGGTATTGCGCTCCCGTGACGCCCTTCCGGACGATGTCGCCATCACCCACCGACGGGAGCAGCAACGATGCCGCACACCACCGCCTTCGCCAGGAACCAGTGGTTCTCGGTGCTGTACACGGGCGCCGCCGCCCTGATCGTCGGGATCAGCTTCGCGATCGCGGTCCCGTTGCTCAACGTCTTGCTCGTACCCTTCATCGTGCCGATGCTCAGCGTCTCCGCTCGCCGGCTGCACGACGCCGGTGAATCCGGAGGGAGAATGCTCACCGCGCTGACCCCGACTGTCGGCCCCACCCTCTACCGGCTGGGCATGACTGTGGACAGCGCCCCGGGCACCCACCAGTACGGCCCCTCCCCCAAGGCCGCCGACCAGCCCGCCGGTTCAGCGGGTCACGTGGTGCGACGGCAGAGCGGCCGTCCCCTCGGATCAGCACATCGGCTCGGCGAGGCTGTACCGTCCGGCGGCCGGGGAGAACAACGACTGGCCGAACCCGGGTACGGTGCTCTCCACCAAGACGATCGACACGTCGGATGTACGGGGCACCGCGGGTGAACCGGCGCAGGACCTGCTCCGCCTCGACGGTGCCCAGGCGCTTCGTCTGCGACTACCTGGCCGACGTCGAGTTGCGCCGGGAGATGAACGAGGGGCCGCACGTGGTGGAGAACTGGGACTCCGCCGATAAGGACCTCTGCTACGGCAAGAGGTGGTCTGGCCGCTGCGGACAGGGAGTCCCAGGAGGTCGGCATGCTCGCACTGCACCTGCGAAATGGTCGGACAAGCTCACCGACGCGGACCGCAGGGCGCTTTTGCCACTGTTCTGGACCCACGGGAATCCCTACGACCGGTTCGAGCCGGACATGAACAGCCGTCTCGATCTGGGCCTGGCACTCCAGGCGACGGTGCCAGGCCCGCGCACCCCGCGGGGAGAGACAGCCGCGGCCCTGCTGACATCCCGGACCCCGGCCTGGCCGGAGCCCGAGGGATCTCAGCCGCGTCCATGTGAGCAGATCGTCCCCTCGCCCACCCCGACGCGATTCGGCTGGGGCTGCCCGGGTCGTCACCTCTGGTGTTCGCGGGCGGGCAGATCGACGCGCATGGCTCGTCGGTCAGTCGGGTGTCTCGGCCGAGTCGGCGGGCTGTGAGTCGGTGGCCGGCGCGGACCGCTCGATGTCGTGGTTGGTCGCGGCCCAGCTGGCCAGCAGGTTCAGGGCGTCCTGCGAGGGTGACGCGGGCTGGGGGGTGTAGGTGAGGAGGAACTGGCTGGGGCCGTCGGGGAGCGGGAAGGTCTCGAAGGGCAGGTCGAGGTCGCCGACGACCGGGTGGTGGAGGAGTTTCACGCCGGTGGTGTGCATCCGGACGTTGTGGGCCGCCCAGCGGCGGCGGAATTCCTCGCTGCGGGTGGACAGTTCCCCGATCAGGTCCGTCAGCCGCCGGTCGTAGAGATCGCGGCCGGCCTCGGCGCGCAGCATGGCGACCGTGTCGTTGGCGACTTCATCCCAGTGGCGGAAGAACTCGGTCGCGTGCGGGCTGAGGAAGACGAACCGGGCGTTGTTCGGCGGCCGTGCCGGGTCGGCGTAGACGGGCGAGAACAGGGCACGCCCGAGGTGGTTGGCGGTCAGGATGTCCCCGCGTCCGCTGAGGATGAACGCGGGTGTGCCGGCCATCGAGTCGAGGACGCGCTGCACCGCGGGCCGCACCCGCTGCTGGGCCGGGCGGCGGCGCGGCGGACGGGTCGTGCCGGCGCCGCGCAGGAGGTCGAGCAGGTGGATGCGTTCGGCCTCGTCGAGCTGGAGTGCTTGCGCGATGCCGTCGATGACGCTCTCGGAGACGCCGGTGGCGTTGCCGCGCTCCAGCCGGGTGTAGTACTCGCTGGAGATGCCCGCGAGGAGGGCGACCTCCTCGCGGCGCAGCCCGGTGACCCGTCGGCGCTCTCCGCCGTAGAGGGGCAGTCCGGCCTGTTCGGGGGTGACCCTGGCCCGTCGCGTGCCGAGGAATTCCCGGATCTCCGCGCGGAAATCATCCCGGATGTCGCGGTTGGCGCCGTGTGGGTCGTTTCTGCCTGCCATGCGTTTCACTCTACGAGTGCTTCCGCCGGGTTGGGGGTCCCTGTCAGTGACCCCCTCAAGAGGGACTCCCACACGCGCGTGACAGGCGGTTTTGTTGGTGGTGCACCACCCCCAGCGGTGTGAACCGTCCGGACGGACGGCGCTTGTGCCGCCGGTCCCAGCCCCCTCCGCGGCACTGCATGCATCACCCCCGCACACAGCGGGTGCCGGATCACGGCGCCTGAAAGGAAACCCCCATGAGCAAGGTCATTCTCGTCACCGGTGCCGGACGCGGTCTGGGCACGGACATCGCCCGCGAGGCCCTCGCGGCAGGCCACCAGGTCGTCGCGACCGGCCGTCGCCCCGACGAGGTCGAGAAGACCCTCGGCGGACCGCAGGACGATCTGCTGGTCACCAGGCTCGACGTCACCAGCCTGGAGGATGCCGAGGCCGCCGCGCAGGCCGCCGTCGACCGCTTCGGTCGCATCGACGTCCTGATCAACAACGCCGGGAACCTCTTCACCGGCTACTTCGAGGAGATCTCGCCCGCGCAGATGCGCCGGCAGTTCGAGACCAACCTCTTCGGCCCGATGAACGTCACCCGCGCGGTCCTGCCGATCCTGCGCAAGCAGCGTGCCGGCCACGTCATCACCATCACCTCGACCGCCGGCCTGGTCGGCATGGAGTTCACCTCCGCCTACGCCGCCTCCAAGTTCGCGGAAGAGGGCTGGATGGAGTCCCTGCGGCACGACGTCGAGCCGTACAACATCCACACCACGATCGTGGAGCCCGGCTACTTCCGCACCGAGCTCCTCGTGGACGGCTCCACCAACTGGCCCGAGCTGTCCATCGACGACTACACCCCGCGCACCGCCCCGAGGATCGAGGGCATGAAGAGCATGAACGGCCGGCAGCCCGGCGACCCCGCCAAGCTCGCCCGCGCCCTGCTCACCATCGCCGAACAGGACACGCCGCTGCCGCGCTTCGTCGCCGGCGCGGACGCCATCGAGGCCGCCGAGGCCAAGGCGAAGGAGCTCCTCGCCCAAGCCGAGGCATCCCGCGAACTGGGCGACAGCCTGGCCTACGACGACGCCCACGTCTGACCACCACGCCCCGCGGCCCGGCTGGGGCGGAGGACATCACGGAACGACCGCGGCATCGATGTCCTCGGCCCGGCCTACGACGACACCCACGCTGGAACACCATGCACCGGCCGAGGCCGGCAGCCGCCCGGTGCACCTGCGGCGCTGAGCCGCTCCCCGAGCAACGGCGCCGCGCCGGCGCCGCGCGGACCTCCCCAGCACGGCCCACCAACTGGTGGCACACCCCCCTGACCATGACCACCGACCGGCCTGACGGCCGTCACAACAAGGAGTACCTGATGAAGCACCTATCACTGGGCGGCCTCGATGTCTCCCGCATCGGCCTGGGAGCCATGACCATGGCCGGCACCTACACCACGGGCGGGGGGCTCGACGACGCCGAGTCGATCCGCACCATCCACCGGGCCCTGGACCTCGGGGTCACCCACATCGACACCGCCGAGATCTACGGCCCCTTCCACAGCGAGGAGATCGTCGGCAAGGCCATCAAGGGCCGCCGCGACGACGTCGTCGTGGCGACGAAGTTCGGCCTCGTCTCCCACGCCGGCAACGGCCCCGGCGTCATCGACAGCAGCCCCGGCAACGTGAAGACCGCGGTCGAAGGCTCGCTCCTGCGCCTCGGCACCGACCACATCGACCTCTACTACCAGCACCGCGTCGACCCGAATACGCCCATCGAGGAGACCGTCGGCGCGCTGGCCGACCTGGTCGCCGAGGGCAAGGTGCGCCACATCGGCCTTTCGGAAGCCGGACCCGAGACGATCCGCCGGGCCCACGCCGTGCATCCGGTGGCCGCGCTGCAGACCGAATACTCGCTCTGGACCCGCGACGTCGAGGCCGAAATCCTCCCGCTGCTACGCGAGTTGGGCATCGGATTCGTGCCCTACTCCCCGCTCGGCCACGGCCTGCTCACCGGGCAGATCCGCACCGTCGACGACTTCACCGACGACGACTGGCGCAAGACCAACCCGCGCTTCACCGGCGAGAACTTCCAGCGCAACCTGCGCATCGTCGACGAAGTGCAGGCCATCGGCGCCGAGATCGGTGCCACCCCGGCCCAGACCGCGCTGGCATGGCTGCTGACCCGCGGCGACGACATCGCCCCCATCCCCGGCACCCGGCGGGTTACGCGCGTGGAAGAGAACACCGCCGCCGACGCCGTCGAACTCAGTGCCGTACAGCTCGACCGCCTCAACAACCTCACACCGGCCGCGGGCGAACGCCACGACGAGACGAACATGGCCAGCATCGACCGGTGATCTGACGCCCTGGCGACTTGCTGACCCGCCGCACCCGACCGACCCGTATCCGTTCACTCATTTCGCTGATCACTGAAGAGGTTCCTCCTCATGTCCAAGGTTCTCCTTGTCGTAGGTCACCCCGACCTGTCCCAGTCGAAGGCCAACAAGGCCCTGGTGGACGCCGTCCGTGACCTGGCACATGTCACCGTGCACGACCTCTACGCCACCTACCCCGACTTCCGGATCGACGCCGCCGCCGAGCAGGCACTGCTCGCCGAACACGACGTGATCGTCTTCCAGCACCCGGTGTTCTGGTACAACACCACCCCTCTCTTCAAGCAGTGGCAGGACAAGGTCTTCACCCTCGGCTGGGCCTTCACCATGGACGGCTCCGCCTCGCAGCTGGCCGGCAAGAAGGCCGTCGTCGCCGTCACCACCGGCGTCCCCGCCGACCACTACACCCCCGAAGGCGCCAACCAGGCCACCATCGAGACCCTCCTCAGCAACTGGCACACGACCCTGCGGCTCTGCCAGTTCGACATCCAGCCGATGGTCAAGCTCTACGGCACGGCATTCGGCCTCTCCGACGAGGACCTGGCCACCGCCGCCAAGCAGTACAACGAGCTGCTCGCCTCCTTCGCCGCCTGACCGCACTCTCACGACGACAGCCGCACTCGCCGATCGCGACGCAGCGGTGCTGTGCCCCACCGGTCTCCGGTCGCTCTTCGCCGGATCGGCGCCAAGCGACCGGAGATCAGTATCGGCGGCGACCGTGTCGTGGAACAGCGACCGCTCGTCGCCAAGCGCCGTCGGCTCGGTGGATCCGGCTGAAGCACCGGACGTGACTGTTTGGGGTCCCAGTACCAATCGCGGAAAATCCAACGAAGCTACCGCTGAACTGGGGCTATGCCGGTTTCTGGGACGGGCGACGATCTTTATCGCTACGGTTCGTACTGGTTACGGCACTACTGGGAGATGTGCGTCGTCCTGGCGTTGCGGGACGGGCTGCGCTCAGGGGATGTGTGCGTGCCGAGGGCGTGCCGCTACGCCGACCCGGACACCTACCTGTTCACCCCCGAGCAGTGGCAGCCGCGCCTGGCGGAGTTCTGCCAGCTGGTCCGCAAAGCACCGACGGCGGCCGAGGCCATCGCCCAGGCGAAAGACGAGCTCCATCGTCAGCGTCGACGTCGAAGCCGAGCTCGCCAAGCTCATCGAGGGCTGGCGACCGCTGCGACCCAGCACGGTCACCGAATCCGGGACCACGTTCATGTTGAGCCCTTGAGCGAGTCACCCGCCCGGGCGGCGTGGCGGGCCGGTCTCACCGCAGAGATCAGCGGGATGAGCGCTGGGGCAGGGAATCGCGGCGGCCTTCCCGATCCCCGCTACCACTCCCGCCACCGGCACCTCACGCACCCGGCCCGAGCTAGGTGCGGTCTTCCACCCGCTTCTTGAGGCCGGTGTTGAACGCGGCGTACCCGTCTTTTTTGGGTGTTCTGAGGAAGGGCCGGATCAGGGTGACCAGGGCGCCGGAGAATTCCTCGTGGTTGGTCAGGCGGATGGTGCCGTCGTGGTTGGGGGAAAGGACGAAGGAGTGCCGGCCGTGGAACAGCTGCTTGATGCCGAGCGTGCCGACCCACCGCAGTTCCTGGCCGGGTGTCGCGACGGTGACCGTGGGCCTGAAGGTCATGCCCGGCATGCGCATCGTGAGCCGGCTTCCCACTTGAGCGGTTCCCTCGGCTGCGGAGAAGGTGCTCCACTCGCCGTAGGCGGCAAAGTCGGTGAGGACGTCCCACACCGCTTGCGGGGTGGCGTCGATGTCAATAACGGCGGTGAGGACCGGCTTCATGGTGGTTTCCACTTCTGGCTGGTGCGGAAGGGAGGGGCGGGGGTTCGGCGAGCGGGTGGTCCACCGGTGCTCGGTGGGGCCGGGGACTGACGTGGAGCGCAGTGCACGGCGGTCAGAGCGTCACGCCCGGCGCGGCCGTGCGGGAGGGGGCGCTGTGGGTGCTGGTGGCCGTGGTCTCCTGCAGGCCGTGGTCGATGAAGTCGATCATCCAGGTGAAGCTGTCGTCGATGTCGGTGGCGAACTGGAACCCGCCGGCTGCTTCCAGGGATGCGTATCCGTGCAGGACGGTGCGGAGCATCCGCAGTGCGTGGATCTGCTGGTCGGGGTCGATGTGGTAGCCGTGGAGCATGGCGGCCCAGGAGTCGACCACCCGGTTGAGGGCGTCGATGAGGGGGTCGTCGGGTCCGGTCGGGCGGGCGGCGTTGGCTGCGGCGTATCGGCCGTGGTGGTCCTTGACGAACGTCCGCATCGCCTGTGCGCCGCGGGCCAGGGCCTCGGTGCCGGACCGGCCCTGGATGGCGTCGCGGATGGCGTCGGCGCACTGGTTCATGGCCAGGATGGCGATCCGGTGGGCGAGGTCGGTCTGGCCGGTGACGTGTTTGTACAGCGAGGGGGTCCTGACCCCGAGCCGTTCGGCGACCAGGCCCATGCCGAGCTGGTCGAACCCGACCTCGTCGACCAGGGCGGCGGCGGCTTCGGTGACCGTCATGGCGGTGAGTCCGGCCCTAGGCACCGGCAGTCGCCTTGGCCAGGAACGGCAGGGCCAGCGCGAGGACCTGGTCGGGGGTCTGGGCGTGCGGGTAGTGGCCGGCGCCGTCGATCACGGCCAGCTCGCCGAGGCCGGCGGGCAGGTCGGCGATGATCTTCGCCCCTTCGGCGCGGGGGTCGGCCCAGTCGGGGTCCAGGCTGCCTTCGACGATCAGGACCGGGCAGGTGACGTGGGCGAGCTGGGTGCCGGCGTCGGTGGGCTTGGACTTGCACATGTCCTGCAGGGCCTTCATCCGGCCGGGCTCACTCAGCGTGGCCTCTATGCGGGCCAGTTCGCTGTTCCAGTCGGTGGGCTTGGTCGGGTAGGCCACGTCGAGGTACTTCTTCCAGTCCGCCAGGCGTCCCCGGACGATGACCTGCGCCATCCGCGTGTACCCGGTCCGGAAGCGCTTGACCCGGATCAGCCCGCCCAGGTCGACCGGCTGCGCACGGGTGAACGGAGCCAGCTCGATCACTCCGCTGATCACGTCGGGCGCGGTGGCGGCCGCGATGGTCGCGGCGCCCCCGCTGATCGACTGCCCGATGATCACGGCCGGGCCGCCGAGGTGACGTACGACGGCGACCAGATCTCCGGCGATGTCGGTGCGGCTGTAACCGTCCCAGCCGAGGCTGGACTCACCGCACCCGCGGATGTCGACGTTCGCGACCCGGTAACCGGCGGCCACCAGGCCGGGAACGAGGAAGCGGTAGGAGTGCCGACTGTCGCCGATACCGTGCGCCAGCACGACCAGGGGACCTTCCCCGGCCACGTCGAAGGCGATGGTGTTCTTGCCGATTCTCAGGTGCTCGGTCATACCGTCCTCCATCAAAGTGGCTAATGCTGTTAGCTATAGACTAGTGACATTAGCCGTGAGGGTCAACGCCACACCCAGCCGCGCTCGATCGGGGGCCGGGCCCGTCGTGATCTGCACTTCAGAACAATCCAGAGAAGGGATTCCTCTCGAGCTTGAACACCCCGGGTTCCTCGCTAGATCCCGCTGAAACGACCGCTAGACCCCCAGGTCGGCGAATCATCCACCTGGTGATCACCGGAGGTTTTGTCAGAGAGCGTCATCACAGTCGTCGCCAACTGAGCCTTCCGCGCCCACCGACGCTGGCCCCTCATCATCCCCGTCATCATCGACGCCTGCCCGGGCCGTCACCTCAGCGGCGTCCGGCTCCCACGCCGGGACGGAGTATGTTTCGATCCGCAACAGCACCGTGCGTCCACGCACGTCGGAAAGGTGAACGGATGGGCCTGCGCTTCGAAGAGATCGACTGGCAACCGACGCCCATCGGCGAGATCAGTCTGCGTCGGCGCCGCCACCCGGTCTCGGGGGAAGACGTGTACGAGGTGAAGCTCGGCGACGAGTTCCTGATGTCCAGCCTCTTCACCACCGGCGAGATCGCGCTCACGGAACTCGCCCTGGCCGAACTGCCGGACACCGAACTGGACGTAGCCGTCGGCGGACTCGGACTCGGCTACACCGCCCAGGCCGTACTGGACGATCCACGGGTGCGGACACTGACGGTGATCGATGCGCTCGCCGAAGTCATCGACTGGCATCAGCGGGGCTTGGTGCCCCTCGGTGCCCGGCTGTCCTCTGACGCCCGCTGCCGCCTGCTGCACGGAGACTTCTTCGCGCTGGCCGCCGATCCGTGCGGTCTCGACCCCAAGGAGCCGGGCCGCCGCTTCCACGCCATCCTGCTGGACGTCGACCACTCGCCGCGCCATGTGCTCCATCCACGCCACGCGGCGCTCTACCAGCCCGCCGGACTCCGCGCGCTCGCCGGTCACCTCCACCCCGGCGGGGTGTTCGCCTTGTGGTCGAACGACCCGCCGGACGCGCAGTTCGCCTCCGCGCTCTCCGAGGTCTTCGCACAAACGGCGGCCCATGTCGTCGCCTTCGACAACCCGCTGCAGGGCGGCACCTCGACCAACACCGTCTACCTGGCCGGCAAAGCACCGGACAGGCCCTGAAGAACGGCTGTCGACAGCGCACGCGCGCCGGACGGACCTGGGCTGCAGGGCCGTCCGGCGGCTGGGGCCGGTGCGGTCAGTGCTCCGCCGGGTGGTGGCCGATGGTGATACCGCAGGCGAGTGCGGCGGTGGGGCCGGCGTAGACGGTGGTGCCGGTGGACTTCTTCCACACGTTGATGAGGAAGGTGTCCGGGGAGTCGGTGGCGGTGATGCTGACGCCGTAGCCCTTGACGCCGTTGAGGGTGCCTGAGCCCTGGTAGCGGGCGCGGGAGCCGGTGACCACCAGCCAGTCGGACGCCGTGGAGCGGAACTTGAGGCCCGCTGCCTTGAAGTCGAAGGCGATCCTGCCGGTGGGGGTGGTGGCGTTCCTGCCGTAGGAGAGGTCGAAGGAGAAAGCTGCCTTTCCGGTCAGCCGGGGGGAGGCGGGGTAGGCGCCGGCCGGTGAGACGAAGGTGCCGGTACCCGCTGCCGGGCCGGCCGCGCGGTCGTAGACGACCAGGTCGGTGAGGGTCCTGGAGGTGGCGGCGCCGTCGTCGTCGGTGACGGTGACGGTCGGGTGGTAGATGCCGGCCTTGCGGTAGGTGTGGCCCGCGCGGCATGAGGTGGGGGCTGTGCCGTCGGCCCAGTCGGCGGAGCAGCTGAGGGTGTCACTGCGGCCCGGGTCGGTGTAGTGGACGGTGAGGGTGGTCTTCGCGCCCACCGACACCGGCTTGGCGGGCCCGGTGGCGTCGCGGATCACCGGGGGCGCGTTGGTGACGGTGACGGAGAGGGTGTCGCTGCTGCGGCCTCCGGTGAGGGTGACCTCGTAGGTGCCGTTGTCGGTGCAGGTGATGGCAGGGGTGAGGGTCTTGGCGTGGGCGATGGCGCACGGGGCGCCGGATTCGGCACGCCACTTCGGGGTGACGTCCGCGCCGGAGAGTGTGCCGGTGAGGGCGATGGCGCTGCCCTCCGGCCCGGAGGTGTCGGGACCGGCGTGCGCGACGGTCACCGGGGCGACGCCGGTGAGGGTGGGGACCACCGGCTTGATCAGGCCGTCGGCGTCGAACTCCAGCTTGTCGATGGTGGTTTCGCGGTGGGTGCCGTCACCGCCCGGGATGGCGAACCGGTGGTAGGCGATGTACCAGTCGTCGGTGCCGGGGACCCGGACCACCGAGTGGTGGCCGGTGCCCTTGATGCCGAGTGCCACGTCTTTCGACAGGATCACGCCGCGCTTGGTCCAGGGGCCCAGCGGTGAGCTGCCGGTGGCGTACGCGACCTGGTAGTTCTCGTCGCCGGTGTCGTTCTCCGACCACATGAAGTAGTAGACGCCGTGCCGCTTGATCGTGAACGCGCCCTCCCGGAATCCGTCGGGAGTGATCGTGGTGACCTTGGAGGTGTCCAGGGAGATCATGTCGTCGTTCAGCGGGACGACGTACGCGCCGCCGTTGCCGAAGTAGAGGTACGACGTCCCGTCGTCGTCGGTGAAGACCGCCGGGTCGATCATCTGGCCGCTGAACTTGCCTGCCGCGAGGAGGGGTTTTCCGAGCGCGTCCTTGAAGGGGCCGGTCGGGGAGTCCGAGACGGCGACGCCGATGTTGGCGTCCGCGCAGAAGTAGAAGTAGTACGTGCCGTTCTTCTCGGTGATCGTCGGCGCCCAGGCCCGGCTGTCGGCCCAGGAGACGTCCGGGCCCAGGTCGAGGATGACGCCGTGGTCCGTCCAGTGCACCAGGTCGGTGGAGGAGTAGGCCTTGAACTGGGTGCCGCTCCACCCGGGGAAGCCGTCGGTGGTCGGATAGATGTAGAAGGTGTCGCCGAAGACCACGATGTTCGGGTCGGCGTTCAGGCCGGGCAGTACGGGACTTCTCATCTGCATCGCCTGTACGGTCCAGACGCGGGTCGCGCCGTCCGAGCCGGTGACGGTGTACTTGACCGGCTTGGTGAAGTTCCGGACCGTGCCGGAGGCGGGGCTGATGGTCGCGCCGTTGGCCAGGGTGAACTGCGGTGCCAGAGCGGTGAGTTCGGTGCCTTCCTTGACCGGCAGCACGATCCGGCTCTGGGTGTCGGTGACGATCGCGTCGGTCTTCAGCTCGGGCAGCGTGGCACTGGCGATACCGGTGGTGTTACCGCTCAGCTCCAGCACCTCGGCCGCGGACAGCGCGCGGTTGTAGATCCGGAAGTCGTCCACCTGGCCGGCGAAGTAGGGGTCGGCGGCGTACAGGGACTTGCCGATGTAGCCGCTGTAGCCCTTCGAGGGGTCGTAGAGATCCGACGGCTTGATCGTCACCCCGGTGGTCCGGGCCACCTGCACCCCATTGAGGTAGAGGACCGCGGTCCCGGTGGCGCCGTTGAGGGTGACGGTGATGTGCTTCCACTGGCCGGCGGTGAGCTTCGAGCCCGCGGACAGCTTCGACTCGGCGCCCCAACTCCCGGTGGTGACAGCCGAGTAGAGGCTCCCGCCGCCGTTCGACGGTGTCGCGAAGAGGTACTTGTCGCTGTTCGGGCCGAGGCCGAAGAGCCACTGGTTGACCGCCGTAGACGTCGGGTCCCACTTGGCGTAGGTGGAGACGGTGACGCTGTCGGTGTCCTTCAGCACGCCGTTCGGGATCTTGACGTACGGCGAGGTGGTGGAGGAGCTGGATCCGCCGCTCATCACGAACGAACCGCCGTGGACACCCGTCCCGAAGGCCGGGGTGTTGACATAGGTGCCGTGGTTGCCGTGGCCGCTGGAGTCCCGGACGACATTGCCGGACGTCTCGTCGAAGTCGTAGCGCAGGACCAGTCCTGGCGGGATGTCGGTGCCGCCGTCCTTGGACACCGTGACATGGGCCTGGACGCGGAGCGTGGCGCCGTCCGGCAGGGTGCCGTTCACGGTGAACGTCCCGGCCGAGGCGTACGCCGATGCCGGGACGTCGTCCCAGACCACCGGGACCGGGCGGGTGATGCCGTCGGCGTACTGGGCGACAACGGTCGCGGGCAGCACCGGCGCGCTGCCGACGGCGGTGGAGACGGTGACGTCCTCGGCGCTCTCCACCAACTGGTCGGGCTGGTAGGCGCGCAGCAGCCGGTTGTACTCGGCCTGGGTGACCGGAAGTACGGTGCCGTGGCGTGGCGTGGATGGCAGCGAGTAGTCGGTGGACGGGGTCCAGACGCCTGAGTCGAGGTCGGTCGTCTCGAACGGTAGGTAGCCGCGGCCCCCGAACTCGTCGAGGAAGAGGTACCACTTCTCCTCGGTGTTGGACTTGAAGACCAGCGGTCCCTCGGCGGCGCTCATCGCGCCCTTGCCGATGCCCTCGGCGACGGGGTCGTAGTCGGCGTCGAGGATCGAGCCGGCCTTCTCCTCGAAGATGAACTTGCTGTTCGGGGAGGAGGAGCTGTTGTTCCGCTCGTCCTTGGAGAAGCGGTAGTACTGGCCGTCGTGCTCGATCATCGTGGAGTCGATCACCGAGTAGCCGCGGTCGATCCACACCTTGGGCTTGCTGAAGGTGCGGAAGTCACGGGTGGTGGCGTACATCATGCGGTTGTAGGTGTCGCCGGTGTGCGCGTCGTTGTCGTAGATCTTCGACGCCCAGAAGACGACGTACGAGCCGAGGGACTTGTCGTAATACGCTTCCGGCGCCCAGGTGTTGCCGGCCTCCTTCGGCGAGACCGTCACCAGCCGCTGGTCGGTCCAGTGCACCAGGTCGGTCGACTCCCACACCATGATCGCCCGGCTGCCGGTGCGCTGCGCGGCGTCCCAGTCGCCGTTGCCGTAGATCCGCAGGTCGGTGGCGATCTGGTAGAACTTGTCACCTTCGGGAGAGCGGATGATGAACGGGTCGCGCAGCCCCTTCTCGCCCAGCGTCGAGGTCAGCACCGGGTTGCCGTTGTTGATCTCCCGCCAGTTCAGCGGGTCGTTGCCCTTGCTCAGGCCGAAGCGGACCTGCTCTCCGTCGGCGGTGCCCTCGCCGGTGAAATAGCTGAAGAGGTAGCCGGACTTGGCTTCCGGCACCGGGAGTTCGGGCACCTTGGCGGTGAACGTGCGGGTCGCGGACGCGTCGTCGCGGGTGACGGTCGCGGTCAGCTCGACGGTGGTCGAACCCTCCCCCGCGGCCGGGCGGTTGACCACCCCGTCGGCGGAGACCACGGACGGGTCGGCGGACGACCAGTCGACCGTGGTGGAGTAGTCGCCGGTGGCGGGCAGCGTCAGGTTGCCGCGTACGTCGTCGATGTTCGGGACGGTCAGCGAGGCGGCCGCCTGGTCCACGGCGTGCTGGTCGTCGAAGTCCGCCAGCACGGTGATGTGGAAGGACTTGGTGTCGGTCACCGCGCCCTTCTTCAGCGTCGCGGTGAGCGTCGCGTGACCGTCGGGCTCACCGCTCGCGGGGCGGGTGACGGTGCCGGTCGCCGACACCACGGACGGTGCGTCGCTGGACCAGCTGATCGAACTGCCGCCCGCCGTACCGGCGGTGGGCAGCGTCAGGTCCGACACGACGGCGTCGGTGCCGTCGCCGAGGCTCAGCGCGGCCTTGTCCCGCGCGACCCCGTCAGTGGCGATCGGCAGCGCCAGCTGCTCGACCTCGGAGGCGTCCAGCGCCCGGTCGTAGACCCGGAAGTCCTTGATCTTCCCCTTGAAGTACTTGTCGCCGGAGTAGAGCGAGCGGCCGATGTAGTTGGCGGTGGTGGTGCCGCCGCCGATCGAGCCCGGCGTGATGCTGACGGCGGTGTTGCGGGCGACCTCCACACCATCGTCGTAGAGCACGCCGGTGCCGCTTGCCGTCTGTGTGTAGGAGAGGTGCTTCCACACGGTGCGCGGCAGGTTGTACGAGGCGGCGGGCGTGGTGGTCTGCTCGGTCGACCAGTTGCCGGAGGCGATGGAGGTGCGGAAGGTGTTGCCGGTGGTGAAGAGATAGCCGTTGCCGTTGGAGCCGCTGGAGTTGCCGAATCCGTAGATGAAGTACGGGCTGGCCTGCGCGGAGTCGATCTGCACGTCCAGCGACACGGTGATCGCGCTCATGCCGCTCAAGATGTTGTCCGGCACCTTGACGTAGGTGTCGGACCCGTTGAGGGTGAGGCCGTCGCCGGCGTTCCAGCCCGCGGTGCCGTTCACGGTGCCGTCGCGGCCGTGGCCCGAGGAGTCGGCGGCCAGTTGGCCGGAGGCCGCGTCGAGTTTGTACCAGAGGGCGAGGCCGTCGGTGATCTCCGAGGAGTCCGCGGCGGCTGCCGGGGTCGTGGCGTGTGCGGTGGTCGGCAGCAGCGTCACCCACATCGCGGCGAGGGCGACCGCTGCGAGCCTGCGGCGGCGGGACCGGCTTCGGGGCGCGCTCCAACCTGCTCTAGACATGACAAATCGATGCGACATCGGCGGGTTTTCCTCCACGGTTGATCGGGGGCAGAGACAAGCCGCCGGTGCGGCATTTCGACGAAGTGATGTTGTGTTTCGAGAGTGTCAAACGGTGTGTCGTACAGCGTCAAGAGGCGAGAGCGGATGTGCGGCCGGTCGGACGATCCGACGTGACGCGGAAGGGATTTGAGTGAGCGTGTGGAGCCGATTCGGCGGGCGGGATGACCGGATCGGCGGCCGGTCGAACGGGCCCGGATCAGCCTGGCGTCCGCCGACGGCGGGTCGAACGGGGGCGTCGTGCGGGCCGTTGCCGTGGTGGTGAAGACGGCGAGGAAGTGGCGCGGGGACTCCTCGCTACGGGACGGGCGGGCGTCCTTGGGGCACCGGCCACATCGGTGGGCCGAAGACCGACCTGGTCCTGAGTGAGGTGAAGCGATATCAGCTCACCCGGTGCGCGAGGCGGGCACAGGCCGGACGAGCAGCTACGACGCCGCCGGGAAACGCCCCGCACCAGCGCCCGGTCAGACAGTTGTCGGCTCTCCTCCGCCCCTCTTCCGCAGGGCTTGGGCCGCGACGGCGTCGAACTCGGCCGAAGCCGTCGCAGGGCGGGCCGGTGGCCGGCCCGCCCTGCGAGGCGGTATGCGCGAGCAGTTGTGTCAGGCGGGCGCCTCGTTGACCGAGGCTGTCACCTCCTCCGCCCCGAACTGCGCCTCGGGCTCGGACGCGGCGGGTGGGGGTACGAGCATCAGCCGTAGCCCCAGGGTGGCGCAGAGGGGGCCCAGGGCGCACATCGCGGCGGCGCTGACGAAGGCGGCGTCCAGGTGGCCGGCGTCGTAGCCGAAGCCGCCGAAGTACGTCGCGAAGAGGGAGGCGAAGCCGAAGAACATGCCCGGGATGAGGGCGAAGGGCTTGAGCCGGCCGGTGGCCAGCAGGGTGCCGTTGACGACGAAGATCACCACGGCCAGGGCGAGGGTCTGGGCGAACGCGCCGGTGCCGAACATGGTGCCCGTCTCGCGATTGAGGAGCACGGCCACCACTCCGAATCCCGCCCCGGTGGTGGTGGCGGTGACCATGGCGATCGCGTTGGAGCGGCTCGGACCGCCCTGGAGGAAGGTTCCGGCCCAGGTGATGAAGATGGCCCAGGTCGGCATCTTGAGCGGGCTCATCAGCAGGAAGACGGTGGCGAAGGCGACGATCGAGGCGCTGACCTCGTGCGGGAGTCTGATGCGTCCGATGTGCATGACTATGCCAATCCACCGGGCTTGGCCAGCAGTTCCTTCAGACCTGTGTCGATGAACTCGGTGTCCTTGGGGTTGCTGCCGTGGCCGGCGAAGTGGCCCCAGATGCCGGGGATCACGCGGAGTTCGGCGCCGGGTATGTGGCTGACGGCCCAGGCCTCGTCCTCCGGCGGGAAGTAGAGGTCCTTCTCGGCGGGCATGTCGAGCGTGGTCGCCCGGATCGAGCCGAGCGCCGCCTCGGTGTCCCCGTCGAATCCCGGGGTGAGCCCGACATCGCCGTTCTGCCAGGTCCAGAGCATGGTGAGGAGGTTGTTCGGGTCGCGGCCGTCGAGGAAGAAGCCCTCCCAGAAGCCGACGAGGAAGTCCTCCAGGGAGGTGTAGCCGAGTTTCTCGTACTCCTTCTCCCAGTAGAACGCCTGCGAGAAGCCCCATCCCGCGTACACCCGGGCGAGCGCCCGCAGTCCGGTGGTCGGCCACTTCCCCTCGTACCAGCCGCCGTTGTAGACCGCGTCGGCGGTCAGTGCGGCCTTGACGCCCTCCAGGAAGACCTTGTTGTGGAGGCTGGTGCGCGGGGAGCCGCAGAAGGGGGCGATCCGCTCGACCATCTCCGGGTGGCTGACGGCCCACTGGTAGGTCTGCCCGGCGCCCATCGACCAGCCGGTCACGAGCGCGATCCGCTCGATGCCGAACTCCTCGGTGACCAGCTTGTGTTGGGCCTCGATCTGGTCGTACACCGTGATGTGCGGGAAGCGGGCGCGGTCGTACGGTGGCGGGGTGTTGCTCGGTGAGGTGGACAGGCCGTTGCCGAGCATGTTCGGGACGATGATGAAGTACTGCTCGGGGTCGAGGGCCATGCCGGAGCCGATGAGCCACTCGTTGTCCCAGTGGCGGCCGGAGTACCAGGTGGGGTAGACGATCACGTTGGACTTGTCGGCGTTCAGCTCGCCGTACGTGGTGTAGGCGAGGGTGGCACCGCGCAGGGTGGCGCCGTGCTGGGTGGTGAAGTCGCCCAGCTGGAAGGTGAGATGGTCGCGCATGAGTGGAACTCTCTTTCTTTGAACGGGAGTTACGACGTGACGGCGCACTGGCCGCGGTCGGCCTTCCTCGGTCCCTCGGCCGTCGGCCGGATGTCGAAGTCGAAGATCGCGGTGGGCAGGTAGAGGGTGCTGCACGCGTTCGGGATGTCCACGACTCCGCTGATCCGGCCCTCGATCGGGGCCGAGCCGAGCAGGAGGTAGGCCTGCTCGCCGCTGTAGCCGAAGGTGGTGAGGTAGTCGACGGCGTTGAGGCAGGCGTTGCGGTACGCCATCGTCGCGTCGAGGTAGTGGTTGGTGTCCGTGTCGTGGTCGACGGAGATGCCGACGAACGAGATGAACTCCGTGTACTGCGGCGCGACGTTGCCGGGCATGAAGATCGGGTTGGTGGTGACCCCGTACTTCTCCATGCCGCCCTTGATCAGGTCGACGTGCAGGTCGATGTAGCCGCCCATCTCGATGGCGCCGCAGAAGGTGATCTCGCCGTCGCCCTGGCTGAAGTGCAGGTCGCCGCCGGAGAGCAGGGCGCCGGGGACGAGGACGGGGTAGAAGACCCGGGAGCCACGGGTGAAGTTCTTGATGTCGTGGTTGCCGCCGTTCTCGCGAGCCGGGACCGTGCGGGCGCCTTCGGCGGCGATACGGGAGGCGGCCTCGCCGCTCGCCGTCCCGGCCAGCGCGTTCTCGGCCAGCGGCGGCAGGGCGAGTGCCGGCACCCGGTGCGGGTCGGTGTCGATGAGGGCCTGCTCGCGGGCGTTCCAGCGGGCCAGCAGTTCGGCGGAGGGCGCGGTGCCGAAGAGCCCGGGGTGGGTGATTCCGGTGTAGCGGACGCCAGGGATGTGGCGTGAGGTGGCCTGTTGGCCGTGGAAGTCCCAGACCGCCTTGTACGAGTCGGGGAAACGGTCGGTGAGGAAGCCGCCGCCGTTGTCCTTGGCGAAGACACCGGTGTAGCCCCAGCCCTGCCCGGAGCCCTCGCCCTGTGTCTGCGGTACGGGGCCCAGGTCGAGGATGTCGACGACGAGCAGGTCACCGGGCTCGGCGCCCTCCACCGCGATGGGCCCGCTGAGCATGTGGGCGTGGCTGAGGTCGACGTCGCGTACGTCGTTGGCCGAGTCGTTGTTGCCGATCTGGTTGTCGGTCCAGTCCCGGCACTCGATGCGGAAGTCCGAACCCGGCTTCACGGTGACGGCGGGCGGGATGTCGGGGTGCCAGCGGTTGTGGCCGGGGACCTTCTGGTCGCGCATGGACATGGCCTGGTCGACGCTGAAGACGACTTCGGGCATAGGACTGCCTCCAAGAAGAGGTGGGTCGCGTTTCGGGCAACAGGCTTCAGGGCTTGGGCAGTTGGGCCTGTCGGGGATCGGCTGCCGAGGTTGGGTGACGGCGAGCCGGCGGTACCTCGGTGACGACGCGCGGTTCGTGGGCGCTGGCCTCCTGGGACTGGAGGGCTCGGGCCAAGGGGGCGCCGGTGCGGGCGAGCATCGGAGCGGTGAAGACGCGGCGGGACCGCTCACCGCAGGTTTCGCATGGTTCGTCGGGGAGAGCGCGGCCCATCGGACGGATCACGTCGAAGGTTCCGCAGCCCGGGCAGCGGTACTGGTATGTCGCCATGGACAACTCACTTCCAAATGCTTCGAGATGAAAATATTTCCATCCGAAGCAATTCGGCAAGAGTTCACCGCGTTACGTGCACGTAAAAGGATGGTTGCGCCGCTGTGCCGCCTAGGGCAGCTGCTGGAGCACGTCCCACTGCAGCCCGTCGGCCGCGGCGAGGAACACCCGCTGGTGCAGGTGGCGGTCGCGGATCTGGACGGTGCCGCGCGGAGTCTCGTACTCCAGGCCCTCGGCGGTCTCCTGGATCCTGTCCATGTCCGCGCCGCCCGCCCGGCGCAGCAGCTCGGTGAGCATGCGCACGCCCTCGTAGCAGGACTCGCCGAGGCTGTTGAGCACCGGCGCCGCGGGGCCGAACCGGCGTCCGTACGCGGCGGCGAAGTCGAGGCCCGACGCGGTGGGCAGGTCCTCGAAGTAGCCGGCGGAGGTCATCAGTCCCCGGGTGTTCTCCGGCCCGGTCGCCAGCAGGACGTTCTCCTCGATCAGCGAACTGAACCGGATGTGGTCGCGGTCGAGTCCGGCGGCGGTGAACGCACGGTTGAAGAGCACCGCGTCGTCGCCGATCAGCAGCATGAGGACGGCCTCGCAACCACTGGCCGCGACCCGGGCCAGAACCGGACCGAAGTCCCTGGTGCCCAGCGGCACATACATCTCGTCACACACCTCGCCGCCCAGCTCCCGCAGGTAGCGGTGGGCGGCGCGGGCGGAGGAGCGGGGCCAGACGTAGTCGTCGCCGACGATCGTCCAGCGGCGGATACCGAGTTCACCGGCGAACCACTGCAGCGAGGGCCGCAGTTGACGTCCTGGAGTCTCGCCGGTCAGGAACACTCCGGGCGACCGCTCCCCTCCCTCGTAGAGGGCGGTGTAGACGTACGGCACACGGCCGTCGATGCGCGGGGCGACCACCTCACGGACGGCGGAGATGTGCCAGCCGGCCACCGCGTCGACGACGCCGCCGGAGACCAGCGCGTCGATCTCGGTCGCCACCTGCTCGGGCGGCGCCCCGCCGTCGACGAGCACCAGCCGCAGCTCCCTGCCCAGCACGCCCGAACCGGCGTTGACCTCCTCGGCCGCGAGCTGGGCACAACATTCGCAGGACGGCCCGAAGATCCCGGCGGGCCCCTGGAGCGGTATCACCAGGGCGACGTCCAACGCGTCCCGGGTCCGGCCTGCCGGAGAGCCGAGCCGGACAGCCGCCTTCTCGATCATAGGGCTCACACTACCGATTGGTTGCTACGAGAATATTTCACAGCGATAGGGAAATGACTGTAGCGTGGACCCACTCCACGCGAACCTTCTCTGCGGCGCGAGCACGATCGCTACCGCCGCAGTCCCACCCCCACACCACGACGACACTGGGCAGGGCGATGACCACGACCCCGGCGGCCGTATCCGAACTCGACTTGGCGCGAGCGCTCACGCTCGTGGAGCGGAGCGTCGTCCAACGGCTCGGTGAGGCGTTGAAGGCGGAGGGCGCGACGCTAGAGGAGTGGCGCGTGCTGTCGTTCCTCGCCGACGACACCGGTCGCGCCATGGCCGAAGTCGCCGAGTTCGCCCTGCTGACGGCACCGACCCTGACCAAGGTCGTCGACCGCATGGTTTCTCTCGGCCTCGTCCTGCGCCGGGTCGACGACACCGACCGGCGGCGCGTCCTGGTCTTCGCCTCGGAGCGGGGAACCGAGGCACTCCCCCGCTGGACCGCCGCGGTCGAACGCGAAAAGGACCACATAGTGACCGCCCTCGGCACCGAGGAGACGGCCCTGCTGCGGACACTGCTCCAGCGCGCGTCGAGGCGACTGGGCTGACATGCCCGCCCGGGGCGCCGAGGCCGGCTGCCACACCTGTCCGGCGAGATGACAACCCCACCCCCGCAGGTCGGCTGCCCCGGCGTCCGCCCGGAGGCGGAACAGGCGTGGCGTTGCCGCGATCATGCGGCGGCCGGAACAGCATGCCCATCACACCGACGATCGGCAGCGGCACGGGCACCGGACAGGGCAGCAAGCGGCAGTCGCCGCCACGCACCGCCATGCCCGGGTGCCCGGGTGCTCGGTCGGTCAGTGGATCAGTGCGGTGCAATGGTCCACGGCACGGCGGTGCTCGGCCGGCCACCTGTCCGGCTGTCCGGCTGTCCGGCTGTCCGGCTGTCCGGCTGTCCGGCTGTCCGGCCGCAGGTTCAGCGCGGGACTCCGGCGAGGTCTGCCATCAGAGCCATGTGGTAGTCGAAGTATTCGGCACGTGCCTCGATCAAGCCGTCCAGGCGACCGAACACCTCGAAGTTGATCAGGCCGAACAGCTGGGTCCAGCCGGCGAACACGCAGGCGAGTCGTTCCTCCGGCAGGTCACCCGGGTACTCGTCGATCAGGCGGCGCAGGTCGGCGCGGACAGGTTCGGGAACCGGCGCGGACTCCACTTGCTCCGCGGTGTCACCGGCGATGTCCACGAGTAGCAGGACGACCTTCGCGGCAAGGGGAACGGTCTCCGGCGGCGCGGCGTAACCGGGCACCGGGCTGCCGTAAAGCAAGCCGTACTCCGCTGGATGCGAGAGCGCCCACGTGCGCACCGCGTGGCAGACAGCCAGCCACCGGCGGCGCCGGTCGTCGCGGGGCACCGCTGCGTCGGCTTCCATCGCCGCCGTGCCCAGCTCATCGTAGGCGTCGATGATCAACGCGGTGAGCAGGGCGTCGCGGCTGGGGAAGTACCGGTACAGGGCCGAAGCGACGATGTCGAGGTCTCGGGCCACGCCGCGCAGGGACAGGTTCGCGCCGTCCGTGGCGAGGTGGCGGCGCGCGACTTGCATGATCTCGTGGCGCATCTCCGAGCGGACCCGGGCACGCAACGACGGTGCGGACATACCCCCAGTGTCGCACAGGCCGAGAACACCAGAACGAGGCGAGAACACTGTTCTTGACCCGGCTGCCACGCGTGAGTACGGTGCACCTATCCGAGAACAGTGTTCTCGCCCAAGTCAAGAGGGTGCCCATCATGTCCGTTCACGTCATCGTCGGAGCCGGCCCGGTCGGCACGGCCACCGCCCGGTTACTCGCCGACAAGGGCGAGCAGGTCCGTCTGCTCACCCGAAGCGGCGGCGGCCCGGAGCACCCGGGGATCGAGCGCCGCGCCGCGGACGCGAGTGACGCCGACGCGCTCGCCCGGCACGCCGAAGGCGCCCTCGCGCTGTACTGCTGCGCAGGCCCGGCCTACCACCGCTGGACCACCGACTGGCCACCGCTCGGCACGGCACTCCTGCGGGCCGCCGAACTCAGCGGCGCCGTGCTCGTCACAACCGGAAACCTCTACGGCTACGGCCAGGTCAACACCCCTATGACCGAACAACTGCCGCAGCGCCCCAACTCGGTGAAGGGCCAGGTACGGGCCGCCCTGTGGGCCGACGCGCTGGCCGCGCACCAAGCCGGGCGAATCCGCACGGCCGAGGTCCGCGGGTCGGACTACCTCGGCGCGGGCTCGATGAGCCCATTCAGCGTCATGGTGCTACCCAAGGTGCTCGCCGGCAGACGCGCTTCCATGCCCGCCGACCTCGACGCCCCGCACAGCTGGACCTACGTCGGCGACGTCGCCCGCACCCTGACCGCCGTCGCGACCGACAAGAACGCCTGGGGCCGCCCCTGGCACGTACCCACCGCCCCCGCGCTGTCCATCCGCGCGCTGGCCATCCGTGCCGCCGAACTCGCGGAAGCACCATCTGCCCGGGTGACCAAGATGCCCACCTTCCTGCTTCGCTTTGCCGGGCTCATCAACCCAGCCGCCCGGGAAATGCTTGAAATCCAGTACCAACTCCAACAACCGTTCATCCTCGACTCGACCGCCGCCACCGCCGCCTTCGGAATCGAACCCACTCCGACCGACGACGCACTGCGGGACACCATCAACGGCCTGCGTACCTCAGCCACACGCTGACCAGCCACTGACAACACCGTCCCCCGCGCCACGCCCGCGCGATGCTGTCCTTGGACATCAGCAACGCGGCCCGAGCCGGCGAGGTACTCGGGATCCGGGGCGTCGACCTGGACTACGGTTTCAGCTGGTAGACGACGTTCGAGAGGCGTGGTTTGAGGGCTCGGCGGGCCTCAGCCGACGTCTTTCCTTCGGCAATCTTGCGTCGGTAGTACTCCTGGCCGCAGCCGCGGAGCTGGCAGATGGCGATGATGTGCAGGGCCGAACTCAGGATCCGGTTTCCTTCCGGATTTGAGCCGGTGGCGTAGGTTCTTCCCACTGGATGCGTCCAACGGCACGCTTCCTGCGTAGCTGGCGAAGTGGTGCTCCGTAAGGAAGCGGCCGACGTCGCCGACATGACCGAGGATCTTGGCCGCGCGCACCGTCCAGAGTCCGGTCAGGGAGGTCAACGTCGAGTTCAGGTCTGGCGCTCATAGGCGGGCCACCTCCAGTCCGGTGCGTTACCTGAGTTCGACGGAGTAGTTGCTTCCGCCGAACTCCCATCCGTCGGAACCTGCGCCGATGTCCTGCTCGACGACGTCCTCGATGAAGCGGTCCTCGAACTCGTCGGCGGTGAGCTCGCCGGCAATCCAGAGTTCCTCGATCGCGGTCCAGTCGCCCCGGCTCCCGTCGATCCGCAGGGGCGGGGCGTCGCGTGTTCCGCGTACGCGCTCGTCGGTACCGGTGGTGACGGAACCGCTGATCTCGTACTGGCCGTTTCTGACGTGGTCGGGGATCGGGTCGGCAGGGACGATCGCGACGTTCTCGTAGGCGGTATGGATGAAGTCCCGGTAGCCGCGGCGGACGTTGTACTCGGGATCCGACAGCCACCTGAAGAGGGTGCCGGGCCGCACGTCGAGGCCAACGGTTTCCAGGGCTTCGTATCCGCGTCGGGTATCGCCAGAAGCATCGACAGAGCGCCCGCAGCCAGCCCGGATGTCCCATGGCGCGGCCTCTGGACGAATGGCCACCGGGGTTCGGCCGGGTGGGGTGGGTATCTTTGGACTGCCTTGCTCCGGAGTCCCAGAGGCGACTGACTGCCCATGAATTTCCGCCACCTGGCCGCTCGTTCCGATGACGCGATAACCAAGGTGTGGAGGCTTCCCGCTGCTGATGCGATGCGGGGGCACCGAGCCCTTTGGTGGAGCGTGGGACCCGCCGGGGAGCTTGCGGTCCTGTTGGTCCACCGGCGATACCTGAATCACACTCGCTACATCAAGGGGTGGATCGGATGAATGCCGGAACTCCCGTTCACGGGTGAGCTGGTCACCGTCACGGAACAGGAAAAGCGTCGCATCCTCGTGCGGGACATGGAGCACTTCCCCTACTCCCCTGCCAGCACAGTCGGCTGGTTCGTGAAGGGCCGGGGCGGTGCCGGCGGCCGGGTTCGGTGGACGCCTGGTGGATGACCTGTCCGACGATCCGCCTACGCCCTGCCGGACGTACTGTCGTGTTCCGTCGTCAGCTGGCCGCTCGCGCCGAGGTGACCGCGGTGCGGGCCGCGTGTTCGACCGTCGCGATGCCGCCCGCCATCGACGTGTTGCCGTCGGAGAGGACCGCGACGAGGTAGTGGTGTGTGCCCGAAGTGACCCGTCCGACGCTGTTGATGTCCCACAGGCCGGTGGTGCTGCGCTGCAGCCAGCCGTTCTTGAGCGCCCATCCGGCGCCGGAGTCGGAGGCCGCCGAGACACCCCACGACTGTCCGGCGGCGATACGGGTCATCAGCGTACGGATGTAGTTCCGGGACGTCGCGGTCAGCGCGGACCCGCTCGTGGACGAGGTCGTGTTGTCGGTGAACACCGCGCGCAGCAGGCGGATCTGGTCGCTCACCGTGGTGCGCGTCAGGCCCCACATGCCTCCGGCGCCGCCCACGGTCGAGGACAGGCCCAGCCGCTTGTTCACCGCCTCCAGCCCGGACGCCAGGCCGATCTCCCGCCAGAGGGCGGTCGCCGCGTCGTTGTCGCTGTGCTCGATCATCGCCTCGGCCCGGGTGCGCTCCTGCTCGGTGAGGCCGCGTCCGGCGTCCTGTGCCTGGAGGAGCAGCGTAGCGAGGATGTCGACCTTGATGATGCTGGCCGTGTCGTAGGGGACGTCCTTCCCGCGCACCTGTGGCTTGCCGGCGGGGTGGTCCAGGTCCAGCACGGCGGTCGTCACGCGTGCCTCGCTCTTTCCGGTCGGCTGCGTGGTGCCGGCTCCGGAGCGCATCGGCGTTCCGGAGCCGGCTGCCGCGGCCGGACCGGCCATGGCGATCGCGACGAGGGTGGCCATGGAACCGGTGAGGAGCGCCGCGCACAGGCGGGCACGCCTGACGCGTCGGCCGGGCGTGCTCGCGCTCGGGGTGGCCGGTCGGGGATTCGGGCGGTACGACATGGGGCCTCGGCGGTTCGGGGGCAGGGGCGGCACAGACCTGCGAACGTAGACGAATCGGCGGTTCCGTGACGTGACCGATGCCACGAAAAAGCCCTGATGGGACGATGTGTGATGACACCCACAACTCCCGGACCGCTCAGGATCGGCGTGTTCGTCCATGCCGTCGAGAGGGACTCCGCGAGACGCCCCGTGGCGCCGGCCGCCGCCACTGCGGACGATACGCAGGGCAACTTTCAGTCCCTGCGGGTGAGGCGCGGAAGGGCCGGTGGCCGGAGCGGAGATCACAGGCTGTTTGTGTTCTTCGCAGCGGGGCGGCGCCGTGCGTTTCACCCCCCGCCGCCCGTACGGCCGCCACGCTGTCCGTCCACGACGCCCTGGCAGCCCTGACAGCGATTCCCGTCCGGGACCGGGGCCGCACCGGCTACAAGCACGCAAGGTCTGAGCACTGAGCGCTGGACGGACGAGGACAGGACCGGTTGCAACACCGCGTGTGCACCAAATGCTGCCCGCCGCGACACGGGCACCGGTGATGCCTCGTGCCGGCCAGATCAACGGCGGCGGAGGATGCGAATCCCGGGTTATGGCTCCGGCATGACGGAGGCGGAGTGGCGGGTGGTGCGGCCGTTGCTGCCTGTTCCGGACTGGCGAAAGGGGCGGGGCGGACGCCCGGAGGGTTATTGCCACCGTGTGATGCTCGATGCGGTGCGCTATGTCGTGGGTTCGTCAGGACGGGCAGGGCGCGCAGGAGTCGCGTCACGCGGACGAGGTCGGTGCGGAGTCTGGCGAGGATCCGCCAGCTCTTGAGGTGGGCGAAGCCGTGTTCAACGGCGGCGCGTCCGGCGGCCAGCGGTCGGCACACGGTTCGCCTCCTTCTGTACGGCGGTCAGCTTGCGGTAGCGGATGGCCTTGCAATCGGTGCCGATGACCAGGCCGTTGGGGTCCTCAGGCTCGTCCACGCCGACGAAGCCCAGGTCGGCGAGCGCGCCGAGACCGGCCGCCTTCAGGTGTTCGACGACATGAGCCACGTAACCGTCCCCCCATACACACCAGTCCCGCGGACCTTTGGCGCACCGGACAACCCCCGTCGCTGATCCGATCTGCTTCCTCGCGTACACAGTCGGCCAGATTTCAACTATGCCGTTCCGTGTTGCTCGCGTATCAATGGGGATCGCAAGTTCCGACGGACCGTCAGATTCGATCCCCCGCAGTGTGCCCGCACCCACTCGGCCCGGGGTCGCCATCCCACACATGGCACTCCCACCCACGGGAAGGGAACACGACTCCCATGAAGCGCTTAACCACAGGTGCGGCACTCACGGCTGCGGTCATTGCCGCCACGACGCTGGCCCTCGCGCCCTCCGCGTCCGCCGCCGTCACTCCAGGCTCCGCCACCATCACCGCCGCCTGCGGCATCTTCGGCGGCGGCACGGCCACACTGACCGCGACCCAGGTCAGCAGTACGTCAGCCACCATCACCCTCAGCTCCTCGGCCATCACCACGCCGCTCGCCCTGTCGGCGAACTCCATCAGCTCCACGCTCACCATGACCAACTCCACCGGCGCCAACCGGGTGTTCAGCGGCACCGTGAACCCGGCCATACCCGCCGGCGGCGCGGTCACCGTCGGTCCGCTTCCCGGCACCGTGGCCGTCGGCGACAGCCTGGACTTCTACAAGGGCTCGCTGAAAATGGTCATCTTCGGCATCTCCGTCACCTGTACGTCGAACGCCGCCCAGGTACCTGGGCCCTTCGTCTTCAGCTGAGCCTGCCGTGAGTGAGTGATTCGTTCCGGGTGCCGCAAGGACTGATGGACCTGACGATCCGTCATATTCTTGCGGCATCTCCACCGACTTCCTGGAGCCGCCGCACCCGCGCCTGCGGAGAACCGAACTGTCGCTCCGGGCGGACGACGCCCTGGCCGCACCGGGATCAGACCCCGGCAGGTTTCCACCCGGAGCGATGTCGTACCAGTCGACAGACTCCCATGAGCGCCGCCCACCGCGTGTGCACCCCCGAAGACACGCTCGGCGTTCTCGGCACCGGAAAATCCCTGTTCAGACGGCGCACCGGAGCAACGACCCCGCCACCCCATGTCACACCTGGCTCTCATAGTCACGCGAACCCACACCGGCGAGATCCGGGCGACCGCAGCCCTGTCACACCTGTTCGCCCCCGCGCAGTCACACGGCCGCCGGTCCCCCCACCCACCACCACGAACACCAGGAGAACGCTTCCCGCCTGGGTGACGGTCGGCTGCTACGGGCCGTGAATCGCCCGCGCGGAGGGCGGCACGTCCACGCCGATGCAGCTGACCCGCTCCCGCAACGCCCGAGTCCGATCGCCGAAACGGTATGCGCAGCCCGGTGTGGATGCTGTCGTCCGACACGTCGCCGAACGCGCCCCCTGCCGCCTGTCGGCCCAGGCGAAGCCGAGCGCATCAGGGCCGCAGGCTCATCCCGTTGCCCCTTTGGCGCGGATCTCGGTCCCACCCCGCTAAAGCTGCGGGCGTGAGGTACAGCGAACTCGAAGCCGGCATCCTCCAGCGAGACGGTGACCCGCCTGGTGCGACCGACACAGACCCCCGCCCGCGCGAACGTCCTGACATTCAGCGCCGCCGAGCTGCACGACGAGCTGGCGACGGTCTATGACAACATCCTCGCCACAGCGGAGATGGCCGCCGAATACAACCGCATCCGCCGACTGCTGGGCCCTGGCACGAAGTAGCGGCTCCGGACACGTAGGGGTTCCGGACACACTGTGCGCGGTCCCGGAATCCAACCCGCGATCTCCCCCACCCGCTCCGCACGCAGAATGCGACACGAGTGCGATACGACCTCTCATACGCTCACCCCGACGATGCGGGCCACCGGCGGGATGCCCGTCACCGTTCAGTCCCCGACCCGTACCAGCCCGCTCTCGTAGGCGAAGATCACCGCCTGGATCCGGTCCCGGAGGCCGAGTTTGGTCAGGATCCGGCCGAGGTGGGTCTTCACGGTCGTCTCCCCGACGAAAAGGCGGCCCGCGATCTCGCCGTTGGCCAGTCCCCGGGCCACCAGGGCAAGGACGTCCCGTTCCCGCTCGGTGAGAGCCGCCAGACGGCCACGCTGGGCGGACACGGACGCGGGGGCATGCAGGACGAAACGTTCGACCAGGCGCCGGGTCAACGAGGGCGCCACCATGACCTCGCCCCGCAGCACCGCACGGACGGTCACCAGGATCTCCTCGGCGGGGGCGTCCTTGACGAGGAAGCCGTTCGCGCCGGCGCGCAGGGCCGCGTAGGCATACTCATCGAGATCGAAGGTGGTGACGACGAGTATGCGGGGCCCGTCGGGCTGCGCACAGAGGTGCTCGGTCGCTGCGAGCCCGTCCAGACCGGGCATGCGTACGTCCATCAGGACGAGGTCCGGCTTCAGGGCGGCCACCCCCGCGATCGCCGCGTCGCCGTCGGCGGCCTCACCCACCACGGTGAGATCGGGCTGGCTGTCGACGACCATGGGCAGCCCCATCCGGATCAGTTCCTGATCGTCACAGATCAACACCCGGGACGATGACACGGTGCGCTTCGAAGTCGGGGTCGGGTCGGTCATGGGGTCGCCCTGGTGGGCTCGGGCCCGCCAGGGCGCAGGGTCGCGGCGACCCGGTAGCCGCCGTCGGGTGTGGGCCCGGCGTCGACGCGCCCGCCGTACAGGGCGGTGCGCTCGCGCATGCCGGTGAGTCCGCGACCGGACGGGAGCGGCGGGGCGGGACGCCCGGCGGCTCCGGCCGAGTTCTCCACCTTGACGCGGACCAGCCGCCCGGGCCCCTGTCTGCCGGTGTCGACCCGCACATGAACCGTGGCGTCCGGCGGTGCGTGTTTGACGACGTTGGTGAGCGCCTCCTGCACGATGCGGTACGTCTGCACAGTGAGATCCGCCGGAAGGCCGCCGTACTCTCCGCGAAGGTCCAGCAGGGCGCGCCTGCCGCTCGTGTCGAGGCGTTCGACCAGCCGCCGCAGATCGGCCGCGAGGTGTTCGGCAGCCGCACCGGAGCCTGAGTCGCCGATCGAGGCGGCGTCCGTTTCGGGGGTACGCAGCACCTCCAGCAGCCGGCGCAGTTCGCCCAGTGCCTCACGGCCGGTCGCGCTGATGACGCCGAGCGTGCGATCGACGACGGCGGGGTCGACCTGCCGCATCAGCCGGCCGCCCTCGGCGTTCAGCACCATCACGCTCACACTGTGCGCGAGGACATCGTGGATCTCCCGGGCAATGCGCGCCCGCTCCTCGGCGACGGCGACCCTGGCCAGGGCGAGGCGCTCCGACTCGGCGAGCAGGGCCCGCCGCTCGAACTCGGCGATATAGGCGCGCCGGGCACGGACGTACTCGCCGAACACCCAGGCCCCGGCCAGCAGGAGCCCCACCGCGAGCGGAGTGAGCCAGGCCCCCCGGGCGCCCGGGGGGCCGTAGTCCCGCTGCCACGCGGGAATCCACAGCAGAACACAGGCTGCGGCACAGACCACTGTCGCCGCGGCAGCCATGCGCAGGCCACGCACCGTGAGGGTGGCCAGGACCGCGGCCAGGGCGACGGCGCCGCGTCCCGGTTCCTGTCCCCAGACCTGTCCGAGGTACTGCGCCCAGAACCCGGCTGTCACCAGGGCCGCGACGAGCACCGGCCGACGGCGGCGCCACAACAGGGGCAGCACCAGAGCGACGTAGACACCCGTCTGCACCCAGACCGGCTGCCACCCCGGCTGGGGGCGGATCACCGGGGGCACGGCAACCAGCACGACCAGCAGCAGGTCCGAGAGCCACGGATATCCGCGCCGCAGACGGGACAAGGTCTCGATCAGCTGTTGCACCGCCTCAAGCTACGGCCGGGGTCCGCTCCCCTGCATCGTCCTGGCGGGTGTCACGAAGTCCTCCCGCAGTCGTACGGACACCGGCTGGGGATACGACGTGCGGCCACCCGGGGCGTTTCCACCATGGGCGCCATGTCGATCACCACCGAGTTCCTCAGACGCCCCCTCATGACCGGTGCCGTAGCAGCCAGTTCACGACGGCTGGCGCACGCCATGACCGAGGGCATCGGCCTGGAGCAGGCCCGGACCGTTGTCGAACTCGGCCCGGGAACCGGGGTGTTCACCGACGCGATCCTCGCCCGGCTCACACCCGACGCACGACTCGTCGCGATCGAGCTCAACCCCGTGCTCGCGGCACGGCTGTCGGCCACCCGGCGCGACACGCGCCTGACCGTGATTCGGGGTGCGGCCGCCGAACTGACCGCGACGGTGGGCGAACCGGCCGACGCGGTGGTCTCCGGACTGCCGTGGACGGTCATGCCGCGGGAACAGCGCGGGCACATCCTGGACGCCGTGACCGAAGTCCTCACGCCCGGCGGCCGGTTCACCACCTTCGCCTACCTGCACGCGGCCTGGACTCCGCCCGCCCGCCACCTCACCGCCGAACTCGTCTGCCGCTTCGACCGGCTGGAGCGCTCGAAGGCGGTGTGGGCGAACCTCCCGCCCGCCTTCGTACACCGAGCCACCAAGGAGCGTTGAGGAACAGAGCGAGCCGGTCCTCGCATGACCCAGAAGGCGCCCGTCGCACCGCGTTCCCCGTCCACCCGACACCCCTGCTCCGCCCGATGGGGCCTTGCCGATTGTTTCCACCTGCCGGCCCGAGACTCCCCCGGGAGAACGGCGTCAGCGTCCAGAACCAGTCCGCTCCCCGAGCCAGACGTAACCGAAACGGCGGTCGGCCCGTCGGGACAGTGGGGATGCCCGTCTCGACGAAGTCTTCGACCAGCAGGTCCGTGTCCGTGTCAGGGATCAGGGATCAGGGATCAGAGTCTCGGAGAAGCACAGCTCCGCGAACGGGAAACCCGGTCCGGCTCTCCTTGAGCGGCCCAGCTACTCGATCCGGTCCAGCCGGGCGTCGAGCTCCAGGTCCGACGAGTCGTCACATTCCATCGACACGAGGTCAGTCACAGCAATCTGCGATCGTTTCCGGTCACAGCACCGGCGAGGGGTGAACTCCAAGGCGGGCATGGCCACCGGCCGATACGGTGCCGTCCAGGGGTGGCCTGGTTCGACGACAAGCCCCCTTCGTGCTGCCCTGCCGCCACCCGATACACACACCGCGCGCCCCGTCCCCCTCAGGGATCGCGGGGACGTCGCGGCCCCTCCACCGTGCCGCACCGCCATCGCCGTGCGGATACCGCCCCAACGGGCCAACGACACCCGCGGCACCCGCGAAAAGGCCATACCCCGGTGCACCCCCCAGGAGGAGAGAGCCGCGGCCCGGGCTGCGGGTGCCGTACGCCGCCATGGCCTGCCGAGGAACGACACGCAGCGAACCAACAGCAGGTCAACTCCTTGTCCCAGGACGGGCGTTACACCGCCTCCTGCCGCGTCCCGGACTCGTCCGCGGCCGCAGTGAACGCCTCGATATGGTCCTGAGCCCACCGTCTGAAGGAACGGGCCTGACGCCCCGTGACCATCTCTACGGTGTCCTCCACCCGGGCCTTGGCGCCGACCTTCTGCCGCTCCGCGCTCGCCAGAAGGGCCTCCACGACCGGCGGCGGCCAGCGTCCGCTCAGCGCGGCACGGGCCTCGTCCGGGGCCAGTTCCTCGAAACGCAGGGAGATGCCGAGCAGCCGGCCCAGCTCACGTGTCTGATCGACGGCGGTCAGGGCCCGCGGTCCGGTCAGCGTGTAGGCGTGTCCGGCGTGGCTCTCCTCGGTCAGGGCCCGTACCGCGACCTCGGCGATGTCGCGAGGGTCCACGCAGGCGTTGGGCGACGTCCCGTACAGCGCTCGGACGGTGCGCTCTTTGCGGATGGGGGCGGCCCACGACAGGGAGTTGGACATGAACGCCCGCGGGCGCAGCAGGGTCCACTGCAGGCCACAGCCGCGCAACAGGTCCTCGTTGGCGCGCTGCCGGCGGGTGATCAGGTCGTCGGCCCCGGGGTCCAGGACGGCCGCCGCGGAGAGTTTCACCACCCGCCGCACCCCGGCGGCGCGGGCGGCCGAGAGGAAGCGGGCATCGTCGTCGCCGTCGACTCGCGTGGTGACGAGAAACGCCGTGCGCACCCCCTGCAGGGCCCGGGCCAGCGACGGCGGGTCCGTGTAGTCCCCGACGACCACCTCCGCCTCCACCCCCCGAAACAGCCCCACGGCCTTCGCCGGGTCCCTGGTCATAACCCGCACGCGCAGGTCGGCAGGCAGGCCGCGGACCACTTCCCGCCCTACCGTCCCCGTCGCGCCCGTCACCAGGATCACCGGGCCCGCCACGCGTCCGGCCCGCCACGGCCCCGCCTTCCGTCGTCAACCAACCCTCCGCGCCCCCATCTCTCCATACGCTCTCCACTTTTGCCGCTTTACTGAAGATTCTCACGTTTCCCCCTTTTCCTGCCCGTCAAGTTTCCTGCCCGTCAAGCCTGCCGGGACGGGGTCGACCCGGACGCGGAAAGAGCGGATCCGCGGGTCGAGTTCAAACCGCCAGGCATCGGGCACCCGGACCGTCGCAGCACCAGAATCTCTCGATAAAACAGCATGGACGGTTTGTCCATGCCCGAAGGGCATTCCGGCACGAAGACCGTCACCACGCCGGAGTTCCCCGCGGCAGCCGACACGTGTGTGCCAGCCTCGGCATTCCCACGCTTGGGGCGTTTCGGGCCGCCTGCCGGCCGTGGTCTGGGCTCGTCGAGAGAAGGTCACGTCCGCGCAATGACGTAGTGGCGTAGTGGCGCGATCTTGCCGAGCCCTCTGCGTCGCGCGGACCGGCGGACTGGCGGACTGGCGGACTGGCGGACCAAGGGACTGATGTAGGCGCGACCTGAGAGGTGCTCGCTGCTACACAACTCGGCGGGACACCACCCGACCCGGAACGACGACAGCCAGCAACGCCTGGAGGCAGTCCGCCGAGTGGAGTCGCACCGATCTACGAGTGGCTCGTAGCCTGCTCGATTGCCCTTGCTGAACCTGCATCGAAATCGGCGAGACTCAACACGCGGCACAGCAAGGCGAGTTGCACGAGGAGACCGCGCCCGGGCTTGCACGCGGCCATGACGCCACGATTCAGGACTCTTTCCTCGTCCCTTTAGTGTTCTTCGTCTTCCTAGTCCACGCCACCGCCTCCCAGCCGAACGGCACACTGCCCACCGACAAGCCGGCCGACAACCGCCACGGGCCGACTGCCAGTGACCCTCCGTCACCTCTGAGCCCGCCCGGCGTGGGCAGCGACCTCCTCACCGTCTCCTCCGAGAGATTCACCTTCACCACCGGCCGGGCCGGCCAAGCGTCCGACCGGCCGGTCGATGCCGCCCCTGACGGCGAACTCTCAGCCTCACGCGGACTGATCGCGAACGGCAGCCACATCACCGCAATCGGCCACGCCTGGTCCACCCGACGAAAGCCCCCCGCAGCCCGGCAACCGATACGACGGAACGGCTCAACGGCGACCGCAGCGCCGTAGACTATACGAACTGGACGGTATTTTTAACGGACGGGCACCCGACCCGTGACGAAAGGGGCCCGAAGATGCCAGAGCCCAAACAGGACCGGGCCATTCGCACCCGCCACACCATCCTCATGGCCGCAGCCGCCGTCTTCGAAGAGCGTGGCTACCAAGCCGCCACCATCAGCGAGATCCTCACCACCGCCAACGTGACCAAAGGCGCCCTCTACTTCCATTTCAGCTCAAAAGAACAGCTCGCCCTGGGTGTCCTCGCCGGACAGGACCAGTCACTCGTCGTCCCTGACCGCCCCTGCAAAATCCAGGAACTCATCGACGCCACCATGCTGCGCGCCTACCGCCTCCAGACCGACCCCCTCGTCCGTGCCGGCGTCCGTCTCACCCTCGACCAACGCGCCGACGGCCTCGACCGCACCGGTCCCTTCCAGCACTGGACCGCCGTCACCAACGAACTCCTCGACAAGGCCCAGGAACAAGGCGAACTCCTCCCCCACGTCGACCCCACCGAGACCGCTCAGGTGCTTGTCGGCGCCCTCACCGGCGTCCAAGCCATGTCGCAAGCCACCACCAACTACCGGAACCTCGCCACCAGCGTTTCCGCTCTCCTCCGCCACACCCTCCCCTCGATCGTCCACTCCTCGGTCCTCACCTCCCTCGACCTCACCCCGCAACGCGGCCACGCCATTCACACCGAGACCACGGCAGCCACAGCACCGGACGAGGCGACGACGGAGGCAGCGGACAACTGACCGCTCACGGGGCCCTGTTGATCCGCCCGGCCCGCTCGTATGCGCTCGGCGCCCTTGAACCGGCCGCCGCGACCCTCGGCCGCACCGGAACCGTACGGAAGGGTCAAGTCGGCTTGCACGGCAGGGGAGTTGGCGCGGACGAGACGGTACCGGGGCGGCGAATGCGACGATCCGGCAATGCCCCGCGCCGAAGTTCCGCCCGATCAACGGGTGTTGACGTTTTTCGCAATCTTGACCGATTCGGCAGCCGAGTGATCATATGTTGTCGGCCATGCTACTTCGAGGCCTTCGCGCCAAAGGAGCCCTTGAGCTCCTCGTCGCCAGTTGCTCGGGACTCGGCTGCGGCGCCGCGCTGATAGCCATCCTCGTCGGTCAACTCACGCCGTGGTGGGCCCTGGTCCTCGTGCCCTTGGGGATCTTCAACGCGATCGAGGTGATCGGCTACTTCGCCTATCTGCCGGTCGTCATCAAGCCCTATGTCCTCGTTTCCCCCGGCGGCGCCGACGGGCACGGCGAGCAGGAGGAAGGACAGCGGCGCGGTGCCGTGCGCTGGCAGCTGGACACCGGCGGAGCGGTGAAGGAATCGTCGCCGGTCGTGGTCAACGGCACTGTTTATGTGGGCAGTTGGAACCACCTCCTGTGGGCCGTCGACGCCCTGTCCGGCGAGGAACGCTGGCAGTGCAGGGTCGGCGGTGTGGTGGCCGTGTCGCCCGCCTTCGCCAACAGCACTGTCTACATCGGCAGTTGGGACAAATGTCTGTGGGCGGTGGACGCCGCTTCGGGCCGGGAGCGGTGGCGGGTCAGGACGGACGGCCTGGTGCGGTCCACGCCCGTGGTCGCCGACGGCATGGTCCTCTTCGGCAGCAACGACGGCTTCTTCCGGGCGGTCGACGCCGTCTCAGGGGCGAGCCGGTGGCAGGTCCGTGTCGGCACGGGCGTGCGCTCCTCGCCGACCGTGGTGGGCGACTTGGTCTACGTCGGCAGCGACGACGGCGTTCTGTGGGCTCTGCACACCGCCTCCGGCCAGGTGCGGTGGCAACTGAAGACGCTGAGTGGACTGTGGTCCTCGCCGGTGGTGGCCGACGGCATCCTCTACGTGGGCAGCGCCGACCGGCACCTTTGGGCGGTGGACGCGGCATCGGGTCAGGTCCGGTGGAAGCTCCCGGCCGGCACCTGGGTGAAGTCCACGCCGGCGGTGGCCGACGGCCTCGTCTACTTCGGCACCGGCGACGGATATCTGTGGGCTGTCGACGCGGTGTCCGGCGAGAGACGGTGGAGTCGCAAGGTCGGTGTCTGGGTGCGGTGGGCTCCGGTGGTGGCGGACAGCACGCTGTACGTCGGCACGAACGACGGCCGTATGTGGGCGTTGGACGCGGTCTCGGGCGAGGAACGTTGGCAGGCGGACACCGGCAGCCCGGTCTTCTCCACGCCCGCGGTGGCCGACGGCGTGCTGTACTTCGGCCTCCAGAACGGGCGTCTGCTGGCCGTCCGCGCCTGACCGGGACGCGGGCTGCTGTCAGCAGGGCCTGCGGCCAGGTCTCAGGATCGGTCGGACAACCGGCCGACGGTGTCGAGCAGGATCAACCGGGCCGAGAACCGGTCGGGTTCGATCCGTTCTTCGCTGCCCTTGCGCCCCAACGGTTCCAACACCGCGTACGGAGACCACGGCAGCCGCAGCACCTACAGAGCCGACAACGGTCCTGGTTCCGACGGCAGTTGTGTGATGGCCGCAGCTCGGGCAACCGGTCGCAGACGAATTCCGGTTCGCAGGTCGTCGGCGACAGGGCATGGTGATGCAGTGAGCGACGACAACACGACCGCACCGGCCCCGCAACCGACCTCGGAGGAGAACCGGCACGCCAGTTGGTTGGAACTGTTCTTCGACCTGGTCGCCGTGGCGGGTGTGGCGCAGATCGCGCACCTGCTGCACGGTGTGCCGGACGTGTCCGACCTGGGCCTGTACGCGCTGCTGTTCCTGGCCTTCTGGACGGCTTGGATCTGCTTCACCCTGTACGCGAACGTGGCCTACGAGAACACCCACGTCAGTACGGTGCTGGCCGCGATGTTCGGCATGGCCGTCATGGCCGCGGCGGTGTCGGGGGTGCACGAGGGGGACGACCGGCACGCGCGGGTGTTCGCCCTCGCCTACGTCCTGATCCGGCTCCTGGCGAGCCGGGCCTGGCAGCACCGCCGTCAGGTCCTTGTCGACTGGCCGGCCGCTCAGATGTCGCTCGGTGTGATCCCGTGGATCGTCTCGCTCTGGGCGCACGATCCGATGCGCTACTGGCTCTGGGCCCTCGGTATCGCCCTTGATCTGTACGTGACGTTCGCGGTCTCCGCACGCGACATCGCCGAGCACCAGGAGGCCCGGGAACGACACGACAGCCGAACCGCCCGGCGCGATTCCGCACGGGGCACGTCGCTCGCGCGGTCGCAGACGGACCACCTGAGCGAGCGGCTCGGCCTCTTCGTCATCATCGTGCTGGGTGAGGGCGTCGTCCAGATGGTCGAAGCCACGTCGGACGCGGAGTGGGACAAGAAGCTGTACTCGCTCGCCGTCGCGGCGTTCTTCCTGCTGGCCACGCTGTGGGCGTTGTCCTTCGGGCACGGCTATGCGGGGGTGCCGCACCTGGCGGCAGGGGTGTTGCCCGCCCGTGCGGCGCTGCCCCTGCACTGTTTCGTGTCCGGTTGCCTCGCCGCCCTGGCCGCCGCACTGGGAGCCGCGGCCGAGCACCTGGAGACGCTGCCGGACGCCACCCGCTGGCTGCTGTGTTCGTCGCTGGCCGGGTACTTCCTGCTCAGCGGGCTCGTCTGGATCGGCCGAGCAGGGCGGGAACGGCGGTGGCTGCTGTCCGTGGCCCTCCCCTGCTGCGTACTGCCCCTGCTGCTGGCGGTGTTCGGCGCGCATGTCCGCACGGTGACCGTGGTGTGGCTGCTCGTCCTGATCACCCTGTGGCCGATCCTCTACGAGCGGCGGGCGGCGATGTCGTCCAAGAGGGCGGTGCGGAACGGGACTTGAGCCGTGGGGCGAGGTTGTACCGGTGGCGTGGACTCGGGCAGGCTGGCTTCCCCGTCGCAGGAGGAGCGCGACGACCCGAAGGAGTCACGAGCATGATCGACTGGGTGCCTCTCCGTACCGGAGCACGGCCTGTCCCCTCGCCCTTGGCGACGCCACTGGTCTGGGCCGCGGCGTCCGGCGGCGCGTTGGTCCTGGTGGCACTGCTCAATGCGCTGATAGGTACCGATCGGCCCTCTCCGGCGCTGGCCGCGCTGTCCCTGCTCTCGGTCCTGCTCGGCCTGTGCGCCCGCTTCACGGCGGCCCCCGGCACCGCGGTGCTGTGCTGGCTCTTCCTGAACGGCTTCGCCGTCCCGCCCGCCGGCACCCTCACCTGGACCGGACACCGCGACGCGTGTTGGCTCGCCTGCCTGTTCACCGCCGCCCTGGTGGGCACGGCCCTGGCCCGGATCCTGCACGCCCGAGCCGCCTACCGCCGTCTCAGCACGGACATCGGCGGCCCGACACAGACCGGATCATGAACGGCGTGGCAGCCCGCCGGGCCCTACCATCGTGCGGCCGCCCAGGGTGTCCTCCCCGCGCAGGCCACTCGGTCGGGTGACGGCCGACGCCATCGTCACTGCTCACCGAACCGAAAAGAGCCGTTTCCGGGCTGCGTGGCCAGATCCCTCCTATCGTGGAACGACACAGTGACCCTCGGCGTCGAAACGGGCAGACCATGCAGGATCCGGAGATCGACTATGCGGCGGTCTTCCGCGACCTGCCCGGCATGGTGGCGCTGCTCACCCCCGAGCTGATCTACCTCGACGCCAACGAGGACTTCGAGCGCCTGTCGGGACGCAAACGCGAGGAGCTGGTCGGCCGCTACATCTTCGACGTCTTCCCCGAGAACCCCAAGGACCCGGCGGCGGCCGGCATGCGCGAGACCCGGGAGTCGATGCTGCGCGCGGCGACCACCGGCGAGCGCGACACCATGGCCCTGCTCCGCTACGACATCGAGGACCCGCTGCGGCCCGGCCGATGGGTGGAGCACTTCTGGAGCCCCGTCAACGCGCCCGTCCGGGGCAAGGACGGCGAAGTGAAGCTGATCGTCCACCGGGTGGAGGAGGTCACCGAGTTCGTCCGGGCCATCGGCGGCCGGGCCAGCGACAGCCGGGCCCGGGTACTGGAAGCCGAGCTGTACACCCGGGCGCGTGAGCTGCAGGAGGTCAACGAGCGGCTGCGCAGGGCACACGCCCGTGAGCGCGAAGTGGCCCTGACCCTGCAGGCGGCGATGCTGCCCCCGCCGCGACCGGTCGGCCACCACCGGGCGGCCGTCCGCTACCGGCCCGCCGTGGACGCCCTGAACGTCTGCGGCGACTGGTACGACCTCGTCGACCTGCCCGACGGCGGAATGGCGGTCGCCGTCGGTGACGTCGTCGGGCACGGTCTGGCGGCCGCCTGCGCCATGGGCCAACTGCGCAGCGCCCTGAGCGCGGCCTGCCGGGTCGCCGACGGGCCTGGCTCCGCCCTGGAGGCCCTCGGTCTCTACGCCCGTTTCGTCGAGGGCGCCGAATCGGCCACCGCGGTGACGACGTTCATCGACTGGGACGACCACACCATCACCTACAGCTGCGCGGGCCATCCTCCCCCGGCCCTGCTCGACCCCGACGGCACGGTGACCTTCCTCGACCAGGCCACGGACCCGCCCCTGGGCGCCAGACCCGAGCATGTCGGCCGGCCGCAGACGAGCATCCCCTTCGCCGAGGGCGCCACCCTCGTGCTGTACACCGACGGACTGATCGAGCGTCGTACGGAGGACATCGACCGCGGTCTGGCCCGCCTCGCCCACTCCCTCGCCCAGCACCGACACGCGGAACCCGAGCCCCTGGCCGACGCCCTCCTCACCGACCTGCTCCCGGCCGAGGGCAACACCGACGACACGGCCCTGATCGTCCTGCGGCTGTGACGGCGGCTTCGCCCTGCCTGCCGGGGCGTCCCGTCAGGCTCCCGCTTCCGGTGCCTGGGGCATCCTCGATTCCCGCTTGTCGGCGGGCAGTTCCTGTTGGACTCCGCGTCGCAGGCCCAACAGGGCGACGACGAAGGCGATGGCCATGATCACGCTCATGCCGAGCAGGACCGAGCGGGTCGCCTCGGCCACGTCCAGCCGGACGAAGTGCGGAATGGACGCGGTGCCACCACTACTGCCTTGTCCTGAGCTCAGCTGGGAGATCGACTTGGCCTCCCGGCTGGCCGCATCGTGGTCCATCCCCCGCGCGGTCAGAGTCCGGGTGATCCGTGACTGCAGCACGGAGGCGAAGATCGTGCCGAGGACAGCCAGGCCCAGGCTGGAGCCGTAGTTGCGCACGGTCTGCGTGACTCCGGTCGCTTCGCCGTAGGAGAGCTGGGGTACGCGGTTGACCGCGTCGGTGTTGGCCTGTCCCAGCATCAGGCCCATTCCTGCTCCCGTGAGCACGATGCACCACACGATGCGGCTCTCGCTCAGCTCGGTCACCCGGCCCGCCCACAGGAAGTAGCCGACGCAGGACAGTGCGCAGCCCAGCACCACGGGCCGCTTGGCGCCGATGCGGTCGAGCATCCGTCCGCCGATCTGCGCGGCCACGACGAAGCCGAGGAAGAAGTAGAGCAGATCGAGGCTGGCCGCGGAGGCCTTCTTCCCGAGGGCGACCTCGGCGTACACGCTCGTGAAGAAGAACACCGGCACGAAGGCTGCCATGGCCACGCCCAGGACGATGTTCTGCACGAGGAAGGCCCGGTCGCGGAAGAGTTCGACGTCCAGCAGTGGATGGGTCGTTCGCTTTTCGACAAGGACGAAGACCACGAGCAGCAGCAGGCCCACGACGATGCACAGCCAGGTCGCCGCGGAGTGCCAGCCCCACAGGTAGGACTGCTGGAAGCCGAAGATGCTCAGGGCCACGCCGGCCACGATGAGGGCCAGTCCGCGGTAGTCCATCGGCGCCGGCCGGTGCGGGGCGTGGGGACGTGCCATCGCGATGAGCACCAGTGCGACGACGGCGACGGGGATGTTGACCCAGAAGATGGCCCGCCAGGTCCACTGCGTGAGCCAGCCACCGAGGATCGGTCCGACCGCGGTGAGACCGCCCGCGATCCCGAAGAAGAGGGCGAGTGCCTTGCCGCGTTCCTGCAGCGCGTAGGAGTTGACCACGATGGCCAGGGCGGCCGGGTACATGAGCGCTCCGCCGGCCCCCTGGAGCGCCCGGAACGCGATCAGCCAGCCCTCGGCGGCACCGCCCTTGGGCGTCAGTCCGCACAGTGCGGACGCGACGGCGAAGACGATCACCCCGAGGGTGACCATGCGCCGGTGCCCGACAGTGTCGGCGAGCCGTCCCCCGAAGGCGAACAGGGCGGCCATCGCCAGCAGGTAGGAGTTGATGGCCCACTGCACGCCGGTGTTGGTCAGCCCCAGTTCCGCCTGGATGTTCGGTGCGGCGATGGACACGATCGTCTGGTCGATGAACGTCATCGCCACCGCGAAGATCATCGCGGCCAGGGTCAGCCGTCTGGGCGAGGAGGAGGTTCCAGTTCCGGACATCGGTGTCCTTTCCGAGCCGAGTGCGCTTACGGGTGGACAGTCCCCTGCTCCGAACCCGTCGGCGGGTCCGGCCGGGGAAGGCTCGCGTCGCGGGTGAGCCCGATCAGGAGGCGCCGTGGCGGCATCGAAGACGGGCCGACGGATCGGCTCTGATCCCGGACATGATCCGGCCAGCCTCGGCGCCCGCCAAGGCCATCGGACCGCCTGCGGCGGCCGGAAGGGGTGACCTGGGGCGGAAGCCTTGCCCAGGACCTTGACGGCGGTGTCCGCACGGACTGCCGATGCCTGCCGGACAGAGGCATGGCGTCGGTGCCGGCGAGCAAGGCCGACGGTCCCCCTGCGGCGCCGGGCAGGTCCGCGCGCACGGTGGTCGGCACGAGGCGGTACAGGGCATACCGAAGAGGTTCGGCGGAACACGTCATACGGGTATCTCCACTCGCCTCGATGAGGCTCATGGTCGCCTCCGTCTGCGACTTCCGCATCCGTCGGCCGGCCCGGCAGCGCCGGGAGATGTCGGCGTCCGCCGCTCCTCGGCACGGCGACGAGGGGAGATACCGCCTCTTCGACCCGCTTGGACCCGTCTGGTCCAAGCGGGTCGGAAACGGCCGCCGGCACGTCACACGTCCGCCGCCGGGCGAAGACCCCGCGACGGAACTCGGCACGGAGGTCGACCGCGACGCGGCTCCCGGACAGCGACCGGACCGCCTCAGGAAGCCTGCTCGTGCACCGGTCCGCAGGCTCCGCAGGCAATCGGATCGAGGCACTCGGGCGACCACGCCACGGTCACCGGCCGTTCGGGCGGGCCGGCGTCCACCCCGGATGGAGGCCGGCCTTCCCCGAGCCACCGCGACACCGCTCCGACCGGCGGGAATCGGCGCGGTTCGTCATCTGACGTCGACGAAGTCGCCTGTCGCCGTGGACGGTCCGGTGGTGGGGGTACCGGTGAAGACGAAGCGGTAGTAGCCGTCGGTCTTGGCCTTGGTGGTGGTTTTCAGCGTGCCGCCGACGCCGGTGGTGACGTTTTTCAGCGCGGTGTAGACGGAGCTGCTCTTCTTACGGAACTGCAGTTGGACCGGGCGCCCCTGGTAGCCGGTGTAGGTACCGCTCTCCCAGTTCGCGCGGGTCAGCTTGCCGGTGACCGTGATCGTCCTGCCCTTCTTCACCGGCTCGGGCGAGGCGTTGCCCGTCACCCTGGCGTACCGCTTGACGTTCGCCGTACCGGCAACGTCGGTCTCCGTCCAGTTGTCGTGGGTGTCCTGCGCCCCGGCGAGCACCTTCCAGGCGCCGGCGAGGCCGTTGTGGTCGAAGTCCCGCGCGGCGCTCACAGCGATGCCCACCTTGCAGGTGGAGGTCGTCGGGTCGGCCGGTGACACCACGCATGTTCCCGCCGGCGGGTACAGCGGAAGGCGGCCGTCGGCGTCGTCGGTGTTGGGGCCGTGCCACAGGTAGGCCCAGGACGCGGCAACGCCCTCCGGGTCATGGGCCGTCCAGGTGATCGTGACGGTCTTCCTGGTGGTCGGGCCGAGCACGATGTCCTTGCCTCCGTTGACCACGACGTTCGAGAACGTGGTGTCGTCGGCAGCGGCCGTGTCCGCCGCTCGGGCGGTTGCCGGAAGCACCGATACCGAAAGGCTGGCCGTAAGGAAGGTGACGGCCACTGCCGGGCGCATACGCATGAAGTCCCCCTCGGGACACTGGGTTCGCCGCCACCCCGGACGACGACACCTGATGGTGTGTCATCGGTGGCTAGACCCGCGAGGGACCGTCCCGGTTGCCCTGTTCTTCTTCGTGGCTCGGCCCTTGAGCAGTCGCCGCTCGGCGTCGGCGCCACGGAGACGGCTCGGCGTGAGCTGAGCGAGCGCCGTGCGGTCGAGATCGTGAGTGCCGCAGCCTCCGAGCCTCCGGAGGCTGCGGCACTGTTGACCACGCCCACGCCTACGCCCGCGCACCGACTCGCACGGCTCCGCGCCGACGCCGCCGTATTGCCTCACTTCCTCGACGATGCGAGCCCCGCGTAGGAACCGGCCTCGCTCACCCGTCTCGGAGCCGGCGGCGACTCCCCCGCGACGCCCGGTCACTCGCACGTCAGTGTCGGCATCCCCCAGTCCGCGTGGTCGTTGCCGTTGCCGTCGCCCGCGTCACCGGCCTTGAGGTCGATCACCTGGGCACCGCTGACGTCGACGTCGATCGGTACCGCGCCCTGCCCGCCGCGGAGCGTGGGCGTGGTGACCAGGGTCTTGCCGTCGGCGATCACGGAGAACGTCACCGTGCCCGCGCCGCCCGTCTCGTCGTCGACGCCGACGGAGGCCGTCAACCGCGAGCACTGTCCGGCGAGGTAGAGCTGGACGTCGCTGACGGAGTTGGTGCCGAGGCCCTTGGCGTAGCCAACGCCCGCGATGGTGATCGGGCGGCCGTCACCGGCCGCCTGCTCGCCGACGCTGGTGTCCCGTTCCACCGGGCCCCAGCCGTTCGTGGAGGACAGGAACGGCAGGGCGCTCACGTCGCTCTTCCCGGCGGGCGGAGCGGGCGGTATGCCGCCGACGATGCGCTCGTCGGCGCTCACGGCCTGCCGTCCGTTCTGCCGGTAGCGCACCGTGGCGGTGAGTGCCGAGGCGGACGGCAGCGTTCCGGTCGGTGGCACGACCTGCCAGGTGAAGGTGGCCGACGCACCGGGCCGCAGGCGGGTGACCGACGTGGGGGTCGGGGCGCTCACGCTCCAGCCGTCGGGGGCGGAGAGCGACGCCGTCAGTCCGGAAGCGGGCTGTCGGTCCTTCGGTACCCGCACCGTCGCCCGGGCGGTGAAGGCCTGTCCCGGCTGGGCGGTGTCCGGCACGGCCAGGGTGACGTCCACTCCCGGACGCTTCGGCATCGCGTAGGTGCGGGGGTCGTAGCGAGGGCTGTCGTTCTGGGCGACGCGCAGCGACGAGGCGTAGCTGCCGTAGTCGGTCAGGGCGACCTTGCCGAGGCCGCCGGTGCTGCCGTCGAGGTTCCAGACGGCGATGGCGATGCTGTTGTGGCCGTTCGGGTTCAGGATGCCGTTGGGGACCGGGAAGGTGTGCTGCGGGCCTAGGTAGTTGACGTAGTTGCCGACCTGCCAGCCGTTCACGAAGATCGTGGCGCGGTACTTGCGTGCCGGGTCGTCGGTGAACGTCAGCCCGAGCGAGGTGTCCTGGCCGTGCGGCAGGTCCAGCTTGGCGTCGGTGCGGTACCAGGAGACTCCGGGTGTCGTGTCGGTTGCCGGGAGGGACACGCGGTTCCACTTGGCGTCCGGGTAGCCCGGCAGGGACCAGCCGGCCCGCTCGCCGTAGAGGCCGCCCGTCGAGAGCGGGCCGCGGACCGTGTCCTGGAGGTCCTCGCCGCCGCGTACGCCCTGGAGGCGCCAGGTGACGGACGTCAGCGGCGCGCCGACGAGGGAGGCGCTGGTCAGGCCGCGCGCGGTCTTGTTGCCGTTGGAGGAGTTGTAGTCCTCCTCGTGCCCCATGTTGACGGTGAGCACGGAGAGGACGTTGTCGCCGGTGGACTTCACGGAGCCGGCCGGGAAGGTGAAGTCGCCGCTGCCTGTGGTGGAGCTGCCCAGGAAGGTGCCGTTCAGCCAGGCGGAGAACGCCTGCGCTCCTCCCCCGGAGTCCGACACCAGGTGGATGCCGGTCTCCTTGCCGGTGGCGCGGAAGCGGCCGCGGTACCAGGTGTTGCCGGTGTGGAAGCCGTAGTCGTCCGCGTAGAGCACCGGCAGCGAGTTGGCGCCGGAGACGCTGTTGGTGGTCGCCTTGTCGGCCACCTGCCAGCTGGTGTCGTCGAAACCGGGGGCGGCTTCCGGGGATTCCGCAGCGTGCTTCCAGTTGGTCAGAGTCGGCAGGTGTATCTGGGCGGCCACCGGGATCTTCCCGGTACGGCTCGCCGCGCCGGTGACCGAGGCGCTCAATGTCCTGCCGTTCCAGGTGACTTGGGCGGCGGAGGTGAACACCTCGATGTTCTTGTCGTCGGCGTTGTCGCCGGTGAGCGCCACGGTGTGGCCGCCGTGCAGGCTGGTCGCCGTCCGCAGCAGGTGGGTGCCGCGCACGAGCACCGGGCCGCTCGCCGTGTCCTGCCGCCAGAAGGTCTTCGCCGTGGCCTTGTCGCCGAGGAGCAGGAGCAGCGGGCGCTGTCCGTCGCCGGTGATGCTGACGCGGATCAGGCCCTTGTGCGTGTAGTTGAGCCTCAGGTCTCCGGTGGCCGGGTCCCAACTGGTCGTGACGGCACCGCCGTTGGCGGTCACGGTGGGCTTGGCGCCGTAGCGCAGGACGGTCTCGCCATCGCTGCCCTGGTCGCCGTAGAGCACGGCGATGTCCCGGTCCCCGATGGTCGCGTTGGTCATGATCTCGGAGGTCGAGTACTGCAACTGTGCTTCGCCCAGGCGGTAGTTGGCGACGATCACGTGGGAGTCGCGTCCGTCGAGGGTGATCGCGGTGCCCGGCTGCTGCGGCACGACCGGGTAGGTCGGCTCCGTGGCGGAGTCGCTCGTCGGTACGTCGATGGCGTCGACGGCAACGTAGTTGTCCGTGGATCCCGAGCCGTGGTTCCCGGCGACGACGATCTTCAGCGTGTGCGCGCCCGGTGTCAGGCCGGTCTTCTGGAAGACCACGGCCTGGCTCTCGCTGCCGGAGTCGTCGACCGTCGCCACCTTGGTGCCGTCGAGGTAGACGTCGGCGTTGCCGTGGTTGTTGGTCTTCGAGCCGATCCAGCGGATCGCGGTGCCGTCGAAGGGGACGGTGAGCGAGTCGCCGGCCTTGTTCGAGAACGACTCGGTGTGTTTGTAATCGCCGCCGGTGTAGCTCGTGTCGGCCACGTGCGACCACGAACCGGCGTACTGGAGCGCGGAGTCGGGGTCGTCCCAGGTGTAGGCGGTGTCATTGGTCGGCTGGGCGTTGAAGTCGAGGGAGATGTGGGTCTTGTCCACGGCAGTGGAGGTGGAGTTGCCGTGCCGCAGGACGTGGAACTGCGTCTTGGTGTCGGGGTTCATCCGGGCGGTGTCGACGACCGCGGAGTCGTCCGGCGGTGTCGCCCTGATCGCCTCGGTCTTGGTCAGCGGGGCGACCGACTGCGTGAAGTAGCCGATGAGTTTGTCCTCGTCGTACTTCGGATCGAGCTGGCGGGTCTCGCGGATCGCGGCCCCGTAGTCGTACGACGTGTAGTTCTCGGGCATGCCGAGCCAGCCCCAGTTGGTGCCGCCGTAGGTCATGTAGAAGCTCTGCGCGGTCGCGCCGACGGCGATGTTCTGCTTGTAGAAGACGTTGGCGAACTGGTCGTTGATGAGCTGGGCGCACTTGTCGTAGCCCGGTCCGCCCCAGGGGTCGAAGGCGCCGCCCTGGAACTCCGGTGAGTACAGCGGTTTTCCGGCCGGGTGGTCGTAGCTGATGTCGGGGACGCCGTTCCACTTCGCGGGGTTGGAGCAGTCGAAGCCCTGCGGGTAGGAGTCGGGGCCGTCGACATCGAGGGCGCCGGTGCCGGAGTTGAAGGTGCCGTTGTTGTTGCCGGTGAGCGGGACCGTGATGCCGTCGGCGCGGGCCTTGTCCTCCAGGTGCTGCATGTAGGAACGGCCGGCGGCCGAGCCGTCGTAGTACTCGTTCTCGACCTGGTAGGCGATAACCGACCCGGTGCCGTTGGTGAGTTGGTGGCGGGCGATGATCCGGTCGATCTGGGTCAGCCACTCGTCCGCGTACTTGAGGAACCGCGGGTCGTCGCTGCGGTTGTTGCCTGCCTTGGTGGTCAGCCAGCCGGGCAGGCCGCCGCTGTCGACCTCCGCGTTGATGTACGGCGCCGGGCGGGCGATGACGTAGAGGCCGGCCTCCTGGGCCATGTCGAGGAGCTTGTCGACGTCCCGTACTCCGGTGAAGTCGTACACGCCGGGCTTCGGTGAGTGGTAGCCCCAATCGAAGTACAGGGAGGTCGAGTTGAAGCCGGCGGCCTTCATCTTCTGGAAGATGTCGCGCCACAGGTCCTGGCTCGGGAGCCGGAAGTAGTGGAACTCGCCGGACCACAGATAGGTGCGCTTGCCGTCGACGAGGAAGGAGTAGCCGTCGAGCGTCACGGTGTGCGCCTGCGGGCTGACGGCGGGCGGCTGTTCGCCGACGTCCCGCGCCGCCGCCGTGGCCGGCGCGGTCAGGCCGGCCGCCAGGGCGATGGTCGCGGCTGTCGCGAGGATCGCCCTCCACCAGCGACGGCGACCGGGTCTCGCACCTTCTGAACCGTTCCGACCATCCCGCACGGCGGCCTCCAGACCGACTGGGCGAACAGCATCAAACAGACTCGGGCAAAGCCGAACAGTAAGGGGGCACGGGCCCAACCACAATGGGTCGGAAGAACACAGCCGAGAGATCGGGTCCCGGGCTCACGTCCGGAACCCGCCCCGGCCTCCGACGCGCCCGGTCGGTGACACCGGCGTCGGTGCCGGTGCGCGGAACTCGCCCACGCTCCAAGGGTGTTGCGCACGGCGCCACGTCCGGAGCCGGCTCGACCACGGGCGAGGTGCCCCGCCGGCCCGCCCGATGCTCCTTCGGAACAACCCGGTCCAGGGATCTCACGGACCCGGCCGTCAGTCTCGTACGGATCCGCCATGATGGTTGCGGACCGAGGGTCCGGGTTCGGGGTGGGCGCCGCTGAGTTCGGGCTCCAGGCCCTCGCTCAACCCGGCGGGTCGACGGCCCGCGTCGGTGCGCCAGACCTCGAAGGCCCAGGTGGTGAGGGCCACGACGGCGAGGCCCAGGAGCCAGCCGCCCACGACATCGCTGAACCAGTGGACGCCGAGGGCGATCCGGGTGAAGCCGACACCGAGCACGGACACCACCGCGGCGGTCCAGCACAGCGCCCGCAGCGCGCGCGGCACCATGGGCAGCAGCACCAACAGCAGGATGGCGAACGAGGTGGTCGCGGTCATCGCGTGTCCCGAGGGGAAGGAGAATCCCGGCGCGTGCGCGACCGGGTCCTCCAGGGACGGCCGGGCCCGCTCGACCACCGTTTTGACCAGCAGCCCGATCAATCCGCCGGCCGTGGCCGTCACGGCGGACCAGGCGGCGAGTCGCCAGGCCCGGCGGTACAGCAGCCACATGGTCAGCAGCGCGACGATCGTCCGCAGGGTGACCGGGTCCCATACCCGGTCGGACAGGAAGCGCAGGACATCCGTCCATGCCGGGTGGTCGAGCGCGGTCTCGTTCAACCGCCGTGCCGTGCCCGCGTCGAGACTCCGCAGCGGCTGCCACCGCCCTTCGACCAGCACGAGCAGCAGACCGAACGGAACAGCGGCTACGGCGGCGACAGCGACCGAACCGAGGAGATGGAGGCCGAATCTCCGGTCGGCCGCCCGACGGCGACGGAGGTCGCTCAGTCGCCGGGCCGTTGCGCGGACCATCATTCAGACTCCCGGGTCGGCTGTGATCGGGCCCGGCCTACGCGCCCGCGCGGCCTCCAGCTGCGCGGCGAAGGACAGGCCCAGAAAGAGGGCGATGGACGTCAGGTAGGCCCAGAGCAGCAGGGACATGAAGGCGCTGAGCGGGCCGTAGACCGTGTCGAAGGACCCGCTGATGTCCAGGTACAGGCTCAGCAGCCAGGTCAGGGCCGTCCACAGGACGAGGTAGACGGCGGCGCCGAAGGCCAGCCAGGTGTAGCCGGGCTGGCGGCGGCGGGGGGAACGGCGGAAGATCGCGCTGGCCGAGAGGAGGGCGAGCAGCAGGCCGAAGGGCCAACGCAGGATCTCGCAGGCGGTCCTGGCATCGCCGTCGAGGTGGTAGACCGTCGCCGCAGCGGCGGCCAGGTCGCCGCCGGCCACCATCACGACGAACCCGAGTCCGAGCGGGATCCCGGCGCTGAGGGACATCACGAGTCCGCGCAGGTACTTCTGGTGGAAGGGGCGGTCGCGTTCGTTGCCGTAGATCCGGTTGGCGCCGCGTTCGATCTGGCACATCGCGGTGGTGACGTTGACCAGGGAGAAGAGCAGGCCGAACCAGAGGGCGATCTCGTCGCCGTCGCCCGCGCTGTGGCGGCTTCGGTCCAAGGCGTCGTCGACGATCTCGGCACTGGGCCCCTGCGCGATCCGGTGGATGGTCAGTTCGGCGAGTCTCCCGATGTTCTCCGTGTGCAGCGCGGTGGAGAGCCCGACGAAGGCGATGGCCAGCGGGATCACCGCCAGCACCGTCTGCAGGGCGAGCGCGCGGGAGTGGCTGAAACCGTCGGCGTAGCGGAACCGGACGAAGGAGTCGCGCAGGAGCGGCCAGCGGCCGTAGCGGCGGAGCGAGGCGAGGGCCTCGTCGGCCGAGAGGTCGTCGCCGGTCATGTCGCGGGTCTCGGGGACCTTGGTGGCGGTGCCCATTCACTTCTCCCGGGTGGGCAGCAGCACGGTCAGCGCGCCGGGGCTGACCTCGGCGGTGAGACGCCGGCCGTGGGACACCGGGTCGCCGTCGAGTTCACGCGACTGCGGTGCGGCGAAGGTGAGTTCGGCCCGCCGGAAGGTGCGGAACTCCACCGGTACGCCCTTCGTGCCGGTGCCCTCGGGGACGAGCGTTGCCACGGTCGTGGGCCGCGCGTTCCGCCCGCGGCCGCGTATCAGGATGCCCACGGCGCGCATCCAGCCGCCGGGGCCGCGCGGGTCCAGGATCAGCAGATCGAGCAGCCCGTCGTCGGGCCGGGCCGCCGGGAGGAGCGTCAGACCGCCTTGTACGGTGCCGACGTTGGCGAGGAGCACCATGCGGGCCGTGCGGTGCAGGACGGGCGCGTCGTCGAGCCGGACCGTCAGCCGCATCCGGGGTGTGCGCAGGGTGCCGACGGTGGCGAGGACGTAGGCGAGCCAGCCGACGGCGGACTTGGCGCGCTCGTCGGTGTGTTCCAGCATCGCGGCGTCGAGCCCGGCCCCGGACATCGCGGCGAAGTGGGTGGGGGCGAGGCCGTCGCCCTCGATGCGGCCGAGGTCGATGCGGTGCGGGGCGCCGGACAGGGCGGCGTCGAGCGCGGTGGCGGGGGTGAGCGGCAGGCCGAGGTTGCGGGCCAGCAGGTTGCCGGTGCCGCAGGGCACCACGACGAGCGGTACGCCGGTGCCGGCCAGGGCGTCGGCGGCCGCGCGGACGGTTCCGTCGCCGCCGCAGACCACGACCAGGTCCGCTCCGGCACGGATCGCGCCGGACGCCTGGCCGGTGCCGGGGTCGTCGGCGGTGGTCTCGATGAACTCCGGTGCGCGGTGGCCGTGTTGTTCCAGGATCCGCCGCAGTCTCTCGCGGGCCGCCGCGTCGGTCACCGTGGGGTTGAAGATCACGGCGGTGCTGCCGGGCTCGCGCTCCTCGGCCTGCGCGGTCGTGTCGGCGGGCCCGGTCCGCTGCGCGGGAACGGCGACAACGGAGCCGTCGGTGAACAGGGCGCGGCCGACGATCAGCAGGGACAGGGCGCCGTTGGCCAGTCCGCCGATCACGTCCGTGGGGTGGTGCATGCCCCGGTAGAGGCGGGAGACGCCGACAACCAGCGGCACGAGGAACAGCAGCCCGGCCAGCGGCCACCGCCACGGCCTGCGCACCCGGGACAGCACGAGCACCGCGAGTCCGGCGTAGAGCGCGGTGGCCGCGCCGGTGTGGCCGGAGGTGTAACTGGACGTCGGCGGGGAGGCGTCGAGGCGGTGCACCTGCGGGCGGGTCCGGTCCACCGACTCGGTGACGGCCAGGAACACCAGTGCCTGGAGCGAGACGGCGACGGCGAGGAAGACCGCCTGACGCCACATCGGCAGCCGGGGTACGAGCACCAGCGCCACGCAGCTCAGCAGGGTGACGGCGATCACCGTGAGGGTGTTTCCCGCCTCCGAGCCGAGGTACGACAGGGTGGTGAGCGGGCCCGTACGGATCCGCTCGAACCCCTCGTCGACATGGTCCTCGACCGTCAGCGGCCACAGGTTCCGGGCCGGGCCCGTGATCAGCAGTCCGAAGCCCACGATCAGGGCGGCCTGACAGACGGTCAGTACGCCGATGCGCGCCGCGGTACTGCCGGTACCGCGTGGCAGCACAGGCGACCGGCCCCGCCGGACCGCCTCGGATTCCTCCCCGGTCGCTCCTGCTGCTCTTCCCGGCACGGCGGTCGGCATCGGGGCTCCCACGGGTCGGCGCCTCGCGGCGGTCCACGACCGGATGCCGTTCGCACCCGACCCATCGCCGTCTGCCCCCGAAGCCGAGGCGCAGACACCTCCTCACGTGGGAATCCCCGAGCCCACGCCCCGGGCACGCGGGGAAGGCGATCCTCCGGGACTTCACGCCGGTACGGCGGAAACCTCGGGGAGGTCTCCGCCGTACCGGTTCAGGTGGTGTGTGCGGGTTAGCGGCGCCCGCCTCGGCGGTCCGCGAGTCGGTGGACGGCCGCGATCAGCGTGTCCACCTCCCCGTGCGTGTTGTAGAAGGCGAACGACGGCCGGACGGTGGCCTCCAGTCCGTACCGGCGCAGGATCGGCTGGGCGCAGTGGTGGCCCGACCGGACCGCGATGCCCTCCTCGTTGAGCGCGGTGCCGACCTCGGCGGGCTCGTAGCCGTCGAGGACGAACGACACGATGCTCGCCTTGTTCGGGGCCGTGCCGACCAACCGGAGCCCGGGCACGCCGCGCAGGCCTTCCGTGGCGTGCTCGACCAGGGTGTGCTCGTAGGCGGCGATGTTCGGCAGGCCGATGCGCTCGACGTAGTCGATGGCCGCGGCCAGGCCCACCGCGTCGGCGATGTTGCCGGTGCCGGCCTCGAAACGGCCCGGCGGCGGCTGGTAGCTGGACTTCTCGAAGGTGACGTCGGTGATCATGTTGCCGCCGCCCTCCCACGGAGGCATGTCCTCAAGGACCTCCCGTTTGGCGTAGAGCACCCCGATCCCGGTCGGCCCGAACAGCTTGTGCCCGGAGAAGACCAGGAAGTCCGCGTCCAGCGCCCTGACGTCGATCGGCAGGTGCGGGACCGACTGCGCGGCATCGACCAGGACGCGTGCCCCGGCGCGGTGTCCGAGCTCGATGATCTGCTCGACGGGTACGACGGTGCCGAGCGCGTTGGACATCTGGGTGACCGCGACGAGCTTGGTGCGCTCCGACAGGAGCGCGGCGTACTGGTCGAGCAGCAACTGGCCGCTGTCGTCGACCGGGATCACCTTGATCACCGCACCGGTCTGTTCCGCCAGCATCTGCCAGGGCACGATGTTGGCGTGGTGCTCCAGATGGGAGAGCACGATCTCGTCGCCCGCGCGGATGTGCGCGGGACCCCATGCCTTGGCGACCAGGTTGATCGCCTCGGTGGTGCCCCGGACGAACACGATCTCCTCGGCGGAACCGGCCCCGACGAACCGGGCGACGGTCTTCCTGGCACCCTCGTAGGCGTCCGTCGCCCGGGCGGCCAGCTCGTGCGCCGCCCGGTGGATGTTGGAGTTCTCCCGCGAGTAGAACTCGACCAGCCGGTCGATCACCGCCTGCGGCTTCTGCGTGGTCGCGGCGTTGTCCAGCCAGATCAGCGGACGGCCGTTGACCAGCTCGGACAGGATCGGGAAGTCCCGGCGGACCGCCTGCACGTCGAAGGCCGGGTGCTGGTCGACCTGTAGTCCCGACGGCGTGCCGGACGCGTCGGGTTCCTCGACGAAGTAGTACGGCGCGGTCGTCGCCGTCGGTGACATCACCTCGGGAAGCGGCGGCAGCCCGAGGTGCCCGAAGCCGGGAAGCTCGGGCGCCTGGGCGGGGTACCCGGGTGCCTCGGTGAGGAAGTAGTACGGCCCGGGGTCCGGGAGCCGGGCCGGTGCGGCCGGCGAGGGGGCGGGCGGCGGCCCCGGCGGGACCGGTGGCTCCGGGGTGGGTCCGGCGGCGCCGGGCGCACCCACGGCGTAGGGGCTGGTCATGAACGTGGCCGGGGCGCTGGTCGGTGGCGGCCCGGACGGCGGGCTCATTCCGGCGGTCGGTGCCGGGGGCGGCGGGTCCATGGACGGGAGGCCGGTCGGCACCGGAGGAAGCGGGTCCGCGCTCGGCACGCCGGTGGACACCGCGAGAGCGGATTCGGCAGCGGGCAGGCCGGTTGGCACCGCGGGCGCGAAATCCGCCGTCGGCGCTCCGCCCGGCTGGGCAGGGAACGGGCCCGGGGCCGGCGGACCGGTGGGCACCGCGGGAGCGGACTGCGCGGCCGACGGCCCCGCAGACGCCGTAGGAGAGGAGTCCGCGAGCGGCAGGCCGGTGGGCGTCGGCCATTCCGGCCGGCCGTCGAAGGCCGGAGTCGGCGCCTCCGTGTCCGCCGGCTGCCCGGGGAGTGCTCGGAAGAACTCCCCGGCCATCCGGCTCAGCGTCTCCTCGTCCGGCAGCCACGCGGGGGCGGCTTCGTTACCGGTGGGTGAGGGCGTGGTCATGGTTACCGGTAACTCGGCGCGTAGTCATGGAACTTGTCCACTTCGACGTCGTCCAGCACGGCGAGGGCGTCCTCGGTGAGTACCGCGAGGGAGCAGTACAGGGAGATCAGGTAGGAGGCGATGGCGCTGCGGTCGATCTGCATGAAGCGCACCGACAGGCCCATCCCCTGCTCGCCCGAGAGCCCGGGCTGGAACAGTCCCACCACGCCCTGGCGCGACTCGCCGGTGCGCAGCAGGATGAACTTCGTCTTCCCGTTCTCCAGCGGGACCTTGTCCGACGGGATGATCGGCAGACCGCGCCAGGTCAGGAACTGCGAGCCGAACATGCTCACCGTGGCCGGCGGTACACCGCGCCGGGTGCACTCCCTGCCGAACGCGGCGATCCCCTCGGGGTGGGTGAGGAAGAAGGCCGGCTGCTTCCACACCTTCGTGATGAGGGCGTCCAGGTCGTCCGGCGTCGGCGGCCCGGCCATCGTGGAGATCCGCTGCGTCTCCGCCGCGCTGGCCAGCATCCCGTACTCCGGGCTGTTGATCAGCTCGCCCTCCTGATGCTCCTTCACCGCCTCGATGGTCAGCCGCAGTTGCTGTGCCGTCTGGTTGTGCGGGCTGGAGTACAGGTCGGAGATCCGGGTGTGGAGGTCAAGGACCGTCTGGACGGCCTTGAGCCGGTACTCCCGGGGTTCCCGTGCGTAGTCGACGAAGGTGTCCGGCAGCGGCGACTCGTCGTAGTTGTCGCACTCGATGCGCACCGACTCCGGGTGAACGACCTTGTTCACCCGGTAGATGCCGGCCTCGACCGGGACCCAGGACATCAGATGCACCAGCCAGCGAGGCGTGATGGAGCTCATCTGGGGGACGGTCTTGGTGGCGTTCGCGAGGGTTCGCGCCGCGCTGTCGCTCACCGACATCGATCGCGACGGCGGGTTCACAGCCGTGGTCATGCGGCATCTCCTTTCCGCGCCCGGAGACCGGGCACGCGTGACGGGGTGAGATCACCGGCGGTCACCGAGGGGAAGGTGTGCGGCCGCGATCTCTCGCACCCACTATCGATTCACCGTCGCAGTAGGTCCGGTAATGGTCCAATGCGTGTTTTCGAGGCCGTCATCGACGCGGTCTATGATTCGCAAATGATCGACTTGAGTCGGTTGCGTGTACTGGTCGCCGTCGCCCGCGAGGGTTCGATCACGGCTGCCGCCGAGGCACTGCACTACGCGCAGCCGTCGGTGAGCCATCAACTCGCCAAGCTCGAAGCCGAGGTCGGCATGCCGCTGTTGCAGCGGATGGGGCGCGGTATCCGGCTCACCGAGGCCGGCCGGCTGCTGGTGGACCGCGCCGAGTCGATCCTCGCGCAGGTCGAGTCGGTGCACGCCGAACTGGACGAGCTGGCCGGGCTGCGTACGGGCCGGGTCCGACTGGCCGCCTTTCCCTCGGCGTTGGCCACGCTGGTGCCGCTCGCCGCCGCCCACGTCTCCGACCGGTATCCCGGCATCGAGCTGACCTTGCGGGAGGCCGAACCACCGGACGCGCTCAACGCCCTGCGCAACAACGACGTCGATGTGGCGCTGATCTTCGAGCACGGCGACCCGCCCCAGCGCGATCGCCGCGACACCACGATGACACCGCTCCTCGACGAACCGTTGTACGTGGTCACACCGGCCGACCGCTCCTGGGACGGGGCCGGGACCGATCTGGCCACCTATGCCGACACGCGCTGGATCGCCGGGTGCGAGCGCTGCCGCGAGCATCTCGTCGCGGCCTGCGGGCGGGCCGGGTTCTCGCCGATCGTCGAGTTCGAGACGGACGACTACGTCGCCGTACAGGCACTCGTCGCGGCCGGACTCGGCGTGAGCCTGCTGCCCGGACTCACCCTCCTCGCCAACAGGCATCCGGGTGTCCGACTCCACCGCATCGACGGCATGCGCAGACAGGTCGCGGCCGCCGTCTACGGCAAGCCCCCCGCGTCCCAGCCCGCCCAGGTACTCCTCGACGCCTTCGCCGCGACCCTCACCGAACCGGTATGGCCGTCCTGACGACACGCGCAGGTGCGGAGCGTGCTTCAGCGGTGATCGCCCCTGAAGCCGTCGCGTGCTCAACTGCCTTGTCCGGCAGGGCTGTTGGGCGAAGGCGTGTCAGTCCTGCGGCGGCACCGACAGGTCAGCCGCCCGCGGCCCCGCGTCGGGTGCGTGGAAACAGGCGCTGACCGACTTGCCATGGCGGCAGGGGTGCGACTCCCAGGTGTCGGCCACCGCGTCCACGAGGAGCATGCCGCGTCCGCCGAGCCGATCCGTACTGGCCTCGCGGGGAGTGGGCAGTTCGGCGGACTTGTCGTGCACGGAGACGTGCAGGCAGTGGTCGTCGCACGTCATCACCAACTGGGCGCTGCTGTGGGCGTGCCGGTGCGCGTTGGTCACCAGCTCGGAGACGGTGAGCAGTACGGCGTCCACCGTCTCCGGAGCGGTGGTGGTCCAGTGCAGCCCCTCAAGATGCTTGCGCGCCCAGTCCCGGGCCGATTTCACTTCGCTGTCCAACGGAAGCGTGCGGGCCCAGCCAACTGCCCGGAGTGACGAACCTTCCACAGCGATCATTCCTCCTTGGGTCGCGTGTTCCGCTCAGCGGACAGCGGGTCTCCCCCGGCCGCACGAGCGCGAAGCCGACGTGCTCAACGGCGGCCGCGAAGTTTGCCCAACAGGCGCCGGGCCTGGGCCTGGCGGCGCGGGTCGGCGGCGGCTCGCCGTACTTGTTCCACAGCGCGTCGCCCCTGGGGACTCCTGGCGAACCGCTTGATGCGTTCAACTACGCCCGACATGACGCTCCTTCTCCTCAGAGCACCGTGCTCATCGCTGTCTCGACTACCCCCGCGCCGTCGACTCAGCCCTGTCACCTGGTACTTGCGGAGTGCCAAGGTGTGTCAGGAGATGACCCGAAGCCGCCCGTGGGACCCGCAGCGGAGGTGGTCGAGGGCCTGCGCCGTGCTGTCGTCCGCAGGCAGGAGGACGACCAACTGCTGGGCGTCCGAGGGGAGTTCGAGCGTCTCGCGGAGCAGTCGGAGGTCGTACCCGGACGGGTGGCCGAGGCGGAGCGCCCCGCGTCGGGGAACCACGTGGCGGTTGAGGCGGCGGGTGAAGTCGGGGCCGGCGACGCGGGCGAGTTCCGTGGTGAACCACTCGGAGTTCTCCACGGACGGTCCGAGCCACAGGTCGAAGGCCTGCTCGTCCGCGATGTCGTCCCAGTCGGTGAAGAACGTCCGTGCGCGGGGGTCGGTGAAGACGTAGCGCGTGAGGTTCGGTGCATCGGCGTCGAGCAGTCCGGTTCCGCGCGTCACCGCCTCGTAGCCGCTGGTGTGGGCGAGGACGTCGCCCAGCCGGTTGGTGACCATCGCGATGCCCGGTTCCAGCAGACGGAGCGTCTCCAGGACGGACGGGCGGACCTCGCGACGCGGCGGCGCGGGTCGCGTGTGGGCGGAGCATTCGCCGCCGGTGATCTTCGTGAGGTAGCGCAGGTGCTCGCGCTCCGACGGGTTGAGGCCGAGCGCGTCGGCGAGCGCGTTGACCACCGCCACCGAGGGATTGCGGTCGCGGCCCTGTTCGATGCGGGTCAGGTACTCGACGCTGATGCCGGCCCGCGCGGCGAGGTCCGAGCGCCGTAGCCCCGGTGACCGGCGGCGGCCGTGATCGGGCAGGCCCAGCGACTGCGGCTGGACGCTGTCTCGCGTGGTCCGGATGAAATCCCCCAACGGCGAACCCATGCCGTGAGTTTACGGCGATCCCCGGCGGGCGCGGGGTGCTCAGCGTGGCCCTGCGGGGGCCAGCCTGAGCACGGTCTGGCTGCTGGTCCCGTGCGGTCCGATCGTGGTGGGCATGGAGAACAGACCTCAGCTGGTGATCATCGTCGGAAGCACGCGTGAAGGACGGTTCGGCCCGGTGGTGGCCTCGTGGGTCGAGGAACAGGTCGGCCCGCACGGCGTCTTCGAGGTGCAGGTCGTCGATCTGGCCGCCGTCGACATACCGTTGGCCCTGCCCGCGGCCTCGCCGAAGCACGCCGGAGACGACTATCCCCGCCCGGCCGGGATGACGGCACTGACCTCGGCGCTGACGCGGGCCGACGCCTTCATCGTGGTCACGCCGGAGTACAACCACAGCTACCCCGCGTCGTTGAAGGCCGCCATCGACTGGCACTTCACCCAGTGGGCGGCCAAGCCCGTCGCCTTCGTCAGCTACGGCGGTGCCGCGGGCGGCCGACACGCGGTGCTGCACCTGGAGAACGTACTGACCGAACTCCACGCGGTGACGATCCGCGACGGCCTCTCCTTCCCGAACTACTTCACGGCGTGGGCGGACGGTCGCCCGCTCGATCCCCAGGCCCCTGTGTACGCCAAGACCGTGCTCGACCAGCTGGCCTGGTGGGCGGTGGCACTCCGGTCGGCGCGGGACGCCGTTCCCTACCCGGGGTGAGCGGCCGGTTCGCTCGGCTTCGCCGCGGCCGCCAGGCCGGGCTGGAGGCGGCGGGCCGCGTTGAGGTGGTCGGCGGTCCAGATGATGCGGACGGCTGTCGCCGTGGCGTGTCCGTCGTCGCCGCGCAGGTCACGGCGCAGCGAGTGGACCAGCCGTGCCTCCTCGTCGGGGTCGCGTGCGAGCGGCGCGGGCACGGCGGTGTGCCGGCCGAGGCCGACGGCCAGGTCGCGGTACCAGTCGGCCAGCCGGCCGACGGTGTCGAGCAGGGTGAGCCGGGCCTCGGAACGGTCGGGTTCCATCGGTTCCTCGCCGCCGTTGCGCTGCCACAGTTCCAGCACTGCGTCCGAGGCGAGACGCAGTCCTACGATCCCGGTGACCAGGGTGGTCATGTCGGACAGCCGTACCGGCTTGGCGCCGCGTTCGGCGAGGTAGCTGCGGAAGGCGTCGTCCAGCCGGCGGGCCGCGGCGGCTGCCTGCCGGCCCGCCTCCACCGGGGCATCGGTCGGGATGCAGCCGATGCTGCAACGGCTGGCCGCGTACTCCACGGCGTCGGCCAGATAGCGGGCACTCTCGGTGTAGGCCGCCGACAGCGCCTGCTCCACGGCGGCCGCCGCGCCGCGCGGCCAGAAGAACAGGCCCACCAGGACGCTCACCCCGCAGCCGAGGGCGATGTCCTCGATCCGCAGCAGCACGATGTGCCAGTCGGGGTCCTGGCCGATGTTGAACAGGATGACCAGGGTGACGGTGAAGGCCGCCTGGCCGGCCGCGAACGAGATGGCGGCGGGCGCGATGCCGGCGACGAGCACGGCGACGGGGAGCAGGAACCAGAGCACGGTGCTGTGGTGCCCGATCAGCTGGAGCAGCCCGGTCCCGATCAGCGAACCGACGAGCGTGCCGCCCAGGGCCCGGAGCGCGTTCTGCCCGGTGTTGAGCGCGTTGGAACGCAGCACCGACAGGGTTCCCAGCAGGATCCAGAACGAGTGCTGGACACTGGTCACGTTCGCCAGGGCCACCGCGATGCCGAGGCCGAGCGCACCCCGGAGACTGTTGTGCAGCCACACCGAGCGCGGCTCCAGGTGTGCGGCGGCACGCTCTACGGCGGAGGCCAGCGGCTGGGTCAGTGCGCCGGGTTCCGTACCCAGCAGGCGCTCGGGCCAGCTGCGGCGCTCGGCGGCCGCGGCCAGGTCAACGTTGCCGGCGATCTGGAGGGTGGCGTACCCCAACTCCTGGGCGCGGAACGACAGGTCGAGGGTTTCGATGAAGGCGCGGACCTCCGACTCCGTGCCGGGCTTCGGCCGGTGCACGGGGAGTCGGTGGGTGGCGCGGAGTTCCATGTCGTCCATGGCCGTACGCAGGTTCACGAGGGCGGCGCGGAGGGCGTCGGGCGCGTTGCGCGGGGCGTCGAGGATGTCGGCCGCCTCGTCCAGGGCGGTGGCCGCCGCACGCCGTACGGCGTGCGCGTCCGCGTCGCAGGCCCCTCGGTTCTCCAGTGGCGGGCCGCTGCCGGCGACGATGGCGCTCAGCCAGGTCAGCTCGTCGACCAGCCGGACCAGAGCGCGGGAACCGGCCGACAGACCTGTGGGCCGGTAGAGCGTGGCGTCGAAGGCGGTACGCAGGTCGGCCGCCGCGGCGGCGGCCCGACCGGCGGTGACCTCGCACTGCCGGTCGGTGGCCGCGTCCGGCCCGCCGTCCAGCCAGGAGGCGTCGGTACGCAGTTGCTCCGCGGCGGCGCGGCAGACCCGGGCGGCGGGTGCGCTGAGCGGGTCCGCGGCGGGCCGGGGCCACAGCAGAGAGATCGCGAGCATGGCGGCAGCCGCCGCGAGGCCCGCTCCGGCCAGCCGTTCGGGCAGCTGGGACAGCGGGGCGGGCGAGGTCACCGGGAGGATGAAGGCCAGCAGCAGCGCGGTCGTCGCGCCCGCGAGAACGGAGCTGACCACACCCGAGAAGAGCACCAGGAAGCCGACCACGACCATGACGGTGACCGCGAGCCAGGTTGTCGGGGCCACCAGCGAGCCGAGACAGATGAGCACCGCCCAGGCCACGGCCAGACCCACGTGCGCCCGCAGCCGCTGCACCATGGGACCGGTGAACTCCACCAGCAGAAGCATCGAGAACGACCCGAACGCCGCGTAGGTCGCCATCGTCGAGGAATGCAGCACCTGGCTGCACAGGGCGAACAGCGCGGGCATCACCAGCGCGGTGCGCGCGGCCCGGCGAGTCGCCACCAGCCCCGGATCATGGTCGCGCAACCAGGCGGGGATCCGCCCGGGCAGCTCCCGCCAAGGTACGTCCATACGCTCGCGCACCTCCTGTCGGCACAGCACCCACATGCCCCGCCGTTCACGAGTATCCGGCATACACGGTGCGCCGTGCCGCGCCGAGCGCCAAGCTCCGGGCAAGGACGGGGACAGGGCTGGGCCCACTCACGCCGCAGACGCTCAAGGTCGCCGAGGTGCCGCGCCGGGTGCGCGTCGACCAACACCCTGGGCAACCGGTGGGCACCGTGCGTGGCCAATTCGCCCGGGCCGGCGCGAGCCTGGCCCGCCCACCGGATCCTCCGAGGCCGCGGTCACGATCCCGACCGGCAGATCACCCAGTACGTCGCGACCGCCGTCCGCAGTCCGCACTGGCGCCTGCGGCCGTGAGGAGGGCGGCTGTCTCGGGATGGGGACCGTTGCTCGCCCAGTCCAGGGGCGACCAGCCTTCGCCGTGGTCTTCCCGTACGTTCGGATCGGCGCCGTGGGCCAGCAGTTCGCGCACCGTCTCGACGTGCCCCCAACACGCCGCCGCGCACAACGGCGTGCCCTCCGCGCCGATTCCGGCGCTCTCGGTGTCGGGGGAGGCACCGGCCGCCAGGAGCAGCCCCGCGATCACGGCCTCTCCGTTCACCGCGGCGGCGTAGAGGGGTGTGGTGCCCTCGCTGTCGGCTCGCTCGGGGTCGACTCCGGCGCGCAGTACCGCAGTCACAACGGCGGTGTCACCTCCCTGTATTGCTCCGAAGAGACGTCTGGAGAGCTTCTTCCGCTGCCGCTGGTTCATGGGCCGAGATTAGGGTCGGGCTGCGAGGCAGAGCCACTCATATCCGCCGCACTTCCAACTCATGCGTCGGCAAGGGGATGATGACGGCTATGGCCCTGTCGACGGCGTTCACGAAGCTGTTCGGTGTGCGACACCCCATCGCGCTGGCCCCGATGGGCGGGTCGGCCGGCGGTGCGCTGACCGCGGCCGTCTCCCGGGGTGGTGGGCTGGGGCTGCTGGGCAGTGGGAACGGTGAACGCGCCTGGCTGGCCCGCGAGTTGGCGGTTGTCGCCGAACAGACCACGGAGCCCTGGGGAATCGGCTTCCTCACCTGGCAGATCGATATCGACGCGGTTGAACACGCCCTGGAGCACAACCCCGTTGCCGTGATGCTGTCCTTCGGGGATCCGAGCCCGTTCGCCGAACGAATTCGCCGGGCAGGTGCGGCACTGATCATTCAGGTGACCGATCTGGAGGAAGCCAGGCGAGCGGTGGACCTGGGTGCCGACGTCATCGTGGCGCAGGGATCCGAGAGCGGCGGGCACGGCGCCCGGCACGGCCGTTCCACCCTGCCGTTCGTGCCGGTCGTCGTGGATCTGGCGGCCCCCGCACCCGTACTGGCCGCAGGTGGCATCGCCGACGGCCGCGGCCTGGCCGCCGCCCTCGCCCTGGGAGCCGCCGGAGCACTCATCGGCACCCGCTTCCAAGCCACGACCGAAGCCCTGGTCAGCCCGACGGTCAGCACCGCCATCATCCAAGCGCGAGGCGAAGACACCGAGCGCAGCAGCATCCTCGACATCGCCCGAAACTCCCCCTGGCCACGGAAATACACCGCCCGCACCCTCGCCCACCCCTTCCTCGACGAATGGCGCGACCGGGAGACCGAACTCACCACCGACCCCCACGCCCGACACGCCTACCAAGTCGCCCTGTCCCAGGGCGACATACCGGCACTCCCCGTATGGGCCGGCGAAGCCGTCGACCTCATCAACGACCTTCCATCCGCAGCCGACCTCGTCAACTCCCTTGCCACACAAGCGGAGCACGCACTCGCCCGCGCCGGGAAGGGGTGAGGGAACCACGCCGGATGAGATCGGACCGGGAGTCGCCTCCGCCGGATTAGCCCTACGGAGCCTCAAGGAGGATTTGGATCCCCAAGGACTCGTGGCCGTTCATCGTGGGCACCGTGATGGTTCGGGTGCCGATGGTTTCGAAGTCGGCGAGCAGCGTGGTGAGCCATTGCCGGGAGTGGTGGCGGCAGACGGCGCCGTCGTCGGTCTCGAAGACGCCGTAACCGCCGTAGAAGGTGGCGTAGTTGTTGTAGCGGCTGCGGTTGCGTTCGTCGTCCTGCAGGAGAAAGTCGCTGATGTAGAGGCATCCGCCGGGCTTGAGGATGCGGTGCAGTTCGGCGATCAGACGGCGCTGGGACTCGTCGCCGGGGATGCAGGTCAGCACGGCGAAGAGAAGTATCGCGTCGAATTCGGCGTGCGGGGTGGGCCAGGTCGGCGGTGTGTCGAGGGTGGTGAAGTGCCTTGTGGGGTGCAGATGTTGGGCCCGTTTGATCATTTCCGGCGAGGTGTCGGCGCCCGCCAGGTTGGTGAAGCCGTGCCGTTCGAGTTCCGCCATGGTGCGTCCGTAGCCGCATCCGTAGTCGAGAATCGCGGCGTGCCTGCTGATCCCGTGCAGCCAGGGCAGGTGGAGTGGGTGGGTGAACGTCTTTGTCGCCGCGGCGGCATCCCAGTAGGGGATCTGGCTGGTCGGGCCGGACAGGTACCCATGTGACCGTGGCCGCACGACCACTCCCTTCAATCGCCCCGAGGATCGCACTGGTTGGGAATGTTCCCCATAGCCGTCGTGTCGTATCCCCGCCGCGTCACACATCGCCCTCGCTCAGGACTCCGTACATCCGCGTGCGCCGCATTACGGGGTTCGCGGCGGCGGCGTCGGCGACGTCAGGGGTCGGGTCCGAGAGGAGTTGGTCCAGCAGGGCGTCCGAGGCCTGGGGGTGGCGGGCGACACCGCGGCGGAGGAACGGCTCCGGCGCGGCGGAGAGTTGGCGGAGGGCGGCCACCGGTAGTTCGGGGTCCCGTAGGGCGACGTAGCGGACGCGGGGGTCGGGCTCGTCCACGAACGTACGGAGTGTGTGGCGTGGGAAGTTGGGGTGTTCGACGAGCGGTGGCCGGATGTGGAATTCGTCGCCGTGGGCACGGACGAGACGTTCCAGGACTTCCGGTGGTGTGTCCGGGCGGCGTGCCGCGGTGCGGCGGACTTTGATGTCCGGGTCGTCGTCCAACCGGCGCCACGCCTCCTCCGGCAGGTCTCGGCAGGTCGCCAGTACGCGTCGGAACACCGGCTGGCGGCAGTTCAGGTAGGTCAGCCGCTCGTCGAGGGGCTCTTCGCGCAGCCAACTCGGTTCGGTGAAGCTCCAGTTGAGGGCTATGCACGCCTTCGCGCTGCCAGCCTCGCGCTCCGCTTCCACGAGCGCGTACAGCCGGTTTCGGGTGTCGGCGTCCACGTGGCGGCTCTGCGCGATCGCGACGCGCACGTTCGGGTCGTCGACGTCCAGGAGATGGGCGACCATGTCTGCGGACAAGTGCGGGTTTCCGGCTACGAGTTCCCGGATTTCCTCGTCCTCGGTTCGCATCAGCTCTGCGAACTGGTCCGGCGTCAGCGGGACGTAGTGCGCCACATTGGCTCGCACGGCCGGGTCGGCGATGCATCGGTCCGTCCATTCCGGCGGGACGCCCGGTTGTGACCGCACGGTGGCGGCTGCTCGGACCTGGGGATCCGGGTCGGCGAGCAGTGCGGCCTGGACCGTCATCGGGCGGTCGTGCCAGGATCGCGCGACCGCGGCACGGAGCCTCGGATCCCGTGCGCCGGCCAGCGCCGTTCGGGGTTGGCCGTAGGCCTCCTCCAGGTCGGCGATGCCGATCCCCGCCTCGCGGTCCACCATGTGACGAACGAAGTCCGCGTGCGCGTCACGGATCGCCGGATCCGGATGCTCGGCGATCCTGCGGCGCATCTCGGGAGAGATCCGGTCTCGTCGAAGCACCGCCGCGGTTCCGCTGCCGTCGTGTGTCAACAGGGCCTCGGCCACGGCATCCGCCAACCGACCGGCGCGCAGCGACAGTCCGTGCCGACCGGCCGGGTGTGCGGCCAGGCGGACCAGAACGTCCTGGGGAGCGGCTGGGTTGCGCGCGAGCCCCGAGAGTCGCGGATGTCTGACGGATGTCATGCCGTGAACCTAGTTGGCCTCTCGTCGGCCTTGTGTGCGAGCCCTTCCGTGCGGGCCGCAGCAGCCAACTTCGCGGCGGTGGAAGCGAGTTGGAAGAGCCGCGACCTCAACTCCACGCGACCGCCGCCCCCTCAGGCATCCCCCGCGCCCAGCACATACAGCCCCGGAAGATTCACCACGATCGCCTCCTGCGTACTCCGCGCGATCACGACCACGGCCTCTTCCGCCGGGTCCGGGTTCTCCTCGCGGTGCGGCACGAACGGCGGGACGAAGATGTAGTCGCCCGGGGACGTACGCAGGCGGATCTCCTCCGGTTGGGGGCCCGTGTCGTCGAGGAAGACGAACTCGGGGTGGCCGCTCACCACGTAGATGGCGGTCTCGGATTCGCCGTGGTGGTGGTCGGAGGACGAGGTCGAGGGGGCCACATGGGTCTGGCCCATCCACAGTTTCTCCGAGCCGACCGTCTTCCCGCTCACCGCGGCGAACCTGCGCATGCCGCCGCTCTGTGCCGTGTCGCCGTCGAGGGCGCCGGCGCGGACGTGGTGCAGGCGGGTGCGCAGGGGGGCTGCCGACTGCCCTGCGGCGTCGTGGAGATGGGGGTGGAAACCTTCGCCGGGGGTTGTCAACGGCTCGCTCATGGTTGGCGACGCTAGAACCGTCCCGGAAAGGATGTCAAGAGGTGTCCATTGTCCTTCACCTGCGGCAATGTTCCCGCAATGTACGAGGGGACGGATGCGTGGAACGCGTGAGGGGAACCCGTGGAAGCCCTCGTGACCCGGCCCGCGTCGGGCATCATGTGCGCATGCATATTTCCGCGAAGGCGGACTACGCCACGCGGGCCCTGTTGGAGCTCGCCTGCGAACCTGCCCGTCCGCTCACGTGCGAGGCGATCGCCTCCTCGCAGCAGATCCCGTTCCGGTTCCTGAAGTCCGTCGTGGGCGAGTTGCGCAGAGCCGGTCTGGTGCGCAGCCAGCGCGGCTGCGAAGGCGGGTACTGGCTCGGCCGGCCCGCCGACGAGATCACGCTCCTGGACGTCGCCCGCGCGGTGGACGGTGAGTTGATCACCCTCCGCAGCGAACCCCTGGCCGCACTCGACTATCCCGGCCCCGCCTCCGGCCTGCCCGGAGTATGGCGCCGGATCGAGGCCGAGGCCGCCGCCGTCCTGGGCGGCACGACCCTGGCCACCCTGCTTCCGCCCGCCACGAAGGACGAACATGCCCCGGGCGAGCACCTCACCCGCCAGGGAGCCGCATGACCGCCGACACCAACGCCGACACAGACCAACCACCCCTGGAAATCATCGAGTTCACCGACCCCCTGTGTCCCTGGGCCTGGGGATCCGAACCCGTGTTCCGCCACCTCCGCGCCGCCCTGGCCGGCCACAGCCACGTCCGCTGGCGCCGCGCCTACTGCATCCTCTTCGACCACGACGACGACCCCGCGCCCGACCCCGCCGCGGAAACCGCCTGGTACTCCCGCTACGTCGAGGACATCAGCGCCCACACCCACGCGCCGCGAGCGCTCCGGCTGAGCCGCGTCGCCGCGAGTTCCTGGCCGGCCTCGCTGATCGCCAAGGCCGCCGAAGCGCAGGGTGCGCAGGTCGCCGATCGGGTGCTACGGCGGCTGCGGGAGAGCGTGTTCGTGCTCGGGGAACCCGCGGACACCCCCGAGTCGGCGCTGGCCGCGGTGTCGGGCGTACCCGGTCTCGATGCCGACCGGCTCGCGGCCGACGCGGCGTCGCCCGAAGTGCTGGCGCAGGTACGCGCCGACCATGCCGAGGCGCGCCGTCCCGTCGACGAGGTGCTGTCGGTGCGGGGCTGCGACTCGCCCCATCCCGGTACCGCCAAGGAGACCTCCGACGGCCAACACCGGTACGCGCTACCGACGTTGCTCGTACGCACCGCCGCCGGACACCACCGCGCCGTGCCCGGCTGGCGACCGTACGAGGAGTACGTCTCGGCCATCAACGAGCTGAGCCCCGGGCTGCTGCCCATGCCTACGACGCCGAACTCCGGACTGCGCCCCACGCCCACGACGCCCAACTCCGGACTGCCGCCTACGTCCACCACGGTGAACCCCGGGGAACCGTCCGCGCCCCCGCCGCCGCACCCGGCGAACGCCCCCGCGCCCACAACTCCGGCCCCTGGACGGCCACTCACGCCCACAACACCGGCCCATCAGCCGCTGCCCGCACCCGCCCCCCTCGACCCCACAGCAGCCCTCGCCCACTACCGCACCCTCACCGACCCAGAACGCACCCTGCTGACCACCGGCACCCCCTGGCCCCCACCCACCGCCGTCCGCGTCGACACCGCCAACGGCCCCCTCTGGCTCCACCCGGACGAAGCCGCAGTGCACCCCGCCACCACCCCCTCCCCTCCCGGCACCCCTCCCCCCGTCCCCCACTAGCCCTCTGATCAGCACTCAGCGATCGTCCCGCCGAATGAGACACCAATTGGTGTCCATTGACAGCCGCCGACAGCTGCCCCCAGGATGTGCAGCATGCTCACGACGCACCCCGGTGTGGTGTGCCGCTACGTGGACCTGCGGCGCACCTGCAGCGCTCTCTGTCGCTGACCCGCCGACTCCGGCCCACAGGCGCCTGACCCCGCTCCCGTAGGCACCGGCACTCCGCCGGTTCGCCGCCCAGCGCCGTCTCCTCGCGCCCCCCTCGCGTTTCGTCGCCTCCTCCGCCTCCCTCCGTGTCCCGGGCCCTCTCCCGCGATCCGCCGACGCCTCCTGCCCTGGGCGCGGCATGCCCCCGTGCGTATCGAAGCCGCACCGGCATGCCCGTCGTCCCGGTCTCCGTGGTGTCCGGCCCCCGGGTGTGCCGCCCTCGCTTCCTTTCCGCTGCCCCGGCGCGGCCGGAAGCCCTCGAAGAAAGAAACGAAGATGTCCGGACGACTCACGCCCCGCAACGGCCGGGCGGCCTTCCGCCCCGGCAGACTGCGCGCCGCCGCCCTGGGTACCGCCCTCGCCACCGTGCTCGTCCCCGCCCTCAGCGCCTGCGGCGGCGACGCCTCGACGGCCGGCGGTAGCGCCACGCTGAAGTGGGCTTCCTCCTACTTCCCCGCCCACTGGGACCCGGTCGTCAGCGGCAGCGGCGCCCAGTTCCGTGAACTCGCCCTGGTCTACGCCTCGTTGACCCGTACGGACGCGACCGGCAAGGCCGTGCCCGACCTGGCCAAGAGCTGGGAGTACAACGCCAAGGGCGATCAGATCACGTTCCATCTGCGCCCGGGCCTCAAGTTCAGCGACGGTACGCCGGTGGACGCGTCCGCCGTGAAGGCCGCGATCGTGCGCGCCCAGAAGCAGAAGAACTCGGCGCTCTTCGGCGACCTCACCTCCATCAAGTCGGTGGACGCCAACGGGCTGGACGCGGTGCTCCACCTCAGCCAGGTCGACTACCAGATCCCCCAGCTCCTCGGCGAGCGCGTGCTCCAGATCGCCAGCCCGAAGGCGGCCGCGTCGCCCACCAAGCTGGACCAGAACCCGGTCGGCGCGGGCCCGTTCACGGTCACCCAGCTCGTCCCGGGCACCAAGGTGCTGCTGAAGAAGAACCCCGACTACTGGGACGCCAAGGACATCCACATCGACAACGTCGAACTGACCTCGGCCCCGGACGCGGCGACGGTCGTCTCCGGACTCCAGACCGGCGTCTACAACTTCGCCGACATCGCGCCCAGTCAGGCCGAGGCCGCCAAGAAGGCCGGACTCGACGTCTTCGTCCAGCCCGGCTTCAACGCCTCCAACATCAGCCTCAACGTCAACAAGGCGCCGTTCAACAACGCCAAGGTCGTCGACGCGGTCCGCTACGCGGTCAACCGCCAGGAGTTCGTGGACAAGCTGACCTTCGGTTACGGCTCGGTCACCAACCAGCCGTTCCCCAAGGGGTATGTGGCCTACGACCCGCAGTCCGCGAACGACTACGCCTACGACCCGGCGAAGTCGAAGCAGCTGCTCTCCGAGGCCGGTTACAAGGCGGGCCAGATCAAGCTCAGCCTGGTCATCCCGGCGGAGGACCCCTCGGCGGAGATCGTCCAGGCGCAGCTGGCGAAGGTCGGCATCACGGTCGACATCAAGGTGGACAAGAACTGGGCCACCCCGTTCTTCGCGAAGAACCTGACGCTCTCCATCTACGGGACGACGGGGCGTGACTCCGCCGCGCAGACGCTCACCGCGCACTTCGGTCCGAACGGCCCGCTCAACCTCAGTTCGCCGTACGAGCCTTCGGGCTTCGAGGCGGCCATCGCCAAGGTGCGGCAGACCCCGCTGGACTCGCCCGACTACGCGAAGGTCCTCCAGGCGGCGACCCGGGCCGGTCTGCAGAGCAAGGCGCTGGTCTTCACGTACTCCTCGCCCAACCTGATCGCGAAGAGCAAGTCCATCTCCGCCCTGCCCAAGAACCCGGCCCACATCGACTGGACCGGCGTGACCATCGGCTCCAACTGACACTCCGTCACATCCCTTGCAGGTACTACCCGTACAGCCACTACAGAGAGGGGGCAAGCCATGACGACGACGGAGGCACCGGCCACACCACCCGACGTCCGTCACCGGATCACCACGACCGGGACGCGGCACACCGTGGGCCGCGTCCTGGTCACCCTCGCCCGGTCGATCGCGATCTTCGTGCCCGTGTTCCTGGTCGCGACGTTCGTGACGTTCGCGCTGCGGTCACTGAGCGGGCTCAGCCCGGCGCGGATCCAGCTGGGCGAGGAAGCAACTCCCGAAGCGGTAGCCAGAGTTGAAGCACACTGGGGACTCAACCGGCCCTTCCTCGTCCAGTACGTGGACTGGCTGGGCGGCGTCCTGCACGGGCAGCTCGGCACCAGCTGGACCAACGGCGCCGACATCTCCACCCTCATCGGACTCGGCCTGGGCGTGAGCCTGTCGGTGGCGTTCTTCGCGCTGATCATCGGCGTGGTCGCGGGCTTCGCCCTCGGCACGCTCGCCGCGGTGCGCCGTACGACCTGGATCGACCGCGCGATCACGGGCTTCGTCACGGTCATCTCGGTGATGCCGGCCTTCGTCGTCGGCATCGTGCTGGTCGCGGTGTTCGCCGTCGGACTGCATGTGTTCCCGTCCGCCGGATACGTCCCGGCGGCGCAGGGGGTCGGGCCCTGGCTCGCCCATATCACCCTGCCCGCCGTCGCGTTGAGCTTCGACGTGATCGCCGACGTCGCCCGCCAACTGCGGACGAGTCTCATCGCGGCCTACCGCGAGAACTACGTGACGGGCGCGGTCGTACGGGGGCTCAGTCCGCGGCGGATCTTCTTCGGGCATGTGCTGCGCAACGGCCTCGGCCCGGCGCTCGCCACGCTCGGGCTGAAGTTCCCCACCCTCGTCGGCGCCTCCGTCGTCACCGAGTGGATCTTCGGGCTCCAGGGATTCGGCCGGTTCGCCAACGACTCCGCCCAGGCCGGTGACGTACCGGCCGTGCAAGGGGTCCTCGTGGTGTCGATCGTCCTGGTCGTCGTCTTCAACCTGATCGTCAACCTGGTGCTGGCGCGTGTGACGCCGGCGTCCCAGCGGGGGGTGTGACCATGGTGCGCCGCGTGCTCTCCCTGACGTCCGGCCGGATCGCCCTGGTGATCCTGACCCTGATCGCCCTGCTCGCCGTCCTCGGGCCGTTCATCGCGCCCCACGACCCGCTGGCCACCAGCTCCGACACCCTCGCCGAGGCGTCGGGCGCGCACTGGCTCGGCACCGACTACCTCGGCCGCGACGTGCTGAGCCGGTTGCTCGACGGCTCCCGGGTCAGCGTGCTCGGCTCGCTCGAAGTCGCCCTCACGGCACTGGGAGTCGGGGCCATCCCCGGCATCCTCTCGGTCTACTTCGGCCGGGTCTTCGAGTGGGTCACCCTCCGGCTGACCGACACGCTGGTCGCCCTGCCCTTCCTGCTGTTCGCCGTCGCCGTCGTCGCCCTGCTCGGCAACGGCATCACCCAGGCGATGCTGGTCACAGGGGTGCTGGTGTCCCCGTTGTTCTACCGCGTGGCCCGCGCCGCCACGCTGGCGGTGGCCCGATCGCCCTACGTGGAGGCCGCGTTGATCTCCGGGGCGTCGATCGGATGGGTGGTCCGCAGGCACGTGTGGGTCAAGGTGCTGCCGCCGATCGCGGTCGCGCTCGCCCAGACCATCGGCGTCGGCTTCGTCATCGTCTCGACGCTGACCTTCCTGGGCATCGGCGTCCAGCCGCCCGCGCCCACCTGGGGCGGCCTGCTCGCCTCGGACCTCGGCTATCTCACCCAGAAACCGTGGGCTCCACTGGTCCCCGCCCTGCTGATCATGGTCACGGTCTGGGCCTGCAACCTGCTCGCCGACGCGATCCGCGACGTCTCCGGCGAGGCGGGCCGCGCCCTGGTCAACAACCGCAAGGCGCGCGCCAATCGACTCTCCAACACCATCGATACCGACGCCGCTCACGTTCACGCCGGAGGTGCGTGATGGCAACTCTCTCCGAGAAGGTCCTCACCAAGGCCGAGCAGAACAGCAGGGCCGAGGTCGAGGAGACCGGCACGACCGAGCCCGTCCACCAGGCCTCCCCCTCGACACCCGTCCTGTCCGTGCGCGACGTCCGCATCAGCGACCGGGCCGCCGACGACGAGATAGTGCACGGTGTCTCCTTCACGCTGACACCCGGCAAGGCGGTCGGCATCGTCGGCGAGTCCGGCAGCGGCAAGACCCTCACCTGCCGGGCCACGCTGGGCATCCTGCCCGCGCACTTCGAGGTCACCGGCGGCTCGATCGAGATCGACGGCCAGGACATCTCCGGGCTCTCCTCGGCCCAGTGGACGGCACTTCGCGGCGCCACGATCAGCGCGGTCTTCCAGGACCCGGCGTCGTATCTCAACCCTTCGATCCGGGTGGGCGCCCAGATCGCCGAGGTCCTCAAGGTCAAGAAGGGACTCAAGCGACGCGAGGCCCGTCGGCAGGCGATCGACCTGCTCCACGCGGTGCATCTGCGCGACCCTGAGCTGGTCTACAGCCAGTACACCTACGAACTCTCCGGCGGCATGCTCCAACGCGTCCTCATCGCCGCCGCGATCGCCGCCGACCCGCGCATCCTCATCGCCGACGAGGCCACGACCGCGCTCGACGTCACCGTCCAGGCAGAGATCCTCGACCTGCTGGCCGACCTGCGCGAGCACAGAGGCCTGGCACTCGTCCTGGTCTCCCACGACCTGGCCGTCGTCGCCCAGCTCTGCGACGAGGTCCTCGTCATGCGACAGGGCGAGGTCGTCGAACAGGGCCCGACACACGAGGTGTTGCACAACCCGCAGCACGAATACACCCGGCTGCTGATCGCCGAGCACGAGCAGTACGGCCTGGACAAGTTCCTCGGCACGGACGCCGTGGAGCCCGAGCGGACCGCCGCCCTGGACGCCGCAGAGGAGGACGCGTGAGCACCGACCGCCCGGCGTCGCAGACCGCCGAACCCACCCGACCCGTCCTGGACGTAACCGACTTGGAGGTGCACTACGGCCTCCGCCGGCGCCGCCGTCAGGCGCTGAACCGGGTCTCCCTGAGCATCGCGCCGGGTGAGACCGTCGGCATCATCGGCGAGACCGGCTCCGGCAAGTCGACGCTCGCGCGGGCCGTGCTCGGCCTGGTGCGTGCCTCGGCCGGATCGATCGTGATCGACGGGGAGGAGGTGAGCGCGTACGGCCATCGTCAGTGGCGTGCGTTGCGGCGGCGCGGTGTGATCCAGTACGTCTTCCAGGACCCGCTGCGCAGTCTCGACCCGGACGTGCCGGTCGAGGCGTCCCTCGCCGAACCCCTGCTCATCCAGGGCGTGTCCCGGCAGGAGGCGGCGACCCGGGTGCGCGCGTTCCTCGACCGGGTACGGCTCTCCCCCGAGCTGCTCGACCGGCTGCCCGGCGAGTTGTCCGGCGGTCAGCGTCAACGGGTCGCGGTGGCACGGGCGTTGGTGACCGAACCGCGTCTCGTGATCCTCGACGAGCCGGTCAGCGCGCTCGACTCCGCCAACCGCGTCCAGATCCTGCAGATCCTCAAGGAACTCCGCGCCGACGGAGTCGCCCTCGTCTTCATCTCCCACGACCTCGGGTCCGTCGCCGGGGTCGCCGACCGCATCGCCGTCCTCTACCAGGGCGAGTTGGTCGAGGTCGGCGCCACCGCCGACGTCATCAACCAGCCCCAGCACCCCTACACGCGTCTGCTCGTCCGCTCCGCGCCCACCCTGCACAACGCGGCGGCGGACCGGGCCGAACGCGACGCTCTGCGCGCCCTTCTCCACGCCTGACACTCCCTCAACTCGCCCTGGCAGAAGCACCCCTGACAGAAAAGGAACAGCCATGTCCCGCACGCTCCACCTCGCCCTGCACCCCTACGGCGTGGGCGGTCCCGGCCAGCACGGACTGTGGAAGGACCCGCGCGTCGCGAAGAACGCCAGCATCGACATCAACTACTACATCCGGCTGGCGCAGGCGGCCGAACACGCCCTGTTCGACGCCCTGTTCATCGTCGACAGCCAGTTCATCAACTCGACCTACCCGGCGCACTACCTGAACCGCCTCGAACCGCTGACCCTATTGTCGGCCGTCGCCACCCACACCAAGCACCTCGGCCTGGTGGGCACGGCGAGTTCGACGTACAACTCGCCCTTCAACCTCGCCCGCCGCTTCGCCTCGCTCGACCACATCAGCGGCGGGCGGGCCGGCTGGAACGTCGTGACCAGCTTCGACACCGGCACCGCACGGAACTTCGGGCTCGACGAGCACCTCGACTACGCCACCCGCTACGGGCGTGCCCTGGAGTTCGTGCAGGTCGCCCGCGGACTGTGGGACTCCTACGAGGACGACGCGTTCCCGGCCGACGTCGAGCGGGGCGTCTTCCTCGACCCGGCCAAGCTGCACGAACTCGACCACGCGGGCGAGCACTTCAAGATCGCGGGCCCGCTGAACCTCTCCCGCTCCCCGCAGGGCCAGCCGGTGATCTTCCAGGCCGGCGTGTCCGAGGAGGGCCGTGATCTGGCCGCGCAGGTCGCCGAGGGCATCTTCGCGCCCGGGGGCACCCTGGAGTCGGCGCGGGACTACTACGCCGACGTCAAGAAGCGCGCGGCCGCCTACGGCCGTGACCCCGAGCACGTCAAGATCCTCATCCACGGCGGCCCGGTCGTCGCCGCCACCGACGAGGCGGCCCGCCGTCGCGAGCGGGAGATCTTCGAGGAGGACGACGACTTCACCCGCAACCTGGCGCTGCTCGGCCGTTCCTTCGGGGCGTACGACTTCAGCGTGCACGACCTGGACGCGCCCTTCCCGGATGTCGCCCACCTCGCCGAGAAGGGCGGGCGCACGGGTGCCACGCAGCTCATCGCACGGGCCAAGGCCGAGAACCTGACCCTGCGTCAAGTGGCCGAATCCATCAACCAGTTCCGTCAGTCGCCGTTCGTCGGGGACCCGACGACCGTGGCCGACACCATCCAGCAGTGGTTCGACGCCCGCGCCTTCGACGGCTTCAACCTCGCCTTCCGCACCGAGGAGGAGCTGAATTACTTCGTCGACAGTGTCGTCCCGATCCTCCAGAAGCGTGGCCTGTTCCGCACCGAGTACACGTCCGACACCCTGCGCGGCAACCTCGGCCTGCCGATCCCGGCCAACCGCCACTCCCGCGAGCGCCAGCTCGTGAACGACTGAGGGCCGCGCGATGACCGAACTGTCGGCGACGGGGGGACGTGATGTCCACACCGTCCGCTTCCCCGCCACCACTCCCCCGGCGACCGTCGACGTCCTCGTCGTCGGCGCCGGCCCGGTCGGCCTGGCGGCGGCCGTCGAACTGACCTCGCGGGGCGTCGAGGTCGCCGTCGTGGAGCGCTCCCCCGCCGCGACGCTGGTGCGGGCCGGCGCGATGGGCCACACCCCGCGGGTCGTGGAGCATCTGCGGCGCTGGGGACTGCTCCAGCGCGTCCGGGACGCGTGGACGTACCCGCCGGAATGGCACCGGGGCACCCGGCTGGTCACCTCCCTCGCCGGGCACGAGCTGGTGCCCGTGCCCGCCCCGTCGTTCACCGACAGGGCAGGCAGCGCCGGGCACTCCGCCGACGAGGCGCTGCGCCGCCCGCAGACCGTGTTCCAGCGGGTGTTCCTCGACCACCTGACGGAACAGGGCGTCAGCGTGTCCGGCGGCTGGGAGCTGACCGGTCTGCGCGAGGACGCGAACGGCGTCGACGCGGAGGTCGTGGACGTCGACTCCGGCCGCTCACAGATCATTCGGGCCGCCTATGTCCTGGGCACCGACGGAGGCAGCAGCACCACCCGCCGCCTGGCCGGCATCGACCGTACGGGCGAGCACGCCACCGAGAAGCGGTTGCGGCTCATCGTCCGCACCGGCGACATCGCGGACCGGGTCGGACCCGCCCCGAGCGCGACGAACATCGTCGTCAACGCCAGCGCCTCCGGCTTCCTGGCCGCCGTGAGCGCACGGGAGTGGCGGGTGTACGCCGGCCCGTACCCGCTCGAACACGAGCCCGGCGAGGGTGAGTTGCTGGACGTCGGGCGGGCCGCGTTCGGCCTGGACATCGACCTTGAGCTGGTGTCCGCGACGACCTTCTACCACGCCACCCGAATCGCGGAGACGTTCCGTCGCGGCCGGGTCCTGCTCGCCGGTGACGCCGCCCATGTCCGCACGCCCGGCGGCAACCTGGGCGAGGGCATCGGCGATGTCGTCAACCTGGGCTGGAAGCTCGCGGCGGTGCTCGCCGGACAGGCCCCGCCGAGCCTGCTCGACTCCTACGACCAGGAGCGCCGCCCCCACAACTGGCGAGTCGCCGAGCACGCGTTGGAGCGTGCGCGGCGCACCCAGGCCACCCTCGCCGAGATCCGGGCCGACGGCATCCCCGACGACGCGGACCTCGGCGAGGACGCGGTACGACGGCGGGCCGAGATCGGCGCACGGCTGCGCCGGGACCGGTTCGGCAGCGACGGGGTGGCCTTCGACGAGCGGTACGACGCCTCGGCGGTCGTCCGGTACGAACCCGGCCAGCTCGACGCCGAACAGCCCTGGCGCGCCGACGTCTACGAGGACGACCCGCGCCCGGGCCACCGTGCGCCCGACGGTCCCGTCGACCCGAGCGGCGGCACGCTCTACGACCGCCTCGGCACCTCCTTCGGCCTGCTCGTCCTCACCGACGACCGGACCGTGGAGAAGGCCTTCGCCGCCGAAGCCGCCGCCCGTTCCCTGCCGTTCACGGTCGTCCACCTCACCGACCCGGCGGCACGGACCCTCTACGGCACGGCCAACGTCCTGATCCGCCCCGACCAGCACGTCGTCTGGCGCGGTACCCGGCTGCCCGACGCGGGCGCCGCCGCCGTACTCGACCAGGTGCTGGGGCATGCCGAGGCGACGGCCGAACCCGCCCCGGTTCCCGTCACCACCGCAGCCTGACACCGAAAGGCCATCACCCCATGACAACCGAGAGACCACGCTTCCGGCTCGGTTTCCTCACCCATGTCCAGGGCCGCGACGACGACATCGCCCGCACCTACCGCAACGCCCAGGAACTCTTCGTCGTGGCCGACGAGTTGGGCTTCGACGTCGGCTGGGTGGCCCAGCACCACGTCCCCCTCGGGGGCGGTGGGCTGTCCTCGCCCTGGACCTTCCTGGCCCACGCGGCGGCACGCACGACCCGCATCCGGCTCGGCACCGCCATCACCATCCTCCCCCTGGAGGACCCGGTACGGCTCGCCGAGGACATCGCCACCGTCGACACGCTCAGCGGGGGCCGTGTGGAGCTCGGCGTGGGCAGCGGGTCGAGCGAGGTGGAGTACGCGGCGTTCGGCAAGGACGTGGCCCGCAAGCGCGAACTCACCAGCGAGAACCTCGACATCGTGCGCCAGGCCCTCGACCGGCACGAGGTGGGCACACCCGGCTTCCGCATCCAGCCCCGGCCCGGCGACTTCAACGACCGTGTCTGGCAAGGGGTGTTCAGCGAACAGGGAGCCGAGTACGCCGCACAGGGCGGTGCGAATCTGCTGCTCAACCGGGCGGCCTACGGCTTCGACGCCCCCACCGACGAGGTCCAACGCCCTTGGGCCGACGCCTACTTGGCCGCCTGGGACCAGCCGCGACGCCCGCGCATCGGCCTCTCCCGGTTCGTGTTCCCGGCCAAGGACCGCCGCACGGCACTCGCGGCGATCGGCGACGACGTCCACCGGGCGGCGCTGCGCATGGCGGAGCACGGCGCGTTCCCCAAGGGCCTCGACCAGGACGAGGCGTTGCGCCGCTTCCACTCCTTCTACGGCCATCCCGACGAGATCGTCGCCGCGCTCCAGCAGGAGCAGGTGCTGCCTGTCGCGACAGACCTGATCACCCAGTTCAACCCGGCCATCCCCGACCACGACGCCGCCGTCCGCGCCCTCGAACTCATCGCGACCGAGGTGGCACCCGCACTGGGCTGGAAGCCCGCGCCGACGGCCGCGCCCGTATCCGCAGGAGTATGAAATGACCCAGTACAGCGACTACTTCGGCCCCGAGGGCCTGCGCGTCCGGGGCACGGTCCTCGTCGTCCCCGGCCGCGGCGAGACCCGGGCGACCTACGCCCGCTTCGGCAAACGGCTCGCCGCCGATGCCTACCGCGTCCGGGTGATCGACGCCCCCGACCTCGCCACCGAGGACCTGACCGGCCTCGCCGCCCGGCTGGCCGACGCCGCCGAGGGCACGGCCGTGGACGACGGTGTCGTACGACCGCTCGTCCTCGTCGGCGCCGACTCGGGCGCCGCCGCGATCGCCGCACTGCTCGGGCGGGCGGCCGGCGGTGAGCCCGACGCCGTAGTCCTGGCGGGCCTGCCCGGCCTGACCCCCGGTACCACTCCGACCGCCGGCACCTGGGACGAGGAACTCGACGTCCGCACCTCCTGCCCCGCCCACCGGGGTGCCCTCACCCAGGACCCCGAGGTGCGGCGCGGTTCGCTCGACGAGGCGATACCGGAGGCCGTGCTCACCGCCGCCTACGACAGTGAGGCCGCCGTACCGACCCTGCTTCTCGTCGGTGACGCCGATCCCCTCGCCGATCACGAGGCACTCGCACGCACCGCCAAGTCCCTTGCCAGGGCACGGCTTTCGGTCGTGCACGGCGCTCACCACGATGTCCTCAACGATCTCCAGCACCGTTCGGTGGCCGCCGAGGTCGTCACCTTCCTGGAGAACCTGCGCAACGAGCTGCGGCCGCTGATCACGGTGCGGTCGAGCGCCTGGTGAGCGTCCGCCCGCCCGCTCGGTACGTCGTCTGAACCCCGATCCCGGAAGGTCCGTCATGGCCTCGATCCTGTCCGTCTCCGGCAGTCCATCCCCCACCTCCCGCACCACCCGACTCCTGCGTCACCTGGACGACCGGCTCCGCCTCCAGGGCCATGACGTGACCCCGCTGGAGGTGCGCACCCTGCCCGCGCAGGCGTTGCTGGGCGCCGACTTCGGGCATCCGGCGATCGTGGCCGCCACGGCGCTGTTCGAGCAGGCGGACGGGGTGGTGATCGGGACGCCGGTCTACAAGGCCGCGTACTCGGGCCTGTTGAAGTCGCTCCTCGACCTGCTCCCGCAGTACGCGCTGACCGGCAAGACGGTGCTGCCGCTGGCCACGGGCGGCAGTACGGCCCATGTCCTGGCGATCGACTACGCGTTGCGGCCGGTGCTGAGTTCCATGGGGCCCTCGCACATCGTGCCCGGCTGGTTCACGCTCGACAAGGACATCACGGTCGGCGAGGACGGCACGCTGACCGTCGCAGCCGCCGCGGCCTCGGCGCTGGAACAGGTCACGGACCACTTCTCCAGTGCGTTGGGCGGTCGTACGGCGCTGCTGGCGTCCGCGGGGTGAACGGCGCGGGGGGCCGGCGTGGTTGTGGCAGTCGTGTTGCAACTCCCCACGTCACGCTGGTTCTCCGGCACCGGCTGTGGTTCTCTCAGTGCATGACCGTGCTCGTGACCCGCCGCCACGTCGACTACGTGCGTGTCACCAGCACGGGGTGTCCCGCCGAGAGCTGACGCTCCGCTCCGGCATCCGGTCCCCCGTTTCACCAGCGCGCCGCGCCGTCCTCCGTCCTGCCCGCCTCCGGTCCGGACGGCGGCCCCGCGGTCGCTTGACGCACGCCCGCACCCCCGCACGCTCCGCACAAGGGAGAACCATGAGCCAGCCCATCGACTCCGTCGCCGCGGGTCACACCCCCGAGGACGAGCCCGCAGGTCCCGACACCTCGGCCTGGTCGTTCGAGACCAAGCAGATCCACGCCGGTGCCGTACCGGACCCGACGACCGGGGCGCGGGCGACGCCGATCTACCAGACCAGTTCGTTCGTGTTCCGCGACACCCAGCACGCCGCGGACCTGTTCGCGTTGGCCGAGCCCGGCAACATCTACACCCGGATCCACAACCCCACCCAGGACGTCTTCGAGCAGCGCGTCGCCGCCCTCGAAGGCGGAGTCGCCGCCGTGGCTCTCGCCTCCGGGCAGGCCGCGGAGACCCTCGCCATCCTGACGCTGGCGTCGGCGGGCGACCACCTCATCTCCAGTACGTCACTGTACGGCGGCACGTACAACCTCTTCCGGCACACGCTGCCGAAGTTCGGCATCGAGGTGTCGTTCGTCGACGACCCCGACGACCTGGAGGCGTGGCGGGCGGCGGTCCGCCCGAACACGAAGGCCCTGTTCGCCGAGACGCTCGGGAACCCGCGCGGCAACGTCCTCGACGTGCGAGGGGTCGCCGATGTCGCGCACGCGGCGGGGGTGCCGCTGATCGTGGACAACACCGTGCCGACGCCGTACCTCCTGCGTCCGATCGAGCACGGTGCCGACATCGTGGTCCACTCGGCGACGAAGTTCCTCGGCGGGCACGGCACCACGATCGGCGGTGTCGTGGTCGACGGCGGCACCTTCGACTTCGGCGCGCACGCCGATCGCTTCCCCGACTTCAGCGAGCCGGACCCCAGCTATCACGGCTTGCGCTACTGGCCGGCGCTCGGCCCGGGTGCCTTCGCCATCAAGCTGCGGGTGCAGTTGCTGCGCGACCTGGGCCCGGCGATCTCGCCGCACTCGGCGTTCCTGCTCCTCCAGGGCGTGGAGACGCTGAGCCTGCGCATCGAGCGGCACTCGTCCAACGCGCAGGCGCTGGCCGAGTGGCTGGAGCAGCGCGACGAGGTGGCCGCCGTCCACTATCCGGGACTTGAGTCCAACCGGTGGTACGAGGCGGGGCAGCGTTACCTTCCGCGCGGTGCCGGTGCGGTGCTGGCCTTCGAGCTGCGGGACGGGGTCGAGGCCGGGAAGCGGTTCGTGGACGCCGTCGAGCTCTTCAGTCATCTCGCCAACATCGGGGACGTACGCAGTCTCATCATCCACCCCGCCTCTACGACCCACAGTCAGCTGGACGAGGCGCAGTTGGCGGCGACCGGCACCTCGCCGGGGCTGGTGCGGCTGTCGGTCGGCATCGAGAACCTCGCCGATCTGAAGGCCGACCTGGAGGCCGGGTTCCGCGCGGCCAAGGGCGCGTCCTGAGCACCGTACCGACACCGTCGGCGGTCCCCCTCCCGTCGGCCTCCGGGGGCTGGCGGGAGGGGGACCCGCCCGGACGCCGTCAGTGGCACACCCGGGAGAAGCCCCTCGCGCTGGAGGCGGGCGGTGAACTGCCCGGTGTGCGGCTGGCGTTCGAGACCTGGGGGCGGCTCGCGCCGGACCGCTCGAACGCCGTGCTGGTGCTGCACGCGCTCACCGGCGACAGCCATGTCGCCGGGGCCGCCGGGCCGGGTCACCCCACGGCCGGCTGGTGGGACGCGCTCGTCGGACCCGGTCAAGTCCTGGACACGGAGCGGTGGTTCGTCGTCGCGCCGAACGTCCTCGGCGGCTGCCAGGGCAGCACCGGGCCGTCCTCGCTCCGGCCCGACGGGCGGGCGTGGGGCGGAGCCTTCCCGTTCGTGACCCAGCGCGACCAGGTCGCCGTAGAGGCTGGTCTGGCGGATGAACTGGGCATCGAGCGTTGGGCGTTGGTGGTCGGCGGTTCCATGGGCGGGATGCGGGCGCTGGAGTGGGCGGTGAGGTATCCGGAGCGGACGGACGCACTTCTGCTGCTCGCCACCACCGCTGCTGCCAGCGCCGAGCAGATCGCGTGGGCCAACGTCCAGCTGCACGCGGTCCGTTCGGACCCGCACTGGCACGGCGGTGACTACCACGACACCGGCCGGGGTCCCCACGCGGGACTCGGCCTGGCCCGCCGCCTCGCCCACGTCACCTACCGGAGCGAGCCGGAGTTGGCGGTCCGCTTCGGCCGAACGGCACAGGGTGGGGAGGACCCGTGGAACGGTGGCCGGTACCAGGTCGAGTCGTATCTCGACCATCACGCCGCCAAGTTGGTTCGCCGTTTCGACGCGGGCAGCTATGTCACCCTCTCCGAGGCCATGAACAGCCACGACATCGGCCGCGACCGGGGTGACACGCGGGCCGCGCTGCGCCGGGTGACGGCGAGGACCCTGGTCGCCGGGGTCGACTCCGACCGGCTCTATCCGCCGTACCAGCAGGCCGAGTTGGCGGCCGGAATCCCGTCCGCGGACCGTCTCCGGCTGATCGAGTCGCCGTACGGCCACGACGGGTTCCTGATCGAGACGGAGCAGGTGGCCGCGCTCGTCCGCGAACTCCTCGGTTAACAGGCCGAGTTCACGGCCGGCCGCCCGTCCCTACCTCCGACGCCAGGGCAGCGCTTCCTGGTCGTCCCCGGCGTCCTCCTCGCGATGGAGCGCCGCGTTGATGGCCTCGCCGATCTCCGCGAACTGGCGTACCTGCTCGGGCGTGAGCGCGTCGAAGACCGCGCGGCGGACCGCCTCGACGTGGCCGGGGGCCGCGCGCTCCAGGAACTCGCGGCCCTGCGCGGTGAGCGCGGCGAGTTGGCTGCGCCGGTTCTCGGGGTCCTCGTGGCGGTCGAGGTAACCGGCTTCCTGGAGGCGGGTCACGGCGTGGGTCAGCCGGCTGCGGGTGATCTTGAGGCGCTCGGCCAGTTCCGACATGGTCAGGGTGCTCTGCGGAACCGAGGAGAGGTGCGCGAGGAGGATGTAGTCGGAGTGCGTCATCCCCGCGTCGCGCCGCAGCTGACGGTTCAGGTGGTCGGAGAGGAGGGTGGAGAACTCGACGTAGGCGAGCCAGGCCCGCCGCTCCTCGGCATCCAGCCAGCGTGGCGTCGTGGTCATGGTCGCACTGTAGCCGCCGCCGTTTGAACCTTCACACCACCCGGTCCGGCGCGCTCGCGGTGATCCAGCCGGTGACCTGCCGCACGTACTCCCGGTAGCCGGACCGCGCGGCGGACACGACCGCGGCGACCTCCTCGGGTTCGGCGTCCAGATACAGCTGCACCAGGACGTGGTGCGGTCCGTCCGCCGGCGCAAGGGCGGCGGCCAGTTCGGCGTCGATCAGCCCGGCCCGCTCGGCCGCGCCGAACGAGGCGGCGGGTGTCCGCGGCGGCGCTTCGCCCAACACCCCTGCGGAGACATGCCGGTTGATGGCGAAGGCGAGGTCGTTCAGAAGGGCCAGGACTCGCTCTACGGCCAGTCCGGTACCCGGGTCGTTCGCCAGTCGCGCGCCGTCCAGCCGTCCGAGCGAGTCGAGTTGTACGACCGCCTTGCGCAGGGTGATGAGCCGGTGCTCGATCGCCGCTCGGTCCACGGTCACCGGCGCCGCCCCTGCCCTCGATGTGGTCATCGCCGCAGCGTGCCACGCCCGGACCGCGCGGCCACCGCCCGATTCCGTCTGGTGGGACAACCGATGGACGACCGGTGCCGCCGGGGGGACAGTCGTCCCCCGTGGTCAACCGGGACCACCAGGGCAAAGTGGGTACGGAATGCGGCAGTTGAGTGACCTCTTCCGTAATTTCATGCAGCTTGGATACGTGACGGACGACATCGACACCGCTGCGGCGTTCCTGGAGTCGAGGCTGGGAACGGTCCAGTGCGTCAAGCACTTCAAGTCGTCGCTGGGCGGCGGTCTGCCGCCCGCCGGTGCCGACGACCCGCGCGGAACCTTCGTCGTGGTGGACGGGGTGCCCGCCGACGAGTGGGTCATCGATGTCGCCCTGGTCAACGCCGGTCCGACCAACCTGGAGATCATCCGCCCGGTCGGCGGCATGGTCGACCTCTATCGCGGGGCCGTCAGGCCCGGGGAGCCGGCGACGCTGCATCATCTGGGCTTCCGCGTCGACGACTTCGACGAGGCGTCCGCGATCGTCGCCGCGAGCGGCAGGTCGTGGAAGCAGTACGGGGACAGCGGCGCCATCCGGTTCGGGTATCTCGACATGACGGCCGAGCTGGGGCACTTCGTGGAGGTCATGGAGCTCGACGAGGAGGCCGCCCAGGGGTTCGCGCACCTTGAGGCGGCGTCGAACGCGGGCCGCGACTGAGTGCGCTGTTCTCTTTCGGCACGGTCCGCTTCCGCATGAGTCGGCCGTGTCCGTCCGATGCTCGACACTTCACGAGAGGGACCGTCATGAGCGGCGCAGGCACAGCTGATTCCTACGATGTCATCGTCGTCGGCTCGGGCGCGGGGCTGGTCGGCGCGTACGCCGCGGCCTCCCGCGGGCTGCGCACGCTGGTGATCGAGAAGACGGAGTACGTCGGCGGGACCACGGCCTATTCGGGCGCCGGGATCTGGCTGCCCGGCAACGCGGCCGAGCAGCGGGCCGGCGTCGAGGACGGCCCCGACGTCGCACGCCCCTACCTGGACGCGATCGTCGGCGACGACTCGCCGGCCGCACTGCGGGAGGCCTTCCTCCAGGCCGGTCCCACCCTGATCGAGGAGTTGGAGAAGAACCCCCGGTTCGGCCGGTTCTTCTGGCAAGGCGTGCCCGACTACTTCGCCGGACGCCCGGGGAGCCTGCCCCAGGGCCGCACGGTCTTCCCCGAGAACCTCAGCCGTTCCGATCTCGGCGACCTGGAACCGCTGGTGCGCAGGCCGCTGTGGACGGAACGCTGGGGAGTGGAGGTCCCGTCGGAGATGATCGGCGGGCAGGCCCTCATCGGCCGGGCGCTGCTCGCGTTCACGGAGACCGGCAACGGAACGGTGCGCACGAACACCGCGCTGGAGCGCCTGATCGTCGAGGACGGTGCGGTCGTCGGGGTCGAGGCCCTGAGCGAGGGCGAGTTGGTGACCTTCCGTGCCGAGCGGGGCGTCCTGCTCGCCGCCGGCGGGTACGAGCGGAACGGCGCGCTGCGTGAGCGGTTCCAGCCCGGGGTCACCGACGAGTGGACCCAGGGCTGCGAGGGCAACACCGGCGACGCCCTCACCGCGGGCATCGACATCGGCGCCGCGACGGACCTGCTCGACGAGTCGTGGTTCGCGCCGGGCCTCGTCGTACCCGACACCCGCCCGGTGTTCTACACGTCGGTCTGGAGCGGCATCTGGGTCAACTCCGCCGGACAGCGCTACCTCAACGAGCGTCTCCCCTACGACCGCGCCGGTCACGAGATGCTCAGGGCGCACCGGTCCTCGCACGTGTCGCACCTGCCCACGCACTGGGTGTTCGACCAGCGCCAGCTCGACAACGAGCGGGCGTTCGCCGGGCTGCCGGTCGCACCGCAGGTGCCCGGCTGGTTCGACGTGGAGAAGTTCCTCGCCGCAGGTGTGCTGAAGCGGGCCGACACGCTGGAGGAACTGGCGGAGCTGATCGGTCTGCCCGCCGGTGCGCTCACCGAGAGCGTCGAGCAGTTCAACGGGTACGCCCGCAACGGCAAGGACGAGCAGTTCGGCCGCGGTGAGGATCCCTGGGACCTGATGATCACGCACATGGCGGGGTCCCACACCGACGGCCCCAACCCCTGCCTGGGAGTGATCGACAAAGCGCCGTTCTACGCGGCCACGATCGTGCTGTCCGACCTGGGGACCAAGGGGGGCCTGAAGACGGACGAGCACGCGCGCGTGCTGCGGCCCGACGGTTCGGTGATCTCCGGTCTGTACGCGTCGGGGAACACGATGGCGCCGATGTCCGGCCGGATCTACCCGGGTGCGGGCGGTCCCGTGGGTTCGTCGATGGCGTTCTCCTACATCGCCGCCGTCGATATGGCGGACGACGGCCGGTAGACACGCGGAGCACGTGCAACTCCCTCTCGAAGGCGGTCTCTTCGAGAGGGAGTTCCGTGTTCAGGCGGACTCGGTCGAGTGACCGGGAAACAGGGACAGGGCGGGGTCCAGGGCGACGGCGGCGTTGTTGACCGCGGTCGCCACCTCCCCGAAGCCGACGGACATCAGGCGCACCTTGCCGGGGTACGCGGTGACGTCGCCGGCGGCGTAGACCCGGTCGACCGTGGTGCGCATCCTGGTGTCGACGACGATCGTGCGCCGCTCCAGTTCGACGCCCCAGTCGGCGAGTGGTCCGAGGTCGCTGATGAAGCCGAGGGCGGCCACGACCGCGTCCACCTTCAGCACCCGGACCTCTTCCCCGTCGACCTTCAGGTGCGCCTGGCGCAGCAGGTCGTCGCCTGCCAGGGTCTCCACCTGGGCGTTGGTGACGATGTCGACTCCGCGTTCGTGCAGTTCGCGCACGCTCGCCGCGTGGGCCCGGAAGGTGCCGCGACGGTGCACGAGGGTCACCGAGCGGGCGATCGGGTGCAGGGCGAGGGCCCAGTCGACGGCGCTGTCCCCGCCGCCGACGACGAGGACGTCACGGTCGGCGTGCTCGGCCGGGTCCGGGACGAAGTAGCTCAGCCCGCGCCCGAGGAACTCCTCCCCGGCCGGGAGGGTGCGCGGCGTGAACGTGCCGATCCCGGCGGTCAGTACGACCGCTCCGGCGTCGACGGTGGTGCCGTCGGAGAGGGTGACCTGGGGGCGTCCGTCGGGCGTGTGGGTGAGGTCGACGGCCTGGCGGCCGAGGAGGTAGGCCGGGTCGAACGCGTCGGCCTGGTCCTTGAGGGCGGTGACGACGTCGCGGCCTCGGGTGCCGGGGACGGCGGCGATGTCGCGGATCTCCTTCTCCGGGTAGAGCGCGGTGATCTGGCCCCCGCACTGCGGCAACGCGTCGACCAGGACGGTCCGCAGTCCGCGGAAGCCCGCGCAGTAGGCGCCGTAGAGCCCGATCGGGCCGGCGCCGACGATGAGGATGTCTGTGGTCACGGTCTCGGCCACGGGCCGGCCTCCTGGGGAGAGTGGATCGGGGCGTGCCGCCTGCGGATCCGTCCCGCCGTGGCGCACGGGTGAGGGCGTCACGGCGATGGGCACGGCTCGGCGGGGGCGGTCGGCCGGCTGAGTGTAGGTCGGGCCCGAGCAGGGCTGTCCGCGCAGGTCCCGGCTGATGGGACGGCCGGTGGACGGCCCCGGACGCCGAGTGGAGAGTCGTTTTCACCGCCACCGCGATGACGGCACGGCGTCCACAGGGACAAGGAGGGTGACACGCGTGAGCGATGAGGTGCGGGTGTGGATCGATCAGAAGCTGTGCACGGGTGACGGTCTGTGCACCCAATACGCCCCCGATGTCTTCGAGTTCGGCGGTGACGGCCTGGCCTACGTCAAGAACGCCGCCGACGGGGAACTGCTGACGCCGGAGGGCGCGCAGGCCGATGTGGCGGACCGGCTGCGTCTCGACGTGATCGACGCCGCCGACGAGTGCCCGGGCAACTGCATCCACGTGGTGCGGCGCGCCGACGGGACCGAGGTCGCCGGCCCCGACGCCGGCTGACATCACCTTGCGGCCGCCTGGAGCCGTACACGCATGTCGAGTGGAGGAGTGGTCAGAGGTGTCTGCAGTGGTTGAGCCCCAAGTGGAGCGTCGAGTCCCCTGGTTCGAGGGCGATGTTCCCGCCGAGAAGGTCCCGGAGAAGTACCGGCTTTCGCGTGCGTTCGTGCCCAAGGCCCGTTATCTGGACCCGGAGTTCCTCAAGCTGGAACTGGACAAGGTGTTCACGCGGGCGTGGTTGCTCGCCTGCCGTCTGGAGGAACTGCCGGGTGTCGGGAATTTCGTCGAGTACGAGATCGGTGGTCATTCGATCCTGATCGTGCGGGAGGCGAAGGACTCGATCCGCGCCTACTTCAACGCGTGCCGGCATCGCGGTACGCGGCTGGCGCGGGGCCGGGGGCGGGTCGGTTCGCTCATCTGCCCGTTCCACGGCTGGCGTTGGAACCTGGACGGTTCGATCAGGCTGGTGCTGGACCGTGAGGAGTTCGTGCCGCGCTCGGACGACGACCTGGGCCTGGTCCAGGTACGGGCGGAGCAGTGGGGCGGGTTCGTGTTCATCACCATGGACCCCGACGCGAAACCGCTTCTCGAATACCTCGACCCGATCCCGCGGATCTTCGCGCCGTTCCAGTTCGAGAACATGCGCTACCGGTGGCACAAGAGCGTGCTGCTGCCGTGCAATTGGAAGACCGCGCTGGACGGATTCCTTGAGGCGTACCACGTAGCGGGAACGCATCCGCAGCTCTACCGCTTCGACAAGTCGAACACCAACATCGCCTCGATGAAGGAACTTGAGAACCGGATGTGGGCGCCCACGACCGTGTACGAGCGGCACGCGCACTATTCGAGTGTCGGCCCGAAGGAGAAGACGGCTCCCGAGAACGCGGCCAAGGATCCGACGGACCGCGGCGGCACGGGAGGCATCACCGACGAGCGGCTCGCCGTGGCGCTGAGCGTGCAGTACATCGCCGACGACATGCGCGGCCTGGAGAACGAGCGGAGCCGGCGGGCCGCCGAGGCGCTGAAGACCGCGGAGGTGCCGGAGGGGATGACTGCCGGTCAGTACTACCTCCAGCTGTACAAGGAGTTGTCGCTCGCCGAGGGCTACGACTGGCCGGAGATCACGCCCCAGCAGTGGGCCGAGGCCGGTACGGCGTGGAACGTGTTCCCGAACACGATCCTGCTGCCCAACCAGGGATCGGTGTTCGGCTACCGGGCGCGCCCCGACGGACTCGACCCGGACAGCTGCCTGTTCGAGATCTTCAGCCTGGACCAGATCCCCGTGGCCGACTACGACAAGAAGCGGGACTTCCAGCCCCAGTTCTTCGAGGACTTCCGTGAGGCCGACCTCGGCGAGATCTTCACGCAGGACCTGATGAACGCCAAGGAGGTGACCGTGGGCATGCACTCCCCCAGCTTCGACGGGCACCGGCTGAGCGAGGAGCAGGAGATGACCATCTACAACCACCACCGGGTCGCCGACCGCTTCCTCTGGACGGACTGACCCCGCCGATCCGTGGTCCCGGCCCCCAGGGGCCGGGACACGATCATGTCGAGGACCTACCGCCGGACCCAGCCGACGTCGTGCCAGTACGTCTCCAACTCCCGCACCGGCTTGGGCCAGGTCTCGATGTAGGTGACACCCTCGGGTCCCGCCGTCATCGTGTACGGAGTGCCGGCCCGGCTGAGGAAGAAGTCCCCCGGCCCCACCCGCACGGTCTGCGGCTCGCCCGCTTCGTAGTGCTCGATGTGATACTCGCCGGCGAAGACGAAGAGCATCTCGTCGACGTTGTGGTGGTGCCGGGGCACCGTGAAGTCCGGGCGTACGCGCAGCGGGTTGCGGTTGAAGCGCGGTACGTCGATGGGCTTGGTGGTCACCCACATCGCCCCGTCGAACGTGGCCGCGAAGTCCACGGGGGCGTCCCGCAGCAGGCCACCGTCGTTCCAGAGGTAGTTCGGATGGCCCTGCTGCTCCAGGGGCATGGGAACCCAGTCCGCGTCTTCCACCAGATCACCGAATGTAAGAGTCACCCGGCGACCGTATGCGCGGCCTGATCCGGTGTCGCCGGGAGGTTCCGCTCATCGGGACCCCTCCGCCGGGCTCCGGTCCGGACCCCGGTCCCGGCCAACGGGATTCACACATGACACGTCCCACCCCGGTCCCCACTATCGGGGCATGGGAATCGAGTTCTTCAATCTGCTGTCGGACGAGGGCTGGATCGAGCTGCCGGTCGACCAGTCCGCTCCCACGTATCTGTGGAGTGAGGGCGGTCTCCTGGCCGATGCGCCGGTCGACATGGAGCAGACCTTCAAAGGGAACATGTGGTGGTCGACGAAGGTGGACCCGTCGTTCAATCTGAACGGCCTGCGGTGCGCACCGGACTTCGCGGTCCCCCGCCACCATCACAACCTCGACGAACTGATCATCGTCTTCGGCGGCGCGTTCCATGTCGCCTGGGGCAAGGACGGGGAAGAGGGCAGCCGGACCATCGGTCCGGGCGAGTTCTGGATCAGCAAGGCCGGGACTCCCTATCTCATGACGGCCGGCCTGGAGGGCGTCACCTACATCGAGACCTGGCCCGAGCCGATGGCGAACCTGGAGACGTACTGGCACGACGCGGGCTGGGTCCATCGCGGCCAGTGAACAGCACCCCCCATATATTACGGCCCCTCATATCAGGCGTGATGCCGCATGAGGGGCCGATCTCTTGGACCAGTCCGGTACGACCCATTCCAGCGTGGCTGAATTACGTATACTCTTCTTGCTTACGGGCCACTGCTTCCGAAGATCGGCCATCCCTCTCCCCGCATCGGAGCAGGTCCGTCTCGTCGCCGGTCATGAAGTCCTCGGCAAGCCCTCGGCACGCCGGCCGGCATGGTCTGCCGCGGCGCCCGGCCCTCGTGCCGTTCGACCTCCACGCGCGGCTCTCTCTCTTCACTTTCTCGGACGGCAGCGTCGCCGCACGGCGCCGCCGGTCGCTGATCGCAGCGAGTGCCGGGCACTCGCCGACACGTTGGGACGCAGACATGATCGAGTCGGTCGGACGAGCCCTCTCCTCAACCCGGTCGCGCGCGTCGGTCGCGCTGGTGTCGACCACGGTCCTGCTCGCGGGATGCGGCGGTAGCGGTGACGGCGCCACCGCCGCCGCGGGCAGCACGAAAATACCGGCCGCACTGGCGAGCGCCTTCCCCGGGAAGAAGGCCACCGGCGCGCCGGTCAGGATCGGCCTCATCACCAACGAGGGCGGCGCCACCACCAGTCAGCCCGAGAACAGGGAGGCCGCGGAAGCGGCCCGGAAGTACGCGAACGACGACCTCGGCGGAATCGCGGGCAGGCCGATCGAGTTCGTGACCTGCAAGACCAAGGAGGAGCCGGCGACGGCACGGGACTGCGCGAACCAGATGGTCGAGCAGAAGGTCGACGCGGTGGTCCTGACCAGCAGTGGTCTGGGTGACTCCATGGTGCCGATCGTGACCCAGGCCGGCATTCCCTGGACGACGTCCATCGCCGCCAGCAATTCCGAGGGCACCACCGCCAACGCGTTCTCGTGGACGGGAGGTTTCCCGACGACCATGACGTCGATGGCCGCGTACGCGAAGGAGAAGGGCTACAAGAAGGTCGCCGCGTTCGTGATCGACGCGCCCGCCGCGGTCAGCGGCGTCGAGGCCATCGGCAAGCCGGTCTTCGCCAAGGCCGGTGTCGGTCTGCAGATCGTGACGATAGCGGCGGGCACACCGGACGCCTCTCCTCAGGTGAGTGCCGCGCTGCGCAACAGGCCCGACGCCGTCGCCGTCGTAGGAGAGTCGACGGTGTGCACCTCCGTGCTCCAGGCGATGAGCACGCTCGGGGCCGGTATCGCCCGGATGAGCGTCCAGTCGTGTGTGGCTCCCGAGGTCGTCGACGCGGTGGGCGCGGGCATGGACGGCCTTCAGGTGTTCAGCAGCTTCGACGTGGCCGGCGACGACATCGAGGCCCGGCTCTACCGCCAGGTGATGAAGACGTACAGCCCCAGCACACCGACCCAGGGCTATGCGGCGATCGGATACCAGGGCGTGCTCGGTCTGGTGCGCGCGCTGCACGGCCTGACGGGCACGGTCTCGTCGAAGACGATCACGGCGGCGCTGCACTCCGCGAAGGACGTCGTACTGCCCGCCGGCCACGGCATCACGTTCAGCTGTGACTCCAAGGCGGTACCGGGGCTGCCGTCGGCCTGCTCGGCGAAGGAGGTCACCGGCACGGTGTCCAACGGCAAGGTGGGAAAAACGGGGGTCGTCGATCCCAGTCCGTTGTTCGCGCGGTAGTCACAGCAGCCGGAAGGGACGGTCTCGCCGATGAGCCAGTACGTCGTGTTTCTGTTGCTGGGCCTGGGAAGCGGGGCGGTGTTCGGCGCCCTCGCGCTGGCACTCGTGCTCACCTTCCGCAGTTCCGGCGTGGTCAACTTCGCCACCGGGGCGACCGCGTTGTACAGCGCGTACACCTACGCGTTCCTGCGCCAGGGCGAGTTGCTGGTGCCGTTGCCGGGGGTGCCGAAGACGGTCGGGCTCGGCGGCCCGCTCGGCCTCTTCCCGGCGATGGCCATCTCCCTCGTCCTCGCCGCCCTGTTGGGGGTGGTCCTGTACGGGCTGGTCTTCCGGCCGCTGCGCACCGCACCGCCGGTGGCGAAGGCCGTCGCGTCGATCGGGGTGATGCTGGTGGTCCAGGCCGTGCTCGCCACGGCGGTGGGCACGGGGGCGGTGTCGGTCAAGGCCATCCTGCCCAACGACCCGGTGTCCTGGGGCGGTTCACTCCTCCCGGGTGACCGGCTGTGGTTCGCGGCCGTGATCGTCGTACTGACCGTCGTCCTGGCGCTGGTGTTCCGGCTGACCCGGTTCGGGCTCACGGCCCGGGCGGCGGCGGAGTCGGAGAAGGGCGCGCTGGTCAGCGGACTGTCGCCGGAGCGGATCGCGGTGGCGAACTGGGCGCTCAGCTCCGCCATCGCCGGTCTGTCCGGCATCCTGATCGCGCCGATCGTGCCGCTGGTCCCGGTCTCCTACACGCTGTTCATCGTGCCGGCCCTGGCGGCGGCGCTGGTCGGCAACTTCACGGCGCTGATCCCGGCCGTGGGAGCGGGTCTGGTCATCGGGATGCTCCAGTCGGAGGTGCAGTTCCTCCAGGGGAAGTGGTCGTGGCTCCCCCAGGCCGGTCTGGCCCAACTGGTGCCGCTGGCCGTCATTCTGGCCTATCTCGTGGTGCGCGGACGGCCGCTGCCCACGCGCGGCTCGCTGATCCAGCAGGCGTTGGGCCGGGCACCCCGGCCCGACCGCATCCTCGTCCCGGCCGTCGTGAGTACGGTCCTGGGTGTCGTCGTGCTCTTCGCGACCACCGGAAGCATCCGCGCGGCGGTGATCACCTCGCTGACCCTGGCGGTGATCTCGCTGTCGCTGGTGGTCGTCACCGGGTTCGCCGGGCAGATCTCGCTGGCGCAGCTGACCCTGGCGGGGGTCGGCGCGTTCAGCCTGAGCAGGCTGAGCGTCGAATGGGGTATCCCCTTTCCGTTCGCTCCGTTGCTGGCGGCCTTGGCGGCGACGGTGATCGGGGTGGTGATCGGGCTGCCCGCGCTGCGGATCCGTGGCCTGCCGGCGGCGGTGGTCACGGTCGCGCTCGCGGTGGCTCTGGAGGCCTTCTGGTTCCGCAACACGCAGCTCAACGGCGGCCTGGGCGGCTCGAAGGTGCCCTCGCCCCACCTGTTCGGGATCGACCTGGGCATCGGAGCGGGCGACGACTATCCACGCATCCCGTTCGCATTGCTGTGTCTGGTGGTGCTGCTGCTCGTCGGCCTGGGCGTGGCGTGGCTGCGCCGCAGCCGCCTCGGCGCCGCGATGCTCGCCGTGCGCGCCAACGAACGGTCGGCCGCGGCGGCGGGCATCGACGTCGCCCGTACGAAGATCGTCGCGTTCGCGATCGGAGCGTTCATCGCCGGGCTCGGGGGCGCCCTGCTGGGCTACCAGCAGACCGTCGCCGACGCCGAGATGTTCACCGCGATCGGCGGTCTCGGCCTGTTCGCCACCGCCTACCTGGCCGGCGTCACCTCGCTGTCCGGCGGCCTCGTCGCCGGGGTGATGGGGGCCGGCGGTCTGCTGCCCGTCCTCCTGGACCGGGCCCTGTCCATCGGCGAGTGGTACGACGTGATCATGGGCATCGGCCTCGTCCTCACCGTGATCACGAACCCGGAAGGCATAGTCGGCCCGGCGCACGAACTGTCGGCCCGGCTACGGCGCAAGCGCCGTCCCTCCGCCCTCGGCCAGGACGCCGACGTCCTGGCCGAGTCGGTGCCGTCCTCCCGCCCACCCGTTCCCGAACCGGGCGAGGTGCTCCTCGCGGTACGCGATGTCGGGGTCCGCTACGGCGGTGTGGTGGCCGTCGACTCCGTCTCCTTCGACGTGCGCTCGGGCGAGATCGTCGGCGTGATCGGCCCGAACGGCGCCGGGAAGACCACCCTCCTCGACGCGATCAGCGGATACAACCGCAGCACGGGAACAGTCGAGTTCGACAACCGGACGATCTCCTCGCTGAAGCCGTACCAACGCGGGCGGGCGGGCCTCGGACGCACCTTCCAGGGCATCGAGCTCTACGAGGACCTCAGCGTGGAGGAGAACGTGCTGGCCGGGGAGGCGGCGGCCCGGCACGGCGGCGACCACGTCGGCACCCTGCAGGGTCCTGAGCTGCGGAACCGGCTGTTCGAGACGCTGCACCTGAGCCGGTTCCGCACCCAGCCGGCCCGTGAACTCTCCCAGGGCAGGCGGCAGTTGGTGTCCATCGCGCGCGCCCTGGCCGGCCGCCCCCGGATGCTGCTGCTCGACGAACCCGCGGCCGGCCTGGACAGCACCGAGAGCCGCTGGCTGGGCGACCGGCTGCGGGCCGTACGGGCCGACGGCGTGACGGTCCTGCTCATCGACCACGACATGGGGCTGGTGCTGGACGTGTGCGACCGCATCGTCGTCCTGGACATCGGAAAGGTCATCGCGGACGGAACTCCCGCCGAGATCAAGGCCGATCCACGCGTCGCCACCGCCTACCTCGGTGCGACGCACGCCGATACCGACGAGGTGCGTGGGGAGGTCGTCCAGTGACCGGGCCGGAACTGCTGAGGTGCGAGGGCGTGGACGCGGGCTACGCCAAGGGACGGCCGGTGGTACGCGACTTCGACCTGAAGCTGCTCCCCGGTGAGGTCACGGCCCTGCTGGGGCCCAACGGGGCGGGAAAGACAACCCTGTTGACGACCCTCGCCGGCCTGCTGCCGCGCCTCGACGGAACGGTGACGCTCGACGGACGGGAGATCCGTGGCGGGCGGGCACGTGAGGCCGCCCGGCGGGGACTGGTCCTCGTACCCGACGACCGGTCCCTGTTCACCCAGCTCACCGTGCGGGACAACCTGACGCTCGCGCGGCGGCGCCGGGGCAGCACCGTGGACCAGGTGCTCGACTTCTTCCCGGCACTGGGAAAACGGCTGAAGGTCGCGGCCGGGATGCTCTCGGGCGGGGAGCAGCAGATGCTGGCCCTGGGCCGGGCCATGATCCAGGACCCCCGGGTGCTTCTCGTCGACGAGTTGAGCATGGGGCTGGCGCCGGTGATCGTCGAGGAGCTGCTGCCGATCGTACGGCGGATCGCCGAGGACACCGGCACGGCGGTCGTGCTGGTCGAGCAGCACGTCAGGCTGGCGCTCGACGTGGCGGACCGGGCGGTGGTCCTGGTGCACGGGGCGACGGTGTTGAGCGGTTCCGCCGCGGGACTCGCGGCGGACCCCGGTCTGCTGGAGCGCGCCTATCTCGGCGAGCGGGCGCCGGAGCCGGTCGCCTGACCACGCCCCTGATTCCTCGCAATAGGGATACTCATTAGTCCGCTCGGGTACGGAGGGATCGTCGCGGCCGTCGCGACACGGAGACGGAACGAACGAGGGACGGAACATGACGAACAGTGAGGACGCGGCCGAGGAGCAGCGGCGAGGACCGGGCCCGCACCCGGCCGGAGCGCCCGCGCGAAGCGTGTCGGCGTGAGGACGCCCGGGCTTCCCGGCAGCAGCCGGTACGACGACCCGGCGCTCGGACTGGGCGCGCCCGAGCCGGTGTCGACCCCGCAGGTCGAGTCGTGGACCCGGGCGGCGGGACCGGGCGGCGCGGACGGAGACGGGTACGGCGGGATGATCGCGCGCCTGCGCGCCTTCCTGGACCATGTCGCGGCGGCACGACTGGACCCCGCCACGGTGGCCGCGCTGTCGCAGGACCTGGGCGCCTGGACCGAGCGGCTCGCCGACGCGGCCGTTGCCGAGCGCGAGCAGGTCTTCGGGCATCGGGACGACATGCCCGGCCGTGGCCAGACGATGGCGCCGTCCTTCCTGGTCCGCGAGGCCGACCGTTCCAGCGTCCGCGGCACGGTCCGCTTCGGCCGGTACTTCCTGGGCGGGAACGGAGCGGTCCACGGCGGCGCCGTCCCTCTGCTCTTCGACGAGGTGCTGGGCCGGCTGTCGGGTTCCGGGGGCCGCAGCCGAGCCCGTACCGCCGCCCGTGGGCGCACACCTCCCGAGGCGTCGGCGTCACAACAGTCGCCGAGGCCCTCGATTTCGGGCTGGCCCACGCCCGCGGCGAACGGCCGCCCGAGCGCGCCCCGGTCCGCCTGTTCGTCATGGGCGCGGAGACCTGGCGCGACTTCCCCTCCTGGCCCCCGCCCGGCTACCCACCGCGGCGCTTCCACCTCCATCCGGGCGGCACTCTGTCCACGGACTCGGCAGGCGAGTCCGCGCCGGACGGCTACCGCTACGACCCGGCGGACCCGACCCCGGCCGTCGGCGGTGTGCGTCTTGCCCTCGGCGTCAGGCCGGGCCGCGTCGACAACACCGCACTCGAAGCCCGGCCGGACGCGCTGACCTATACAACTGCCTTACTGGACACAGATGTTGAAGTCATCGGCGAGGTCAGCGCCGAGATCTGGTTCCGCTCCGGCCTGCCCCACGTGGATGTGTTCGTTCGCCTGTGCGACGTGGACGCCAAGGGCCGCTCGACAAACGTGTGCGACGGACTGGTCAGCCTGACCGGCGCCGACCGGACCTCCCGCGCGAGGGTACGGCTGTGGCCCACGGCGTATCGCTTCCGACGCGGTCACCGCGTCCGCGTCCAGGTGTCCAGCGGCGCCTTCCCGCGCTACAACCGCAATCCCGGCACCGGCGAACCCAGGGCGACCGCGACGACCCTCCGCACCGCGGACCAGGAGGTGTTCCACGACCCCGGGCACCCCTCCGCGGTGCTCCTGCCGGTGCGGCAGCCGATCCGGTAGCCGGCGGGGTGGCCCGTCGCTCCCACCGGTGTGGAGGCCGTCGGCTACGCGGACTGCCGAACGATCACCCGGGCCGGTTCGGGGGTGGTGTCGGCCGCAGGCAGGCCCAGCGCGCTGCGTGCGGCCATGCGGCCGATTGCCTCCGCGTCGAGGTGCACGGTGGTCAGGGCAGGTGAGAAGAGTGCTCCGTGCGGGGTGTCGTCGAACCCGATGACGGCGAGGTCCCCCGGTGCCCGCAATCCCGTGTTCCGCATCGCGGCGAGCATGACGAGTGCCAGGTCGTCGTTGTAGGCGAGGACGGCGGTGACGTCCGGGTGTTCGCTACGGAATGTCCGCAGCCTCTCCTCGGCGGCGCCGAGGCTGCTGGGCAGGACCAGGGTCGGGCAGTCGGCCAGGCCCGCGGCGCGGGTGGCCTGCCGGATCAGCCGCCCTCGCAGTCCGGCCAGGGCCTGGAGTTCCGGAGTGTCCGGCATGGCGGTGGCGATGTGCCGGTGACCCCGGTCGACCAGGTAACGGACCGGGACGTCGGCCTGCGCGGAGAACGCGTCGAAGGATGCCTCCGCGTCGGTGACGATGTCGTCCACGCTGCCCGCGTCGCCGAGATCGATCACGGCCCGCGCGGAGACGGCCTGCGCCACGTCGGACAGTGCCTGCGAGGAGAGGTGGCCGTGCATCACCAGCAACACGTGCTGGTGTGCGGCGAGTTCGGCGTCGAGGCCCCTGATGTAGCTGCCGAGGCTGCTGCCGGTGGGGACTCCCTCGATGTTGAGCAGGACGATGCGGGACGCCCCTTTGCGCAGCGCCTGCGCCGAGCCGTTGGGGACGTACCCGAGGTCGCGAGCGGCCTGTCGTACTCGTTCGCGTGTCTCCTCGGAGACGTGCCCGGCCGCCCCGTTGAGGACGAAGCTCACCGTGGTCTGTGAGACACCACTGGCCCGGGCGACGTCCTTGGCTGTCGCGCGCGTGGACCTGCTCACTCTCGCTCCTCGGAACGGAGCCGCCAACGGGCCCCTGCGTGCGGTCTGTCCGATGTGGTCCGGTCTGGGGATTGTGCGATGCGGGATGCGCTGGTTACCGTACCGCACACCACCGGTAATACGATTTACCACCGGTCTGGTACGGCCTCCGGTACCGGACCGGCTTCGAGGAGAGGTGTCCATGAAGCTCGACCTGGTCGACCCGGAGCTGCACCGCGCCGTCAGGCGGATGCCACGACTGCCGGTCCGCGGGAAGGTGGGGCGGCGCGTCGTGCGCGCCCTGGTCCGCCGGGGCGGACTCGGCAAGCGCGCCCCGGGTGTCGTCATCACGGATGTCGACGAGGGACGGGGCACCCGCCTGTACACCCCTGCCGGTGGTGGTTCGGGGGCGGCGCTGCTGTGGGTGCACGGCGGCGGATACCTCATCGGCGGCATCGCCCAGGACGACGCCCTCTGCTCCGCGACGGCCCACGAACTCGACATCGTCGTCGTCTCGACGGACTACCGCCTCGCCCCCGAGCACCCCTTCCCGGCCGCACTCGACGACGTTTTCGCCGCCTGGCAGTGGTTGCGGGCGTCGGCCGGGAAGCTCGGCATCGACCCGGAGCGTGTCGCCCTCGGGGGTTCCAGCGCCGGCGCGGGCCTGGCCGCCTGCCTGGCACAGCGGCTGCACGACGCCAACGGGTCCCAGCCCGTCGCGCAGTGGCTGCTCGCCCCGATGCTCGACGACCGCACCGCCGCGCGCCGCGAACTCGACCCCGCACAGCACCTGGTGTGGAACAACGCCACGAACCGGACCGGTTGGGGCGCCTACCTCGGCGCGGCACCCGGCGGCCCGGAAACTCCCGCCTACGCGGTCGCCGCCCGGCGCGCCGACCTCGGCGGTCTGCCCCCGGCCTGGATCAGCGTGGGCGACATCGACCTGTTCACCGACGAGTGCCGCGCCTACGCCGGCCGGCTGCGCGAAGCGGGCGTGGACTGCGCCTTCGACCTCGTCCCCGGCGCTCCGCACGGCTTCGAGGGCTGGGCCCCCGACACCCGCATCGCCCGCGGACTACTGGCCCGCGGCCGTGCCTGGCTGGGCGCGCGGCTGACCGGACCGGCCCCGGCCGCCCCCGGCAAGGCGTAGGCCCGAGCAGCACAGGGCCACAGGGCCCCGAACAGCACCGGATCCCGCCGGTCCGAGACACCCCGCACCTCACGGAGACCTCCATGATGCGCACGTCCTTCAACGACGGCTGGCACAGCCGCCCCAAGGTCAACCCCTTCGCCGAACTGTCCGGCGCGAAGATCCCCTACCGGCCGGTGGCACTGCCGCACGACGCGATGATCGAGCAGGACCGTAGGGCGCCCGCCGGCGAGGTCACGATGGAGGGCGGCGCGGGCGCCTATTTCCCGGGCGGAACGTACGAGTACCGCAAGACCTTCTCCGTTCCCGAGGAACACCGGGGCCGGCGGATCCTCGTCGAGTTCGAGGGCGTCTACCGCGACGCCGTCGTCCACATCAACGGGGACTTCGCGGGCCAACGGCCCTTCGGCTACTCGCACTTCCGCATCGACGCCGACCGTTTCCTGCGCTACGGCGACGACGGCGACAACGAGATCCGCGTCGAGGCCCGCGCCCATCGCGACTCGCGCTGGTACACCGGCGCGGGGATCCACCGCGACACGTGGCTGCTCGTCGGCGAACTGGTCCGGATCGCGCCCGACGGGGTTCGTGTCACCACCCCGGACATCGACGGGGAGCGCGCGGTGGTCGAGGTCGCGACGGAGGTCGAGAACGACTCGATCGCGATCCGTACGGTCGACATCGTCACCGAGATCCGCGACGGGGCCGGGACCGTCGTGGCGAGCGACGTCTCGAAGGTCACGGTGCTGCCGGGCGAGCCCGCGACCGTACGCCAACGCCTGTACGTCCGCGACCCGTTGCTGTGGGGCACGGATGCGCCCGCCCTCTACACCGCCACCGTGACCCTGAAGGACCTGGACACCGAGACCGTCACCTTCGGGATCCGTTCGCTGCGCCTGGACCCCGTGCACGGGCTGCGGATCAACGGGGAGACCGTCAAGCTGCGCGGTGCCTGCGTCCATCACGACAACGGGGTGCTGGGCGCGGCGACCTTCGCCCGTGCCGAGGAGCGCCGGGTCCACCTCCTCAAGGACGCCGGGTTCAACGCGCTCCGCATGTCCCACAACCCCATGAGCAAGGCGATGCTGGACACGTGCGACCGGCTCGGCATGCTCGTCATGGACGAGACCTTCGACGTGTGGACGTCCGGCAAGAGCGAGTTCGACTACAGTCTGAACTTCCCCGAATGGTGGGAGCGCGACGTCGAGGCGATGGTCGCCAAGGACTTCAACCATCCCAGCGTGATCATGTACTCGATCGGCAACGAGATCCCCGAGACCGGCTCGCCCTCCGGCGCCGCATGGGGGCGCAGACTCGCCGAGAAGGTCCGCTCGCTGGACTCCACCCGCTACGTCACCAACGCCGTCAACGGCATGCTCTCCGTCATGTCCGAACTGGGCAGACCGGCCCAGCAGGCACAGGAGAAGAAGGCCGCGGAAGCGGGTGCCGACGAGGCCGGGACCGAGGGCAAGGGCATCAACTCCCTCATGGCCGACGCGGGCGACATGATGAACGCGATCAGCGCCTCCAGCCTCGTGACGGAGAAGACGGCCGAGTCGTTCGCCGTCCTCGACGTCGCCGGCATGAACTACGCGGAGGCCCGCTACGCGATGGACCGCGAGTTGTTCCCCAACCGGATCATCGTCGGCACCGAGACCTTCCCCACCCGCATCGACGGCAACTGGCGGCTGGTCGAGGAACACGGGCATGTCATCGGCGACTTCACCTGGACCGGCTGGGACTACCTCGGCGAGGTCGGCATCGGCCGCCCCCAGTACCTCACCCCCGAGACACCCCGCCCCGTCCACACCGCGCCCTACCCCTACCTGCTGGCGGGCTGCGGCGACCTCGACATCACCGGCCACCGGCGCCCCGCCTCCTACTACCGCGAGATCGTCTTCGGCCTGCGGACCGAGCCCTACGTCGCGGTCCGCCGCCCCGAACACCACGGCAAGGCCTACGCCGGGTCGCCCTGGGCATGGAGCGACACCGTCGCCACCTGGACCTGGCCCGGCTTCGAGGGCGAACCGGTCACGATCGAGGTCTACGGCGACGCGGACGAGGCCGAACTCCTCGTCGACGGAAGCTCGTTGGGACGACAGCCGGTGGGCCCGGAGCACCGCTTCCGTACCGCGTTCGAGACGTCGTACGAGCCCGGTGAACTCCTCGCGATCGCCTACCGCGACGGCGTCGAGACCGGCCGTACCACCCTGCTCTCCGCGACCGGCCCGCTGCGTCTGCGGGCCGAGTCCGACCGCCCGGTCATCACGGCGAACGGCGGAGACCTCGCGTACGTCACCCTCACCCTGACGGACCCGGACGGCACCCTGAACACCGCGGCCGACCGCCCGGTGCACCTCGAAGTCACCGGCGCGGGCGTCCTGTTGGGCTTCGGCAGCGCCGATCCGGCCTCCGAGGAACGCTTCGACGCGACCGAACGCCGTACCTACGAAGGCCGCGTCCTCGCCGTCCTGCGCCCGACCGGTCCCGGCAGGATCCACCTGACCGCCTCGGCACCGGAGTGCGCCCCGGTCGACGTCGTTGTCACGGTCGAGTAGGCGGACAGCCGCTGGTCGAGCGGTGGGCGACGCCCCGTGCCGCCGCTCAACCTCCGAAGAAGCCACCCGAAATAGCCGGGAAAAGGAACGTTGACAGGCTCCCCCGACATGGAAGATGCGCATGCGGCGTCCGCCGACGCCTGGGAGCAGATCTGCTCGGAGAGCTTCGTCCGGCTGCGGGGTACCGCGGACGGCCCGGCTGACCCGGCTGCCCGTCCGGGGCGGCATCCCGTACGACAGCAGCAGGCCCTACGCTCCCACCTTCCCGGAGCCTGACATCCGGGAACTCCTCCTCCAGGTGCCGCGCCCACCGTCCGTCTCACCCGGTGCGCGACGGGGCAGGACGGGCGTGGCCTCGGGACCGATGGTCAGGCCGTTGACCGAGCGCGGATTCCCGGTACCGATCCGGCGCACACGCGGCACGTTCGGCTCCTGCTGCGTCCTCGATCCCCCGCGACGCGAGCGCGAAGACGGGCTCGACACCCGGAGCCGGGGTGATCCAGCAACCCTGGTCCGGCCGGACGTACCGGCCTGCACAACTGCCGTGCTGGACACGGATGTCGCAGTCATCGGAGAGGCGAGCGCCCGAGATCTCGCAGACCTGTCCGCGATTCTCCCGCCGGCCCTCCCGAGAATGCGGGAAACGGCTCGCCGGAGCGGGACCGCGATAGTGGACTGCACATGAGTGGACTAGACAATTAAGCCGCTTCAGCCCCCGGGCGACGTCCCGGAATGCGGCGCCTCCAGGACCCGGCCGGTCTCGGCGCATATTGCCCCACCGAGACCGGGCCGACATGACGACTACTCAATTGTCATATGCCCCAGGGTGTTTATACCTCCAGGCTGGCCTCAAGGCGCTTGAGGTTATGCCTCGCCAGCGCCAGATTGCTGCGCTCACGGTCCAGCGCCAGATACAGGAAGAGCGAACCGCGTGCGCTCGCCAGCGGCCTGATCAGGTGGTATTGCTGACTGAGAGTGATCAGGATGTCCTCGATGCGGTCGTCCACGTTGATGGACTTCAGCGTGCGCTGCTTGGCCCGCACGACCTCGGTGTTGCCCGCCCCCGCGACCTCCAGGTCCAGATGCGGACCGCCGCCCAACGCCCCCAGCGTCATGCCGCTCTCGTAGTCGACCAGGGACACCCCCAGGGCCCCGTCGATAGTCATCGCTTCCTTGAGTGTCGCCTCAATGTTCACGTGGTGCCTCGTTCCCCTCACCCCGGCAAGATTCAGCATCTCGCCACGAAAACGGTCTCAATGCGAACCGTGCGGGTAACAGACAACACCATCTTTGGTCAGAGTTGCGATAGTTGGCAAACAAAGTAGTCTGCTCGCCGGAGTGACTGAAGGGGGGACCTTTGTCATCGCTCGACGCCGCGCTGGGCCGCGCCCTGAGCACGCCCGGCATCAGCGGAGCCGCGGTACTCGATGCCGTCACCGGCCTCTCCTATGCGGAGTCGGGTGATATGAGTGCCAGTCAGGACTCCTGCGAAATAGCGGAATTGGCGCGCACCCGCCTCGTCCGGGCAGGCGCGACAGGGGAGTTGGAGAGCGTCATCGTGACGACCTCCACCCGGCATCTCGTGACGATCCAACTCCCGCGGCAGGGCGACCCCTTGCTGCTGTGCGCGACCGTCGACCGCGACCGCACGAACCTCACCTGGGCGCTGCGCGAACTGAACCGGTACGCCGACGAGTTGCTGGCATGACGGAAGGCACCGAGGAACCGCTCGCCGACTCCCGCAACGTTCCCGCCCTGTTGGCGGCGCTCCGGACCCGACAGCGTTCCTGCACCGTGATCGTGACCGGCACCCCGGGCGGCTCGATCCATGTGCGGAACGGACTCGTGGTGGCCATGGAAACCCCTGGCGCGCCGGGCATCGAGGGGCTGCTGCTCAGATCGGGCCGGATCGGTGAGCAGGAGTGGTCGGCGGTCCGCGCCTCCGACACCACCCATGAGCACCTCGCCGCCGAACTCGTGGCCCGGGGACTCGTGGGCGCCGGTGAGTTGGAGGTCATCAGCCTCGGCGCGCTCTTCGACGCCGCCTTCGCGCTCTCCCTCGCCGTACCCGACAGCTGGGAAGTCACCGCCCCCGTACCGACGCTGTACCGCAACGCCGGCGTCACCCCCGAGCGACTCCTCGGCGAGGTGTCCCGGCGGATCAACCTCCTTGCCGGGGAGCCCGGTTCGGTCGCCGCTCTCGCCCGCACCCGTATCCAGCCGGCGTCCACCGCACACCTCCCGGAACCCGTCGACAGACTTCCGGCCCGGCTCCGAGCCGTCCTGTCCGCCGCGGACGGCCGCCGGACGGCGAGGGACATCGCCTTCACCCTCGGCCGGGGTCTCTTCGCCGTCATGATCGACCTACGACACCTGCTGGACCGGGGCCTCGTCCGACCGCACACACCCTCGGGGAACGGCCGGCCGAGCACGGCAGCACGCGTCACGCCCTCCGCGGTGACCCCCTTGGCCGCGGCGCCGCCCTCCGCACCCGACTCCGCCTCGCTCCCGCGTCGCCTCTCCGGCCGGAACTCCGCGCCGACCCGCCGACCCCACGACTGAACCACCTGTCCCGTAGCCACGTCCCCACCGGGCTCCCCTCCTGCCTCGTTCTCCCACCGCTTGCACGCAAACAGGAAGAAGACGCCATGAGCGACCCCGTGACCGACCTCCTCATCGCCCTGCGGGACAACGTGATGGGAGTCACCGAGACCACGCTGGCCACCAGCGACGGGCTCGTCGTGGCGAGCGACACGACCAAAACCCACCCCGAGTCCATGGCCGCGGTGGCTGCGGCGACCCTGGCACTCGGCCACCGCCTCGCCGACCAGGGCGGCACCGGCCACCTCCGCGAGATCAGCGCGCGCTGCAGCACGGGCCACGTGATCGTGACGGCCGTAGGAGAGCGGGCACTGCTCGCCGTGGTCGCGGACGACGGCCTGGACGAGGCGGCGTTCCGGCGCGAGATCCCGGCCGTCGCGGCGAAACTGCGCCGGCATCTGGACGAGGACGTGTAGCCGGCCACGTCGAATGCGCCGGTTCCCGATCGACGTGAGGGTGGAAGCAGCAGTACCTCCACGACTCAGGAGCACCATCGTGACCGTGACCGCGGATCTGGCCATCTCCCTCGACGGCTACATCGCCGGCACCGGCGTGACCGTCGACAACCCGGGCGGCGACGGCGCCGAGCCGCTCTTCGAGTGGATCCACAACCTCGCGAGCTGGCGGGAGCGCCAGGGCATGACCGGCGGGGAGGAGAACCGCGACTCCGAGTTGATGCGGGAGTGGTTCGACGCGACCGGAGCGGTGGTGATGGGCCGGATGATGTACGACACCGGGGAGGAGTTCTGGGGCGACAACCCGCCCTTCCGCACCCCGGTCTTCGTCCTCACCCACCGCCCTCGGCCGACCCTCGTCAAGGAGGGCGGCACCACCTTCACGTTCGTCACCGACGGCATCCACAGCGCGCTCGACCGGGCGAAGGCCGTCGCCGGTGACCGGAACGTCGACATCGCGGGCGGTGCGAGCACCGTGCGGCAGTACCTCGCGGAGGGGCTCGTCGACGAACTCCAACTCCATGTGGTGCCCGCCCTCCTCGGCGCGGGCCTGCGGCTCTTCGAGGGCCCGGGCGCGGGACCGCGGCGCGTCGAGCCGGTCAGAGTGGTCGAGACTCCTCTCGCCACGCACCTGAAGTACCGCTTCGGCCCGACCGAGGACTGACCCGTCGTGGGGGGTGTGTCACGCGGCCGCCTCCTCCAACGCGATCGGGTCGCCCACGCGCACCGTCCCCGCCTCCAGTACGTCCAGGTACACGCCGAGGCACGACAGCCGGCCGAGGTCGAACACCGGGATGCGGTGCTCCCGGGCGACCGCGCGCATGAGGCCCGGGTCCGGCGGGAGTTCGTCGTGGCCGAGGGTGGGGATCACGCAGCGAGGGGTGGGGACCAGGACGCGGAACAGCGCCTCCCCCACGCGCAGACGCGACCCGACCCAGTCGTCCTCCGGAAAGCCGGGCCCGCCAAGGGTGTTGACGACCAGGTTCGGCCGGAAGCGGCGCGCGTCGAAGTCCCCGGCGGGATACACGCCGCGCATCCGGTCCAGGGCGGCCGTGGTGACGAGATGGACCCGGCCGAAGTCGAAGAACGTGCCCGGCGCGACACCGCCCGTCGTGATGCTCTCCCCCGTCGCGTCGACCGTCGCCGACTCCCGTACGACGTCCGGGACTCCGCCCTCGTACTCGGGAACGGCGCGCTCCAGCCGGCTGTGCTCCGGTACGACGCCGGAGACGGACACCTGCCGGCCCAGCAGCTTCGACAACTCCGCGTCCAGGCCGGGGTCTTGGACCGGTAGCGCGGTGCCGTCCGGCAGGACGACCCGGACCACACCGGAGTCGTCGAGTCGGCTCCGGCAGCGCAGCAACTCGCCCCACTTCCGGGGGTGTTTGGCGCTGCCCACCGCGCCCGTCCCGTCGAGGACGGCGTAGACCCGGTCCCCGGACAGCCCGTTCTCCGTGACCGCGACAGTGACCACGGCCTCACCCAACATCGACTTCACCGGATACCGGTACAGCGCCGCCACAGTCCCCATGGATCAACTATTGCCGACCCAACTGCCTTCAGAGGGTGAGGAGTTCCTCGTAGAACCCGCCGAATCCCCGTTCGCGGTCGATGAGATGGATCTCCAGGATCCAGTGACAGGCACGACCGGCCTTGTCCGTACGGCGCATGGGCGTGTCGTTCTCGGGGGTGACGTACGACTCGACGTGCGCGCCCTCGATCGTCTCGTGCGGGAACTCGCCGACCAGGTGCCCGGCGTGCCAGCCGCCCAGTTCCCAACCCGCCTTGTCGGCAAGGCGGGCGACCTCGGTGTGCAGGCGGGCGCCGGTGATGTCCGGGGTGCTGTCGAAGAAGCGCCGGCCGGCCGCGAACACCTTGGGGAGGTCGTCGCGCAGCCGGTGCTTGACCGGGTCGTCGCCCAGCACGAAGGTCCGCCCGAAGTCGGCCTCGTACTCCTCGAAGATCGGACCGAAGTCGGCGAACACGATGTCGTCCGCGCCGATCACCCGGTCCGGCGGGTTCTCCTTGTACGGCGCGAGCGTGTTCGGCCCCGAGCGCACGATCCGCTTGTGCCAGTGCCGGGTGGTCCCGAAGAGCTCGTTCGCGAGGTCACGAACCCGGTCGCTGACGGCCCGCTCCCCCTCCCCGGGCGCCACGAGCCCGCGCTCCTCGACCTCCGAGAAGAGCAGCGCGGCCTTGGCCTGGGCATCGAGCAGACCTGCGGCCCGCGTGGGTTCGTCATCAGCCATGGGGCGAACCTAGCCAGCTAGATCGTTCTCGGCAACGTGATTCCCTACGGCGGGCTCGCCGCACCCGGCGATGCGTGACGCGCGGGCCAGGAAGTGGTGCGGGGCGTCCTCGTAACGGGACAGCTCCCACCCGGCCGTTCGCAGGGCGGGGCGGAGGTGTTCCTCGGCGAGGGGGTCGTCAGGGTCGAGGGGGCGGCCGTGACGGGCGGCGCGTTCGGCGCGGCCGGAGGGGTGGAACAGGAGCAGGGTGCCGCCCGGTGCGGTGACTCTGGCCCATTCGCGCAGGGCCGTCGCCGGGTCGGGCACGTGGTTGACCAGGCCCGCGCTGAAGACCGCGTCCGCTGCCCCGGTCGGCAGGGGCAGTCGGCAGGCGTCGGCCAGGAGCAGGCACCCGTCCTTGTCGCGGCCCTCCCGGAGCGCGGCGGTGAGCATCGCGGGTGTGAGGTCGATACCTACGACGAGGCCCGCGTCGCCGACCGCAGCGCGCAGCGCGGGCAGCGCACGGCCGGTGCCGCAGCCCAGGTCCAACACACCCTGGCCGGGCCGGAGTTCCATTCGCTCGACGGCCGCCGCGTACCGGGGACCGTCGTCCGCGAACCGTTCCTCCCAGGTGGCCGCCCGCCGGGTGAAGAAAGCCCGGGTCGCCGTCTGCCCGGCGCGCCCCGCGACGAAGGCGGCGAAGCGCTGGAACACGTCGTCGCGGTGACGGGCCAGCACGGCGAGTTCGGCTGACGCGTTCTCCACGACTCCGGGAGCGGTGGCCGCTTCCTCCGGGAACGCGTCGACGAAGGCGCCGACCGCACCCTCGTCCACCTCCAGGTGGAACTGCATGCCCCACGCCGAGCCGCCGATCCGGAACGCCTGCACCGGGTACCGGTCGCAGGAGGCCAGCAGGGTCGCCCCGGCCGGCAGGTCCATCGTGTCGCCGTGCCAGTGCAGCACCCGCAGCCGCTCGGGAACGGCGGCGAACAGCGCGTCTCCGCGTGCCGCCTCCGCCATCCGTACGTCGGCCCAGCCGACCTGCGTGCCGTTGCCGGGCCGGGCGACCCCACCCGCCGCGACGGCCAGGAGTTGGGCGCCGAGGCACACACCCAGCACGGGCACCTCGGCCTCCAACGCGGCGCGCAGCAGGGCGAGTTCGGCGCCACGGCTGGGGAAGTCCCCGTAGGCGGCCATCGCCCCGCCCATCACCACCAGGCCCACCAGGTCGTCGGCCGTGTCCGGCACCGGGTCGCCCGCCCAGGTCCGGCAGACCCGCGTCGGCAGCCCGGCCGCCTCGATCGCGGCGCCGATGGCGTACGGGCCTTCCTGCGGTGCGTGCTCCACGATCTGGATCACGGGCCACCACCTCCCGCACGACCGTACCCGGACGACGGCAGGACCGAAACGCGGATGCGAGGGCACGGGCCCAGCTCTCCTCGTATCTGCCAGCCGATTTCCCACATCACCTCGGCACACACGAATACCACCGACAGAACGACGGGATCCTGATGGTGAGCGTCACTGTTCGCGGGTTCCTCGGATTTGCCAGGCGGAAGCAAACTCCCAGGTGGCGGATGCGACGGGGTCGGTGACGGGCGGGGCCGGAGCGGCTAGCTTGTGGACTCACAGTCGGTAAGAAATCCGGCAATCCAGACCTTTCCTCTTCTCTGTGAGGCGTTCCGTCATGAGCCTGAGCATCCGCAACCAGATTCCCGGCACTGTCACGGCCGTCACGCCCGGCGCGGTGATGGCGACCGTGAAGGTGCGCCTCGACGGCGGCCAGGACCTCACCGCGGCGATCACGCTGGAGGCCGTGAAGGACCTGGGGCTCGCCGAGGGCACGGCCGTCCGCGCCATGATGAAGTCCACCGAGGTCGCGCTCGCCACCAGCCGGGTGGAGGGGGTGTCCATCCGCAACCAGCTGCCCGGCACGGTCAGCGACGTCGCCACCGGCGGGGCGATGGCCGTCGTCAAGGTCACGGTCGACGGGGGCGAGCTGACCGCTGCGATCACGAAGGACGCGGTCGGCGACCTGGGCCTGCGGACCGGTTCGCCGGTCGTCGCGCTGATCAAGTCGACCGAGGTCTCCCTGGCGACCGTCTGACGCGAGGCCGCCGTAGCCGACATTCGAGTGACGGGCGACGCGTGGGCGCGCACCGGGACCCGGCGTCGGCCCGGTCGCGTGGGAGCGCCTACGCTGCTCGGGGAAGGCAGCCGTAACGAGGCGACCAGCGGAGAAGGGACGTCACCCGTGGCAAGCGACCGACAAGGTACGGCCGAGGCCGCCGACGCGTCCCGTCCCGTTCCGCCCGGCCAGCGTCATGTGCACGGCTGGCCGGTCTCGCACTACGGGCCCGTCCCCCGTTTCCGCCCCGAGCGCTGGAACCTGCGCGTCCACGGTGCCACGGCCGACGGTGCCGAGCGCGTCTGGACCTTCGACGAGCTGGCGCCGCTGCCGCATGTGACGGTCGTCGCCGATCTGCACTGCGCATCCGGCCCGACCTCCACCGACCACGAGTGGTACGGCATCCCTGCCGGCACCGTCCTAGAGCTGGTCCCGCCCGCGCCGGAGGTCACGCACGTCATGGCCTGGGCGGAGTACGGCTACTCCACGAACCTCCGCCTAGCCGACTTCACGGCCCCGCAGACCCTGCTCGCCACCCACCACAACGGCGAGCCCCTCACCGCCGAACACGGCTTCCCGCTGCGCCTGGTGGTGCCGCATCTGTACGGCTACAAGAGCCCCAAGTGGCTGCGCGCCATCGAGTACCTCACCGAGGACCGGCGCGGGTTCTGGGAGGAGCGCGGCTACCACAACATCGCCGACCCGTGGAAAGAGCAGCGCTACTCCTACCAGGAGCAGGACGACGACGAGGCGCGGCCTCCCGGCCGATAGGCCGAAACCCGCCACGCGGCTCGACCAGCACGACACGTAGCCTCGTCCGCATGGTTACGCATCGTTTTGTCGACGTGAACGGCATCCGCCTGCACATCGCCGAGCAGGGCGAAGGCCCCTTGGTGATACTCCTGCACGGCTTCCCGGAGTCATGGCACTCCTGGCACCACCAGATCGGCGCACTCGCCGCCGCCGGGTTCCATGTGGTCGCCCCCGACCAGCGGGGATACGGCAGCAGTGACCATCCGGACGAGGTCGACGCGTACACCATCTTCCACCTGGTCGGCGATGTCGTCGGCCTGATACAGGAGTTGGGCGAGGAGAAGGCGTACGTCGTCGGGCACGACTGGGGTGCGCCGGTCGCGTGGCACACCGCACTGCTGCGACCGGACCTGGTCCTCGGGGTGGCCGGGCTGAGCGTGCCGCCGCCGTACCGGGGGACGCAGCGTCCGATGGCGATGATGCAGGAGATCTTCCAGGGCCGCTTCTACTGGAACTACTTCAACCAACCGGGCGTCGCCGACGCCGAGTTCGGGAGGGACACCCGCACCACGCTCCGCAAGTTCCTCTACTCCGCGTCCGGTTCGGCTTCTCCCTCCGGCGAGATCATGCAGCCGCTGGTCGACCCCGAGAAGGGCTGGCTCGTGGCCATGGAGGATCCCGAGGTGCTGCCGGAGTGGCTCACCGAGGAGGATCTCGACGCGCTGACCGAGAGTTTCTCCAAGGGCTTCACCGGCGCCCTGAACTGGTACCGCAACCTCGACCGCAACTGGGACCTGACCGCGCCCTGGAACAACGCCGTCGTCACCCGGCCCGCCCTCTACATCTTCGGCGACCGCGACCTCGTCCCCGCGTTCCCCGGCGCCCGCGACGTCATCGACCAACTCCCGAACTTCATGCCCAGCCTGGTACGCGCCCCCATCGAACTGCCCGGCTGCGGCCACTGGACCCAGCAGGAACGCCCCGCCGAGGTGAACGCGGCGCTGATCGACTTCCTGACAACCTGCGAGAGCGCAGCCAACGACGGTGGGCCGGGTACAGGGACAGACGGTTCGTGACCGTCCGATCCACGTAGCCCGGTCGCGAGGTCGGGCGGGGAAACCCGCTCGACCCGGTCACCCCCACAAGGAGATCCTCCGGTCATGGAGTTCCTCTGCTACCACCGCGACCGGCCCGCTTCCCTCACCCTGCGCGACGAACTGGTGGAACGGCACTGGTCCTATATGGATCAGTACGCGAAGGAGATGATCGCCCGGGGCCCGACGCTCGCCGACGACGGCGACACCCCCACCGGCAGCGTGCACATCCTCGACCTGCCCGATCCGGCGGCGGCCCGCGCGTTCGCCTTCGACGAGCCCAACTACCAGGCCGGCGTCTACCGGGACGTACTGCTGCGCCGCTGGCGCAACACCCTGGGGCGCACCATGTGGGACTTCCCCGGCGGCCGGACCGGCGGCAACCGGTACCTGGTACTCGGCTTCGGCACCGGGCAGGCGGTCGACCTCACGGTGCCGCCCGGCCGGGACGAACTGATCGCGTACGGGCCCCTGTTGTCCGACGACGGCTCCGCCTGGCTGGGCACGGCGGCGTTGCTCCGGGCACCGGACCCGGAGACGGCACGCGCCGTGCTGACCCGGGACCGGTATGCCGACATCGAGGTGCACAACTGGCAGTTCGGCGGGCGCCCGAGCTGAGCGCCTACGGCACACGAGGACGGGTAGGCCCACCAGCCGCCCGCAGTTCCACCCACGCCTCAAGCGCCGTGGCCTTGCTGTCCGACAATCCCCCGTATCACTGACGCCGCGTCAGCAACCTTCAGCACAGGGCGACTTGAAAACTCCCGACCTCATCACGACAACCTCCCGCGAGGACCGGCCCGTTACCCGTACGTGCACCCCAACCTTTCTACAACCTCATCCCACGAACGCCCTCCCCGGGGGCAGTTCGCCCTGTCGACCCTAGTCGGGGCCGCGGTCGCCGCCCTGTTGTTGGTCGGCTGTTCCTCCTCGACGCACCCCACGATCTCGAAGGCGGTCGGCGCGGCCTCGACGGCGGCGGGGGCGGGGGCGGGGGCGTCGAGATCGGCGGGTCCCTCCGGGGAGAGCAGACCGGTCTACTCGTACAAGAAGGCCGTCCGGGAGACCGTCTGGGTCGACACCGGGCGCGACGACGACCGTGACGGGAAGAGCGACCGGGTGGCCGTCGACATCGTGCGTCCCGCCGAACCCGCCGCGAAGGGACGGAAGATACCGGTCATCATGGAGGCCAGTCCGTACTACTCCTGCTGCGGCCGCGGCAACGAGAGCCAGAAGAAGACCTACGACGCCAAGGGCCGCCCGGTCGGCTTCCCGCTCTTCTACGACAACTACTTCGTCCCGCGCGGCTACGCGTTCGTCGCCGTCGACCTGCCCGGCACCGGCCGTTCCGACGGCTGCACGGACGCCGGCGGGCCCATCGACATCCAGTCCACGAAGACGGTCGTCGACTGGCTCAACGGCCGGGCCCACGCCTACACCACGCACACCGGCACCACCCCCGCCAAGGCCGACTGGACCAACGGCAACACCGGGATGATCGGCAAGAGTTGGGACGGCAGCATCGCCAACGGCGTCGCCGCGACCGGCGTGAAGGGCCTGAAGACGATCGTCCCGATCAGCTCCATCTCCTCCTGGTACGACGCCTACTTCTCCCAGGGAGCCGGGCTGATGGGCAACGCGCCCACCCCCGGCACGCTGATCCGCACGGTCGAGAGCGACGCCACCGGCGCCCGCTGTGCCGCCGTGAACAAGCCGCTCGGCGACACGAATGTCAAGTCCGGCGCCTGGTCTCCGATTTGGGCCGAGCGTGACTACGTGACGAACGCGAAGAAGGTGACGGCGAGCGTCTTCCTCGTGCACGGCCAACAGGACCTCACCGTCCGCACCAAGAACGTCGGCCAGTGGTGGGACGCCCTCGCCGCGAACGGCGTCGAGCGCAAGATCTGGCTCTCCCAGACCGGGCACGTCGACCCCTTCGACTACCGCCGTACGCAGTGGGTGGACACCCTGCACCACTGGTTCGACCATGAACTCCTCGGCTACGACAACGGGATCGACCGCGCGCCGATGGCCGACATCGAGCGGACCCCGGACCACTGGACCACGGACGCGGCCTGGCCGCCCAAGTCCACAACTCCCCTCATCCTCAACCCAGTTCGGGGCGCGCAGGCGGGCGTGGGCACGCTCAGCACGAAACCCGGAAGCGGCGGGGCCGAGACCTTCACCGACGCCACGGACAAGTCGGAACTCGACTGGGCCGCGCACATCGACCAGCCGACCGGCGAGAAGGCGGGCTTCGTCACCAAGCCCCTCACGAAACCACTGCGCGTCTCCGGCGCCTCGCAGGTGACCCTCACCGCCACCTCGACGACCGCGACCGCGAACCTGTCGGCGGTCCTCGTCGATGTCGGCCCGGCCACCATCCGGGACTACGGCACCGCCGGCCTGGGCATCTCCACGGTCTCCGGAACGTCCTGCTGGGGCGCGAACTCGGCCCAGGACAGCGGCTGTTACAAGAAAACGGCGGCCAAGACCGAGCACGTCACGAGCACCGTCTTCAGCCGGGGCTGGGCCGCGCTCGGCACCGCCGCCGACGCGCACAAGGTCCAGCCGCTCACGCCCGGCGAGCCGTACACCCTCACCCTCACGCTCGCGAGCGTCGACCACGTCGTCCCAGCGGGGCACCGGCTGGCCCTGATCGTCGCGGGCACCGACTGGGGCATCGCCAGCCGCGCGACCGACCGGCCGACGATCACGGTCGATCTGGCGCACACGTCCCTGCGCCTGCCGATCGTCGGCCAACCGGGCCTGCCCGCCGCGTAGTTGTCGGAGCAGCGGGCTGGACGAGGGCCGGTACCCCGGGAATGCCTGCTGGGAGGCGCCGTCTCCCAGCAGAGAGGAAACCGGTCGTGGCACCGGCACCGGTCACCGACGCATGCTGGCTGTCCGATGAACCACAACCGTCCCGGAACGGGCCCCCTCACCGTCACCGTCACCATCCTTGTCTTCCCGGGCGTCCGACTGCTCGATGTGACCGGCCCGATCGAGGTGTTCACCTCGGCCAACGAGTTCGGCGGGCGCTACCGGGTGCAGATCGCGTCCGAGAACGGCGCCGGGGTGATCACCTCCGCCGGGACCCGCATCGGCGCCGACCTCGCCGTGGGCGACGTGCGTGAACCGTACGACGTCCTCGTGGTCCCGGGCGGTCCGGAATGGGAGACGGCGATCAAGGACGACGCGCTCCTGGATGCCGTGCGGCGACTGCACGGCATGGCGCGTTGTACGGCGTCGGTGTGCACCGGCGCCTTCCTGCTGGCCTCGGCCGGACTCCTGCGAGGGCGTCGGGCCGTGACGCACTGGCGGCAGTCCCGGCAACTGGCCGTACGTTTCCCGTCCGTGCGGGTCCAACCGGACGCGATCTTCGTGCGGGACGGGCCGATGATGACCTCGGCGGGTGTCTCGGCCGGTATCGATCTCTCCTTGGCGCTCGTCGAGGAGCATTTCGGTGCGGAGGTCGCCCGGGCGGTCGCCAAGGACATGGTCGTCTTCATGCAACGGCCGGGAGGGCAGTCGCAGTTCAGCGTCCGCTCCCAACTCCCGCACTCCCGCCTGGAGTTGCTCCGACGAGTGCTGGACGCGGTCACCGCGAACCCCGGCGCCGAGCACACGCTGGCCGCCATGTCCCGCCGGGCGGGCGTCAGCGTCCGCCATATGAGCCGGCTCTTCGACGAAGAGGTGGGGACGACCCCGGCCCGGTATGTGGAGCGGGTCCGGCTGGAGGCCGCCCAGGTGCTGCTGGAGACCGGCGACGACGCCCTGCCGGTGGTGGCGCGGCGCACCGGGTTCGGCTCAGCCGAGTCGCTACGGAGGTCATTCGTACGGCACTTGGGGGTGACGCCGGGTGCGTTCCGGGCGGGCTTCCGGACGACCGGCACGGGCGCGCACCCGGACTCGGACTCCGACTCGGACACGACTATCGCGAGCACAGAACAGGACAGGCAGGCATGACCCCGAACGACCGACTCCAACTCGACTGCTTCCAGCCGGAACTCGTCGTCATCCCCTGCGGCAGCCGCAAACTGGACCGGCCCGCACGCGCCGCCGACCTGTACACCGGCTCGTACCACCGCGCGTGCCGCAAGGCCGCCGACGCGCTACGCCCCGACCGGCTGCTGATCCTCTCCGCACGGTACGGCCTGCTCGACCTCGACGACGTGGTCGAGCCGTACGACACCCCGCACGGCGCGACGGACGCCGTGACGTCCCAACTCATCCTGGACCAGGCGACGTTTCGTGGCATCATCCTCCTCGACCCGGTCGTAGCCCTCGGCGGCGCCCGGCACGTCGGCCTCGTCCACTCCGTCTGGCCGCACGCCCTCACCCCGCTGGCCGGAACCCGAGGCATGGGTGAGCAGATGGCCCGCCTCGCGGTACTGCGCAACGGCATTGTCAACTAGCCGGGCTGCGTATGGGAGTTGCTCAGTTCCCGCGTCGCCGACCGCGCAGTCCTGGTGGCGGCGACGTGGCGCAGGGAGCCGCCCGCCACCACGATCCAGGCCAGGACGAGCAGCGCGTAGAACACGACGGCCGGCCACACGAACAGCACCGAACCGGTGCGCCCCGCAAGGGAGTTGGTGGCGGTCACGAGTGCGCCGAACGGGAAGATGAACGACCACCAGGTGGGCGCGAACGGCAGCCCGGCGCGGATCGTCCGGGCGGTCAGGGCGGTGGCGAGTGCCAGCCACAGCAGGGCGAAGCCCCACACCAGGATTCCGCCCAGCAGCGCGAGGGCCTCGGCGCCCCGGGCGTAGAGCGCGGGCAGTGTGCTCGGTGCCGCCGTGGCCAGCGCGCCGAGTGCCGTCACCGCCTGGCCCAGGGCGCCGAGGCCGATCCAGACCGTGGGCACCATGGCGCCGGCGGGTGCGTCGTGGTGCACGAGGCGGCCGTAGAGGATGGCCAGGACCAGTAGCGCTGCGACGAGGCCCAGGCCGAGCATCGCGTAGCAGGCGAGGAGCAGGGCGAGTCGGAGTTGACCGGCCGGGGTGTAAGGGACGAGCAGGGCGCCGGTCGCGGCGGAGACCATCGGGGGCACGATCGGCATCAGCCAGCCGCCGAACGCCGCGTCCGGCGCGAAGCGGTGCCGGGTGACCATCAGGTACGGGACCGTGCAGGCGGTGGCGAGGCCGAGTGCGGTGCCGAGCGACCACAGCACCCGGTCCACGTCCAGCGCCGCGTCGAACCCGATCACCCGCCGGCCGAGCAGCAGCGCCCCGGCGCCGACCGTGAGCAGTGCCATCGGCGGTGCGCCGAAGAACTGCGCCACGACCGGATCCCCCGCGTGCGACCGCAGCCCCCGGCCCCGGAGGTACCCGACGGCCAGCAGGACCAGCAGCAGTACGGCGCCCACCCAGACGACCGTGGCCGCGGTCCGCAACCCGGGCAGGCTCCGCGGAAGGGTGACCGCCGCGTTGGCGACGATGCCGGTGCCCATCACGGCCGCGAACCAACTGGGGCTGAGGGGTGGGCGGGTTGCGCCGGGGGCCGTGGGCGAGGGTGTGGAGCGGATCATGGGCCCAACGTAGGTCGGGGTGGGGGCGGTGTTGTCGGTCGTGTCCTGATGCGAGGGAGGCCTGGCCCATATCGAGGGGACGGCCGGGTTCGCGGGCCGAGTCGGCGTCTCCCGGTCCGGTGCGTCCCTACCGCGTGAACCGATCAGTCCCGGGTAGGAAACCGGCTCGGGCACGACCGGACGAACGGTCGCGCCTTGCACGAACGAAGGGACGGTTGGGACATGGCGTTGGAGCAGGTCGCCGAGGACGCGGTGGACGCGCTCGTCGTGAATGACGGGCGGGTGCTGCTGGTGGATGTGCAGGGTGGCTGGAGTCTGCCGTCCGGTGTTCCCGAGGAGGCCGAGACGGCGCAGGCCACTGCCGCGCGGGCGGTGTACGAACTCACCGGTTTCCTCGTGGACGGCACCAGCCTTCTGGAGTCCGAGTCCGGAGGCGGGCCGGCCGTGGTGTGCCAACTGCTCAGCGACGACCCGTCGGGAGAGGCTCAGCTCACCGCGGGGCAGGTGCGTTGGGCGCCGTTCGCCGATGCCATCTCCGCCGGGGTGCCGGCGCCCGTGCGTACCTATCTGGAGGGCCATACGCCGGTGTAGGAAATGCCGGGTCCCGTGCGTGGTACCACTGGTACCGTGGACGTCATGCCGAACACGCCGAAAGCCATGAACCTCCGCTTCCGAGACCCCCGGCAGCACGCGGCCATCGAGGCAGCCGCCAAGCAGGCCGGGGTCAGCCTGCAGGAGTACATCCTCTCGGCCGCCTACGCGCGCGCTACGGCCGTCGAGGAGCGGTTCCTTGAGGGCTTCAAGGAGTCGATGGCGCGCAGCGGCGCGGCGTTCGCGGCCGAGCCCGGCAGCGCCGATCCCAGCGCGGAGCAGCGGGCGGCCGAGGCGGACGCCCTTCGGGAACTTGAGCGCCGGGAGCAGGGGCACGCCGCGTGACCCAGCCCGAACCACCGCACGCGCTCGACATCACGTTCCTGCTGCACGCCGCCGAACTCCTCGACCGCGATCCCCAGGTCGACGACTACGGCCCGCTCTACGCCGCTGCCGCCCGGGTCGACGCCCGCGCGATGGAGCGCGACATCTACGGTTCCCTGCACCTCAAGGCGGCCGCGCTGTTGCAGACCCTGGCGAAGCTGCCGTGCCTGGAGCACTCCAACGAGGCCTTCGCCTGGCACGCCACCGAGGCCTACCTGATACTCAACGAGCGTCGCCTCGACTACCCGCCCAAGGCGGCCGTGGCACTCGTCCGCGACGCCGCCTCCGGGGAACTGGGCCTCCCCCGGATCGCTCGCCAGTTGCGCGACTGGACCACCGCCTGAGCACACGAGCCTTCGGTTCTCAGTCCGTCGCCTTCCGGATGCGCGCGAGCAGGGTCCGTAGCTGCGCCCGGTCCTCCGCGTCCAGCTCGGCCGTCGCCTCCGCGAGCGCGAGGCCGTCGATCTCCTCCGCCTCTCGGTGGCACTCCCGGCCCTTGTCGGTGAGGCGCAGCAGGAACGCGCGTCGGTCGTGCGGATGGCGTACGCGCTCCACCAGACCGTCGCGTTCCAGGCTGTCCACGATGCTGGTCGTGGTCCGTGCCGCGACGCCGGTCATCTCGCTCAAGTCCCTCATGCGGAGGGGCTGTTCGGCGTGCGCGAGCATCCGCAGGGCGCGCAGTCGCGCGACCGAGGCCCCGTTGGCGCGCAGCCGGGTCTCGACGAACTGGCGCAGCTGGTGCGTCGTCTCGTAGAGCTCGTCGACCAGGATGTCGCTGCTGCCGTGCACTGCCATGGCGTTCCCCGTTCCGTGGTGAGGGCCGATTGTACGAGCCCCGGGCGGCTGCAATGAGCACTCACATAGTGAGTATGCTCAGCATGTGCTGCCGTTCCGACGCCCTCCCGTCCCCCTCGCCCCTCCCCGCCACCCACGAGACTCACGAGACTCACGAGACCCGCGAGTTGTCCAACGCCTCCGTCGCCTCCGCGATCTCCGCCCCGGCCAGCGTCTCGTCGTCCCCGTCATGTGCGTCTGCGTGACGTTCATAGCCATCGTCGACGGAGCGATCACGACCGTCGCGCTCCCGTCGATCGCGCGCCAGTTCCAGCTGACGACGGCCGCCCTGGACGGGGTGGTCGTGGTCTATCCGGTCTGCCTGGCCATGGCCATCCCCGCCTCCGCCTGGCTGGTCGAACGGTTCGGCGCCAAGCGGGTGTTGCTCACCGCCCTCGGCGCCTTCCTCGTCTCGTCGCTGCTGTGCGGCGCGGCGGCCGACCTCGGTCAGCTCATCGCCTCCCGCGCGGTGCAGGGCATGTCCGCCGGAGTGCTCTTCCCGGCCGCGTCCTCGCTGCTCTACAGCACCTTCAACTCCTGGGAGCAGGTGCGGATTTCGCGGTACATGATCATCCCGCAGCAGATAGCCCCGGCCGTCGCGCCGATGCTCGGCGGCCTGCTGGTGGACAATCTGTCGTGGCGTTGGGTGTTCTACGTCAACCTCCCGCTGGGCCTGCCCGCCGTGGTGTTCGGGGCGTTGTTCCTCGCCGAGCACCGTGGGCACCGGCCCGGCCGATTCGACCTCACGGGGCTGCTGTTGAGCGCGGCGGCTCTGGGCGGCGTGATGTTCGGCGTCTGCGAGGGGCCCAACCGCGGCTGGTCCTCCCCCTCCGTCGTCACCGCCCTCGTCGTGGGCGCGGTCCTGCTCACCGCGGCCGTCGTCTTCGAACTGCGGGTCTCCGAGCCGCTGTTGAAGCTCCGGCTCTTCGCGGACCGGCTCTTCCGGGACACGAACCTGATCAATCTGGTGGGCCTGGTGCCGATCCTCGGCGCGATGTATCTCGGCCCGCTCTTCCTCCAGCAGGGGCAGGGCCGTTCCGCGCTGGAGTCCGGCACGAGCACCTTCCCCGAGGCCTTCGGCGTGCTGCTGACCGTGCAGATCGCCGGGATCCTCTACTCCAGGGTCGGCCCCCGGATCATCATCGGCTCGGGCCTGGCCATGGTGAGCGCGGTCCTGGTGCTCCTCTCCACCTGCGACCAGGACACCGGCCTGTGGACGTTCCGCGGCTACATGTTCCTGCTGGGCATCGGCATGGGCGGCGTCTTCATGCCGACCACGGTGGCCTCGCTGGCGACGCTCTCCCGCAAGGACCTGTCCCAGGCGTCCACGCTCAACACGGTCGTACGGCAGACCGGCGGAGCCTTCGCACCGGCGGCGGTGACCACGGCCCTGGTCCTGAGCACCCCCACGGGAGCCGCCGCGAACCCGCCCGTCTCCGCTTACCAGCATGCCTACTTGACCCTGGCCGCCCTCGCCGCGGTGACCGCCGTCTTCGCCTTCACGATCCCCGACGGCCCGGCCCGCGCCGCCGCGCGCGGCACCACCGCGTCGGGCGGCGGGAAGGCTCCGGCCCGGCTACGACACCGGCACGAGGAGGCGCACTGAAGTCCGCTCCGTCACGACGCTCAGGGGCCATCGACGCCCAGGCTGTCGCCGACTCTCAGAGCATCACCGGTTTCTCAGGGCATCACCGGTGAAACCGAGCAGGAATCCCTGGAGTTGAGCACGGCGGTCGTGCACCCGGCGAGCTTCTTGTACCCCTGCGACACCGCCGTCGCATGCTCCGCGGGCACCGGGCCGCGGACCTCCTGCCGAAGGGCGGTGCGACTCCGCCCTCCCCGTACAACGCGCACGACGCCCTGTACGCCGCCGCGTACCTGTGTGACTCCGGCGCCCGCAACGGCAAGGACGTCCCCGGTGCGATCAAGCGCTCGCGCACGCTCTCGATCAGGCCAGGCTCAGGCACCGGACTATCGAGCAACGGGAAGGTAAGGCCGGGGACCAGGACTTACGCGATCCGCATCGGGACGCCGAGCCGGTCCAGCCTCGTCGGGATGGTCCGGATGGGGGCGAGCTCACCGCCGGTCAGATTCCGGTGTTGACGTCGAGGTACTTGATGTCCAGAAGCACCAGGTCGGGGCCCGCGAGGAGTTCGCCGGTGCGCGGGCGCCGAGCAAGCCGGAGGTGTCAAGGGCGGTGTGCAGGCCGGCCTCGTTGCAGCGGCGCAGGACTTCCGCGGTGAAAACGGGCTGGAGCAGTGGGGCGAGGTGAGGTTCACGCCACCGTCTGGTACGACGGCTACCGGGCCCTGATCGACGCGCGGTGCAGGGGGCTCCAGAAGGGGTGACCCGCGGGCGTACGTGACGTCGGCATGTCGATGCAGCCGAAAGAAATCAGCGGCCGAGGCCGTCACGAGAGGGCCGTGGCTGCCGTGCCGTCACCCTCGTCCGTGTCCTGGCTGTCGCGCCAGTGGTCGACCTCGAAAGTGACCTCGGAGCCACGGGCCTGTCCGTCGTCGCGGTGGAGTCCGGATGCGATGGAGATGGTGAAGCCGCCGGGGTCGGTGTTCGAGCCGCGGTCCCTCAGAAGGTCGGCGATGCGGGCGCGCAGTTCGTCGCGGACCCTGGTGGCCATCGCCGCGGTGAGTTCGCGGTCCCGGTGCGGCGCACGGCCGTCACCGTGGCCGGTGAGCCGTACCGTCGGGAGCGGAAGGCCGTGAGACTGGTTCCAGAGGCCGGTCCGCACGAGGTGTTCGGCCAGGTGATCGAGCTTGTACCCGCCGCTGTCCGCCATGGTGTGGGGGGCGTCGAACGAGATGAACCGGTGCTCGGGCGCGGACACGGCGTGGCCGTGGAGGACGACCAGGGTGAGGGGGTTCGCCTCGGCCGAGAGGTGGTCCGACAGCAGTTCCGCGTGGGTCTCGTGCATCGACTCACCGGGGCGTCTGCTGTACGAGCGGAAGTACCACTGGGCCTTGCCGTCGATCATGCGAGCCGTACGCAGCATCACCGTGGCGGCCTGCCGGGTGACGCGCTCCTGCTCCTCCACGGGCAGGCCGTTGTCGCGGGCCTCCTTCGCCGCGACCAGCAGGTCGGCGAGCCGGGCCCTGGTCTTCAGCATCTCCCGGTGTTCCGGGGACGCCTCCACTTGTTCCGCGTACCGCACGCGCTGGTTCAACGAGTGGGCCAGCGTGCGCAGTTCGGCGGCGGAGCTGCGCAGGTTCCGCTCGACCGCCTCATGCATCTCGGCGCGGTTCCTGCTGACCCGGGCGTGGTTCTCCAGAGTGAGCTGGGACTGTCCGTCCTCACTGGCGAGCACGACGGACGCGAAATGGTAGCCGAAGTGCGACTCGTTGCTCGCGCCGGGCTTGGCGTAGTTGAACTCCAGGGTCGGCCTGCCCTCGGCGTCGGCCGCGCTGATCGACTGGACGAGGTAACCCTCGCCCACCTCGGCCCAGGCACCTTCGTTGATCCCGGTCCGCCGCGCCGCCTGCGCCAGTGCCTCACGGCGCGGATCGTCGACGTGTTCGTAGCTGAGCGCGCTGCCGTACTCCCTGCCGGGCATCGGCGCGCCGCCCTGTCCGCCGACGCCCCGGTTGTCCTGGGCTATCTGCGTGGCGGCCCAGACCGGGCCGGTGGCGGCGGGGTCGATCAGGCGGTCGGCGACATGGGACAGGGACTCGGCGAGGTGATGGGTACCCGTGACCTCGGCCGTGTCCAGGGCACTGACCTGTCCCGTGGCGACCGGCCGCTCCGGTGCCCGGAACACCACGTGCGAGGCCCTGACCTCGCCCGACACCATCTGTGCGAAGTCCCGGCAGGCCTCCTCCTCGGAGCGGCCGGAGCGGGTCAGGAACTCCGGGGTGACGCGCAACAGCGGCGGTGTGGGCAGTCCGTCCGCCCGGGTCAGAGAGAGGGAGACCTCGGGATCGGCGGTCAGCCGCACCTTGCTGCCGGCCGCGGCCAGCTTCACGTTGGCCTCGTCGACGGCCCGCTCGGTGGCGTAGGCGTGCTGGCTCAGCCCGCCGGCGTCGATGGCCAGCGAGTGGTCCCGCGACACCTGGATCGCGGGGAATTCCCCGGCGGGCACCGCGTGCAGTTCCTGGACGGGCAGGATCAGCGCGGGGGCGTGCTCGTCGGACGGGGCGACGGAGTGGAAGACGTCGAGGCGAGTGGCGGGCAACCGGTGGAAGAGCACGGTGCCCGCGTCGGGGACCCGGACCGAGTACTCCTGGGTGACCAGACGCTCGGCCCGCAGATGCGCGAAGTGGTCCGGGCCCGCCTCCGAGGTGGTCGGGAGCCAGCGCGGATCGCGGCCGGACAGCACGACCCGCTCCGCCGCCGCCGCACCCGTGCGGTGGGTCACCATGTTCAGGGTTCCGCCCGACGGCGTCCAGACGCGCCGCCCCGTCGCCAGGAAGACGGCCTCGGGCAAGCCGAGGGCGTCCGCCGGAAGGCCGCGCACGGCCAGCACGATGTCGGCGTTCGGCGGCCGGGTCGGGTCATCCTTCAGCACGACCGCGAAGTCCGCCGGATCGGTCAGCCGGACGGGGCCGCCCGGGGTCTGCAGCGTGATGTGGTCCCCCGTGACGCGGGCCATGACGACATAGGCCTCGGTCCACGGTGGCTCGCGCCGGAGCCGGTCCCCGCTGTCGAGGTGGACGTGGTACTGAGTGGGGTCGAACGTACGCCGCCCGGGGCCGGCCCAGTTACGGCCGTGCTCCATCTCGGTGTCCACGTGCCATACGCGGCTGAGCAGTTCGTAGACCCCTGCGCGGTCAAGGTCGGCGAACGGCGCGGCGGCCGGGGCACGGGCCGGCGCATCCGGCTCGGGGTCCACCGACAGCAGGACGTCACGGGCGGCGGCACCGGACAGCCCCGGCGCGACGACGGCCGGCTTCCCGTCCTCGGTGTACGGCAGGTCCCGCAGGACCGGTCCGGAGTCGGTCGTCTCGCCGATGGCCCGCACATACGCGTCCAGTACGTCGACGGTGTCGATGTCCGCCATGACGCCGGTCCGGTCGGCCTGCCGTTCGAGGCGGCGGAAGAGCGTCGTCGTGTCGTGGTAGCGGTCCGGCACGCCCGCGTAGTGCAGCAGTTCGTGGAGCGCCCGGGCGTCGTCCCGGATCCCCTCGTGGGTGCCCAGCGGGAAGGTGAACTGGTCCCACTCGCGGTCGGGCCGGTCGCTCAGGCTGATCTCGACGGCCTCGGGGTGGTCCGGCCGGTGCTCCACCTCCACGTCGATGTGCAGCTGATCGCCCGAACCGGGCAGTCGGCGCCCACCGTTGACGTGCGTGTCCAGCAGCGTCTGCAGCCGGTCCCGGTACGCGCCCAGCTCACCGCGCCCGAAGCCCGCGCCGAACCGCACCGGAAGATGCAGGGCGACGTTGCGCACCCAGCGTCCGTCGTCCGCCTGGATCCGGGCGACCGCGGCACGGACGACGACATCCCGCCCCGCGAGCAGCCCGGGCGCGGGACGGCCGGTCGCCGGGTCGCGGGCGGGGTCGTAGTGTTCGGTGCGCAGCACGGCCCACGCTGCTTGATCGCGGCGGTCACGCCATTGGGCGGGGCGGATGGGTGGTTGTCCGTCGGAGGTGGAGGGCCCCTCCTCGCGTACGACGGACCGCGCGTCGCCGACCCGGGGCCGATCCGGGCGATGCGCCGACTGCCCGCCGGGTACGGACGGCTCCCGCACCGGGCCCGGCGGATGGGTGACCGTGATGACCGCGCGGCGGCGGGCCTCCGGGGTGTCGTGGACGAGGTCCGTGCCGTCGGGCAGGTCCGAGCCACGGGACTCGGCCGCGATCGTGAACGCGTCCGATGTCAAGGAGGAACCCAGTTCCCGCAGCTGCGCGTCGAGGCGCCCGGCGAAGACCTCACGCACGGCCTCGGCACGCTCGGCGCCGATCCGGACCGCCCTGCCGAAGTGCGGCTGGCCCGCTACGGACGCGGTGCCGTGTCCGGTGACCAGCACGTCCGGCAGGGCGAGTTGGGCTTGCGCGCGCTGTACCGCGTCGTGTGCCACCTCGGCAGCCAGTGTGTCGACATGGGCGGTCTCGTCGGGGCCCAGCGTGGTGGCGTCCTCGGTGGCGAAGGCCATGCTGCGGGTGAGCGCCGGGGCGGGGGTGGGGGCATGGTGCTCGATGCGTACGGTGTCCGCGGCCGTCGCGGCCGTTTCGGCGGCCGTGCCCGATGTCTCCCTCGTGTCGGGCGTCTGCGTCGCCTGCGCCGTCCGCCTCGTCTCCGTCGGCCCGGGCGTATCCGCCTGGCGGGAGTCGGTCCGGGGTGCGCGCGGGGCGACCTCGTCGGTACCGGAGTCGTGGCGGCGGGTGCCCGGCGGACGGGAGCCGGACGGTCCGGGGCGGGGAGCGGCGGCGGGCCGGCGGACCGAGCCGCCAAGTGACCCCTCCACGGACCCGCGAGCCGACCCGTGGACGGACGGCGCGGCAGGTTCGGGGGACGTGGACCAGTGGAAGACGTGGCCGTCGACGGTGCGGGGGACGCCGTAGGGGCCCTCGTCGTCGTGGCCGCGGATCGTGAGCCGGACGGGCTGGCGCATCAGGGAGGCCGGGCCGGTGACCTTTGCCTTGCCGGGTTCCGTGGCCGTTCTGCCGGGCGGGAGCGCCGGGTCGGGCGTGGGTCTGCCGGGCGTGCCGGGTGCGCGGGTGACCGGGCGGGCGGAGTCGTGGGTCTCGTCGCGGGTGACGCGTCCGGTGCTCAGGGGGAGGGCGACGGTCGGGTCGTCGGTGAGGACCGTGAAGTCGAGCGGCGAGATGTTCCAGTTGTACGTGCCGTTGGCTGACGTGCCGGACTCGCCCTTGACGGCGACGGTGAGTTCGTCCTCGGCCGCGTCACGGCGGCCCAGTTCCTCGGCGGGTCCGGTGGCCTCCATCGACAGGGCGACCGAGGTGCCGGGCACCCGGTACACACTGTCCGGGGCGTTGAGTTGGTGGAACAGGGCGGGCAGCGACTGCCCGGAGAACATCTGGCGGACCGCGAACTGCCGCTCCAGGGTGAGGCGTTGCTCCTGGCTCAGGTCGTGGCCGCGGCCCAGTCGGGGATCGGCCGTGAAGGTGTCGAGGAAGCGGGACGCCGTGTCCGTCAGGTGCTCGGGCAGAGTCGATCGCGCCGCCCAGCCGGCCAGGTCGGTGCCCTGGGACAGTGCCCACGAGGAGTACGCGCCGGCCTGGCCGAGCAGCCCGTCGCCCCAGGGGCGCGGAGTCGCCTGGACCTGGACGGCGGTGTCGTACAGGTCCTTGGTGCGGTCGAAGCCGACGAGGTCGTGCGCCCCGTGCAGGGCGGTCTGCCACGCGGTGCGCTCGGCATGCCGTACGACGGCCAGCCGGGCCAGTTCGATGGCGAACGGGTGGGCGGCCGAGGGCGCGGGGTGGGCGAAGTCGTCCAGCACCTGAGGGTGAGGGTGGGGCGCGGCCGTCGCGCTCTCGGTGAGGGACTCGGGCACCCACGCGGAGGCCGGGGACGCCTCGACGGGCGCCGGGCGCTTCGCCAGACGCATGAAGCGGCCGGTCTCCGTGCGTTGCGTGACCGTCACCTCGAAGCCCATGTTCGTGGTGAAACGGTCGTTCACGTCGCCGAATCCGGACGTCTTGTGCCCGACGCTCGTGGTCACGCCGGATTCGGCGCTGCTCCCCCGGCCGCCTTCGAAGGCTGCCCCGGGTGCCAGGGTGGCCGAGTTCAGGTGGGCCACCGGTGGCCGCACCGAGGCACGCAGGTTGCCGTCGGCCCCCGCGGACCACTTGCTGCCGGCCTTGCCCTTCACGGTGTGGGCGGCGTTGACCTCACGGGTCAGCGGACGGTCCGAACGGGCGCCGTCGTCACGCCAGTTGTCCGTCGTCGCGCGCACCAGTACCTCGGTGACGACCCGGCCGGCACGGGTCACCTGGACGTGCCGGTCCAGGACGCCGGGGCCGGCCAGCTCGTCGTAGCGGCTCGCGAGGCTGTCGGGAGAGTACGCGTCGGCGAAGGGCAGCGCGGCGACGGGGACGGGGTCGGTGTTGGATCCGCGCAACTGCTGGTCGATCTCACTCAACACGGCGTCCGTGTCGGGGATGTCGACCAGGGCACCGCCCGAGATCCCCCGCTCCAGCAGGGTGGCCCGGCGGTCCCCAGGAGTCGTGGGGCCCACCGTCTCCGGCGAGGCGTGCAACCGTGCCACGTCCTCGTCGGACAGCAGCACGAACACGTCGTGGTCGCGGCGGACGCGGGGGCCGACGTGCGACGACCCGGCCCCGTCGGTGACGCGACCGGCGATGCTCACCTCGGCCGAGGCCTGGTAGACGTGCCACGTGTCCGTGCGGCTGACCTTGCGGACGGTGCTTGTCTCCTGCTTGAAGGTGTCGGCACCGTCCCACTGGCCGCCGAGCTTGCCCTTGCCGCCGCCGCGTATCTGGTAGCCGGTGGTCAGCTGGCCGGTCGCGGTCTCGGGGAACAGGCCGAAGTCGGGGCCGAGGTTGCCCTTGGCGGACCAGGACGTCTGGTCGGCGAGGGTGGTGGCGCCGCTCGCCTTCAGCTCCAGGGTGAGCGTGCCCTCCCCGGACAGGGTCTCCTGGTAGGTGAGTTCGGTCAGCCGGGTGCGCATCGACAGGCCGACGGCGTCGGGGGCACGCCCCTCGCCCACGTGCCGGTCGAGGGTGTTGGCCCAGCCCGACTGCGACGCGGAGACCAGTCCGGGCAGCTCCGCCCGCCCGGCCAACGCGTCCACGGCTTCGTCGAGTTCGGGGACGCGCGGCGGTTCGCTGTCGGCGGTCTCACGGGTCTCGTACGCGCGCCCGAGGGCCATCTGTGCCTGCCGTCTGAACCCGGCCTCGTCCGTGACGTGCGTGACCGCGTGCAGCTGCGGCAGCCGACCGGGCCCCAGGTAGCGGGGCGCCGTCGCGGAGATCTCCGGCCGCCGCACCTCGACCCGCAGCGGGCTGTCGTTCAGGGGCCGCACCTCGGGTAGCGCGCCGGTGTCATGGGCGGACAGCGTGCCCGGCGGGTCGCCCTGCCGGTGCGGGCCGGCCTTGACGCTGTACGTCACCGGGTAACTGAACGCGTCGGCCTGCCCCTTGTGCTGGAACTCGCGTTTGACCTGCGTCTCGCTGGACGCGACCGTCTGCCGGGACGGCGCGTACGAGCCGTCGACACCGGCGTTGACGAACGCCCGCACGGTGTCCGGCGGGTTCATCGCCCTGCGTACGTTGCCGCCGACGCTGAGGGTGTGCTTGCTGCCCTGGGTGACGGCCTTGTCGGAGGCGTGCCCTCGGGTCACCGTGCTCTTCGCCGTCGACGCGACACCCCCGTCGTGGCTGCCGGTCCCGGTGTTGGCCCTGATCACGACCTCGTACGTACGTCCTGGCAGCCCCGGCAGATGGGAGACGTCCAGGGTGATCCGGAACGTGCCGTCGAGGAGTTGTCCGCCGTCGGCGCGCAGGCCGGACCGCGAGACACGCTCTCGCAACAGGCGCTGGTTCTCCATGGCCTGGGGCGTGACACGGCCTTCCCCACCGCCGGGCGGCGGAAGGATGCCGGGGGCCAGCGCGCGCAACTGGTCGGTGATGTGCCGCTCCAGCTCCACCGAGCCGGGGACATCGACGAAGGCGGTGCGCTGCGCGGTCAGCGGCTCGCGCAGGTTCCCGGGGACGGGACGGGTGCCCGGTGCCTCGGTGTCGTGCGGGGCGCCGGTGGCCGCGGTCATGGCCGGGTGCGGGCGGACGCGGATGACCTCGCCGGTCCGCGCGGGGGCCGGGTTCTCCTCGTCGCCCCGCGCCCTGTCGTGCTCGGGCTCCGGCTCCTGCCGTACCGCGTGCAGACCGTCCGCGCCCGGAGACAGGTGCGCGCGCAGGACCTCCACGCGGAACCGCACCGCGGTTCTGACCAGGTCACCCGTGCCCGCGTGTTCCAGGCTGTGCTCCAGCGAGAAAGTCTGCTTGCCCTTCTCCTGGTGCGCCTGGCTGTGGGCGTAGGAGTAGCCGCCGGTGACCGCCAGCCAGGTCGACTCCTCGGTCGTCGTGCTCTCCCACAGTCGGCGCGCCCCTCCCCCGTTCAGTCCGAGGCCCCAGGTGGAGGTGTCGGTCCGGCCGGTGGCGTGCTCGCCCTTCTCCTTGCTGGTGAAGGTGTCCTTGTCGGAGACCGTGCCCTCGTGGACGGACGTCTGGGGCTCCATGGTGAGACGGAGCCAGGCATGGCCGCCGTCGGAGAGATCCAGCTGCTTGGAGGTCAGGCCCCAGCCGGTGGCGTGCTCGAAGCCGTCCATGACGTTCTTCGGGGACAGGAAGTCGAGGATGTCGTTGTGGGCGGTGCCGTCAGGGCGCCGCTCGCGCGGGAGGTGGCGGAAGACGTCGGCATGGAGGTCGTTCAGACCGGTGACGTCGAGCGGACGGCCCTCCGGGTGCCTCGTGCCGCCGTTGTCCCAGCCGTGCGACGGGGCGGCCTGTGGGTGGGCCGGATCCGTCTCCGGGCGGCCGATCTCCGCCGTCACCTCGCCGTGGAGGGGATCACCACTCCGTTGACCGGCCAGCGGCCGGCCGTCGGGCCCGATGACCTCCGCCTCGTAGCGGAAGCGCGAGACGTAGGTTTCGGTGGGCCCGGTGAGCGCGGTCTTCACACCCGTCTCGGAACTGGCCTTCACCGAGGTGTCGGCCGCGTGTGTGGCGCCGCCGGCCTTCACCGAGGGGGTCACCAGGGCCAGTTGGTCACTGTGGCCCGCGATCGGGCGGATCACGGTGGGGGCCAGGTCGAGTCCCGTCTCGGTCGTGGTGAGGGAGGTCTTCTGCGGTTCCGGCTGGTGCTTGGCCTCGGCGGTCCGCTCGAACCCCTTCCCGCCGCTCCCCTGACCCGCCGTCCCCTCTTCCTTCCGGACCCATTCCTCCGGCCGGGCCCTGAGCACCACGTCGTGCAGGGCACCGCCCACCCGGATCTGGAAACGCCGGCCGCCGTTGACCATCGGGTCGTGCTGGGTACGGAAGTCGGCCGGGTCGAACTCCGCGTCCAGCGTCTGCACGACCAAGCGGTCGGTACGGTGCGCGGCGGGCAGCATCTCCAGCACCCGCGCCCGCAGTTCCTCAGGTCCTGGCGCGTCGGTGATGGTGATCCCGGCCAGCGACCGCTGATACCGGCCGCCCAGCGAGGGCGGCACCGGAGCCGGCGGATCATGATCCACGGGTGCGGGTTCGGATGGGGGCGGGTCACCGGCCCGGGCGGTGTCGCCACCCGGCGGGGGCGGCGTCTGGGGGTCGCCTTCGGGCTCTACGACCATCGGCGCGGCCTCGGCGACGGCGTCCTTGACGACGTCTCCGGGAGCGGACCGGGGTTCCACGACCGGCACCTCGGGGTCTCCGGGCTCCACGACGGTCGACGGCTCGAACTCCTTCGGCACCGCGACGGGCGACTCGGCCCGAGCGAGGGGTGACTCGGCGCGCACGATCGGCGAGTCGGCCTGGGCGAGGGGTGGTTCGGCACGCACGAACGACAAGTCGGTCTGGGCGAGGGGTGGTTCGGTCTGGCGCGGCCGTGACTCGGCATTGGCGAGCGGGGGTTCGGCGAGATGGACCGGTGACTCGTCGTGGACAGCGGGCGATTCGGCTCGGTGGACCACTGACTCGTCACGGACGAGGGGCGATTCGGGGCGACGAACCAGTGACTCGTCTCGCGAGAGGGGCGATTCGCCATGTCGGACCGGCGACTCGCGCCGCGCGAGGGGGGATTCGGACCGTCGGACGGCCAACTCGTCATCCACAAGGGGGCGTTCGGCTCGCCGGAGCGTCGACCCGCCTCGGGTAAGAGGTTGTTCGACCTCGTGTACCCGTGACTCACCTCTGACGGAAGGCTGCTCATCGTGGGTGGTCGTCGGCTCCGACTCAGTGAGGCGTGGTTCGCGGGTGATCGGTGTCGTGGAGTCGGTCTCGGGTTGCGCGGAACGTCGTTCGGAGTGCGGCAGCGGCTCGGCGAGACGGCGTTCAACATCCCCGGGCTCGACAAGGTGCCGCTCCGCCTCGCGCGGTGACGCGACCGCTCCTCCACTCGACCGCGGCTTCGGTTCCGGTGCGGTGAGGCGGATCTCGGGTGTGGCGTGGACGAGTTCGACATCGTTCACGTCGGGACGGAAGCGGAGCAGGGGCTCGCCACCCACCTGGTGCGACTGCACGATCTTGGTGAAGATGCCCTTGCTGAAGGGGGTGGAGGGCTCCCAGTCCATGTGCGCGCCGTGCATGACGGCCATGTCGTTGGCCATCATCTCGCCGACCACTTCGTCGTACCGGCCGCCCTTCAGCCGCGTACCGCCCGGCGTGTTGATGTCGAAAACGTCGTGGTCGCCGGTGATCTCCTGCCACTCGCCTCGGCCGTCCCGACCGAACACCAGGCCGCCCTCGACCTTGAACCGGTCCTCGGCACGCAGCCGGTCCATGGTCGGGGCGAGCGTCTCGAACTCCTCGGTCCGTTGCGCGAAACGCGCCTCGAGACGGGACCATGTCGTCTCGTCGAGGTTCCCGCGCTCGGGTCTCACGGGCTGGAAGTACCCGATCAGTCCCCGGTGTTCGGCCTTGGCTCCGAGCAGGACGTCCAGCTCGTTGATCGACTTCGCCTTGATGTCCTTCGGCTTCGGGAGCTTCCCCTCCTCCAGCCACTTCACGGCCGTCGGGTTGGTCGGACGGACGTCGATCCTGAGATTGTGGGCGGCGGCGATCTGCTGGAACTTGCGGAAGTTGGCCGCGGGCATTCCGTAGCGCGACCGCGCCTCGGCCTCGGTCACATGGGTGGACGACAGATGGCGCAGTTCGGCGAAGCCGTCGGTGTCGGGGACAGCCGAGAGCGCGGGGTGTTCCGCGGACCGTTCCGCACGAGCCTGGGCTTGCGTGGAGGACTCCGCCGCCGCGGCGGGTGGAATGTTCGAAGTCCGGGCTCGCGGGGGGCGCGTCATCATGGCGGTGCCGTCGGAGTGTGCGCCGTTGGTGTCCGCCTGTGGGGCTTGCGGGGTGATCTCGTCGCCGGCCGGTCCGGCGTCCGCTTGGGTGCGGGTGTCGCGTCCCACGCCCCGGGGGTCGGACACCGGGTCCACCCACACATGACGGCGGTCGTGGCCCTCGACGGCGAGCCAGGCTCGCGCCCACTCCTCGTCGTGCGGGAGTTCCGCGGCCTGTGTGCGCCCCACCGTCGCCGGCTCCTCGATGTGCCGTGGGCCGGTGCCCTCGCCGAGGTCGCCGACCAGCGTGCCGATCAGACGCAGGTGGCGGTCCCGTAGCCCCGCCTGGCGCAGGCCCTCGGGCGCGTCGGCTCGGTAGTCGCCCTGGAGGCTGCCCTCGACGGCTGGGCGCTGCGGGGCGGTCTCGTCGCGGTACTCGTCACGGAGGCCTATCTGGTGGCCCAACTCATGGGCGAAGTCGACGGGTTGGGCGTCCGCCCACCACGACTGCTGGTCCATGGCCCGGTCACGGCCGACCAGGTCGACCGTCAGGTGCGGCTCCTCTCCCGGGTGTGCGGGCAACACGGTGACGTGCAGACGGTCGCCGTTGGGGAGGTGGTATCCGGGCTCGTTGAGGAACTGCCGGACTCCGTCGGCCATCCGGTTCCAGACGGCGTCGGTGTCGTGTTCCCCGCCCCCGTCCCGGAACGCCACCCTGACAGTCAGGTCGGCGACGCGCTCGCCCTGATAGGTGAACCGCCTGGCCTCGAAGGCGGACCGGACGACGAAGCGCGGCGTACGGTCGAGCGCCCTTCGGGGTGCCTCCCCCTGTCCGCCGCCGGGGTGGTGGCCGGGAGGTGGCGTGGGACCCGGGTCGGAGGTGGTGGTCACCCCGGCGAGCGCAGCGACGGACGTCGTGGTCTCCCGCGTGGCCGTGGCCGCCGAGGTGTCCGTCCTTACGTCCGTCGCGGCGTGCACCGTAAGGGAGTTCGGCGTGGCGACATGGGACTCGCCGGTGACGCTCCCAGGTACGGACGCCGTCTCCGTGGCGGTGGCCGTCGCACGCGAGGTCGTCCCGGTCTGCGTCGCCCCCGTAGAGGCGGTGGTGGGTTCAGTGGTCCCGGTGGCTTCCGGGCCGGTCTGCGTGCGGGTGGGCGTGGGCGGTGGGGTGCCGGTCTCGGTGCGGACGGCCGACGTCGACTCGGCTGTGCCCGGACCGGTGCCTCGGCCGGGTCCCGTGCTCACGGTGGACGGACGCCCGCTCTCGGTGGCGGTGCCCGAACTACCGCCTGTCGAGGGGCGGTTCGCGCTCGCGGCCGTGGTTCCGGTCCCGACGCCGCTGCCACTGCCTCCTGTGTCGACGCGGCCCGGCGCGGTGGCCGTCGTACCGGTGCGGACGGTGGCGGGATCCGTGGCGGTGGATGTCGTCGTACCCGGTGTGGTGCCCGGCGTGGAGGTGAGCGTGGTCGCGAAACCGGGCAGGCCGCCGTCGTGCGGGGCGGTGACGGGGGTGGACGTGTCCCCGGTCGCGCCGTGCACGGTGGTGGTGTCGGTATCGGCGGTGTGGGACACCATGTGCCCCAGCCCGCCGGTGCTCGTGGCCGACCTGGTCGCCATCCCGGAAGCCGTTCCGGTCCCGGTTCCGCCCCTGGTCCCGTTCAGCCCGCCCGTGTCCGCGGTCGCCGTGCTCTTCATCGTCGCCGGAAAGGCCCCGGGGTCCGTCAACTCCGCCTTCTCCGCCGACACCAGCCCCGGCAGGTCGAGCTTGATCGCGTCGGGCAGGTTCACATGGACGGGGTCCACCTGAACCGTGTCGTTCTTGCCGCCGAAACGTCGTTTGCCACCGCCGCCCAGGGCGCCCAGGAGACCGGCGGTGACGGACGAGCCGAACTCGTCCTCACCGCTGTGGTAGATCCCGTACATGATCCCGGCGGTGCCCAGGCCGGTGGCCGCGCCCAGGACGCCCTTGCCGAACAGCGAGTGCGCGAACTTCGGTGCGAAGACGCTGCCCGCGCCGAAGAAGATGCCGCCCATGGCACCGCCGATGGCGCCCGAGATCACGGCGGAGACGGTGTTGTCCGTGGACCACTCGGTGCGGTCGCCCTTGAGGAACTGGATGGTCTGGACGGCGGCGTCGAGGCCCACGTTGAGGGCGATGCCGGTCGCGATCGAGATGAGCAGGCGGCGGAGGATCATCTTGACGGCGACTCGGGCGCCGGTGACGGCCAGCGGGATGACCTCGGGCGCGAAGAAGGCCCACTCGGCGATCTGCGCGGCCAGCAGGATCAGCTGACCGAGGATCATGTACTTGGAGTACTCGACCTGGACGGCGGTGTGCTTGCCCAGCTTCCCCAACTGGCCCGCGGACTCCGCCATGTCCGGCAGGGTGGACTCCAGTTGCGCGACGAAGCCGCGGAACTCGTCCGCGACCTGGCCGCCCACGCTCTCCAGGACTCCGTTGCCGGACTGACCGATCTGCGCGCTGATGCCCTTGAGCTCCTGCGCGGCGTCGTTCCAGGCCTGGCCGAGGGCCTGCAGGTTGTCCTCGTTGCCCTTGGGCCAGGCCTGCCCGACCGCCAGCCGGGCGACCCAGGCCAGCTCGGGGGGCATGTCGACGCTCATGGGGTGCCGCGTTCCTCTGTCGTCGTGCTGTGGTCCGTCGTGGTGCCGCGGCTCATCGCCGGGTGGAGCGGTGCGGTGTCGACTCGCCCGCCGTGACGGTGTCGGCCGCAGGCGTGATCGCGCGCAGTGTCTCCACGTTCCGTTCCTCGGTCTGCTGGAACCCCTTGGCCATGGTCCGGATGCCCTCGACCGTGCTGTCGAGCACCTGACCGGCGCCGGTGATACCGGCGCTGAGCTGCCGCTTGGGCTCGGCGTACTGCTCCAGGAACTGCCGTCCGCTCTCGTCGTCGCCCCAGCACTCGCCGAGTGCCTCAAGGCGACCGTCCAGCTTCGAGGCGATGGACCGGATCCGTCCGGCCAGCTCCTGGACCTGCGGCGCGGACTGGTCGAGCCGGGCGGTGTCCACGGAGAAGGTGCCGTCACTCATGGGTCTCTCCCTGGAAGCCGTGGTCGACGTAGTCACGTACGGAGTCGGGCATGGCCGGGTCCTCGGGCAGGACGGCGCCGGGATCGACCCGGCCCTGGAGCAGGTCGGGCACGGTCACTCCGGGCGGCAACTGCTCGGCGAGCACACCGGCGACGCCCTCCAGTGCCTCCGCCCTGGCCTGCCGGAGGGTGGTGAGCAGGACGTCGGCCAGTTCCTTGGGTGCCATCCGGCGGTAGGCGCCGGTGGGGAACTCGATGGCGGTGACCTCGCCCTGCGCCCCGACAGTGATCTTCACCGTCTGCCGCGGGGCGGTCACGGTCGAGGTCGTCTCATTGATACGGCGCCGGGTCGCGGCGGCTTCCTTGCGCTGACGGCGGTACTGGTCCAGCAGATCCTCGATCTGCAGGTCGTACGGACCGGGCATGTGATCACGTCTCCCTTCAGGGGGCGGTGGTGGTTGGCGTGGGCGGGGGTCAGAAAGCTCCGGCGGAGTCGCCGGGGACGGTGCCCCAGGTGCTTTCGTCCTGGACCAGCAGGTCCGTGAAGTTGCGGGCGGCCGGTTCCTCCTCCGGTTCCTCTTCTTCCGGTTCCTCCTCGGGCTCCTCGGGTTCGGGCCCGCCGTCGCCGCAGGCCGCGATCCGCAGGACACCGGCGGTCGCGCCGGGTGTCGCCTCCGGGGCGGTGCGGTCGGGCTGCCAGGTGGTGCGCGCCTCGCCCGTCTCGGACTGTTCGTCCGCTGCGGGGTCCGTCTCCTCCTCGTCGCGTCCGCGAGGTACCGACCACAGCAGCGGGACGAACGTGCCCGCGCCGGTGTCCCACACGGAGAGGTCCTCCTCCCCGTCGTCGGCCACCGGCCGTCCCACCACCGCGTCGTCGCCGGTAGGCAGCGGCAGTCCGTCGGACCCGACCGCGACCGCGGTGACCGCGGTACGGGCGTCCGTAGCGGTGTCCGGAACGCTGACTCCTTCGGCCTGGGCCGACTCCCCCGCGTCTTCGCCGCTCGTGTCCGCCGCGCAGTTGCCCGCGCCACGGACCGCCGTCCCGGGCACACCGAATCCGGGCAGGTATGGAATTCCGGGCGCGGCACCCGTGAGCGAACCGACCTCGCCTTCGCCGGACTCCTCGTCCACGTTCCAGGGCTGGGCGCTCGGGTCCAACAGCCCCGAGGCGTCCGTACGTTCGCTCACACCGTCCCGACTCCCACCCGCCGCACCCATACCGCCCATGCCGGGGAGATACGGAACTCCGGGCGCGGCACCCGTGAGCGAGCCGACCTCGTCGTCGCCGGACTCCTCGTCCGCGTTCCAGGGCTGGGTGCTCGGGTCCAGCAATCCGGAGGCATCGGTACGTTCGTTCACGCCGTCCTGGCTGCCGCCCCCCGCACCCATACCGCCACCCATGCCCGGCATGTAGGGCATCCCGGCCGTGGACAGGCCCTCGCCGCCCGCCGCCGCGCCCAGGTCCGAGCCGACCTCGTCGCCACCGGTCAGCGCCTCGCCCTCCCAGGGGTCGGCGCTCGCGTCGAGCAGTCCCGAGGCGTCGGTGGGCTCCGATGACAGGCTCGCGCCGCCGGCTCCCATGCCGCCGCCCATCCCGGGCATGTACGGCATCCCGGAGGACGTCGCCAGCTGAGAGGGCGCGAGCGAGTCGGCGGAGAGGCCGTCGGTGAGTCCGCTGTCCAGTCCGCTGCCGGTGAGAGCGCCGAGGCCGTCGTCGAGCCCGGTGTCGCCGAAGGCGGTGGGGTCGGCCGTGGACAGGCCGCCGAGAGAGCCTTCGTCGGCGGAGCCCAGGCCACCGCTGCTCAGACCGCCGAGCCCAGTGAGGCCGGGGAAGGCGGTGGGGTTGAGCGCGGTGTCGAGGGCCGACGGGTCGAGGCTGTCGAGCCCGAGGTCACCGAGGCCCGTACCGTCAAGTCCCGTACCGTCGAGGCCTGTTGGGTCGAGACCGGTGCCGTCCAGGCCGGACAGGTCACCGGGATAGGCCGTCGCGTCGCCCGAGGAGTCCAGGCCGGCGACGTCCCCGAAGTCGCCGATGCCGTCGCCCGTGCCGGCCCCGCTGTCGAGGCCGGTGTCCGGGAAGCCGGAGAGGTCCGAGAGGTCTCCGGTGCCCCCGAGGTCGGCGCTGGGGTCGTCGGTCCCGTCGAGGCCAAGATCCGGGTCGGGTGAGCCGTCGTTGCCCGAGCCGTTCGGGTTGTCCGTCGGCGAATTGACGGGTGTCGGGGTGACGATCGTGTCGGTCGTGACCTGGTAGGAGTGCGCCAGGTTCTTGAGGACGGCGCGCATGTCCTCGTTCATCATCGCGACGAGTTCGGGCTTCTGACTGATGGGGATCAGCCCGTTGTCCATCGGGGTGACGCCCATCTTGACGGCCTGGTCGGCGTACCAGGAGTCGATCTCGGCGAGTTTGTTCTGCGCGCTCTGGAAGGCGATCGCGTTGTTGGCGAGCTGGTGGGGAACGGAGTGATCGCCGGTCGAACCCCCGGACAGGACATCGGCGTTGGCCTTCACCTGGCGGGAGAACGTGGTCATCATGTCGATGAAGGCGTCCGCCGCGGTGCCGTTCCACGGTCCGTTGTCGCCCGCCAGCGCCTTGGCCTGGTCGACCAGGCTCTTCGTGACGCCCTCCAGGGTCCGCTGCACGTGGTAGAACGCGTTGGCCGCGTCCAGGAGCGACTGGGGATCGGCCACGGACCGGGCGTGGGCCTCGTTGGCGGCGTTGGCGACCCCTGAGGACATGCCGTAGACGGCCGCCTTGATCTGCTTCCAGTCCCAGTTGTCGTAGTCCGTGATGCTGCCCTGGGCCGAGCCGTCGGGGTTGCCGAAGATCGTCCCGTCGTCGCCCTGGTGGAATCCGCCGCTGTTGTAGTCCGCCACTCTCGTTCTCCCCGCAACAGGTCCACGTCTAGGCGGTGGTGCTGCCCGTGGTGGTGGTCGTCGTCGTGTTCCCGCTGCCGCCGTTGGCCGTCATCATCGTGTTGAAGTCGGCGCCGGTGGTCGTGAAGGCGTCCGCAAGGTCGTCGGCCGTCATACGGTTGGCGTCCTCGGTCGTCGTGTAGTTCGTGCTCAACTGCCGTACGCCGTCCCGCAGATCCGTGAGGCCCCGGACCAGGGCAGACAGAGCGTCGCCGTAACTCTTCTTGAGCCCCGCGTCGGCGTTCGCGCCGTTGACCGTCGTCCGCATCGTGTTGGCGTGGTAGAAGGCGCCGGGTGCCACGGAGACGTCGTCCAAACTCGTGGCGACGTCCCGTACCGGCTGGATCAGCAGGTCGATGTTGCTCGCGAAGAGGTCCATCGACGGGGTGCTGATCGAGGTCCCGCTGGACCCGTCGCCGCCCGGCACCGGCGGGGGCACGAAGGGGTGCAGGTCGGAGAGGATCCCCGGGCTGTGCAGGACGTCGGTGCCGCCGTGGTACTCGTGGTCGTCGCCGGAGCCGGTGGTGGTGCCGGTGCTGGTCTCGCCACCGTTGTAGTCGTGGTTGTTGACGTTCGGATCACTGCTGCCGTGGTCGCCGTCGGCGTTCTCGTTGGCCATCTCACTGATCCCAGAGGCTGACGCCCTGCCGCTCACCCGCGTGGTAGGACTCGTTGATGTGGCCGAGGGAGAGCGTGGCGTTCTGGGCCTGGGTGACCATGTCGGCCGCCGCCGTGTCCCACTTGGCCTTGGCGACGTCGTAGGTGCTGCGGGCGTCGCTGGTCCACTCGCTCAGGTGGATCTTCGCGCTGTCGTCCAGCTCGCCCAGCGCCGCCTGGATCTTCTGGCTGATCGCGCTCATCTCACCGACCACGTACTCGATCTGGTTCATGTTGACGGTGTAGGTGGACATGCGGTCACTCCTCGTGTGTGGGGATGGTGGGGGGACTAGAAGCCGGGCAGCGGCGACGACATGGTCTTGCCGAGCTGGCTCGCCGTGTCCATGGTGGACTGGTGCGTGGTGTCGTAACTCCCGGTGTTGGCCTGGAGCTTCTGCAGCATCAGGTCCAACTGCTGCTTGACGGTGCCGAAGTCGGAGAGCCAGGTGTCCATGGCGCCCTGGAAGGTGCTGGAGGCGTCACCGGTCCAGCTCGCGCGCAGGGCGTCGATCTGGCCCTGCATCTGGGTGTACGTCCTGTTCACCTCGTCCAGGGCGGTCTGGAAGCTGCCCTGGGCGGCTCTCATGCCCGAGGTGTCCACCGATGTGTTCATGTTGTCGGCCATGACCGTTCCTCTCGTGGTGGGGGTGTCTCACGTCGTCGTTCGTGATGCTCGTCCAAGGCGGAGCCGGCGTGCACCGGATCCCGGGCGCACTGCACCACCGACCTCTGATTCCTGCCCCAACGACCCGTCATGAGGTCACCAGCTCGTCCCTCAGCGGGAGTTCGCCGACGACGTCGTCGAGCACCAGGGCGGGCGACCCCGCGCGGCCGGCGACACGGTCGGCCAGCCGGTGCGCGCCGTGGGCGCCGTGGGCCGGGTCCTGTGCGGCGAGCGCCGTGACGACGTCGTCGGGCACGTCGAAGCCCAGCGCCGTGAGCCGCCGCCGGGTCAGCTCGGCGAGCCCGGCTCCGGTCCAGGCGGGCAGCCGCAGGAACTCGGCGAAGGTCCCGGCCAAGTCGGCGCGGGTGCGCAGGAGTTCCATCAGGCGCGGGCCGGCGCCGGACAGCACGAGCACGGCACCATACGGATCGCGTGCCGCCGCCTGCGCGGCCAACGCGTCGAGCACGGAGTGCCGTTCGGTCTCCGGACGGGTCTCGAAGGCGGGGTCGGCCTCCGCCAGCAGAAGTCCGCCGGCCGCCCGCCGGAACGCGTCGGCCAGATACGTCCGCGGCTGCGCCTCCCAACGGGCGGGGACCGCGGAGAGCGGCACGTGGGTGAGGACACCGGTCGGGAGAATGCCGAGTTCCGCCAGTTCCCTGCCGTAGGCGGCGGCCACGGCACGGCGTCCGCTGCCCGGGGCGCCTTCCAGGACCACGTCCGCGAGACCCGCGGTGCCTTCACCGAGGCGGGCGAGGGTGTCCAGGCGGGCCGCGAGCGCGTCGGTCACCGGGTCGAGACCGCTGAGGGCGGCGAGGTGACGGGAGGCGGGAGCCGGCGGCGCCTGAGCCGGGGAAGGCGCAGGAGGGCTGTCAGAAACCGGAGTTGGAGCCGGTGCGGGCGTCGGCGCCGACGCCGGGGCGGGCGCGGGCATGACGTCGGCGGCGGTCAGCAGGCTCAACTCGCTGTCATGGCCCGGCGATTGCGTGGCCAGCCGGGACGCCTGGGTGCTGATCATCGACTCGAAGACCTGGCGGGCGACCCGGCCGTTGCCGAAGGTCGGGCCCTTGGGAACGTCCTCGAAATAGCGGGACAACGCCTGGAGGGCGTCGTCGGCGAGTTCGTAGTAGTGCTTGCCGCACAGGCCCCGCACGATGGTGACCAGTTCCTGGGGCGCGTAGTTGGGGAACTCGACGGTGCGGGCGAAGCGGGAGGCCATACCCGGGTTGGAGGCCAGGAACCGGTCCATGTGCTCGGAGTAGCCCGCCGCGATGACGACGATCTCGTCGCGGTGGTCCTCCATCAGCTTCATCAGTGTCTCGACGGCCTCCTGGCCGAAGTCCGGCCCCGTGCCCCGGGATTGGTTGGTCAGGGTGTACGCCTCGTCGATGAAGAGCACACCGCCCAGCGCCCGGTTGAAGACCTCCGTGGTCTTGATGGCGGTCCCGCCGATGATCTGCGCGACCAGGTCCGCGCGGGCCACCTCGACGATGTGGCCCTGGCCGAGGATGCCGAGTTCGGCGAGGACCGCGCCGTAGAGCCGGGCCACGGTCGTCTTGCCGGTGCCGGGAGGTCCGGCGAAGACGAGGTGGCGGCTCATCGGCGGCATGGGCAGGCCCATCTCGGTGCGCCGCTTGGTCATCTTGTTGAGGTTGATCAGCCCGGTGACCTCCAGCTTGACGCTCTCCAGACCGACCAGCGCGTCCAGTTCGGCGAGCGGTCCGGTCACGGAACGCGCGAAATCCGGCTCCGTCACCGGGCCGGCCGGGTCGGCTGTGTCCAGGTCTCCACCGGTGTCGCCGTGGTGATCGGCAAGGCGACCGAAGCCGTCGTCGGTTCTACCACCGCTACCGACCCTGTCGACTCCTCCGGCCTCGGCGGCCGGAGTGTCGCGGGCGTTGTCCTGGACGACGCAGTTGCCGAGGTCGGTACGGGCGTCGGCGTGGGCGTTGACGCCGTGGCCGCGCGCACCGGTCATCCGGCAGCCGACGGCGGTGAAGGAACCCCCGGCCAGAACCCGCACCGCATCGGTCGCCGAACCGGTGAACTCGGTGTCGTGCGCGGTCAGTTCCGCGTCCTCGCCGACGACCGCCCCGCACTCGCGCAGCACGGAGCCGGCCACGAACGCGCTCGCCGACCCGGCCAGCGCCAGCCCCTGGCCGCCGCCTCTCACGGCGATCTCGGCGTCCCGGAGGGCCAGTCGGGCACCGCCCTGTGCTCTGACCCCGGCGCCCGCGGTGCCGGTGACGGTGAGCCGCTCCAGTTCCGCCGTGCCGGAGTCGCCGGCCTGTACGCCGACGGTCGCGGCGTCCCGGACGGCAAGTCCCTTCGCCGTCACGGTGGTTGAGGCGCCGGTAACGTGGACACCGACCGGCGTACCGGTGATCTCGCAGTTCTCCAGGCGCGGCCGTGCGCCCCCGGTGACCTGGACGCCGCTGCGGGCCGCGCCAGTGATCGTGCAGCCGCGCAGGTGTGGTGCCGCGCCGTCGGCGATGTGTACGGACTGGCCGGTCGAACCGGAGAAGGCGCAGTCGGTGAGCGTGGTCTCACCCCGGCTGGTGAGGTAGGCGTCCAGAGTGGCGCTGCCGGTCACGGTGACCCGGAGCAGAGCGGCGCGTGCCTCTTGCTCCACGGCGACGGCGGGTTTGCCGCTGCCGGTGATCCGGGTGCCCTGTACGGTCGCCGTGGCATGGCCGTTGACGCAGATGCCGTTGCCCCGCGGGCGGTCCAGATGACAGTCCCGTATGTCGAGGCGGCCGTGCTCGGCGACCACGACCGCCGAGGACCCGGCCTCGACGACCTCCGTGTCCGTCAGGACGTTGCCGCCGCCCGAGGTGACGACCACGCCCGCGCCGTGCGGGTTGGTCACCACACAGCCGCGGGCGGCCAGGGTGCCCTCGTTCCAGGCCAGTACGGCCGTCCAGGCCGCTCCCTCGATCCGGCAGCCGTCCAGCGCCGACTGCCCGCGCCGGAGGTCGAGCACGGGCGCGTCCCGGTCGTCGCCCGACAGGACGAGCCCGGACAGCTGCACCGCCTCGGCGTCCACCACCACCGTGCTCCCGGAGGACGCGTGCACCCGCACGGACCCGGCGCCGCCCTCGGCGGCCAGGGTCACGGTCCGGACGATGCCGAGCGACTCCTCGTACCGGCCGGGGGCGATGGTGATCAGCGCTCCCTCCGCCGCCTCGGCCAGCGCGTGGGCGATCGTACGGTGGGCGCCCGAGCGGTCCGGGGAGACCAACAGGACCTGCCTGCTCACGAGTTGGCTCCTTCTGTGCGGACCGCACGGGGGCGCACGATCAGTCCGGGCGGGTCGGCGCTGTCGGCTCCGGCATCGGTGCCGGTCTTCTCCAGCGCGTCCAGGATCTTCTCCAGACCCTTGAGGGCGATCTCGTCGAGCTTCACCCGCTGCACGTCGACCCGGCCGTCCTCGGCGATCTCCGACGGCGACAGCTCCCGCATCAGCACGACGGAGCCCTCCGTGCACAGCACCTTGAAGGCGGTTCCGGGCAGGAACAGCACCCGGTCGGGGACGCCCGGGTCCAGCGAACTGGTCCGGCGGGCGGTCATCGACCAGATCAGCACGTCGGTGGCACCACTGCCGCGCGGGCCCGGGTGCAGGGACGTCCGGGCATGGCAGAAGGCCCATTCGGTGGCCACCCGCCCCTCCCGGTACCAGGCACGTTCGGCCTCACCGAGCAGCGTCCGGAGCAGAGCCGGGCCCCGGTAGGACGGCAACCGCCGCAGCCCGGCGGTCACACACCGCGCCAACGGCACATGCGGTCCGGCGGCGGCCTCCCGCACGACCGCGTCGGCCCGACGGCTGTCACCGGACAAGTACAGGCGTACGGCGACCAGTTCGGTCAACGCGTCCGCGGCCTCGGTCCTGGACCGGCCGCGCAGTCCCGGTGACTCCGACATCACCCGAGAGACCGACCCGGCCACGGCGTTGTACTGCTCGCTGAAGGTCCGGCGCACCCAGTCCCGCTCCTGCGCGATACCCCGCTCGGGCGGCAACGCACAGGCCGTGGTGCGAGGGACGGGCTGCACACGTACGTCGAGCGGCCCACCGCCCGTACGCGAGGACGGCGCGGTCGCGTCGCCCGTAGGAGTGGACAGAGCGAGGCCGTCGCCCGTGCCGTCCGGCGCGGAGACACTGGCGACGGACGGCGACGGACGAGTGGCCCGCACCGGGTCGGCCGCCGGCTCGGGCAGGTGGATCTCGTCGATCTCCGACACAGGCGCGGCGGACTCCAGCCGGAACCGGGGCGTGGCGGGCGGCACGAGGCGCACCGCTGGGGTGGGGACGGCGGTCGGAGTGGGGGCGGACGCCGGAACGGGATCGGGTTCTGGAACGGGCACGGATGCCGACGTCGGAGCGGATGACGAAAGGGCTGCGGGCGGAGACACGAGTCCGGACGACGGAGCCGGGTCGGGCAAAGGCACGGGAACGGGCGACCGAATCGGCTCCGGCGATGTTCCCTCGGCAGACGAAGGACCCGGTTCTGGCGATGGCACCGGAGAGGGCGACCGCTCCTGCTCGGGCGACGGCTCCGGGGCAGGCCACAGAAACGGGCCGGACGACGCTTCAGGACCGGACGACAGCGCCGCTATGGGTGAAGGAACAGGGCCAGTTGGTGCTTCCGGAAAGCGTGGCCGCACTGGGGTCCGCTCCGTGACCGGCGTCGCCGCCGACGCCGGAACCGGTGTCCGTGCAACCGCGGCAGACGGTTCCGGCACCGGCGCGTCCTGCCCGGGGGCGGACTCGGGTTCCGGATCGGTGACAACACTCCGCTTCCGGCCGGCTCGGGGCCGGCTCAGGACGGTGGGTGCGTCGCCCAGGTCCACCGCGCCGCTCCCGTACCCGGGGGCGGACTCGGCATCCGGATCCGCCGTACCGCCGTCGTTGCGGACCGTCGGCGCCTCGGACAGATCCGTCGCACCGTTGTCGTTGCGCACGGTCGGCGCTTCGGAGAGGTCGTCCAGCGCGCCCGACTCCCCTTGATGCGGAGAGAAATCGTGAACCGGGGGCGGCACCGACTCCGGGGCGACGGGCGTGACGGGGGCGGGTGCCAGGGTGAGAGTCGCGCTGTCGGGCGCGATCGTGGCAGCGGTGCCGGCACCGGCCGGAAGCGCGCGGGATGTGCCTGCGGACTCCGTCGGGACGCGCGGCAGGGAACGTCCGAGCGTGGACGCGCCGAGCGCCGCTCCGGCCGGCACCGGCACCGCATGAGGCGCGATCGTCGGCGACCGCATCGGGTCCGTCGTCGGACCCCCGGCGGGGAAATACACCAACTCGGTGTTCCCGCCCGGCCGTTCGGCCCCGTCGGAGCCGGGTCCGACGTACACGACGACCTGGTGGCCCAGCGCGTCGGCGAGCGCCTGGCCGGGCTCGCGGGGGTCGGGGACGTCCAGGGCGCCGTAGAGCAGGAAACGTACCGCGGAGCGGACCCCGGGGAGCACGGTGTCCCAGAAGCGGGCCACGTCGTCGAGGGACAGCGGCGGTGTGCCGGGACTGCCGAGGACGATCAGGAAGAGGTGGAGGTCGGTGGGGAGAGCCTCGACCGTGCGCCGGTGGTGGCCGGTCAAGGGGTCCCGGTCGGCGTGGCGCAACCACACGCCGGCGGGCACGGGCTGGGCGACGGCGCGCACGCCGACCGGGGTGGTGCGGATCGGCGCGGAGAACTCCCAGTGCGGCTTGGGGAAGCGCTGCGCCTCGGGCTCGGGGTCGCGCCCCGGCCGGAACCGCAGCCACGCGGAACCGTCCTCGCCCGGCAGGAACAGGCCGCCGGTGGCGGTCGGGACGAGGCCGCCGTCGGGCGCGAGCACCTCACGTCCGAGCCGGTCGGCGATGAGGCCGCCCGCCGTACGGATCTCGTCGCCCGTGCCCCGGCCGAAGACCAGCCGGGGGCTGCCGTACCGGGAGGGCGACAGCAGCCGGGCCACCGACATCCATTCCTCGGTGAGGGCGTCGCCCGGCAGGTCCACCACTACGACGGTGTGGTGCGGGTCCTCGGCGATCCCGCCGGCGAAGGCGGCGGCGCGGTCGTCGAACCGGCCCTTGGGGTGGATCAGCAGGGCGTCGCCCACGGGTATGGCCCGCAGCCGGAGTCGGCCCACCGGGCTCATCCCTTCGCCGCGGCGGCGCGGCTGAGCACAGGGCCGTCGGGGATGAGGGCCAGCACGTCCGCGGGCAGCGTGAGGCTGCGCTTGCTGTCGCCGAGCCCGAGGGCACGGGCGGCGTCGGAGTCCGCGATCCGGTATTTCACGCCCTGTTCGGTGACCAGGTACTGGGCGGTCCCGCCGTCCGGGACGGCCAGGACACCGCCCCCGGCGGGCAGGACGATCCGGCCGTCGCCGGGCGTACCCACGGTGATCATGGAGCGGCCGTTCGCGAGTTGCGTGAGGCAGACCGTGCCGCTGTCCAGGGCGTGGGCGCCCAGCACGTCGGGCAGGCGTCCGGTCGTGCCGGCGTCGGCGGAGACGGGGGCGACCGCGATGTCCGCCTGCCCGACCTGCCGTGCCGCGGGCGCTCCGGGGCGGGCGGCGAACAGGGCGTACTCGGTGGCGTTGACGCGGGCGAGTCCGTCGGAGCGCATCAGGTAGTAGTGCCCGGTGCCGCCCGTGCTGGTGCGGAAGACCTGGCCGACCTCGGCGGGCTGTCCGGCGACCTGGCCGGCCGCCTTCCCGGCACCGGAGGGCACGGGTGCGGCGAGTGCGGCGCCGGTGGGGACGCCGGCCAGCCAGTCGGCGGTGGCGGACAGGATGGTCTGGTCGTCGAGTCCGAGGGCGATCAGCGTCGATTCGGCGGGCACCGGGTACTTGACTCCGCGCAGGAGCACATAGCGGGTGCCCTTGGGTCCGCCGAGCAGTACCTGCCGGTCGTCGGGCACGGCGCTCAGCGCGGTGGCCGAGCCGCCGAAGACCAGGCTCTGCCCCTTGTCCGCCGGTCCCTTCTCCGGCAGACAGCGCGCCCAGGCCCCGGTGAACAGCTGCGACTCCTCGGGCACGGTGTCCGGGGCGCCCTGGATGCCGACGGGAGTGCCGTGCGGGACGCCGGCCAGGGTCTTGGCGGACACCGACTCGGGCGTGGTCCGGCCGCCCGCGATGAGCAGCGCGGAGGCGTAGTTGCGGGTCGGGCGGAGTTGGCCGTTCGCGTAGACGTAGCGGTTGCCGGTGTCCTCCTCCAGGATGATGGCCCCGTCCTTGCGCCAGTCGTCCTTGGCCACGGGCGAGATCAGCCCGTACACCCCGTAGCCGGCGCACAGCAGTACCACCAGGCCGACTCCGAAGACCGTGCCGAGCGCGGAGCGCCGGGTCGGGCTGTCGCCGCGGCCGGGGTCTCCGCTGACCAGGGCGGAGGCGAGGCGGCCCATGGCGAACTGGTAGGCCTGTACGTGATCGCGTCGTGTCTGCATCGTGTCCGCCCTAGCCCGCGAGGCCGCGGAAGTACGCGTACGCGTGCAGGACCTGGAGCAGCAGCGGCAGTAGGGCGATCGCGGTGATGATCTCCAGCAGGTCGCCCAGGTGTCCCCACACCGGCAGCAGCCGGGCGCGCGGCAGCTGCGAAGCACCGACGAGCAGCAGCAGTACGGCGGCCAGCAGCAGCGCGAGCACGGCGGCGCGGCCGGCGGGCGCGGCGCGGACGATGAGCACGAGCCCGACTCCGTAGGCACCGACCAGCACGGCGGGGATCCGCTGGAGGGTGCCGTTGGTGCCCCGTGCACGGAGCAGGACGGCAAGACCGAGCGCGAGCGGGAGCAGCCAGCCGGCCCACCCGTGTTCGCGGTCGACGAGCAACCAGAGGGCGACCGCCCACACCAGGGCGGAGGAGACGCTGATCATGTCCAGGCAGGCGGTGGCCACGGCGACCCGACGCCCGACGCCGTCGCCGGGCTCGGGCTCGATGTCCTGCTGGAGTTCCTCGGCGTTGTGCGGCAGCCGGGGCACCCGCAGCCGTGCCGTGCGCAGGGCGAGGCGCGGGGCGAGGTGGCCGAGCACGAACAGGGCCACCGCGACCACCGCGGCGGCCTGGACGCCGTGCAGTCCGGCACCCTCGGCGAGTCCCGCGCCGACCGCGGCGGAGGCCGCCGTGAGCAGGACGGTGCCGGGGACGACCAGGGGCAGTGCCCCCAGCGCCAGCAGGACGCCGGCCAGTGCGACCACGCACACGGCGCCCGTGAGCACGCCGCCGAGGCCGGGGGCGAACCCGCCCGAGGGGCCTTCGCGCAGGGTCGTCCCGGCGAGTGCCGCGAAGCCGAACGCGCCGAAGCCGGCGATCAGCACGCCACCCTGTTCGGCGCGCATACGGGCGGCCGACACGCAGCCGACGGCCAGGACCAGGGCGATGGTGCCGGCGGCGGCCGCGGTGAGCGGTCCGGGGCCCGCGCCGAGCAGTGCGGCGGCCAGGGCGGCCAGGGCCAGGCAGGACAGCGCGAGGGCGAGGTTCCGGGTGAGTTCGGAGCGCCAGCGGCCGGGTCCCGCGTCGACGGTGTGGGCGACGCCGTCCGACACGTCGTCGAAGTGCAGGGCGGGCAGCGGCGCGTCGGCCGGGCGCAGGTGCAGTACGTCGCCTTCGCGCAGTCCGGCGCTCTCGGGGGTGGCCTCCGGGGCGAGGGGTTCCTCGCCGAGCCGCTGCAGTACCCAGGGGGTGCCTTGCGAGCCGGCGGCGACATGGCTCAGCAGCACCGGCAGGAGGGCGGAGACAGGGGTGGTGACCGGGACGGCCAGGTCGGCCCGCCCGTCCGGTGCCTCGACGGTGACGCGGCAGATCTCGGTGGCCCTGCCGGGCAGGTGCGCTGCGGTGGTCATCGGGTTCCTTCACGGACGGGGGCCGCCGACACCAGGCCGGTCTGGACGAGCTTGACGGTGCGCCGGGTGACAAGCTGGGCGCGGCCCGCGGGCAGGGTGCGGGGCTTGGCCTCACCGATGAACTTGCCCTCCTCCTTGGGGTAGGAGAACAGCAGCGCGGGGTTGCCCAGCTCCCACATGCGGCGGATCACCGGGTCCATGACGGACCGCATGGCGCCGGAGGTGGAGCGGGCGACGACCAGGTGCAGCCCGATGTGGGCGCCCTGGGCGAGCAGCGGCACCAGCGGTGCCATCGGGGTGGCTGTGCCGGGCGCGCCGGCGAAGAGGTCGTAGTCGTCGATGAGGACGAACAGCAGGGGGCCTGTCCACCAGTTCCGCTGCTCCAGCTGCTCGGGGGTGACATCGGCGCCGGGCAGCCGCTTGGCCACGGACACGGCGGCGCTGTCGGCGAGCTTGCCGAGCGCGTCGTTGTCGACGACGTAGCCGACGCGGTACTCCTCCGGCACGTCCTTGAGGAGTCCGCGCCCGGGGTCGGCCAGCAGGATCCTGGCCTCCTCGGGGCGGTAGCGGGCGGTGATGGCGCGGATGGCGAGGCGCAGGGCGTTGGTCTTGCCCGTCTCACCGTCGCCGAAGACGAGCAGGTGCGGGGTGGCTCCGAAGTCGTGCCAGACGGGGGCGAGGCGCTGCTCGTCCCAGCCGAGGCAGAGTTTGAGGTCGCGGGTGGGTTCGGGGGACGGCAGCCGGCGGGCGTCGAGGCGGGTCGGCAGCAGGCGTACGCCGGGTGCTCTGGCGCCGGTCCAGAAGGTGTCGATCTCGGCGACGGCGGCCTTGGTGGCGGCCGTGAGGTCGTCGCTGCGCGAGGAGCTGTCGAGCCGGGGCAGCGCGGACAGGAAGTGGTGGCCGGAGGCGGTCAGGCCGCGTCCGGGCTGGTGCGGGACACCGGCCGCCGCACGGGAGCCGACCTCCGACTCCATCGAGTCGCCGAGCCGGAGTTCGAGTTTGGTGCCGAGCATGTCCCGCAGTTTGGGGCGCACTTCGGACCAGCGGACCGCGGAGGCGACCACATGCAGGCCGAACGACAGGCCGCGGGCGGCGAGTTCCATGATCCGCTGTTCCAGGGTCTCGTAGTCCTGACGGAGCGTGGCCCAGCCGTCGACCACCAGGAAGACGTCGCCGAACGGGTCGTCGATGGTGCCGTCCGCGCGCAGCGCCCGGTAGGCGGCCATCGATTCGAGTCCCTTGGACGTGAACAACTGCTCACGCTGTTCAAGGAGTTGGGACAGCTCCTCGACCGTGCGCAGCACCCGGTCCCGCTCCAGCCGGGTGGCCACCGAGCCGACGTGCGGCAGCCCTGCGGTGGAGACCAGCCCGCCGCCGCCGAAGTCCAGGCAGTAGAACTGGACTTCACGGGGTGTGTGGGTCAGGGCGAGGGACATCATCAGGGTGCGCAGCAGGGTCGACTTGCCCGTCTGCGGCGCGCCCACCAGACCGATATGGCCGTCGGCGCCGGACAGATCGGCGACCAGCAGTTCACGCAGCTGCTCGAACGGGCGGTCCACCATGCCCAGTGGGACGCGCAGCGCGCCCTGGGCGCGGGGGTCGGCGGCGGTCATCCCCCGGTCCATGTCGGGCACGATGCCGGGCAGCAACTGGTCCAGGCCGGGCGACTCGGACAGCGGGGAGAGCCAGACCTGGCGGGCGGGCGGACCGCTGTCCTCCAGCCGTCCGACGAAGACCTCCAGCAGACTGTCCTCGCCGCTCTCGCCGTCGCCCTCGGCCTGCCCTGTCCCGGTGCTCTGCGCACGCAGGGTCTCCTCGGCGAGCGAGACCAGCCGGGCTGCCTCCTCCGCCGCGCGGACCGAGGCCGAGGGACCGTGCCGGTCCAGGCCGAAGGCGGTCACCTCGCGGACGGCGCCCTCCCGGTGCGCGGTCTCGTCCTGGTCCGGCGGTGCGGGTGCCGGGCCGGAGACGTACGCGGCCTTGAACCGGACGAGGTTGGTGGTGTCGACCTTGAGGTAGCCGTTGCCGGGTGCGGAGGGCAGTTCGTAGGCACTGGAGGTGCCGATCACGCTGCGCGACTCCATCGAGGAGAAAGTGCGCAGGGCGAGCCGGTACGACAGGTGGCCCTCGACCCGGTGGATGCGGGACTCGTCCAGGCGCTGCGAGGCCAGCAGCAGGTGCACGCCGAGGCTGCGTCCGAGGCGGCCGATGGAGACGAAGAGCTCCACGAACTCCGGTTTGCTGGCGAGGAGTTCGGAGAACTCGTCGACGATGATCAGCAGCGAGGGCAACGGGGCCAGGGTGCTCGTCCCGGCCGCGCGCGCCTTCTCATACTCGTACAGCGAGGCGTGTCCGGCCTCCCTCAGGAGTTCCTGACGGCGGATCATCTCGCCGTTGATGGAGTCCCGCATACGGTCGACGAGGTGCAGTTCGTCGGCGAGGTTGGTGATGACGGCGGAGGTGTGCGGCAGCCGGTCCATGTTGAGGAAGGTGGCGCCACCCTTGAAGTCGACCAGAACGAGGTTCAGGATCTCGGAGGAGTGGGTGGCGGCGAGGCCGGTCACCAGGGTGCGCAGCAGTTCACTTTTGCCGGAGCCGGTGGCGCCGATCAGCAGGCCGTGCGGGCCCATGCCGCCCTGCGCGGACTCCTTGAGGTCGAGTTCGACGATCTCGCCGTCCTCGGTGACCCCGACGGGGACCTTGAGACGGGCCTCCTGGGCCAGGCGGGGACGCCACTTGGCGGCGACGTCGAAGGCGCGCGCGTCCCGGATGCCGAGCATGGTGGCCAGGTCGAAGTCGGACTCCAGGGGGCGGTCCAGCAGGTCGACGCCACCCGTACGCATCGGGGCGAGAGCCCGGGCCAGGGTCTCGGCCTCGGTGGGACCGAGCCGGTCGGCACGACCGCTGACGCTCTCGGCGCCGTTGGGGAAGTCGACCCGGCCGGCGCGGACGGTAAGCCTCAGCACCTTGGGGCCGCCGGGCACCGCGCCGGTGAGGTCGAGCAGCAGCACGCCGCGTATCCCGGCCCCCAGCAGCCTTGAGGTCTCCGGCAGTCGTGCGCCCTGGGCGACGATCACCGTGAACGGCTCGACCTGACTGGGTGAGGAGGAGTCGTCGTGGTCGGGGCGGTCGCGCAGGTCCGAGCCGAGCAGGTCGAGGAGTTCTTCGTGGTCGCCGGCGGCGAGCCGGACCGGACCTGCCGCGTCCTCCTCCGACGGGTGGGCGTTGTGCGGCAGCCACTTGAGCCAGTCCCACTCGTGGCGCGCGGCCTCGTCGCCGAGCACGGCGACGCGCAGTTCGTCCGGCGAGTGGAAGACGGCCAACTGACCGAGCATCGCCCGGGCCAGCGCCAGCGCGTCCTCGGTCTCACCGGTGAACTCGACGCTGGTGAAGCGCTGGAGAGCCACGGGCACGGGCAGCAGGGGCACGGTCTGGTGGGCTTTGGTGAAGCGGCGCAGCGAGATCGCGCACAGTGGCTCCAGGTCCTCCACCGGCTTGGTCTGCGGCGGCAGGAACTCCAGCGCGGCGCGGCGGGTGGCCAGACCGATGCGGACCCGGGCGAAGTCGTCGTGTCCGGGCCTGCGTTCCCACAGCCGGGAGCCCGGCACCAGCGCCCACAGGTCGGCGGCGTCCGGGTTGTCCCACAGCAGCGCGGCCCGCTGGGCGTCGGCGGCCTGCCGGGCCTGGCTGCGCTTCTGGCCCAAGTAGCGCAGGTAGTCGCGGCGTTCGGCACGCATCCGGCGGCGCCGTTCCGCTCCGGGACGGCCCACCTGGGTCAGCGTCATGCTGATCATGGCGATGCCCATCATCCCGGTCATCATGTACATGGACATGCCGCCGCTGCCGACGGAGTACATCAGCACCATGGCCCCGGCGCCCAGGCCCATCGGCAGGTACATCATCACGGAGCTGAAGTCCGCGGTGGCCGGTTCTCCGAGAACCGGGGGCTCGGCCAACTCGACCTGGCCCTCGGGCATCGGGGGACCCTCGGCACGCGGCGAGCGCTTGGCGACGACGGTGCTCAACGTGCTCTCTCTCCTGCTTTTCCGCTGTCCGGTCAAGCTGTCCGGTCAATCTGCGCGCCGAGCGTAGGCAGGGGCCGCCTCCTGCGCGCGCCGCGCCGCCCGGCATCTGTCCTGACGGACAACGAAAACTGCCCCGCCGGACAACTTGCCAAGTGCACGCCAAGTCGATTCCAAGACGGTGCGCCGATGATCCTCCCGCCGCTGCCACCGCCGTACCGACCGCCCGGCTCATCGGGGCCGCGGTCCCTAACTGGAACGCATACAAGGACGTTGGGATGATTTTGATCGCAGTCCTCGCCAGTGACCCCATCACCGGCGAGGGAGCAATCTGGTGCCTGGGAAGGTACCCGGGGCTGAAGGTACTGCTCCAGGAAGAGCTCCGGCAGGCGGACGTGGTGGTCATGATCACGCCGGATGTCACCGAGGAAACGATGCTGCTCATGGAGTCGGTGTCCGAGGGCTCGACCAATCCCGCCATGGGAATCGTGCTGGTCACCGGACACATCGGCGAAGCCCACCTGGTGCGCGCCGTGCGCCACGGTCTGCGCGGGTTGATGTGCCGTCAGAACAGCACCTACGACAAGGTCGTGGAAGCCGTGCGCGGCGTGGCCGAAGGCGGGGCATCCCTGCCACCCCCGATCCAGGGCCGCCTCATCGACCACATACGGGCGGTCCAACGCGACGTGCTGGGACCCTTGGGCCTGACCACCTCCGGGCTGGACACCCGCGAGGTCGAGGTACTGCGGCTGCTGGCCGAGGGCCTCGACACGACGGAGATCGCCCAGAAGCTGAACTACTCCGAACGCACCATCAAGAACATCGTCAGCGTCATGATGAACCGGCTCGGCCTGCGCAACCGCGCCCACGCGGTCGCCTTCGCCCTGCGCACCGGATCCCTTTAGCAGCCCGTGAGTTCGGTGGCTGGAGAAATCAGGGACGGAGGGGAAGGGAATCGGGTCCTCCCGGACAGAATCCGGCGTCATGCGCCGTGCGACCGGCGCGCGGAATCCTAGGGTCGCCACCCGGCTAACCGACACAAGTGGAAACGGGCGGGCAGACATGGATCACTCAGCGGGACAACCCGAGACGCCTGGGGAGCCGGCCGTCTGGGAACGGCCGCTGCCGTGGCTGCGCGAGTCCGAGAACGGCACCACACCGACGTCGGCTCCGGCGCCCGACGCCCGCCCCGAACCGGGGCCGGCCTCCGAACCGCCGTGCGCGGAACCGGAGTCGCCATCGCGGACCACGCCCGACAGTGCGAACACACCCGCACCGACCGGCGAGAGCACACCAGTCCCCTCCCCCACGGCCGACGACGGATCCGAGCCCAGGACGGCAGGCGGTCGGTCGGGCCGGATCCTCCAACTGGCGACGATGCGACTGGACTCCTCCGGCGCACGGAACGGGCGGTCGTCCGGGGAAGCCCAGCCGGAGCGCAACGCACAGGTCATCGGGGCCGCGGTCGCTGCGTCCGTACTGCTGGCCCTCGGCCTCGGCACGGCGGCGTTCGTGATGGTGCCCGGCGATGACGACTCCGGGCCCAGTTCCGTGGTCGTCGGTGACGGCGCCGCCCCCAAGGTCACTCTTGGCGCCTCGACGGGGTCGTCCGGTTCACCGTCCCCGTCCGTGACGGGCAGCGGCCGTCCGGGGCACGGCAAGAAGGGCACGAAGTCCCACGGCGCCAAGGGCGCCCAGGCCGGGGGAGGTTCCTCCACCGCGGCGAACTCCGGCACCAAGGGCGGGACCGCCGGCACGGGAACCGGCCACGCGGCAGGCACAGGCACCGGGACCGGGACCGGCGATGGAAGCGGCAGCACGCCGACGAAGAAGGCCACGTCCAAGCCGGCCACCACCTCCCAGTCGACCATCGTGGCCGGTGACGCGGTCGTCGGCTACGCGTCTTCGAAGTGCATCGAGATCAGCGCCCACAAGGGCGCGGACGGCTCCCCGTTGCAACTGTGGGGATGCGACGGCAAGGCGTGGCAGAAATGGGTCTTCAAGTCCGACGGCAGTGTGCGCTCCATGGGGAAGTGCCTGGACATCGCCAACGCCTCGCAGTCCAACGGCGCGGCCATCCAGCTGGCGACCTGCAACGGCGGCTGGGCCCAGCGCTTCAACCTCAACGGCTCCCACGACCTGGTCAACACCGTGATCGGCAAGTGTGTGGACGCCAAGGACCAGGGCACCAAGAACGGCACCCGGCTCCAACTGTGGGACTGCGACGGCACGTCCAACCAGAAGTGGCACCTGAGCTGAGCATGGGACCAGACCTGACGGCTCGGCGGTGTTCTGCTCAGCGCGGTGCAGATCACGGCAGTGGCGGAAACTACACCAGAACCGGCAGCGAGTCACCGTGGTGGAGGTACGCGTGCAGACGAAGTGCCCGGTCTGCGAGAGATCGTGGACAGTGGGCGTGGAGCGGTTGAGGACGGCGGTGTACTGCTCGGGGCGCTGCCGAGTGCGGGCCTGCCGCCGACGGAAGGCAGCACGGGACAGCACCACGGACACGCCGGCCGCCGTCGAACACCCCGCGGAAACCTTGAACACCCCTTGATCCGCAGAGACGTTGGTGTCGGCACAACACGGTTGCGCACATCCCAGGCGTCCTTGGCGGACACATCGTCGAGGTGCGCCGTGCCCGCACGGCGCTGGTCGGCGATGGCGATGGCGATGGCGATGGCGATGGCGAGTTGCACCGGCAGGATCCGCTGGTGGTACGACCCGCCCACCGACGCCACCGGCGCCCGCCACGAGCCGGGCGAGCGGACGAGTCACGCCCATCTCTCCGGCCGAGAAAGGGAGTTCAGGCCCGCCCACCCCGAAGGCACGTACACCTGCCGATGATCCAGCCTTCGTGCTCAGAAAGCCGCGTCGTTCATGCGGTCGCTGGGCGCGGTCCAGGCCCTCAACCTCGACGGCGGCGGCTCGACCGCCATGGCCGTCGACGGCTCCCTCGTCAACCACACGTCGGACGCCACCGGTGAACGCGCCGTCGGTGACACCATCCAGGTACTGCCCCGCTCCGCCCGCTGACGGAAGCCGGGTACGGGCGTCTGCGGCCCGTACGGGTTCTCGGCTTCACCGGTGCGATGCTCGGACTGTGGGTCCAGGACCTCGACGGCGCCGGCGTGCACGCCGACTTCGGCTACGCCATGTACGAGGCGATGTCCGGATGACCACAGCCGTCGACCTCTTCCACACCGTGCTCGGCCCGTCCGCCGCTCCGCCTCTGCTGCTGGTTCACGGCTGGGGCGGCGACGGCCGCGAGTGGTCACCGCACGCCGACGCCCTGGCTGTCGCCGGACACCGCGTGCTCGTCCCCGATCTGCGTGGCCACGGCCGCTCGCCCGTCCCGGACCGGAACAACACCCCGGGGGGCGATGGCTGACGACCTGGCGGCACTGATCGTTCGCATCGGCACCGGTCCGGTCGTCGCCGTCGGCCACTCGATGGGCGGCCAGGTCGTGAACCTCCTCGCTCTCCACCACCCGGACCTCGTACGCTCCGTCGTCGCGCTCGACCCCGCGCACGGAGCACATGGCGCCGAACTCCAGGACATCCCGCGCCGGTTGGCCGCGTACCAGAACAACGGGGCACGTGCCGCAGGCGAGTTGGTCGAGGGAGCCTTCGCCCCCACCGCCCCACCGGGTCTGCGCACCGCGCACATCCGCACCATGCTCGGCACCCCGGACCATGTCATCGCCCAGGCCTACGCGGGCATGTACACCGACCCCGGCGCGGTGGGCATCCGCCCGCACAGCGGCGGCGGTCACGGAGAGCCGCCGCCGGTCTGAGCCCCTGGCCTGGAGCTCCTGCCGGCCGAAGCGGCCCGAGCTGCCTCGGCCATGTGCGGTGAACCCCACTGGCGTGCCACGTCCTCCGCGAGGGCGAACTGTCGTCGCGCTTCCTCGTCGTCACCGAGGAGCCGGTACAACTCGCCCAGCGAGTGGGCGAACGGACGGGTGGCGAAGGAGATGCTGCCGGCCCCGGCGAGCTGGGCGCGGACGGGAAGCAGGAGCGGGACCAGTCGGTACGCGGCGCTCATGTCCCCCAGAAGAGAGGCCAGTTCGGCCCGGAAGGACAGGTCGACGCCATACAGGTGATCAGGCACGACAGGCACGGAGGAAGGAACGCGGCGACTGATTTCGTACGCCTGCTCGTCCTTGCCCTGCCGGGCCAGGACGACGGCGAGGGCGAGTTCCGTGATGGGCGTGGAGCCGGTACTGAGGGCTCGTAGGAGCTGTTCGGCTTCGTCGGGGCGGTCCTGGCTGAGCCTGACGGTCGTCAGACCCAGAACGCGCACGAAGTCACAGTCCGGCACGCCGTGGGACCGCAGCCGTTCCCGCGCCTCCGTGTAGCAGGCCTCGGCTTCGGGGAAGCGGCCCTCGACGTGGGCCAGCATGGCCAGTGTCGCCAGGTTGACCCCCTCCGCCTCCACCAGCCGGTGCCGTCGGGCGACGGCGAGCCCTTCCGTCGTGTGCCTGCGGACCTGAGCCACGTCGTTGCCCGCCCCGGCGGCCATGGCCCCGATGTGTTCACGCACCCAGCTGTTGGCGGGCAGGTCGTGTGCGTAGCCGAGCACCCGCACCTCCGTCGCCAGCGTCTCCCGGCGGTCGGGGAAGCCGTGCGGAGCGACGACGGACGCGACGGTCAGCGCGCAAGCGAGCAGCAGCGGATCCCCGACCGCACGGGCCGCGGCCAACCGTTGCCCGGCATCCACCTCGCGGTCTCCGTCCCGGCGGTCCCGCTCGCCCGTGGAGGCGGGCGGCAGGAGACCGAGGACGACCGGGTCCAGGTCGGCGCGGGTGAGCAGCCGGTCGACGAACGTGTTGAGCGCGGCCGGGTCGACAAGTCCACGGGGCCCGCTCAGCGCCAGCCCGGGCCCGATCCACGCGCTGCGGGCCGCCACCAGTTCGCCGTGCCCGACACCTTCGGCCGTTTCGATGGCGCGGTGTCGCGTGTTCCTCGCCGCCATGGTCGCCCCGGCGCGGATCTCCGCCCGCAGTCGCCGCCCGAGCAGGGCGACCAGCCTCCCGGCACGGCCGTTCTCCGTATCGTCGTCCGCGGTGCCGGGTATCAGCGCGAAGGAGTCGATCGCCTGCGCGAGCAGCTCCACCGCCGTGTCGTGGGCATACCGGCGCTCGGCCAGGTCGGCGGCGCGCAGCGAGTACTCGACGGCGAGTGACGCCGTCTGCGGGCTCGCGGCCCTGGCGAAGTGATGCGCGAGAGCCGCCAGGTCGTCCGGCCGGCGTCGCCGCAGCACTTCCGCGAGCCGGGCGTGCAGCCGCGCCCGGCGCACGCCGACGAAGTCGGTGTAGACGGTGTCGCGGACCAGCGCGTGCGCGAACCGCACGACGCCAGGCGCCGGTTCGGTCAGCAGCCCGGCCACGACGGCCGCCTCCACTGCGTCGAGTACGGCGTGTTCGTCCTGCCGGGCGTGGTCCGCGGCCTCGACGAGCACATCGATCTCGGCCTCGCGGCCCACGACGGACGCGAGCTGGAGAACGGTCAACGCTCCCTCGGGCAACTGCCTCAGGCGCCGACGCAGTACGTCACGAACGCCCTGCGGCACTTCGGAGACCGCCACCAGGGCACCTTCGCTGGCCAGCAGCCGGGCGCTCTCGCGGACGTAGAAAGGGTTGCCGCCCGTGCGGTCGGCGAGCGCGCCGACGGTCTCCGCGTCGACCGGCTCCCCGCACACCGCCCTGACCAGGGTGTCCACATCCGCCAACGGCAGTCCGCCGAGCGCCAGTCGACGCGGTGAGCGATGGGCGAGTTCGGCGAGGGTCTTGGTCAGCCGATCCCCCGCGTCGGCCGGTCGGTACGCGGCGATCGCCAGTACCGGCGATCCGATCAGCTCGGCCGTCCTCTCCAGCAGAGCCAGCGTCTCGCCGTCGGCCCGGTGGAGGTCGTCCACGACCACCGCCAGCGGGGCGAGCGCGGCGGCCTCCCGCAGCCAGGTACTGAACGCCCGGTGCAGCCGGAACCGCCCACCGGACGCCCGGCCATCCGCCGGGAACCCCGTCGGAACACCCCCGTGGTCCGCCACCCCGACCGGACCGTCGGCGCTGTCCGGGACCGCACCCTCCTTGCATTCCCCGCACCCGAGCCGGTGCGTTCCCCGCGCTCCGGCCTCAACTCCCCCGAACCCGCCTCCAGTTGCACCCTCAGCCCCGCCCCCGGCCTCTCCGACGCCCGTCTGATCGCCGTAGCCGGCCTCGTGCAACAACGCACCGAGCGCGTCCGGATCGGCGGGAGGTGTCCGGCGAGCGAGCGCGCCGAGCGCTTCCACCCAGGCCCAGGCTGAAGGGGCACCGTCGAACTCGGGGCAGCGGCCGACCACCACGGTCCAGCCCTGTTCTCGCAACCGGTGCTGATACCGGCTGAGCAACGCCGACTTGCCGGCTCCGGCCTCGCCGGTCACGAGGACGACACCGCCGCCCGTCCGAGCGGCGCACGCGACCTCGTCCAGCGCCCGCAGTTCGTCGTACCGGCCCACGAACAGTTCATCGGCTGAGGGGGCGGCGACCACCGCCGGCCCCGAAGGGACGCTCGGCGCAGGTTGTCCCAGCTCCGCCGGCACCGCGGCGCGCAGAACCTCGGTTCGCCCGGTGAGTACGGCTGATTCCAACTCGGCCAAGGCCTCACCAAAGCCCAGGCCCAGCTCGTCGGCGAAGACGGCCGCCGCGCGGCGCAGCTCGGCCAACGCCTCTGCCCGCCGCCCGCAGGCCCACAGTCCGAGGGCGAGCAGCCGCCAGCTCTCCTCGCGTAGCGGATGTTCCCGTACTAGCGCCTCAGCCGCCGGTACGGCCTCGGCCGAAGCCCCGCACGCGAGGGCCGCCTCCACCGCTCGCCCTCGTGCGACGAAGTGCAGTTCGTCCAGCCGGGCCGCCTCGGCACGTGCCCACTCCTCGTCACCCCACTCCCCGTAGGCAGCCCCCTGCCACCACCCCAGAGCGCCTTCCAGCAGCTGCCGGGCCTCGCCCGGCGACACCGAGCGCGCCCGCCGCACCGCGGCCTCGAACCGCCAGGCATCCACCGCGTCCTCGGGCAGCCGCACCGCATAGCCCGGCGCGGCACTGACCAGCACACCCGCAGGAGTACGAGGCGTACGGCCCGGTTCGAGCACACGGCGCAGATTCGACACATAGACGTGCAACGAGGCAGCCGCCTTGACCGGGGGCCGGCCCCGCCAGAGGCGGTCGACGAGTTGGTCGACGGGCAACACCCGGCCGCGGTTCGCCAACAGAAGCGCGAGGACCGCACGTTGCCGGGGGCCTCCCAAGTGGACCGGCACACCATCGATGTCAGCACCGATCGGTCCCAGGACCCGAACAGAGAGCATGACGGGCAAATCTACAGCGCCGCTTCGTCCATCTTGTAATCGTTCCACGGCGCGGCCCGCCGGCTGTTCGATCCCGTCGCAGGGCCCAACGGATCTCGTCCGAGTGCTCTCCGTTGCCGAAAGACCGTAAAATACTTTATTCCGACCGGCAGGCCTGATCCGAGCTCCACAACACGGTCACACCCTTCAGGTCGCGAAGGTCTGCCGGCGGCCCCGCGCGGTGGACAGCTCCTCCGCCGCTCGGCAGGCGTCGGCTGTGAGGTGGGGTGAGGACCAGGCCCGGGCCGTGCTTTCCGCCAGGGCGTAATTCTCGGCCGCCGCACGATCCTCGCCGAGGAACCGGTACAGGTCGGCCAGGACGTGCGCGAGCGGCCTGGTGGCATAGGCGGCGCCGGCCGCACCGGCGAGCTGGTCCCGCAGGGGCAGAAGGCGTTCCGCCAGGGCGGCTGCCGTCTCCATGTCGCCGTACAGGATGGCGAGTTGGGAACGGAAGTCGAGGTCCATGCCATAGAGGTGGTCGGCCACGGGTTCCGCGGGACACCGTATCTCCCGTGCCTCGTCGAGCCTGCCGAGGCGGGCCAGGACGAGGGCGAGCGCCACTCCGACGGGGGCGCCGACGGAGTCGTAGACGTCTCGGATCAGCGGTTCGACGTCGGTCACGCGGCCCTGGGCGAACCGGATGGTGATCATGCCCAGTGTGCCCAGGCCCGTGGCGTGGCGTGCCCCGACTCTGCGCAGCAGACCGTCCGCCTCGGCGTACTTGGCCTCCGCCGCGTCGAACCGGCCGGCGACCGTCGCCAGCATGGCGTCGGTGACGGTGTTGAGGCCCTGCGCCCACACCATCCCGTAGCGGCGGGCGAGGGTCAGCCCCTCCTCCGTGTGGCGGCGTACCGCGGCAGGGTCGTTGCGGGTGCCGGCCGTCATGCCGTCGAGGTGTTCACACGTCCAACGGTAGGCGGGGAGGTCGTGGGCCTCGGCGAGTTGCCGTAGCTCGGCGACCAGCGGGGTGCGGGCGGCGCCGTGGGTCTCGTGCGGCAGCAGCTTGGCCGACGTCATCAACGCGGCGGCCAGCAACCGTGGTTCGCCGTTCGCGCGAGCGAGCGACAGCTGAGTACGGGCCGCGTCCCGGGCTCGCGGTGGATCCACGGCGGCTGCTGCCTCCACGAAGACCTGGAGCACCCGAGCGCGTGTGGGGTTGTCCAGGCCGGGATCAGTCGTCAGCTTCTCCAGACGGGCAAGCGACGTCCGGTCGTAGAAGCCCTCCATTCTGCTTCGCCACGGGGAAGGTTCGGTCCAGGCACCGTAGACGGCCGCGACCAGGTCGTCGCGGTCGGCCCGTTCCGCGAGTTCGACCGCACGCCACCGGGTCCGCAGAGCCGCGTCCGTGGAGCCGGCGCGAACCTGCGCGCCGAGCAGCCGCACCAACAGGCCGACCAGGCAGTCGGGTTGCGCGCCGACGCCGCCCGACGCCTCGGCGGCGGTATGCACGTCGATCGCCTGTTGAAGCAGGCCGACGGCGACGTCGTGGGCATAACGCCGCTCCGCCGATTCGGCCGCCCGCAGAGAGTAGTCGATCGCCAGGGGCGCGTTCGCCGCGCTGCCCGAACGGGCGAAGTGGTGGGCCAGGGCGGCGAGATCGTCCGGGCGATGGCGGCGCAGCGCCTGCGCGATACAGCCATGCAGCCGGGCCCGCCGGACACTTGAGAGGTCGGTGTACACGGTGTCGCGGACCAGCCCGTGCACGAACCGCACCCGGCCCGGTCCGCGCTCGCAGAGGAGATCCGCGGCAAGGGCGACGTCGAGGCCCTCCAACATCGCGTTCTCGTCCGTGTCACCCGAGTCGAGAAGCAGGGCGACATCCGTCTCCAGGCCCACGGCAGCGGCGAGTTGCACGGCGGACCGGGCGTCGGCAGGCAGCAGCGCCAGGCGCCTGCGCAGTACGTCACGCACGCCCTGGGGGACCTCCGAGACCGCGACCAGGGCACCCTCACTGGCCAGCAGGCGGGCGCTCTCCAGCACGTAGAACGGGTTGCCGCCGGTGCGCTCGGCGAGTGCGGTCAGCGTCGACGGGTCCACCGACTCCCCGCAGACGGTCTGAACCACGGTGGCGACGTCCCACGGCGAGAGTCCGGCGAGCGCGATCCTGTGCGGCACGTACGGCGCGAGGCCGGCGAGCGTCTTGCCGAGGTGTTCGCCCACCTCGGTGTGGCGGTGGCTGGTGACGATCAGCAGGGGTACGCCGGTGATGCCGGCCGCCGCTTCGAGGAGGGCGAGAGTCTCACCGTCGGCGCGGTGCAGATCCTCCAGGATCACCGCGAGTGGTGACACTGCGGCAGCGTCCCGCAGCCAGGCCGCGAAAGCGCGGTGCATGCGGAAGCGCCCGGCGGTCGCCTCATCGCGGCTGGGGGCGGCCGTGTCCTCCGGCTCGCGCAGCAGAACGGCCAGTTCCTCAGGGCGCTGCGGCGGCACTGCCCGGGCGAGCGCACCAAGCGCCTCCGCCCAGGCCCAGGCGGGCGGAGCACCCTCGTCCTCCGGGCAACGCCCGACCACCACCCGCCACCCGTCCGTCCGCAGCCGGCCGTCGAGCCGGTCGAGCAGCGTGGACTTGCCCGCACCGGCCTCGCCCGTCACCAGCACCAGGCCACCGGTCCGCCGGGCGGCTCGCGCGGCGTCGTGCAATGCGCGCAGTTCCGTGTCCCGGCCGACGAAGAGTCCACGGCCACTGCGCGCCACCTCGACGGTGTCCGCGGACCGCACCGGGACGAGTGCGTTCCCGGGCCCGGCTTCAGTCGCACCGACCACACTGTCGGACATGCCCCCAGGAGCGTCCCGCCCACTCCCGTCCTCGCGAACGGGCTCGGCCGTGACAACCTCGCCCCCGGGAGTATGCGTGTCCGAGCCGAGTGCCCTTCCCGTGATGCCGGCCCGCACCGACCTTCCCTCTGTGAGCAGTCGCAGGGCGTCGAGTTGCCCCGTGAGCAGCGCGTGCTCAACCTCCGCGAGGGCCGGGCCGGGATCGCAGCCGAGTTCTTCACGCAGCACACGTGTCGCACGGCGCACCGCGGCGAGGGCGTTGGCCTGACGGCCGCAGGACCATTGGGCGAGGGCCAGCAGTCGCCAGCCCTCCTCCCGCAGGGGCCGTTCCCGTACGAGAGTCTCAGCCGCGAGAGCCGCCTCGGCCTTCCGGCCGGTGTGCAGGTCGGCCGCGACGGAGAGTTCGCGTGCCTCGGCCCGCAGCGCGGTCAGCCGGGCCACCTCGGGTTCGGCCCACTCCTCGTCCGTGTGCTCGGCGTAGGGCGGCCCCTGCCACGATGCGAGCGCTTCGGTGAGCAGCCCACGGGCTTCCTCGGCCGGGGCGTGCCTGGCACGGCCCACGCGAGCTTCGAACCGCCAGGCGTCCACGGCGTCCTCGGGCAGCCGCAGAGCGTACCCGGGCGGGGCGGTGACCAGGACAGTGGCCGGGGTACGTGGGGAACGCGCGGGTTCGAGGGACCGACGCAGGTTGGAGACGTAGGTGTGCAGGGACACGACGGCTTTGGCCGGCGGTGAGCCCGCCCATACCGCGTCCGCCATCCGCTCGACCGGAACGGTGGATCCTCTGGCCGCGATCAGCAGTGAAAGGACAGCACGCTGACGCGGGGCGCCAAGACCGACCGGATGACCTCCGAGGTCGGCGCCCAGCGAACCGAGGACTCGAATACGCAGCACGCCGCGGAAATCTACCCGAGCCACAGGTCAGGCTGGTCAACGGATGATAAACGTGCTGTTCATCACGGACCGACGAACCCGACATGGAACGCTTCATCGTCCGACTGGACCGATCGCTGCCTCCGGCCAACCGCGACGCACAGAGTGAGCAACTGAAGCACTCGGCGAAACCCTCTGCACCGGCGGACCCCCGAGCGGCTTCCATCTCACGGTCGACCAGGCCCAGCACTTCTCGACACGGCCGGCGCCGGCAGCTTCTCCGACGACTCACCGCTGCAACACGCCTGGCGCGACATCGGGACGGCCTCCCGCCACGCGGCGCTGAGCGTCGAGACCAGCCGGGAGCTCTACGGCCGCGTCCTGCTCGGCCGGGCCCTCCCCCACACCGATGTCGTCTGATCCCTGAACCGACATACCGATGTACCGACATATCGGCGGCGTACAGACGTCGTCCGATCCCAGCAACGTCCCTATCCCAGCAACGCAGAGCGAACGAGACCCGAACCGGTGGGTGCACCCCGACCATCAGCAGACTCGACCCGCCCGACAGCGGACCGCAAGGTCGCGCTGGCCACCGGTGCCGCCCGTGGCATCGGTGCCGCGATCGCCGCCGAGCTGCACCGCCGCGGCCTGCGTGTGGCACTGCTGGACCAGGACGACACGGGCGCCCGCGCCCTGGCCAAATCCCTTGATCCTGACGGCGATTCGGCCATGGCGGTGCACGCCGACGTCAGCGATCCCGAGGGGACCCCGCGTGCCGTAGAGGCGGTGTCCTCCGCGTGGCGCAGCCCCGATGTGCTGGTCAACAACGCGGCACGTACCGCACCCGGCTCGGTGTGGGACGTCGATCTCGACGAGTGGGACGCCCTCATGGCCACCAACCTGCGCAGCGTCCTCGTCCTCACCCGCCTCTGCACACCGGCGATGCGGGAACGCAGCTGAGGCCGGGTCATGAACCTCGCGTCGCCGGCCGGGCAGCAGGGCGGACTGGTCGCCGGTCCGCACTACGCGGCGGCGAAAGCGGGCGTTCTGGTGCTGCCCAAGGTCTTCGCCCAGGAACTCGCGCCCCACGGCGTCATCGTCAACGCCGTCGCTCCCGCGGCCGTAGAGACGCCCGTGATGGACGATCTCCCCGCTGAGGCGTTGCAGCGCCACGCTCGACGTCAACGGCGGCCTGTTCATGCCATGACCATGAGGGCCCGGCGTAAAGTCCGAGGCCGGAAGGGAGACGCGCATGGATGGGGACGGGCTTCCGGCGTCGAGTCCGGCCGAGACGCTCATCGGCCGCGATCACGACCTCGGGCTGGTCCGGGGTTTCGTCGACGAGGCCATGGGATCCGGCGGGGCGCTGCTGCTGTCCGGGGACGCCGGTGTCGGCAAGACGGTGTTGCTGGACGCCGCGGCCGGACAGGCTCGTGTCACGGGCGCGGGGGTCGTGCGTGCCGCCGGTGTGGAGTTCGAGAGCACGATCAGTTTCGCGGGTCTCCACCAGGTCCTTCAGCCGCTGCTGGCCGGGCTCGACCGCCTGACGGACCCGTACCGCACCGCCCTGAGCGTCGCGCTGGGTCTGGACCGGGGCGCACCGTCCGATCAGCTGCTGGTGTCGAACGCGGCGCTGACCCTGCTCGTCCAGGCCGCCGCGGAGCGCCCGTTGCTGGTGATCGTCGACGATCTCCCGTGGCTGGACCGGGCCAGTGCCGTGGTGCTGGGCTTCGTCGCGCGCCGCCTGGGCGGCAGCCGGGTCGGCTTTCTCGGCGCCTACCGGTCGGGGGAAGGCAGCTTCTTCGAACGCGGCGGGGTGCCCCATCACGACGTACAGCCGCTCGATACGACGGCTGCGGCGGCGCTGATCCAGGCGCGCAGCCCGTCCCTGGCGCCGCGCGTGCGGGAGCGGCTGCTGGCGGAGGCGCAGGGCAACCCGCTCGCCCTGCTCGAACTGCCCGTCGCGCTCACCGCACCGCAGCGCTCCGGAGCCGCGGTCCCCGAGCTTCTCCCCCTGAGCCGCCGTCTCCAGGCCGTGTTCGCGTCCCGCGTCGAGACACTGCCCGCGTCGACCCGGCTGCTCCTCCTGTACGCGGTCCTGGACGGCACCGGCGATCTGCGCGTCCTCACCTCGGCCACGTCCGAGCGGACCGGCATGGAGGATCTGGCGGACGCGGAGCGGGCCGGACTCGTGGACGCGACCAGCGGGCGACTGGTGTTCCGCCATCCCCTCACGCGCTCCGCCGTCGTGGAACTCGCCACCAGCGAGCAGCGCCGCGAGGCGCATCGCGCCCTGGCGGAGTACTGGTCCGACCGCCCCGAGCGGCGCGCCTGGCACCTCGCCCATGCCACGGTCGAGCCGACCGAGGAAGTCGCGATCCTGCTGGAGGAGGTGGCGCGCGACACCGTGCGGCGGGGTGACGCGGGCGGTGCCATCGCCGCGTTGCTGCGCGCCGCGGAGTTGAGCCCGCGCGGTTACGAGCGCAGTCGCCGGATCGCGGAGGCGGCCTATCTCGGCGCGGATCTGACCGGCGATCTGCGCGATGTGCCCCGGCTGCTCGAAGAGGCCCGGCTGGCCGACGGCGGCCGGGCGGGACCGTTGGTCGCCGCGGTCGCCGCCGCACACCACATCCTGCTCAGCGGGGAGGGCGACCTCGACACCGCCCACCGGTTGCTCGTCGGCGCGATCGACATGCAGCACCAGCCGTACGACGCCGCCGATCCCACCATGATCGACGCGCTGTACACGCTCGCCTGGCTGTGCCAGAGCAGTCAGCGCACGGAGCTGTGGAAGCCGCTGCACCGGGCGCTCGGTCTGCTGAAACCGGAGGTTCCGGACCAACTCGCCCTGACCCTCAGCACGATGGCCGACCCGGCGCGCACGGCACCGCCCGCGCTCGGGATGCTCGACGAGGCCATCGCCTCCCTCGACCAGGAGGCCGACCCGGTCCGGGTCATCCGGCTCGCCATGACGTCTCTCTACGTGGACCGGTTGCCGGCGTGCAGGACGGCGCTGCGGCGCGTGCTGCGCGACGGGCGGGACAACAGCTCGCTCACCGTGGAGATCCAGGGGCTGGTGTACCTGGGCCGGGACCATTTCGCGTCAGGTGAATGGGACGAGTTGGAGGCGCAGGCCGCGCAGGGCCGGGATCTGGGCGAGGCCCACAGCTACCAGTTGCTGTCGACGGAGTTCCTGTACCAACGGGCGCTGGTGGCCGCCGCCCGGGGTGACGAGGCCGCGGCCAAGGCCCTCACGGACGAGATGACCCTGTGGGCGACACCGCGCGGTGTCGGCTCCTACCTGTCCTGCGCCTCGCATGCGCGGGCGCTCGCCGCGCTCAGTCAGGGCCGGTTCGAGGATGCCTACCGGCACGCGTGCGCCATCAGCCGCGCGGGGGAACTCGCCTCGCACGTCCCGCCGGCCCTGTTCGTCGTGATGGATCTCGTCGAGGCCGCGGTCAGAACGGGCCGGACTTCGGAGGCAACGGCCCATGCGGCGGCGGCAGATGAGGCCGGCATCGCCGCGATCTCGCCACGGCTGGCACTCCTGGTGAAGGCGTCGGCGGCGATCGCGGCCGTGGACCATGAGGCGCTCGACCTGTTCGAGGAGGCGCTCGCCGTCCCCGGCACCGACCGCTGGCCCTTCGAGCTGGCCCGGGTCCGGCTCGCCTACGGCGAACGCCTCCGCCGGGTGAAGGCCACGACGGAGGCGCGCATCCAACTCGCCGACGCCATCGACACGTTCGAGCGGCTCGGTGCCCGCCCCTGGACAGCCCGGGCGGGCAACGAGCTGCGGGCGACCGGCCTGTCCATCGGCAGTGCCGGGGTCACCGGAGCGGCATCACTGACGCCCCAGCAACGGGAGATCGCCCTCTTCGCGGCGGCCGGTCTCACCAACAAGCAGATCGCCGAGCGCCTCTTCCTCTCCCCGCGCACCGTCGCCGCCCATCTGCGCCAGCTCTTCCCGAAGCTGGGCGTGGCCTCCCGCGCCGCGTTGCGCGACGCGCTGGCGGACCTGCCTCCCGACTAGAGCGGCAGGGGTGCTCAGAAGATGCCCTGTCCCGGAACCAGGATCCCCTTCGGGTCGTACGTCTTCCTCGCCTGGGCGAACCGCTTCCAGAGCGGCCCGAAGTGCCGCTTCCAGTCGGCGTGTTGGAAGGGGATCGAGCCGACCGGGTACTGCGTACCACCGGCCGCCTGGACCGTCTCGTACGCGGACCGGTTGGCGGCCAGCAGGCGTCGTACGGTCGCGGTGTCCTCGGGCGGCGCCGCGCGGAGGACCGCGAACAGGTAGGGCATCGGGTCGTCGGGCATGCGCAGCAACGGCGTGTGGAGGTGCTCGCGCAGCAGGGGGTACAGGAGGACGACGCCGGGTCCGAGGTCGGCAGGGGTGAGCGCGTCCAGCAGGGTGCCCGCCACGTCGGCGGTGCTACGGCCCGGCATGACCAGGTTGAGCCAGGGGTGGGCGTAGGCCCACAGGCCCGCTTCCTTCAGGGCGGCGACGGAGGCGGCGAGCCGGTCGAGGAAGTCGTAGTAGCCGAGGTCGGTGATCTGGGCGCCGGACGCGACGTGGCGCAGGCCGCGCAGGAGGACCGTGTCGTCGGGGGTGTCCCCCACCGGCGGCCCGTAGGCGACGGCCTCGATGGCGAACTGGTTGAAGACGCCCGCAGTGTCCGCGCCGACCTGGCCCTCCAGGTAGGCGAAACGGCCCTCGGTGGCGAGGAGTCGCTGGTCGTCGAGGAAGGTCTGGAGGTCGTCGTACGGCAGGAGGTAGTGCCGTACGGTCTCCGGGGCCGGGACCAGGCGCAGGGTGGCGCCGACGATCACCGCGCACTGGCCGAGGCCGGCGAGCACGGCGTGGAAGAGGTCGGGGTGGCGGGTCGGGGAGCAGCGGAGCAACTCCCCTGCTCCGGTGACGACTTCGAGTTCGAGGACGTTGTCGACCTGAGCGCCCTGCTGGTGGCTCTGGCCGCCCAAACCGCCGACGGAGAGGGTGCCGCCGACGGAGAGTTCGAGGTAGTCGGTGAAGACGGGCGGGGTCAGCCCGTGGGCGATGGCCGCCTTGGCGACGTCGCTCCACTTGGCGCCCGCGCCGACCGTGACGCGTGAGCTCCCCGTCCGTACCGGGCCGATGGAGGCGAGCGGTTCGGTCTCGATGATCAGGCCGCCCTCGACCTGCGCCTGTCCGTTCGTCCCGTGGCCCTGTCCGCGCGGGGCCACCTTGAGTCCGTGCAGGTTGCAGAACCGCACCATCGCGACGACGTCCCGTACCGAGCCGGGCCGCAGCATCGCGGCCGGGCGCCGGTGCACGATGTGCCCGAAGTCGTCGGCGTCCGCGCTGAGCGAGGCGTCGTCGGTGTGGAGCGTCCCGTCCAGATGAGGGAGGCCGGTGAGCGGCCGGCCGGTGTCGGTCACCGCCCAGCCGCGCGTGAAGGGATCGAAGCCGATCACCACGGCTGAGCCTGCGACCAGGCCGCGCAGAGCGGTGCGTCGAGACGGGGTGCGGGGCATGTGGTCCTCCTGAGACCGTCCGTGAAACGATCAACGACGGCTCAGTCTAGGCACGTTGGGGCATGGAGAAGGGTTCCGTCCCGGCGAGTTCCCGGGCCGGTTCGGCGCTTCCCGCGGCGACCCGGCCTTGCTACTCGTCGCCCTGGCTGTTCGGGTTCAGGCCCCGGCGCCGCTTCTTGCCGGAGGCGCGCACGAGTTCGCTCGCGGTGAGGGTCACGGTCGCCACGACACGGGCCCAGCGGGGCCCGCCGCGCTCGGCCCAGAACACACATGCGCACCCGCCGACGACGAGGACCAGGACACCGAGCAGCACTGCGACGATCATGTTTCCCACCCGTGGTTCGTACGGTCCGGCGACACGTACGTTCCTGATGATCTTCTCAGGTCCGGATGCGTCGGCCCAGCTCACCCCTCCCGCATCCACGCCCGTGTGCCGAACGAGGCGCAGGCCCGCGAGGCCACGACGGCCGCCGCGCGCAGCGCCTCGGCGAAGCCCTCCGGGGTCAGGCGGACCCCCACGAGGTGATACGCGAGGGCCCCGTGCAGGACGTCACCCGCGCCCAGCGTGTCCGCCACCTTCACCGACGGCACGTCCACCGCGCCTTCGCCGCCCGGGCCCGCCCAGACAATGGGGTCCGCTCCCCCGCTCACCGCCGACCAGGCGACCCCGTGTTCCCGTAGGAAGCGCAGCGTGTCCACCGGTGTGCTCGTACCGGGTGGGCGGAAGTCGGCCGAGCAGACGGCCACGTCGATGAAGGGCAGCAGGTCCTCGGTGCCGGGCTTCCAACTGCCGCCGTCGAAAAGGGTCTTGCGGCCGAGGGTGCGCGCGGAGCGGGCAGCGGCGACGGCCAGTTCCCTGTGGTGGCCGTCGAACTCGGCGATGTCGCAGGCCGCCACCAGCGCGTCGAGGTCGTCGGGCGGGACGAGCCGGTGTGCCGTCGCGTTGGTCGAGGCGACGGCGCGTTCTCCGGTGGACGCGGTCACCAGGACGGAGGAGACGGCGGGCGGCCGCGTCGAGTCGGGCGCCAGGTCGGAGACGGTCACGCCCAGCGCGTTCAGGTCGGCCGTCACCCCAACTCCCAGCGCGTGGGCGCCAATTGCTGTCAGGAGGGTGGCCGCGCCGCCCAAGTAGCTGAAGGAGACAGCCGCGTTGGCCGCCGGGCCGCCCGCGGCGACCGCCTGCTCCCGAGCCGTGAGCTTCTCGTTCGAGCGCGGCGCGTGGTCCACGAGCTGGATGACGTCCAGGGTGCACAGACCGACGAACAGCCCTCTGGGGCGTCCTCTCTCCACCGACGACCTCCTCACGCCATTTACTAACAATTGGTTGAGCAGTTCAGGCTGATAAATCTACTGTTAGTAACTATGAAGGTGAACAGCCCGAACGACACCGCTCGGCTCGCGTCCGAGCTGCGGCTCGCGGTGGGCCGGGTGACCCGGCGCCTGCGCCAGGCGCACGCCGTGGGGGACGTGTCACTCTCCGGAGTCTCGGTCCTGGCCCGGCTCGCCCGCGACGGCTCCGAGTCACCGACGTCCCTCGCCGAGGCCGAGCGGGTACGCCCGCAGGCGATGGCCAGCACCCTCGCGCTGCTCGAACAGCGCGGGCTGGTCCGCCGTAGCCCCGATGCGGCGGACGGGCGGCGGAGCATCCTGGCGATCACGGACGAGGGACGTGCCGTGCTGGCCGAGCGGCGCTCCGCGTCGGTCCACCGGCTCGGGGCCGTCCTCGACGAGTTCACCGCGGAGGAGCGCGCGACCCTCGCGTCGGCCCTGCCCCTTCTCGACCGACTGGCGGAGCGACTGTGACCGAGCGCGCACACATACCCGGCGACGGACAGGAGAACGGGGGCGGCCGGCCGTCGCTGCTGAGCGCCGTGCGCTCGGGGCGTCGTAAGGACCTTCCCCCGGGGCCGAACTACAAGTGGGTCGCACTGTCGAACACCACGCTCGGCGTGCTCATCGCCACGATGGACGCCTCGATCGTGATCATCTCGCTGCCCGCGATCTTCCGCGGCATCGGCCTCGATCCGCTGGCGCCGGGCAACATCGGCTATCTGCTCTGGATGATCCTGGGCTATCTGCTGGTCTCGGCGGTGCTGGTCGTCGTGCTCGGCCGGCTCGGTGACATGTTCGGCCGGGTGAAGATCTACAACATCGGCTTCCTGATCTTCGCGTGCGCGTCCGTCGCACTGTCCCTGGACCCGTTCCGCGCGGGGGCGGGGGCGATGTGGCTGATCCTGTGGCGCGTGGTGCAGGCCTTCGGCGGGTCCATGCTCACCGCCAACTCGGCCGCGATCCTCACCGACGCCTTCCCCGCCCGGCAGCGCGGAATGGCCCTCGGCATCAACCAGATCACCGCCCTCGCGGGCCAGTTCCTCGGCCTTCTCGCCGGTGGTCTGCTGGCCGTCGTCGACTGGCGCGCGGTGTTCTGGGTGAGTGTGCCGATCAGCATCACCGGCACGATCTGGTCGTACCTGAGCCTGCGCGAGACCTCGGCGGGCCGCCCCGGACGCATCGACTGGCTGGGCAACCTCACCTTCGCGGCCGGCGCCGGCATCCTCCTCGCGGGCATCACCTACGGCATCCAGCCCTACGGCGGCAGCGCCACCGGCTGGGGAAACCCGTGGGTGCTCAGCGGCCTGATCGGCGGCGTCGTACTCCTGCTGATCTTCTGCTACGTCGAGACGCACATCGCCGAACCGATGTTCAACCTGGCCCTGTTCAAGGTGCGCGCCTTCGCCGCGGGCAACCTGGCCGCCCTGCTCACCGCGATCGCACGGGGCGGGCTGCAGTTCATGCTGATCATCTGGCTCCAGGGCATCTGGCTGCCGTTGCACGGCTACGACTACGAGGACACCCCGCTATGGGCGGGCATCTTCATGCTGCCGCTGACGCTCGGTTTCCTCATCGCCGGTCCCCTGTCCGGCTATCTGTCGGACCGGTTCGGCGCGCGGATGTTCTCGACGACGGGGCTGGTCGTCGTGGCGCTCTCCTTCCTCGGTCTGCTCGCGCTGCCCATCGACTTCGACTACGGCATGTTCGCGGCGCTGCTGCTCCTCAACGGACTCGGCCAAGGCATGTTCTCCGCGCCGAACACGTCGTCCATCATGGGCAGCGTGCCGAGCGAGTACCGGGGTGTCGCCTCGGGCATGCGCTCCACCTTCCAGAACTCGGGCACCGCCCTGTCCATCGGCGTGTTCTTCTCCCTGATGGTGTCCGGGCTCGCGTCCTCGCTGCCCAGGACGCTGAGCCACGGGCTCCAGATGCACGGGGTACCGACCGGCGCGGCCGAGCAGGCGGCGTCGCTGCCTCCGGTGAGCACCCTGTTCGCCACGTTCCTCGGCAACAACCCCATCCAGCACCTGCTCGCGTCCAACGGAACCCTCGACCACGTCACGGCCGCCCAGCGCGCCGTCCTGACCGGCCACACCTTCTTCCCCCAGCTGGTCTCGGGTCCGTTCCACCACGGCCTGACCATCGTCTTCAGCGTCGCGGCGGGCATGGCCCTGGTCTCCGCGGTCGCCTCGGCCCTGCGCGGCGGCCACAAGCCGGACGCGGAACCCGAACCGTCACCGGCAGGTCTGCCGCCCGCTCCCGCGGAGACACCCGAGACTTCGCAGGCGGGTCCGAACGGGGCGTCGTAGGGCCCGAGTTGGTGCCACGCGGACGGTGAGGGCGAAGTCGTCGATCCCGCCGAGCCTGGTGGCCGGGCAACTGCTGGAGTTTCAGGCCGAGTCACGCAGGAGGGCGTACTACGGTCTGCCCGTCCAGGACGCGCTCGCGACCTTTCACATCGGCGCCCGTCGGCTGTGGGACGAACTGCGGGCCGCGGCGCGCGGTACGGCGGCCGAGGACACCGCCATCGAGTTGGTCGCACCACTGTGGATGTGGGTCCAGTCGGCGAGCGGCGTCGTCGCGGACGCCTTCGCGGACGAGGCCGGGTCACGGTACGCGCGCGAGGCCGGTCTGCGGCAGCGCTTCCTCGAACTGCTCCGCACCGGCGGGGCACCCCGCGAGCACACCGCCGAGATCGCCCGTGAACTCGGATTCGACCCGGACGGCGACTTCCGCGCCCTGTGCACGCCGGCCGCCCCGTGGGCCGCGGAAGGACACCTCGGCCTGTTGCAGCGTGCGGCACGGCAGCTCGCCGGAAGGGTCTCCTGCGGCCTGAGCGGGCAGTTGATGGTCGCGATCACCCAGCGGGTCGACCCGGCCGACCTGGCCACCCGCGTGATCAGCCTGTGCGGCGACGACGCACGCGTGGGCGTCGGTCTCGACCGGTCCGGGCTCGCCGGCGCGGAGATGAGCATCGCGGACGCGGAGCGCGCCCTCGCCGTCGCGTCACAGGGCGGCCGTGCCACGTCGTTCGAGGACGTCTGGCTCCAGGCGAGTCTCCTCGACAGCCGGGAGCGGCTGCACCCCCTGTTCGCCGAGGTCCGCCAAGTCACCGGCGAGCAGCCCCTGTTGGCGGAGACGGTGCTCGCCTTCGCCGACGCCGGGTCGTCGCTGGCCCATGCCGCCACCGCCCTCGGGATCCATCCCAACACGGTGGCCTACGGCTCGGCCAGTGGCACAAGCTCACCGGTGCCCATCCGCGCACCTTCGCCGGACTCCTCCGCTCGGTCATCGGCATCACCGGCTGACGGTGCTTGTGGAATCCACGAAAATCCGCCCGTTCACTCCATGATCACGCCGAAGACTGCCAACCGGGCGCTTCCTACACTCCGTTACCGCTGACTGCGCACCGCAGAAATTCCAGAGCAATGGACGGACCAGGAATGACCGAGAAAGACCCGGGTTCCTACGTGATGGGAAATGCCTCCGAGGAGGCGGACAGGCTCGGCATACAGGCCTCGCTGTACGACAGGCACACCGAACACCTGCTGCGGACGGCGGGACTGCGCGAGGGAATGCGCGTTCTCGACGTCGGCTGCGGTACCGGCGAAGTATCGCTGGCCGCCGCGCGCGTGGTCGGTTCAAGCGGCCGGGTTCTCGGTGTGGACATGGAGCCAGGGGTCCTGGAGCGTGCGCGGGAAAACGCGGCCAGGTCCTCCGTTCGGAACGTCGGCTTCGAACAGGGCACGCTGCCCGATCTCGAAATCGCCGGGCCTTTCGACGCCCTTGTGGGACGGCTGATCCTGATTCATCTCGACGATCCGGTGGGGACGTTGAAGTCACTGACACGGTTCGTCCGCCCCGGTGGTGTGGTCACGTTCCAGGACTTCAATATTTCGAGGACCCGCGCCGTACCCGCGGTACCTGTGGTGACGGAGTCGGTGGGGTGGATCTGCGCGGCGCTCCGCGAGGGGCGCCGTGACCCCGACATGGGTGAGCAACTGGCCGAAGTACTACGCCTCTCGGGGCTCTCCGATCCGAGCGTGGCGGTCGCCGTGCCCACGGGCGGTCCCGACTCGGCGGCGGTGACGCTCATCGCCGAGTCGACGCGCAGTCTGTTGCCGGTGATGGAGCGCGGCGGAATCGCCACCGCCGAAGAGGTCGACGTCGACACACTGCGGGCTCGTATGGCGCACGCCTGTACGGAGGTGCGGGCGACGGTGTACGTCCCGGAACTCGTGGCCGCATGGGCAGAGGTGCGATAACACCCCTGCCTGCGGGACGAGTTGGGCCGCGCCGGGCGCAAGGCGGCCGGTGTGCGGGCCACTTGCCTCCCGCGTACGCATCGCTGTATCGTTTTTCGATAACATCGATAAACGATACACAGGGGGCGGTCCGTCATGACCGACGAGTCGACCGGGGCCGAGAACGGCAGCAGAAACCCGCTGGAACCCATGGCCGGCGTGGTCACCGTGCTCTGCGCGCTGGTCGCGGTGTTCCTGGTCCTGAAGGCGTACGCCGCGGTCGGGATCGGTGGTGTCTTCGGATGGGGCGACGGTTCGGTCTGCGCCACCGACCCGTCCACACAGGGCGGTGGCGAGGACTGGTTCAGCCGGATCATGGAGCCCAAGCCCGGCATCGTGGTCTCGTTCACGCCGCGGTACTGCGACTACTCACCGAGCGGCGGCGCACGTCTGCTCAGCACGCTGACCGAACTGCCGTCCTCCGCCCTCTACATCGGCGCCCTGTTCCTGCTGTACTGGCTGATCCGCGCCGCGCGCCAGGACGGCCCGTACACCTTCCGGACCGCGGGCCGTATACGCCTCCTGGGCTGGTACCTGGCCGTCGGCAGCCTCGTCTGCCACGTCACCGAGAGCGTCGCGGGAGCCGCGCTGCTCAACTCCCTGCGGACGGCGGACCACAGGCCGTTGCTCTACGACGTCGACCACGGCATGCCGTACTTCGCCCTGCTCACCGGCATCGGGCTGCTCTCCCTGGCCCGGATCATGCGGGTCGGCACCGTGATGCGCGAAGACCTCGAAGGCGTCATCTGATGTCCCCCGCCGAGGCCGACCCGCACGCCATCGAGGTCCACCTCGACCGGATCCTGGAGGAGCGGGGCATGACCCTGGCCGAACTGGCCGCGCAGGTGGGCGTCACGAACGTCAACCTGTCCATCCTCAAGAACGGCCGCGCGAAGGCCATCCGCTTCAGCACCCTGACCCGCATCTGCGAAGTCCTCGACTGCCAGCCCGGCGACCTCCTCACCCACCGCCCGCAGCACGGGAAGGGGTGACGGCGTGGTGATGGCGACCTCGCCCCGGGGGCCGGTCGAGCTTCCCTGGATCGTCACCGAACTCGCGGCGGGGCGGCCGGTGCGGGCCGTGTGGCGGAACGAAGTCGGCGGTCTGACGTTTCAGGTCGGCCTGGGGGATGCGCGGCAGTTCGTGAAGTGGACGCCGGCGGGCAGTGGCATCGGCCTCTCGGCCGAGGTGGTGCTCCTGCGCTGGGCGGTGGCGTTCACCGTGGTGCCGGGCGTCCTCGACGAGGGCGCGGACGAGACGGGGTCCTGGATCGTCACGGCCGGCCTGCCCGGGCGAATGGCCGTGGACGACCACTGGAAGCGCGACCCCGGCACCGCGGTACGCGCCATCGGTACCGGGCTGCGCGCCCTGCATGAGCAACTGCCTGTCGCGGACTGCCCGTTCGGCTGGTCGGCCGGGCAGCGGCTGGAGGCGGTGCGGTCCCGGGCGGCGGCGGGCCTGATAGATCCGGCGGACTGGCCCGAGGACTTCCAGCGCCTCGGGACCGTCGAGCGTGCGCTCCGCGTGCTCACCGACATCCCGCCGGTCGATGAACCCGTCGTCTGCCATGGCGACGCCTGCGCCCCGAACACCCTGATCGGCGACGACAGCAGGTGCGGCGGTCACGTGGACCTCGGCGCGCTCGGAGTCGCCGACCGCTGGGCCGACCTCGCCATCGCCACGTGGAGCACGCGGTGGAACTACGGTCCCGGCCAGGAAGAGCCGTTGCTCGAAGCCTACGGAGTCGAGCCGGGCCCGGAACGGATCAGGTATTACCGGCTGTTGTGGCGGCTCTCGGACTGAGCCGCCGTACCCGCGTGATGCGGTGAAGCGGTCCGGGTCTCAGGTCACCAGGAGGTGCGGGTCTGCGACGGCTCCCTCGTGGGGAACGCGGAGTCCCCGCCGAACAGCGGTGCCGGCGCGGGCTCCGACGCCTTCGCCTCGGTCTCGCCGAGCATCATGTCGGGGTCGAACATGACGATCACGGCGGCGACCAGGAGGACGAGGAGCGGGCCGGCGAGCATGACGAGGAGGAAGGCGACCAGGTCGGCCGAGGACTGTGAGGCCCCGGCCACGTTGGTGAGGTGGACGGAGACCGCGGCCATACCTGTGTAGTGCATTCCGGTCACGGCCACGCCCATCACCAGGCTCGCGCCGAGGCTCGCCCACAGCGCGTGGATGGAGACCGCCGCCCACAGCGCCGCGGTGGCGGCCGCGACGGCGATCACGATGGAGAGCGCCACGGTCCCGGTGTCGTAGTGGAGGGTGCCGTTCGTGTGGATGGCGGCCATCCCGAGGTAGTGCATGGCCGCGACACCGAGCCCGGTGACCGCGCCGGCCACACCCAGGTTCAGCGGGGAGCCGCCCCGGTAACCGACGAGGAACACTCCCACGGCGACCACGGCGATCGCCACGAGGAGGCTCAACAGGGTCTTCGTGGCGTCGTAGTTGACGAGCGCGCCCTCGACGCTGAAGCCGATCATGGCGATGAAGTGCATGGTCCATATGCCGCAGCCGATGGAGACCGCGCCGAGCGCCAGCCAGCGGGCTCTGTGCTGCGGGCGGCGCAGCGAACGGGTCGTGCAGCGCAGCCCGAGGGCCGCTCCCAGGCACGCCATCAGATAGGCGGCGACCGGGGTCACCGCGCCGTAGTAGAAGTCGGAGACAGTCGCGGCGGCGGCTGTGGTCATGGAAGGTTCCCTTCACGTACGTGACGGCAGGCGGCACCGCAGTAGCGGTATGCCGGCACGGTGACGTGGCGCACGCTCCCGTCCGGCGGACCGCGGACGATTGCGGTGCCTGCCGGGCGCGGGCCTCCGGTCGGGAGGGGCGCGGGAACACAAGGTGCGCTACGGCAGGGGCGCGCGCGGATCGACCACTCCCGCCCCTGCCGCACGTTCGTACCGGCTCGGCCGGACCTGAACGAGCGCGCGGACATCCTGCTGAGGACACAGGACACGGGGAACCGAACGGTCGAGTTCAAGCCACCAGGCCGAGTTGTGCATGATTCAATCACGCCACTCACACAATTCATACACAACCTGGATGGGTGTTAGCCGAATCGATACTTCACCACCACTGCCCACAAAGCCCACCAGTAGCGGGAGTTCAGCGGCCGGCGCTCTGGCCGCCGTCGACGTGGAGGATCTCGCCGGTGACGAAGGTCGCGTTCTCCAGGAACACGATCGCGTCGACGACGTCGCCGACCTCGCCCATCCGTCCCAGCGGGTGCAGCGCGGCGAGCGGCGCGGACGTCTCCGGGTGCATGGGAGTTCTGATGACGCCCAGCGCGACCGCGTTGCTGCGGATGCCGCGGGAGGCGTACTCGATCGCCAGCGCCCTGGTGGCGGACTGGAGCCCGCCCTTCGTCAGCGAGGCCAGCACGGCGGGGATCGTGGAATTGGCGTGATCGGCGAGGCTGGTGCTGATCTGGACGACGTGTCCGGTGCCCTGACGGAGCATCTGCCGGACGGCGAGCTGGGTGATGTGGAAGAACCCGGTCAGGTTGACGCCGACGACCGCCTCGTACTCCTCCCGGGAGTAGTCGGTGAACGGCTTGGCGAGGTAGAGGCCCGCGTTGTTGACGAGGGTGTCGATCCGGCCGAACCGTTCGATCGCCGCGGCGACGACGCGCTCGGCCGTGGCCGGATCGGTGATGTCGCCCCGGACGGTGAGCACGTCCGGGTCCTCGGAGGGGGTGATGCCGTGTGAGGTCGCGACGACGGAGTGGCCGAGCTTGCGGTACGCCTCGACCAGGCCGGCGCCGATGCCCTGTGAGGCGCCGGTGACGACGGCGACCTTCTTGGCGGGAACGTCCATGGTGGCCCTCGGGGTGGTGACAGTGCGGGTCCGCCTGGTCGGCAGGTCCGCTCGGGTGGGGCACTTCTACCGGTGCGGAGGTCCGAGGTGGGGGAACTCGGACAGCAGGTCGTCGTGCGGCATCACCCCGCCCGAGGTGACCTTTCCGTTCGTCAGGAAGGACATCCGGGCGATGAAGACGTCGTCGGTGAGGCCGCGCCCGTTGGGATAGACGGCGGGCCGGCCGCGGTCGTAGGCCAGGACGTCCGGCAGGACGGTGGCGGCCGCCGCGTTCGCCTCGGCGGGCGGATAGCCGTTCCCCTCCAGGATCTTCGACCACGGCCCCAGGTACTTCGCCACGTCGTCCGCCGGATGCCCGGCGTTGTACGCGTCCTTCGCGTAGTCGGGATTGATGAACGGGTTGATCGTCGGCTGCCCGCCGCGGTCCACCTGCACGAGTTCGCCGTCACGGCGCACGCTGACGGTCGCCCACAGGTGGATCAGCGGATCCGGGCCGAGCATGTCGTCGGGCACCTCAAGCGCGATGCACTGCACGTCCTTGTCGCCGAAGGCGTCTTCTCCCGTCCACACGAAGCCGTGCAGGGCGCCTTCGGCGTCGGCGAAGAACGGATCGCTGCGTACGCCGGTGAACAAGCGGCAGCCACCCGCCTCGACGGGTTGCGCCGACGCGTCGAAGCCGACCGGTACGGCACTGGCGAGCACCTCACCGGCCGGCTCGGCGCTCCGGGCGTCGGCGCCGGTGGCGTAGTAGGCCGTGCCCGTCTGCCTGCCGTCGCCCGCCTCCGTGAACACGAACGAGAAGGCGGCGTCGGCCTGGTTGTCGCCGTCGTTGTCGATGTTGATGCGGTACACCGCGTCGGGGTGCAGTTCGGCACTCATCAGGAACGGCGGGGTCGCGCTCAGGCCCGTCGCGAACGGGTTCACGTCGATGATCAACACCGTTCTGCCGGGGTCTCCGGACGCCGGGAAGGCGAACAGGTCGGTCAGGTCCAGGCGCGCGTCGTCGCCGGGGAACTTGAGATAGGCCGCGCTGAAGTGGTTGGACATGGGCGATTCCCTCGGTCGGCCACGAGGAGGTCGCGCCGTGCGGAGTTCGTCGCCCTGGCGCTACGGCTCGCGGGACGGTGGGTGACTTCTTCCAGGGTCCTGCGGCACGGGGAGCCCTCGCGCCCGTAGAACTCACTGGTCCGTGCCGGGACGATCGACAGGGGACGGGGGACCTGCGACACCCTGGGCGGCCGTCGGCCAGGGAGGACCACGGGCGCGGGGGCGGGTACCGCGGCGGGTGGCGCACGATCGGGTTGTTCGCCGCCGACGATCCCGGCGGCCTCGATCGGACACTCGGCTCGATGCCCCTGCGTGTCCGGCGCGCGGAGAGCGGCCGGGAGTTCCGGTCACGCTCGTCGTGGAGGTGCCGTACGGGCCGAGCGGCGAGACCCTTGAGGAGGTGACCGCCCGTGCGGACGGCCTTGCGTGTGATCCGGCAGCAGATGCGGGACGTCGTGCGGTAGCTGCCGCTCTCCCGGCACCCCGGTGACCCGGCGAGCGTCCGGGGAACCGGCGTTTCCAGTGCCTCCACGGCCCGCCGGTCGCCGTGATCTCCATCTCCACCTCGTTACGGAGGCAGCAGTGAACGATCTCTCAGGAAGCACCGTCGTCGTCATCGGCGGCAGCTCCGGCATCGGGCTGGAGACGGCACGCCAGGCGCATGCGGCCGGCGCGAAGATCGTCGTCACCGGACGTGACCGGGGGCGGCTCGACGCCGCGCGGGACGAGCTGGGCGCGTCGGCCGCGAGGCTCGACCTGAGTGATGGGCCGGGACTGCACCGGTTCTTCGCGGAGCTGCCCGCGCCGGTCGACCACGTCCTGGTCGCGGGCGGCGGGCCGCTCTACTCGCCGATCGCCGACATGGACTTCGACGAGGCGCGGAGCGTGCTCGACGAGCATCTGCTGGGCTCACTGCGTATCGCGCGGGAGTGCGCGACGTGTGTCCGTCCCGGTGGGTCGCTGACGTACATCACCGGCACGCACGCCCGCCGCCCCGGCGTGGGGCTGAGCATCGCGGCCATCGCGGCGGCGAGTCTGCCGGCCATCACGGCGAACGCGGCCCTCGAACTCGCCCCGGTCCGGGTCAACGCGATCGCCGCCGGGTTCGTCGACACCCCGTTGTCGGCGCGGCTGCTCGGCGCGAACTGGAGCGCCGCCGGGAGGAGTTGCGTGCCACGCTGCCGATCCGCCGGGTGGTGGGACCGTCGGACGTGGCCGCGCTCGCCCTGCACCTGATGACCAACACGGCGCTCACCGGGGCGACTTACGACATCGACGGCGGCCAGCAGCTGATCCCCTGAGCGCGATCCCCTACTCCGATGCGGCCTCGTACTCGCCGCGGGGCAGCACGTCACGGAGCTGTCTGCGGGAGGTGATCGACAGCTTGGTGAAGATCTTCCGCAGGTGCCACTCGACGGTTCGCGGGCTCAGGAACAGGCGGGAGCCGACCTCCGGGTTGGAGAAGCCGTCCTGCACGAGCGACGCGATCTGCTTCTCCTGCGGCGTCAGTTCGTCACGCGACGAGGCCTCGACCGTGCGCTTGCGGACGGTCTCCCCCGTGGCGAGCAGTTCCCGGCGGGCCCGCTCGGCGAACGCCTCCATGCCGATCGACCCGAACATCTCGTAGGCCGTACGCAAGTGCCCCCGGGCGTCGCTCCGTTGACGGTCCCGGCGCAGCCACTCGCCGTACAGCAGATGGGCGCGCGCCAGTTCGGGGCGCAGTTGGGTCCGGCCCAGTCGCTCGATCGCCCTGCGGTAGAGGCGGTCCGCGGGGGCTCCGGCGGTGAGCAGGGCCCGGCAGCGGGCCAGGATTCCCTGTGCCCAGTCGGTGTCGCACGGCTCCGCCGCGTCCGTGAGCCGGGCGAGCGCGTCACCGGCGACCTCTTCCTCACCGGCGCGCACCGCCGCCTCGACGAGTTCGGGCAACACCCAGACGGAGACCCACAGTTCGGCGATGCGGCTGCTGATCTGGGCTGCGGACATGGCCTGTTCGTAGCGGGCGAGGCCGTTGTAGAGGACGGCGGCGGCCCAGTGGGCGACCGTGACTCCCATCAACTGGCCGCTCGCACCGGCCTCTTGGATGGTGGCGGCGATGAGGGCCTCCGCGTCGGCGCTGCGCCCCCGCAGTGCGCCGAGCCGGAGTCTGACGTGCGGCGCCAGGGGGACGCCGGTCGCCGCGGCGACGATGTCCGCCTCGTCGACGATCGACGCGGCGGCGTCGAAATCCCCGGTCCAGGTGGTCGCCATGCCCAACGACGTGAGGCACAGGGGAAGTTCGGTCAGGGCACCTGCGGTGCGCGCCACCTCGACGGCCCGGCGGTACGTGCTGCGCATGGCCCGGTCGTCCCACACGGCCGCGCTGACGCCGTTCGCCACCCAGCCCCACTTCAGCACGTCGGGCGCGGGAAGATCCGCGAGTGCCGTGACGGCCCGCCGGAGTGCGGGGACGGCGGCGGCGCGGCCGTCGGTGACGAGCAGCGCGCAGGCCTCGATGACGAGGTCGAGGGTGCCGGGAGTTCCCCTGGCCGCCGGAAGGTCTCGCATCGCCCGGGAGATCGCCATGAGGCTGTCGGCGTCCGCGGCGACCAGTGCCGAGGTGCCCCACGCCATCAGGTAGGTCTCGCGCGCGAGGTCCTGGTCGAAGGGCTCCAGTCGCCGCGCGGCCGTCAGCAGCAGTGGTGGTGCCTCCTGGTTGAGGCCGGCCGCGAACGTGATCTGACCGTGCACGAGTTGGGCCCGGGCGCGTTGGAACTCGCTCTGGGCATACCGGTCCGCGGTGTCGGCGAACCGGCGGGCGGCGTCGAGGTCGCCGGCCTGGAGGCTGACGTCGGCGGCGGCCACCGCCCGTTCGGCGCGCCGTGACGTGTCGCCGGTGAGTGCCACGGATCGCTGGAGGAACGCCGCCGCTGCGGCCAGCCCGCCGCGTGCCTGCGCACGGTCGGCGGAGCGTTCGAGTTCGGCGGCGACGGACTCGTCCGGGCCCGCGGTGGCGGACGCGAGATGCCAGGCGCGACGGTCCGGGTCGGCCTTCGGGTCGGTGACCTCGGCCAGGGCCAGGTGCGCGGCCCGGCGGTCCTCCTCCGTCGCCGAGCGGTACACGGCCGACCGGACGAGCGGGTGCCGGAACGTGACGCGTACGTCGAACGACAGCAGCCCGTCCGTGCCGCCGGCGAGGGCCGTCTCCGGTGTCACACCGAGACGGCCGGCCGCCGACCACACCAGGGCGGGATCGCCGACCGGTTCGGCGGCGGCGATCAGCAGGAGCAGCCGGGTCTCGTCCGGGAGGGCCTCGATCCGGCTCAGGAAGCTCTGCTCGATGCGGCCCGGGAGCGTGTCGCCGTTCAAGAGGCCGAATCCACCGGCCAGTTGGGTGATGGTCAGGCCGCGGGGCAGTTCGAGGAGGGCGAGGGGATTGCCCTTGGTCTCCGCGACGAGGCGGTCGCGGATGTCCTGGTCGAGCCGGGTGTGGGTGGCCGAGTCGAGCAGGGTGTGGGCGTCGGCGTCACGCAGCCCGGTGACCTCCAGCTCCGGTAGTCCGAGCAGGTCCTTGGGCCCTTCGCGGGCTCCGAAGACGAGGGCGACCGACTCCGCGAGCAGCCGGCGGGCGACGAAGCCGAGGATCTGCGCGGAGACCCGGTCCATCCACTGCGCGTCGTCGACCAGGCAGAGCAGCGGGTGTTTCGCGGAGGCGTCCGAGAGGAGACCGAGCACCGCCATCCCGACCAGGAAGCGGTCCGGCGGGGGCCCCGCGCGAATGCCGAACACCGTCTCCAGTGCGGCGCGCTGCGGCTGGGGAAGGTTCTTCAGGCGTTCGAGCAAGGGCACGCACACCTGGTGGAGCGTGGCGAACGCCAGCTCCATCTCGGATTCGATGCCGACGGCGTGCAGCACGCGCAGGTCGGCCGCCGACCGGGCCGCGTAGTCGAGCAGTGCCGATTTTCCGACGCCGGGTGGGCCGTGGACCACGAGCGTGCCGCTCTCCCCGCCACGGGCCGCGCTGATCATCCGGTCGAGCCGGGCGCACTCGGTCCGCCTGCCGAGCAGGCCGGCCTTTGACCCGTCCCGTGAGCTGTGCTCCGCATGCACCACGGTTGTCCGCCTTCGTCGCGGTCTGCCCCCTGGTCACACTGCACGTTACAGCGGTGGGCCCGCGGCCTGAATCCTGACCGGGCAAAGGCCCGGCCGCCGCCTCGTGGCAGGACGCGTTCAAGCCGCGGAGTCGACGCAGGTCTCCGGCCGGTGGCGATGTCAGGTCAGAAAGGCCCGGATCCGTTGGGCTGCCTCGTCGGCACAGGTGTCCAGGACGAAGTGGCCGCCGTCGAGCAGCTGGATCTCCGCATCGGGCAGGTCGGCCCGGTACGAGTCGGCCTCCTGCACTTGGAAGGACGCGTCGTGGCGTCCCCACAGGACGAGCGTGCGGGGTCGGCGGGTGCGCAGCCAGTGCTGCCAGGCCGGGTAGGCGGCGAGGTTGGTGCGGTAGTCGTAGAACAGCTCCAGCTGGATCTCCGCCTGCCCGGGCCGGTTCAGGAAGGCGTACTCGTCCGTCCACAGGTCGGGGTCGTAGCGCTCGGTCGCGGGGTCATCGCCGAGGTGACGGCCCCGCGTGGCGGCCAGGGACAGGAAGTTCTCGCGCAGTGCCGGCTCGTGGGTGGCACGGTCGGCCCAGAAGGCACGTCGTGTCTGCCAGAGCGGCCCCAGCCCGCTCTCGTGGGCCACCGCGTTCTGGATGATCAGGGCCTCCAGCCGCTCCGGGTGCGCCATGGCCATGCGGAACCCGACCGGCCCGCCGTAGTCCTGCACGAAGAGCGTGTACCGCCGGACGCCGAGGGTGTCCACGAAGCCGTTCATGACCTCGGCCAGGTGGTCGAAGGTGTACGCGAACCCGGTCGGCGCGGGAGCGCTGCTGTGGCCGAACCCGGGAAGGTCGGGCGCGATCAGCCGCCACCGGTCGGCGAGACGCCCCAGCAGCGGCTCGTACATCCGTGACGAGGACGGGAAACCGTGCAGGAGCAGCAGGGCGGGGGCGTCGGGCGGTCCGGCCTCGCGGTAGAAGATCTCAAGGTCGTCGACCTTCAGCGTGCGGTAGCGCGTCACGGCGACGCCTTTCGCTCCGCGGCCCCGATCTGCTCATGCAGGTCCTTGAGCGCGGCGACGTAGATCTCCGAGAACGTGGGGAACGGCTGGATCGTGTCCCGGAGCACGTCCAGCGGGATGCGGGCGCGGATGGCGAGGGTCGCCTGTTGCAGCCACTCCCCCGCTTCCGGGCCGAGAGCGTGGGCGCCGGTGATCACCCGGCCGTCGCTGAGCAGCGTGAGGAACCCGTTGGCGTCGGCGTAGGCGCGGGTGTAGGCCGCGGTCTTGGCCACCCCGGAGATCGGGACGGTGGCGCTGAACCGTGCCTCGCCCGCACCGACCGACGCCGCCTGCGGGTCGGTGTAGACGACGCGGGGCACGGCCGTGTAGTCGGCCTCGCGGGGTTCGCCGAGGATGTTGGCGGCGACGACCTCGCCCTGGTACTTGCCGACGTGGGTGAGCATCCAGAGGCCGGTGGCGTCGCCGACGACCCACAGCCGCTCGGCGGCACGCAGCCGCGAGTCGACGGGAATGCCGTGCTCGTCGGCCTTCACGCCCACCGTGTCCAGGCCGATGTCGTCGACGCGCGGGCGGCGTCCGGTGGCGACGAGGAGGTGGTCGCCGCGCAGTTCCCGCCCGTCGTCGAGGCTCAGGACGTAGTCCTCGCCCTCGCGCCGGGCGGCGACCGTGCGCGGACCCAGCACCAGCTCGACCCCGTCGCGGCGCAGCACCTCGCCGAGCGCCTCGCCCAGGGGCCGGGGCTCGCGGGGCAGGACGTACCCGCCGTGGGCCGTGACGACCACCTCGCCGCCCAGCCGGCGGACGGCCTGCGCCATCTCCACGCCGACGGGTCCGGCGCCGAGCACGACCAGTCGGCGCGGGACCGCCTTCATGCCCGTCACCTCGCGATTGGTCCACACGCCGGTCAGCTCGGACAGGCCCGGGACCGGCGGCATGACCGGTGCCGCGCCCGTGGCGACCACCACGTGCTCGGCGGTGTGGCGGGCTCCGGCCACCTCCACGACGCCCGGTCCCGCCAGCCGGCCGGAGCCGCGCAGCAGGGCGATGCCGGTGTCGGCCAGCCAGCGCTCCTGCCCGGCGTCGGAGTAGTCCGACACCATGAAGTCCCGCCAGGCCAGGGCCTGTTCGACGTCGACCTGGGCACTCGCCGCGGCCTCCCGTGCGCCGTGCACGGCCTCGCCCGGGCGCAACAGCGTCTTCGACGGGATGCACGCCCAGTACGAGCACTCCCCGCCGACCAGTTCACGCTCCACCAGGGCGACCCGCAGACCGCCCTCGGCCAGGGCACCGGCGCAGTGCTCGCCGGGCGATCCCCCGCCGATCACGATGACGTCGTAGTCGTAGTCGTATTCGTGATCGCTGTCGTGGTCGTGGTCGTGGTTTTGGCTCATCCGTCCGTCCTCCTCGCCCGCGGTCACCACGTCTGGTCACCGGCGCGGACCAGCATCTCGTTGACGGCCACGCGTCGCTCCCGGGTGACGATGTAGGCGATCGCGTCCGCGACGTCCTCCGCCCGCAGCGGTTCGATGCCGCTGACCTGCCGGAGAGCCGCCTCGCGGGTGGCCTCGCCGAGGTGGTCCACCAACTCCGTGCGTACGGTGCCGGGTTCGACCACGGCGACCCGGACGCGCTCCACGAGCAGCTCCTGGCGCAGGGCTTCGGTGAAGCCGTTCAGGCCGAATTTCGTCAGGTTGTAGACGCTGCTCCCGGGGCGGGCGACGCGTCCGGCCGTCGAGCCGACGTTGACGATGTCGGCCACCTGCCGCGGGGACGTGGTGGCCGCGTCGATCAGGTACGGGACGGCAGCGTGGGTGACGTGGAGCAATGCGGTCACGTTGAGCGAGACCATCCGGTCCCACTCCTCGATCGTGGCGTGCAGGGCCGTGCCGAGCAGCATGATCCCGGCGTTGTTGACCAGGATGTCGAGCCGCTCCAGCCGCCCGAGCGTGACCTGGACCGCCTGGTACGCCTGCTCGGGGTCGCTGATGTCGGCCTCCACGACGTCGGCCCGGCCGCCCAGCCGGGTGATGTCCTGGGCGAGCCGGTCCAGGCGGTCGCGGCGCCGTGCGACGAGCGCCACCGCCGCGCCCTCCTCGGCCAGCCGGCGCGCGGTCGCGGCACCGATGCCGCTGCTGGCACCGGTCACCAGCGCGACGGATCCGGCCAGCGGTTTCTCGGCCATGGCGGTCTCACTTCCTCATGTCGAGGACGACGCGGAACCGGGCGTCACCGGGGATCATCCGCGGGGACGTCGGTGAGGCGGACCCCGCAGGCCTCGACGCGTGTCGGCACCTGCCCCGCGGCCGGTGCGCGACTCCCCCGCCCGACAGGCCGGCTTACTCACGACGGCAACTCGGTCCCGGCCTGCTCGCGCACCATGTACTGCGCGTACCAGTCGGGCCAGTCCGGGTCCTCCGCGCCGGTGCGCGCCTCGTGCTCACCGTGCGCCGCGGCGGCCCGGCGGAGTGCGCTCGCCAGGTCCTCGGCGGAGGCGAACGTCGTGGCCGCGGGGTCCAGGCGGCCCGGGAGCCGGGTGGTGATCTCCTGAAGAATCCAGCCGTTGCCGTCCGGGTCGCTGAACGACACGAACGAGCCGTAGCTGCTGCGCTTCGGGTCCGGGCCGGGCACCCGGGCGTCGGTCCCGGCGTGGTGGAAGACGCCACCCTCGTCGTGGAACACGTCGCTCGGGTCGGCGCCGAGCCGCTTGAGTTCGTCGTGGGCGGCGTCGATGTCGTCCACGACCAGGTGCAGGCCCTGGGCCGATCCCGGTGTCTGGGACGTGACCGAGGTGCCGAAGATGACCGATGCCGGGGAGCCCGGCGGGGTCACCTGCACCACCCGGAAGTTCTCGCCGGTCGCGACATCGGCGTCCAGCCGCCAGCCCAGCGCCGTGTAAAAATCCTTGGCCCGGTCCACGTCCCCGACCGGCACCACGACCACTTCGAGCTTCATGTCCATGAGCTGCGCCTCCGTTCTCGGACGAACTGCCGACACCACCAGACTCGCCCCTACGGCCCGGGTTCGCGCCAGGGAGTCTCCCTGGTCCACGGCATCAGAGGCGGTCGGCGTCCAGGACGGCCCGCGCGAACGCCTCGGGTGCCTCGTGGGGCAGGTTGTGCCCGATGCCGGCGAGGGCACGGTGGTCGTAGGGGCCGGTGAACTTGGCGCGGTACGCGCTCCCGTCGCCTGCCGGGGTGAAGGGGTCCAGCTCTCCGTCGAGGGTGATCGTGGGCACCGTGATGGCCGGGCCCGCGGCGAGCTTGGTCTCGATGCCGTCGTGGCGCGGGTCGCCCGCCGCGAGGCCCAGCCGCCAGCGGTAGTTGTGGATCACGATGCTGACGTAGTCGGGGTTCTCGAAGGCCTTCGCGGTGCGGTCGAAGGTGGCGTCGTCGAACTGCCAGGTCGGGGAGACGTTGCGCCAGATCAGCTTGGCGAAGTCGTGCCCGTACTGGGCCAGGCCCAGTTCCCCTCGCTCGGTGGCGAAGTAGTACTGGTACCACCACGCCAACTCGGCGGCGGGAGGCAGTGGTTGCTTGTTCTTCTCCCGGTTGGTGATGAGGTAACCGGTCACCGAGACGAGTGCCTTGCACCGCCCCGGCCACAGTGCCGCGATGATGTCGGCCGTCCGCGCGCCCCAGTCGAAGCCGCCCAGCAGCGCCTTCTCGATCCGCAGGGCGTCCATCAGCGCGATGATGTCCAGGGCGACCACGGCCTGTTGGCCGTTGCGGAAGGTCTTCGACGAACGGAACGTCGTGGTGCCGTACCCGCGCAGGTAGGGCACGATCACCCGGTACCCCTCGGCGGCCAGCAGCGGCGCGACGTCGACGTAGCTGTGGATGTCGTACGGCCATCCGTGCAGCAGGACGACCACCGGTCCCTTCGCCGGGCCGACTTCCGCGTAGCCGATGTCCAACTCCCCGGCCCTGACCCGCTTGAGCGCCTCGAAGGACGTACGGCCCGTAGCCCGCCCGGCAGTTGACGCCTCGCTCCCCAAGGAAGCGGCGGACGCGGGTGACGAGCTGAACCACCCCGCCAGGGACGCCGCCGCGGTCCCCATGGCTCCCGCCCCGATGGTCCTGCCGAGAGCCCGCCTGTTGATCATGTGAACCGTCCTGCCTGTGGGGATGCCGGAGTGCCGCCCCCTGGAGGACGGCCTTGATCAGGTTCCACCGCCGGTCGGCCCGGGCGCCACGACCGGCTTCCTTGCATATGGGAGGTTCAGCCTCTCGCCCAGGCACCAGTCACTCGCGGCGGCGCTACTTCAGCAACTCCAGCAGCCGCTCCCCGAGGACGGCGGCCGAGTCCGGGTTCTGCCCGGTGATGAGGTTGCGGTCCTCCACCATGTACGGCTTCCAGATCTCGCCGCGGCTGAACTCGACGCCGATCTTGTCCTTCAGCTCCGTCTCCAGCAGCCAGGTGACCCGGGAGGCCAGACCGACGCCCTCTTCCTCCTCGTTGGTGAAGCAGGTCATCCGGTAGCCCTTGAAGGGCGACTCGCCGTGGATCCTGGTGGCCAGGATCGCGGAGGGGCCGTGGCACACGATCGCGAGCGGCTTGCCCGAGGCGAGCTGCGCCGTGAGGATCCGGCCCACGTCGGCGTCCAGTGCCAGGTCGGCCATCGGGCCGTGGCCGCCGGGCAGGTACACCGCGTCATAGTCCTCAAGGCGGACGTCCGACAGCTGGAGCGGCCTACGCATCACCTCCGCCGACCGGATGATCTCCTCCAGGTCGAGCGCCCCCTGCTCACCGCCCGCCATGGAGGGCCGCAGGCTCATCATGTCGACGTTGGGTGTCACGCCGTTCGGTGTCGCGACCACGACCTCGTGACCCGCCTCCGTGATCAGCTTGTACGGGGCCGCGAACTCCTCGGCCCAGTACCCGGTCGCGTACCGGGTGCCGTCCTTGAGCACCCAGTACGTCGCTCCGGTCAGCACGAAAAGGACCTTCGCCATCTGAATCACTCCTGCCGTCCAGGGCCCGGCGCCCGCGTGCGCACTGCGGGACCGCCACCTGGAGCCACGGTGTCGCGCGCGGTGGGCCGGTCGCACCGGTGGGACACCCTGGTCGTCGTCCCTGGGCGGGCGAAGGCCACCGCAGGAGGGGAGACCTTCGACTCGGCCGCTCCGCCCCGGGACCTACCGCGTCGCCCCGGCTGCCGCCTCGGCGGCCTTCGCCGTCACGTCCGCGGCAGCGCGCGCGGCTCGCCCCGTCACCTTCCACGCGAGCATGCTCAGCCCGACAGCGGGACTCGGCGGGAAAACGCCCAGCTGCCCGAGCATCGTCACGTCGTCCCGCACCGCCTCATGCCCGACCACCTTGCCGTCACGGAGGTCGAGCACATGGATCTGCTCGAAGTCGATGTCACGCCCGGTGGGAGGTATCGCCTGGTCGAGCGCGCCGTCACGGAAGCGGACGAAGGGCCCCGTGTGACGGCCCCGCATGCGCAGCCGTAGCCAGACCTGCTCGTCGTTGTGGGCGATGCCGAGGACGGGGAAGTCCAGGTCGCTGAAGGCGGAGCGCATCCACGCGCTGGAGGCGAGCACTCCCGCGGGGCCGGGAAGCGTGCAGGCCGTGGGCGAGACGGCCGACTCGCGGTTGCGGAAGTCCTCGTGCACCACCTCGGCGGCCAGTGCCGGGTCGCCGGTCTCAAGGATGCGGAAGAGCCCGTGGGCCAGTTGCGTGGCGTCCATGCCCATTGCGTGATCCCTTTCGAGGAGATGCGAAGGAGAAGGGAGAGAGAAGCGAGATACGTGCGATGCGTGCCGAGCGGGTGCTGATCTCGGCCCACAGCAATTGAGGTTACAACACGCCTATTGAATTCATCGCCGTACGATGAACCCATGTCTCCCACGCGCCGTTACGTCTCCCCGCTGCGCGAACAGGCCGCCGCACGGACGCGCGCGCTGATCCTCGAACACGCCACGGAGCTGTTCGCCGAGCGCGGCTACGGCCGGGTCACCGTCGCCGACATCGCCTCGGCGGCCGGTGTCGCCCCGAAGACGGTCTTCGCGAGCGTCGGCAGCAAGGGCGACATCCTGAACCTGATCGTCGACCAGGGCGTGCTCGCCTCGGGCCACGAGCAGGCCATGAAGGAGCTGCTCGAACTGCGCACGCCGGAGGCGGTTCTGAAGGCGCTGGCCCATGGGACGCGGCTGGGCAACGAGGGGCAGTTCGCGGTGCACGAGGCGATCCGCAAGGCGCTGCCCGTCCACGAGGACGGCGAGGAACTGTGGGAGCGGGCGACGGCCGCGTACCGGGACGCGCTGCACACCGCCGCCCGCCATCTGCACACGCTGACTCCCCCGCCGTCCCACTCGGCGAAGGAGACCGGCGATCTCCTCTGGTACTGGTTCGGTCCCACCGGGTGGCGCACGCTCGTGATCGAGAACGGCTGGTCGTGGGACCGCGCAGAGGAAGTCCTCCACGGCACGGCGGTCGCCACCCTTCGCTGACCGCGGTCGCGGCCCCGCTCAGGCGCCGACGTAGGCCGCCAGGTGCTCCCCCGTGAGCGTCGACCGGGCCTCGACCAGGTCGGCCGGTGTTCCCTCGAAGACGATCTTGCCGCCGTCGTGGCCGGCGCCGGGGCCGAGGTCGATGATCCAGTCGGCGTGGGCCATGACGGCCTGGTGGTGTTCCACGACGATGACCGACTTGCCGGAGTCGACCAACCGGTCGAGCAGGCCGAGCAGTTGCTCGACGTCGGCGAGGTGGAGGCCGGCGGTGGGTTCGTCGAGGACGTAGACGCCGCCCTTCTCGGACATGTGAGTGGCCAGCTTGAGGCGCTGGCGTTCGCCGCCGGAGAGGGTGGTGAGCGGCTGGCCGAGGCTGAGGTAGCCGAGGCCGACGTCGGCGAGCCGGGTCAGGATCCGGTGCGCGGCCGGTGTCGCCGCCTCGCCCGCGCCGAAGAACTCCTCGGCCTCGGTCACCGACATGGCGAGCACCTCACTGATGTCCCGGCCGCCGAAGTGGTACTCAAGGACCGACGCGTCGAACCGCTTCCCCTCGCAGTCCTCGCAGGTGGTGGCCACGCCCGCCATCATCGCCAGGTCGGTGTAGATGACGCCGGCGCCGTTGCAAGTGGGGCACGCGCCCTCGGAGTTGGCGCTGAACAGGGCCGGCTTCACGCCGTTGGCCTTGGCGAAGGCCTTGCGGATCGGTTCGAGGAGTCCGGTGTACGTCGCCGGGTTGCTCCGGCGCGAGCCGCGGATGGCGCCCTGGTCGACGGAGACCACGTTCCCGCCGGCCGGGATGGACCCGTGCACGAGCGAGCTCTTGCCGGAGCCCGCGACACCGGTGATGACGGCGAGCACCCCGAGCGGGATGTCGACGTCGACGTCCTGGAGGTTGTTCGCCGCGGCACCCCGGATCTCCAGCACACCGGTGGGCTTCCGTGTCGACTCCTTGAGGGACGCCCGGTCGTCGAAGTGCCGGCCGGTGATGGTGCCGCCGGTACGCAGTCCCTCGACGGTGCCCTCGAAGCAGACCGTGCCGCCCGCCGTACCGGCGCCGGGGCCGAGGTCGACGATGTGGTCGGCGATCGCGATGGTCTCCGGCTTGTGCTCCACGACGAGCACGGTGTTGCCCTTGTCGCGCAGGCGCAGCAGCAGGTCGTTCATGCGCTGGATGTCGTGCGGGTGCAGTCCGATGGTGGGTTCGTCGAAGACGTACGTGACGTCGGTGAGCGAGGAACCGAGGTGGCGGATCATCTTGACGCGCTGCGCCTCACCGCCCGACAGCGTGCCGGCGGGCCGGTTGAGCGAGAGGTAGCCGAGACCGATCTCGACGAACGAGTCGAGGGCCTGTCGCAACGCGGTGAGCAGCGGCGCCACGGATGGCTCGTCGAGGCCGCGTACCCAGTCCGCCAGATCGCTGATCTGCATCGCGCAGGCGTCGGCGATGCTGATGCCCTTGACCTTCGAGGAGCGGGCGCCCTCGTTGAGGCGGGTGCCGTCGCAGTCGGGGCAGACGGTGAAGGTGACCGCACGGTCGACGAACTCCCGGATGTGCGGCTGCATGCCCTCCCGGTCCTTGGCGAGCATCGACTTCTGGATGCGCGGGATCAGACCTTCGTAGGTCATGTTGATGCCCGCGATCTTCATCCGGGTCGGCTCGCGGTGCAGGAAGTCCTGCAACTCCTTCTTCGTGAACCTGCGGATCGGCTTGTCCGGGTCGAAGAAGCCGGACTCGCTGTAGAGCCGGGAGTTCCAGCCGCCGCCCGTGTAACCGGGGACGGTGATGGCGCCCTCCGCAAGGGACTTGGAGTCGTCGTAGAGCTGGGTGAGGTCGAGGTCGGTGACCGAGCCGCGGCCCTCGCAGCGCGTGCACATGCCGCCGGTGATGCTGAAGCTGCGGCGCTCCTTCACCTTCTGGCCGCCGCGTTCCATGGTGACCGCGCCCGCGCCGCTGATCGAGGCGACGTTGAAGGAGAACGCCTTGGGCGAGCCGAGGTAGGGCTTGCCGAGCCGGCTGAAGAGGATGCGCAGCATGGCGTTGGCGTCGGTGGCGGTGCCGACCGTGGAGCGCGGGTCGGCGCCCAGTCGCTGCTGGTCGACGATGATCGCGGTGGTCAGCCCGTCGAGGACGTCGACCTCGGGCCGGGCGAGGGTCGGCATGAAGCCCTGCACGAAGGCGCTGTACGTCTCGTTGATCAGCCGCTGCGACTCGGCGGCGATCGTGTCGAAGACGAGCGAGCTCTTGCCCGAGCCGGAGACACCGGTGAACACCGTCAGGCGGCGCTTCGGGATCTCGATGCTGACGTCCTTGAGGTTGTTCTCGCGCGCCCCGTGCACGCGGATCAGGTCGTGGCTGTCGGCAGCGTGCGGCGCGGACGACCGCGTATCCGTCCTCGTGGCCTTGCTCATCGTGCCTTCCCTCCGTTTGTGCCGGGCCGCCGACGGTCCCTCGGCGGTCGTCGCCCGGCTCGATCTAACCAAGCTTCGAGCGGTACGTCCGCTTCCGGCGTCGATGCGCGGTGACGTCCATGGCGGTCACGCTACGGGCGGCGCGTGGACTCGCGCTTCTCGAATCCTGACCGGTCCGCCAGGCCGGGGCTCCTGTCGCGTCGCGCACGGCGCAGGTGACGCAGGTGACGGGCGAGTGCCACCACGGCCAGCGCGGCGACCAGGCCGGTCACACCTCTCCAGCCGAACCGGTCGTAGGTCCGCACGCCGAGCCAGGAACCCGCGCTGCCGCCGAGGAACGCGCAGGTCATGTACGCGGTGTTGATACGGGCCCGGGCCTCGGGCCGCAGGGCGAAGATGCGGGCCTGGTTGGCGACCTGGCCGGACTGGACGGCCACGTCGAGCAGCAGCATGCCCGCGGCCAGGGCCAGCAGGCCGCCGGTGCCGCCGCCGTAGGCCGGTACGAGCACCGCCGCCGACGCGATCGTGCCGAGCATGGCGAGGAGGCTGACCGTGTCGGGGCCCCTGCGGTCGGCGAGGCGGCCGGCGAGCGGGGTGCTGAACATGCTGGCCGCGCCGACCAGTCCGAGCACGCCCACCGCCTGGGCGCCCATGGCGTACGTGGGTCCGGTGACGAGGAGGGTGAGCGTGGTCCAGGCGGCGCTGAAGCCGGCGAAGACGGCGGCCTGGTAGAGGCAGGAGCGGCGGAGGTCGGGTTCGCTGCGCAGGAGGCGCAGCGGCGCGGCTATCAGGGACGGGTAACTGAGTTGCGTGGACGGCTCGGTGTCCGGGACGACCCGGGAGAGGATCGCGGCCAGGGCCAGGACGATCACCGCCGCCACGACGTACGGCGCCCGCCAGCCGAGCCTCTCGCCGAGGGTGCCGCTGAAGGTACGGGCCAGGAGGATGCCGCCGATCAGGCCGCTGAGGAGGGTGCCGGTGACAGCTCCGCGGCGTTCGGCGGGTACGAGTCCGGCGGCCATCGGGATGATGATCTGCGGTACGACGGTCGTCACGCCGGTGACCGCGCTCGCGGCGACGAGCAGCGGGAGCGAGGGCGCGGCACTCGCGGCGAGCAGTCCGGCGGCGGTGAGCACGAGCAGGGTGACGATCAGCGGGCGGTGCGGGAGCCGGTCGCCGAGGGGGACGAGGAGGAAGATGCCGGCCGCGTACCCGAACTGGGCCGCCGTGACGACGAGGGCCGCCGAGCCCGTGGAGACGCCCAGGTCGGCGGCGACGAGCGAACTGATCGCCTGCGGGAAGTAGATGGTGGAGACGGCCACGCCACAGGCGAGGGACAGGACGAGGATCACCCAGCGGGGCACGGACACACCTCACGCGAGAACCGGTTTGACTGGTTCGGGTGACGGTAGCAGGAGAGCCTGCCCCACGGCACCACTTAAACCGGTTCTACGGAGGTAGGCTGAGCCCGTGCCAGCAACTCCCCGCTTCCGCCAGGGCGTCGGCCGCCCCTGCCTGGACTTCGTCCGCACCCTGCGCCACCGCGGTTCCCCGGACGTGGTGGAGGAACTCCCGGACGCCGAGGCGTTGTTGGCGTGGGTGCGGCAGTGCGGTCCGTGTCCTGACGTCACAGGGCAGCCCGATTCCGCGCACGCGCGTGATCTGCGGGAGGCCGTCCACGCCCTGATCACCGCCGCGCGGGCCGGCCGGACGCCCGACGCCCACTCGCGCGACCGGGTCAACTCGGCCGCCGCGCATCCCGTCCCCGTGCCGCGCCTCGACCCGGCGGGACATCTCACGTGGCGGGCCGACGACCCGGTCCGGGCCACCCTCGCCCTCGTCGCCCGGGACGCCCTGGATCTCGTCACCTCCCCGTCGCTCACCCGCCTCCGCAACTGCGCGGGCCCGACGTGCGGAGCCCTGTTCCTGGACACCTCCCGCCCGGGGAACCGCCGTTGGTGCTCCATGGGCACCTGCGGAAACCGGGCGAAGAAGGAGACACTGCGGGGCAGGACGGGCTGAAGAGGGGGTGGGGAGAGAACTTGTTCACCTCTCCGCAACCGCCTTTGGGATCCACATACTTAAAGTGTGGATCCCCATGGCCCATCCCCGCGCAGGCGAGCCCCCACTCCCGCAGGCGTCCATGATGCACTCCCGGAACGGATCACGCCGATGCGCCAGCCGCCCCACCCGCACCCCTCATGACCCGCCACGGCGTACGCAGGATCGTGCCCCTGCTGCTGGGCTGGGAAGAACTCCCCAAGTCCGTCTCCGTGCACGGCGCCCCGTACGAGGAGCGGCTGCGTGAACCCGTACCGGCCGTGCTCCTGGAGTGCGACGGCGGCTGGCTGCTGCTCGACACCGGCTTCAACACGGCGCTGATCCGGGACCCGGCTCTGCGCCGCCGCTTCTACGGCTCCCCCAACTACCGGCCGGTCCTGCCGGGTCCGGGCGAGCCCCTGGAGGAGGCCCTCGACTCGGCCGGCATCCCGATGGACGCGATCCACGCGGTGGCCGTCAGTCATCTGCACGCCGACCACGCGGGCGGGCTCAAGCACTTCGCGGGACGGGTGCCGGTGCACGTGCAGCGCGAGGAACTCTCCTACGGCCTGTCCGGTCGGCCCGACGTAGAGCGGCACTCGATCTTCCGCGTCGACTTCGACGACCCGCGCATCGACTGGCAACAGGCCGACGGCGACACGGAGTTGGCCCCGGGAGTGACCGCCGTACTGACCGCCGGGCACACTCCAGGACACCAGAGTTTCGTCGTCGACCTCGCGGACGGCGGCGGCTTCGTGTTCGCCTTCGACGCGGCCGATCTCACCGAGAACATCGAGCACGAGCGCCCGATCGGCGCCTCGATCGGTGTCGACCCGGAGAGCACGGTGGAGCCCATCCGCCGCCTCAAGCGCATCGCCGCCGAACGCGGCTACGAGCTCATCCCCGGTCATGACCCCGTGGTCTGGCCGGAGTTGATCCGCCGCAAGGGCCGGCCGAACGCGTAGTCGGTACCGACCGGCACCCTCCCCACAGCTCGGTTCACACGCCTTTAACACCCGGGACACGAGAGAGACCTTGTGGCCCGTGAACATGTTATTGGATCCAATCTCGATACTTTGAGATCCATTATTCGAGGATCGGTGCCCAAGGAGGCCCACATGCCGGACCAGTCAGCTGGATCGTCCTCACCCGGCTCCGCCCCGTCGACGGCGTCGCGCCGCACCATGCTCCGGGGCGCGGGGCTGCTCGGCGTGGGAGTCGGCTTCGGGCTCCCCGCACTGCTCAGTGCCTGCGGTGCCGCGGCCGACGACGCCAAGGGAAGCAGCAAGGGCGGCACGCTGACCCTGGCCATCGACGCCACCAGCGCGGTCAACGACCCGTCGTTCTACACCTCGTTGGGCGATTGGATGGCCGTCGACTGCATCTGCCGGGGCCTGACCTTCATCTCCTTCGAGACCAACGAGCCCACCCCCGACCTGGCCAAGAGCTGGACGATCTCCGACGACCAGCTCACCTACACCTTCGCCCTGCGCGAGGGCGTCAAGTTCCACGACGGCACCACGCTCACCTCGGCGGACGTCCTGGCCAGCCTGGGCCGGCAGTTCGACGAGAAGGACAAGACGCTCCCCAAGGGCGCCACCCGCCCGCTGTCCGACCTCGGCGCGAACGTCGCCTCACTGACCGCCCCCGACGACCTCACCGTCAAGATGGTCCTCAAGAAGCCGGACCGCACGGCCCTCGGCCAGCTCTCCGACATCGGTGGCCGCATCATCTCGAAGGCCGCGCTGAAGAAGTACGGCGCCGACATCGGCAAGCACCTCGTCGGCACCGGCCCGTTCGCCTTCTCCGCCGCCACCTCCGGCCAGTCGATCACCCTCACGGCCTTCGACGACTTCCGCCTCGGCAGACCGCCCGTCGACCGGCTGGTGCTGCGCCAGGTCCAGGACCCGTCGACGATCGTGAGTTCGCTGCTCAGCGGCGACATCTCGGCCACCCAGTTCACCCCGTACTCCGCCGCCGCACAGCTGCGCAAGGACGACTCGGTGACGGTCTACAAGACGCCGTACAACGCCAACGCGATCCTGATGATCGACGCCCGCCGCGTCCCCGAGCTCAAGGTCCGCCAGGCCATCAACCTCGCGATCGACCGCAAGTCCATCCTCGACCAGGCCTTCTACGGCGTCGGCGCGCTGCCCGGGGGCTACGCCATCCCGCCCGCGCAGAGCGGCTACGACACCAGCCTCGCCGACCTCAGCACGCAGGACGTCGCCAAGGCGAAGAAGCTCGTCGCCGAGGCGGGCGCGGGCGGCCGGCGTATCCGGCTCATGGCGGCGAGCGACTCCTGGCACCCGAAGGCCGCACAGATCGTCGCCCAGAACCTCACCGACGTCGGCTTCAAGGTGGTCACCACCTCCGTCGACCCGGCCACCTATTTCACCCGGCTCCTCGACGGCAAGGACGACTACCACGACCTGATGATCTGGGAGCGCAACACCTACGTCCCGGACGCCAACGACATGGTCGGCGCCATGGCCAGCCCCACCGGGCTCTACGGCGCGACCATCACCGGCATGGACACGCTCAAGGACGCCACCTCGCTCCAGGCGGAGCTGGACACGGCCAAGAACCTGCCCCTCGGTGCGCAGCGCACGGCTGCCTACACGAAGATCCAACGCCGTTGGGCCGAGGACTACATGGTCCTGTCGATGCTGGCCTGCTTCGCCAACCTGGTGGTCAGCGGCTCGCACGTGAAGCACATGAACACGGCGGCGCTGGCCAACCACCGGTGTTACATGGAGAAGGCCAGTGTCTGACACCACGACGGCTCCACCACCCGTGGCGACCGTGCGGCCCGCTCCGTCCGCCTTCACCGGGCGGGCCGTCCTCGCGGCATGGCGTCGCCGCCGCCTGGCCCGGTCCTGGCCGGCCGTGCTGTCCTGGGCCGTCCTGATCGTGCTGGTCCTGGTGGCGGTCGTAGGGCCGTTGTTCGTGCAGGCGGACCCGCTGCGGCAGACGTCGTCGGCGCTGTTGCCGATGGGGTCAGCGGGGCATTTCTTCGGCACGGACGACCTGGGCCGTGACGAGCTGGCCCGACTCGTGCACGGCGCCCGGCCGTTGCTGCTCGTGGCGTTCGCGGCTACGGCGCTGGCGGCCGTCGTGGGCACGGGGATCGGGCTCGTCGCCGGGTATGCGGGCGGGGTCGTGGAGCAGGTGCTGATGCGGATCGTGGATCTCGCGCTCGCGTTCCCGTCCATCCTGCTCGTCATCCTCCTCGTGGCAGCCGCGGGGCCGGGCACGGTCAGTCTGGTCTTCGGCATCGGGGTGTCCCTCGCGCCCGGACTGGCCCGGCTGGCCCGCGCCCTGACCGCGCGCGAGGCGGCCCGTGACTACGTCGTCGCCTCCAAGCTGGGCGGCACCCGCACCCCGCGCATCCTCGCCCGCGAACTCCTCCCGAACATCGCGGGCCCGATGCTCGCGCAGGTCGTCATGACCCTCTCGATCGCGGCCGGTTTCGCCGCCGGTCTCTCCTACCTCGGCCTCGGCATCCAACCCCCGCAGCCCGACTGGGGCTACATGGTCCAGGCGGGCCAGGAGTTCCTCTACACGGCACCCCGACTGGTCGTCCTGCCCGCGACGTTCACGCTGCTGTTCGTCGTCGCCTGCAACTTCGTGGGCGACGACCTGCGCGACGCCCTCGACGTACGGGGGCCGGCATGACCACCGCATTGCTCCCCCTCCCCCGACCCAAGTGGGCAGCGGGAACAGCCCTGTTGGTCCTACGACGGCTCGCGGTCATCCCCGTCGTCCTGTTCGCGCTGGCCAGCCTGGTGTTCCTCGCGATGCGCCTGCTCCCCGGCTCACCGGCGACCTCGCTCGCGGCCGGCGGCAACAACCTCTCGGCGTCCGAACTGGCCGCGAACGAGGAGCGTGTCAACAAAGCACTCGGCCTCGACCGCCCGCTGATCGTCCAATACGGCAGCTTCCTCAACGACTTGGTGCATCTGCGGCTCGGCACCTCGTTCTACGGCTCGAACAGCGTCCTGGGTCTGCTCGGCGACGCGCTCCCCGCCACCATCGAGCTGACGCTCGCGGCGATGACGATCGCGGTCCTGCTCGGAGTCGTCACCGGTGTCATCGCCGCGCTGCGCAAGGGCAGTTGGATCGACCAGTCGACACGGGCCGTGGCCACGGTGAGTTTCTCGCTGCCCTGGTTCGCGCTCGGCGTGCTCGGCATCGTCGTGTTCGGCGTGTGGCTGCGCTGGCTCCCGGTTCTCGGCCGACTGCCCAGCTCGCTCGACTACAACCCGACCACCAACTTCGTTCTCCTGGACGCGATCCTGCAGAACCGCCCCGAGCTGGTGTGGCCCTGGATCCAGCATCTGATCCTGCCCGCCGTCACGTTGGCGCTGTCGATGGCCGGGTTCATCACCCGCATCGTGCGCGCCTCCGTCCTGGAGGTCCTCGACGACGACTTCGTGCGGACCGCCCGGATGAAGGGCCTCAGCGAGAGCGTGGTGATCCGCCACCACGTGCTGCGCAACTCCTGGCTGCCCATCGTGACCGTCCTCGGGCTCCAGTTCGGCTCCCTGCTCGGCGGTTCGGTGATCACCGAGACGGTCTTCTCGTACGCCGGTGTCGGCCGTCTGCTCGTGCAGGGCGTCCTGCAACGCGACTACCCCGTCGTGCAGGGCGCCGCCCTCGCCATCGCCCTCCTCTTCACCCTGGTCAACCACGCGGTGGACCTGCTGTACACGGTCCTCGACCCGCGGCTACGGAAAGGATGACCCGCATGGACATCGTGCTGGTCCACGGTGCCGGCGGACGGCCGACGACCTGGTCGGCGGTCCAGCCCCTGCTGACCGCCCGCGGCCACCGGCTGTTCACCGTCACCAACCCGATGACCTCGCTGGCGGACGACATCGCCAACACTGCGGCCGTGCTGGCGGAGACGACGGGCCCGGTGCTGCTGGCCGGACACTCCTACGGCGGCGCGGTCATCAGCAACGTCGGCCGCGATCCACGGGTCAACGGCCTTGTCTACATAGCCGCGTTCGGGCCGGACGAGGGCGAGACGGTCAACGAGATCGTCGAGCGGTACGAGGAGGCCGAGATCTCCAAGTACATGCGGCGCGGCCCGAACGGCGAGTGGAAGTCCGAGACGAGCGAGGAGTTCTGGGCGGAGATAGGCCCCGATCTCTCGCCCGAGCAGCGGGCCGTGGTGGAGGCGGAGGGACGCAAGGCGGAGAACCTCATCTTCACGCAGCCGACCGGCGAACCGGCCTGGCGCACGCTGCCCAGTTGGTACCTGGTCGCGGACGACGACCGCACCCTTCGCCCCGAGATCCAGAACGACATGGCGGCCCGGATGGAGGCCACCGTCGAGCACGTGCCGGGCAGCCACTACACGACCCTCGTATGGCCGGAGCGCGTGGCCGACCTGATCCACACGGCGGCCGTGGCCGTGGGCGAGGGCTCATGACGTCGGCACCCGTGCTCGAAGTCCGGGACCTGCGCGTCCAGTTCGACGTTCCGGGCGGTCGGCTGCCCGCCGTGGACGGAGTGGACCTGACCCTCCACCAGGGTGAAGTCCTCGCGCTGGTGGGCGAGTCGGGGTCCGGGAAGTCCGCCCTCTCGATGAGCCTGGTCGGCCTGAACCGCGGTCCGCGCACCCACATCAGCGGTGAGGCGACCTTCAAGGGCCGTGACCTGGTGGCCGCGTCGGAGCGGGAGTTGCGCGGTGTGCGCGGCAAGGACATCGCGGTCGTCTTCCAGGACGCCCTGGCCGCGCTCAACCCGCTGCACCGCGCGGGCGCCCAGGTCTCCGAGATGATCCGCGCCCACCGCGATGTGACGCGGGGTCAGGCGATGCACCGGGCCGTGGAGTTGCTCGGCGAGGTAGGCATCGCCGGCCCGGACCGCACGGCCCGCGCCTACCCCCACCAACTCTCCGGGGGCATGCGCCAACGCGTGATGATCGCCATGGGACTGGCCAATGATCCGGCCGTACTGATCGCCGACGAGCCGACCACCGCCCTCGACGTCACCATCCAGGCGCAGGTCCTCGCCGTACTCAAACGCGTCCAGCGCGACCACGGCACCTCCGTCCTGCTGATCACCCATGACCTGGGCGTCGTGGCGGAGGTCGCCGACCGGGTGGCGGTGATGTATGCCGGCCGGATCGTGGAGCAGGGGCTGCGCGAGGAGGTGCTGTTCCACCCCCAACACCCCTACACCATGGGCCTGTTGGGTTCGGTGCCACCGATCGACGGTCCTGTCGTACGACGGCTGCCGACCATCGCGGGCAGTCCGCTGACCGGGGTGGACCGGCCGTCCGGCTGCGCGTTCGCGCCCCGGTGTCCCTTCGTCCACGACGCGTGTTCCGAGCGGCCCGTGCTGCGGCAACGGCACGGCGAGGACGGGCACTTGGACGCCTGTGTGCTGCCCTCCTCTGCCCGCGCCACGGCCCGCTCCCAGGGAGGCATCGCATGACCGCCGCGCTCATCCGGGCCCGCGAGTTGCGCGTCGAGTACCCGGGACGGGCGGGCGGCCGGGTCAGGGCACTGCGGGACGTCGACCTCGACATCCTCCAGGGCGAGACCCTCGGCCTGGTCGGCGAGTCGGGATGCGGCAAGTCCACGCTCGGCCGCGCCCTGTTGCGGGTGATCGAACCCGCCTCGGGCCGGATCGAGTTCGACGGCACCGACCTCACCCGGCTGCGCGGGCGCCAACTACGCCGTACCCGGGCCGAGTTGCAGATGGTCTTCCAGGACCCGTTCGGTTCACTGAACCCGCGCCGCAGGATCGCTGACATCGTCGCCGAACCCCTGCTCCGGTCACGCGGCGCCACCCGCGCCGAGGCCGCGAAGGCGGTCGCCGAACTGCTCGACCTGGTCGGTCTCGGCGCCGAGGCCGGCGGACGCAGGCCGCACGAGTTCTCCGGCGGCCAGCGTCAACGCATCGGCATCGCGCGGGCGTTGGCCTCGTCACCGCAGTTCGTGGTCGCCGACGAGGCGGTCTCGGCGCTGGACGTGTCGATCCAGGCGCAGGTGCTGAACCTGCTGTCGGACCTGGTCCGCGACCGGGGCCTGACGATGCTGTTCATCTCGCACGACCTGGGCGTCGTACGGCACATCGCCGACCGGATCGCGGTCATGTATCTCGGCCAGATCATCGAAGTCGCCTCCCGGGACGCCTTCTTCGCCGCCCCCGCACATCCCTACAGCCGGGCCCTGTTGTCCTCCGTTCCGGTGCTGCGGCCCGGAGACACGCGCGAACAGCAGGTGCTGGAGGGCGAGTTGCCCGACCCGGCGAATCCGCCCGAGGGCTGTCTGTTCCGCACCCGGTGCCCGATCGCCACGGATCGGTGCCGTACCAGCGCGCCCGCATTGCGCGAGATCGCGCCGGGTCGCAGTGTGCGCTGCCATCTGCCCTTGGTCTCCAGCGAGCAGCACGTCGCGAGTAGCGAGTAGCGAGTAGCGAGTAAGGACGAACCGCTTTGATCATCGACGCGTACAACACCACCCAGGACGTCCGCGGCCGTTCCGACTACCTCACCGGCGCCCGCAAGGGCCAGGCCCCGCCGCCGTACAAACCCTTCGAGCCGCGCCGCATCCTCGACCGGATGGACGCGGCCGGGGTGGACATGGCCATGGTGTGCTCGCTCGCGCAGCGCATCGAGAACGACTTCATCGCCTCGCTGGTGGCCTCGTACCCGGACCGGTTCTTCGGCTTCGGGCAGGTGCTGCCGCAGGCCGACGACGCGCTCGACGAGATCGACCGGATGGCCGACGCGGGCCTGGTGGGGCTGAAGCTGCACCCGAGCCTGCACGGCTACCACGTAGCCGACCACGGTCTGCTCGACCCGGTCTTCGAGGCCTGCGCGAGGCGAGGGCTGTTGGTGCTGATCAACGCGCTCGACGACGCGTTCTGCGCGCCGCTGGCCATCGAGGAGATCGCCCGGGACCACCCCCAAGTCCACACGATCATCGCGCACATGGGGGCGGTGTGGAACGTGCCGGAGGCGATCATCGTGGCCGAACGCCAGCCGCATGTGTACCTGGAGACGTCGGCGACGCTGATGAGCGACGTGAAGCGGGCCTACGCACGACTGGGCCCCGAGAAGATCCTGATGGGCAGCGAGTGGCCCGGCTCGGACTTCGACCTGGAGCGGATGAAGATCGCGAAGGCGGTCGAGGACGAGAAGGACCGGGCGCTGGTCGAGGGCGGCAACATGGCCCGGCTGCTGGGGCTGACGGTATGAGCGCGATGGGCGTGCGGCCCGTCTCCGTACCGCCGTCGATGGACGAGGACGACGTCGAACTCCTCGCCACCGCCCAGCACTTGCTGGCCAAGGTGTGGCAGTCGGGCCGCCACGAGGTCGCGACCGCGCTGCGCACCGCGGACGGCCGGGTGCACACCGGGGTCCATGTGGAGGGTTCCTGCCGGCGCAGTTCGATCTGTGCCGAGGGGGTCGCCATGGGCACCGCCCGGGGCGCACTGCCCGCCGGGGCCGAGCTGAACATCACGTCGGTGGTCTCGGTGCAGATCAAGCCCGCGGGGTGGTTCCGGATCATCGCGCCGTGCGGGGTGTGCCGCGAACTCATCAGCGACTACTGCCCGGACGCCACCGTGTGGGTCACCACGGTCGACGGGGACAAGCCCGTCCCGCTGCGCGCCCTGGACCTGCTGCCCGAAAAGAGCCGACGCCGATGGTGAACGCCGTCGATCCCGACCGATGGTGAACGCCGTCGGTCCCGAGAAGGGTCTGTGCCGATGACGAACGCCATCGGTCCCGAGGAGAGGAGAGCCATGTCGTCCGTCTTCGTCACCGGTCCGTCCGGACGAACGATCCCCACCGGGCTCGATGTCCCCGAACTCGCCGCGCGCTTGGGTGGGTCCGGATCGCCGCTGCTGTGGGAGGAGTTGACCTGGTCGGAGGCGGAGTCCACGGCCGCCGGCCAGGACGCCGTCATCATCCCGGTCGGCGCCACCGAACAGCACGGCCCGCATCTCCCCCTCGCCGTGGACACCAGGATCTGCGAGGCGGTCGCACTGGGCGTCTCCGCCCTGACCGGCGTGCCCGTCGTCCCGCCTTTGAGCTTCGGGGTGTCCGCGTCGCACGGCGACTTCGCCGGGACGGTGGCATTGCGGCCGGAGACCATGATCGCCGTCGTCGAAGACGTCATCGACTCGCTCTACGCCTCCGGAGTACGGCAGTTCATCCTGCTCAACGGGCACATCTGGAACAACGGCGCGCTGGACGTGTCGGCGGAGAAACTGAGGGTCCGTCATCGGGACGCGCGGGTGCGGGCGTTGGGGTACGTGACGATGTACCCGGGGCCCGAGGTCGACGGACACGTCACCTACGGCCGGGCGTTGATGCACGCCAACTTCTTCGAGACGTCCGTGATGCTGCACCTCGCGCCCGAGCTGGTCCGGATGGAACGGGCCACCTCACACGTCGACGTCGACTCGTTCTGGGACTACCGCATGGACCAGGTCAGCGAGACCGGGGTCTGGGGCAGGGATGTGACCGACGCCAACTCCAAGCACGGCGAGGCGGAGTTCGACCGCTGTGTCCTGACCACAGCCCGGGCGGTGTCCACGGCGGTGCGCGAGCCGTGGCCCGACCCCACTCACCGTCCCGGACGCCAGGCGTGAAGGAGAACACCGTGGACCTCAGTATCGACATCCCCCAACTGCCGGACTGCGAGCCCATGCTCATCGGCGGTGAGTGGACCACCGGCACCGCGGCGGAACGCATCCCGGTGCTCGACCCCGCCACCCGGGAACAGCTCACCACGGTCGTGCAAGCGGGTCACGCCGAAGTGTCGGCGGCGGTCGAGGCGGCCAACACCGCGCACCGTGACCGCCGTTGGCGCGGCCTGCCGCCCCGGCAGCGCCGTGACATCCTGCTGCGCCTCGCCGACCTGGTGGAGCGCGACGCCGAGCAACTGGCGGTGCTGGACACCCTGGACAACGGCAAGGCGATCGAACGCGCCCGAGGCGATGTGGAGTTGGGCTTGCAGGCCATCCGTCACTTCGCGGGCACCCCGACCCGTCTGGAGGGCACCGTGCACGCGGCCGGCCCCGACCGGCATGTGTACAGCGTCCGCGAACCGGTGGGCGTGGTGGCCGCCGTACTGCCGTGGAACTTCCCCTTCATGATCGCGGCCTGGAAGCTCGCCCCGGCCCTGGCGGCGGGCTGCACGGTCGTCGTCAAGCCGGCCGAGCAGACACCGCTCACCGCGCTGCGGCTGGCCGCGCTGTGCCTGGAGGCGGGCGTGCCCGAGGGCGTGGTCAACGTCCTTACGGGCGACGGGCGTACGGGTGCGGAGCTGGTCGCGCATCCTGGTGTCGCCAAGGTGTCCTTCACCGGGTCCACGGAGGTCGGGCGGCACATCATGGCCGCGGCGGCACCGTCGCTGAAGCGCCTCACGCTCGAACTGGGCGGCAAGTCCCCCAACATCGTCTTCGCCGACGCCGATCTCGACGCGGCCGTACCGAACGCGGTGCGCGCGGTGTTCGGGCACTCCGGGCAGATGTGCACGGCGGGCAGCAGGCTGCTGGTGGAGCGCACGATCGTCAAGGAGTTCCTGGACCGGCTGGTCCCGGCGGTGGAGGCACTGCGGATCGGTCCCGGGCTGTCGGGCGGTGTCAACATCGGTCCGCTGGTGTCGCAGGAGCAGTACGACCGCGTAACGGGTTACGTCGAACTCGGACGCGCCGAGGGCGCCGAGGTGGCCGTGAGCGGTCAACTCCCCGACGGACCCGGCTGGTTCGTACCGCCGACGGTGTTCACCGAGGTCACCCCCGACATGCGGATCGCGCGGGAGGAGATCTTCGGCCCGGTCGCCACGATCATGCCCTTCGACAGCGAGGAGGAGGCGATCGCGCTGGCCAACGACAGCGAGTACGGCCTCGCCGCCGGCGTCTGGACGGGCAGTCTGGCCCGTGCCCATCGCACGGCCGCCGCGCTGGAGGCCGGGACCGTGTGGGTCAACACGTACAACGAGTTCGACCCCGCCGTGGCCTTCGGCGGGATGAAGCAGTCAGGCCTCGGCAGGGACCTCGGCGACGCCGCCGTCGACGGGTTCACCGAGCTCAAGAGCGTGACGATCGCCCTGTGAGCGCGCCCGTGACGGCCGGGACGGCCGCCTCGCCCCCGAACCCGGCGCCCCCGCGCACCCTGAACGTCGCGGCCGAACGCGCCCGTACGCCCGGCTCGTTCACCGGTCACCACTTCAACTCGGCGGGCGCCGCGCTGCTCGCCAACGGCACCGTCGAGGCGGTCATCGACCACCTGCGCGCGGAGAGCCTGTCCGGAGGCTACGAGGCCGCGAAACACGCGGCTCCCGCTCTGGAGGCCGTCTACGCGCGTACCGCCGAACTCCTCGGCGCCCGGCTGGAGGAGGTCGCCCTGGTCGAGAGCGCGACGGCCGGCTGGCAACGGGCCGTGTCGGCGCTACGACTGCGGCCCGGCGACCGGGTGTTGGCGGCCCGCTCCAGTTACGTCAGCAGCGCGCTGCACCTGCTGTCGGTCGAACGCGACCACGACGTCCTGGTCGAGCTGCTGCCCAACGGCCCTGACGGAGCGGTGGACTTGGAGGCCCTGGAGGCAGCGCTGCGGGCGGGACCGGCCGCGCTGGTGACGGCCGCGCATGTCCCGACCTCTTCGGGGCTGGTCGAACCCGCCGCGGCGATAGGCGCGTTGGCCGGTGCCCACGGTGTGCCCTTCCTGTTGGACGCGACCCAATCGCTCGGCCAACTGCCGGTGGACATGAGCGCCATCGGCTGCGACCTGCTCATCGGCACCGGCCGCAAGTTCCTGCGCGGCCCACGCGGCACCGGCCTCCTCGCGGTACGCCGCCCGCTCCTGGACCGGCTCGCCCCGGAGGCGCCCGATGTCCGGGGCGCCCGCTGGACCGCCGAGCGCAGCTGGGAACTGGTCCCGGACGCCAAACGCTTCGAACTCTGGGAAGCCGCCCACGCGTTGCGCCTGGGCCTCGGCGCCGCCCTGACCGACCTCGCCACACTAGGCGTCGACACGGTCGCCCACCACCTGACCACCCTCGCCGCTTCACTCCGCGACCGCCTCTCCGCCCTGCCAGGCGTCCAGGTCACCGACCCGCCCGCCGCCGCCGGCGCCATCGTCACCTTCGTGGTCGACGGCCTGGACGCCTCCGAGGTACAACGCCAACTCGCCTACCGCCGCGTCCACTTGATCGCGGTACCGGCGGGCCACGGCCGCTGGGACATGGACCACCGGGGCCTGACCAAGGTGGTCCGGGCGTCCGTCCACGTCTACAACGACCAGGACGATCTGGACGCGCTGGTGGAGGCGGTACGGGAGATCGTCTGCCTGCGAGGGCGCGGTACGGCGTCGGCCGTGGGGCAACGGGAAGCGGGAGACACACGGCGGGGCAACACCGAGCCGGAGGTCGATCCCGCACCACCCGCACCCTCACCGACGACCCCATCGGTCCATCACACTTCTCACCACTGCCACGACGCGATCGTCGTCGGTCTCGGCGTACACGGCAGCGCCGCCCTGCGTCACCTTGCCGCGCGCGGACTCGACGTCGTCGGCCTCGAACAGTTCGGCCTGCACCACGACTTGGGTTCCTCGCACGGGGCGACCCGGATGATCCGCCGCGCCTATCCGCACCCCGACTGGGACGCTCTGGTCGACACGGTGTACCGGGCCTGGGCGGAGCTGGAGGGCGCCTCGAAGGCCCAACTGCTCGACATCACCGGCGGGTTGTACGCGGCGCCGAAGGATCGACCCGATCCGCTGCGCGGCCCCGGTTGCCGTGAGGTCGACGCCGAGGAGGCGGCACGGATCTTCCCGGGACTGCAACTACCTCCCGGCTTCACGGCCGTACACGACCCGCGCGCCGGCATCATCGACGCGCAGGAGACACTGCGCGCCCAACTGACCCTGGCCGAACGCTCGGGCGCGCACATCCACGACCACGCCGCCGTCCTCGGCTGGGAACCGGACGGCGACGAGGTCGTGGTCCGCACCGGCAAGGCCGTCCTGCGCACGCGGCGCCTCGTGCTGTGCACCGGCCCCTGGACGGCGGCCCAAGTCCCCTCCCTGGCACCTCATCTGACGGTCACTCGGATCGTCAACGCCTACTTCGCCGCCGACCCGGCCGGACCACTCGGCCCCGACGGCCTGGGCAGCTTCTCCGTCGACCTGCCGCAGGGCCTCCTGTACGGGTTCCCCGCGGCCGACGGCCGCGGCCTCAAGGCAGGGTTGGACAGCGGCCCGCCCTGGGACCCCCAGGCGCTCCGCCCCGAAGCGACCGCCGACGAACTCGCCCTGCTGGCCGAGGCGGTGGCCCAAGTCCTACCCGGCGCCGGGCCCGTGACGGAGAGCCTGACCTGCCTCTACACGATGACCGCCGACCGGCGTTTCGTCGTCGGCGAAGTGCCGGACGCGCCGCAGGTGTTGGTCGCGTCGGCGTGTTCGGGGCACGGGTTCAAGTTCGGACCGGCGATCGGCGAGGCACTGGCCGACCTCGTGTGCGGAATCGCCCGCCCGGACCTGAACTTCCTCTCCCCAGCACGGCTGTTCCCGGGTGGCACCCCGTGAGGGCCCGCACCCGGCCGCCCCGGTCGCCCCAGTCGCCCCGGTCACCCAGGACGACCCGCCGCTCAGCCGTTGAAGACCGTCTGGGAACGGCGCTCGTACCAGGCCGTCAGATGCTCGCCGGAACTGATGACGTGCTCGCGCATCAACGCGTCGGCGCGGTCGGCGTCGTGCGCGGCCAACGCGTCGATCACGGCCTCGTGCTGACGGATGTTCAGGTGCCGATGGCGTTCGTCGCCGGCGAGGGCGAGCGAGGAGACATTGCGCGGGAAGCTCTCGTTGATCCGGTCGATCATCCGGGTCAGCCAGGGGTTGTCGGCCGCTTCGCAGATGACCGTGTGGAAACAGTCGTTGGCCGCCGTGGTGGTGAGTCCGCCCGCGTCCCTCACCTCACCCTCGGATCGTGCCACCGCCTCGCAGAGCACCGCGTTGTGTTCTCGCAGCGCCGCGAGCCCGCGTTCCGTGATCCGGGAAGCGGCGCGCCGGGCGGCCATTCCCTCCAGCTCGGCCCGGACCTCGTAGGCCTGGCGCACCTCCCAGGGGGCGGGCACCCGCACCACCGCACCGCGGTTCGGCTGCATCTCGATCAGCCCGCCGTTCTGCAGTTGGCGCAGCGCCTCGCGCACCGGTGTGCGGCTGACCCCGAACTCGGTGGCCAGCGCCGCCTGGCGCAGCGGTTTGCCGATCGCCAGCTCGCCGTTCATGATCCGCGCGCGGATGCGGGCCGCGATGTCGTCGACGAGGGGACTCTCGTCAGTCTCAGGCGTCATCGGAGTCGGTCAAACCCTTCTCGGGGGCGGTCGGGGGCTGCGCGGTGGTGGAGCAGTTTCCCACGCGGCCGGGGGCATCCACAGCCGCTCGTTTTTGGATCCACTTCCATGATATCCGCATCCAATAGGAGGGCCGCATGAATCTGGACTTCGCCAAGGCGATCGACGTGTCCGTTCCCATCCATCCCGGCATGCTCCACTGGGGCCGCCGCCCTGAGGTGGAGATCGTCGAGTCCCGTACCGCCGGCGATCCCTCCAACGTCAGCCGCTGGCGCATCGGCGCCCACACCGGCACCCATATCGATGCTCCGGCCCACTTCATCGACGGCGGCAAGACGGTCGACCGGCTCGACCTGACCGCCCTCAACGGCACCGCGCGCGTGCTGGACCTCACCCACGTCAAGGAGCAGATCACCGCCGCCGACCTCGACACGGCCGGCCTCGGCACCGAGGAACGTGTACTGCTGCGCACCAGCAACTCCGAGGGCGTCCTGCGCAGCCCGTGGAAGGCCCGGGAGTGGGTCGGGCTGGCCCCCGACGGAGCGGAGCGGCTCATCGAGGCCGGGGTACGCACCGCGGGCATCGACTACCTGAGCATCGAGGCGGTCGCCTACACCACCCACTGGGAGACCCACCAACTCCTTTGCGCCGCCGAGGTGTTGATCCTGGAGGTCGTGGACCTTCTGCACGCCCCCGCCGGGGTCTACGACATGCTCTCCCTCCCCCTGCCCCTCCAGGGCGCCGAAGCCGCCCCCTCCCGCACCGTGCTCCTCCCGAGGGACGCGGCGTGACAGCCGCCTCCCCGCTGATCCTGGCCGCACCGCACCCGGCGGCGCTGGCGGCGGCCCGCCGCACGGCCGGGCGAGGCGGCAACGCCGTGGACGCGGCGCTCGCGGCAGCCGCCGCCCTCACCGTCGTCTACCCCCACCAGTGTTCCCTGGGCGGCGACTTGATCGCGCTCGTGCACCCCCCGGGCGGCTCGGTCCGCGCGGTGGTCTCAGCGGGGGCCGCCGCTCAGGCCGTAGACGTCGAGGCACTGCGCGCCGCCGACCGGCGGATGCCCGCGCAGGGGCCGCAGACGGTGACCGTGCCCGGTGTGGTGGCGGGCTGGGCCGCGCTCGCCGACGCCTACGGCACGCCCGGCGCCCTGGCCGACGCACTGCGGGATGCTGCCGAACTGGCCGAGGACGGGGCCACCGTGTCGGCCGGTCTGGCGCGCGCCATCCGTGAACGGGCCCCGCAGATCGGCGCGGACCCCGGGCTCACCGCACTGCTGACCGGCCCCGGCGGCACACCACTCGACGAGGGCGACCCACTCCCCCAGCCCCAACTGGCCGCCGTACTACGGACACTCGCCGACGATCCGTCGTCCTTCTACCGGGGCGCGGTCGCCGAGGCGTTGGCGAACGGCCTGCGCCGGGCCGGGAGTTCGCTCACCGCGAGCGATCTCGCGGCCCATCAGGCGGAGAACGTCGAGCCGTTGACGCTGGACGTGGCCGGAACTCGTTGGTGGACCGCCCCGCCGCCGAGCCAGGGGGCGAGCCTGCTGGCCCTACTGGAGACCGCGGCCTCGGTGGCGAAGTTGTCCGAGCCGGAACGCACCGGCGTGCTGGCCGACCGCTGCCAAGACGCCTCGGCGGCACGGGACTTGCTGCTCGGTGACCCGCTCGGCCCCTCGCCCATCGACCTGGACGGACTGCTGCGCCCGGTTCCACTCGCCGGTGCGCGACCGCCCGAGCCGTCCTTCCGGCCCGCCGGGGACACCGTCGCGATCACCGCCGTAGACGCTTCCGGGCTGGCCGTCTCGCTGATCCAGAGCGTCTACCAGACCTTCGGCTCCGGTATCTGCGAGCCGGAGACGGGCATCGTGCTGCACAACCGGGGCTCGGCGTTCAGCCTGCTCCCTGGCCATCCCGCCCTCATCGGCCCGGGTCTACGGCCCCCGCACACCCTGTGCCCGGTGCTCGGCAGGTCCGCCGAACTGCTGCTCGCGGCCGGTTGCCAGGGTGGTCGGGCGCAGCCGCAGATCCTCGCCCAGACCGTGCCCGAGCTGATGGATCCCGCCGCCGATCCGGTCGCCGTACTGGACCGGTCCCGGTGGGTGATCGGCGCCCGCGACATCGGCCATGAGACGCCGACCCTGCTGGCCGAACCCAGGTCCGTACCGGCGGACGCGGACGCGTTCCCGTCGGTGGTTCCGGTGGTCGTGGCGCCGGGCCGTACCGATCTGGCCGGTCACACCCAGGCCGTACGACTGTCCGCCGACGGCCGGCTGGACGGCGCATCCGATCCGCGCGCCGACGGCGGCACCATCTTGGAAGGAAGCACTCCGTGAGCACTCTGGCCCCCGAACCCGCACCGGCCGACGCACCGCATCCGTTGGACCCGCTCACCGTCACCGAACTAGCCACAGTTGTAGGGGTGTTGAGAGCCGACACCCGAGTACCCGACGACTCGCGCTTCTGGGGTGTGGCGCTGGACGAGGACCATGCCCGGCGTGCCGCTCCCGGGGACTCCCGGCGGGCCCGCGCGGTCGTGTTCTCCACCTCCGCGCGCCACGCCTTCGAGGTCGATCTCGAACTCGGTGACAAGCCGCAGACCACCGCCTGGCGGGAGTTGGACGTACGCAGTCCGGGCTGTTCCTCCGAGGAGGCGCGGCAGGCCGCAGCCGCTTGTCGGGCGGACCCGCGTTTCCGGGAGGCGCTGGCGCTGCGCGGGATCCACGACGTGTCGTTGGTGATGGTGGACCCGGAGTCGATCGGCGGATTCGAGCCGCCCGAGTACGCGGGCCGTCGGCTGACCTGGGGCAGTGTCTGGCACCGGACCTCCGAGGACGACAACGGCTATGCGCGCCCGGTGCAGGGTGTGGTGCCGATCATCGACATGGAGACCATGGAGATCCTGCACATCGAGGATCACGGGGTGGTGCCGCTGTCGGAGGAGTCGGGCGTGTTCGCGGCCGGGACGGTGGCCGAGCGGCCGGGGCTGAAGCCGCTGGAGGTCGTCCAGCCCGAGGGGCCGAGCTTCACCGTCACCGGGCAACGGATCGACTGGCAGGGATGGTCGGTCCGGGTCGGCTTCAGTCATCGTGAGGGGCTCGTGCTGCACGACCTCGCCTTCGCCGCGGCCGGGAAGGGTCCTCGGCAGGTGATCCGGCGTGCGGCCGTCAACGAGATGTACGTTCCCTACTTCGACACGGCCTCCACCCAGTACCGCAAGAACTTCTTCGACTGGGGCGAGTACGGCGCCGGCCCGCTCACCAACTCCCTTGCGCTGGGCTGCGATTGCCTCGGTGTCATCCAGTACTTCGACGCGGCGGTGCTCGGCGGCGACGGCGTCCCCCGGCTGATCCCCAACGCGGTCTGTGTGCACGAGGAGGACGACGGGATTCTGTGGAAGCACCACGACGGGCGCACGCGTCGTACGGAGGTGCGCCGTTCGCGCCGGCTGATCATCTCGACGTTCGCCACCGTCGCCAACTACGACTACGGCTTCTACTGGTCGCTGTACCAGGACGGTTCGGTGATGCTGGAGATCAAGATGACCGGCATCCTCTCCGCGACCGGCGTCGAGGAGGACGAGGCGACGCCGTACGCGCGCCGGGTCGCGCCGAACGTCGCGGTCACCAATCACCAGCACTTCTTCAGCGTCCGCCTCGACATGGCGGTGGACGGCGATCCCAACCGGCTGGTGGAGGTCACCGCCGAGCACGAGCCCGACCCGGTCCTCGACCCGTACGGCAACGCGGCCCGGACCGTGCTGCGGCCGATCCTCAGCGAGTCGGAGGGAGCCCTGCGCACCGATCCGTCCCGTGGGCTGCACTGGCGGGTGGAGAGCACCGGGTCCCGCAACCGGATGGGTGAACCGACCGCGTACCGCGTGCACTTGGAGAACACGGCGGTGCTGCCGGTGCGGGAGGACAGTGTGTGCGCCCGCCGAGCCCCGTTCGTGGGGCGGCAGTTGTGGGCCACGGCCTACGACGCGGACCGGCGGTTCGTCGGCGGCGAGTACCCGAACCAGGCCGAGCCGGGCGCGGACGGTGTGCACAAGTGGCAGGAGGAGAACCGGTCGTTGGACGGCACGGACCTCGTGCTGTGGGCCACGGTCGGCTCGCACCACTTCCCGCGTCCCGAGGAGTGGCCGGTGATGCCGGTGGCCAAGGCCCGGCTGCGGCTGGAGCCGGACGGCTTCTTCGACCGCAACCCGGCGCTGGACGTGCCCGCCCCCAACTCCTGTCACACGCCGGGCCCCACGACCCCGGACCACTGCTGCGGCTGACCGCGCCTCCCCTCCCCCGAAAGGCGTCCCATGCGCGAGGAAGAGAACACACGGCTCACCCGGACCGGTCCCGGCACCCCGGCCGGTGAGTGGATGCGCCGCTACTGGCAGCCGATCGCCCTCAGCGAGGAACTCGACGGCGTACGGCCGCTGGTGGCACCCAAGGTGATGGGCCAGGACCTGGTCCTGTTCCGCGACGAGCAGGGCGAACTCGGTCTCGTCGACCGGGGCTGTCCGCACCGCGGCGCCGACCTGGCGCTCGGCCGGCTGGAGGACGGCGGGCTGCGCTGTTGCTTCCACGGCTGGCTGTTCGCGCGTGACGGCTCCTGTCTGGACACCCCCGCCGAGCCCGCCGACAGCCCGCTCAAGTCCCGCGTACGGCTGGGTAGTTACCCGGTCCAAGAGATCAACGGGATCATCTGGGGCTACCTCGGCCCCGGCGAGCCGCCCCAACTCCCCGCCCTGGACTGCTTCCAGGCTCCCGCCAGCCACGCCTTCGCGTGGAAAGGGCTGCTGGAGTGCAACTGGCTCCAGGCCCTGGAGGTCGGCATCGACCCCGCCCACGCCTCCTACCTGCACCGCTTCTTCCAGGACGAGGACCCCGCCGACAGCTACGGAAAACAGTTCCGCGCCGCCTCCCAGGGCACCGACCTCCCGATGACGAAGATCCTGCGCGAGTACGGCCGCCCCGACATCGACGCCGTCCGTACCCCGTACGGCATCCGCCTCACCGCCCGGCGCGCGCTCGACGGCACGGACACCCAGGGCCTGCCGATGGACGGCAGCCGTACCCATGTCCGCATCACCCACCAGGTGTTCCCGCACGCCTTCCACATCCCCCTGGACGCGGAGACGGCGATCACCCAGTGGCATGTGCCGATCGACCACAACTCCAGTTACTGGTATGCCCTGTTCACCAGCGTCGGCGGCCCGGTGGACCAGGACGAGATGCGCCGGCAGCGGGTCGGCGCGGTCACCCTGCCCGACTACCGGCCGCGCTTCGGGCGCGCGAACGGCTACGGCTACGACCCGGTGGAGCAGCGCACGACGACGTACACCGGGCTCGGCACCGACATCAACGTGCACGACCAGTGGGCAGTTGAGGGCCAGGGAACCGTCCAGGACCGTACCCGCGAGCATCTGGGCCGCTCCGACAAGGCCATCGTGATGTACCGGCGGATGCTCGGCGAGGCCATCACCGCCGTCGAGCGCGGCGAGGACCCGCCGCTGGTGCTGCCGGCCGAGGAGGCAGGGCAGCTGCACGGACCGGTCGCCCTGGACGGGATCGGCCCCACCGAGGGCTGGCGGGAGCACTGGACGGCCGTCACCGACAAGCAGCGCGCCGACAGTAGTTGGGCGCAGCCGCTGGGAACGGACGGCTGAGCCGCGTGGGATTCATCGAACGGCACGGCCTGTGGAACCCCGAACAGGCCGCCGCCGCACGGGAGATAGGCGAACGTGCCGAGAGCGGCGGGATGACGGTGGTACGGCTGGTCTTCGCCGACCAGCACGGTCTGCTGCGCGGCAAGACCGTCACCATGGGCGAACTGGCCAACGTGCTGCGCGACGGCACCGGCATCGCCTCGTCCCTGCTCGCCAAGGACACCTCCGGACGGACCGTCTTCCCGCTCTTCACCAAGGAGACACCGCTCGGGCTGCCCGAACTGCGCGGCGCCGCCGACATGGTGATGGTCCCCGACCCGCTGACCTTCCGGATGCTGCCCTGGTCCCCGGGCACGGGCTGGCTGCTGTGCGACCTGCGCTTCACCACCGGCGCACCGGTCCCGCTGTGCACGCGCGGACTGCTGCGCTCCGTCCTCGACCAGGCCGACGGGCTGACGTACCGCACAGGCCTGGAGGTGGAGTTCCACCTCTTCCGGCTCGACGATCCGCGTCTGGGCCCCGGCGACCAGGGCCAGCCCGGCGCCGCGCCCGAGGTCGGCATGCTCAACCACGGCTACCAGTACCTCAGCGAGCTGCGCTACGACGAACTCGACCCCATCCTCGACGTCCTGCGCTCCAACATCGAGGGCCTGGGCCTCCCATTGCGCAGCCTGGAGGTGGAATTCGGCCCCAGCCAGGTCGAGTTGACCCTCCAGCCCGCCGACGGTCTCGGCACGGCCGACGCGATGGTGCTGCTGCGCAGTGCCGTGAAGCAGGTCGCCGCCCGCCACGGCCATCACGCCACCTTCATGTGCCGCCCCCATCTGCCCGGTGTCTTCTCCAGCGGCTGGCATCTGCACCAGAGCATGCTGCGGGACGGCGTGGGCGTCTTCGCACCGGAGACCGGCGAACTCACCGCGTCCGGGCCGCCGTTGTCGCCGTACGGGACGGCGTTTTTGGGTGGGCTGCTGAGGCACGCGCGGGCCACGAGTGCGTTCTCGACGCCAACTCTCAATGGATTCAAGCGCTTTCGCTCGCTGTCGCTGGCGCCGGACCGGGCGGTCTGGGGGCGCGACAACCGCGGGGCGATGGTGCGGGTGCTGGGTGACGGGCCGTCATCGACCCGTCTGGAGAACCGGATCGGTGAACCGGCCGCCAACCCCTACCTCTACCTCGCCTCCCAACTCGCCGCCGGGCTGGAGGGCGTGGCCGGTGGCCTGGAACCCGGACCGGCCGCCGACGAGCCCTACGCGGCACGCGCCGAACCGCTCCCCCGCTCGCTGGGCGAGGCCCTCGACGCGCTGGAGTCCGACCGCATGCTCGCCGACCGGCTCGGCAAGGACTTCGTCGCGTACTACACGAGCATCAAACGAGCCGAGATCACCCGCTTCGGCGAAGAGGTGACCGACTGGGAACAGCGGGAGTACTTCCGTGTCTTCTGACCTCGGCACCTCCCGCGCGGCGACCGTACGGCTCCTGGTCCGACAGGCCCGTTGGATCGCCCACGACGTGCTGGAACTCCGGCTGACCCGACCCACCGGCGGCGCCCTGCCGACCTGGGAGGCGGGCGCACATGTGGAGTTGACCCTGCCCTCGGGGCTGCGGCGGACCTACTCGCTGTGCGGGGAGGCGACGGACACCGAGGCGTGGACGATCGCCGTGCACCGCGTGCCCGAGGGGCGTGGCGGCTCCCGGGAGATCCACGAAACCGCCCTGGTGGGAAGGGAGTTGGAGGTACGCGGACCGGTCAACCGTTTCCCGCTCCTACCCGCGCCGGGCTATCTCCTGCTGGCCGGCGGCATCGGCGTCACCCCGCTGCTGCCGATGGCCCGCGAACTCACCGCCCGCGGCCTCCCCTGGCGGCTGGTCCTCGGCGCCCGCGACCGGTCCCGGCTCGCGTACGCAGAGGAGTTGGCGGCGTTGGGCGGGGACCGCGTGCTGCTCGTACCGCAGGACGAGGCGGGCTTCCCTGACCTGGCCGCCGAACTCGCCGCCACCCCGGCCTCGTACGCCGTCTACGCCTGTGGCCCGCAACCGATGCTCGACGCGGTGACGGCCCTGTGCCGTACGGCTGACCCGGCGCGGTCACTGCACGTCGAACGCTTCACGGCGGCCGACGACATCGACCCAGTCCAAATCGGCTCATCGGGTGGTGAGTTCGAGGTGGTGCTGACCCGTTCAGGCCTGCGGCTGACCGTGCCCGCCGACCGTTCCGTGCTGGACGTCGTACGGGAGAAGCGACCGGACGTGCCGTACTCCTGCGAGGAGGGCTACTGCGGTACCTGCGAGACGCCGGTCACGGCCGGGGTCCCGGACCACCGCGACACGGTGATCGAGCCGTCCGAACGACCCACCGCCACCACGATGATGATCTGCGTGAGCCGCTGCGACTCCCCGGTGCTGGAGTTGGACCTCTAGGTGGCTCGTCGCTTCGCCAGGCGATGCAGCAGAGCACGGGGGCGGTACGGGATCACCTCGGCCAAGGAGATGGCGGTGCTGGTGCGGTCGACTCCGTCGATGGCGAGGATCGCCTTGGTGACGCGGTGCAGGTCCGCGGTGTCCTTGGCGACGACATGGGCGAGGAGGTCGGCGTCGCCGGTGGTGTAGTGCACCTCGATGACCTCGGGGAGATCGAGCAGGCCTTCGTGCACGCTCTCGGGTTCGGCCTGACTCACGGCCAGCGACATGAACGCCACCAGGCCGTACCCGAGGGCGGCGGGGTCGACGCGTCGGCTCACGGGTTTGAGCACGCCGTCGGCGGCCATCCTCCGCAGCCGCGCGTGCACGGTGTTCCGGGCCACGCCCAGGGTCTGGGCGAGGGCGAGGATCGTCGCGTCCGGGTCGTCGTCCAAGGCCAGGATGATCCGGGCGTCCAAGGGGTCCATCAGCGTCATGATGTGCATTCTGCCACCAGAATTCAGGCCTATTGAGCACCTGTCGCACCAATCGGAACCTCTATTGCGCGAATGCCCGGCCGTGTGGTCAAGGTGGTGAGCCGTTCCACGCCTCCACCCTGTTGAAGGACCGCCCGCCATGGCCTCGAAGACACCTCCTTCTGGCACCGGTAGTTCCTGGCTCGTCATCGTCGCGGCCGGAGTCGCTGCCGGGTTACAGGTGTGGAAGGTGCCGCCCGCGCTCCCGTTCCTGCGGCACGACCTGTCGCTGAGTCTGGTCCAGGCCGGGACCCTGCTGGGGATCGTCCAACTGGCCGGGATGCTCGGGGGACTTGCCGTCTCGCTGCTGGCCGAGTTGATCGGCGAGCGACGCTGTCTGAGCGCGGGGCTGGTCCTGCTGTTCCTCGGTTCGGCGGGCGGTGGATTCGCCTGGTCGGCGGCGCCGCTGCTGGCCTCGCGGGCGGTCGAGGGGGCCGGTTTCATCCTGGTGGCGGTGACAGGGCCGGGGCTGATCCGGCGCACCGCTCCACCCGGCCGTTTCACCACGGCGATGGGGTTCTGGGGCGCCTACCAGGGCATCTCCACCTTCGCCGGTCTCATCGTCGGCGCGCTGGTCCTCCAGGTGATGCCGTGGCGGGTGTGGTGGTGGGGCATGGCCGTGGTCGCGCTGCTGCCGTTGCCGTGGGTCCTGGCCCGGGTTCCCCGGGACGACGCGGGTGGTGTGCGTGGCGCGGCGGCGGCCCTGGCGCGCATCGGCCGTACCGTCCGGGCACCGGCACCCTGGACGGCCGGTCTTGTCTTCGCCTGCTACACCCTGCCGTGGATGGCGGTGGTCGGATTCCTGCCCACCATCTATCGGGACGGCGGGATGACGGGCAGTTGGCCGGGTGTGCTCAGTGCGGTGGTCGGTGCGGCGAACGCCGTCGGCTCGATCGGCACGGCGGCACTCATGAAGCGCGGCCTGCCCACCCGCGCCCTCATCGTCCCCGCGTTCGTCCTCATGGCCGTCACGTCCGTGCTGGCCTTCGCCGTGGACTGGCACGGCCTCCCGGCAGGCACCGCTTGGCAGTTCGCGTGTGTCACGGTCTTCTCGCTGACCGGCGGGGCGATACCGGCGACCCTGCTGCGCATGATCGGTGAGCTGACGCCGGCCGGCGGTTCCGCTCCCGCCACCATGGGCCTGATCCAGCAACTGTTCAACGCCGGGAGCTTCGTCGGCCCCACCGCCGCCGCGTGGCTGGCCACCCGTACCGGCGACTGGCACTCCACCTGGTGGCTGACCTGTGCCTGCACGGCCGCGGGCATCGCCCTCAGCCGTCTCCTGAGGCCGCGGACCACTGCTCCAGTACCGGACGCAACGGCCTCACCATGCACCTGAGTCGAGAGGCCCGGCCCCTACGACAGCGGACTGTCCCCGACGCGCTCCCGCAACCCGGCGCGGATGGGATCGTCGTCAGGCAGGCCGAGTTCGGTGGTCAGGGCGAGCGCACGGGTCCACACCTCGTGGGCCGCGTCGGACTGTCCCGCGCTGCGATGGCTGTCGCCGAGGCAGGTCAGGCAGGCGGCCTCGCTGTGCCGCTCCCCCGTCGCGTGGAACAACTGGGCGGCCTGCCGGTACCGGTCAACTGCCTGTTGATAACCACCCAGTTGGTGGTGGATGTAGCCGAGGCTGTCGGAGATGTGCGCCTGCCCGTCCACATCACCGGCCGCGTGGGCGAGTTCGAGCGCCTGCTCGCAGTGGGCGAGCGCGCGGAGATGGTCGCCGAGGTGTGCCTGCCGCCAGCCGATGTGGTTCAACGCGGCGGCCTGTCCTGCCCGGTCGCCCGCGGCCCGGTAGTGCTCAAGGCTCCGGTAGGCGTGTTCCAGCGCGAGTTCGTCGTTGCCCTGTCCCCCCGACATCCGCGAGAGATGCTGATGGGTGCGGGCCTGGCCCGCGTCGCTGCCGGCCGCGGCGAAGAGTTCGAGGGCCCGCAGATAGTGCTCCCGGGCCGGTTCCGGGCACTTCAACCGGTCCAGGGCCAGGCCCAGTCCGCGATGGGCGCCCGCCCGTCCGGCCAGGTCGCCCTCCCGTTCGGCCGCCGCCAGCGCGCGGTGTCCGGCGGTCAGCAGCGCCTGCCAGTATCCGTGCCGGTCCAGGAAGGTGGTCAGTACGGTGACCAGGCGCCACACGTGCGCGTCGAAGCCGGGCCTCTGCTGCCGTACGAGCGCGAGCAGCACCGGGTGTTCGGCGACGAGCCAGGCGAGCGCACGGCCGTAGTCCTCGAACTCGACCGCGTTCGCGCCGGGTCTGGGCGTGGGCGACTCCACCGGATTGGGCTGCGGGGTCACCAGCACGTCGGCCGCGCGCGCGGAGTGCAGGTAGTGGTCCATCATCCGGTGGACCGCCGATCGCCGCTCCCACTCGTCGTCGTACGCGGTCACGAGTTCCCCGGCGTAGACCCGCAGCAGGTCGTGGAAGGCGTACCGCCCCGGAACGTGCTCAACCAGCAAGTGACCGCCGGTCAGTTCGGCCAACAGCGCACGGACGCGCTCGGGTGGCACCCCGGCCAGGGCGGCCGCCGCGCGCTGGTCGAGGTCGGGTCCCGGGTGCAGTGCCAGCAGCCGGAACAGCCGGGCCGCGGCGCGGCTGAGCGCGCTGTAGGACCAGGAGAACACCGCCCGTACCTGGCTGGACTCCTCGCCCCCGTCGAGCGCGTCCAACCGGCCGCCCGCTTCCCGGAGTTCCTCGGCGAGTGTGCCGAGGGGCTGGTGCGGTTGTGCGGCGGCGCGTGCCGAGACCACGGCGAGCGCGAGGGGCAGTCCCGCGCACCAGGTGACGACGTCCGCGACCGCCGCCGGTTCGGCCGCGACCCGGCCGGCGCCTAGCCGTTCCGCCAGTACGTCCCGTGCGGCGGCCGGTGTCAGCGGGTCCACCGCGAGCAGATGGGCGCCCTCCGTCGCGGCCAGCCCGGTCAGCCGGTTCCGGCTGGTCACCAGCGCCATGCAGCCGACGGCGCCCGGCAGCAGCGGGCGGACCTGTTCCTCGTCGCGGGCGTTGTCGAGTACGACCATCATCCGACGCCCCGTCAACAGGCTCCGGTACAGCCCGACTTGGGCCTCAAGTCCTGGCGGCACCCGCTCCGGCCGTACCCCGAGCGCGTCCAGGAACCCGCGTACCGCCTCGGTCGGCTGCACCACCGATCCCTGCGGGTCGAAGCCTCGCAGGTTCACGTACAACTGCCCGTCGGGGAACGCTCTCTCGACCCTCCGCGCCCAGTGCACGGCGAGGGCGGTCTTGCCCACGCCCGCCATGCCCGACACCGCCGAGATGACCACGGCGGCGGACTCTCCCTCGGCCGAGGCGAGGATCGCGGCAAGCCGGGCCAGCTCGCCGTCGCGGCCGGTGAACCCCCTGATACCCATGGGGAGTTGGGCGGGAAGCTCGGCCTGCCGCAGCACCCCCGATGGCTCGGGCTGTCGTGGCACCGCCGACGGCTCGGCCTGTCGGATGACCGCGGACGGTTCGGGGCGCGGGGGCGACGCGGAGCGGTGGCCGCGCAGGATCGACTGGTGGAGCTGGCGCAGTGCCGGTCCGGTGTCCGTGCCGAGTTCCTCGGCCAGGCGTTTGCGGACGGCGGCGTAGCAGTCCAGGGCCTCCGCGCTGCGGCCGGTGTCGTGCAGGGCCCGCATCAGGGCTTCGGCCAGGGGTTCCGCGAGCGGGTACTCGCCGAGCAGGCCGGTCAACGGGCCGATGAGGGAGGCGGGTTCACCGTGGCGCAGTTCCGCGCGGGCCCAGCCGACGGCCGCGTCCTGGTGCTGGCGCCGCCAGGCCTCGCGCATCCGGGCCGCCCACTGCCCGTTCAGCCCGGACAACGGTTCCCCGCGCCACAGGTCGAGCGCTTCGCGCAGCAGCACCGCCCGGGCCGGTTCGGCCGGCCCCGACGCCCGCGCCTGGTCGACCAGTTGCCGGAACCGGTACACGTCCACCTGGTCGGGGCGGGCCTCCAGGAGGTATCCGCCGGAACGGCGCACCAGTAATAAGGGTTCCTGCGCGGTCTCGGCGGCCTGCTCGCACATCCGCCGTATCCGGGCGACATGGGCGTGCACCGCGCCGCGCGCGCCGTCGGGCGCGTGCGGGCCCCAGACCCGCTCGATGACCACGTCGACGGCGACGGGCCGGCCGACGTCCACGGCCAACGCGGCCATCACGGTGCGGCGTTGGGGCGGGCCCACCTCCACCGCGCGCCCCTCCGCCGACAGTTCCACCGGCCCGAGCAACTGCACGTCCACCATGATGTGCGCCTCCCCCTGCACAAAGCCTCCTCCTTTTTTTCACAGACGTGTACGCGGCGCGACAAGCCTTCGACAAGGTTTCCCGTCACACACCGGTGCGAATCTGCTGGGGAACGGACGGGGCGCCGACCGCGTCCCGTCCGGGCATGACGGCAGGGCCGTCGCCTGGCGGCTGCGCAACAGGCAAACGGGGGCGAGACGTGTGATCACACAGGGAGTGATGGCACCTGAGACACGGGTGCCGGTACGACGGCCGGAGACCTTACCGGCCGCCACGGGGAACGCCGGCGGAAGGAGCGTGCTGGAGGGCGCCTTCGCACTGCTGGAGGCGGTGGAGCGGGCGGTGGAGGCGGGGCCGACGAGGCTGGCGTCCGACTGCGGGCTGCCCAAGACGACCGCGTACCGGCTGCTGGAACAGCTGGCGGACCTGGGCGCGGTCGAGCGGTGCGGAGGGAGTTACCGGGTGGGCCCGCGGATGTTCCGCCTGGGGAGCGCGTGGCAGCCGCATCCCCGGCTGCGGGCCGCCGCACGGGAACCGATGCGCCGGCTCGCGCAGGTCACGGGGACGACCGTAGGAATCGCCGTGCTGTGGAAGGGCGAGACGCTGATGGTCGAGTGGTGTCCGGAGGACGCCCGACGGCCCGATCCGCTGGAGACCCGGATGACCTGGCCGTGGTTCACCGCGGCGGGCAAGATCCTGGTGGCCACGGCTGCTCCGGCGCCCCTGCTGGGGCCGCTTCCCGCGTCCTGGGCGCGGGACGCCGACGCGATACGGGAGCGCGGTGCCGCGTTCGACCGGGAGGAAGTGGTAACTGGCGTGTGCTGCGCGGCAGTTCCGCTGCTCGGGGTGCGCGGCACCCCCGTGGCGGCCCTGTGCGTCCTCACCGACCCGGCCCACCACCTGGAACGGCTCGCGGAGACCGCGCGTCGCACGGGGCGGATGATCAGCGCGGGGTTGCGGGGGCGGTGAGGGGTTGAGTCAGGGGCAGTTGGGGGCGGTGATCCGACGGGGTCGGCGGCGCGCGGTCCGGCGGTCGGGCGGGGACGACCACCGGGCCGCGACGCCGACCCCGTCCTCGCTCACGCCGGGCGCTCGGTCAGGGGCCGAGCGCCCGGCGTGGCGTTCTCCGTGACCGAGCCGCGTCCCGCGCGAGACGGCGGCCGATCGACCGCGACCGAGGTCGACACCCCCGAAATCCCCTGCGCTCCCCACCTGTCCCCGTCGTACGCTGACGGCCGCTGTCTGCCGAGGGAGGACACACATGGGGATCCGAAGCCTGACCCGCATCGAAGCCGAGCGCCGGGCCGCGCTGGTCGCGGTCGAGCGGTACGACGTGGACGTCGATCTGACCGCACTGCCCGACGGGCCGGAGGTCCGCGCCGTCTCCACTGTCGTGTTCACGTGTCGTGAGCCGGGCGCGGAGACCTTCGTGGACTGTGCGGCGCGGGTGCTGAGCGCGACGCTGAACGGGGTCGAACTCGCCCCCGCCGAGGACGGGCGGATCCATCTGCCCGGCCTGGCCGAGCACAACGTGCTGCGGGTGGAGAGCGTCCAGGCCGACACCACGGCCGGCGAGGGCGTGCACAAGGCGACGGACCCCGCCGACGGCGAGGTGTACGTGTGGATGAGCTTCGAACCGGACGAGGCCCGCTTCGTCTGGGCCTGCTTCGACCAGCCCGACCTCAAGGCCCCGCACGCCTTCACCGTCACGGCGCCGTCCGCGTGGACCGTCACCAGCAACTCCGGCGACGCGCGCGTCGAGGAGCTGGGCGCGGCCCGCCGCTGGATCTTCCCGGACACCCCGCCCCTCTCCGTGTACAACACGGTCATCAACGCGGGCCCCTTCCACGAGGTCCGCCGCGAGGCCGACGGCCACAACTTGGGCCTGTACGCCCGCCGTTCACTCGCCGAGGTCCTCGACCGCGACGCCGACGAGATCTTCACCCTCACCCGCCAGGGCCTCGCCTTCTACGCCGAGGCCTTCGCGATGCCGTTCCCGCAGCGCCGCTACGACCAGGTGTTCATGCCGGAGTTCGGCGGGGCGATGGAGAACTACGGCTGTGTGACCTGGTCGGACGCGTTCCTGCGGCGGGCCGCGCCGACCCCGGCCGAACACGGGCTGCTGGCACGGGTGTTGCTGCACGAGATGGCGCACATGTGGTTCGGCAACATCGTCACCATGCGCTGGTGGGACGACCTGTGGCTGAACGAGGCGTTCGCGGAGTTCGCCTGCCACTGGGCGGCCGAGCGTGCCACCCGGCACACGGACGCGTGGGCGGGCCATCTGATGATCGGCAAGATCAGCGCGTACCTGTCCGACCAGGGTCCCGCCTCGCACCCGATCCACCAGCCCATCCACGACGTCGCCCAGGCCAGGTCGATCTTCGACAACATCACGTACCCCAAGGGCGCGTCCGTCCTCCAGCAGCTCATGACGTACGTCGGCGAGGACGACTTCAGGACCGGCATGGCCGCCTACTTCGCCCGCCACGCCTGGGGCACCACCACGCTCCAGGACCTGATCGACTCCCTGTCCGAGGCCAGTGGCCGCGACCTGGACACCTGGCGCACGGCCTGGTTGGCGACGGCGGGCACCGACCGCTTCACCCTGGAGCGCGACGGCGACTCGGTCACGCTGGTGGCCGCCGCCGCCCCGCGCCCGCAGGTCCTGGCGGTGGGCGCGTACGAAAGGAACGGCGACGCGCTCGAACGCCGGGCGCTGGTACGGGTCGAGGTGACGGAGACCCGCACCACGATCACCGGCCTCCCGCCCGCCGCCGATGTCCTGCTGATCAACGACGACGACCTGACCTTCGCGACGACCCGCCCGGACCCGACCACCAGGGACGCCCTCTTCCGTACGGCGGCACGGTTGCCGACCGCCATCTCCCGGGGCGTGGCCGCGGCCACCGTCTGGGACATGCTGACGACCGGCGAGGCCACGGCGGCGGAAGCCGGACGGTGCCTCACCTCGGTGCTGACGGTCGAGACGTCCGACGCGGTGATCGAGCCGTATCTGACCCTCGCGGCGAACGTCGCGGAACTGTGGGCGTCGCCCGCCGACCGCGTCGAGTTGTCGGCAGCGGTGGCCGCCGCCTGTCGCGACCTCGCCGGAGACCCCGGCCGCCGTCAGGTCGCGCTGCGCGGGCTGGCCCGTACCGCGACGACGGCGGACGATCTCGCCTGGCTGCGTGAACAGGCGAGCGACGACGTGGACCTGCACTGGCGCGCGCTGATCCGCGAGGCGGAACTGGGCGGCGACGTCACGGCGGAATCCGACCGTCTGCTCACCCGCGACCCGGACCCCGACGCCTGGGTCCGCGCCCTCACCGTGCGGGCCGCGCTGCCCGACGCGACGACGAAGGCGGAGGTCTGGCAACAGCTGGTCGTGGACCGTACGGTCCCCATCAACTCGATGGGCCTGGTCGCGGCGGCCTTCTGGCGCCCCGGCCAGGACGAGCTGCTGGCGCCCTACGCCGAGCGCTACCTGGAGGCGGTCCCGAAGCTGCACCTGGGCGGGATGATCCTGGCGATGAGCTACACGCACCGCCTCTTCCCGCTGCACGCCATCGACGCCTCGTACATCGAGCAGGCCAGGCAGGTGTCCCAGGAGGCGGTCCCGGTGGTCCGCACGACCGTCCTGGAGCGGTCCGACGAGGTGAGCCGGATGCTCCGCGCCCGGGGCACGTCGGCCTGAGGCTCAGCGGACCGTTCCACCACCCAACCGGTCGGCCAGGCACGCGAGATAGAGCGCCATGGCCGTCCGGTACTCCCGCAGGGAGCGGCCGGTGATCTGCTCGATCTTGTTCATCCGGTAGACGACGGTGTTCCGGTGGATGTGCAGGACCTCGGCGGTACGGACGAGGTTGAACCCGCTCTCGCACCAGGCGGTCACCGTGTCGCGGAGGGCCGGCCAGTCCGGCTGGGCGCGCAGTTCGGTGGCCGTGAGGTCCAGCAGGCGGTTGCGGGCCGCCTGGCTCACCGCCGTCACCACCTGGTGGACCCGCAGGTCGGTGATCAGATGGACGGGGTCGGTGTCGGCGAACCGGACACCGAGCCGCAGCGCGTCGCACGCGTCCTGGTAGGAGTCGTGCAACCCGCCGACGGAGGTGGCGGGTTCACCGATCCCGGCGCGGGCGACGAGCCCGTCCTGGGCGGCGAGGAGATCGGTGACCCGTCGGCAGTCGGCCACGAGGGAGGGCGTGGAGCATCCGGCGGGGAGCCGGTGCAGGACGCCGATCCAGCCGGGTGCGGTGGCGGCGACGATGTCCTGGGGGTCGGCGAAGATCTCCCCCACGGTGCGCAGCAGTTCGGAGCGGACCAGGGCCATGTCCCGGGTCTGGGTGCCGCCCTGGCGGCGGGGCGCCGGGCGGGGCACGCTCACCTCGAAGGCGACGGCGACCCGCCGTAGGCGCAGGTCGAAGCCGAGTTCGGCGGCGCGGAACACGAGGAAGTCGCCCTCGACGACCTGGGGGTCGTAGGACGCGATGTCGGTGAGGATTTTCTCGGCGGCCCGTTCGGCGAGCAGCCGGGAGCGCAGCATCACGGACTCCCGGAGCAGGATCTCCGTCTGGCGTCGCCGGGGAGGTGGTGCACCGCGACGGCCGCATCGTCTGCCGCGACCTGCCGGGACTGCGCCGCACGGTCGGCATGGTCTTCCAGCGCTTCAACCTCTTCCCCCATCTCACGGCCGTGGAGAACATCATGGTCGCCCAACGCAAGGCCGGTGTACCGGAGTCGGAGGCCCTGGAGCGGGCCGTCACTCTGCTGCGCCGGGTCGGGGGCGCTCACCGCGGCCTCGCACTGCCCGACCGGCTCTCCGGCGGTGAGCAGCAACGCGTCGCCATCGCCCGCGCGTTGGCGCTCCGGCCCGACGGGCTCCCTCCCGGTCATCGACCGCGTCCCCGGGCACGACAACGCCTTCGCGGCGACGGGGCACGGCATGCTCGCGTCACCCTGGGGCCCGTCACCGGGCACCATCTCGCCGCCTACGTACGCCCCGACGTGCTCACGCCGTTCCGCTTCGGCCGGGGGTCTTGGACGAGGAGGGCCTAGCCCGCCGGTGCTGTCGGCGCCGGCCCGGACGGTTCCGGGTGCGGGCTGGACGGCGCCACGCGCAGTGGGCGGGCCGCCCAGGCGGGCAGGTGCCAGTTCCAGCCGCCGAACAGGGAGACGAGGGAGGGGACGAGGAGCATCCGCACGATGGTCGCGTCGAGCAGGATGCCGATGCCCAGGCCGGTCGCCAGCGTCTTGAGATCGGTGCCCGGTCCCGAGGCCAGCGCGGCGAAGGCGAGGAAGAGGATGAGTGCGGCGCTGGTGACGAGTCGGCCGGTGCGGCCGATGCCCTCGACGACCGCGTCGTCGGTCGAGAGGCCGGCGTCGTACTCCTCCCGGATGCGGGAGAGGATGAACACCTCGTAGTCCATGGACAGTCCGAACAGGAACGCGAAGATCATGATCGGGATCCAGAACGTGACGGCCCCGGTCGCGGCGATACCGAAGAGCGTGTTCGAGCCGTGGCCGTCCTGCCAGAACAGCACCATCAGGCCCAGTGTCGCCGCCAGCGAGATCAGGTTGAGCAGCACCGCCTTCAACGGCAGCAGCAGCGAGCGGAAGGCGCGCACGAGCAGGACGTACGTCAGCAGCGCGATGATCGTGAGCATCAGCGGGAAGTTGCCGTAGACGGCGTGCAGGAAGTCGATCTGTGCCGCGCCGACGCCCGCGACACCGACGACGCCGGGCAGATGCTCGGTGGCGGTCTTGACCCGTCTGACCACGTCGACGCTCTTCGAGTTCACCGTCTCGGTGTCCGGGATGACGACGACGATGCTCTGCCCGCCCCGGTTGCCCGCGGGCCCGGTCGGCACGAGCACGCTGGTCACACCGTCGACCTTGGCCAGCTCGGCGGCGACAGGTTTCGCCTGGTCGGTGCTGACCAGTACCTCCATCGGGGTCAGCGCGCCGGTCGGGACGCCACCGCGCTCCAGGGTCCGCAGGGTGTCGTAGGCCGGGCCGCTCTTGGCCAGCGACTCCGAGGAGGCGAGGCCGATCTTGATGCCGAGGAAGACACCGACCAGGGCCGCGAGCGCGGCCAGCGCGGCGGCGGCCGCGATCCAGCGGCGGCGTACGACAGCGGCGGTCCAGCGGCTCCAGAAGCGGCTCGCCCGGTTCTCGTGCCGGATCTTCGGCCAGTCGACCTTGGGTCCGATGCCGCCCAGGATCGCGGGGGTCAGGGTGAGCGTCGTCAGCACGCTCGCGAGCGGGATGAGTGCGCCGCCGTAGCCCATGCTGCGCAGGAACGGGACGGGCAGGACGACCAGGGAGAGCAGGCCGATGGCGACCGTGACGCCGCTGAACACGATCGCGTGTCCGGCGTGCTGCATCGCGACCACGACCGCCTCGTGGTTGTCCCGGCCGCGGTCGCGCTCCTCGCGCCAGCGGGTGACGAACAGCAGCGAGTAGTCGATCGCCACGCCCAGGCCGATCAGGGCGACCAGGAACTGCACGATGAACGACACGTCGGTGGCGTAGGTGAGCGGCAGCAGCATCACGAAGGTCGCGAGGATCGACACCGCGGCCACGAGCAGCGGCAGCAGGGCCAGGAAGGAGGCGAACACGAAGGCGAGGACCGCGAGTGCGCCGACGGCGCCTAGGAGCGTCTCGCCGAGCACCCCGGGTCCGCCCCCGTCGTCGCCACCGGAGGCCAGGGGGTCCTCGCCGGTCACCCCGATCACCGCGCCCGCCGGCTGGGCCTTCTCCGCCGCCGCGCGGATCGGGTCGGTCAGCGGTTTCTGGCTGGGTGACGGGTTGAACCGGTAGAAGACCAGCGCGTAGGCGGTGCGGTCGTCCTTCGTCCGGAAGGCCTTGTCCCCGGTGTTCGCCTCGTCGATGAGCCGCACGCCCGGTACCGCCGTGCCCACGGCCGTGAACACCTTCCCGACGTCCGTCTCGTGACCGGTGATCGTCTGCCCGGCCGGCAGGGTGACCGCGACCAGATAGGGGTTGGTGTCGCCGCCGCTGCCGAAGGCGTCCTCGATCTTGTGCGCGGTCACGGTGCCGGGCTGGCCCGGCAGGGAGAAGTCGATCGTCAGCCGGTCCGTGGTGCGACCGGCGAGCAGGATGCCGGCGACCAGCACCAGACCCCAGAACGCCACTACCGCCTTGCGATGCCGAAGAACGAATTCCGCCCACCGTCGCATGCCGGACCTTCCCCGGATCGTTGGTTGCGCGAGTCTAGTCCGCCGCTCTCTTCCTCCGCTATTGGAGGGATCCATCCGATTTACGGCGATCCGGAGGCGTGAAATCCGCACCCGCCGCCCTCGGGAAGAAATGACGCCGAAGGGGGCGTTGCCCTACTGGATCACCGTCGGACGTCTGAGAACGGAGCAGTCGAGGTGAGCGACGCGATAAACGCCGACACCCGCAACCGGGTCGAGGCCCCTACTCCGACGCCCGACGTGCTGGAGCGGGTACGCCGACACCGGCGTCACACCCTGGAACTGCTCACCGTCTGCGCCGTGGGGCTCGTCCCGTGGACGGTCCTGCTGGCGACGACACTGCCGTCCGGGTACGAGGTCCACCAGTGGCGCCTGACCTGGGTCGGATTCGACGTCCTGCTCGTGGTCGCGATGGCGTCCACCGCGCTGCTCGGCTGGCGCCGGAACCGCGCCGTCATCCTGGCGGCGCTCACCACGTCGGTACTGCTGATCTGCGACGCGTGGTTCGACGTGTCCCTCGCCTTCGGCACGTCGGAGGTCTGGTGGTCGGCGGCGTTGGCACTGTTCGTCGAACTGCCGCTGGCCTTCTACCTGATACGCCGGGTGATGGGGATGATCTCGCTCGCCCATTGGCCGTCCGCCGAGACGTCAACGGGCGATGACAAATAGCTGACATCGCCCCCGAGTCGCGGTGAGGTTTTCGCAACTCCCCTTTGTTCCCGATGACTTCGTTCGGAAATCCCCAGGGCCGAAGTTTGTCGCCATGGAGAGCGGCGAGGTGGCAAGACCTCGGCGCGCGGCATGGAGGATGTCATGCCCGAGATGTATTTCGATGTGCGCTGGCCCGACGGACTGATCCAGCGCTGCTATTCACCCTCCACGATAGTCGAGGACTACTTCACTCCGGGCTCCGCATACGAGCTCGCCGAATTCGTCGAGCGCAGCCGTACGGCGCTCGGTATCGCCGGGGAGCGGGTACGGGAGAAGTTCGGCTTCTTCTGCACCGGCGCCTCCGACCAACTCGCCCGAATAGAGCGGACAGCCGCGGCATACGCAGACGTCAGCGGGGCCAAGGTCACGGTCGAGGCCCTCACCGGTGCCGACGGGAGCCCCCGATGAGCCCGGCGGTACGGCTGGCCGGCGCGCACTACTCGGTGGCCGTGGTGGGCGGCGGCCAGGCGGGACTGTCCGTCAGCCACGAGCTGCGCGAACGCGGCATCGACCACGTCGTGATCGAGGCCCACCGGGTCGGACACGAGTGGCGCGAGCGCCGCTGGGACTCGTTCTGTCTGGTGACCCCCAACTGGCAGTGCAGGCTGCCCGGTTACCCCTACCAGGGTGACGATCCCGACGGCTTCATGGTGCGCGACGACATCGTGCGGTACCTGGAGGGCTACGTCGCCCACTTCCGCCCGCCGCTCGTCGAGGGCGTGACGGTCACCCGGCTGCGGCGTTCCCCGAGCGGGGTCTTCGAACTCGCCACCACCGGCGGGGACTTCACCGCCGACCAGGTGGTGATAGCAACGGGCCCGTACCACACCGCCTCGCTCCCCCCGATGGCCCAGCGCCTGCCCGACTCCCTCACCCAGGTCCACTCCTCCCGCTACCGCAACGCGGCCCAACTCCCCCCGGGCGCCGTCCTGGTGGTCGGCACCGGCCAGTCCGGCTGCCAGATCGCCGAGGACCTGCACCTCGCCGGACGCCAGGTGCACCTGGCCGTAGGCAGCGCCCCGCGTGTCGCCCGCTTCTACCGCGGCCGTGACTGCGTGGCGTGGCTCGACGAGATGGGCCACTACGCGAAGAGCATCGACGACTTCGACGACGCCGGCGCGGTCCGGATGCGCGTCAACCACTACGTCACCGGACGCGGCGGAGGCCGCGACATCGACCTGCGCGCCTTCGCCCGCGACGGCATGCGGCTGTACGGCCGGCTCACCGAAGTCACCGGTACGGCAGTGGAGTTCGCCGACGACCTCAAGATGAACCTCGACCACGCGGACGCCGTGGCCGAGGGCATCAAGGACGCCATCGACGCCCACATCACCGCCCAGGGCATCACCGCACCGGACGAACCCCGCTACGTTCCCGTGTGGGAGCCGGACGACCAGCCCCGCGAACTCGACCTGGCCCAGGCCGACATCACGTCCGTCGTCTGGTCGACCGGGTTCCGCCGCGACCACCGCTGGATAGAGGCACCCGTGTTCGACGGCCGCGGCTACCCGATGCACTGGCGCGGCGCCACCAGCGTCCCCGGCCTGTACTTCCTCGGCCTGCCCTGGCAGCACTCATGGGGTTCGGGACGCTTCGAAGCGGTGGGCAGGGACGCGGAGTTCCTCGCGAACCACATCGAGGCATCCCGCCGCCTGGCCGACGTCTGCGGCACCCTCACCGGCGCCCCCACCGACCTCGTCTCCGCCCTCCCCATCGGCTGAGGAAGAGGACGAGGAGAAGAAGAGGACAAGGACGAGGAACGGGACGACACTCATGGTCTACGACGCACACCGCCACATCGGCGTCCTCCCCGCCTACCCCTTCTACGGCGGCCCGCCGGTCAACCCCGACACCACCGCCCGCGCCACCGTCAAGCAGCTCATCGCCGACCTGGACGCGGAGGGCACCGAACGTGCCCTGGTCATCCCGAACTACGGCGTCCCGGACCCCGCGATCGCCTTCTCCTTCAACGAGTTGGCGATCGAGGCCGCCCAGACCGACGACCGTATCCGCGCCGGGCTCTGGGTCTCCCCGCGCCCCGAAGATGAGCAACGCACCGCCCAGGCACTGGAGTTGGCGGGCGAGCGGAATGTGAAGGCGCTCAAGCTGAGCTTCCTGCTCGGCGGGCGGCCGACCGACCCGGCCTGCCGCCCCCACCTGGACCGAATCTTCGCCGAGGCGGCCCGGCACGGGCTGGTGGTGCACGTCCACACCTCCCCCGGTGCCGCCTCCGACATCGACGAGGTCGGCCACCTGGTCGACTGGTACGCCGATCAAGTCCCCGTCCATCTCGTGCACTTCGGCGGCGGGATGAGCGGCCACATCAAGCTCGCCGGTTCCCGGTTCTTCGACTGGATCACCGCCGGCAAGCACGTCTACACCGACCTCTCCTGGGCCATCGGTTTCACTCCCCGCTGGCTGGCCCGGGAGATCGAGCGCCGCGGTATCGGCCACGACCGGGTGCTCTTCGCCAGCGACCAGCCGTGGGGCGACTTCACGGGCGAGTACGCCCGCCTCGCCGAAGCGACCGGCGGCGGCGAACTCGGCGACCTGGTCTTCCGGGACACGTTCGCCGCGCTCTACGACTGACCGACTCCCCTCTCAAGTCTCAAGTCCGGTACGCACAAGGAGACAGCCATGTCCGAAACCGTCGAACTCAGCGAGATCGAGCAGCAGTCCCTCAACGAGATCCCCCACCCGTCCCTCCCCGACGGCACCAGCATCTACGGCGCCACCAAGGTGTTCCCCGACTACAAGGCCGAGGACGGCGAGACGTACTTCACGCTCGTCCACGGCATCGCCCACGAGTCCTCGGTCTCCTTCGTCGCCGTACTCCAGGCGACCCGCGCCCTGCGCAAGGGCTTCGAGACGGCCATCTACTTCTACGGCCCCGGCTCCCTCAACTGCCTTGCCACGCGCGGCTTCCCGACCACCGGCAACTCGGCCTTCCCCGGCGAGCACAACATCAACAACCAGCTCAAGACGTTCATCGCCGAGGGCGGCAAGGTCTTCTGCTGCCGCTTCGGCCTGTCCCTGCACGGTGCCCGCGAGGAGGACCTCATCGAGGGTGTCATCCCGACCCACCCGCTGGACGTCCAGGACGCGCTGATCCACTACGCGCGCAAGGGCGCCATCATCAACTCCACCTACCAGCTGTAAGGGGGCCGCTGTGAGCGTTGGCACCGAATCGACGAGTACGGCGGTGGATGTGCGCATCCTGACCCGCGCCGAACTCGCCCTGCACGGCGTCGCGTTGGACGCCCCCGTACGGCGGCCCGACGGCGCGGGTCCGAGCGGCGACGGTCACGTCCTCGTCGACGGTGCCAACGCCGCACTGCCCACCAACCCGGCCAGCCCCTACCGCGTCCGCGACGGCAAGGTGTGGCTCGGCGACGAGGACGGACAACTCACGGACACCGGGCTCACGTTGACCGCCGTGGACCGCCCGAAGTTCTACGACCTCACCACCACCGACGGCACACCCTACGAGCACATCGCCCGCCTCCACGGCGCCGACGTCCTCGCCACCACCGTCGTCCAGACCTGCATCCGCTACGCCGAGTCGGACCGCTGCCGCTTCTGCACCATCGAGGAGTCCCTGCGTTCGGGCGCGACGGTCGCCGCCAAGACACCGGCGCAGCTCGCCGAAGTCGCCGAAGCGGCGGTGCGGTTGGACGGCGTCAGGCAGATGGTCATGACCACGGGCACGACGACCGGCCCCGACCGGGGCGCGCGCAATCTCGTCCGCTCCGTACGCGCCGTACTCGACGCCGTCCCCGGCCTCCCCGTCCAGGTGCAGTGCGAACCACCCGGCGACCTCGCCTGGATCCGCGCCCTGCACGACGCCGGGGCCACCACGATCGGCCTCCATGTCGAGTCCCTCGACGAGGAGGTCCGGCGGCGCTGGATGCCGGGCAAGTCGACCGTCCCCATGGCCGAGTACGAGGCCGCCTGGGACGAGGCGGTACGGGTCTTCGGCCCGAACCGCGTCTCCACCTACCTGCTCGTCGGACTCGGCGAGAACCCGGACGAACTCATCGCGGGCGCGGGCGAGTTGATCGACCGAGGCGTCTACCCGTTCGTCGTCCCGTTCCGCCCGATGGCCGGCACGCTCGCCGCCCGCGACGGCATCCCGGCACCCAGCGCCGAACTCCTGACCTACGTCACCGAGCGCGTCGCGGCCAGGCTGCGCGCCGCCGGGATGAGCGGCGCCGACCAGAAGGCGGGCTGCGCGGCCTGCGGCGCGTGCAGTGTCCTGCAGTCGGCGGGCGGGTGATGGCCGTGTACCTCGACGGCTCCACGGCACCCCTCGTGACGGACGGGCCGGTCGACATCCTGGCGCTGCTGGGCGACCGGAGCACCCTCGACCGCCGCCCCGCGTTCCACATCGAACAGGCCGCCGACAAAGCCGAGTTGGCCGCCTACCGACGGCTGCGCACGGAGACCTTCGTCCACGAACAGGGACTCTTCACCGGCGACGACCTCGACGACCGTGACGCCGACGCCCGTACCGTCGTCCTGGTCGCCCGGGCCCCGGACGGCGGCGTGATCGGCGGGGTGCGGCTGGGCCCGGTCGACGACGGTCCCGACCTCGGCTGGTGGCAGGGCGGCCGGCTGGTCGTCGCCCCACAGGCACGCGGCCCGCACGGAATCGGCGCGGCGCTGGTCCGGGCGGCCTGCGCACGCGCCGAGGCGGAGGGCGTCCTGCGGTTCGACGCGACCGTACAGGCCCGCAACGAGGTCCTCTTCCGCCGCCTCGGCTGGCGGCCGGTGCGGGCCACGGAGGTCGCCGGTACGCCACACGTCCTGATGCGCTGGCCCATCGCGCGGATCGCGGCCCAAGTCGCTGCCACGAAGGCCGCGTTGGGCCCACTGCTCGCCGAACTCCCCGCCCCGCCCGGCTTCGTCGGCGACGACGGCGCGCCCGTCCCCGGCACCGATGTGATCGCCGCGTGCGACGCGATCGTGCCGTCGATGGTCGAGCGGGACCCCGAGTGGGCGGGCTGGTGCGCGGTCCTCGTGAACGTCAACGACCTTGCCGCGATGGGCGCTTCACCGGTCGGACTCCTGGACGCGGTGGGCGCACGCGATGCGGCGCACGCCGCGCTGATCCTCGCCGGACTGACCGAGGCCGCACGGGCCTACGGCGTCCCGGTGCTCGGCGGTCACACCCAACTCGGCGTCCCCGCCGCCCTGTCGGTGACCGCACTCGGCCGCACCGACCGACCCGTGCCCGGCGGCGGCGGACGCCCGGGGCACGCCGTACGGCTCACGGCCGACCTCGGCGGCGACTGGCGCGCGGGATACCGGGGCCGCCAGTGGGACTCGACCACCCGGCGTCGCACGGACGAACTGCGCACGATGGCAAGGGCGGTGGCCGCCGCGCGACCGGCCGCCGCGAAGGACGTGTCGATGGCCGGGATCGCCGGCACGCTGGGGATGCTGGCCGAGGCGAGCGGCTGCGGTGCGGTGCTCGACGTGGCCGAAGTGCCACGTCCGACGAACGCCTCGATGGGCGACTGGCTGACCTGCTTCCCCGGCTTCGCAATGCTGACCGCCGACGAGCCGCACGCGCCGGCGCTGCCCGCCGGGCCCGCGACGGGCGCCGTGTGCGGGGAGTTGACCGCCGGGCAAGGGGTCGGGCTGCGCTGGCCCGACGGAGAGATCACCGAGGCGGTCGCCTCCGAGGTGACCGGAATGGGGACGGCATGAGCACGCTGCGGATGGCGGCCGTGGCCGCCGAGTTCGGCCGCGACCTGGAAGAGGACTTCGCGATCGCCGAACGGCTCATCAAGGAGGCCGGGGAACAGGGCGTACGACTCCTCGCACTCCCGGAGGCCTGCCTGGGCGGCTATCTGCTCAGCCTGGACGACGACAGCGAGTTGGACGAGGGCCCGCCCGCACTCGCCCTCGACGGCCCGGAGATCCGCCGACTGGCCGCCCTCGCCGGGGAGTTGACGGTCGTAGCGGGATACTGCGAGGCCGCAGGGGACGGGCGGCAGTACAACAGCGTCGTCTGCGTGACAGGCGACGGCGTCCTCGGCAACCACCGCAAGGTCCACCAACCCCTCAGCGAAGATGCGAGTTACGCCTCGGGCGACCGTTTCCACGCCTTCGACACACCGGTCGGCCGGCTCGGGATGATGATCTGCTACGACAAGGCGTTCCCGGAGTCGGCGCGGGCCCTCGCGCTGGACGGCGCCGAGATCGGGGTGTGCGTGTCGGCCTGGCCGGGCGCTCGCACCAAGGCGAGCGCCGATCTCGAACAGGACCGCTGGAAGCGGCGTTTCGACCTGTTCGACCGGGCCCGCGCGCTGGAGAACCAGATCGTGTGGCTGTCCGCGAACCAGGCGGGCACGTTCGGGTCGCTACGCTTCGTCGGCAGTGCCAAGGTCGTCGACCCGGGCGGTGAGATCCTCGCCGACACGGGCGTGACGGCCGGCATCGCCGTCGCCGAACTCGACGTCGCACAGGCCCTGGAGACCGCCCGCCGGTCGATGGGACACCTGCGCGACCGGCGGCCCGAGACCTACGGACCAGCCCCGGGAGCAGTCACCGCTTGACTTCCTCCCCCGCCTAAAGGCGGGGAATTCCAGCGGTCGCCCGCGGGGGTTCCTGCTTCACCGACGACTGCCCGCCAGGAGTACTCCCTTGAGGTCTTACACCGTCTCCACAGGCCGAGACGGCCAGCCCGGCCGCCTTGATGTTGCGGGCCGCGTTGATGTCGCGGTCATGTACGGCGCCGCAGGCGCACGTCCACGTGCGAACGGTCAGCGGCATCTTCGCCGCGACCGTGCCGCAGGTTCCGCACAGCTTGCTGCTGGGGAACCAGCGGTCGATCACGACGAGTTCGCGGCCGTACCAGGCGCACTTGTACTCCAGCATCGACCGGAGTTGCGTCCACGACGTATCGGAGATGGCGCGCGCCAGCGTGCCGTTCTTGAGCAGGTTACGGACGGTGAGGTCCTCGATCACGACCGTTTGGTTCTCACGGACGAGACGAGTCGACAGCTTGTGCAAGTGGTCGCGGCGCCGGTCGGCGATCCGCGCATGCACGCGGGCGACCTTGCGGCGGGCCTTCTCCCGGTTCGCCGAGCCCCTGGCCTTGCGGGACAGTTCCCGCTGCGCCTTCGCGAGACGAGCGCGGTCACGGCGCTCGTGCCGGGGATTGGTGACCTTCTCCCCAGTGGACAGGGTCACGAGGGACGTGATGCCGGCGTCCAGGCCGACGGCCGCTGTGGTGGCGGCGGCCGGGGCGATGGTGTCCTCGCACAGCAGGGACACGAACCAGCGGCCCGCCGCGTCGCGGGACACTGTCGCCGTGGTCGGCTCGCTGCCCTCCGGGAGGGGACGCGACCAGCGGATGTCCAGCGCACCGGACATCTTCGCCAGAATCAGCTGTCCGTCGCGCCACGTGAAGGCGCTGCGCGTGTACTCGGCCGACGCCCGCGACTTCTTCCGGGACTTGAAGCGCGGATACTTCGCACGCTGGGCGAAGAAGTTCCCGAACGCCGTCTGAAGATGCCGCAGCGCCTGCTGGAGCGGGACCGAGGACACCTCCGCCAGGAACGCGAACTCCCCGGTCTTCTTCCACTGAGTCAGCTCGGCCGACGACTGGACGTAGGAAACGCGGCGCTGCTCCCCGTACCAGGCCCGGGTGCGCTCTTCCAGCGCCTTGTTGTAGACGAGGCGGACGCAGCCGAACGTGCGCGACAACTCAGCTGCCTGCTCGTTCGTAGGGTAAAAGCGGTACTTGAACGCCCGCTTGACCTGCCGCGCCATACCTCACACCGTATCAACCCCCGTGTGAGCGGCGGGTGTCGGCCGGTGGACGGTGCACACCGGTCCGCCCTGACGGCGAACCAGCTTCTCCTGCCCAGCTTCGCAGGAGCTTCGCTTCCTCCCCCGGCCGAGGCCGGGGGTGTCCACGAAGGAGAGCCCCGATGAGCACCATCCGGATCGCGGCCGCGGCCGCCCACTTCGGCCGCGACCTGGAGTTCGACCTGGCCCGCGTCGCCAAACTCATCGACGACGCCCGCGGCAACGGCGCCGGACTGCTGGTGCTGCCCGACGCCACGCTCGGCGGCTACCTCGCCGACCTGCGCCACCCCGACCCGCAGACACTGCCCCCGGCCCTCAAGCCGGACGACCCGCTGATCCTCCAAGTCGCCCGCCTGGCGGCCGAGATGGTGGTGTGCGTGGGCTATTGCGAGGACGGCGGGACCGAGCGTTACAACGCCGCCGTGTGCGTCAGCGGCGACGGCGTCCTCGGCCGGCACCGCAAGGTCCATCTCCCGGCCGGTGAGGTCGCCGCGTACACGGCAGGGGACCGCTTCGACGCCTTCGACACCCCGGTCGGCCGCCTCGGCATGCTCATCGACTACGACAAGACCTTCCCCGAGTCGGCCCGTTCGCTGGCCCTGGACGGCGCCGAGATCCTCGCCTGCCTCTCCGCCTGGCCCACCAGCATCACCAACCGCGCCCCCCGCATGGCCCAGGACCGCCAGGCCCGCCTCTTCGACCTGTACGACCAGTCGCGCGCCGCCGAGAACCAGGTCGTCCTGGCCTCCTCCAACCAGACCGGCGCCATGGGCGGCATGCGCTTCCTCGGCCAGGCCAAGGTGGTCGGCCCGGGCGGCGACATCCTCGCCCGCACCTGGTCCAAGGCCGGGCTCGCCGTCGCCGAGATCGACGTCGCCGCCGAGACCGACCGGGCCCGCCGCGTCCTGCGCCACCTCGACGAACGCCGCCCCGACGCCTACCGGGAGTCCCGTACGTGAAGATCGCCCTGCTCAGCTACTCCACCAAGCCGCGCGGCGGGGTCGTCCACACCCTCGCCCTCGCGGAGGCCCTCGCGGCACTGGGCGAGGACGTCACGGTGTGGACCCTGGGCCGGGGCGGCGACGCGGGCTTCTTCCGCCCGGTGAACCCGGCGGTACGGCTCCAGATCGTCCCGTTCCCCGACGGCCCGCCCACAGAGACCGTCGGCGAACGCATCCTGCGCTCCATCGCCACCCTCCGCTCCGCCTTCGACGCCACTCCCTACGACGTCGTCCACGCCCAGGACTGCATCAGCGCCAACGCGGCCGGCCCCTGCGTCCGCACGGTCCACCACCTCGACCACTTCACCACCCCCGAACTGGCCGCCTGCCACGAGCGCGCGATCGTCGAGCCGTACGCGCACATCTGCGTATCGGGAGCCGTCGCCCGGGAGTTGGCCGCCGGCTGGGACATCGAGGCGCAGGTCATCCCCAACGGCGTGGCCTACGACCGTTTCGCCGCCACCGACCCTGCCGCGCGGGCGAGTTGGCGCTCCCGCCTCGGCCCGTACGTCCTCACCGTCGGCGGCATCGAACCCCGCAAGGGCTCGCTGGACCTCCTGGAGGCCTACGCCCTGCTGCGCACCGCCCGTCCCGACGTCCGCCTGGTGATCGCGGGCGGCGAGACGCTCTTCGACTACCGCGACTACCGGGCGAGTTGGGAGGCGCGGGCGGCCGAACTCGCCGTAGAACCAGTGGTGTTGGGGCAGGTCGGAGAGGACGAGCTGCCATCGCTGGTCGCTGCGGCGGACGCGTTCGCGTTCCCGTCTCTCAAGGAGGGCTTCGGTCTCGCCGCGATGGAGGCGTTGGCGGCAGGTGTTCCGTTGGTCGTGCGGGATCTGCCCGTGCTGCGTGAGGTGTTCGGCGGAGCCGCTCAATTCGCCACCACACCACGGGACTTGGCCACCGAACTCGTATACGCCCTCGCGACGCAGGACCCGACCCGCGCCGCCGCCGGACGTGCCCTCGCCGCCCGCCACACCTGGGACGCGGCAGCGCACAGCCACCTCGACTTCTACCGCTCGCTAGGCCGTCCTACGTAGGCAGCAGGGGCACCAAGGTCGTCAGCCAGGCCATCGTGTCGTCGGGGCGGGCGAACCTGTGTGTGGTGAGCGGTGCGAAGCGGGGATCGCTGATCCGGCGTTCGATCTCGCGGCGTCGGCTCGTGTGTTGGGCCCAGGCCCACCAGACCGGGTGTTCGCGGCTCAACCAGCCTGCCCAGGTCTCCCTGTTGCCGCCGAAGATGCTTTCGCGGGTGACCGTGCGTCTCACGGAGCGGCGCAGGACGCGCGGCATGATCACGCGTCTCGCGTAGTCCAGCCAGATCACCGTGTCGGCCTTCTCCCAGAGCACATCGCGGACTTCGGGCGAGCCGATCGAGTCGATGATCCAGCGGGGTTCGGAGGTGAGGCGCAGGACGTCGGCGGTCAGGGCTTCGTTGACGGTCCAGTCGGGGCCGGTGAAGTAGAGGGCGTCCATCTCGTGGTGCGGCACTCCGAGTCGCTCGCCCACGGCCCGTGCGAGCGTCGACTTGCCCGCGCCTGTCACCCCGACCACCAAGATCCGCTCCATCCACGCACCCTAACTACGATGTGCGGTGCCCGCCGATCATTAACAGGAGCCCCGCCATGAGCAGTCCGCACCACGCCCACGCCTCCCTCGACGGGCTGGTGATGGGGGACGCCTTCGGCGACGGCTGGTTCACGCGGTCCGACGAGCCCGCCGAGGAGTTGTGGGCGGCACGGGAGCTGCGCCCCGTGCCGTGGTTGTGGACGGACGACTCGGCCATGGCGTTCGTCCTGTTCGCCCACCTGGTGGCCCATGGCGAGGTCCAACCGGACGCACTGGCACGGGAGTTCGCCGCACAGTACGAGCGGGACCCGAATCGGGGGTACGGCCCGTCCATGCACAGCGTCCTGCGCCGCATCGGCGACGGCGAGGACTGGCAGGCGGTCACCACCGGCCAGTTCGGCGGACAGGGGTCCTACGGCAACGGTGCCGCGATGCGGGTCGCGCCGCTGGGGGCCTGGTTCCGGGATGACCTGAAGGCCGCCGCCGAGCAGGCCCGGCTGTCCGCGCTGACCACCCACGCTCACCCGGAGGCCGTAGCGGGGGCAATCGCCGTGGCGGTCGCCGCCGCGCTGGCTGCCGCCGGTGCGGGTCAACTGGCCGCGCCACGCGCCGAGTTCCTGCGCGAGGTCGCCTCGCACGTGCCGGAGAGCGATGTCCGCTCCGGCCTGCTGGTCGCCGCGAACTTCTCCGGGCGGACCTCCGTGCGGCACGCGGCCTCCGTGCTGGGATCGGGGACGCTGATCTCCGCTCCGGACACCGTGCCGTTCGCCCTCTGGTCCGCCGCGGGTCAACTGGACGATCTGGCCGAGGCGTTGTGGCAGACCGTCGCCGGGTGGGGCGACCGGGACACGACCTGCGCGATCGCCGGAGGTGTCGTCGCGGCCCGCACCGGGACGGGCGGCATCCCGTCCGCGTGGCGGGAGGCGCGCGAGGCGATCCCGACGTGGAGCGGCTGGGCCGAGCAGGTCGATCCGTCCCAGTGACCCGGCGTTGACCGGTGACCTTGGAGGCCGGCAGGCGACCGGCTTTCGAAGTGCCGGTGAGGGCGTCGCCCTCGACGGTGACCGCGAAGGTCAGGTTCAGGCGCAACGGCTTGGTGACCGCCTGCTTCCAGGTGATGCGGTCGCCGTCGACGACGACGTCCCGAGGGTGTGGTGACAGGGTCCGACGAGATCCCGCCACGCGTCGCGGACGCCGGCCGGCCTCCCGAACCTACGCCCGCGTCGCTGTCGTAGGCAGGTTCGACCGGTAGCTCAACTGCCGTGAACGCACATGAGGCACGCGCGCCGGTCGGCACACGTGCCCCAGGTCGGATTCGGCCTCGCCGGCCGGATGGCAGGGGCTGACCGCCGTACGGGAATGGTCTGCCAGCCTTACGGCGAGGGGTTAGCAAGGCACAACGAGGGGTCAGAGACGCACGGCCGACGTCTGCCGGGCCACCGCGACGACACGCTCCCGCAGCAGCTCCATGCACAGCCGCATGTTCTTGTCCGCGATGACGTTGTCCGGGATGCGGCACGCGAACTGCAGGCCCTCGTGGACCCGGGTCACCCACGCGCACACCTGGTCGCCGTACGACACCCGGATCAGTCCGTACGCCTTCAGCTCCTGCCAGCGCTCCGAACCGGGCAGGGCGCGCGAGTCGACGTAGGAGACGATCGAGTACAGGTCGGGGGACGTGGGCCGGAAGTCGGCGCCCAGCAGGCGCAGGACGCGGGCGATGGGCATGCGGGCCAGCGGGCGGTTCTCGCGGAGGGTGGCGCGGACCATGCGCAGGGCGTGGTCGAAGTCCGTGGCGTGCTGCACGGGGATCTCGATCGGAGCGCCGCCCACGTACCAGCCGACCGAGTCCGCCCAGCGGGACTTGGCGCGGGTGTGGAAGGGGACGACGGTGCGGTACACGTCGAGGCCGCTGATCTCACGGGCGGCGAGGGCGACGGCCGCCAGGATGCCGACGAGGCTGCCGCCGTAGGGACGGCAGTACGCCTCGAAGGCCGCCGCGTCCGTGTCGTCGACGAGCATCTCCTGGAGGAACTTCTGGGTGGGCAGCGGTCCTTCGGGGTCGAGGCCTAGGTCGACGGGGAAGTTCGGCAGCTTGCCGTCGCAGCGGGCGATGAACTCGCGCCAGCGGGCAACGACGGTGTGCGTGTCGTCGATCTGGTCGGCGTCGGTGCGCTCTCCCGCGCAGAAGTCGATGTAGCTGGCGACGGGCGCCGACTCGACGGCTCTCCCGGCGAGGCCGGCCTCGTACAGCTCGTGGACCTCGCCCGCGATGCGGTGCAGCGAGTAGGCGTCGACGTTGCTGTGGTCGAACGCCAGGTAGACGCTCGTGCCGTCGTCGCGGACGACCGCCGCGAAGAGGAAGTTCGGCCAGGTGAGCGCGTCCGCCGTCACATCGAAACGGTCCTGCAGGTACCGGGTCAGCGTCACCGCGTCCGCGAACTCCCCCACGTCCTCGCGGTGCAGGGCAACGGCGTCGGCGTCCAGGGTGAAGCGGCGCATCTCGTCACCGGCCCACCGGAAGCCGCTGCGCAGCGTCTCGTGCCGCAGCATCCAGGAACGCAACGCGCCCTGGAGCACGTCCAGTTCGATCCGTCCCGGCATGTCGAACGCGGTGCCGAGCCAGGTCGGCACGAACAGCCCGTCCTCGCGTACCGAACGCGCCGTACGGATGTGGGACTCCTGCACGTACGCCGGTGGCCGCGCGTCGTCCGGGAGCGCCCGCGCCGCTCCTACGGCCGCCGGGTGCAGCGTCCACTCGACGAGTCGTCCGGGTCGGATCTCGCACCGCTGAAGGTCACTCATGCGCACAGGGCTCTCCGTTCGCCTGCCCACGGGAGGCCGCCGGGCACCACTGTCGATCCACGCCTCCATGCCGCTCGGGCACCGCTCACTGCATGGGAGATCAACGATCGGATATTCGGAAAGCAACGCTGTGAACCGGCTTGCTGATCAGTTCATTTCAGCCCGTGCGGTGGAGCCGCGCCGCGAGGTGGTGTTGCAGCGGTTGTCCTACGGCTTCCAGGTCGTGGGTGAAGGTGAGTGTGGCGGCGTCGGTGAGGGTGTAGCGGCGGCGGGTGGCGGTGACCTTCTTGGCGGTGGGGGTGAGGGCGACCTCGTGGGTGGCGAGGTCGACCGTGCCGTCGGCGGCGGTTCCGACGAGGATCTCGGCGATGCCGGTGGGTTGGGTGATGAGGGCCTCGATCCGGGCGTCGGGTTGCAGGCGCCACCAGCCGCTCTCGCGGGCGGCCGGGCGCAGCGGTGCGCCTTCGGCGTCGAGGATCCAGGCGCGGGCCTCGTAGCGCAGGAAGGGGCGGCCGTCGTGGCTGAAGGTGATGTCCTGGGCGTAGGTGAAGTCGCCGTCCAGGGTGGGGTATTCGCCTTCGCCTTGGCCGTGCCAGTGGCCCAGGAGGGCGAGTACGGGGGTGAGCAGGGGGTGGGGGGCGGGTTTCTCGTCCGGGTGGTGGGCGTCGGGGTACGGGTGCTTCGGTGAGGGGTTGGACACGGGTGGGCTCCTGGGATCGGTGTGGGTGTCGGGGCGCAGCCTAAGCGCTCCGCGCGAAGTACCCCGCGCGAAGAGCCCAGCGCGAAGTGCCCCGATATGCCGTCGTTCCAGTGGCGCGCCATCGTGGCTGGGCGCGCAGTTCCCCGCGCCCCTTTGGGGCGCCGCCCAAGCCGCCGACTACCAAGTTTTTGCTAACTCGCGGGAACCCCGTGAACCACCCCCCACCTGCATGAAGTCCCCTTTGCCCAGACTCACTCGTGATGGGTAATCGTGAGTTCACCGGGGTTCTCTTCCACCCCGTTCTACGCGCGTGGTGTCATGCACCTGCCCGCCACCCCCCACGTGGGCATCAACTCGACTAGGAGTCACGCATGTTGAGGACGTTCCTCGGCCGCGCGGGTGTCGCGCTGGCAGCCGGCGCCACCCTCTTCGTCACGGCTGTCCCCGCCAACGCCGCGACGTACACCGCCTTCGCCTTCTCGCAGGCCGGCACCACTCAGCCGACCATCTACGACTTCATCAACTCGGCCACCTCCTCGCTCGACATGACGATGTACGAGCTGGAGGACACCACCGCGGTCAACGACCTGATCGCACTGGAGAACAAGGGCGTCACCGTGCGGGTGGTCCTGGACCGCGCGCACCAGTCAGCCAACAGCTCGGCGTACACGGCGCTGACGAACGCCGGCGTGGGTGTGGTGTGGTCGCCGTCCAGCTTCGTCTACACGCACCAGAAGACGATCACCGTGGACGCCACCAAGTCGCTTGTCCTGACCGGCAATCTGACCTCCCAGTACTACTCGACCGGCCGCGACTACGGCGTCTTCACCGACGACACGCGTGATGTCGCCGCGATCGAGAAGGTGTTCAACGCGGACTACGCCGGCACCTCGATCACCCCGACCGACGGCGACCACCTGCTCTGGTCCCCCACCGACTCGCGCAGCCGGCTGCTCACCGTGATCAACGCGGCCACCACGACACTGGACGTCGAGGAACTGGAGTTCAGCGACAGCACGGTGGTCAACGCGATCGTGGCCAGAGCGAAGGCGGGCGTGACCGTGCGGGTGGTGCTGGAGACCCCTGGCGACTACTCCAGCGAGGTGTCCGCGATCAAGGCGGCCGGTGGCACGGTCGTCGGCTACTCGGACCCCGACGGCTTCTACATCCACGCCAAGGCGATGGTCGCCGACTACGGCCTGTCCACCCAGGAGGTGGAGGCGGGTTCGATGAATATCAGCAGCAACTCCCTCTCGAACAACCGGGAGTTGGGCATCATCCTCACCGGCACGGGAGTGGCCCAGTCCGTCGCCACCACCATCGAGACCACGTTCAAGAGCGACTACGCGGGCGGTACCGCCGCCTAGGGCTTCCGTGTGTCGTCGGTCGACTCCGGGGTCGGGGGCCTCGGAGTCTGCCGTACGGCGCGCAGGGCGAGGGCGAGTTCGGTGATGCCGCGCGGGTCGGTCAGGGAGCGGCCGGTGCGTTCGGCGATGCGGCGCAGGCGGGTGCGTACGGTGTTGGGGTGGACGTAGAGCTGTTTGGCGGCCTCCTCGGCGGAGCCGCCGCAGTCGAACCAGACGTCCAACGTGTCGAGCAGCAGGGCGCGTTCGTCGGCGGGCAGGGCCTCGATGGGGCCGAGGACCTTGGCGGCGACACGGGCCATGACGTCGGGTGCGCCGGCTGTCGCGACCGCGAGGGGTGAGTCGTCGAAGACGGTCACGGCACTGCTCTCCGCGTCGCCGCCGCGCATCGCGACCTTGGCGAAGCGCAGCGCGTCGCCCGTGCGGCACAGGTCGTCGTAGGAAGGGCTCACGCCCACGCGTCGCTCCGCCTGGTCCCGCAACACCTCGACCAGGTCGGGCAGATCGCGCGGGGTGCGCAGGTGCACGATGCCGAGCTGGAGGTCGGGGCGCAGCCGCCAGGCGGAGCGGATGCCGCGCCGGGTCAGGAGGTCCGTGATGTCCGGGAGGGCCTGTCGGCCTATCTGCGGCACCTCGGCGGCGACCACGGTGAACGGTCCGCCGCGCGGCACGCGCAGCACCTCGGCGGCGGACCACACGGCGTCGGCGTCCATGCTCCTGCCCTCCAGGAGGGCTTCCACCAGCGCCGAGCGTTCCTGCTCGCCGGCGAGCAGCCGTTGGGCCACGGCGTCGTGGTATCCGGTGACCATGGCCTCGGTGATGCCGTCCTGGATCTCCCACATGGCGGTGGCGGCCGCGACCAGAACGTCGTTGCCGACCAGGGCGGTTGTGGTGGCCTCGGCGACGACCGACTCCCAGAAGTACTTCACGCCGACGCGGTAGGCCGTCATCACGGTGGGCAGCGGCACGTTCTGCCGGGCGCGGCGGCGGCCGATGGCCGCGGCGGCCTCGGTGTCCAGCGGTACCTGTCCGGTGAGTGCCTGGAGCGCGTTGCCGACGTGGGTCCGGCAGGCCTCCTCCAGGTCCTCCTCGGGCACGGCGTCGTAGTGGTACTCCCGTGAGCCGGCGCGGATCCGCGCCGCCATCTCCTTCGCCAGCTCCCCGACGCGTTCCAGCAGCACGGTCGCCAGGGCTCGGATCTCCTTGTCGACCAATGTCTTCTCCGGCTCACCGATCACAGGGGGCTTGTTCTACCGGTCACAGGGGCTTCTTCTACCGATCAGAGGGGCTTCTTCTACGGTACCGCCGGACCCGTGGCCCGCGCCGTGGCTCCGGGTGACATCGACTCCAGGGCGGCGCGGAGCGCGGCGCGTGAGGTGATGCCGAGTTTGGGGTAGAGCCGGTGCAGGTGGGAGCCGACCGTGCGGTGGGAGAGGAACAGCCGCTCGCCGATCTGCCGGTTGGTGAGGCCCACGGCGGCCAGCTCGGCGATCTGGCGTTCCTGCACGGTCAGGGCGGCGGCCGGCGCGGCGGGCCCGCTGGGGGTGACGACGCCGGTGGCGCGCAGTTCGTTGCGGGCCCGCTGTGCCATGGCCCGCGCGCCGATCCGGTCGAAGGTTTCGAGGGCGGCGCTCAGATAGCGGCGGGCGTGGTGGTCGCGGCTGCGGCGCAGCCACTGTCCGTAGGCGAGCTGGACGCGCGCGTGCTCCCACGGCCAGCGGGCCGCGTGGGGCAGGGCGAGGGCCGCCTCGAACAGGGGCCCGGCGTCGTCCTCGTCGGCGGCGACGGCCTCGGCTCCGGCGCAGATCAGCGCGGTGCGTGAGGAGATCCGGTGGATGCCCGCCGTCCGCGCGGCGGCGACCTGCTCGCGGGCCTCGTCCGTTCGGCCGGTACGGACGGCCGCCTCGACCAGGTCCAGGACCAGCCACCGGCCCGGGATGCCGGTACTCGGTGCGCCGGAGGGATCGATCCGGCCCACTTGGACGTAGGCCTCCTCGTAGTCGCCCTGCCCCATGGCCGCGAGGTGGCGGGCCGAGCGGGCGTAGGCCTCCGTCACCTCGATGCCCCGGGGCGCGGCCCAGGTCGTGGTCTCCTCGCTGCGGGTCCGGGCGAGGTCGCCGTCGCCGCGCGCCGCCGCGCCCGTCGCGAGCAGGGCCCGGATCTGCCGTTCCCAGAAGCGGTAGCCGTGGGCCGCCGCCAGCTCCAGCCCCTCCTGTGCCAGCCGCTCGGCCTCGTCCCAGCGGCCGTGGACGTAGGAGTCGTGGCAGAGCAGCATCAGCGCGGGGACGGCCATGGCGATCGCGCCGCCGTCGCGTTCGCGTTCGATCATGCGGGAGACCAGGTACCGGTGGTCCGACAGGGCGTCCATCGCGACCGCCGCGCAGGCCAGCGGGATCAGTTCCCAGGGTGCCGCGTCGGCGGGCAGCTCCGCGAAGGCGTCGGCGAGGCCCTTGCGCAACGCGTCGGAGGCGGTGGTGGGGTGGACGTACGCCTCGTAGCAGAGTCTGATCGGGGTCATCGCGGTCGGTTCGAACCGGTCCAGCGCGGTCCTGAGGAGCCGCCACGGCTCGGGGCGGTGGGTGTGGACGCTGACGAGCAGCAGCGCGTACAGGATGCCGCAGTGTTCCCAGTCGTCGTCCGTGGCGGTGGCGGTGTTGCCGTCGAGCGCCCGGGTCAGGAGGCGGTGGGCGGCATCGATGTCACCCTCGTCGTGGGTGAGGAGCTGGGCGGTGGCGGCGAAGGCGAGTCCGGTCGGTCTGTCGGCGGCCCGTCCGGCATCGGTCAACAGCCTTGGTACGTCGTCGAGTTGGCCGGTGAAGGTCGCGAAGTAGGCGGCCTCGGTCAGTCGGCGGGACCGGTCGCCCGGGTGCGGGCTGAGTTCACCGGCCCGTACGAGCGCGCCCACGGCGGCGGACGCGGCACCCCGCCACCGGTCGCGGACGCCTGGCTCGCCGCGCCGCCAGGCGGACAGGGCCGCGTCGTCCAGCGCCCGGGCCAGCGTCTCGTCCGGTCCGGTCACGGCCTCGGCCAGGTGCCAGGCCCGGCGCTCGGGTACGTCGGTCAGGGCCGCGGCCAGGGCGAGGTGGGCGCGGCGGCGTTCGCCTGGGCACGCCAGGTGCACGATCCCGGCGCGGGTCAGCCGATGGCGGAAGATGATGCGGCCGACGCGTGCGTCGACCTGGATCAGGTCGGCGTGCCGAGCCGGGGCGAGGGCATCGAAGCCGTCGGCCTCCCCCGCGGCCCGCCGGATCACGGGCCGGCCGACCCCGGCGTCAAGTGCGGCCATGAGAAGGGCTGTTCGGGTCGGTGCGGGCAGTCCCTCGACGGCGGAGGCGAAGGCCGCCTCCAGTCGCCCGGACAGGGGCAGGAGCGCGGGGAGCGGGAGGTGGCCCGAGCGCTGCCGGGCGCTCAGCTCCTTCGGCAACTCCCGCAGCGCGAGCGGATTTCCCGCGGCCTCGGCCAGCACCCGCCGCCGTACCGACGGCCCCAGCTCGGGCCACCGGCCGTCCAGTAACTCGACCGCCTCCGGCTCGGCCAACGGCCCGATCTCCCGTACAGGCAGGTCGAGTTGGTCACAGAAGCTCTCCGCTCCGGAACGCGCGGCGGCCAGGAAGACGATCGGATGGTCGCTGATCCTGCGGACGACGAAACCCAGCGCGGTCGCACTGGCCCGGTCGATCCACGGCACATCGTCGGCGACCATCAACACGGGCCGCTCGACGGCGACTTCACCGAGCAGCGCGAGCACCGCGGTCCCGGCGGCCGACGGATCCGGCGACGGTCCGGGCGCGAGACCGAAGATCCGCTCGACGACATCACGATGGTGCCCGGCCAGCCGTTCGGCGTACCGGCGCAGCGGATAGAGGAGCTGGTGCAACGCCGAGTAGGTCATCCCCGCCTCGAACTCCACGGCGGAGGACCGCAGTACCCGCGTTCCATCCGCTACGGCCCGTGCCGCGGCGGCGTCCAGCAGTGCGGTCTTCCCCACCCCCGGGCCGCCGCGCAGCAGCAGGCCGGGGCAGTCCCCGTCCCGCCCGGCCGACAGCGCGTCCAGCAGCCGCGACTCGGCCGCGCGACCGACCAGGTCCGCTCCAGGCCGTGAGGTCACCGACTTCCCTCCGTCAAGTTGCTTGCCTAAAGAAATATATCCAGTCGGCGTGAGGGAATGCGCGTGCTCTTCCCTCCACAACAAGATCGTCGCTGATCCAGTGACAGGGGTCGATGTTCCCGGTCACAGCATTCGGAGCCGACGGCAGTGACCGCCCACACGGCCGCCTCGCCGTCGCGTCGGAACCGTCGCGCGACGACGGAGCGGGAGGCGATGTCGCGCCGTATCCACCCGTCAGAAGCAGCAGGCCGTGAGGGGTGTCCCACGACCCGCTGCCCCGGCGGTCCGGCCGGCCGTCGCACCCGCGGGTGCGTCAGAGGGCTACGGCTACTGCGCGGCCTCGGCCGCTTCGTCCGCCTCGACCCGCGCCAGCAGCGCGTCCAGCGTGGCGTACTCCGCCTCTTCCACGGCCGCGATCGCGAACTCGATCGCGTCGGCCGCGTAGTCCTCGGCGTCGTCGGCGGCGTGGCCCAGCCGCTTCGCGTCGCGTTCGGCCTTGCGGTCCTCCAGTTTGGTGCGGACCGCGCCCACGTGGTCCTGCCAGGAGGTCTGTACCTGGTTCCAGCTTCCGGTGACGTTCTCCTTGGCCCGCTGACCGCTCGACTGCAGCCGCTGCGCGCCCTGATCGGCCTTGTCCTTGGCGTCGGCCACCGCGGCGGACAGCTTCTGCCGGTCCTCCGCGACACTCGCGGCCACGGTGCGCTGGGCATCCTGGGCCTTCTGGGACAGCTCGGCGAGGCGGCCGGCGGGGCCGTCCGAAGTGGCGTTCTTCTGCGGCGTCGGGTCCGACATGGTGATCCCTTCCTTGACGGATACGTCCTGCTCGATGACGCGAGGTACCGAGGTACACGCCTCAACTGCCCGTCACTCTTCCCTCGCGCCGCCCCGGCCCGCTTGCGTCAATCGACTCAACGGACGGCGTACAGCGGCGCGGTACGGCCTTGCCCGCAGTCGTTTGACCCAAGGAACGCGCCCGGCCCGTCCCTACGCTGACGGACACCTCTCGTGAGCAGCGGATCAAGGAGTGCCCGTGCCCCCTGGAACCAATGGGTTGGACATACGACTGCCGAACGAGCAGGCCGTGCTCGCCCGTATGCGGGGAACCCAGGACCGGATCGCGGACGCGATCACCACCTTCGCCGGGACCATGCGGTTCGTGTACCTCCACGCGCTGTGGTTCGCGGTCTGGATCACCTTCAACGAGGGGCTGTTCGGCCCTTCCGCGGTCTGGGACCCGTACCCGTTCGGACTGCTCACGATGATCGTCAGCCTGGAGGCGATCTTCCTGTCGACCTTCGTGATGGTGAGCCAGAACCGCCAGGCGATCCGCGAGAAGGTCCGCGCCGACCTGGACTTCGAGACCAACATCCGCTCCGAGGTGTGGTCGGCCCACATGGGGCATGTCCTCGGGATCAGCGCCGCGCAGGTCGAGGAGGACGTCCGGACACTCCTGGCGCAGAACCGGGCGAAAATGAACGACTCCGAGCCGATACCGACCGCCCATCGGTCAATCGACTGAAGCCATGACGCAGCCCGGGCGACGACGATGATCCGCACCGGATCGACCCGTCACCGGGAGGAAGCGTCATGATCCCTCGCCACCGCCCTTTCGCCGCCTACTGGGACTGGCAGCAGCACGCCCTGTGCCGGGGCATGGACAGTTCCGTCTTCTTCTCCCCGCCCGGCGAACGCGGCACCGCGAAACGGGCGCGGGAGAAGCAGGCCCGGGCCGTCTGCGGAAGTTGCCCCGTGATCGAGGTCTGCGCCCGCATCGCGATGAACGGCCCCGAGTCCTACGGCGTGTGGGGCGGCCTGTCGGAGGGCGAACGCAGCGCGCTCCAGCGACCGCCCCGCGCGCCCAGGCGGAGGCGTACATAGCCCTGGAGCGACGCCGGATGGGCTCCGGCCCCGCCTCACCCGACCGCCGGACCGTCCTCGCCGGACGGCTTCAACAGCGGGGCCAGCTCACTGCGCGAGGTGATGCCGAGCTTGGGGAAGGCCCGGTACAGATGGGCGGCGACCGTACGGTGGGACAGGTACAGCCGCTCCGCGATCTCCCGGTTGGAGAGCCCTTCCGCGGCCAGCCGCGCGATCAACGTCTCCTGGGGCGACAGCAGTTCGGCGATGGACGGAAGCGGATTGTCGGCTCCCTGCGCCGCGTTGTGGCCCGCCCAGTCGCAGGCACCGACGAGGTCGAAGGCGGCCCGCGCCGAGAACAGCAGCGCACGGGACCGGGCGGCCTGCCGGTGGCGCCGCAGCCACTGTCCGTACGCGTGCTCCGTCCGCGCCTTGACCAGCAGCCAGCGGGAGAGGTCCTGGTCCAACGCGGCCAGGTACAGCTCCTCGGCCGCCCCATCGGGCGCCAACACGGCACGGGCATAAGGCAGTTGGACGTGCAGCAGCGGGGCCGGAGTCGCCTGTGCGGCTTCCTCCACGACCGCGAGAATACGCGCGGCTTCCTGACGGTCGGCGCCCCTGTCCACCGCCACGACGAAGGGCATCAGCGCGGCGAAGCCCTGCCGTCGCAGGCCCTCGGGCGGCCGGTCGAGAAGCGGCCGCAACTCGTCGTACGCCTCGGCGTACCGCCCCTCCCCCAGCCGCGCCAGGCCACGCGCCAGCCGTAGCGTCGGGACGAGATCGGGACGCTGCCAGGCCGCCACCGTGTCGGCCAGCTCCTGGGCCCGTACGGCCTGTCCGCGCAGGGCGGCGGCGATCGCGTCCGTGCCGGCGAGTGCCGCTACCATGGCCGGCTGCCGGGTCTCGGCCACGATCCGCCGCGCCTCTTCGGTGAGTTGAGTGGCACGCGGCCAGTCCCCGAGCAGCAGCAGGTCGGCGGCTTCGGTGAGGAGGGTGTCCGCCAGCAGGCCAAGTCGGCCCTGTTCGCGGAGGATTGGTGCCGCTCGGCCGAGCAGGTCGACCGCACGGACCGGATCACCGATCTCGTGCGCCGCCATGCCGAGCAGCCGTAGCCCGTCGGCGTCTGGGCGGCGCCACACCGTGTCGTGCGACGGCAGCCGGTCGGTCAACTCCCGGCCGTGACGCACGGGTTCGGTGAGTGCCAGGGTCGCGAGGTGGCGGGGGTCGTTGGTGAGGGTGATCCGCTCGGCGGCCTCGACTACCTCGGCCCGCGCGGCCGGATCGGCGGCGGTGCGGTGAACGTGGAGTGCCGCGCTCGACAGCAGGTCCAGGGCGAGGTCGGGGGCACACGCCGACAACTCGCCGATGTCCGGCGGCACTTGCGCCCGTGCCGGACCGGGCTGCGGCTCGGCGTCCGAGATCTCCCGCAGCCACCAGGCCTTCGCCCGGTCCGGGGCGCCGAGTTGCTGATGTTCCGCCGCCTCGATCAGTGAATGGGTCAGGCGGATACGCCCGAGGCCGTACGCGTGCTCGGCCGCGGCCAGCAGCCGGTGGCCCCGGGTGACCGAGTCCGTGGTGAGCTGCGCCGAGCGCTCAAGGGCCCAGATGGCCGCGACGACTCCGTGCCGTCGGAGCAACGAGGCGTGGACGTCGGCCAGTTCGTCCGCGAGTTCGTCGTCGGGGCCGTTGACGGACTGGGCGCGATGCCAGGTGCGCCGGTCCGGGTCGTCGGTCAACACCTGCGCCAGGGCCGCGTCGGCGGCCTGTCGGCGGGCCTGCGTCTCCGCCCCCGACACCGCGAAACGCACCACGGGATGACGGAAACGCAGGGTCGTCCTGTCGAGTCGTACGAGCGAGGCCGCGATCGCGCCGTCGAGCACGTCCACCGCGACCGCGCGCCCTGCGAGGGCGGTGGCGGCGGCCAGGATCTCCGCGAGGTCTCCGACCTGGTCGACGGCCGCGACCAGCAGGGCGTCCCGTGTCCGGTCGGGCAGTTCGCCGAGGTCGGCCGCGAACGCCGAAGCCAGGGTGGCGTTCACCGGCAGGTGGGTCCACGACCCCGGTGGCCCCAACGGGCGCCAGGCCGCGGGGAGTTCGACCAGGGCGAGCGGGTTTCCGAGCGCCTCGGCGAGGATGCGCTCGCGGACGGCGGGAGGCAGCGTGGCCGCGTGCCGGGCGAGCAGCCGTCGCGCCGAGGGCTCGTCCAGGGCCGACACGTCCAGTACGGGAACGCCCGGCAGGGGGTGTCCCGTACGGAGGGCCGCGAGGACGACGATCGGGTTGTCGTCGACCCTGCGGGCCATGAACGCCAGCACGTCCCGGGTGGACCCGTCGAGCCGCTCCACGTCGTCGGCGATCAGCACCACGGGCCGCTCGGCCGCTGCCGCCGTGAGCAGGTTCAACGCGGCGAGGGCCACCCGCAGGGTCTCCGGCGGCGATCCTGAACCGCCGTCGAACGCCGACCGCAGGATGCCGCCCTGCCCCACCGGCAGTGACTCCGACTCCGCCGTGTCGAGCACCGGCCGCAGCAGCTCGCGGAGCCCGCTGAAGGGCGTGTCGTCGGGGCCCCCGGCCACCTCCAGCAGCCGCCATCCCGCCGTCCGGGCGCGTTCCGCCGCGGCCCGCAACAACGCCGACTTGCCGACGCCCGGACCGCCCCGCAGCGCCAGCGAACCACCGGCGGCGGGCAGCCTGCCCAGCAGCTCGTGCAGGACCCTCACCTGCCGGTCGCGGCCGAGGAGCCCGGCTTCGTGCACGCGTCTCCCCGGACTTCCAGGACACTCCATGTCTTCACCAGCGGAATCGTAGGAGAACCTCCACGGCAGGGCTTCGGTCATGTGACCGCGCCCTGAACTGCAAGGCGGCGCCGCCCGGCCCGTCCAGCGTACGACTCCCTGGTACACCGACTCGTCACACGTAGCCCCGCCGCTGCACGAAGTTCAGGGCCAGGGCACCCAGCGGGACGTTCAGCCAGAACGTCAGCAGCCGGTAGACGAGCACCGCCGACGTGGCCGCCCCCGCCGCCACACCGAGCGTCGTCAGACCGGCGATGAGTCCGGCCTCCAGCGCTCCCAGCCCGCCCGGTACCGGAGCAGCGTTCGCGATCAGCCGGGCCGCCATGTACGCGGCGCCGACCTGGATGAAGGGCAGGTCGGCGCCCAGCGCGTGAAGGCTCATCGCCAGGCCGACGACCTGGATGAGGGGCAGGCCCAGCGCGCCGGCGACACCCACGACGACCTTGGCCGGTTCGGTGGCGAGCCCGGCGACGGTCGATCCGGCCGCGCGCAGGAACGGCCACACCTTGTCGTGCAGGAAGCGGCGGCCGGGCGGGGTGAAGCCGAGCAGACCCCCTGCGGCGAGCACCAGGGCGACGGCCCACAGCGCATACCGCCCGGCGGACAGGTCGAGATGCACTCCGGCGTGACCTCGTCCCGCCCAGGCGAAGAACACGGCGGCGACAACGGTGTTGGAGAGCGCGCCGGCCAGGCTCTGCAGCCCGACGGAGGCTGTGGCGGCCCCGGTCTCGATCCCCGTCTTCTGCAGATAGCGCAGGTTGAGCGCCATGCCGCCCACATTGCTGGGGGTGATCCGGTTGAGGAACGAACTGGCGAACTGCACCTGGTAGGTGGGGCCGAACGGCAACCGGTCCGGGATGGTGCCCTGTTGCAGCCAGGTCGAGAACGCCTGCGAGAGGAAGGTGATGGGCAACACCGCGAGCACCCACCACCAGTTCGCGTCCCGCAGCGCGTCGAGGGCCGCCGGCGCGTTGGCCAACTGCGGGAGCACCAGGTGCAGTACGAGGAACCCGCCCGCCAGTCCCAGGGCGCTCCTCCACGTGAACCGCGCCAGATGCGCGAGCGGAACTGCCGTAGCACCACTGGCGGTTGAGACCTCGGCGGCGAGATCACGCAGCAGACTGGGCCGGCCACCGGCACGCAGCGTCCGCCGTCCGGCCTTCTCCCTGGCCGCCCGTGCGCGGGCCTGGTCGTAGCGGGCGACCGCGTGCCGCGCGGGTCCCATCAGCGCGAGCGGCTGGAGATACGGCAGCGCGGTGGCGAGCAGTTCGGGACCCAGTCCGGCCAGCGCGCAGGCGGTGGCACGCGCGGGGCCGACCCGTACGGCGGTCGTGGCCAGCAGTTCGGCGAGGTCGCCGCCGAGCATGTCGGGCGGGGCGTTGAGCCGGCCGCGCGCGAACGCGGAGAGCCGGCTCGCACCGCCCGGTTCGACACGGATGTGCTCGGGGCGCAACTCCCCGTGTCCCAGCCGGTGTTCCTGGAACCGGGCCACGGAGGTCCACACCCCGACGAGGAGCGGATCGGTCAACTCCTCGTCCGGCACGGCGGACAGCGCGCGGGAGTCCCGCTCGACCGTGGCCACGAGCGCGCCGCCCCCGGTCACCGGGTACGCCATCACCGGTTCGTCCACCCGGGCGCCGGTGCGGGCCGCGAAGACGAGCATCAGCAGCTCGTGCTCGGCGGCTCCGAGCGGCAACTGGGCGGTGGCGTCGGCAGGATGGCGCAGCAGCGTCCGCCGGGCGAGCCGGTGGAAGAGGTCACGGTTGTGGTCCTCGGCGGCGAGCACCCGCACCGACAACCGCGAACCGGCCGTGGTCACGGCGCGGTAGACGGTCCCCTCTCCCAAGTTCTGTTCATCCGGCGGCAGTTCACTCAGCCCGGCGACCGAGATCCCGGAGTCGGCGAGGGCGTCGGCGACCGCCTGAATCGCCGGACGGTCGGCGGGAGCCCCGGCCAGCAGCAGGACGGCCGACCCGGCCGCGCCGCCCACGGCGAGCGCGGCGAAGGCGTCCAGCGGAACGATCGCCGCGGCTGCGACACTGAGCGCGCCGCAGCCGACGGCCAGGAACCACAGCGCCCGCCGCTGACGCGCGCCCAGCCACGGCCCCGCCGCGACGACCGCCGCCGCGCAGGCCGCCAGGTACACGGCCGACGGCCAGCCCGCCTGTACCAGGCCGTCCCGGCCGTCCAGCACCTCCGGCCACGCGTCCGGTCTCCCCCGCGCCAGCGCCAGATGCGTGAGCGACCACGCGCCCAGCACACCCAGCGCCGCCGCGGGCAGAACCCGTAGAACAGGCTCGGCGCGCCGCCGTACGCACCACACCACCAGGGCGACGACCGGTGCGAGGAGGGCGACGGCCTGGACCGTTCCGACGAGGGCGTCCCGCAGGGCCGGGGGCAGGGTGGTCGCCGTGGTGAGGAGGCCCTGCTGGGCCGCGCGGACGAAGTCGCGGGTCGCGACGGCCAGGAGCACCGTCACGACGAGCACGGCCAGGGACAGCACCAGACGCCAGAGATCGACCGCCCGCCGGACGGTCCGTCGCGGCGGATCCTCGATCACCGGAGCCGAGGTCGGCGGGCTGTCACGGCCGTCGATCCCACTGATCACGTCGGCTCCTTGTCGACTGGCCGAAAGGCGGGAGGCCCGATGCTCGCGCCCCAACTCGCCGCGCGCATCGGTCAGATGGCTGCACGGGTTTCTGCGACGACGGTAAGGGAGTAAGGAAGTAGCGGATGCAGTCGTATGACAGATCGCGGCGGGGAGGCGCGACTCTAGCCTTCCTGGCGAACCCCGGCCTCGGGCGAAGAACGAGGCGACATCCTCGTATGTGGAAGGTGACCATGTTCACTTCACCCAACGTGCTCCTCTGGCGCGGCCTGCTCGCCGTCGCCCTTGGCGCGGTCTCCGTCGCCTGGCCCGGCATCACCATCAACGCCTTCGTCATCCTCTTCGCCGTCTACGCGTTCCTGACCGCGGCGACGGACAGCGCCCGCGCCTTCGCGAGCGACAGAGTGGGGCCGGTCTTCGGCTGGCTGCTGCTCGCCGGGCTCTCGTTGGCGGCCGGCATCGTCGCGCTGGCATGGCCCGGCATCACGGCGCTCGCGCTCACCATCTGGATCGCCGCGTGGGCACTGACCACCGGTGCCATGGAGATAGCCCTGGCCTTCCAGCGCGACGAGACGGCGGGCGAGCGCACCCTGTACCTCCTGACCGGCGCGGTGTCGCTCGTCTTCGCGTTCTCCCTGTTCGTCCGCCCGGACATCGGCGCGGTCTCCCTCGCCACCGTCTTCGGCCTGTTCAGCCTCGTCTACGGCGTCTCGGCGGTCTTCGCCTCGTTCGAGGAGCGGCGCCGCCAGCACAAGGCGAGCCAGCGCGAGCCGGTCCGCGCCTGACACTCCGGCGACGGACAGCCGCGTGGCGCCGACCAGCCCGGTGGAAACGGCGCCACGCGGCACCCGGCGGGAAGGGACCGATCGTCCTACGGTCCCTTCCCTTCCACCCCTTCCCCTCCGCCCCTCTCCTTCTGTCTATTTCCTCCTGTCTATTTCCTTGCTTGACAAAGCATATATTGAGCCCGGCATACTCGACGGTGATCGATCCAGCGGTTCGCACGACGGAGGCCCGCATGAACCTCGGCATCGCCATCGCGGATTTCACCCGGCCCGGCGGCCCGGCCGGCATCGCCCGCCACGTGGGCCAACTCGCCCGCACGGCGGAGGAGTTCGGCTTCACCCGTATCGCCGTCATGGATCACCTCTTCCAGATCGGCATCGTGGGCGCCTCCGAGCGGGAGATGCTGGAGGCGTACACCACGCTGGGCTACCTGGCCGCGTCCACCGAACGCGCCGAACTCCTCGCCCTGGTGACCTCGGTCGGCTACCGCGAACCCGGCCTGCTGGCCAAGATGGTCACCACCCTCGACGTCCTCTCCGAGGGCCGCGCCGCCCTGGGCATCGGCGTCGGCGCCGGCTTCAACCTCGCCGAGGCGCGGGGGCTCGGTCTGCCCTTCCCGCCGGTCGCGGAGCGGTTCGAGCGGCTGGAGGAGACCCTGCGGATCTGTCTCCAGATGTGGAGCGAGGACGAGAAACCCTTCGAGGGCCGGTACTACCGACTGGAGCGCACCCTCAACTCCCCCGGTTCCGTGCGGCGTCCGCACCCGCCGATCCTGATCGGCGGCTCCGGCGAGCGGAAGACACTCCGGCTCGTCGCGGAGTACGCGGACGCCTGCAACCTCTTCCACGGACCCGACCTCCAGCACAAACTCGACGTCCTCCGCAGGCACTGCGACGACGTCGGGCGCGACTACGACGAGATCGAGAAGACGGTCCTGCTCCCGCTCGACCCCGGCACGCGCGGCGAGAACATCCCCGCCCTGCTCACAGAGTTGCGCCGACTGGAACACCTCGGCTTCGACCACGTCATCGGACCGATCCGGGGAGCCGATCAGCTTGCCGCGCTGCGACTGTTGGGCGAGCGGGTCGTACCGGAAGTCCTGAACGCCTGACCGCCTGACCGCCTGAACAGCTGGCCCGCCACGCGGCAGAGTCACCCCATGCGGTGCACATTTTAGTTGCTTGCGAAAGCATATAGATACGAGGAGATGGACATGAGGACTACGAGCGAACACCCCGGGCAGGGAGCCGACGATGACGCGGACGTCGTGGACATCGTGATCGTCGGTGGAGGTTCCGCCGGTGCCGTACTCGCCGCGCGGCTCAGTGCGGATCCGCGGCGCACGGTCCTGTTGATCGAGGCGGGCCCGGACTACCCCCAAGACCGCGTTCCCGAGGGCCTGTTGACCCCGCACGTCCTGGCCGACCCGGACCACGACTGGGGCTACACCGCACGTGCCACTGACCTCGCCCCGAGTATTGCCGCGCCGCGCGGCCGGACCATGGGCGGCAGTTCGGCGGTGAACGCGGGGGTGGCGATCCGGGCGCGTGCGGCGGATTTCGCGGCCTGGGGCGAGCGGTACGGGATCAAGGGCTGGTCGTACGACGAAGTCCTGCCGACGTTCCGGGAGATGGAGAACACGCCCACCGGGGACGACACTTACCACGGCCGCACCGGACCCTTCCCCGTCCGGCAGTGGACGTACGACCAACTCACGTCCTCGCTGCGGGCGTTCGTGGACAGCGCGGCGGGTCTGGGGTTCCGGCGCAACGACGACTTCAACGGCGCCCGGCAGGACGGTACCGGTGGCTACCCGGTGAACATCGTCGACGGGGTGCGCCAGAACTCCGCGCTGGTGTACCTGACACCGCGGGTGCGGAGCCGCCCCAACCTGACGGTGCTGAGTGACGTCACGGTCGACAGGGTGATCGTCGAGGACGGTGTGGCGCGGGGTGTAGTGAGCGCGTCGGGAACGGTCTTCCGCGCGGGTGAAGTGGTGCTCTCCGCGGGGAGTTACGGCAGCCCGGCCATCCTGCTGCGCTCCGGTGTCGGTCCGGCCGGGGATCTGCGGACGCTCGGTATCGACGTGGTCGCCGATCTCCCGGTCGGCCGCCGGTTGCAGGATCACCCCTTCTTCCACGCGCTGTTCGCCCTCGCGCCCGAGCACCAGACCCTGACGTCGGCCTTCGCGGCGCATCTGTGGCTGGCCTCGCCCGAGGCGCGGGCCGGCGAGCTGGACCTCGGCATCGTCGCGACCCACCTCCCGGACGGCTCCTTCAGCCCGACCGGCGGGGCGATCCTGCTGGCCACGGCCGTGACCCGCCCCGAGTCGCGCGGTTCGGTACGGCTGGCCAGCCGCGATCCCCTCGACGCCCCGGTGATCGACAACAACTACCTGGCGACGCCGAGGGACCGCAGCCGCATGCTGGAGGGCGTGCGGCTCGTACGGCGGCTGGCGAGCACTTCGCCGTTCGCGGGTGCGGTGGCGGCCGAGCTCGTTCCGGGTGAACTGGTGGGCGACGACGCCGAGTTGGAGGCGGCGATCGCGGCCGGAATCTCGACCTACGGCCACCCGACCTCGACCACGCCGATGGGCGGGCCCGGGGACGAGTGGGCCGTCGTCGACGAGTCGGGCGCGGTGCACGGACTGACCGGGCTGCGGGTGGTCGACGCCTCGATCATGCCGGAGGTCCCGTCGACCGTGACCAACGCGACGACCATCATGATCGCGGAGCACATCTCCCGGCGCGTGTACGGGAGTTGACGCCGCTCGGCGACGCGTCACACGGAAGGTCCCGGACACGAGGAGTGTGTCCGGGACCTTCCATGCTCGGTACTCCGGGACCTTCCATGCTCGGTAGGACGACGCCTGCGCCCGACCTCAGTCGAACTTCCCGACCACCGTCTCGAACTGCCGCACCATGGCTGCCAGCGACCGGCCGTCGAGATGGTCCATCACGCGCTTGCGGGCACTCGCGAGGTGTATCGGATAGGCCGCCTGAAGCCGCTTCAGCCCTTCCGGGGTGAGGGTCGCGACATTCCCGCGCGCGTCTCCCTCGTAGCGCCGTTTCACGACCTGGCCGCGGCTCTGCAGCGCGTCCACGACGCGGGTGATCCGGCTCGCCGACAGCGCGGTCGCCGCGGCGAGATCCGCCATGCGGAGTTCGTGGTTCTCGGCCTCGGACAGGCTCATCAGGACGACGTACTCGGTGAGCGTCAGCCCCGTCGCCCGCAGCAGATCGTCGTCCAGCGAACGTGGCAACGCGACGATGACCCGCATCAGGGCACGCCAGAAACGCTCTTCCTGTGCGGTCAGGGGATCCTCGGCGGCGGTCATCCGTGCAGATTAGCGTGCTCAAGCAAAGAACCTCAAGCAAAGAGCCGTGAGCCCTGGCATCCCGCGGGCGCCGCCCGTCCCCCTGCCCACCCGTCCCGCTACACGCCCAGCCGGCGCACGTCGGTCACGCTGTACGACATCGAGGCGCGGAAACCGGCGCCGGTGCGCACGGGAGCCAGGTCCGCCAGTTCCTCACCGCGGGCCGCGAACAGGGTGATGTCGCCGGTGCCGGTCCACACGTCGGCGAGTCGGCGGTCGTCGAACTCGGCCATCACCAGTTCGTGCACGGCGGGCTTGTCGTACTCGCCGGCGGCCAGGCTCGGGAAGTGCCGGAGGTTGACGGTGGGGCGTGCGAACAGCGCGGCCGGGTCGGGCGCCGGCCGCTGGAGCGTGACCGCGGCCTCCGCGAGGGTGTGCCCGGCCGCCGACAGGGAAGCACCGAACCGGCCGCCCGGCGCGAGGGTCGGCGACGCGCTGCCGGGCGCCGCGAAGACGCGGGTCTGGTGGACCGAGCCCAGCTTCTTCGGGAAGCCCTGCACCCAACCCCGGGCCAGGGCAGGGTCGTTGTCGACGTAGATGTACGGGCACCACGACACCGGTTCGTCCTGCCAGTGGGCGTCCACCAGCACCATGAACTCGCGGTACTGGCTGCGCACCGGGTCCAGGTACTCGTCGTGCCCGGCGGAGAACTGCCAGTCGACGAACAGCGCCACCGCGCGCCCGCCGGAGTCCGGGTCCGGGGTCAGCCCCTCGGGAAGTGTCGCCTCGGCGGCGGCCGGGTCCGTCCAGAACTCCACACCGACGATGTCGCCGGCGTAGTGCCACGGCGGCGCGGAGGCGAGGTTCGCCTCTCCGCGCGGTGACAGCGGGTAGGTGTAGCCCTGGAGCATCGGGTGCCTCCGCAGCAGAAGGTCGATCCGGAACGGCACCATGCTTCGCCAAGGAGGCCCGTCCCGGCTTGGGTCATGTGACTGCGTCTCCGTACCCGGAAGTCGCTCCGCCACCCTCGGCCACCGCCTCCAGCTCCCCGGCCAGCTCCCGCATCAGCGCGGGATCGAGCTGGTCCAGGACACGTCGGCGCGCACTGGAGAGATGGGCCGGACAGGCGCCCAGCAGCCGTTTCCGACCGGCTTCCGTGAGGACGGCCACGCTTCCCCGGGCGTCCGTCGCGTGCGGCCGTTTGACCACCAGCCCCTCACCCCGGAGCGTCTCCACGACCCGGCTGACACGGCTCGCGGACAGGCCCGTGGCGGCGGCCAGCTCGGTCATGCGCATACGGTCGCCGTCCGCCTCGGAGAGCTGCATCAGCACGATGTACCGGCTGAGCGACAGACCCGTGGAGCACAGGAGATCCTCGTCGAGCGCCCGGGGCAGCGCCACGAGCAGTCTCTGCAGCGAGCGCCAGAGGCGTTCCTCCGCGCTGGTCAGCGGTTCTTGTACGGGGGCCATTCCCTTCCGTCCCTCCCTCCCGAGGCCGTAGGTAGAAACACTCAAGCACAACCATTACTTGCTTGACAAAGCATTTTTCAAAGAGTGAAGATACTTGCTAGAGCAAGCACTAGCGCACCAGCAGGGCCGTTCCGCGCGACGGCAAACGAGAGGAACTTCCGATGTCCCCCAAGATCGCAGTCATCTACTACTCGTCGACCGGCACCGTGCACGAGCTGGCGGAGTCCGTGGCGGAGGGCGCCCGCAAGGAGGGTGCGGAGGTACGACTCCTACGCGTGTCCGAACTCGCCCCCGAGGAGGCCATCGCCGCCAACGACGCGTGGTCGGCGCATGCCGCGGCCACCAAGGACATCCCGGTGGCAACCGGCGCCGACATCGAGTGGGCGGACGCGGTGATCTTCGGCAGCCCGACCCGGTTCGGCAACATCGCCAGCCAGTTGAAGCAGTTCATCGACACGCTCGGCGGGCTGTGGGCGCAGGGCAAGCTGGCCGACAAGATCTACAGCGGCTTCACGGCCACCGCCACGGCCCACGGCGGCCAGGAGTCCACGCTGCTCGCCCTCTACAACTCCGTCCACCACTTCGGCGGCATCATCGTCACCCCGGGCTACACCGACCCGGTCAAGTTCGCCGACGGCAACCCGTACGGCACCAGCCACGTCAACGGCCAGGGAGCGATCCCGGTCGACGACACGGCCCGAGCCGCCGCCGTGTACCAGGGCAAGCGCGTGGCCACGGTCACCGCGCGGTTCAAGGACGCCTAGGGGAAGGGTAGTTGGGCGCCGGATCAGGGTCTTCGCGGCCCCGTATTTCGCCGCTCAGGCTTCACCCCGGCGCGCCGACCACTCTCTCCTCACCCGGTTCGGGCAACACCTGACCGCCCTCAACGGCGTTCCGGGCCGGGCCGTTCCGGATCACCACCATGACGTGACTCTCCTCGACTCCGGTGCTGCGTACGGCCGCTGCGGACAACTCCAGCGCCAGTCGCGTCGCGCCCTTCTGCGGATGCCCGCGCCGCGCCCAGCCCGTGATGATCAGGGGCGTTCCCGGTACCCCGCCGGCGAAGACGTTCTCCGAGGGCGGCTCGGTGAAGATCACGTTGACGTAGCGCGGTGCAGGCGTAGACGGGCATGTCGGCTCCTCACGGATCGGGGACGCGCCCAACGGATGACACCGGCGTCATGGTCTCTCCTGCCGTGCGGTCGCGGCTTCCGTCATCCGGCGGAAGCCGCGACCACAACCACCAACCAGCCGGTTTCCTACGGCAGTTACCCCTCCCCCGACCGACCCCGGCACGCCTTGACACGCCCTTCCCCCGACGCAATGCTTGCCGACGGAAGCAATAACTTCGGGTGGGAGACCGCGATGACCACAGGCACCCCGGACGACAAGGGCGGCTCGCTGCGGACGGTACTGGAAGGCGCCGCGTTCCGGGCGGATCCGCACGCGGTGCTACGGCAGTTGACGGACTCCGGAGCCGCCCACCGCTGCGAACCGGACGGTGCGCCACCGCAGTTGCTGATCACGGGATACGACGCGGCACGCCAAGTGCTCACCGATCCCCGCGTGTCCAAGCGGAGCGAACGCGCGGGGCTGGAGCCGGGCTGGCTGATGAGCGGGGTCCGGGACGAGGTCGGGATCGACTACATGCTGACCGTGGACCCACCCGACCACACCCGCCTCCGCAAACTGGTGACACGCGCCTTCACTCCACAGCAGATCGAGTCCCTACGGCCCCGCACGCTGGAGCTCGCGGGCCGGTTCGCGGACGACGTACTCGCCCTGGAGACACCGGAGTTGGTCGACGGCTTCGCCGCCCGTGTGCCCATCGCCGTGATCTGCGAACTGCTCGGCGTGCCGCTGGACGACTGGGACAGGTTCCGCTGGGCCTCGGAGCAGATCGTGTCCCCGGTCGCCGGCAGTGACCGGGAGGAGGCGTACGTCTGGATGAGCGGGTATCTCGCTGAGCTGATCGCGGCCAAGCGGGCCGACCCCGGCCAGGACCTGCTGAGCGCGCTGGCCAACGACACCGTCGAGGACCCGCTCACCGACCCGGAGTTGGTCGGCATGGCCTTCCTCCTGCTGATCGCCGGGTACGAGACGACCGCCAACCTCATCGGTGCCGTACTCCTCGGACTCGCCCAACAGCCCGATCTGCTCAAGGCGTTGCAGGCCGACCCCTCCCTCGTGCCCACGGCAGTTGAGGAGTTCCTCCGGCTGGACGGGTCGGTGCTCACGGCGACCGAGCGCTTCGCCACCGAGGACCTGCTGATCGGTGAAGTGCCGGTGCGGCGGGGCGACATGCTGCTGGTGTCCCTCGCCGCGGCCGACCGGGACCCGGCCCGTTTCGAGGAACCGGACTCCTTCCGCCTCGGCCGGTCGGCCGGCCATGTCGCCTTCGGGCACGGCGTCCACCACTGCCTGGGGGCGCCGTTGGCCAGGATGGAGGCCACGGTCGCGATCACCGCGATGCTGGAGCGCGTCGAGAGTCTCGAACTGGCCGTGGACGCGGCCGACTTGGAGTGGACGCCGGGTCTGCTGATGCACGGGGTTCGGCGGCTTCCGGTGTCGGTCGTGGTCTCCGGGGACTCCCACTCGCGTTTGTGCTGAGCGACTTCAGTCCTGGCGGCGGACCTCGACGAGGAGTGCCTGCTCGGGGTTGAGGGTGGGCATGGGCAGGCCTGCTGTGGCCAGCACCGAGCCGGGCAGGGTCAGCCAGTCCTCCTGCGCGACCGTCAACCACGGAGGCGACGCGATCTGGTGGAAAGAGGGCAGTCCGAGTTCGCCGCGCACCCGGAGTTGGTAGCGGGCGTCGGACCTCAGGCCGGGAAAACGCGTACGGCCGGACTGCCCCTCGGGCGAAGTGGCCACCCTCGCCCAGGAGTACAGCGCCCTTGAGCCGTCCTGGGCCACGACTCCGTGCAGGATGCGGGCCTCGTCCTCCAGGTCGGCGCGGACCGTACGACCGCTGTGCAGCAGCGGGCGCAGTTCGCGGTAGAGGGCGGTCCAGGCGGTCAGCCTGGTCAGCTCCTCCTCCGAGCACTCGGCGAGATCCTGCTCGATGCCCGCGTGTCCGAAGAGCGCGGTGATCAGGCGGAACGTGTCCGAGGTGACGCGTCCGGTGGTGTGGCTGCGCGCGGCGCCCACATGGGTGCCGACGAGTTCGGGTGGGAGGAGTTGGACGGTCCAGCCCTGGATCGACTGGCGTTCCACGGGGTCGTTGCAGTCCGAGGGCCACACCCGGTCGGTGCGGTCGAGTACGCCCAGGTCGATCCGGCCGCCGCCGCTCGCGCAGCTCTCGATCTCCAGGCCCGGGTGCCGTTGCTTGACCGCGTCCAACAGCCGGTACAGCGCCTCGACTTGGGCATGGCCTGCGGGCCGGTCGCCCAACGCGCGCACGGCTTCGAGGAGTTCGCGGTTGTGGTCCCACTTGAGGTAGGCGATGCCGTAGCTTCCGACGAGCGCGTCCAGTGACTTCAGCAGGTAGTCGAAGACCTCGGGGCGGGAGAGGTCCAGGACGTGCTGATGGCGGGCGGTCGGGCCGAGGCCCGCGGCGGGACCGAGGATCCAGTCGGGGTGGGTGCGGGCCAGGTGGGAGTCGAGGTTGACCATCTCGGGCTCCACCCAGAGGCCGAAGTCCATGCCCAGCGACCGGACATGGTCGGCGAGCGGGCTGAGCCCGTCGGGCCAGACGGTCGGGTCGGCGAGCCAGTCGCCGAGCCCCGCCGTGTCGGCGCGGCGCCCGTTGAACCAGCCGTCGTCGAGGACGAACCGCTCGACCCCCACTGCGGCGGCCCGCTCCGCCAGGGCTCGCAAGCGGTCGAGGTCGTGGTCGAAGTAGACGCCTTCCCAGCTGTTGAGGACGAGGGGGCGGGGGCCGCGCGAGTGTCGGGGGCGTGCGCGCAGGTGGCGGTGGAAGCGGTCGGCGATGCCGTCCAGGCCGTTCGGCGACCAGGCGAAGTGGCAGCGGGGAGTGCGGTAGGTGTCGCCGGGTGCCAGGCGGATCTCGCCCGCGCGGAGGAGTTCGCCACCGCCGAGCGCGGAGGCGTGAACGCCTGCTCCTTCCGGGAGTCGCTCGACGAGGTAGCGCTGGTCGCCGCTCCACGCCACATGGACGGCCCACACCTCACCGGTGCCGAATCCGAATCCGGGTACGCCCGCCGTGAGGAGGTGTGGCGAGTCGACGCCGGGTTTTCCGCGCCGTACGTCGCGCACATGGGCGCCGTGGTGCAGCGGGTGGCGTTGCGGGGAGCGTTCCCGGCTCCACTTTCCGGTGAAGTCCAGGATCTCGGTGGCCCGGCGCGGGAGAGGCAGCAGGGTGAGGGCGCCGGCGAGGTCGTAGGGCGTCGAATCGGCGCTGCCCGCGCGGGAGATGACGGCGTCGGCGGTGAGGATGCCGTGCGGGTCCAGGGTGTAGGTGAGGGTGATGTCCAGGGCGGACGCCTCGTCGGTGAGGTGCAGTTCGAGTACGCCGCCGCCGTCGGGGTCCGTGCGGTGGGTGGCGCTGGTGAGGGTCGGGCGGGGTGCGGTGGCGGTGCCTGCCCGGTGGCCGTGGTGGGCCGGGGTGCCGGACCAGCCGTCGGCCTCGGTGGGCCAGACGGTGAAGCGGCGCGGGATGTCGGGGGCGTTGTTCAGGATCGCGGGTTCGGCGGTCAGGCTCAGGGCGGTCAGGTCGTCGGGGGTGAGGTCGCCCAGGTCGGCTCCCCAGTGCAGGACTCGGGGCACCGGTTCGGTGAGTTCCACGGCGAGGCAGGTGCCGGCCGCGCGCAGGCTGACGATGCGCGAGGGCGTTGTGGGCATGCAGTCTCTTTTCGGGGAGGGCGGCGGGACGCGCCGTAGGGGACGCGTCCGGCCGCGGGGCGCCGAGGGGGCGGCTGTTACTTCTGGGTGAGGATGGTCTTGGTCTTGGCCTGCATGTCGGCGAAGACGCTGTCGCTCTTCTGTCCGCCGAAGTAGCCCTCGATCAGCGGCTCGATCGCGTCCTGCAGGGCCGCGCCGTTGCGGAAGTCCGGTGACGGGTAGAGCTCCTTGTTCTTGAGCATGTCGGTGAAGACCGAGAGATCGACGCCCTGTGCCTTGAGGGCCTTGGCGGAGGCGTCCATCGAGGCGGGGATGGACGGGAAGAAGGTGCCGGTCGCCGACGCCTTGGTCTGGCAGGCCTCGGAGCCCATGTAGGAGACCCACTCCCAGGCCAGGTCGGGGTCCTTGGTACCGGCCCAGATGGTGTTGCCGTTGGAGTTGCTGAAGACGGCTCGGGTCTTGTTGTCGGGGCCCAGGACCGTGGGGGCGATGCCGACCTTGGCGGTGGGGATCTTGGCGAAGGTGGACGCCGACCACGATCCGCCCGTCTCCATCGCGACCTTGCCCGAGGAGAGCAGGTCGACGTCGGACACCGTGTTGGTGAACGTGCCGATCTTGGGGGCGTAGCCCTTCGCCACCAGGGTGCGGATCCAGTCCATGGTCTTCACCAGGCGTGGGTCGTTGTAGTTCAACTGGGTGGGCCAGTTGGCCTTGTTGCCGAGCCGCCAGCCTGTCGTGGAGACGAAGGAGCTCCAGGTGGACTGGCCCAGGAAGTCCTTGGCGGCCAGTTGCCCGAAGCCGTAGGTCTTGATGTTCGCCTTGTCGAAGCCCGGCTGGTCACCGCGTCGGCCCTTGGTGTCGAGGGTCAGGTGGGCGATCATCTTGCCGATCGTGCCGCCGTTGTCGGGGTTCCAGTTCAGGCTCTGGACGTCCTTGGTGGAGTAGCCGGCCTTGGTGAGCATGTCGGTGTTGTAGTAGAGACCGGTGGCGGCCCAGTCCAGGGGCAGGCCGTACTGGTGGCCGTCGGTGTACTTCCACGAGTCGACGCCGACGGAGAACCGCGACAGGTCGAACTTGTCCTTCTTGATGTAGTCGTCCAGCGGCAGGAGTTGGTGCTGGTCGGCGTACTGCGGGAAGAACTGGACGCTGTTCTGGAACGCGTCGGGAGCCTTGCCGGCCACGAAGCCGGCGGTGAGCTTGGTGAAGTAGTCCACGACGTTGTACTGGGTGATCTTCACCGTGACGCCCGGGTTGGCCTTCTCGAAGTCCGTGGCGCAGACCTTGTACGCGGCGGCCTGCTTGTCGTCCCAGGTCCACCAGTTCAGGGTCGAAGAGCCGGAACTGCTACCGGAGTTGGCGGAGCAGGCGGACACGAGGGCCGTCAGAGTGAGCGCGGCTCCGAGTGCCACGGCCTTGCGAACTCTCATGGTTCCTTCTTTCACTGGTCACTTGAGGCACTGGTCACTTGAGGCCGGAGAAGCCGATGGAGTTGACGATGCGTTTGCCGAAGGCGAGGAAGAGCAGCAGCATCGGCAGCGCCGCGATGAGGGCGGCGGCCATCAACCCGGCCCAGTCGGGGGCGGCTTGGGGCGAGGACTGTTTGAAGACGCCGAGGGCGAGGGTGAGGGGCTGGACGCTCTGGTCGTCGGCGATCAGCAGCGGCCAGAAGTAGTCGTTCCAGGCGTTGACGAACATCAGCAGCGACACGGTGGCGATCGGCGCGGACGTCATGGGCAGGATGATCCGGAAGAAGATCCGCAGCGGGCCGGCGCCGTCGATGATGGCGGCTTCCTCGACCTCATTGCTCAGGCTGAGCATGAACTGCCGCAGGAAGAAGAGCGCGAAGGCCTGGAACAGCCCGCCGGGGAGGATGAGTCCCGCGAAGGTGTTGATGAGCCCGAGATCCTTGGCCAGGACGAAGTTGGGCAGCAGCGTGAACACGCTGGGCACCATCAGGGCGCTGATCAGGATGTTGAACACCAGGTCGCGGCCACGCCAGTGCAGCCGGGAGAACGCGTAGGCGGCGGCTGCCGAGAGCAACACGATGAGCGCCGTCTGGACGGAGGCGTAGATCAGCGAGTTGCGCAGGTAGATCGCGATGTCGAGGGTGGCGCCGGAGCCGCCCTGGGCCTGTGCCTCGGCGGTGGAGGCGATGCCGAGGACGCGTTCGAAGGCGCCCCAGGTGAAGCCCACCGGCAGGGGCGAGGAGGGGTTGGTCGCGAGTTGGTAGTTGTTCGAGAGCGCGGTGCGCAGGATCCAGTAGAACGGGAAGAGGGTGACGAGGACGATGACGCCGAGGTAGGTCCAGGCGACGGCCCTGCCGGGTGAGAACCCGCGGGCGGTGTTCCGGGTCGGGCGGCGCGGTACGGCCGCCGGGCCGGGTGCGATGGTGACAGCCATGAGGGCGGCCTCCTTCAGTTCAGGTCGGATTCGTTGGCGCGGGCGAGCCGCAGCTGGGTGAAGGTGACCGTGATGAGCAGGGCGAACAGGGCCAGCGACATGGTGGCGGCGTAGCCGAAGTCGAACTGGCGGAAGGCCTTGCGGTAGATGTACATCTGCAGCACGTTCGAGGCGTTGGCCGGGCCGCCTTCGGTGGTGACCTGCACGATGTCGAACACCTGGAAGGAGTTGATCACCGTCAGGACGACCACCATGACGAGGATCGGGCGCAGCAGCGGCACCGTGAGCCGGCGGAACATCTGCGCCTCGCTCGCGCCGTCGACGCGGCCGGCCTCGTAGATGGTGGCCGGGATGGTCTGCAGTCCGGCGAAGATCAGCAGGGCGTAGTAGCCCATCCACTTCCACACGCTGATCGCGGCGAGGGAGGGGATCGCCCATCCCCCGCTGCCGAAGAACAGGATGGAGTGGCCGGTCAGGTGTTTCAGGGCGATGTTGACGATGCCGAGGGTCGGGTCGAGCATCCACTGCCACACCAGGGCGGCGATGACGTTGGAGATCAGGAACGGCAGCAGGATCACCCCGCGCAGGACCGACGACCGGGTCACCCGGTGCAGCACGACCGCGGTCACGAGCGAGATCGCCGTGCCGAGGACGACGGACAGCAGGACGAAGTAGACGGTGACGAGGAGCGAGTGCCAGAAGACGTCGTCCCCGAACAGCTCCCGGAAGTTGGCCAGTCCCACCCAGTTCGGCGGACTCAGGACGTGGAAGTCGGTGAAGCTGAGGTAGACGCCGCGCAGGGTCGGATAGGCGTAGAAGACCGCGAAGCCGACGACGGCGGGCAGGATGAGCAGCAGGGCGACCGGCAGGTCCCGGCGTCGCGCCGCCGCCGACCTCGTGGCGGTGGCGCGCCGTGCCTTCCTGGTCGGGCCCTTGCCCGGTGAGGCGGCCGTGGTGGCCACCGCGCCCGGCTCACCGGACCGCGGTTTCACCGGCGTCGCGTGGTTGCCCTGTGATGTGACCACCACAGCACCCTCCTTTGTGCGGTACGAATGCGTGCGGTACGAATGCGTGCGTACGAACTCGTGGATCAGACGGTGATCTTGTCGATGTCGGGTGCGTAGTCGGTGGCGTTGCCGAAGCGGAGCGTGTTGTCCCCGGCCTTCAGCGGCACCGGGACGGTGAGCGACTGCGGGGCGCCCCAGTTGTTGTCGTTGGTGCCGGGCACCGGGATCTGGAGCGTGGTGTCGCCAACGGACAGGTCGATGACGCGACTTGAGTCGCCGTCCACGTAGTCGAGCTTCAGCAGGTACGTGCCGTCCTTCGGGGCGCTGACGTGGTTGACGGCCACCTCACCGCCGCCGAGGTTGCCGATCTTCTGTCCCCCGGAGCAGCCGTCGCAGCCCGCGACGGTGGCGTTGCCGGTGAGGGTGTTTGCGGGTGCCTCGGCCTCGTAGGCGGTGGGTCCGCCGGACGCGGGGGTGGTGACCCCAACTGCCTTACTGGGTCCCGATGTTCGGCCCTTGGCATCGCGGGCGACGACGGTGAAGGTGTGGGCATTCGCGGCGCTCAGACCCGTCACGGTGGCCGTGGTGCCGGTGCTGGTGGTCACCGGCCGGCCGTCGGCGTAGACGGTGTAGCGGGTGCCGGGTGAGGCGCCGGTGTCCACCTTGTCCCAGGCCAGCGAGACGCTCGTCGCGGTGGCGGCGGTGCCGTGGACGCCCAGCGGGGTACCGGGGTCGGCGCCCTGTCGGCTCGGCGTGAAGGTGAAGAGCCGCGAGCCGTGCGCCGGCAGGTTCTCCGTGAGGTGCCCGGAGACGCGGCCGAGGTTGTTGTGCTGCCACAGGTCACGGACCGAGGCCGTGCCGCTGATGCCCAGGTCGGCGAGGTCCGCGGTGACATCGGCGGCCTTGGAGCCCAGGTTGAACAGCGCGACGGTGTAACTGCCGTCGGGATTACGGGCGTACCAGGTCTGCTGGTTCGTGGTCTGGCTGACGGGCCGTGCCGGATGACCGGCCTGGTCCACGGCGATGACCTCGTCGTTGGTGAGCAACTTCAGCCCGTACGCGTCGAGTTTGGTGAGGTCGTCACCCGAGTACAGGGGTGCCGACTCGATGGCCCACAGGGTTGTGTAGCTCTCCCGCTCGGCCTCGGTGAGGCCGTCCATCGCGCCGACTCCTACGTTCAGGGAGTCGAGGTTGTTCCAGTGCCCAGGTCCGGCGTCGTCGATCCACTGCACGACGTCGTTCCAGCGCACCTTCAGGGAGTTGTCCCACGTCACCAGCGTGTCGCAGTAGCACTCGACGTCGGTGTCGATCCGCCAGCCGTTGGAGTCGGCCTTCCAGGTCGCCGCCTGGGTGTGGCTCAGCGACCAGGACAGCGTCAACTGGACGGGACGGCCGGTCTGTTGGAGCGCGGTGTGCCACGCCTTCACGTCCGGGGTGTTGTCGTGGTCCGCGTCTCCCTGCCACGAGCCCGGGCCCACGCCGTCGACCTTCAGGAAGTCCACGCCCCAGCCCGCGAGTTGGTCGGCGACGGAGTCGATGTACTTCTGCGCACAGGGGTTGGCGAAGTCCATCTTGTACGCGGAGTTCCACCCGTTGGTCTTGCGCAGGTCGGGATAGACGATGTCCGAGGTCGTGCAGCCGGGGGCGTTGTGGATCGCCGTGGTCCCGTCGCCGTACGCGGCGGGGTCGAGGCCGACGGCCAGGTACAGCCCGAATTTGAGACCCTTGTGGTGGAGGTAGTCGCCCAGGGACTTCATGCCGTGCGGGAAGGTGGTGGGGTTCGCCGTCGGCCGGGCGTACGCGTCGAAGCCCTTCGACCAGCCGGCGTCCACGTTGATGTACTCGTAGCCATGGGACTTGAGCTTCGAGGCGACCACGTCGGCCTGCTGCTTGACGTGTGCCTCGGTGAGCCAGTTCACCCCGCCGTAGCCGGGGTAGCTGGTGGCCTCCAGGCTCCAACTGCTCCAGCCCATATACGGCTTGGCGGCCAGGAGGGCCTGCTGCCCGCCAGGGCTGGACGGGGTCGGGGAGGCCTCCGCGACCGGTGCCGCGAGCGATACCACGAGCGCGGCGGCGGCCAGGACGGGCAGGTGACGCAGCCGCCCACCACCCGCACGAAGTCTGTGTCGTACGAATACCGCGGGTCCTGCTGGACGAGCCATGTGTTTACTCCATCTCGGCGCGAAAAGGCACGGCGGGGCCCTGGGAAGCTCCGGAAAGTGCCCCTGCACGGTCAGCCGCATGGGGAATGGGTGAGTGGGCGTTCGGTTCCGCCCTCGTAGCCGTACGACGACGGCCGGTCGGGGAGGAAACCGGCCGCCACCTGCGTCGGTGGACGTCCCATCCACCTGTCCTGAGGTGCCGCGAATGTAGCCAGGCTTTTCTTCCAGCGTCAACATATTGGGCCGCGCGAATCATCGGTATTCGTGGAAAGAATGAAGCCGGAATCAGGCGATGAGCGCGGAAGAAGGACGCCGATCAACGCGTTCCTTCTTCTATCTTCTTTTCCAATGGAAATGTATGGTCGCCGCATGACGCTCGCCGATCAGCCACCTGCGGCCGCTCTGCTGTTCCAGACCCTCCTCGCCCACGGCCCGCTCACCCGCGCCGAGATCGGGCGCCGTACCGGTCTGTCGCCCGGCGCGGTCACGAAGGTCGCCACTCCCCTGCTGACCGACGGCTGGATCAACGAGCTGGGCCGCTCGACCGAGCGCACCCAGGGCCGGCCGGCCACCCTCATCGCGGTCCGGGGCGAGCGCGCCCGCTTCGTGGGCGTGAAGATCACCGGTGACGAACTCATCGGCACGCTCACCGACTTGACCGCAAGACCCCTGGCCTCCGCGCGGGCCGTCCTCGGCTCGCGGGACGTCGGTACGGTCGTCCTGGCCGTCGCCCGGCTCGTCGACCAGTTGAACGCGAAGGCGGCACCGCGCACACCGGGCGCGCTCCACGGCATCGGCGTCACGATCTCCGGGGACGTCGACGGCCACACCGGAACCGTCCAGTACTCCCCCTTCCTGAACTGGCGCCGCGTGCCCCTGGCCCAACTCGTCGAGTCCGCAACGGACTTGCCGACCGTCATCGAGAACGACGTCCGCGCCCTGACCGTCGCGGAACAGTGGTTCGGCGTCGGGGTCGGGCTGTCGTCCTTCGCCCTGGTCACCGTCGGCGCGGGCATCGGCTGCGGCATCTCCATCGGCGGCCGGGTCGTCTCCGGGGCGCACGGTGTCTCGGGGGAGGTCGGCCACCTTCCCGTGGGCGGCACCGACCGGGTGTGCACCTGCGGCAACACCGGTTGCGTCGAGGCCGTCGCCTCCACTCAGGCGATCACGGATCAGGCCCGCCAGGCGACGGGCGACCCGACCCTGACGATGGACGGCGCGGTCCGCCTAGCCCATGCAGGCAACGCCGATGTTCGCACGGTCTTCGCCCGGGCAGGCCATGCCCTGGGCCTGGCCCTCGCGTCCGTGGCCAACCTCATCGGCCCGGAACGCATCATCATCTCCGGTGAGGGCGTGGCCACTTACGACCTCTACGAGGACCAGATCCGCTCCACCTTCGCCGCCCGGGCCTTCGGCGCCGCGGCCGACTGCGACCTCGTCGTCAGACCCCTCCCCTTCGAGGAGTGGGCCCGCGGCGGCGCCGCCGTCGCCGCGCAACACGTCTTCGCCCCCGCCAAGTAGCCGACGCCCACCGCGAGTTGCCCTCTGTCACACCGTCCCGAAAGCACCCGCCATGCTGAAAGCGCTCCCCGACCAGAACGTCCGTGCCCAGAGCCTCCGCGATGTTCGCGTCCCGCCCGGAACACTCCGCTACGACCGCCCCGCCACCCGCTGGTTCGAAGCCCTCCCCATCGGCAACGGCCGTCTGGGCGGCATGGTCTACGGCAGCACCGACCGGGAGCGGATCCAGCTCTCCGAGTCGACCGCGTGGTCGGGCGGCCCCGCCACAACAGACCTGAACCCGACCGCCCGGCAACAGGTCCCGCGCATCCGCGAACTCCTCTTCGCCGGAAACCACGCCGAGGCGCAACGGCTCGCCGCCGAGCATCTCCCGGGCAGAGCACCGTCGTTCGGGACCAACCTGCCCCTGCCCGAGGTACAACTCACCTTCCCTGAAGGCGTTCCGGCCCAGGACTACCGGCGGACGCTTGACCTGGACACAGGCCTCGTCACCGTCACCTACGTACAGGACCAAGTCCGCTTCACCCGCGAGGTGTTCGCCACCAACCCGCATGGACTGATCGCGATCCGGCTCACCGCGGACCGTCCCGGGTCGCTCACCTTCGGCCTCTCGATCCGGGACGGCGTACTCCCAGGCAACACAACCGCCACCGACTCGTCCGTCACCTTCAACGGCCACGCCTACGAGAGCCTGCACAGCGACGGACAGCAGGGTGTCGCCCTGGAGATCCGCGCCCACCTCGAAACCGAGGGCGGCACCGCGCACCACGCGGGAGACACGCTCCGCCTGGAAGGCGCCGACAGCGCGGTCCTCTATATCGCCGTAGGAACCGACTGGGCAGGAGCCGACCCCCGAGCGCGCACGGAATCGCTGCTGTCCGCAGGCCTGGAGGCCGGTTACGGGTCGGTTCGGGAGGCGCACATCGCGGACCATCGGGCGCTGATGCGACGGGTCTCCCTGGATCTCGGTTCGGCTCCGCCCGAACTCGCCGCTCTGCCCACCGATGCCCGTCGCGAACGGCTCGCCTCCGGGAAGGCCGACGACGAACTCATAGCGCTCTACTTCCAGTTCGGCCGGTACCTGACGATGGCCGGTTCCCGCGCCAACTCCCCTCTGCCGCTTGCCTTGCAGGGTCTGTGGAACGACGGCCTGGCAAGCAGCGCACCCTGGACGAACGACTTCCACCTGGACATCAACACCCAACAGAACTACTGGGCCGCCGAGTCGACGAATCTGGCCGAGTGCCACGAGCCGCTGTTCGGGCTGTTGGAGCGTCTGGCGGACCAAGGCCGGGCGACCGCCGAGGAGTTGTACAGCGCGCCGGGCTGGGTCGCGCACACGGTGACCAACGCGTGGGGGTACTCGGCACCCGGTTCCGGCATCGGCTGGGGCATGAACGTGACCGGCGGAGCCTGGCTCGCGCTCCAGCTGTGGGAGCACTTCGAGTACGGCCGTGACGAGGCATTCCTCCGGGAACGCGCGTATCCGGTCCTGCGCGGGGCCGCCGAGTTCCTCCTCGGCTACGCGGTCGAGGAGCCGGCGCAGGGCCTGCTCGTCACGGGGCCGTCGGAGTCGCCGGAGAACTGGTATCTCGCGCCCGACGGCAGCCGGTGCTCGGTGTCCATGGGGGCCACCGCGGACCGGGTGTTCATGGAGGCCGTGCTGCGGATCTGCGCGGAGAGTGCCGAACTGCTCGGTGTCGACGCCGAGTTGAGGACCAGGATCGCCGCCGCGCGCCGCCGGCTGCCACCGTTGCGGATCGGGCGGCACGGGCAGGTGCAGGAGTGGCTGCACGACCACGAGGAGGCCGAGCCGAGCCACCGGCACACCTCGCATCTCAGCGCGCTGTTCCCGGAGCGCCAGATCACCCCGCGCGACACACCGGACCTCGCCCGCGCCGCCGAGGTCACCATCGAGCGCAGACAACGGGCCCCGGGCTGGGAGCAGACCGAGTGGGTCGAGGCCAACTTCACCGTCTACTACGCCCGTCTCCTCAACGGCGACACGGCCCTCAGGCACCTCACCAGCCTCATCGCGGACGCCAGCGAGGCGAACCTGATGTCGTTCTCCGCCGGCGGGGTGGCGGGCGCGGCGCAGAACATCTACTCCTTCGACGGCAACTCCGGCGGCACGGCGGGGGTGGCCGAGATGCTGCTCCAGTCCGACGGCCGGGGCGTGGAACTCCTGCCCGCGCTGCCCGCCGACTGGCCCGACGGCAGCGTCCGCGGACTACGCGCCCGGGGCGGTCTCACCGTCGACATCCGGTGGCGCGACGGGCAGTTGGCGATCGCCTCGCTCCGGGCGTCACGGGCTGCGGACGTACGCGTGCGCTACGGCGCCGATCTCCTCGAAGTCCGGCTCGCCGAGGGAGAGACGCTTGCCCTCGGTGTCGGCTGAGGGCAGACGTGGTGACCGCGTCACTGGGCGATCTGGCCGCCGTCGACGAGGAGGGTCTGCCCGGTCATGGCGGTCGCGTCGAGGGCCACGAACGTGACGGCGACCGCGATCTCCTCGGCCTCCAGCAGGCGGCCCATCGGAATCTGGCCGATCCACTGCGTCATCCGCTGGGGGTCGTCCATCCCGACCGTGTCGAGGATGGGGGTGCGGGTCCGGCCCGGCGCGACGGCGTTGACCCGCACTCCGTACTGCGCCCACTCGACCGCGAGGGACCGCGCGAGCTGGGAGACACCGGCTTTCGCGACGTCGTAGGCGACGTGGTACTCGGGGTTGGAGCCGATGAAGGCGGCGATGGAGGAGATGTTCACGATCGAACCGGACCCCTGGCGCACGAAGTGGTGGCCGAACTCGCGGCAGGCCACAAAAGTGCCGGTCAGGTCGACGTCGAGGACGCGGTGCCAGATCTCGTCCGTCACGTCGAGGGCGTCGTCCTCGTGGGCGATGCCGGCGTTGTTGACCAGGACGTCGACGCGGTCGAAGCGTCGTACGACCTCACCAGCGACGCCCGCCACGGCCCGGGGGTCGGAGACGTCCAGGGGCAGGAAGTCGCCGCCGACCTCCTTGGCGACGGCTGTGCCGGTCTCGGTGTTGCGGTCGGTGACGACGACCCGTACGCCTCGGGCGGCGAGGGCCACGGCGATGGCGCGCCCGATGCCCTGGCCCGCGCCGGTGACGACGGCCACGCGCTCCTCGGTGTGCCGCTGGAGCGACTCGGTCATCTCGGTCCTTCCGTCGGTGGGTGGTCCGGGGTCTCAGAGGGTTTTGGTCGAGCCCACTCCGGGGAGTTGCCATCGCATCCGCGCGGCCGGGTCGATCGCGGTCGAGGCGCCGGGACCGTGCGGACGCTCCATGAGTCCCTCGCGTACGACACTGCGCTCGACGAAGGCCTCCTGCGTCCAGGGGATGAACTCGACGAGTGGCGGCACCTCCGAGAGGACGGTGCCGACGAGGTGCTGGTGCACCTGCATCATGTCGCCGGCGTGCGGCGCGAACCGCAGGCCCCGTGCCGCCGCGTGCGCGGCGATCTGCAGGAACTCGGTGACGCCGCCGACCCGGGTGACGTCGGCCTGGACGACGCGGATGGCGTCGGCGGCCATGAAGGAGGCGAACTGGTGGTAGGAGTAGATGCTTTCACCGGCCGCCACGTCCAGCCGGGTCGACGCCTGGAGGCGGGCGTGGGCCTGGAGGTCGTCGGCGTGGAACGGCTCCTCGACCCAGTCCATCGCGGCTTCCTCCAGGACCGGCATGATCTGGTTGGCCGTGGACAGGTCCCAGCGTTGGTTGGCGTCGCACATCAGGGTCACGTCGTCGCCGAGCGCCCGCCGGACCGCGCGGACGCGGCGGGCGTCCTCGCGCCAGTCGGAGCGCCCCACCTTGATCTTCACCCGGGACCAGCCGTGGTCGACCAACGAGGTGAGATCCCGGACCAGTTCGGAGTCGGTGAGGTTGAGCCAGCCGCCGTCGGTGTTGTACGCCTCGACGCTCTCCTGGGTGCCGCCGAGGAGGCGCCACAGGGGCATTCCGGCCCGCTGGGCGGCGAGGTCCCAGAGGGCGATGTCGACCATGGCGAGCGCCATGTGGACGACTCCGGCCCGGCCGATCCAGTGCGTGGGCAGCCAGTACAGGCGCTTCCAGGTGCCCAGGATGTCCTCCGACGAGGTGTCCAGGAGGGCGTCGGCATAGTAGGAGAGGATGACGTCGGAGAGGAGTTCGGGAGCGCAGTGCACGCCGGAGATCCCCGTCCCGACCAGGCCGTCGGCGGTGCGGATCTCGACCACGGGCACCGTCCAGTGCGCCATGGCGGCCGTGGAGTCGGCGATGGGCCGCTTCAGGGGCACGGCGAGGGCGTAGGTCTCCACGGAGGTGATCACGGCACCGTCGTCGCCGCGCAGGAGGTCCGCTCCGTGCGCGGACAGCAGCCCGCGGGCGGTGCCGAAAGAAGTCTGATCGGTCATTGTCCCAGTCGGCCATGGCCGCCGGAACTCGTCAACAGCGAAATACGAATACACATGATCTGCCGCGCAGATGACAGGCTGTCAGCGGGAATTCCCCGCCGATGGTGGTCCGGCCGCGAGGAGAGGAGGTTCGGTCAATGACGCTCGAACTGGCCTGGTTGCGTACCTGGGTCGAGGTCGTGGATACCGGCGGTTTCACCAGAGCGGCCGAAAAGCTGCATCTGTCGCAACCGCGTGTCTCGGCACACATCGCGAATCTGGAACGCGAACTCGGCTGTCTGCTCATCGAACGCCGTATCCGACCGCTCACCCTCACCGACGACGGACGTGCTCTGCTCGCCCGGGCACGGTCGGTTCTCGCCGCCGCCGACGAATTGGTCACCGCGCGCCAGACCGACCGAGGTGATATCTCCGGAACGGTCACGGTCGCGAGTTTCGCCAGCGGGAGTTCGGAATTCCTCCCGGCGGTCATCACGGCACTCCAGAAGGAGTATCCGCGGATCCGGGTGGCGGTCCTGGACGGGGACGCGGGCTTCATCGAGGCGGCGCTGTCCGAGCGGCGGGTCTCGGTGGCCCTGCGCCCGGTCCGGCCCGAGCCGCACGACCACGGGTTCACCATGCGTCCGCTGTGGCGGGAACCCTTCGTCATGCTCGCCCCGACCGGTCATCCGCTGCTCAAGAAGAGCGGGATCGAACTCGCGGACTTCGCGGACCAACGCGTCATCACGATCGGCGATCCCCTCGCGAATACGGTCGTCGGATACGAGGCCGAGGTCGAATTGAGCATCAAGGATCTGGTCGCACCCTCCGGAACCGTCTCCCATCAGCCGACCACGCTCGGTGCGATGGTCCGCGCCGGACACGGAATCGGCATCATCAACTATCTGGGCGCGGTGATGATCCTGCGCGAGGGAATGGAGATGCGCCCCATTCAGCGTCTCAACCGCTATCGGGACGTGGGAATCTGGTGGCACTCGGAACGACCACTGGGCGCCGCCGCACAAGCATTCATCCGAGCGGTGATAAGAACGCCGAGGCCTGAAGGCACGACCGCCGTTCCACCGGTGTGAAGCGACCCGGATCCATTCGCGGAACGAATGTCGCTCATCCGTTGGTCGGCGTTGACGATCGCGTGCGCCCGGGGCGAGGTTGAGGGAACGAGAGGCAGAGCGAATGGAGTCACGATGGCCGATGTCCGCACGTACACGAATCTCGATGTGGCGGTCCGCAATGACACGTCGGACGTGGGTGAGGGGCCGGTGTTCGATCCTCGTACCGGGCATCTCCTCTGGGTCGACATCTACGGCCGCAAGATTTTTCAAGACAGCCTGTCCGCCGGTCGACAGACCGTCACGGACGTCGGCACGATGATCGGCGCGGTAGCACCGCGTGCGACGGACGACGGTTTCGCCGTCGCGGTGGCGGACGGCTTCGGCTACGTCACCGCCGACGGGCTGACCCTGGTCGACGCGGTCCTCCCCGAGCCGAACCTGCGCATGAACGACGGCAAGGTGGACTCCCGCGGCAGGTTCTGGGCAGGCAGCAACGACATGGAGTTCGCACCGGGCCAGGGCCGGCTGCACCGGTGGGACGGCGACGGCCCGAGCGTCGTCGTCGCGGACGGACTCGTCCTGCCGAACGGGCTCGGCTGGAACGCCGAGGACACCGTCATGTACCTCGCCGACAGCTACGCCAACCTCCTGTACCGCGCGGACTTCCACGCCGAGCCGGGAGAACTCGGCCGCCTGGAGGTGCTGACCAAGACCGAGGGAGTCGGCGTACCGGACGGCCTCGCGGTCGACGTCGAGGGCTGCTTCTGGGTGGCCATGCACGGCGGACGCGAAGTACGGCGCTACGACCCGACGGGCCGCGTCGTCGGGCTCGTACCGGTGCCCGTGCTCCAGCCGACGAGTTGTGCCTTCGGCGCGGACGGCCGCCTGTTCATCACCTCCGCCCGGAACGGCCTCTCCGCCGAGGAGTTGACCAACTCCCCGCTCTCCGGCTCCGTGTTCGTCGTCGAGACCGGGACGGAGGGGGTTCCCGTCCGGCCGTTCCGCGCCTGACCCAACCGCCCTTCCGGCCCACCTCCCCTCGGGGCAGCGCGCATTCGTATTCCGGATGACGGACCATCGATAACCGTCTTTCCCCTGTGGGGTGTTGGCGTCCTACGGTCGATCACGTGAACCATGAACGTCGTGACGCAGAGGGACCGGGACCGGGTCCAGGACCGGCGGCAACCGTCAGGCCGCTGGTGCCTCGTCCCGGCGTGGACGACATAGGGCTGCTTCTCGGGGATGCGCCACGCGGAACGCTCCTCGAACTCGCCGACGGCACGACGCCGTCCGCCGAGGACATCCCCGCCGGGCACAAGGTCGCGCTGCACGCCATCCCGAAGGGCGCCCCGGTCCGCAAGTACGGCGAGGTCATCGGCGTGGCCCTGGCCGACATCCCGGCGGGTGGCCACGTCCACGTGCACAACCTGGGAGTCGGCCGCTGGGAGGCGCCGACTACGAGTACGTCACCGACGCGCACGCGACCGACCGCCGGCTCCCGCGCCCGCGACCACTTCCTCGGCTACCGCAGGGCCGACGGACGCGCGGCCACCCGGAACTACATCGTCGTCCTCCCGACCGTGAACTGCTCCGCCACGGTGGCCCGCATGATCGCCCTGCGCGCCGACGCCCTGCACAAGGGAACACCGGGCCTCGACGGCGTCATCGCGCTCCCGCACGACCTCGGCTGCGGAATGGCGGAGGGCACTCCCGGGGACGCGATCCTGCGGCGCACGCTCCGCGGTTACCTCGGCCACGCCAACGTCGCGGGCGCCCTCCTGATCAGCCTCGGCTGCGAGGTGAACCAGCCGGAGAACATCGTCGGCGTGAGCGACAGCACGAGCACGGAGATGCTCACCATCCAGCAACTCGGCGGCACGGCAGCCACGTTGAACACCGCACTGGACCGCATCGCGGACCTCGTGTCCCGCATCACCCAGACGCACCGCGTCCCGATCCCGCTCGCCGAACTCACTCTCGGCCTCCAATGCGGCGGCAGCGACGCCTACTCCGGCCTGACCGCCAACCCCACGCTAGGTGTGGCGGCGGACCTGCTCGTCGCGGCCGACGGCAAGGTCGTACTCGGCGAGACCCCGGAGATCTACGGCGCCCACCACCTCCTGCGGGACAGGGCAGCAACCCCGGAGGCGGCGGCCCGCATCGACCAACTCATCGCCTGGTGGCAGGAGTACACGGCCGCCAACGGCGCGACCCTCGACAACAACCCGTCGCGCGGAAACCGGGCCGGAGGCATCACGACCATCTGGGAGAAGTCCCTCGGCGCCGTACTCAAGTCCGGGACCAGTCCGCTGAACGACGTCATCGACTACGCGGAGCCGGTCACCGCGCCGGGCCTCACCTTCATGGACACCCCCGGCTACGACCCGGTGTCGGCCACCGGCATGGTCGCCGGCGGCGCGAACCTGCTCGCCTTCACGACCGGCCGCGGCTCACTCTTCGGCTCCCGTCCCGCCCCCTGCCTGAAGATCAGCACCACCAGCGGGCTCTACGAACGGATGCGCGGCGACATCGACTTCGACGCCGGGCCCGCGATGAGCCACGCCGATCAACTCACATACGGCACAGCCCTGTTCGAGGCACTCGTGGACATGGCCTCCGGTGCGGGGAGCAAGTCCGAGGCGCTCGGGTTCGGGACGGAGGAGATCGTCCCCTGGCGCATGGGAGCGGTCCTGTAAAGGTCAACCACGCTCTCGGTACAGGTCACGCAGCATCGCGATCTCGGCTCCGTGGTGCAGCACTTCCTGGTTGACCCACCACACGATGTCGATGAACGGCTCCTCCGCGTCGCTGCCGTGCGGATAGGTGCAGTACCCCACGGTGTCGAGCGCGGCCTCGCCGGCATTCACCAGCGCCTCCCGCCAGGCACCCGCACCCGCGTCGAAGGCATCGATCGCACCGACGGCGTCGCCGCTGACGGAGAAGTCGTCGCGGGTCAACGTACGGCTTCCGGCCGTGTGGTCGGCACGGAGGGTCAGCAGCTCGGTGAGGTGGCTCAGCCGCCAGGCGATGGTGGTGAAGGGCGGCGGCCACGGGTGCGGATAGGCGGCGGCGTCGCGCCCCCAATCACCCTGTCCCGTCAGGGCAGTTGCCCGCGCTCCGGGCCCGTCCGTCCGCCGTCGCACCGACCAGCAGTCCGGCACCGGCTCCCAGAGGTACTCCGCGTCGGTCATGGGCCCGACCCGGGTGTCCGTCCCGTCGCCGCTGTCCATGACGGGTCCTGTCATCCGGCTGGAGAGACGTTCGCACGCGAAGTCGAACTGTTCCAGAAGAGGTACCAGACGGGGTGGGATCACGGGGCACTCCTGTGGCGAGCCGGTCGGGTTTCGATACGGCGGTCTGCCGACCCGGCAACCTAACAGCGTCCCTGCCCGGCCGCCCCTCAATTACGGGGTCCGGGCGCGCAGTCGGCGCAGCATCCGGGCGTCCTCGAACCCGACCGTGCGCGCGGCGGCGTCGATCGTGGCGCCGTGGCTGATGAGGTGCTCGGCGCGTTCCAGGCGCAGGGTCTGTTGGTAGCGCAGCGGGGTGAGCCCGGTGGCCCGGCCGAAGAGACGGGTCAGGGTGCGCTCGCTGACGCCGACTGCCGCAGCGAGGGCGGGCAGCGGAAGTGCCTCGTCGAAGCGGGTGTCGATGAGGTCCTGGGCGCGGTGCACCGTGTCGTCCAGGTGGGACCGGTGCCGCAGCATCGCGCTGGTCTGCGGTTCGTGGCCGTTGCGGCGGGCGTAGACGACCATGTCCCGGGCGATCTGCGCGGCCACGGCGGGGCCGTGCCGGGTGGCGACGAGGTGCAGGGCGAGGTCGATGCCGCTGGCGATGCCGGCCGAGGTGATGACCCGGTCGTCGGTGGTGAACAGGACGTCGCGGACGACCGTCGCCTTCGGGTGGCGCAGGGCGAGTTCGTCCTGGACGTCGTGGTGGGTGGTGCAGTGGCGGCCGTCGAGGAGTCCGGCCCGGCCGAGCGCGTCGGCTCCGGCGCAGACGCTGGCCACCGTCCCGCCCCGGGCGTGGTGGTCCCGGAGCGCCCGCAGCGTCGTAGCGCCGATGGCGGGTGCGTCGGCCAGGGTGACGGCACGCCATCCCGGCACCACGATCAGATCCTCGGGGCCCAGCTCGGGCCAGTCGAGCCCGGCGGCCAGCGGCAGCCCCTGGGCGCTGGTGACCTGGGGCTGCTCGGCGACGTAGGAGAGCGTGTAGGGGTGCCCGAAGTCGGCGGACGTGGAGAAGACCTGCGCGGGGCCTGCCAGGTCCAGCAGGTGGACTCCGGGTACCAGGAAGAAGACGACGTGGCTCACGATCCGGTCATCATGCCTGATGTGCGGCGGCGGCTTCCAGTTGGTCGACCGTCGCGATGGTGGCGAAGCGGCCGGCGAGGGCGTACTCGGTGCGCCGGATGACCTCGTCGGCGGGGAGGGTACGGGGGTCGGCGAGGAGTTCGGCGACGGTCTGGTCGGCGGGGGCGTCGCGGTGCGGGATGGGGTTCGTCGCGGTCGCGTCGGTGACGAAGGTGACCTGGTAGCCGAAGTCGCTCGCGACCCGGGTCGTGGTCTCGACGCACTGCTCGGTGCGGATGCCGCAGACGGTGATCTCGCGGACACCGCGTTCGGTGAGGAGCTGTTGCAGGTTGGTGGTGGTGAAGGCGTTGTGCGAGGTCTTGTGGAGGAGCGGTTCGCCGTCCGCGCGCTCCAGTCCGTCGATGAGCCGCACGTGGCCGAGGGCCGGGTCGAAGACGTCGCCGCTGCCGGGCTCGGAGTGCAGCACCCACACCACGAGGTCACCGGCCCGGCGGGCGAGCTGGACCAGCCGGTTCGCCTGTTCGGCGATCTTCGGGTCGGAGATGGTCTCCCACAGCGGGCGGGCGCGGAAGGATTCCTGGACGTCGATGACGATCAGTGCTCGGGTCATGTCCCAAGACTGCGCCGTGCGGGCGGCGCGGCGACAGGCCGCATCGGGTCCGGGACCGGACCGATCCGGTCACCGGGTCGAACGGCCTGCCGCCGTACCACCTGCCTGAAGACACCGGTCACCGGTTCGCGCCGCCTCCCGCCGTACCGCCTGCCTCAACTCCGGCCAGCGGGTCGAACCGCCCGCCGCCGACCCGCCAACCTCAACTCAGGGCACCGGGTCGAACCGCCCGCCGCCGAAGTGCCTACCTCAACTCCGGTCAGCAGGTCGAACCGCCCACCGCTGGCCCGACCACCTCAACTCCGGTCGCCGGATCGACCCGTCCGCCGCCGTACCGCCTACCTCAGTTCGACGAGCAGGTCGCCGCCCTCCACCTGCTGGATGCGGTTGATCGCGAGGCGGGAGACGCGGCCGGACTTGGGTGCGGTGATCGACGCCTCCATCTTCATGGCCTCGATCGTGGCGACGGTGACACCGGCCTCCACCTCGTCGCCCTCCTCGACCGCGAGGGTGACCACGCCCGCGAACGGGGCCGCGACATGACCCTGGTTGGTGCGGTCGGCCTTCTCGGTGACGGGGATGTCGGAGGCGGCTGCGGTGTCGCGGACCTGGATCGGGCGGAGTTGCCCGTTCAGCGCGGACATCACCGTACGCAGCCCGCGTTCGTCGGCCTCGCCCACGGCCTCCAGCTCGATCAGGAGACGGACACCGGGCTCCAGGTCGACCGTGTACTCCTTGCCGGGCCGGATGCCGTAGAAGAAGTCCTTGCTGTCGAGGACGCTGGTGTCGCCGTAGGTCTGGCGGTGGGTCTCGAACTCGCGGGTCGGGCCGGGGAACAGGAGGCGGTTGAGGGTGGCGCGGCGGTCCTTGTCGAGGGCCGTGCGGTCCTCGGGGCTGAGTTCCTGGACGGGCTTGGGTGCGGCGCGGCCCTGGAGCGCCTTGGTGCGGAACGGCTCGGGCCAGCCGCCGGGCGGGGTGCCCAACTCGCCGCGCAGGAAGCCGATCACGGAGTCCGGGATGTCGTACCGGTCGGGGGACGCCTCGAAGTCGGCGGGGCTCACTCCGGCGCCGACGAGGTGCAGGGCGAGGTCTCCGACGACCTTCGACGACGGGGTGACCTTCACCAGGTGGCCGAGGATGCGGTCGGCGGCGGCGTACATCGCCTCGATGTCCTCGAAGCGGTCGCCGAGGCCGAGCGCGATGGCCTGGGTGCGCAGGTTGGAGAGCTGGCCGCCGGGGATCTCGTGGTGGTAGACGCGGCCGGTGGGTGAGGCGAGGCCCGCCTCGAAGGGGGCGTAGATCTTGCGGACGCTCTCCCAGTACGGCTCCAGGTCGCCGATGGCCTGGAGGTCGAGGCCGGTGGGGCGGTCGGAGTAGTCGGTCGCGGCGACGATCGCGGAGAGGGACGGCTGCGAGGTGGTGCCCGCCATGGAGGCCACCGCCCCGTCCACGGCGTCCGCGCCGGCCTGGATCGCCGCGAGGTAGGTCGCGAGCTGACCGCCCGCCGTGTCGTGGGTGTGCAGGTGGACCGGCAGGCCGAACTCCCGGCGCAGCGCCGATACGAGCGTCGCGGCGGCGGGTGCACGCAGCAGGCCCGCCATGTCCTTCACCGCGAGGACATGGGCGCCCGCCTCGACGATCTGTTCCGCGAGGCGAAGGTAGTAATCGAGCGTGTACAGGCGCTCGTTGGGGTCGGACAGGTCCGAGGTGTAGCAGAGGGCGACCTCGGCGATCGACGTTCCGGTGGCGCGTACGGCGTCGATGGCCGGGCGCATCTGGCCGACGTCGTTGAGCGCGTCGAAGATGCGGAAGATGTCGATGCCGGTGGCGGCGGCCTCCTGGACGAAGGCGTCGGTCACCTGGGTCGGGTACGGCGTGTAGCCGACGGTGTTGCGGCCGCGCAGCAGCATCTGGAGGCAGATGTTGGGGACGGCCTCGCGCAGAGCGGCCAGCCGGTCCCAGGGGTCCTCGGCGAGGAAGCGCAGCGCGACGTCGTAGGTGGCACCGCCCCAGCACTCAAGGGAAAGCAGTTGGGGCACGGTGTGGGCGACGACCGGGGCGACCGCGAGGAGGTCCTTGGTGCGGACGCGGGTGGCGAGGAGCGACTGGTGGGCGTCGCGGAAGGTGGTGTCCGTGACGCCGATCGTCGGCGACTCGCGCAGATGGCGGGCAAAGCCCTCGGGGCCGAGTTCGGCGAGCAACTGCCGTGAACCGGCCGGGGGTTCACCGGTCGGGACGGGCGGCAGCTTGGTGGTCGGGTCGATCAGGTCGGGGCGCTCGCCGTGCGGCTTGTTGACCGTGACGTCGGCCAGGTAGGTGAGCAACTTGGTGCCGCGGTCGGCCGATTGACGGGCCGTCAGCAGCTGCGGGCGCTGCTCGATGAACGAGGTGGTGATCCGCCCGGCCTGGAAGTCCGGGTCGTCCAGCACCGCTTGCAGGAACGGGATGTTGGTGGACACACCGCGGATGCGGAACTCGGCGACGGCACGCCGGGCCCGGTTGACGGCGGTGGTGAAGTCCCGGCCCCGGCAGGTGAGTTTGACCAGCATGGAGTCGAAGTGCGCGCTGATCTCCGTACCCGCGTGGGTGGTTCCGCCGTCGAGGCGGATGCCGGAGCCGCCGGGCGAGCGGTAGGCGCTGATCCGGCCGGTGTCCGGGCGGAAGCCGTTGGCGGGGTCCTCGGTGGTGATACGGCACTGGAGGGCGGCGCCGTGCAGGGTGACCGTCTCCTGGGAGAGGCCGAGGTCGGCGAGGGTCTCCCCGGAGGCGATCCGCAGCTGGGCCTGGACGAGGTCGACGTCGGTGACCTCCTCGGTGACCGTGTGCTCGACCTGGATGCGGGGGTTCATCTCGATGAAGACGTGCTTGCCGTGCGGGTCGAGGAGGAACTCGACGGTGCCCGCGTTGCGGTACCCGATCTCGCGGGCGAAGCGCACGGCATCGGCGCAGATCCGGTCGCGCAGCTCGGGGTCGAGGTTGGGCGCGGGGGCCAGCTCGACGACCTTCTGGTGGCGGCGTTGCAGCGAGCAGTCGCGCTCGAAGAGGTGGATGACGTTGCCCTCGCCGTCGGCGAGGATCTGCACCTCGATGTGACGGGGGTCGACGACGGCCTTCTCCAGGAACACCGTGGCGTCGCCGAACGCGGACATGGCCTCGCGGGCCGCCGCCTCGATGGACTCGCGCAGGGTGGCCGGGTCCTCGACGCGGCGCATACCGCGTCCGCCGCCGCCCGCGACCGCCTTCACGAAGACGGGGAAGCCGATGTCCTCGGCGGCGCGCACCAGTTCGTCGACGTCCGTGGAGGGCGCGGAGGAGCCGAGCACCGGTACGCCGGCCGCGCGGGCGGCGGCGATCGCCGTGGCCTTGTTGCCGGTCATCTCCAGGATGTGGGCACTGGGACCGACGAAGGTGATGCCCGCCTCCTCGCAGGCGCGGGCGAGTTCGGGGTTCTCGGAGAGGAACCCGTAGCCCGGATAGACCGCGTCCGCTCCCGCGCGCCGGGCCGCGCGGACGATCTCCTCGACGGAGAGATAGGCGCGGACCGGATGCCCGGGTTCACCGATCTCGTAGGCCTCGTCGGCCTTGAGCCGGTGCAGCGAATTGCGGTCCTCGTGGGGGAAGACCGCGACCGTTCGCGCGCCCAGCTCATAGCCGGCGCGGAACGCCCTGATCGCGATCTCTCCACGGTTGGCGACCAGCACCTTGCGGAACATTCCCGATCCCTTCAGCCTGCCGATGACGTGCACCATGGTGTCGGCGCCGCCCCTATAACGCCATGTGAGCCGGGACACTAGTCGCAAACGTGTCCCGTGACGCGGTCCGCCGGGCCGACGGTAAAGAAATCGTATGGTCTAGTCCAAAGTGAGCTTTGGTCCAGTCCAATCCATTGACGTGGCCGCGACAGCGCCAGAAGCTGGGCGCCTCCCCCACTCCCACCGGAGGCACAACGTGACACGTCTTCGTGCATGTCTGGTCGCGGCGGCCGCCGTGACGACCGCCGCCGCGGGCACGACCGCGCTGGTCGCGACCAACGCCCAGGGCGCCACCAATGCGGCCACCGCGCTGAGCAACCGCTGGTACGCCGCGGCCCCCTATCTGATGCCGACGGACAACAACCCGCCGGACGCGGGCGCCATCATGGACGCCACCGGCCTCAAGGCCTTCCAGCTCGCCTTCGTCCTCGCCCCCAACGGCGGCGGCTGCTCCCCCACCTGGGGCGGCACCTCACCGGTCTCCTCGGACACCGCCGTCCAGTCGGTGATCAACACGATCCGCGCCAAGGGCGGCGACGTCTCCGTCTCCATCGGCGGCTACGGCGGCACCAAGCTCGGCCAGGCCTGCTCCGACCCGGCCTCGACGGCGGCGGCGTACCAGCAGGTGATCACCAAGTACGGCCTGCACGCGATCGACTTCGACCTGGAGGAGCCGGAGTACGAGAACACCGCGGCCATCCACAACGAGATCGGCGCGGCCAAGATCCTCCAGCAGAACAACGCGGGCCTGTACGTCTCCGTCACCACGGCCGGTACGGCGGACGGCACGGGGTGGTTCGGAAAGCAGATGTTGCTGGAAGCGAAGTCGCAGGGCTTCACGCCGAACAACTTCTCCATCATGCCGTTCGACGGCGGCTTCAGCGGCGCGGCCTCGCAGACCAGCGCGCTCACCAACTTCAACTCCATCCTGCAGTCCACGTTCGGCTGGGACCAGGCGACCGCGTACGCCCATGAGGGCTTCTCGGGCATGAACGGCCGCAGTGACACCGGCGAGTACTTCACCCAGGCGGACTTCCAGACCGTCCTGAACTACGCCACCAGCCACAACATGGACCGCTTCACGTTCTGGTCCCTCAACCGCGACCGCCAGTGCAGTCCGGTCGACAACGGCGGTACGACGTCCGGGACTTGCTCCAGCGTGGCGCAGAACGCGTGGGACTTCGCCAAGTACTCGGTGCAGTTCGCGGGCGTGACCCCGCCGACCTCGACACCCACGCCGACCCCGACGCCCACCCCCGGTACGTGCAAGACGGCGTGGAGTTCCACGGCCGTCTACACGCAGGGCAACGAGGTGTCGTACGGCAACCACAACTGGGTGGCCAAGTGGTGGACCCAGAACGAGGTGCCCGGTGCCTCCCAGTGGGGCCCCTGGCAGGACGAGGGCTCCTGCTGATCCGGCGGGATCAGTAGGACATGGGCTGCGACGTCAAGTAGGCCTTGAGAAAGGCGTACTTGGCGTCGCTGTCCGCTGTGGGGAGCGTGGCGAAGTGGTCGCCGAGTTCCATCGTCCGCGGGGTTCCGGTGTCCAGGGCCGGCCACGTGGTGAGGCCGCCGCCGTTCGGGTCGCCGGTGGCCGCGAAGTTCGCCACGTACGAGGCGGTGGTGTCGGCGATGTCGTAGTCGCGCCCCGTCCACGGCCGGTCGGTGTTGTAGAGGAACCCGAGCAGGTAGTAGACGTCGGCCCCGTCGAAGGCGCCCGAACTGCCGCTCCCGACAACGGGGTTGGTGGCGTCGTGGCCCGGCGGGACCCGGGTCCAGAAGTAGGTGTGGACCGGGCCGCGATTGCCCGCGGTGTCCTCGAACTGGCCGCCCCACAGGAAGGTCGAGACCCGTTCCTCGTCCCGCGCGTAGGCGTTGTACTGCGTGGTCGCCTCGGCGTCGGTGGTCGCCGGGTACAGGGCGAGGAAGGTGTCCGTGAGGCCGACGGGCCCGAACTGGCTCTCGGCGTAGGCCTGGTACTCGGCCAGCGTGAGTGAATCACTGTTCCCGTCACGGCAGTTACCGGTGAGGACGGGTACGTCGGTCTCCCCGCCCGCCTCCATGGCGGCGGTGTACGTGCTCGGCAGGACGTATCCGTCGAGCACGTCGCCGAAGGCGGTCGCGTCGGCCGGCGCGTCGGCGGCATAGGTCCGCGCCACGATCTCGTCGGCCGAAAGCGCGCGCAGGTCGGTGAGGCCCGAGCAGTCCAAGTAGGCCGCGAAGGCAGTCCCGTTGGTCTCCGCGTCCGCCAACGTACGGTAGCCGTACGGTGGTTGACCGAGCGCGGGGTCCTTCGTGTAGTGCACGCCCGACGGCAGCAGGGCCCGGTGGAACAGGCCTCGGGCCGCCTGCGAGGCCATCAGGACGTCGACGAGGTTCGCGCCGTTCTGCCAGCCGCCGAGCGTCACCCGGTCCGGGTCGCCGCCGAACGCGGAGATGTTCCGGGACACCCACTCCAGGGCCGCTACGACGTCCAGGGCGCCCCAGTTGCCGGAGGCGGCGTGCCCGGACTCGGCGCTCAGGTCGGGGTGGGCGAGGTCGGCGAAGGGGCCGACGCGGTGGTTGACGCTGACGAAGACGACGCCCTTGTTGGCCAGCAGGGAGCCGTTGTACATCTCCTGTCCGGTCCAGATCGCGGTGTCACGGCCGCCCGGGAGCCAGACCAGGACCGGTCTGCTGTCGCCCGAAGTCGCCGCGCCGGTCCAGATGTTGAGGTTGAGGCAGTCCTCGCTCAGGGACGGCACCTGGTCGCTCGGGATGCCCGAGACGGGCTGCGGGCAGGCGGGACCCCAGGCGTTCGCCTTGCGGATCCCGTCCCAGGACGGCGCGGGCCGGGGCGGGCGCCAGCGGTTGGCGCCTGCGGTGGTGTCCGCGTACGGGATGCCCTTGTAGGCGACGATGCCTTTCAACCCGCCCTGGATACCGGTGACTTGGCCGGACTCCGTGGTCACGGGGTCGTCGGCGCTCCGGCTGGTGAGTCGGTCGGCGGCCGACGCGACACCGGAGTCGAGGCCGGTCGCCAGCACAGCGGCGGCGGTACCGGCGAGAAAGCCACGGCGGTTGAGGTCTCGCGAGCGCACAGGAACTCCCTGTCGAGTGGGGGGACGGGCGAGTCGGACCATGCTCGGGCGACCGCCCAAGCGCGGCAAGCGGAACGCCCGGACTCACAGACTCGACAGTTTCGACAGCTGTTCGACAGTTCAACTCGCTTGCTATCGAAGGATGTTGACCGCCCGCGCGACGACCAGGACGACGATCGACACGGAGACCGAGGACTGGCCCATCATCAGCATCTTGGCCCAGCGGGAGAGCGGCATCACGTCGGTCGGGCTGAAGGCGGTGGAGTTGGTGAAGGACAGGTACAGGTAGTCCAGGAACACCGGTTCCCAGTCCGGCGGCGCGGTCTCGGGGCTCTGCATCTGGACGAAGAGGAAGTCGGCGTACTGGTGGTGCCCCATGACCCGCGCCATCGGCCCGCCGCGGTCCCACTCCCAGTACCAGAGGGCGAACACGATGACGTTGGTCAGCCAGATGGCACCGCCGGTCAGCAACAGCGGCCCGGCGTCCAGCCCCTCGGTGCCCCTGACCAGGCCCACCACCAACCGGGCCGCCGACCAGCTGTTGGCCAGGCTGATCACGCCCGTCAGGACCAGGCTCGGCCAGCGCAGCCACCGAGCGCCGGGCTCGATCCGCGTGGGATTGGCGACGAACAGGCCGACCATCAGCGCGATTTCGAGGGCCGGCAGCAGCCAGTACGGCTGGAAGGCGAGCCGGTGCGGCAGCATCAGTTGCAGGGCGAGCGCCACCAGGATCACGGCGGACACCGCCCACCGTGTCTCGCCGCGCGTCACCCGGCGCCACGCGGGCACCACATCGCGCCCGCCGTCCTCCAGCAGCCGCTCGATCCTGGCCAAGCGGTTGCTGGAGTCGTCTCTACCGTCCGTCATGGCAGCGATTGTCCCCGGTGAGGGGTCGATCGCACGACGCGCCCCACCCTGGACGCCTGCGGATGTTCCGGCCGGTCGCGGCTGCCCGCCACCGACCGGCCCCGGCGGCTCGGCCCCGCAGCGGTTCCGCGAGTCGTCCCGGCGCCCCCGCGGCCGACGCGACCCGGGCGGGCACCACGACGGTGTATCCGGCCGGTCCCGGTCAGGCCCGCGGCGGCTCCGCCAGCCGCCCCAACAGCCCGGCGACCAGGGCGGTCTGCGCGGGCACGGTGTCCGGGTAGATGAACTCGCCCTGGGCATGCGCCCCGTCGCCGACCGCCCCCATGCCGCACAGCACCGGCAGACCGAGCGCGGCGACGAAGTTGGCGTCACTCGCACCACCGACGGCCGTGTCGCGCAGGCCGTCACGCCCCTGCTCGCGGGCGACCGCGCGGGCCAGGTCGAGCAGGGGTGCGGAGGCGGCGTTGAGGGTCATCGGGGGCCGGTTCCAGGCGTGGTCGATCTCGATGCGGACGCGCAGGTCGCTGACCTCGATGGCGTCCAACTCCTCGTCCACCCGGGCCTGTTCGGCCGCGCTGCTGACCCGGATGTCGACCCCGGCGGTGGCCTGCCCGGCGACCACGTTGATGGCCGAACCGCCCTTGATCAGGCCGGTGTTGATCGTCGTGCCCTTGTCGGGCGCGGCGACCTTCGCGGCGGCGACCACGAACTCGGACAGCGCGGTGATCGCGCTCGCCCCGTCCTGCGGCGCGAGCCCGGCATGCGACTCGACACCGGTGGCGGTGACGTGGAAGATCCCCGTGCCCTTGCGGGCGGTCTTCACCGCGCCGTGGGCACTCGGCTCCAGCACCAGAGTGACGTCGACCTTCTGCGCGACCTCCTCGATCACCGGCCGCGAGGACAGGGACCCGATCTCCTCGTCACCGTTGAAGAGAAACGTGACGGTGGGCAACGGCACACCGCTCTCCCGGGCCAGCTTGAGCGCCCAAATCCCTTGCGCCAGACCGGTCTTCATGTCGAAGATGCCGGGCCCGCTCAACCTCTCCCGCCCGTCCTCGGTCGCCTCCGACTGCTCCCATCCGGCGAGGGTCCCGGTCGGCCACACGGTGTCGTAGTGCCCGACGAGCGCGACATGCCCGGCGCCGGTGCCGCCGTAGGTCAGGGTGAGGGTGTCGCCGCACTCGCCCCCGGGACGGCGCTCCTCGTGGTCGGGCCGGCCGAGCCGCTGGACGGTCAGCTCGCGGAGCAGGTCCAGGCCGCTCGCGAGGCCGGGAAGGTCGTAGCTGCCGGTCTCGTGGCGGACGAGGGTCAGGATGTCCTCGACGATCTCCGAAGAGACGTCCTGGGCGCGGGCGGTGAGGGTGACGGCTGCGGGTGATGCGGTCATGATCTGCTTCCTGTACGGCGGTGGGGGGTGAAGTCCCTTGGCGGGGCGCCGGGTTCAGCTGATGCCGAGCGGGATGCCCAGCAGGTACCAGGCCACGAAGAACGCGACCCAGACCACCCACACGACGGCGGCGATCGGGATCGTGAAGGAGGCCAGGGTGCCGATGCCGGCGGACTTGCGGTACTGCTGGACGAAGCCCAGGGCCATGACGAAGTAGGGGCTCATCGGGGTGACGCAGTTGGTGACCGAGTCGGCGACGCGGTAGACGGCCTGGGTGGTCTCGGGCTCGATGCCGATGAGCATCAGCATGGGGACGAGGACCGGCGCGGCCAGCGCCCAGAGCGCGGAGCCGCTGGTGATGACGAGGTTCATGAAGGTGATGAGCACAGCGATGCCGACGAGCACGGTCCAGCCGTGGAGGTGCAGGTCGCGCAGGGTCTCAGCACCCTTGATGGCAAGAATATTGCCGATGTTCGTCCACTTGAAGTACGCGAGGAACTGGGCGATCGCGAAGAACAGGACGAGGATCGGCGCCATCGAGCGGGTGCCGTCGACCATCGCGCCGATGCTGTCGCGGGCGGCGGTGAAGGTGCCCGTCATCCGGCCGTAGACGGTGCCGAGCACGGCGAAGAACACGCCCAGGACGAGTGCCATGCCGCCGATCAGCGGGGAGTTGACGATGCCGCCGCCCTCGCCGCGCAGGGGTGAGGACAAGGGGATCATCGCCGCCGCGAGGAACGCGAGGAAGCCGACGGCGACCAGGCCGGTCGTGCGCAGGGCGCGCCGCTGCCGGTCGGTGACCTCGATCTCCGCCAACTCCTCGGCGCCCAGCGCGGCGACGGGCTCGTCGGGTTCCAGGTCGGAGCGGCGGGCGAGGACCTTGTCGACGACGAGGGTGATCACCAGCGCGACCAAGACGGACGAGCCGAGGCCGAAGAAGTAGTTGGCGACCGGGGTGACGACGTAGTGCGCGTCGATGGTGTGGGCGGCGGCCGTGGAGATCCCGGAGAGCAGGACGTCCGTGGTGGTGAGCGACGGGGAGGCGTCGTATCCGGCGGCGATCGAGACGTAGGCGACGACACAGCCGAGGACGGGGCTGCGGCCGGCGGCGCGGAAGACCAGGGCGCCGAGCGGGATGAGGGTGACGTAGGCGGCGTCTCCGGCGACATGGCTGACCATGGCCGTCATCGACAGGGCGAAGGTCAGGTACTTGCCCGGGACGCGCGCGACCATGCGGCGCAGCAGGGCGGAGAACAGTCCGCTCTTCTCGGCGACGGCGATGCCGAACATCACGGTGAGGATGGTGGCCAGCGGCGGGAAGGCCGCGTAGTTGTCGACGGCGCCCTCGACGGCCATGGTGAGGCCGTCCCTGCTGAGCAGGTTCTGCACCTTGATGGTCTCGTGCGTGCCGGGGTGCACGGCGGTGAGTCCGGTCGCCGCCAGGACGGCGCTGAGGACGGCGACGATTCCCGCGAGGATCCAGAACAGCCAGAACGGGTTGGGGAGTCTGTTGCCGGCCTTCTCGATCGCCGTCAGCCCACGGAACGCGGTGCGCAGGACTCTCGACTCGGGCTCGGTGGACGGGGGCTGAGGTTGAGCGGAGGTGACACTCATCGGTACCTCTTGGCGCGATGGGGGGATGTTCCTGCGAACAATGGCATCCAGGTGAGAGATTCTCTATATCTTGGAAGTAACGGTGGGATTAAACAGCACCTTAGAGTGAGGCCCTATGACCCGTCCTCTCCTCGACGAGCTCGACCGGCGCCTCATCGGCGCGCTGCACCTGGCGCCCCGGGCCACCTGGGACGACATCGGCGAGATCCTGGCCGCCGACGCCAGCACGCTCAAACGCCGCTACGACCGCTTGCACGAGGCACGCATGGTGCGCGTGATCGGGCAGGCCGACTGGGGCGTCCACTCCACGGCGATGCCCGTCCACGTCTTCCTGGACATCACCGGCGAGACCCCTCTCGCGGTCCTGCACCGGCTCCGTGACCTGCCCCACCTCCAGCTGCTGGCGCAGATCTCGGGCGACTACCCGCTCTACGCCGTCGTGCACGCCCCGTCCGAGGCGGCGACCAGCGAGGCGATCGACCGGATGTTCTCCGTGCCCGGCGTCCGGCGCGTCAACGCCCTGCCCGCGCTGAGCACGCTGCGCCGGGGCATCACCTGGGACCCGCAGTTCCTCACCGACACCGAGCGCGCCGACCTGCTGAAGCTCACCGGCTCCCGCCCCGAGGGCACGGCGACCGCGACTCCCCCGGCGAAGCCGCTCAGCGAGGCCGAGCGCGGGGTCGTGGCCCAGCTGCTCCGGGACGGCCGCGCGTCCGCCGCGAGCATCGCCCGCACCGCCGACCTGGCCACCTCCACCGCGCACCGCGTGGTCCGCCGGGTCCTGGACGAGGGCTGGGCCAAACCGCGGCTGGAGATCGTGTCGGAGTGGCTCGGCTTCCAGACCGCGTTCATCCTGCGGCTGCGCGTGGCGCCGGGTGCGACCCCCGAAGTGATGCGCCGCATCGACCAGTTGCCCCAGACCCGGCTCGCCGCGCACGTCGCCAGCGACATGTCCGTGCTCTCCACCGGCCTGGTCACCGACCGCGCCGCCCTCGCGCTCTTCGTCGACAACGAGCTGGCGAGGATCCCCGGCCTCCTCGGCGTCAGCGTCGCCGTGATGCTCGCCGAACCGCGCCGCTACTGGCTGGACCGCGACCTGACCACCGGCCTCGGCACGTTCCACGCACCCACCCTGCTGTGAGCAAGGGCGGGCGCCCCGGCACCGGGGTACCGGGGCGCCCGCCGCCCTCAACTCGCAAGCCTCGTACGGTCATCCGGTGCCGAAGGCTCCCGTGCTGTAGGCGCACTCCGTATAGATGTAGCCCGACCTGAGCTTCGCCGTGTCCGAGGCAGGCGTCGCGGTCGAACTGTCGGGGCGGTGCACGAAGTACGTCGTGCCGGTGGGCAGGCTGATCGTCTTCTGCGGGTAGTTCTTGCCGGAGCTGCACGGCTTGAACCCCCTCAGCAGGGTGGTGGTCAGGGAGTACGACGTGCAGCTTCCGCAGCCCTTGAGCGTGAAGCTGCCGGTCACCGGCCCGGTGTACAGGACGGTGATGTCGTCCGGGCTGTCGTTCTTGACGGTGACGGAGATGCTGCCGCCGGACGCGGTCGTCGGGAGCTTCTTGCCCGCGGCCGGGACCGTCTTCGCCACCTCGGCGGCGATCGCGATCTTCTTGGCCCGGGCGCGGTTCTTGTCGTGCGTGTTCTTCTTCACGAAGTCGTTCATCGTGGAGAGCGCCGAGTCGAAGTCGCCGTCCTTGTACTGGAAGACGCCGCACTGATAGGCACCGGAGTCGGCGTGGCTGCTGGCCTGTTGGGCATCCGCGCTCAGCGCGTCGGACACACCCGCCCCACCGCCCTGAAGACTCCCGATCTGGGTGGAGAGACTCTCCAACCCGCTGACGGCCGTGCACGGTTGACTACCCGTCACACCCTTCACCGCCGTGCTGACAGCCGACTTGACGGCGGGCTCGACCTGACCCGCCTGCGACGACTGCGGGAACGTGGCCAGCAGGTCGCCGAAGTTCGTCGACCAGTCAGCGCGTTGGGCGGCAAGACCGGTGGAGCCGCACTCGTACAGGGAGGTGGCCAGCCGGTCGTCGGGCCAGGTGGTGAGCGCGCCCAGTTCCTTCTTGCCGATGGTGCCGGGGACGGTCCGCAGATACTTCAACTGGGGTATCGCGTCACAGTAGTTCTTCTGCGTATAGGCGCCGGCGACCGTCGTGTAGAACGTCTTCAGTCGGTCGGGTACGCGCTTGGCCGCCCGTGAGCCGGAGTGGGCGCTGCTGAGGTCGTCGTAGGCGACGAGCGCCTGCCGGTAGTGGGGTTCGGCCGCCGAGAACGGCAACCTCCCCGAGTCCGCGACGAGTTGGTCGGCCTTCTCCAGCCGGTCGAGGAGCATCTGCTGGGTCGCCTCGTCGCGGGCGTTGTCGTAGAGGACGACTCCCCCGGCCGGTACGCCGAGCAGGACCAGGCCGAGGACGACCGCGACCGGGGTGGGCGAGGGCCAGGCGAGGCGGGTGCGCAGGCCGACCAACGCGCCGTGGACGGCGGCGAGTACGAGGAACACGACGTACAGGGTGACGAGGGCGCCCGAGACGCCGTCCGGGTCGGCGGGCAGGGCCACCAGCAGCAGCACGATGGTCGCGACCCAGCACACGGCCATGAGCAGCCAGCGGCGCATCAGCGCGTAACCGAGCCCGAGACCACTGAGGTTGAGGAGGCCGACCGCCACGGATCTGAGTCGATCCGGCGGGGCGGGGGGTGGGGACGACGGCATCGGTGGCACGGCGAACCCCTGGACAGACCCGTACTGATCCCCGGACATGATTCTCCCCCCGCTCAACAATGCCCCCGTTACCGTGACTTGTCAGTGTACGGTCGGGTTCACCGCCAGGACAGTGGGGTCCTCGTGGCCCCTCCGCCGCGCAGCACACGGGACAGTCCCAGCGCTGCCGTCCGTACCGCCGGGGCGAGTTGGGCGGGCCGGAAGCGGGTGCGCGGTACGGCGACCGAGAGAGCGGCGACCGCGGTGTCACCGGCGAACACCGGGGCCGCGATGCAGCTCACCTCCAACGCGGCCTCCTGCTCCTCGTAGGAGAGGCCGGAGACCTGGATCTTCTCCAGGGTCATGCGCAGCCGGGCCGGGTCGGTGATCGAGTGCGGGGTGAGGCTCGGCAGCGGGCGGGACAGCACCTCCTCCGTCAACTCGGCGCCGGAGAAGGCGAGTAGGGCCTTGCCGACCGCTGTACAGGTCAGGGGCAGGCTGCCACCGATGCGGGACGGCAGCCGCAGGGCCTCGTGGCCGTGGATGCGTTCGAGGTAGACCACCTCCATGCCCTCGCGGACGCCGAGGTGGATGGTCTCGCGGGTGGCCTCGAAGAGGTCCTGGAGGAAGGGCAGGGCCGTCTCGCGCAGATCGCGCCGGTGCGGCACGAGCGAGCCCAGCTCGAAGAGCTTCGCGCCGAGCAGATAGCGGGGACCCGAGCGCTCCAGCCAGCCCAGCCGGACGAGGTCGGCGGCCAGCCGGTGGACGGTGGGCTTGGGCAGTCCGGCGTGCTCGGAAAGTTCCGACAGACGGAACGGACCGCCGCTCGGGCTGAAGCAGTCGAGGATGAGCGCGGCTTTCTCCAGCATGCTGCCGCTCGCGTTGTTCCGTGTCACGGAACAAATATTGTCCCTTTGTGGGGATGCTGTCTATACCGGGAACTGCACCCGCACCATCCCTAAGACTCACACCTCTCCCCCAGACCCGTACCGCTCCCCCGGAGGTAACCCGTGCCCACCGAGTCCGACGGCGTCCGCGCGGACGCCGTGTCCCCGGCCGTGGTCAAGGCCGCCGACCTGCTGGCGGAGGCCACCCGCACCGGGGTCGCCTGCCCGCCCGTGCGTGAACTGCTCGAAGGTGGCGACCTGGAGACCGCCTACGCCGTGCAGCAACTGAACGTCCGACGCGGTGTGGACGCCGGCCGCCGCGTCGTCGGCCGCAAGATCGGCCTGACCTCCCCCGCCGTACAGCGTCAACTCGGCGTGGACCAGCCGGACTTCGGCGCCCTGTTCGCGGACATGGCGGTGCCCGACGGCGGCGAGGTACCCCTGGGCCGGCTGCTCCAGCCGAAGGTGGAGGCCGAGGTCGCGCTGGTCCTCGGCCGGGACCTGCCGGAGCGCGAGTGCACGATCGTCGACGTGCTGCGCGCGGTGGACTTCGCGCTGCCCGCGCTGGAGATCGTCGACAGCCGGGTGCGGAACTGGGACATCTCCCTCGTCGACACCGTCGCCGACAACGCCTCCTGCGGTCTGTACGTCCTGGGTGCCACGCCCGTGCCACTGACCGCCGTGGACCTGCGCGCGGTCACGATGACCATGACCCGGGGCGGCGAGACCGTCTCCGAGGGCACCGGCGCCGACTGCCTCGGCAGCCCCCTCACCGCCGCCGTGTGGCTCGCCTCGGCCCTCGCCGAGCGGGGCGACCCGCTGCGCGCGGGCGACCTCGTACTGACCGGCGCACTGGGCCCGATGACCCCGGCCGCACCGGGCGACACCTTCGAGGCCCACATCTCGGACCTGGGCTCGGTACGGGTCCGCTTCGCCGAGGAAGCCACCACAGCTTCGGAAGGGGACGGAAAGTGACCACGAAGGTCGCCATCATCGGCTCCGGCAACATAGGCACCGACCTCCTGATCAAGGTCCTCCGGCTGTCCGAGACCCTGGAGATCGCCGCGCTGGCCGGCATCGACCCGGACTCCGACGGCCTGGCCCGCGCCCGCCGCCTCAAGGTCGCCACCACCCACGAGGGCGTCGAAGGACTGGTCGCCCTGGACGAGTTCGCCGACGTCGACATCGTCTTCGACGCGACCTCGGCCGGCGCCCACCGCCACCACGAAGAAGTCCTACGGCCCCTGGGCCGCACCCTCGTCGACCTCACCCCGGCCGCCCTCGGCCCGTACGTCGTCCCCCCGGTCAACGGCGACGCCCACCTCGACGCCCCGAACGTCAACATGGTCACCTGCGGCGGCCAGGCCACCATCCCGATCGTCGCCGCCGTGGGCGCGGTCTCCCCGGTCCACTACGGCGAGATCGTCGCGTCCATCGCCTCGCGCTCGGCGGGCCCCGGCACCCGCGCGAACATCGACGAGTTCACCGAGACCACCTCCCAGGCCGTCGAGGTGGTCGGCGGTGCCGCACGCGGCAAGGCGATCATCGTCCTCAACCCGGCCGAACCCCCGCTGATCATGCGGGACACCGTGCACTGCCTGGTCTCCGACTGCGCGACCGAGGCGGTCACGGCGTCCGTCGAGGAGATGGTCGGCCGCGTCCAGGCGTACGTGCCCGGTTACCGGCTCAAGCAGAAGGTCCAGTACGACAAGGTGGCCGCCGACGACCCGCTGCGCACCCTCGCGCCGGGCGCGGGCGAGCTGCTGAAAGTGTCGGTGTTCCTGGAGGTCGAGGGCGCCGCCCACTACCTCCCCGCCTACGCCGGAAACCTCGACATCATGACCTCGGCCGCGCTGCGCACCGCGGAACGCATGGCCGGCCGCGCCCGCAAGGAGGCAGCCAAGTGACCCCGTCCCTCTACGTCCAGGACGTCACACTGCGGGACGGCATGCACGCCGTACGGCACCGCTACACCGTCGACCAGGCCCGCGCGATCGCCGGCGCCCTGGACGCGGCCGGAGTGGCGGCGATCGAGATCGCGCACGGCGACGGGCTGTCGGGCTCCAGCATCAACTACGGCGTCGGCGCCCACACCGACTGGGAGTGGATCGAGGCCGTCACCGGCGCCGTACAACAGGCCGTCCCCACCACCCTGTTGCTCCCCGGCATCGGAACCGTCCACGACCTCAAGCAGGCCCACGCCCTGGGCATCCGCTCGGTGCGGGTCGCCACGCACTGCACCGAGGCCGACATCTCCGCCCAACACATCGCCGCCGCGCGGGAGTTGGGCATGGATGTCGCCGGATTCCTGATGATGTCCCACATGGCCGAGCCGACCGAACTCGCCCGCCAGGCCAAGCTGATGGAGTCCTACGGCGCGCACTGCGTCTATGTCACCGACTCCGGGGGCCGGTTGACGATGGACGGGGTCCGGGACCGCTTCCGCGCGTACCGCGAAGTCCTCGCCCCGGAGACCGAGTTGGGCATCCACGCGCACCACAACCTCGCGCTGGGCGTGGCCAACACGGTCGTCGCGGTGGAGGGCGGCGCGATCCGCGTCGACGCCTCCCTCGCGGGCCAGGGCGCCGGTGCCGGCAACTGTCCGCTGGAGGCGTTCGTCGCCGTCGCCGACCTGATGGGCTGGAAGCACGGCTGCGACCTGTTCCCCCTCATGGACGCGGCCGACGATCTCGTACGACCGCTGCAGGACCGCGAGGTACGGGTGGACCGCGAGACCCTCAGCCTCGGCTACGCGGGCGTGTACTCCAGCTTCCTGCGCCACGCCGAGGCAGCGGCCGCGCGCTACGGCCTCGACACGCGGAGCATCCTGGTCGAGGCCGGGCGGCGGGCGATGGTCGGCGGCCAGGAGGACATGATCACAGACATCGCGCTGGACCTCGTCGCGCGTGCGGAGGGCTGACCCGGGTCGCGGAGGGCTGACCCGGGTCAGGGGGTCGTGTCCATGCGCTGCGTGCCGATGACCGACAGCAGCCGCAGGGCTCCCTCGGATGGTGAACCGGGAGTGGCCGTGTAGATCACGACCCGCTGATCCCGGTCGGAGATGTCGAGGACGTCGCAGTTGACGGTGACCGGGCCGACCGACGGGTGCTGGAAGGTCTTGCGGAAGGTGGGCGCGGCGGCCACGTCGTGGGAGTCCCACAACTCGGTGAACTCCGCGCTCCCGGCGAGGAGTTCGTCCACCAGCTCGGTCAGTTCCGGGTCGTCGGGGTAGCGGGCGGCGGCGGCGCGCAGGTCCTGGGCCGCGCGGCGCGCGAACTCGTCCGCGTCCGAGACCCCGTACAGCCGTCGCCCCGCCGGGTGCGGCCCGAGGAAGACCCGGCGCAGGAGGTTGCGGTCGCGGCGCGGCACGGCGGAGAAATCCTCCATGAGGGCGGCGGCCAGGTCGTTCCAGGCGATCACCTCGTGCGTCGCGGAGACCACGATCGCGGCGGCCTGCGGCAGCCGGTGCAACAGGTCGAGGATGCTCTGCCGCACCTCGCGCGAGGGACCGGGCGGCGGGCCCGGCGGTACGCCCGCGAGGTGGTGGAGATGGTCGCGCTCGGCGTCCGTCAGGCGCAGGGCACGGGCGAGCCCGGCCAGTACCTCGCGCGACGGATGCGGGCCGCGCGCCTGCTCCAGCCGTGTGTAGTACTCGGTCGAGATGAACGCCAGCTGCGCCGTCTCCTCGCGGCGCAGCCCCGGGGTACGGCGGCGCGGTCCCGTGGGCAGCCCCACCTCGGCGGGGGCGATCCGCTCACGCCTGCTGCGCAGGAAGTCGGCCAGTTCTCGTCGGTCCACTCCCCCAGTGTGTACGCGCGTCGGCGGGGCAGCCAGGTACTGCCGGTGCCTGGATCGCCCCCGCGGACCGGCGCAGGCTCGCTGCCATGACCAACACACCCACTCCTCCCTCCCTCGGCCTGCTGTCCGGCAAGGTCGCCTTCGTCACCGGCGCGGGACGCGGCATCGGCGCGGCGGCGGCGCGGCTGTTCGCCCGCGAAGGCGCCCAGGTACTGCTCGCGGCCCGCACGGAGGCCCAGCTGAAGACAGTCACCGAAGAGATCCGGGAGTCAGGCGGCACCGCGGACTACGTGGTGTGCGACCTGGCCGACGCGACCAGCGTGCGCGCGGCCGTCGACCGGACCGTCGACCTGTACGGCCGGCTCGACGTGGCCTTCAACAACGGCGCCACGATCCAACGCCCGGGCCCGATGGACGAGTTGCCGGAGAGCGACTTCGACCACGTCTACGACGTCAACCTCAAGGGCGTCTGGCTGGCCATGGTCGCCCAGGTCGCCGCGATCCGGGCCACCGCGGGAACCGGCGCCATCGTCAACAACTCCTCCGTGGGCAGCCTGATGGGCAACCCCGAACTGCCCGTCTACGGCGCGATGAAACGGGCGGTCAACAGCCTCACCGAGTCGGCCGCCATCACCTACGGCCCGGAGGGCATCCGCGTCAACGCCATCGCCCCCGGCAACACCCTCACCGAGATGATCCGCACCTGGGAGGAGCACTCCCCGGGCCTCCAGGATCGCCTCACGACGCACACCCCGCTGCGCCGTGCGGCCGACCCCGACGAGATCGCCCAGGCGGCGGCCTGGCTGCTCAGCGACCGCGCGTCCTTCGTGACCGGCACGGTCCTGCGGGTCGACGGGGGCGCACGGGCCTGACCGTCGGATCGAGCGGCTGGGCGATCCGCTGGACAGCCGGTTCAGACACCCGGATCAGGCAGCCGGTTCGGCAGCGGGTTCACCCGTAGGCTCCCGGCGGTTGTGGCGGCGGATGATCAGCCACGTTATCCAGCCGACGCCGATGATGAACCCGAAGCTGATGATCCGGTAGAGCACGACCGTGGCGATCGCGGTGCTGGTCGCGACCCCGCCCGTGACCAGCCCGAGGATCAGCGCGCTGTCGATGAGCCCGAGCCCGCCCGGGATGATCGTGAGGGTCCCGGCGGCCATGCCAGCGCAGAAGGCGAGGAGCAGTTGGGCGCTGCTGATCTGGGTGTCGCTGATGGCGTGGAAGCACAGCCACAGGCAGCCCGCGTCTAGCAGCCAGTTGAGTACGGCGAAGACGGCGGCGGCGACCGCGTGCCGGGGTTCGAGCCGGGCGGTGCGGAGCTGCTCGACGAAGCCGCGGACGCGGTCGAGGCCCTGGGTCTCGGGAAGGTGCCGCAGCCGGTTGACCTTGGCCAGCGCGGCGCGGGTGGCCGGTTCGACCTTCTCGGGGTGACGGGTGATGCGCCGGATGCCGACGGTGAGCAGCAGCACGGCCAGGCCGAGGGTGACGAGGCTGTGCCACTGCAGGCTTCCGTCGGAGGCGATCGCGGAGATCGCGGTGACGACGGCCAGGGCCGCCGCGGAGAGCAGACCGGACAGCGCGATGCACCAGGAGGCGACGGCGGGCGTGGCTCCGAAGCGGCGCATCTGCTGGTAGTTGAAGTGGGTGGAGAAGGCGGGCCCGCCGGGCAGGGTGACGCTGAGCGAGTGGGCCGCGTAGGCGAGGGCGATGTGCCGTTGGATCGGCACGATCACCCCGGCCGAGCGCAGCAGTCGGCGTTGCATGCGCGCGTAGCAGCCCATGGCGGCCACTTCGGCGACGAGCGCGACGGCGAACCAGTTCAGCCGGGGTGCGCGCAGCTGCGACAGCGCGGCGGCCAACGACGGCCAACCCAGGACGAGTTCGGTGGTGAACAGCGCGAGCAGGACCGTGATCACCGCCGGGCGCAGCCAGCGTCGGGTGCGCTGCGGGGCCGTGTCGGCCGGTTCGGTGGCGGTGGTGTCCGGAGCGTGCACAGGCAGGACCGTCGATTTCGTGAAGTGAGCTTCAGCCGTCGGCGATGCCGGCACCGCTCAATGCGGGGACGGCGTCCTCCGAGCGGATGAGGGAGCGGGCGCCGAGGCGGAACTGTTCCAGTTTATCCATGATGGTCCGGCCGACGGGCGTGTGCCCCCAGATGCTGATGCCCTGGTGGGTGCCGGGCTCCCAGGTCGCCTCGTCGACGACGACGGGATTCCAGCCGACCTCCCACTCGAAACCCGAAGGGCTGCGGGCGTAGTACGACAGCTCCTTGTCGTTGGTGTGCTGCCCGACGGACAGCGCCATGTCGAAGCCGAGTTCGCACACGCGCTGATAGCTCCGCGCGAGGTCGTCGAGCCCGGCCGCCTGGATGTTGAGGTGCTGGACACGGGTGCGGACCGGATCGACGGGCAGCCCGCGCACACCGGCGATCGCGACGGAATGGTGGCGTTCGTTGACCCGCAGGAAGCGGATCTTGAGCTTGACGCCGCTGATGGTCTCGCCGATGTAGTCGGTCAGCCGCGCGTCGAAGACGGTGTCGAAGTAGCCCCGCACCTGGGTCGGCTTGGCGGACGTGATCGCGACATGCCCCATCCCGGCGTCACCGGTGACGAATCCGGAGGCGAGCATGCGCAACGGCTCGGCGGATCGCACGGGAGTGGTGTAGATCTCCTGCGCGATGCCTTTGGGCCCGGGAAACCGCACGAGCCGCTCGACTCCGCGCAACGCCGCCTCCTCGGCGGTACCCGCGACGACCGGAACACCATGGGCCCGCACCCGGGCCTCGATCCGCTCGAAGGCGGCATGGTCGTCGACATGCCACCCCGTCGCTACGACGTCCTCGGCCGGCCCGCGCCGCACCAGGAACCGGCACTCCTGCTCGTCGAGACGGAACCGCATCAGCCCGGTGTCGAGCGCGTCATGGTGCATCCCGATGGCGTCGGTACCGAAGCGGCGCCAGTCGGCGAGGCGACCGGTCTCGATGACGATGTAGCCGAGGTGGACCGAGCCGAAGACGGAGGCGGTGTGGGGTGCGCCGGATGTGCTCATCGCCGCCCCGCCAGGAAGTCGGCACACAGGTGGTTGAACAACTCGGCGCGCTCCCACTGCACCCAGTGCCCGGTGTTGGCCACCCGGTAGAGGTCGCAGTTGGGCATCCTGTCGGCCAACAGGGCGCCACCGGAAGGCCTGTTGACCTTGTCCGCCGCACCCCACAGCACCAACGTCGGCACCGGCAGCCGGGACAGCCGCCGATCCCGGGTGAAGTCCATCTTCCACAGCGTGCGCAGGGCGTCCCGGCCGGACGGCCGCCGCAGCGGCGGGGCGGCAATCACCTCGGGATCGATGCTGGTCGCGTAGCGCGCGTCGATGAGGGCGTCCGGCACCTCGGCCGCGTTGAAGACGAGGTAGGTGCGGACGAACTTCTCCAGCTTCAGCCGTGAAGGCCCGTCCCCGGAGTAGTAGTTGAGCAGGCTGTTGAGTCCGGGGGTGGGCAGGGCCCGGGTGGTGCCGATACCGCCGGGCCCCATCAGCACCATGCGGTCGACCCGCTCGGGCGTGTCCAGCGCCAGCCGCAGCGCGCAGGCACCGCCGTAGGAGTTGCCGACCAAGTGGGCTTTGTCCAAACCGAGTTGGTCCATCAGGCCACGGATGCCGTCGGCCAGGTACCCGAAGGGGTCGGCGCCGTCGACGCCCTTGGTGCTGCGACCGTAGCCGGGCAGGTCGGGGACGATGACCCGGTACTCCTTGGCCAACTCCGCAATGTTGCGGGAGTAGTTGGAGACACCGGAGGCACCGGGTCCGCCACCGTGCAGCAGCAGTACGGACGGCCCCTCCCCCGTCTCCGCCACGAAGATCTTCTTGCCGGCGATGTCGAGCAGCGACTCCCGCATCGGCGGGGGCGGTGCGATACGCATGGTCATGCTGGATTCCTCACTGCGTGGTCGAGGCGGTCGTGCACGGCACTGGCGTGAACCGGGCCGGGGGCGGCGGGAGTTGGGCCCCGGCGCGTGCGGCGGCGTAGACGTACGCGTCCGGGCGCAGGGCGAGCGTGGCCGCCCGGTGCGCGGTCAGCCAGGGCAGGAGCACTCCGTCGCTGTCGACGAGGGTGTCCTCGGCGGGACGGGACCCGGCGGGCGTGACGCTCAGCGAGGGAAGGCCCAGGCGGTCCCAGGCGGGTTGGGGCACGGGCGGTCCGGCGTGCAGGAGCAGCCAGCGGCCGTCGAGCACGTCGTCCAGGCGTACGCGCTCCCCGTCCGGTCCGGTCACCCAGGGCTGCGGGAGCTGATGTCCGGAGGCCTTGGTGCGCGGGTGGGCCTGGAGACCGTCGACGTAGTGGGCGACGGGGATCCAGTTCGCGTCCTGCAGCCAACCGCTGAAGCCCGGTATCCGGTTGAGCGGGCGCAGTACGGCGTCGCGCAACTGGGCTGCCACGGGCCGCCGTTCGGTGATGATCCGGCCGACGAACACCGCCCGCCTGGTCACTTCCTTGACGTGCGGCTTGCGTTCGGTCTCGTAGGAGTCGAGGGCGGTGTCTGGCAGTTCGCCGCGCAGTACGGCGGCCAGCTTCCAGCACAGGTTGGCCACGTCGCGTACGCCGGCGGCCATGCCCTGGCCGATCCAGGGCGGCATCGCGTGGGCGGCGTCACCGGCGAGGAAGACGCGGCCCACGCGGAAGCGGGTGGCGAAGCGCACGTGGTGGCTGTAGACGGTGGCCCGCAGGACCTTGACGTTGTCCCGGCCGATCCCGTAGCGGGACACCAGTTCGTACACCGCGTCGTCGGTGGTCAGTCGCCGTTCGTCGTCGCCCGGGAGGATCGGGAACTCCCAGCGGTGGTGGCCCAGCGGTGTCGGGCAGTCCACGGCGGGCCGCGCCGGGTCGCAGCGGAAGCGCAGCCGGTCGTGGTCCGGCCACGGCTTGAGCATCTCGGTGTCGATGACGACCCACCGGTCCTCGTACGTCCGTCCCTCGTAGCCCACGTTGAGCTGCGCGCGGGTGAGGCTGGAGCCGCCGTCGGCGGCGATGACGTAGGAGGCGCGCAGGCGTCGTACGGAATCGTCGGCGGTGTCCAGTACCGTCAACTCGACGCCCTCCGGGCCCTGTTGGACCCGTAGGCACTCGTGGCCGAGCAGGATCTCGACGTTCGGGTAGCGGTCGACGCCGTCGCGCAGGACGCGCTCCAGGGCGGGCTGGTGGATGAACATCTGCGGCGGGTGGCCGTGGCCGCGCGGGGTCGGGTGCGCGGTGAGGAAGGCGCGGCCGTGGGCGTCGACGAAGTCGACGGGGCGTTCGGGGAGCATGTCGAGCTTGAGCCGTTCCGCCAGGCGGACGCGCTGCCAGATACGGACGACCTCCTCGTCGGTGGAGATGGCCCGGGCCCGGGTGAAGATCTCGGCGTCGCGCTCCAGCACGACGACCCGCAGGCCCAGCGCGCCCAGGAGGTTCGCGGCGGTGACTCCCGTGGGCAGGTAGCCGATCACCGCCACGTCGTGGACGCCGTCCTCGGCTCGGGTCCGAACTCCGCTCACCGGGCGGCCACTTCGTCGCCCCTGCCGTATCGGTTCTTGAAGGGTTCCTTCGCGCTCCCGTAGTTGATCGCGTCGAGTTGGCCGGGCGCGAAGCCGTCGTAGCCGTCGAGGAGGGAGTCGAGGAGACCGCCGCTCTCCTCGGGGGCGAAGGGGAAGTCGCTGCCGTAGAGGATGTGTCCGGGCGCGGCGAAGGCCAGCAGGGAGGGCAGGGCGGCCGGGGTGGAGGAGAGCGCGGTGTCGAAGTAGAAGCGCTGGAGGTCGGTGAGGATGCCGAGGGGTGTGGTGCCGGGGTTGAACTGGGCGCCGGCGGTGAACCGCCAGGCGGCGTACGGCAGGAAGCCGCCCGCGTGGGAGAGGATCACCCTCATCCGGGTGTGCCGGCTCATCACGCCGTTGAGCGTCATGTGCACCGCGGTGCGGGTGGTGTCGAAGGGGAAGTCCAGCAGCGGGCTGGGCATGCCCTCCAGCATGGGCAGCGGCGGCGCGGTGGGGTGGACGAAGACCACGGCGGCCCGTGCGTCCAACTCGGCCCAGAGCGGCTCGAATTCCTTGTCGCCGAGGTAGCGGCCGCCGACGTTGGACATCAGCACCACGCCGTCCGCGTGCAGTTCGTCCAGTGCGTACGCCGTCTCCGCGAGCGCGCCGTCCACGTCGGGCAGCGGGACGCCGGCGAAGAAGCCGAAGCGGTCGGGGTGGTCCTTGGCCAGTTCCGCGCTGAACTCGTTGACGGTTCGGGTGATCGCACGGGACTCCGTGTCGTCGCCGAAGTGGGTGCCCGGTGAGCTGACCGAGAGGATGCCGGTGGCTATGGACCGGCGGTCCATCATCGCGAGCGCGCTCCGCGCGTCCCAGGCCGGTGTGGGCCAGCCGCCGGCCGTCAACCCATGACGGTCCATCAACTTCCGGTAGGCGGGCGGGAGAAGGTGCTGGTGGACGTCGATGCGGTGCGCGGCGGGCATGTTCTCTCGCTTCCTCGTCTTCGGGCGGCCCTGCCGACGGGCGGTGCGTGTCGAGGTGTTCAGACGGACTCGGCGTGCTCCTGCTCGCGGCTGCTCTCCGTCGCCTTCGGCTCGGGCTCGTTGGTGGCACGGCGGCCGGGCAGCACCGCGAGGACGATCAGCGTGCCGGCGGCCATGATGATCCCGCCGACCAGGCTGGTCTGCGCGACACCGTGGGCGAAGGCCTCGTGCACGGCGTCCACCAGGGCCTGCGCCTGCTGCGGTCCGGCGGAGGGTGTCTTCGCGATCTCCTGGGCGACCGCCAGGCCGCCGCCGACCGAGTCCTTGGCGGTGTCCAGCGCGGCGGCGGGAAGGTGGCCGCCGACCAGGTCGGTCAGCTTGTCCTTGTAGGTGGTGCCCAGCAGCGAGCCCAGGATGGCGATACCCAGGGAGCCGCCCAGTTCCAGCGCGGTGTCGTTGGCGCCGCCGCCGACGCCGAGCTCGTTCTCCGGGAAGGCGCCCATGATCGTGTCGGTGGCCGGGGAGACGCTCAGCCCGATCGCGAAGCCCAGCAGCATCAGCGTGGGCAGGAAGTCGCCGTAGGTGGAGGCCTTGTCGATCCGGGTGAGGAGGAGGACGCCGACGGTGCCGAGCACCATGCCGGCCACGACCATCGGCTTCATGCCCAGCTTCGGGGTCAGCCGCCCGGTGACCGCGGCGCCGAGGAACACGGCACCGGCCAGCGGCAGCAGTCGTACGCCCGTCTCCAACGCGTCGTAGCCCAGGACGAATTGGAGGAACTGCGTGGCGTAGTAGATCGCGCCGAACGTGCCGAAGAAGAAGAACAGCACCGCCGCCATCGAGCCGCTGAAGGATCGCTGAGCGAACTTGCGGACGTCGAGCATGGGGTGCGGGTGACGCAACTCCCAGGCCACGAAGGCGGGTAGACCGACGGCGGCGACGACGGCCGCGGTGACCGGACCCGCGCCCCAGCCGAAGTGCGGGCCCTCGATGATCGCGTAGACCAGGGTGCCGACCGAGACGATCGAGAGCAGACCGCCCACGTAGTCGATGCGGCCCATCGCGTCCGCCTTGGACGGCGGTACGAGGACCAGGGCGCCGACGACCGCGACCAGGGCGATGGGCACGTTGATCAGGAACGTGGAGCCCCAGGCGTGGTCCTCCAGCAGCCAGCCCGCGACCAGCGGACCGACGGCGATGGCCAGGCCCGAGGTCGCGGTCCAGGCCGTGATGGCCCGCGCCCGCTCGCGCTTCGGGAAGATCGCGACCAGCAGGGACAGCGTGGCCGGCATGACCACCGCGGCGCCCACGCCCATGACCGCGCGGGCCGCGATGACCAGTCCGGTCTCGTGGACCAGGCTGCCCGTCACCGATCCGGCGGCGAAGATCACCAGACCGGTGAGGAGCGCGCCGCGACGGCTGTACTTGTCGCCGATCGCGCCCAGCACCAGCATCAGCGCGGCGTACGGGACGGTGTAGCCGTCGATGACCCACTGCAGATCACTGCTGCTCAGGCCCAGGTCCGTGGTCATGTCGGGCGCGGCCACGATCAGCGAGGTGTTCGCCATGACCACGATCAGCAGGCTCAGACAGAGCACGATCAGGGCGGACCAGCGCCGTGCGTACGGCCCGGTCATCTTGTCGACGGGTGTGGTGGCGAAGAGCGGCATCGGGGGCTCCTAGACGACATTAATTGCTCACTGATGTGCAGACTATTTTATTGCTCACTGATGTGCAACTATGCCGAGACGGATCAGCCCCGCCAGGAGGTGTCGACGTGACCGCCCGCAGCAGCGCCAAGGCGCGCGCCACCCGTGCCCGCATCCTGGACGCGGCCCGGCGCGAACTGGGCCGCGACCCCGACCGCGGCCTCGGTGCCGTCGCGGAGGCGGCCGGCGTGACGCGGCGCACCATCTACGCGCACTTCGCCGGGCGGGCCGCGCTCGTCGAGGGCCTCGCGGCGGACGCCGGGGAGGCGGTACGGCGTGCGAGTGCCGTCGCCCGGGCGCCTACGCCGGATCCCGTGACCTCCCTGGCGCGCCTCGTCCTAACCCTCTGGTCGGTCGGCGACCGCTACCGCACGCTCATCGGCCTCGCCCACCGCGACCTCGGCCCCGACCGGGTCGGCGCGCTCCTCGGCCCGGCCCGTGCCGCGGTCGCCGGAGTCCTCGCCCACGGTCAGCGGCAGGGCGTCTTCCACACCGCCCTCCCGCCGGGCCCGCTCGGCAGAGCCCTGGAGGCACACGTGCTGGCGCTGCTGGACAGCGTCAACTCCGGCCTCTGGACCGACGACGGCACGGCCGCCGCCACGGCGGTCCTGATCGCCATGGGCGTCCGACCCGACCTCGCGGCCACCACGGTCCGCGGCCTGCGACCGTCCCGTTGATTCCCGTTGAAGGAGACCCATGTACGAGCCCTATGAGTCCTGGGATGCGCACCACCCGCCCCGGAGGAACCGGCGCCCGGTCGTCATCGCCGTCGGCGCACTGCTCGCGCTGCTCTTCGTGCCCGTCGCCGCCGACCGCTTCGCGACGGCGCGGGTGGAGTCCCGTACGGCCACGGCGTTCCAGGCGGGCATGCACACGCCCGCGGCGCCGGAGGTCCATGTGCGGGGCTTCCCCGTGCTGACACAGCTGGCCGCCGGCACCCTACGGCACGTGGACATCACCGCGCACGACATACCGGCGAGCGATACCACCGGCCCGCTGCCGGTGAGCGAACTCTCCCTCCGGCTGAAGGAGTTGAGGAAGTCCGACGACGACACGGAGGCACTGGCCCGCTCCGCGGACGCGACCGCCCTGTTGTCCTACCCGGACGTGTCCGATGCCCTGGGGCTGGAGATCTCCCGGGGCACCCGTCCCGACCAGGTCCGCGCGAGCGTCCTGCTCCCCACCGGCGACGACGTCACCGTGGCGGCGACCGTCTCGGTACTGTCCGGCAACCGCATCGCCTTCAAGGACTTCCAGGTCACGGGCGGTCTGCTGCCGGAGATGGGGCGACTCGCACTCGGCAAGGTCTTCGAGCGGCCGATCCGGCTCCGCGACATCCCTCAGGGCCTGCACCTGCGGTCCGTCACCACGACGGAGAGCGGGCTGGTCGCCCGGCTGTCGGGCGAGTCGGTCACCTTCCGGTCCGACGACAGCTCGCGGGGCGATTCGGTGGAGGGCGACTCGTCGTACGGGAACGCCTGAGGCTCAGTCGTCGACAGCGCCGTCCGTCGGCGCGACCTCGTCCACCACGACTCGCGCCTGTTTCTCCGGCACACCGGCCGCGATGAGCGAGGCGACCGCCGCATGGGTGCCGTCGTCCTCCAGCGCCCCGGAGTTGACCTCTTCGAGCAGGGCGATCGACATGGCTTCGAGTCCGGCGCTCAGCACGGCGGCCGGCAGTTGGGTGTGGAAGACGCCGTCGCGCTGACCGCGGTCCAGGATGGCGGTGGCCGCGCGGCGGGCCGGTGACAGGATCTCGGTGACGCGCTCCATGCCCAGGTCGCGCCGGGCCAGCGCCAGGAGGAGCCGGTAGCGATCGCCCACGGTCCACATCGACAGCACGAAGCGCGCGTACGACCGCTCGGCCGACTCCACCCCCGCACCGGTCGGCGCCGGATCGGCGGGCAGCGCCGCCCGCAGGGCCTCCGACGCCTCCTCGGCCAGCGCCTCCAGCAGCGCCTCCCGGCCGGGGAAGTGCCCGAACAGCGTGCGTCGTACGACACCGGAGGCGCGGGCGAGTTCCTCCAGGGTGATGTCCGGGTTCAGGCCGAGTTCCCGGCGGGCCGTGGCCAGGATGCGTTCCCGGTTGGAGCGCGCGTTGCTTCGCTGGGGGACACGGGCCGGGGGCTTGGTCACGGACAACCTCGGTGAAGTACGGGAACTACGGAGCGGGGGCGAGCGGTACGTCCAGTCTGGCACGCGCCCTCGGCCCGACGGCGTCGCGGCGCCCCGCGCGGCCACCGACCCGCCCTCCGCGCCCGGCCCGAGACGCGAACCGAGGAGACGGCCCCCGCCCGCCATCCGTCCATCCGTCAGTAGTAGGCGCGAAGGTAGCGGTCCAGCCGCGACTGAGCGTTGTCCACGCTCAGCCCGAGCGCCTTGCCGAGTGCCTCGCCCGGCACATCGTCGGCCTGCGCCCCGTACGCCGCCTCCTTGCCGACCCGGGCCGCCAGGCGTTCCAGGATGGCCACCGCCTTCAGCGCGGCGACCGGTGCCGTGTCCGAGAGCGCGTCGAGCCGTCCCTCCAACTGCTCCATCAGCTCGGAGAGTTCCTCCGGCAACGGGACTGTCCGGCGTTCGACGGCGTGGATGTGTTCCCACCACTCGTCGTACGCGTCGGAGGTGTCCAGGTCGTCGAGGTCGTGGTCCTCCACCTGGTCCCAGTCGATGGGATGACTGTCCCCGCGCCACCCGCAGGCGCAGGAGGCCCGCCAGCCGGCCGCCTTGGGCCGGCCCGTCCAGCCGTTGTAGGCCCACCACTCACGCGTCTCGAAGCCACAACTGCCGCTGCCCACATCCAGATACACGGACTTCGGCTCACTGCCGTCGGCGAGGACCGCCCCCACGATGCCCTCGTGGGACTCCCCGAACTCCTCACTCCGCCACGCCACAACTCCCCCTTCCGGCAACCCCGCGACGGCCGGGCGCGCACCTGAGGTGCCGGCCCGGCCACAGTACGAGAGTGCCGCAGAACGGACATCCGGGGAGGGTGAAAGCACCCAACAGCCCGGATTGTTGGGCCGGATCGCCCGTCAGGCGACCGCGGGGTCGAGCAGCCCCGCGCGCAGGCGGCGGAGCATCCGGCTGATGAGCCGGGACACGTGCATCTGGGAGACGCCGAGTTCCTCGCCGATCTCGGCCTGGGTGCGCTCCTCGACGTAGCGCATGTGGATGATCTTCCGCTCGCGGTCGTCGAGTTGGGCGAGGAGGGGGGCCAAGGAGCTGAGGTCGTCGACCAGTTCGAGGCCCGGGTCGTCCGAGCCGATGACGTCGGCCAGCACGGTCTCGCCCTCGGCGCCCGCGTCGGAGCTGAGCGCGGCGTCGAGCGAGGAGGAGGTGTAGCCGTTGGACGCCTTGCGGGCCTCGATGACCTCTTCCTCGGTGAGGCACATCAGCGCGGACAGCTCGCGCGTGGTCGGCGTACGGCCGAGGCGGGACCGCAGTTCCTCGGTCGCCTTGGCCAGCTCGACGCGGGCCTCCTGCAGCCGGCGCGGCACGTGGACGGCCCAACTGGTGTCGCGGAAGAAGCGCTTGATCTCGCCGACGATGTAGGGGACGGCGAACGACGTGAACTCCACCTGCCGCGAGAGCTCGAACCGGTCGATCGCCTTGATGAGTCCGATCGTGCCGACCTGGACGATGTCCTCCATCTCGTTGTTGCTGCGGCTGCGGAAGCGCGCGGCCGCGTAGCGCACGAGGGAGAGGTTCATCTCGATCAGGGTGTTGCGCACGTACTGGAACTCGTGGGTGCCCTCCTCCAGCGAGGTCAGCCGGTCGAAGAACTGGCGCGACAGCTCACGCGCGTCCTTCGGGCTCACCTTCGACGGCTCCGCGATCAGCGGAAGAGCCTCCCCGATCCCCGGGAACGCCTCTCCGGCCGTCGTCCGCCGCCCTGCCGTGGCCGGTGCCTGCGCTGCCGTCACGGCTGCCATAACGCCCACCCCATTCGTCCTATGGAACTGCCGACAAGAGTCCCCTGCCCCGGTTTTCGTGCCTCACTCCCCCTCATCCGGCCAAATCCGGGGCGGGCACCTCGTTTTCCGTACCGCAGTGCTCACCGAAGTACCCGCGGTCTACGCGTTCTTGGCGCCGACGCCCGCGTAGACCCAGTACTCCGACGGGTTTTCGGGGATCTCGTCCGCCGGGTCCGGGCGCCACAGGGGGACGTAGGTCAGGCCGGGCGCGACGAGGTCGAAGCCGTCGAAGAGGCCGAGGATCTCGTCGTAGGAGCGGGCGGTGACGGGTGAAGTGGCCCTGGAGCTGTACAACTTGCCCACGGCGGCGGCCGTGTCCGGGCGGTCCTCGTTGGTGGCGTGGCTCATGGCCAGCCAGCTGCCGTCGGGCAGTTCGTCGCGGATGGCGGCGACGATGCCGGCCGGGTCCTCCGCGGGTGTGACGAAGTGCAGGATCGTGATCATCAGGACGGCGACGGGCTGGTCAAAGTCGATCAACTTCCGTACCTGCGGGGAGGACAGGACGTCGGCCGGTCTGCGGATGTCACCGTCGACGATGTCCGCGTCCGGGTTGTCGGCGAGGAGGGAGGCGCTGTGGGCGACGGCCACCGGGTCGTTGTCCACGTAGACCACGCGGGCTCCGGGGCTGGCGGCCTGCGCGACCTCGTGGACGTTGCCCTGGGTGGGGATGCCCGAGCCGAGGTCGATGAACTGCCGTACGCCGGACGCGACAAGGAAGCGCACGGCCCGGCCGAGGAAGTCACGGTTGGCGCGGGCCAGGGTGCGCACCTGGGGGTCTATCGCCGTGAAGGCCGCCAACGCCTCGCGGTCTATGGCGAAATTGTGTTCACCACCCAGCATCGCGTCGTACATTCGGGCGACACTCGCCTTGCGAGGATCGACCCCCTGCGGCAGACCTGCGCTGTCCTGCACCACAACTCCCTCTCGCCCCAGGTTCCTTGACGCGTCATCATATAGTTGCCGAGGAAAACACGGCAGACCGCTTGCCCCCCACGTCACGCGGCCGGTCCCCACCCGGAAAGGCACGACCCTGCGGAACCAACCGCGCAGTCACCACGGTGACGCAACCCCTGCCGGGCCCCCACGCCGCAGGCAGGCCTTCGCCCCCGCCGCGGACGTGATCGGCTCGGAGCTCGACCTGCGGCTGACCGGCAGCCACGTCGTGCACGCGCTGACGCCCGGGTTCTGCGACGCGGCGTCGGTGTACCTGCTGGAGCGGTGGGTGCTGGAGGAGAACGCGTATCCCGCCGTGGATCCGCCGCAGATCGAGGCGCGTCGGCTGGCGGTGCGGGTGGGCACGGAGGCGCCCGAGAGCTGGGACGGTGTGCTGCCGGTCGGCGAAGTGGTCGTCTTCCCGCGCGAGACCCCGTACGCACGCGCCCTCGCCAGCGGTCACTCGCAGGTCCTCGACGGAGTGGACAAGCACACCTCCGAGCGGCTGCTGGCCTCCGCGGGCGGCGACGCGCGGCGCATAGACGATCTGCTGGGCACGGCGTCCTTCCTCGTCGTCCCGCTCCAACTGCGGGGCGCCACCGTCGGGTTCGTCGCCTGCACGCGCGGCCCGGAGCGGGACCCGTTCCTGCCCGGCGAGGCCGTGGCGGTCGAGTCGCTGGCGGCGCGGGCCAGTGTGGCGCTGGACAACGCGCGCCGCTACGAACGCGAGCGCCGCACCGCGCTGGCCATCCGCAACAGCCTGCTCCCGGACCCGGCCCAGGCGTTCCCCGGCTGCCGTATCGCGCACGGCTATCTCCCGGCCGGCCAGGGCAACATCATCGGCGGCGACTGGTTCGACGTCCTGCCCCGCCCCGGCGGCCGGGTCGGTCTGGTCGTCGGCGACGCGATGGGCCACGGCCCCGAGTCCGCCGTGGCCATGATCCAGTTGCGTACGGCCGTGCGCACCCTGGCCCGACTCGACATGGAACCGCCCGAACTCCTGCGCAGGCTGGACGAGTTGGCGTACGACACCCCGGGCGCGTCCTTCGCCACCTGCATCTACGCCGAGTGGGACGCCCGGGCCCACACCTGCACCCTGGTCGGCGCCGGTCACCCGCCGCCGCTGCTGCGCGGCCCGCACGGACCGGCCGTACCGGTCACGCTGGCCAGTGCGGGGCTGCCGCTGGGGCTCGGCACGGGCAACTACGAGGCCACGGTGCTGACCATCGACGAACCGGCGCTGCTCCTGCTGTACAGCGACGGGCTGGTCGAGTCGCGGCACGCCGACATCGACCAGGAGATCGCCGGTCTGGCCCGGGCCCTGGACACGGCCGCCGCAGAACCCACGCCGGCCGGCGGACCGGAGGCGTTCCCCTCGCTGTGCGAGCGGCTGCTGCGCGCCCCGTCCGCGACGCCCGGGGCGGACGACCGGACGCTGCTGCTGGCCGAGTTGACGCCCGCGACCACCTGAACAGGCCGCGGGCGTCCTCGCCCCCTCCAGGTGTCCGGCCTCAGTAGCCGGTGGACAGTGTGGCCCACACGGCTTTTCCGCCGGTGAGCGCGGATCTGTCGACCCCCCAGGTGTCCGCGACGGCCTGCACGATGAACAGTCCGCGCCCGCTCTCGTCGTCGACGTTCGGCTCGCAGCGGGAGAGATCACTGCCCGTGTAGTCGTGGTCGTGTACCTCGATGCGGAGACTACGGTCGGTGACGAGCCCGACACCGCACAGGAGCCTCGCGCTGGGTGTGTGGCACACCCCGTTGGTGGCCAACTCGGAGATGACCAGCACCGCGTCGTCGCGCACTCCTTCGGGCAGGCGCCACTTGGCCAGTTGCGCGCCCATGGCGTGCCGGGCGGTCCGGACACCGGAGCGGTGCGCGGGAAGTTCCAGCCAGTGCGCCAGGTCCGGGCTGACGACGTCTAAAAGCTGCGGGGAGGGAGTCGTGTGGGGGGACACGGTGGTTCGCCTTCCATCGGGGGCGGGCGCAGGCGGGAGACGCACAGCATCAGCAACAGGCCTGCCGTGGATGGGGTGTTCCAGCGGGAGGCCCAGGTCGCTCACACAAGTAACTATGCCCATAGCTCAGTTCAAGCTGCAACCGACTCCCTGATAATTTCAGAACGTCGGTTTCTGTCTGGCGACATCAGCAAGTCGCTGTCAGACTAACGCCGGTGACAGTCCCTCAGGAGGTTGGGCGTGAGCGAAGCTCGGTCGAGCACGGGCGCGGGTGCACCCACTGTTCTCCGCATGATCCTCGGCCGGCGGCTGCAGGAGCGGCGACAGGGTGCGAACGTGTCCCTGGAGAACGCCGCCAGGGCCCTGCGGGTGACCTCCCTGACCATCCGCCGTCTGGAGAAGGCCGAGGTCGGCCTCAAACCGCTCTACGTCGAGAAGCTGCTGGAGACCTACGGCGCCGACCGCCAGGAGATCGAGGAGTTCGTCGCACTCGCGGAGCGGGCCAACGAGCCCGGCTGGTGGCACGCCTACCGCGATGTGCTCCCGGGCTGGTTCACCGCCTATGTGAGCCTGGAGACCGGCGCCAAGACCCTGCGTACCTATGAGCCGCACTACGTCACGGGACTTCTACAGACGTACGACTACGCGCGAGGCGTGCTGAGCGGCGGCTTCCCGAACGACAACGACGAAGACCTTGAACGGCGGGTGCAGTTACGTCTGCGCCGCCAGAGTCTGCTGGAGAGGCCGGACTCGCCCACGCTGTGGGCGGTGCTGGAAGAAGCCGTGCTCCACCGGGTGGTGGGCGGTCCCGCTGTCATGCGGGACCAGATAGACCGGCTTCTTGAGGTTGCGGAACTGGACCACGTCAGTGTCGACATCGTCCCGTTCTCGGCGGGTGCCCACGTCGGGGCGTGCGCACCCTTCACCTATTTCCGGTTCCAGGAACCCGAGCTGCCCGACGTCGTCTACAGCGAGATCCTCTCCGCCTCCATGTATCTGGACCAACGGTCCGATGTCGTGGCCCATTTGGAGGCGCACAACAGGATGTCGCTGCTGACCTCGTCCGCGGACAGCAAGGCGCTCTTGAACCGCATGCGCAAGGAGTACTCATGACCACCACGGACGACAAGGTCTACAACGGGATGCCCGCGTCGAACCTCGGCGAGCAGGGCTGGGAATGCCCCTGGAGCGGTCCCAACGGAGGTCAGTGCGTGGAGACGAAGCAACTGGCCGACGGGCGCGTCGCGTTGCGCCAGTCGACCGATCCCGCGGGACCAGCGCTGATCTACACGCCCCAGGAGATGGCCGCGTTCGTCGACGGGGTCAAGCGGGGACTTGCCGACCACCTGATGGCCGGCTGAACACGAGCATGGGCGATGGAGAGCCGGCCCGGCTGCGATCCGCCCGAGACGCCGACGCACACCACTTGAGAGGGAGAGCATGACCAACGCCCACGCCGCGCGGGACATCGACACCAGCAAGCCGCACTCCGCCCGCATGTACGACTACTACCTGGGCGGCAAGGACCACTTCGAGGTCGACAAGCAGGCGGCCGAAGCGGTCTCGAACGTCTTCACCGGCGTCTTCGTCGCCGCCCGGGAGAACCGCGGGTTCATGCACCGCGCCACCCGGGCCCTCGCCCGGGAGCACGGCATCCGCCAGTGGCTCGACATCGGCACGGGCATCCCCACCGAGCCGAACCTGCACCAGGTCGCCCAGTCCGTCGTGCCCGAGGCCCGCGTGGTCTACGCCGACAACGACCCCCTGGTCCTCAAGTACGCCGAGCGCCTGATGCGCAGCACCCGCCAGGGCCGCACCGCGTACGTCCAGGCTGACGTCAACGACCCCGACACGCTCCTCAACTCCCCCGAAGTGGCCGAGATACTCGACTTCGACAAGCCGATCGCGCTGTCCCTGAACGCGCTGCTGCACTTCGTCACCGACGAGCAGGACCCGTACGGGATCGTGGACCGGCTACTGTCGGTCCTGCCGTCGGGCAGCGCCCTGGCCATCAGCCACGTCACCCCGGACTTCGCCCCTGAGATCTGGGAGAAGGTCACCGCGATCTACGACGAGGCCGGGACACCGGTGAAGGTCCGCACGAAGGAAGAGGTCGCGCGTTTCTTCACCGGGCTCGACCTGCTCGACCCGGGCGTCTCCGTCGGCTGGCGCTGGCGCCCCGACCCCGTGACCGAGGAGTGGTCCGAGGACGAGGCGCCCACGGACGCGAAGGTCAGCCTGTGGACCGGGGTGGGCATCAAGCCGTAGCCCCGGCGCGGGACGCCACGACGTTACGTGCGGGAAACCTTGACGACGGCGGTGCCGGATGCCACGATTCCGGCGCCGCCATGTTTGCGTAAACATCTCAACGGACCAGCTCGGCCGACAGATCCGGCCGACGATTCCGACGCAGCATGTTTACGTAAACACCGCGTCGCGGCCGGTGGAGGAAGGGGGACAGGAGGCTCCCGGCGAGCAGGGCCCACCGTGCCCCCACTCCCCCGACACCACCGAGCCCACCGGGACTTGGGACGACGAGCCGACGTCATCCGTCCCGCCCGGTATCCGTTCCGACGGCCGCTCAGCCGCGCGCACGCCTCGTCATGCGCGGAGTCGCCATTCCTGAAAGGGCAAGTCGATGCGCACCATCCCCGCCAGAACCCGCATGCGGGCCACCTTCGTGGCCGTCGCGATCGCCGCGGTCACCGGCACCACGCTGGCCGGCAGCCCCGCCTCCGCCACGCCGAGCACGAACACGTCCCAGTTCAAGGGCGTCAACTGGGCCGACCCGCGCGACAACTACGCCGACGACCCGGTCGTCCTGTCCGGCCTGTCACTCACGGACACCTACGCCCAGACGTACGCCAAGGCGACCCGGGTGATCGCGGCGTTCCGCGCCAACCTCGGTGCCAACACGGTGCGGCTGCCCATCAACCCGTACACGGTGAACGGGAGTTACTGGAAGTCCTACCGTGGGGTGATCGACGCGGCGACGGCCCAGGGGTTCAAGGTCATCGTCTCGTACTGGGAGGGGACGGGCGCCAACAAGGACGGCTTCATCGACGACCCCGCCACGTACTGGCCCATGTGGAACACCGTGGTCAAGGCGTACCAGCACAACCAGCGGGTCTACTTCGAGCCCATGAACGAGCCCCACGGCTACACCGACGCCGAGTGGGCCGACCTCGCCGCCAAGTGGCTGGACACCTACTCCAAGGTGCCGCGCAACCGCGTCTTCGTCAGCGGCGCCGGCTACAACGACCACGTCACCACGGTCTGCGCCGACCCACGCCTGAAGGGCACGTACCTCTCGCTGCACCACTACGGGTTCTGGAAGGACTACGCGACCTACGACCAGTGGGTGAGCGACCTCAAGGAACGCCTCGGCAACTGCGCGAACCGCACCGTGGCCGACGAGTTCGGCGCCCCGATGACGACGGGCCTGAACTACAACGTACCGACGCCCGCCGACAACTCGGTCAACTTCATCCAGGCCGACACCGACACGTTCCGCAAGCTCGGCATGGGCTCGGTGTACTGGCCCGGCCTGCGCACGGACGACACGTACTCGATCCAGAAGCTCATCAGCAACGCGGCCCGCCCCTGGCTGGTCACGACGAACCAGTCCGGCGCCGACCGCCTGGCGTGGGCGTGGGGCCGCGGCAAGCCCGTGAAGTCCTGAGTCACCGCTCCCATCCGATGCCCTGATCCGTGCCTCCCCCGCAACGGGGCACGGCTCAGGGCACGTTGGGCATGGGCCGCGCCGACGGTCAGGCGTCTCCCGCCCTGACGCCGGGAACCTGACGCATCTCCGAGATCCTGCCGTCGGTGACGGAGAAGATCGCGATCACACGGAATTCCTGCCGCCCGGTGTCCCCATCGCCCGCGGCACCTTCACGATGCCGCCCGCGGATAAGGATGTCGTACTCGATGACGACTTCGTCTCCCGCCTCCAGGTAGGTGTGGAACGGCTCCCGGATCTCCACCTCTTCGTATTGCTGGGGATAGATCCCGAAGTGCTTCCGCAGCTCCTCGATGCCGGCCGCCTTGACTTGACCGCAGGTGATGATGCGTCCGTCAGCCGCCCAGAATCGTTGAATGTCGTCGAGGGTGCCGTGATTTCCGGCGTCACTCAGACCGGATATCCACGTGAACATGCCGTGGAAGAAATCCCGATGGCGCACAGTCGCGTTCATTGCTCGGAATGATCCTTTCGCACCCAAAATCACCTTGGTCGACGACCAAGACCGTATCGCACCAATTGGTCACCGCACAAGGAATCCGTCCGGAGTTGACATCTTGGTCACTGACCAAGTTCACTTGCCGTGTTGGTCACTGAACAAGGGCATGCACTCCAGGAGGAAGATCATGGCGAAGACGTGGTTCATCACCGGAGCCTCGAAGGGATTCGGCCGGGAATGGGCGGAAGCCGCGCTCGAACGGGGTGACCGGGTCGCCGCGACCAGCCGTTCCGCAGCCGCCTTCGACGACCTGGTGGAGAAGTACGGCGACGCGGTGCTGCCGCTGCGCGCCGACGTCGCCGACCGGGCGGCCGCGTTCGAGGCCGTGCAGCGGGCGGTCGACACGTTCGGCACGCTCGACGTCGTCGTCAACAACGCGGGCTACGGCCTGTTCGGCATGGTCGAGGAAGTGTCCGAGCAGCAGGCCCGCGACCAGATCGAGATCAACGTGTTCGGCGCGCTCTGGGTCACCCAGGCGGTGCTCCCCCATCTCCGCGCCCGCGGCTCCGGCCACATCATCCAGGTGTCGTCCATCGGCGGCCTCACCTCACTGCCCGGACTCGGCATCTACCACGCCTCCAAGTTCGCCCTGGAAGGCTTCACCGCGAGCCTCGCTGCCGAGGTGAAGGAATTCGGCATCAAGGTCACGCTGATCGAGCCGGCCGGATACGCCACAGAATGGGCGGGACCGTCCGCGGTACAGACCGAGCGCCTTCCGGCCTACGACGGTTTCCGCGCGGCCATGAGCGGTATTTCCTCCCGGCGAGGCGACCCGACCGCGACACGAGCGGCGATTCTCACCGTGGTCGACGCGGAACAGCCGCCCCTGCGGATCTTCTTCGGTCAGGGCCCGCTGGAAAGGATCACCAAGGAGTACCAGGCGCGGCTCGACGAGTGGCGGAATTGGGACGAGGTCGCCAAAAACGCGTTCTGACCCCAAGACGCGACGGCACATCCTCGATCAGAGTACAGCGAGCGCTACGACGCCCTGACGCACCGTCAACTCCCTGCCCGGGGACGCGGTTTGGTCGCCGGGGCCGACTGGAGGATCTGCTCGATTCCGAAGTCGAAGCGCTCGCTGTAGTCGATGGAGACGTAGTCCTCCAGCACCGAGTGGAGGCCCGGGAAATGCTGCTCGTCCACCGTTTCTCGGAGTCGATCGTGGAACGCGGCCGGTGTCGCCTGTTCTTCCTGAACAAGCCCGAGCGTGAAATAGAAGAGGCTCCACGACGTCCACGCGGCCGACTTGCGGGTGGGGCAGCCCTCGAAGAGGACCGTCACCATCCGCTCGGAAAAGGCCAACGTGTTCGGTTCGACGGGAAAGGTCCCGGCGACGAGCAGGGCGCCGTCCCGGTGTCCGAGCATCGCCTGCCTCAACCGCCGGAGCAGTTCGGCCACTTGCTCACGCCAGTCGCCGTGCAGGTCGTCCAGGTCGACCTCGCCCAGGATGGACTCCGCCATCAGGCCGAGCAGCCGGTCCTTGGTCCGGATGTGCCACATGACCGTGTTCATCCGGACGTTGAGTTCGGCCGCGATCGCGCGAGCGGACAGTTTGGCGATGCCGTCCCGTTGCAGGACGACGAATGCGACCTCGACAACACGGTCGAGTGTGATGCCGACTTTGGTCGGGGCAGCGCCTGGCGTCTTGGTCACCGATCGATGCTACCGGGGTCACCATCCACTGGCAGAGGCCGAGGCTCACAAGGTCGCGACCACCTCGATCTCGACCAGAAAGCCCTCGGCGAAGAGGGTCTCCACGCCCACGCACGTACTCGCGGGCGGCGTCTGTCCTTCTCCCCGAGAGCCGGCGATGAGCCCGATCAACTGCTCCGCGTTGTCGGTGTCGTACCCGACGAGATGGATCGTCTCCTTGATGATTTTGCCACGGCTCGAACCGCCGGCGGCCAGCACCGCGTCGATGTTCTCGTAGGCCTTGGCGAATTGCGCCGCCAGATCGCCTCGACCGACGAGTTCCCCTTTGGCGTCCCAGGCGACCTGCCCGGACGTGTAGAGGAGACCGAGGTCAGGAATGGCCAGGCCGTGGGAGATCACGCCGGTGAGGGGCGGGAGTTCGGCAGGATTCAGTGCGACGGGTGACGACATCGGGAGCCTTCCCTCATTTTCCTGGAATCACCGACGTGCACCCTGCGCGTTCACGCGTTCACGCAATCCTCAGCGCGAGTCCGCCGAGTTGCGACGTGACGACGCCGGAATGGGGTGCCGCATCGGAACAGTTGCCGCTGTTGATGCGATCAGGACGGTCGCGACGGCATCGTCCTTGTTGGTGAGACGATGCTCCTTCGACGAATCGAAGTGCACCGAATCCCCGGTGTCGAGCTGAAGCGAAACTCCCGAGATATCGAGAGTGATCGCCCCGGACAGCACGTGCAGCCATTCTTCGCCGACGTGCCGGGCGGTCTTGGTGTTCTTACCGGCTGTCAATTCGAGCCGGATGACGGACATGGTTTCCCGCGGCCCGCTCAGTACGGTGTACCGGCCGTCCTGCCCGTCGCGTGTCATCGCCGCGTCGGCACGCACCAGATGGAAGTCGTCCTGATCGGGTTCCTGCACCAACTCGCTGATGGATACGCCGTAAACGCGGGCGATCTGCAGCAGGCTACCGATGGACGGCTTGCGTACACCCTTCTCCAGGCGCGAGAGATGCGCCGAGGAAATGCCGGTCTGTTCGGCCAGTGTCGTCAGGGTGATGCCACGCTCGCCCCGCATGTCCTTGAGGCGTTGGGCAACCCAGAGATCAGTGTCCTCGATCGGCATTCCCGCACACTAACATGCCCCTGAGGCAATAGACCGGGCCTGAAAGGTACATCGAACGGTCTCCCTCTACACGAGGTTCAGCAGCTCCCGCTCAAGGATGTGCGGGCTCGTGAGCAGTCCGACATGGGTGACATCGCGCAGCGCCACGACCCGGAATCCCCGTTTCTCCGCCGAGGCGGCGATATCGGTGAACAGGGCCTGATCGGCACAGTAGATGTAGGTGACCGCTCTGCTCGCCAGAGCATCCTCGCTCCCGGGACCGAGCGGTTCCTCGTGGGTGAAGCGCGGCATCGGGGTCAGCCTGCTCGAAAGCCACGCCGCCCCCTCGTCGTCCGCCCCGAGCAACCCGGGGTCGAGCGGCGCCACCTCCCACTCGGCGGGCCCCGGCGACTCGGAGAACGCCTTCTCCAGCCACGGCAGCATCGTGAACGCCGACTCACCGGTCACGGGGGCGAACGCGTCCGCGTACACCACCTGCCCGACCCGATCGGGGGCGAGCGCTGCCGCTCCCGTGATCACCATCCCGCCGTAGCTGTGCCCGACCAGGATCGCGTCCACCACCCCTTCGGATGCGAGGAGTTCGGCGATTTCCCGCGCGTGCACGCTCAGGCCGACGTCCGGCGCGGAGAGCTCGTGCCGCTCGGCGAGGCCGGTCAGCGTGGGCGTGAGCACCGTGTGGCCGGCGCTCTCCAACAGGGGGCGCAACCGGTCCCACACCCAGCCACCGCCCCACGAACCGTGTACGAGTACGAACGTTGCCATAGCCCGCTCCTCCTGAGATTCCAAAGCCCCTCGGTCTTCCCACAGAGTCACGGTCCTGCCCTACCCGCGTCAACCTCATGGGCAAAATAAGTTGCCTCACAGGCCAAACACCCGGCGGGCGCAGCTGGCGTCACAGCATCGCGAGCCCCGGTTCGTGCAGGATCTGCGCGGTATTGGCCAGCAGCTCGGAGCCCTGCCTGCCGTCCATGAGCCGGTGGTCGAAGGAGAGCGCCAGCTGGGTGCCCCAGCGAGGCTCGATGCGTTCGTTCCCGTCGTCGTCCCGGACCACCCAGGGCATACGGCGGACGGCGCCGACGGCGAGGATGGCGGCCTCCCCCGGGTTGAGGATCGGCGTACCGGTGTCGACGCCGAACACCCCCACGTTGGTCAGCGTGACGGTGCCGCCGGTCATGTCCTGAGGGGACGTGCGGCCGGCGCGGGCGGTCGCGGTGAGGTCCGCCAGCGCCTGGGCCAGTTCGTGCAGCGACATCCGGTCCGCGCCCTTGATGTTCGGCACGACCAGACCGCGGTCCGTCGCCGCCGCCACACCGAGATTGACGTAGTGCTTCAGGACGATCTCCTGCGCCGCCTCGTCCCAACTGCTGTTCGCCTCAGGCGTCTTGGCCAGCGCGATCAGGAAGGCCCGGGCGAAGAACAGCAGCGGAGTCACCCGCAGATCGCGGAACTCCCGGCGCCCGGCGACGAGTTCACGAAGGCGCATGGTGGCGGTGACGTCGACGGTGATGAACTCGGTGACGTGCGGTGCGGTGAAGGCGGAGGCGACCATGGCGGCGGCCGTGTGCCTGCGAACTCCCCTGATCGGTATGCGGGTTTCGGGACTCCCGGAGGCGTCCGGCGCGGGAGCGGTCTGCGGGGTCGCGCCTCGGGCGGCCTCGTGGACGTCTTCGCGGGTGATGGTGTTCCCGGGTCCGGTGGGCGCGACGGTCGTCAGGTCGACGCCGAGATCCTTGGCGAGTTTGCGCACCGGCGGTTTCGCCGCCGGCCGAGCTACGGCAGGCTCCGGCACGCTGACCGCAACGCTGTCCGCGCGTTGCGGGTGTGCGTGGTGCGCGGGACGCCTTCTGCGACGGCCGGTGCCGGTGCCCTGCGGACCGTAGCCGACCAGCAGTGCGGCCTGTTCCGCATCCGGCTGCTGCGCCACCCCACCGTCCGGCGCTCCGCCCGCCGCCTCGCCCGGTGCGTCGGTGTCGATCGTGATGAGCGGCCTGCCGACTGGTAGCAGGTCCCCAACTTCCGCGTGGAGGGCGCTGACCACGCCGGCGTAGGGCGAGGGAAGTTCGACGGCGGCCTTGGCCGTCTCCACCTCGACGATGATCTGGTTGACCTCGACGACGTCACCGGGCCGGACCGACCAGACGAGGATCTCCGCCTCCGTCAGACCCTCGCCGACGTCGGGAAGCAAGAACTGCTGCGGGCTCGTCACGACGGCGCCCCTCCTAGTAACTCAGGCTGCGGTCAATGGCGTTGAGGACCCGGTCGACACCGGGCAGCCAGTCCGACTCCAGCCGGCTGGGCGGGTAGGGGGTGTCGTATCCCGTGACCCGTACGACGGGTGCTTCGAGGAAGTGGAACTCCTCGTCCTGCAACCGCGCGGCGACCTCGGCACCGAACCCGTGCGAGAAGGCGGCCTCATGGACGACGACGGCCCGCCCGGTGCGGTGCACGGACGCGCGGACGGTCGTGACGTCCCACGGAGACAGACTGCGCAGATCTATGACCTCCACGCTGCGGCCCTCCGCCGCCGCGACGTCGGCCGCTTCCAGGGCGACCGGCACCGTCGGACCGTAGGCGATCAGCGTGACGTCCGTTCCCGCGCGGCGGACGACGGCCTGCTCCAGCGGGAGGGCCGAGGCCGGGTCGACCTCTCCCTTGGTCCAGTAGTGCCGCTTGGGTTCGAGGAACACCACGGGGTCGTCCTCGGCCACAGCCTGCTGGATCATGTGGAACGCGTCGTGCGGGGTGGCGCAGGTGACCACCTTCAGCCCGGCCGTGTGGGCGAAGTACGTCTCCGGTGACTCCGAGTGGTGCTCGATCGAGCCGATGCCACCGCCGTAGGGGATGCGGATCACCACGGGCAGGGAGATGCGGCCCGCCGAGCGGTGCCGGAGTTTGGCGAGTTGGGTGATGATCTGGTTCACGGCCGGGTAGACGAAGCCGTCGAACTGGATCTCGCAGACCGGCCGGTAGCCGCGCATCGCGAGGCCGATCGCCGCTCCGACGATGCCTGCCTCTCCCAACGGGGTGTCGACCACCCGCAGTTCACCGAAATCCTTCCGCAGTCCGTCCGTCACGCGGAACACACCGCCGAGGCGGCCGATGTCCTCGCCCATGAGCAGGACTTGGGGATCGTCGGAAAGGGCTTGGCGCAGGCCGTCGTTGAGAGCCTTGACCATGGAAACGGTCATTTCCGCTCTCCGTCCTGCGGGCCGGTGGAGACGAACTTCATGTGCTGGCGCAGCTGTTGGCGCAGATCTACGGGCATCCGCGCGTAGGTGTGCTCGAAGGGATAGGACGCGTCGGGGTCTGCCAACGCGCGGCAGCCGGCACGCAGTTGTTCGGCCAGGTCCCGCTCGCGCGCTTCGAGGTCGGTGAAGTACTCGTCGGTCACGGCCCCCGTCGACTGAAGGTGGGCGCGCAGCCGGTCCAGCGGGTCCCGGGCGGTCCAGTCCTCGGTCTCCTCGGCGGCCCGGTAACGCGTCGCGTCGTCGGCCGTCGTATGGGCGTTGACGCGGTAGGTGACCGCCTCGATCAGCGTCGGGCCACCGCCGGTTCGCGCCCGGTCCAGCGCCTGGCGCGTCGCGGCGAGGCAGGCGAGTACGTCGTTGCCGTCCACGCGGATGCCGGGAAAGCCGTATCCGGCGGCGCGTTGGGCCGCGGGAATGCGGCTCTGCACGCTGTAGGGGGCGGAGATGGCCCACTGGTTGTTCTGGCAGAAGAAGACGACCGGCAGGTTCTGGGCGGCGGCCCAGATGAACGCCTCGTTCGTCTCGCCCTCGCTCAGCGCGCCGTCGCCGAGGAATGCCAGCACGGCCGTGTCGCGCTCCGGATCGCCCGAGCCGGTGCTGCCGTCCCGGTACAGGCCCATCGCGTAGCCCACCGCGTGCAGGGTCTGCGCGCCGATGACCAGCGTGTACAGGTTGAAGTGGTGTTCGTAGGGGTCCCAGCCGCCCAGCGTGGTACCCCGGAAGAGTCCGAGCAGCGACACCGGGTCGAGGCCGCGGCACCAGGCCACGCCGTGCTCGCGGTAGGTGGGGAAGACCATGTCCCGGTCGTACAGCGCGTACGCGGCTCCGACCTGTGCCGCCTCCTGGCCGCGAAGCGACGGCCACAGGCCCAACTCCCCTTGCCGCTGAAGGGCGATGGCCTCCGTGTCCAGTCGGCGGACGAGCGCCATGTCGCGGTGGAGGGCGGGGAGGTCGACGGTCGCCGGGTCGAGGGGCAACCGCGGGTCCGTACCCAAGTTCCCTGCCGGATCGAGCAGTTGGATGGGCGGATCGGCCAAGGACGTTTCCGACGGCGGGTCTTGTACGGCGTGTGCCATGCGTGTTCTCTTTCCGGGCGACGCTCTCGACGGGGAGAGCGGGTCAACGGGCCTTGTCGGTGCGGGGGTTCAGCGCGGGGCCATGCGCAGGGCGCCGTCGAGGCGGATGACCTCGCCGTTGAGCATCGGGTTGTCGAGGATGTGACTGACCAGGCCCGCGTACTCGTCCGGTGAGCCGAGGCGGGACGGATGCGGTACGGCGGCGCCCAGTTGAGTCCGTGCCTTCTCCGGCAGGCCCGACAGCAGCGGGGTGTCGAACAGCCCCGGCGCGACGGTGACGACACGGATGGCCGAGTCGGCGAGGTCCCGGGCCGCGGACAGGGTCAGCGAGACGACCCCGCCCTTGCTCGCCGCGTACGCGGCCTGGCCGATCTGCCCGTCGTAGGCGGCGATCGACGCGGTGCAGACGATGACGCCTCGATCCCCGTTGTCCGGGGCGTTGTCGGCCATGACGGCGGCTGCGGCGGCGAGCACGTGGAAGGTGCCGAGCAGATTGATCTCGACCACGCGCCGGAAGTCCTCGGCGGGCAGCACTCCCCGCTTGCTCAGGATGCGGCCCGGAGTCGCGACTCCGGCGCAGTTGACCGCCACGCGCACCGGCCCGTGCTCTGCCGCGTGCGCGAAGGCCTGCCGGACCTGGCCCGGATCGGTCACGTCCGCCGCGACGAAATACGCGCGCTCCCCCAACGCGGCTGCTGCGGCCTCCCCTTGGCTGTTCGGGAGGTCCAACAGCACGACGGTACGGCCCTGTCGGTGCAGCCGGTGTGCGGTCGCCCGCCCCAGCCCCGAGCCGCCTCCCGCTATGACGGCGACAGCATCGCGAGATGTCATGGTGCCCGCCTTCCTTCAAGTCGTAGGGAATGTGCAAGTCATGCCAAACGAGGCCGAGTTCAGGAGTCGGCGAGATGGCGGCTGATGACCATGCGCTGGATCTGGTTGGTGCCCTCGAAGATCTGCGTGATCTTCGCCTCGCGCATATAGCGCTCCACGGGGTGCTCACGGACGTATCCGGCACCGCCGAGGACCTGCACGGCATCGGTGGTCACGGCCATGGCGGTGTCCGTCGCGATGAGTTTGGCGATGCTGGCCTGGCGGCTGAACTCCTGGCCGAAGTCCTTGCGCCGGGCGGCGACCAGGTAGGTGGCGCGAGCCGCTTCGGTGCGCGCGGCCATGTCGGCGAGCAGGAATCCGATGCCCTGGTGCTCGATGATGCGGCGGCCGAATGTCCGGCGTTCCCGCGCGTACTCGACCGCGTGGTTGAGCGCCGCCTGTGCGATCCCGACCGCGACCGCGGCGATGCCGAGCCGGCCTGCGTCGAGTGCGGACAGCGCGATCCTCAGGCCCTGGCCGGGCTCGCCGATCAGCCGGTCGCCGGGGATGTGCACATCGTCGAAGTGCATCAGCGCGGTGGTCGAACTCCGCAGCCCCATCTTGCGCTCCGGGGCACCCGCGCTCAGGCCGGGTGATCGGGCGTCGACGTGGAAGCACGAGATGCCGTTGCGCGGATCCTCGGACGTACGCAGGAACGCGGTGTAGAAGTCGGCTTCGCCGCCATGCGTGACCCAGGCCTTGGTACCCCGGGCCACCCACGCCTCGCCGTCACGTGTCGCGCCGGCCCGGATGGCACTGGGATCGGAACCCGCGTGCTCCTCGGACAGGCAGTACGCGCCGAGTGCGGCGCCGCTGAACTGCCAGGGCAGGAGCGTCTGCCGCTGTTTCGCGGAGCCGAAGGCCGAGACGGGGTGGCACGACAGCGTGTGGACGCTGACACCGACGGCGACAGCGGCCCACCGGGCGGCCAGTTCTTCGAGTACTTGCAGGTAGACGGCGTAGGGCTGGCCCCCTCCCCCCACGTCCTCGCCGAACGGAAGGGTCAGCAGCCCAGCCTCTCCCAGGACGCCGAACACCTCCCGAGGAAAGCGGCCCTCCTCCTCGAACTCCGCTGCCCGCGGGGCGAGTTCCTTGTCCGCGATGTCGACCGTCAGCTCCAACAGTTCCCGGGCTTCGCCGGACGGTAGTTCGCGCTCAACCTTCACCGCTGGGTCCCTTCCTCACGCCCTCGAACGGCGGTCGCCGACCAGTTGCAGGCGTTGTCAGTGGACCGGCGGGACACAGGCGGTGGCAATTAAGTTGCGGGTATCTTGCATGTGATGCAAAAAAGTCGAGCGGGGGCAGGCTCACCCGCAAAAAACAGGCACCACGAAGAAGAGGAGGAGGCCCACATGACCGACACGGCACTCATCGACAGCGTCGACCGCGCGATTCTGGAGCTGCTGGTCGAGGACGGCCGCCGGACGATGACGGAGATCGCGGAACGGGTCAGCCTCTCCCCGTCGGCGGTCAAACGCCGGGTCGACCGGCTGGAGCGGGTCGGAGTCATCGCCGGCTACACGGTCACCCTCGACCACGGGAAGCTGGGCTCCGGTTTCGAGGCGTTCGTCGAGCTGCGGTTCGCCGGCGACGTCAAGGTCGAGGCGATCACGATGGCCGCCACCAGCGTCCCGGAGGCCCTGGAGGTCTTCACCGTCGCGGGCGACCCCGACGCCCTGGTCCGCGTCCGGGTGACCAACGTGCAGCACCTGAGAGACGTCATCGACCGGCTCCGGCGCACGGGCGCCGTGATCGGCACGAAGACGCTCATGGTGCTGGGCGCATGGCGCAGGGGCGACTGAGACGACGAACGCCGGACATACCCAGGAGGCAACATTTCTTGCCTCGCAGGTTGACACGAGACGGGAGATGGTTGCAGCCTGAAAGAAATTCTTCGTGACCCGTGACCCGCGCACCCTGAGCCGCGCACCGGAAAGGACGCACCGATGTCCCTCACCACCGGCAGCAACGACATCGACTTCGAGAACACCGAGGAACTGGACATTCCTCGCCTGGCGGAGAGCCGCGAGACCATCGAGGCCGAACGCGCCCACCGCAAGCGGCAGTTGGCGGCGGCCTTCCGGATCTTCGCCCGCTACGGCTTCGACGAGGGCATCGCCGGACACATCACCGCGCGGGACCCCGAGTTCCCCGACAGGTTCTGGGTCAACCCGTACGCGGTGCACTTCTCCAAGATCCGCGTCAGTGACCTGCTTCTCATCGACGAGGAGGGCCGGGTCATGGAGGGCGAGCGCCGGACCAACAAGGCGGCCTTCTGGATCCACTCCTCCATCCACCAGGCCCGCCCGGACGTCGTGGCGGTGGCGCACGCGCACACCATCCACGGCAGGGCCTTCGCGTCACTCGACAAGCTCCTGGACCCGATCGTGCAGGAGTCCTGTGCCTTCTACGACGACCATGTGCTGTTCGACGAGTACAAGGGCCTGGTGCTGGAGCGGACCGAGGGCGAGCGGATCGCCGTCCGGCTCGGCGACCGACGGGCCGCCATTCTCCGCCACCACGGTCTGCTGACGGTCGGGCGGTCCGTCGAGGAGGCCGCGTGGTGGTTCATCACCATGGACCGCGCCTGCCAGATGCAGCTCCTCGCCGACGCCGCGGGCAAGCCCCGCGTCATGACCGAGGAGGAAGTCACCCTGGCCCACCGGCAGTTCAGCAACGCCAACATGGCCCGCCACAACTTCAATCTCCTGGCCGACCTCGTGGTGGAGGAAGAACCCGACGTCCTGGGCTGAGACGCCACGAGCACAACCACCCGCCGACGGCTACACGTCGGGCGCGTAGTGCTTGCCGTCACCCCTGCGCTCCACCGGAGGCAGATTCCGCCGCGGCGTCTCGACCGGTCCTACGGCGAGACCGCGCGCCCGCCGCCAGGCGGCCCGGGCCCTCGGGTGGTAGCGCCGCTCGAACGGCACGAGGTGCCAGCCGAGCGCGACGGTACGGCCCACCAGCCACAGCCCGACCGCACTCCGACGCGACCAGCGATAGCCCAACTTGGCGCGCACCGCGGGCGGATACATCCCGACGGTGCTCCAGACGAAGGGCCGGGTCAGGGGACCCCTGATCACCCTCCACACCACGTCCGGCAGCCACTTCAGAAAAGGCGGTCTACCGATACGCCCGATGTCGAGCACGGTGCGCGCCGCCCAGTTGTCCTCCAGGGTGTCGGCGCACATCCGCTCGAAGTAGGCGGTGAATCCTGCCCAGTTGGCGGGAGCGGGCCGGTCGCTGACCCCGTAGAGCCGGTACCACTGAAGGCTCTCCGCGTAGAACTGCTCCTTCTGTTCCTCCGTCAGCGGCCGGCCGAAGTACTGGCACAGCAGCACCGGGACCATGACGAAGGTGGCGTGCGCCCAGAAGAAGGTGTCCGGGTCGAGGGCGTGATAGCGCCGCCCCTGGCTGTCAACTCCCTTGATACCGACGTGATAGTCGCGGACCTCGCGGGCGATACGGGCCGCGTCCGGGCCGTCGTAGATCACTCCGGCGATCGGGTAGAGGGAGCGGAGCAGGCGTTCCCAGCGCTCCTCGAAGAACTCCGAGTGTTCCTCTACTCCGGCGCCGAGGGCGGGATGCATGTTCTGCATCGACCCGGCCCAGAGGCCGATCAGCATGCCCCGCCAGTCGCTGAAGTACCGCCAGACCAGAGACGACGGACCGAGCGGCTCGGGTGTCGACGGATCGCCGTGGGTGGTCAAGTGCCTCTCCTGACTGCCGAGTTGTGGTTCTTACAGGGCCCACCAGCAGTACAGCCGCCGGTTCTCCGCCGCGGCTCGCCGGGCCAAGCCGGACAACCGATGGAGCATTTCCGACGTCTTGGTGGGTGTGAATCCCAGTTCTTCGACAGCCGCGAACGGCCCTGCCGCCAGGTCCAGTCGCTTATCGGACGCCGTGGCCAGGGCGTCCCGGAGGGTGTCGGAGACGCTGATGACGAAGGCCGCCTCGGCCTCGGGGTCCGAGAGCAGTTGCCCGGAGCGGGGGCGGGCGCGCGCCTCGTCGTAGGTGCAGTCGGTGAGGATGCCTTCAAGCCGCGCCATCACGACCACCGGGTCGACGCCCTTGAGGGACAGCACGTCGAACACCGACGAATCGGGCCCGCCCGGTGCGTCGAGGACGCCGACGGCAGCCTCGTCACTCGTGGCCGAGAAGTAATCGCACATCACCATGCCGTAGAGCGTGCCCTATGCCGCCGTCCGACGGCGACTGTCGTACGGTGACCGCTCGCAATGGGGGAACGAAAGGGTGGGAATGGGAATTTACGGGGGCGAGTCGGTGCGTACACTGCCGGACATCTTGCGGGAGCACGCAACACGGATCGGTGAGAAGACCGCATACCGGGACGACCGACGTGCCGTCACCTACCGGGAGTTGGAGCAGCGCACCGGCCGGGTGGCGGGGCACCTGGTCCGGCTCGGGGTACGGCGTGGGGACCGGGTCGCGATCCATCTGGGCAACCGGGTGGAGCTGGTGGAGACCTGGCTCGGGGTGCTGCGCGCCGGGGCGATCGGCGTGCTCCTCAACCCCGGTGCGTCGGAAGAGGAGTTGGCGTACTTCCTCGACGACAGCGGCGCCATGGCGATGGTGAGCGAACAACCGCCCGCCCAACTCGCCTCCGTGCAACGGGTGATCGTCGTCGGGCAGGACGACCCGACCGATGGCACGATCGCCTTCGAGAATCTTGCCGGTACGGATTCGGGTACGGCACCCCGTGACGACCTCGGCCTCGACGAACCGGCCTGGATCCACTACACCTCGGGCACCACCGGGCAGAGCAAGGGCGTTGTCTCCACGCAGCGTTCGGGACTGTGGTCGGTGACGGCGGCCTACGTGCCGGCCTTCGGCCTGGAGCAACAGGACCGGCTGCTCTGGCCGTTGCCGATGTTCCACGCCCTCGGCCACTCCGTGTGCCTGTTGGGCGTCCTCTCGGTCGGTGCCACCGCGCGCGTCCTCGCGCCGGGCGCGAACCTCGCCGAGGCGCTCGCCGCCGAGCAGTTCACGATCCTGGGCGGGGTGCCCGCGACCTACCGCCTCCTGCTGGAGTCGCTACGGGCGACCGCGCGTCCGGTGCCGCCCTCGCTGCGGGTGTGTGTCAGCGGAGGCGCGCCCTGTTCGCCTGAGTTGCGAGCCGAGGTCGAACTGACGCTGGCCGCACCCCTGTTGGACGGTTACGGCTCCACGGAGACCTGCGGGAAGATCGCGATCGAGCGGCTCGACGGCCCCCGCGACGACCCCTCGCGTGGTTTCCCGCTGCTGGTGCTGGACGTCCGGATCACCGATCCGTCCACCGGTGCCGAGGCGGGCGAAGGGGATGAGGGCGAGATCTGGGTGCGCGGTCCCGGGCTGATGACCGGCTACCACAACCGCCCGGACACGACCGCCGAGGCGTTCACCGACGGCTGGTACCGCACCGGGGACCTCGGCCGGCGCGACGCGAAGGGTCAGCTCCATGTCACCGGCCGCGTCAAGGAGTTGATCATCCGGGGCGGTGTGAACATCAACCCCGCCGAAGTGGAGCGGGTGTTGCTGACCCGCCCCGACATCGCCGACGCCGCCGTGGTCGGCAGGCGGCACGACGTGCTGGGCGAGGTGCCGGTGGCGTTCGTCGTGCCCGGCCCGGACGGGGTCGACACGGCGCTGGCCCTCGCCGCCTGCCGGGAGCGGCTCTCCGGGTTCAAGGTGCCGGACGAGATCTATCCGACCGCGTCCCTCCCCCGTACCGCGTCCGGCAAGATCGCCCGGGCCGTGCTCACCGAGCAGCTACCGGAGCGCCTCGCGGCGGAACGTACGACCGCCTCGGCCGCGCTGCGCGAGCGGCTCGCGTCCGCGTCCGCGTCCGACGCCGTACTCGACCTGGTTCTCGAAGTGACGGCACGGACTCTCGACGTACCCGTGCGCAAACTGGACTCTGAACTGCCGTTCAACGAACAGGGATTGACCTCGCTCGGTGCTGTCCTGCTGCGCGACCGGCTCGGCACGGCGACCGGTCTGGCCCTGCCCGCGACGCTGGTGTTCGACCACCCCACGCCGGCCGCCGTGGCGACCTTGGTGCGCGACGCGCTGCACGGCGACAGCCCCGCGCGTACAACCGGAGACAGCTACAACACCGATCCCGGGGAACCGATCGCCATCGTGGCCATGGCCTGCCGCTACCCGGGCGGAGTGGAATCCCCGGAGGATCTGTGGCAGTTGGTCGCCGACGGCACCGACGCGACCTCCGACTTCCCCGCCGACCGCGGCTGGAACGTGGCCGACCTGTACGACCCGGACCCCGACCACCTCGGCAAGTCGGTCACCCGCCGGGGCGGATTCCTGGACCGCGCGGCCGACTTCGACGCTGCCTTCTTCAACATGTCGCCCCGCGAGGCCCTCGCCACCGACCCCCAGCAGCGACTGCTTTTGGAGACCGGCTGGGAGTTGCTGGAGCGGGCGGGCATGGACCCCGCCGGTCTGCGCGACAGCGACACCGGCGTCTTCGTCGGCGTCATGCACGCCACCTACGCGAGCCGTCTACTGCACCGCGGCGGGCACGAGTTGGAGGCCCATCTCGCCCTCGGTTCGGCGGGCAGCGTGGCCTCCGGCCGCATCGCCTACACGCTGGGGCTGCGCGGGCCCGCCGTGACGGTGGACACCGCGTGCTCGTCGTCGCTGGTCGCGATGCACTCGGCGGTACGGTCCCTGCGCGACGGGGAGTGCTCGCTCGCCGTCGTTGGCGGGGTCACGATGATGGCCTCGCCCGGCCCGTTCATCGCGTTCAGCAGACTGCGCGGGCTGGCTCCGGACGGCCGCTGCAAGCCCTTCTCTGCGGCGGCCGACGGCACCGCCTGGGGCGAGGGCGTCGGCCTGGTCCTGCTGGAACGGCTCTCCGACGCACGCCGCAACGGCCACCCCGTACTCGCCGTGCTACGCGGCTCGGCCGTCAACTCCGACGGCGCGTCCAACGGGCTCACCGCCCCCAACGGCCCTGCCCAGCAACGGGTGATCCGCTCGGCGCTGGCCGACGCGGGACTGACCCCGGCCGACATCGACACCGTGGAGGCCCACGGCACGGGCACCGCACTCGGCGACCCGATCGAGGCACACGCACTCCTCGCGACCTACGGCCAGGACCACACCGCCCAACGCCCGCTGTGGCTGGGCTCGTTGAAGTCCAACCTCGGTCACACCCAGGCCGCGGCCGGTGTCGGCGGCGTCATCAAGACCGTCCTGGCCATGCACCACGACCGACTCCCCCGCACACTCCACGCCGACGAACCGTCGCCCCACGTGGACTGGTCGTCGGGCACCGTACGGCTGCTCTCCCAGGACGAGGAGTGGCTCCCCGAGCCCGGTCGCCCGCGACGCGCGGCGGTGTCGGCGTTCGGCATCGGCGGGACCAACGCGCACGTGATCCTGGAGGAGCCCGAGGCGGCCGTAGTCGACGAACCGCCCCTTCGCCGCCCCGTAACACCCCCACTGCTGCTCTCGGCCGCGAGCCCGGCAGCCCTGCGCGAACAGGCCGCACGCACCGCCCACTTCCTGCGCGCCCACCCCGAACTCCCTTTGCCGGACCTGGCGTTCACGCTCGCCACCACCCGAGCCACACTCCCCCACCGAGCCACCGTCGCCACCGACGACCGCACGGCGACACTGACCGCCCTCGACACCCTGACGACGTCCGCCCTGCCACACACCACCAACTCGACCGCCCGCCTGGCCCTGCTCTTCACCGGTCAGGGAGCCCAACGGACGGGCATGGGACGGGAGTTGTATGCAACCTTCCCGGTGTTCGCGACCACCTTCGACGCCTTGTGCGCGCGCTTCGACGCCCACCTGGAACGTCCGCTGCGCTCGATCCTCTGGGACGCGGACGCTAGCGCGCTGCTGAACCGTACGGACTTCGCCCAGGCCGCCCTCTTCACCTTCGAGGTGTCCGTCTTCCGGCTGCTCGAATCCTCGGGCGTGCGACCGGAGTTCCTGGCCGGACACTCGGTCGGTGAGCTGGCGGCCGCCCACTGCTCGGGCGTGCTGTCCGAGGCGGACGCCGTCGAACTGGTCGCTGCGCGCGGGAGGTTGATGCGGGAGCTGCCGAAGGGCGGTGCCATGGTGGCGCTCGACGCCACCGAGGCGGAGGTGACGTCCGAGCTGGCCGACGGGGTCGCGATCGCGGCCGTGAACGGCCCCCGCGCGGTCGTCGTCTCCGGCGCGGAGGAACCGGTCCTCGCGCTCGCGGAGCGGTTCGCCGTACGCGGCCGTCGTACCGTCCGGCTACGGGTCAGCCACGCCTTCCACTCCCCTCTCATGGAGCCGATGCTGGCCGAATTCGGGCGCGTCGCAGTCGAGTTGACGTACCACTCCCCCACCATCCCGGTGGTGTCGGGTCTGACCGGGCTGCCGGCCACCGGGGACGAGCTGCGGTCGGCCGAATACTGGGTACGGCATGCCCGTGAGGCCGTGCGGTTCGGTGACGCCGTGCACTGGCTGGCGCACGACGGACGGGTGACCGCGTTCGCCGAGATCGGCCCGGACGCCCAGCTCACGGCCCAGGCCGCCGCGAGCCTGGCCGGGACCGGCAAGGAACTCCTCTTCACCCCGGCGGCCCGCCGGGACGCCGCCGAGCCACGGACGCTGTTCGACGCGCTCGGCCAACTCCACGTCCACGGCGTGCGGTTGGACTGGCACCGGGTGTACGCGGACAGCGGCGCCCGACGGGTCGACGGCCTGCCGACCTATCCCTTCCAGCGGCAGCGCTACTGGCTGCCCGACACCGGCGCCGACGCGAGCGCCGGTTCCGGGCACCCGCTACTCACGCAGACGGTCACGCTGCCGGGGACCGAACGCCTGCTGTGCACGGGCCGGTTGTCCGGCGCGGCCCAGCCGTGGCTGCGCGATCACGTCGTGGGCGGGCACACCCTCGTGCCCGGCGCCGCGTTCGCCGACCTCGTGCTGCACGCGGGCGACCTGTGCGGTCTCGCCGTACTGGAGGAACTCGCCCTGCTCAACCCGCTGTTCCTGCCCGAGGACGACGAAGCGGGCGTCCAACTCCAGGTGGTCCTGGGCGAGCCGGACGACTCCGGGCGCCGCAGCGCGGACGTGTACGCGCGGCCCGAGGAGTCCGGCGCGCTCGGTCCCTGGACGCAGCACGCGACCGGGCGACTCGGCCCGGCTGTTCCCGGCGTCCTGGACGGCGCGGTCTCCCTCGCGGCATGGCCACCGGCGGGTGCTACGCGGGTGGATCTCTCCGGCGCCTACGAGCGAGTGGCCGAGTCCGGGCTGGCGTACGGTCCGGCGTTCCAAGGCGTCACGGCGCTGTGGCGACGGGACGAGGAACTGTTCGCCGAGGTGGGCCCGTTGCCGGTCGCTGACGTCCGGCGCCACATGCTCCACCCGACCCTGCTGGACGCCGCCCTGCACCCGGGGCTACTCACCGAACCGCCGACCGGCGCGCCCCGACTGCCGTTCGCCTGGCGGGGGTTGACCCTGCACGCCACGGGTGCGACGGCCCTGCGCGTCCGTATGACGACGACCGGCCCGGACTCGATCACCCTCGACCTCGCCACCCCGTCGGGCGCGCCCGTGGCCCGGCTGGAGTCGATGACGACCCGACCGGCGCCGGAGACGGGTCCCACCCCGGCCGGAGAGCTGTACCGGCTGCGCTGGACGGGCGTTCCGACCACCGGCGAGGTACCCGCCGTAGCGATGTCGGAGACGGACGACCTGAGCCTGGCCGCGTTCCTGGCATCCGCCGACGACGAGTCGTCATGGTCCGAGGAAACACTGGAGTTGGTCGTGGCGTCCTTGTCCGCGCCCGGCGACGCGAACACCGACCCGGTTGCCGCAGCGCACGAACTGACCGTACGGGCGCTGGAGTTGCTGCAAACACATCTCACCGGTTCCGGGCGACTGGCCGTGGTCACGCGCGGTGCCGCCGGGGCCTCCCCCGACCTGCCCGCCGCGACGGTCTGGGGCCTGCTGCGGACCGCCCAGTCCGAGTACCCCGGTCGCCTCACCCTCGTGGACGTCGACGGCCGCCCCGAGTCACTACGACAGGTGCCCGCCGCCCTCGCCACCGGGGAGCCCCAAATCGCCGTCCGTGAGGGCATGTTGAGCGTCCCGCGCCTGGCGACCGCGTCCGGTTCGACGACCGACGGCTCCCTCGGCGGGGGCACTGTTCTCATCACCGGTGGCACCGGGTCCCTGGGTGCGATGCTCGCCCGGCACCTGGTCGACCGGCATGGAGTTCGGCGGCTCGTACTCCTCAGTCGGCGCGGCGAACAGGCCCCGGGCGCGCCGGAGTTGCGGGACGAACTCCAGCAGGCGGGCGCGCAGGTGGACTTGGTGGCCTGCGACATCGCTGAGCGCGACCAACTCGCCGCCGTGGTCGAGACGTTCGGGCCCGACCTGACCGCCGTAGTACACGCGGCCGGGGTCCTGGACGACGGCGTGCTGGCCTCGATGACTCCTGAGCGGCTGGCGGTCGTGATGCGGCCGAAGGCCGAGGCGGCTTGGCGGTTGCACGAGTTGACGAAGGAACTGCCCCTGGCGCAGTTCGTGTTGTTCTCGTCGGCCGCCGGGCTGTTGGGCAATCCCGGTCAGGCCAACTACGCGGCGGCGAACTCCTTCCTGGACGCGCTCGCCCGCCATCGCGCTGAACTCGGCCTGCCCGCACTGTCGTTGACCTGGGGTGCGTGGGCGGACGAGGAAGGCATGGCGGCTCGCAGCGGCCGGGTTCACGGCGGGCCGGTGCGCGCGGTCTCCCCCGAGCAGGCGTTCGCGCTCTTCGACGCCGCGCTCGGCAGCGGTGAACCGGTCCTCGCGCCACTGCCGTTGGACCGCTCGCCCAAGGCCATCCCGGCCGGGACCGTCGTCCCGCCGCCGCTGCGCGGGCTGTTGCGCGCGGACCGGCCGTCGGCCTCTTCCACCGTCCCGGCGGACGGTGCCGCCGGGTCCTGGCGGGACCGGCTCGTGGCACTGCCCGTGCCCGAGCGGCTGCCCGCGCTGCGGGCGCTGATCCGTACCGAGGTCGCCGGTGTGCTCGGGCACACGGACGCCGACGCGGTCGACCGGGACTTCTCGGAACTGGGCCTCGACTCCTTGATGCGGGTCATGCTCTGCAACCGGTTGAGCCTGCTGACCGGAACGCCTCTCGCGGTCACCGTGGCCTACGACTGGCCGGACACGGAGCAGCTCGCCGAGCATCTGTACGGCGAGCTGCGCGGCGGCCTGTCCGACGGGGTCTCCGCCGCGACCGTTCCGTCGCCGGTAGGGCCAGGTCAGCGTGGTCGCGGCGCCGGGCGGTCGCTGCCCGCCCTGTACAGGAAGGTCTGCGAGACCGGTGACGTCGTATCGGCCATGCATCTCCTGGTGACCGCGTCCATCGGTGCGCCTGCCTTCGGGCCCGAGGAGGCTGTCCGGCACGCGCTGCCGCCGTTGCGGCTGGCCGCCGGTACCCGGGGTCCCGCCCTCGTCTGTGTTCCCGGCTTCGCCAGCAACCTGGGCCGCCCCTGGTACGCGGGGCTCGCCCCTTGTTTCGAGGGTGAGCGGGACGTCTTCGAGGTGCGGCACCCCGGCATCGACGACGGAGACGCGGTGGCCCGGGACCTGGAGTCGCTGACCGAGGCGCAGGCCACGGCCGTACGGCATCAACTCGGCGACCGGCGTTACGTGTTGGTCGGTCATTCCATGGGCGGTACGGCCGCCCACGCGCTCGCCACCCGGCTGGCGGACCTCGGTGCTCCCCCGGCGGGGCTCGTGCTGATCGACTCGTACCACGTCACCCCGGACCGGGAGGCCGAGCCGTGGCTGTTGTCCCTGCCCGCGCGGATTCCGCTGCTGGTCGGCGAGAGCTTCGACACGATGGTGGACGATCTGACGCTGTTGTCGCTGGGCGCGTACACCCGGATGTTCCGGGGTTGGCAGCCGGAGCACACGGAGGTGCCGACCCTGCTGGTGCGCGCCTCCGAGCCGCTGGCGGACATGCCTCGGGAGTGGCGTTCGTCCTGGCCGGGTGTGCGGGACACGGCGGACACCGCCGGCACGCATCTCAGCGTGCTGGAGGAGGACGCCGCGACGACGGCCAAGGTCGTCCGTGACTGGATCGAGGCGCTGGCGTAGTCCGGCACGAAACCCAATATCTACGTCGGCGACATGAGAAATGAAATTAACGTCCGCACATGGCCGATCGCGCCGTGCTACTATTGATCTCAGTTGCAGTTGTGGTTGCCAAACCCTTCAGATGCCCACACCGCCCTCCGGGACGGTGGAGCATTTTTTTGTGTGTCCGGTTTCTTTCCGGCGGGGTGATCATCACGGCGACACGGAGTCCGCACACTGTGGGCTCCGCTGACCGCCCCGAAGGAGAACAAAATGGCCAGTGGCACCGTGAAGTGGTTCAACGCGGAAAAGGGTTTCGGCTTCATCGAGCAGGACGGTGGCGGCGCTGACGTCTTCGCCCACTACTCGAACATCGCCGCCCAGGGCTTCCGCGAGCTGCAGGAGGGTCAGAAGGTGACCTTCGACATCGCGCAGGGCCAGAAGGGCCCGACGGCCGAGAACATCGTTCCTGCGTAACGACGACGTTTACTTCGCAGCTGGGGCCCGCACCTTGGGGTGCGGGCCCCAGCTCGCTGCATTTTCCATGCTTTCGGCGCTATTCCGCCGAAGCCACCGGCTCGTTCTTGCGATTCTCTGCGCCGTTCATTCACCGCGGGAATTCCTTGATACGTGCCATATCAAGGAAGGTTCCACATTTTGAACCGCGCACGTACGAATGACCGCTTCTCGCGAAAGCGTAATGGAAATCCGGAATCCGCAAAGAGCGGCGGCTACCGCTCGGCGGCCCCGTCCGGCAACCGCTCCAGCGCGCCGCGTCGCTCCAAGGGCGGCGGTGGCCGACCGGTCGCCCTGCAGGGCGAGTTCGCGCTGCCGAAGACGGTGACCCCCGGCCTTCCCGCCGTGGAGTCCTTCGCCGAACTCGACATGCCCGCCAAGCTGTTGGCCGCGCTCGGCCACGAGGGCGTCACCGTCCCGTTCCCGATCCAGGCGACGACGCTCCCCAACTCCCTCGCCGGCCGCGACGTGCTCGGCCGCGGCCGCACCGGCTCCGGCAAGACCCTCGCCTTCGGCCTCGCGATGCTGGCCCGTACGGCGGGCCGCCGCGCGGAGCCGCGTCAGCCGCTCGCGCTGGTCCTCGTCCCGACCCGCGAGCTGGCCCAGCAGGTCACCGACGCGCTCACCCCGTACGCCCGCGCCGTCAGCGTGCGGATGACGACCGTCGTCGGCGGTATGTCGATCGGCCGCCAGGCCGGGGCGCTCCGCGGTGGCGCGGAGGTAGTCGTCGCCACGCCGGGACGCCTCAAGGACCTCATCGAGCGCGGCGACTGCCGGCTCGACAGCGTGACCATCACCGTCCTCGACGAGGCCGACCAGATGGCCGACATGGGCTTCATGCCGCAGGTCACCGCGCTGCTCGACCAGGTGCAGACGGGCGGCCAGCGGATGCTCTTCTCGGCCACCCTGGACCGCAACGTGGACCTTCTGGTCCGCCGTTACCTGACCGACCCCGTCGTCCACTCCGTCGACCCCTCCGCGGGCGCGGTCACGACGATGGAGCACCACGTCCTGCACGTGCACGGCACGGACAAGCAGCGTGCGACCACCGAGATCGCGGCGCGCGAGGGCCGGGTCATCATGTTCCTGGACACCAAGCACGCGGTGGACCGGCTGGTGAAGCACCTGCTGAACAGCGGCGTCCGCGCGGCCGGTCTGCACGGCGGCAAGTCCCAGCCGCAGCGCACCCGCACGCTCGCCCAGTTCAAGGACGGGCATGTGACGGCGCTGGTGGCGACCAACGTCGCGGCGCGCGGCATCCACGTGGACAACCTCGACCTGGTCGTCAACGTCGACCCGCCCACCGACCCCAAGGACTATCTGCACCGCGGCGGCCGTACGGCCCGTGCGGGCGAGTCCGGCAGTGTCGTGACCCTGGTCACCCCCGACCAGCGCCGTGACTTCACCCGCCTGATGACCATGGCCGGCGTCACCGCCGAGGTCACCTCGGTGCGGTCGGGCGAGGAGGAGCTGACCCGGATCACGGGCGCCCAGGCCCCGTCCGGCGTCCCGGTCGTCATCCAGGCCCCGGTCGTGGAGCGCGAGCGCACCCGCCGTAGCCCGTCCTCCTCGTCGTCGCGGGGCCGTCGTGGCCGTCCGGCCGGGGCAGGCGAGGGCCGGTCCGCCGGTGGTGCGGCTCGGCGTGGCGGCAGTGGTGGCAGCGCCGGCGGCAGCAGCAGCCGGGGGCAGCGACGGTCGTCCTTCGGTCCTGCGGCCTGAGGACCAACTCGGCGCCTTCGGGCGCCCGTTCGGCCCCCGATCCTCCTTCTCTCTGTGAGGCAACATGCGCTGTGTCATCGCCCGGTATCCCTTCGACCTCACCAAGATGGGTGTCCTGGAGACGATGAAGGGCATCAAGCCCGAGCTGGTCACGGGTGAGTCCGTGACCATCGGGCGGCGCCGCTACCCCGTCAAGCAGGTGGGGCAGGTCATCACCCGGCAGGACCCCCGTGACTTCAACAGCGGCGAGGTCATCCGGGCCATGACCCGGCTCGGCTTCACCTGCCACGGACTGCCCGAGGCCGTGCCCGTGCACGTCCTCACTCCGCTGGAGAACGCGTCGGCACTGCTGGGCAGCGGCGCGACCCAGGACGTGTCGGAGACCGTGTAGAAGCGACATCAGTACAGCTGTGAGGGCCCTGCCGACGCGCGTCGGCAGGGCCCTTTCGGCGTTCCGGGCCTTCTACGGGCCGGGCGGTACCCCTGCTGAACGGGCAGATGAACAGCGGGTTAGCATATGAGCGCCGCCTAGCTCGAAAGAGAAATCTGTGCCTGTCAACGAGGACTCGTTCACCAACTGGAAGACCCGCGAGGAGATCGCGGAGTCGATGATCCCGATGATCGGGAAGCTGCACCGCGAGCGGGACGTCACGGTCCTGCTGCACAGCCGCTCCCTGGTCAACAAGTCGGTGGTCAGCATCCTCAAGACCCACCGGTTCGCCCGTCAGATCGCCGGCGAGGAACTCTCCGTCGTCGAGACCCTCCCCTACCTGCGGACGCTCACGGCGCTCGACCTGGGCCCCTCGCAGATCGACATCGGCATGCTCGCCGCGACCCACCGCAGCGACGAACGCGGGCTCTCCGTCGAGGAGTTCACCGCCGAGGCCGTCGCCGGTGCCACCGGCGCCGACAAGATCGAGCGCCGCGAGGGCCGCGACGTCGTCCTCTACGGCTTCGGCCGCATCGGCCGCCTGGTCGCCCGCCTGCTCATCGAGAAGGCCGGCTCGGGCAACGGTCTCCGGCTGCGTGCCATCGTCGTACGACAGGGTGGCGACCAGGACATCGTGAAGCGGGCCTCGCTGCTGCGCCGCGACTCGATCCACGGCCAGTTCCAGGGCACGATCACCGTCGACGAGGCGAGCAACACGATCATCGCCAACGGCAACGAGATCAAGGTGATCTACGCGGGCGACCCGTCCGAGGTCGACTACACGGCGTACGGCATCAAGGACGCCATCCTCATCGACAACACGGGCAAGTGGCGTGACCGGGAAGGACTTTCGCAGCATCTGCGGCCCGGCATCGACAAGGTCGTGCTGACCGCGCCCGGCAAGGGCGACGTCCCGAACATCGTGCACGGCGTCAACCACGACACGATCAAGCCGGACGAGCAGATCCTGTCCTGCGCGTCCTGCACGACCAACGCGATCGTGCCGCCGCTGAAGGCGATGGCCGACGAGTACGGTGTGCTGCGCGGCCATGTGGAGACCGTCCACTCGTTCACCAACGACCAGAACCTGCTGGACAATTACCACAAGGCGGACCGGCGCGGCCGTTCGGCGCCGCTGAACATGGTGATCACCGAGACCGGTGCCGCCTCCGCCGTCGCCAAGGCGCTGCCCGACCTGAAGGCGCCGATCACCGGCAGCTCGATCCGGGTTCCGGTGCCGGACGTCTCGATCGCGATCCTCAGCCTGCGGCTGGGCCGGGAGACCACCCGCGCCGAGGTACTGGACTACCTCCGCGATGTCTCGCTGACGTCGCCGCTCAAACGGCAGATCGACTTCACCACCGCCCCCGACGCGGTGTCGAGCGACTTCATGGGCTCACGCCACGCCTCGATCATCGACGCGGGCGCCACCAAGGTCGACGGCGACAACGCGATCCTCTACCTCTGGTACGACAACGAGTTCGGATACTCCTGCCAGGTCGTCCGCGTCGTCCAGCACGTCTCCGGGGTGGAGTACCCCACGTATCCCGCCCCGGCTGTCTGAGGCCTTCCGCCCCGGCCCGCTGAACGTGTGACGGCCCGGCCACCCCCAAGTGGGGGGCGGCCGGGCCGTTGTTGTCACAGACCTGCACTTGGGTGTGCTGAGTCAGCGTGTACTGCGCTTGCCTCGGTACAGCACGACGAATCCGGCGACGAGCAGCAGCGCGCCGGCCACCGCGGGCCACAGATTCGCGCCGGTCTCCGCCAACCCGCCCTGCGCCTGCGGCTGGTTGGGGCCTACGGCGGCGTAGCTCTCGCCGCCCGAGGACGAAGCGGGCGGTGTCGTCACGGCACTGCCGACCTCGCCGCCGGAGCCGTTGCCCGAACTCCCCTGCGTCTGGCTCGACTTGGACCCTTCGGTCTTCGTGTCGGCCTTGGGGACCGAGACAGCCGTCGTCAGGTCACCGGGATCGGTGGTCTGGACGTCGGTGGGCTCGGGGGCGTTGCTCTCGGTGTCCGGGGCGCTCGTCGCGGGATCCGCGGTGGGCTGGTCACCGTTGCCGCCGTTGTCACCGTTTCCGGCATTGCCGCCGCTGCCGCCGTTGCCCTGGTTGCCGCCGTTCCCGGCGGGCTCGTCGGACGCGGTGGCCGTGGGCGCCGCCGTAGCGGTGGCGGTGGCCGTCGGGGACTCCTGCGGTTCACCGGAACCCCCACCGTTCCCGGAGCCGCCACCCGAACCGGAGCCGCCACCCGAACCGGAGCCGCCACCGGAGCCGGAGCCGTCACCCGAGCCCCCGGGGTCGTCGTTCGTCCCGGCGCCGCACTTGTCGCCGTTGTTGATGCAGTTGACCATGTCCTTCATCAGGCCCTCGTCGAAGACGTTGATGAAGTCGCCGTGGTCGGTGACGGGCTTGTGCTGCTGCTCGGGGAAGGAGTCCACCGCGAACAGCGGGGTCGTCTTGCCGCCGTCCTGGAGGCTCGGCGCGTCGACGTCGTAGACGATCCGCTGCACCAGTTGCGGGATGGCCTCGAAGCCGGCCGGGCAGGAGCCGTCGGCGGCCTCGAAGGCCACGTGGGTGCGGTGGTTGGCGCTGTCGATGTTGCGGCCGTCCCAGCAGCTCTGGAACTTGAAGGTGCGCACCACGTCACTGCCCGCGGGGCACAGCGGGTACTTGTCCTTGAGCTGCCGGTCCTCGAAACCGGTGCAGCTCCAGGAGGCGTTGGCGTTGGCCGGGCCGTTGACGAAGGCCTTGGCGTCGCCGGTGATGATGCGCAGGAGGCGCGGCATCGCGACGACCTTGCTCTTCGGGTTGCCCACGAACGTCAGCGTGGCCGCCTTCGCGGTCACGATCTGACCGGAGTTGCCCTCCGTGCCGCCGCCGGGCTTGTCGGCGTCCCGCTCCTGCTTACCGTTCTGGAGGCGCAACACGGGCCAGTAGTAAGTGGACTTGTCGCCCGGGTTCTCGCAACTCGTGTCGGCCTTCGCCAGGTCGTCGTCGCTCGCGAAGGCGTTGTTCGACTGGTTGCCGATGTAGTCGTGGAAGTGGTGGGCGCCGTTGGTGACCCCGGGCGCGACGATCACGTTGTCGGAGTTGAACAGGCCGTTCTCGTTCACGCCGCACGCGGTGACGAACGTGCCGCGGGAGGCGTCGGCCTGGTCCTGCGGGGTGCTCACGTTGGGCTGCACGGAGGTGATGTCCGCGTAGTCCGAGGCGACGGGCCCGTTCGCGGACTGCTGGTTCCCCTGCTGCCCCTGGCCGTCACCCTGCTGCTGGCCCTGGCCGGTCGGGTCGGCGCTGCCGCTCTGGTCGCCCCCGCTGCCGTTCTCGTCGCCGTTCGTGGGGGCGATCAGGGTGCAGCCGGCGAGCGCGTCGAGACCCTCCGGGCGGTCCCCGACGCGGTCGATGGCGTCATCGATCCGCCCGATGGTCGCGGCCCGTTTCTCCTTCAACGGATTCATGATCGCGTTGTCGGCGAAGGAGGCGTCCTGGCGTATGGACTCCGTCGAGTCCTTCAGTTTCTGGTAGGCCTCGGTTATCTGCTGGTCCAGAAGCGCGAGTTGGGCGTCGACCTCGGTCTTCGCCTCGTCGGGGACCGACGTCAACTGGGTGCCGATGTCCGGGCAGTCGATCGTCGCGCCACTCGATGCCGCATCAGGAGACCCTTGCTGGGACGAGTCACCGCCCCAACCGCCCTCGGACGCCGACGCGTAGACGTTCGCCGCCACCAGTCCTCCGCCGCCCAGCATCAGGGCGACTGCTGCCATCGTCGCGCGTCGTGCGCCCGTTGGGCGTCTGCGCGTGTTGCGTGCCAAGGAAGTTGCTCCTACACGTATCGGTCGGCCCGGATCGTCCCGGCATGGAAATCCCCCGTTCCAATACGGAGCCGGATGCCGGTGTGTTCAACCGTCCCAAAAATTCATAGCGACCTCATATGGATCACCCGACCCGGCGGGCCCACAACCCCTCAGCCGAACCCTCGACGCAGGTGGCTGAAGTATCTGAGCGAGGTAAAGGTCACAAAAACGTATCGGACATATCGCGCTTCAACCTTCACACGAGGCACACACGTTGGCTAAGTTGGCGCTCAGACCGTACGACCTACTCCGGCGATCAGCGCCGGGCCGCACGGTTTGCGCCGAGTCCGGTGGGTCGCTCGCGACAGCCGGAGCCGAGGACCCAACCGACTTGGGGTGAATCGGCCCAACTGCCCCTCCGGGCAAGGGTCGTAGGGCAATCCTTCCGTGATCGGCCGCCCGAACCCGACAGCTAACTCGGTAGGCGCGATACGGAAGGAGCACGTCTGCCATGCCGGCAGAACGAAGTACGCGCACCGGAGGCAGTGGCCCCACCGTGGACGACCGACCCAGCCGTGACGAAGTCCAGCGGCGGATCAACTCCCTTTACGACAGGGCCGAGACGGCCACCGGAAACTACAACGCCACACGCAAGATGTCCGGCGGCCAGCGCAAGCGCGCCGAGCCCCGTCCCAGCGCGTCGCGTCCTTCCGACCCCGCCCAGGACGCCGTCACTCGGCAGTTGTTCGACCGCGCTCGCGCCCAACTGGGCCCGACCGTACCGGCGAAGCTGCCGCCCGGCAGAACTCCCGCCCGCTCGGCGGCACCCCGGCCCGAGCGGTCCGAGCGGCGCCCCGAGCCCGAGGGCGGCGCCCGAGCGCTTGAGGCGCAGCCCAGCCGCGCCGTGGCCGAACTGACCGCGGGTACCGGCGCACCGGAGCCCGTCACCCCGCAACTCACCGCGCCCGTCGCGGAGTTGACGGCCGGACCGGTCGCCGCACTGCCGCCCGCCGCTCCGCAGGCACTCCAGATGCCGCAGATCGCCGCGGCGCAGACATTCCAGTCGCCGCAGATGCCGTACATGCAGCAGATGGCCCAGATGCCGCAGCCGACCGTCCTCGACCTGCCGCCCGTGCCCGCCATCGAGGTGCCGCCCATGCCCGTCGTGGAGGCACAGCAGTTCGCCGTCGCGACCGCACCGGCGCCGGCCTTCGACCCGCTCACCGCGGACCTGGAGCTGCTCCCGTACATCGCCGCTCCGCGCACCGAAGCCGCCCCGGCGAGCGCCCCTTGGGCGACCCCGGAGACGCCCTGGCCCGCCCCCGAGACGACCTGGTCCACCGGTCAGATCCCGATGGTGGCCGAGCAGCCTGCCTGGTCGACCGGGCAGGTCCCCATGGTGACCGAGCAGCAGACCTGGTCCACCGGGCAATTCCCCGTGGTGACCGAGCAACCCACGTGGTCCACCGGGCAGATGCCCATGGTCACCGAGCAGCCCGTCGCCCAGCCCGCCTGGTACCCCGCTCCGGAACCGGACTGGCGCCCGCCGCAGCAGGAGTGGCAGCCGACCGCCCCCGCCGCCGAGGTCTCCTTCGCCGCGGCCCCGGTCGTCGTCCCCGAGTTCACGCTGCCCACGGCTCCGCCGATGGCCCCGGAGATCCTTCTCCCGCCGGCCCCGGCCATGAGCCCGATGACCACCACGGCCGTCCCCGCCGTACCGGACGCGGGCACGCAGAGCAAGACCGCCACCGCGCTCGCCTTCGCCCGCGCACAGATCGGCAGGCCCTGCCTGTGGGGCGCGGCGGGACCGGACGCGTACGACTGCTCCAGCCTCACCCAGGCCGCCTGGAAGGCAGCGGGCGTCCTCCTCCCGCGCACCGCCCAGGAACAGTCGGGCGCCGGCGCCCTCGTCCCGCTGACGGACATCCGCCCCGGCGACCTGATCTTCTTCTACGACAGCATCGACCACGTCGGCCTCTACACCGGCAACGGCCTGATGATCCATGCGCCGAGCCCGGGTACGCCGATACGCGAGGAGTCGATCTTCTACGCCGGTGCCGCCGCCATCCGGGGCGCCGTACGGCCCGCCTGATCCGATCGGGGCCGGGCATTTCCCGGCCCCGACCGCACACCCCGCGACACTCCCGGCCAACCGCGTCATAGACCCGTACGAGTGGTGCATCCTGGGACACGGTCGTAGCGTCGACAGAGACACGACGACCGCGCCCCGGCAGGCGGGCCCACCGCTGGTGCGGGGCGACGAGGACGAAGAGGCGGCCGGGAGCGCACATGTACAGACACACCATGGTCGGAATCGTCACGCTGTGTGCCGCAGCCCTGCTCGGGCCGGCCGTCGGCACCTCGTCGGCGGCCCCGAGCACGGTCCCGGCGACCGCCCACCGACAGCTCCAGGACCCCGTGCTCGTCGACTGCCTGTGGCATCCCCAGGTGCGCCCCACCGACTTCATGCTCGCCTGCGGCGACGGCAACAGCCGCCTCACGTCGCTGCGTTGGACGTCCTGGAACGACAACTCCGCGACGGCCACGGGCGTCAACTGGGTGAACGACTGCAAACCCTATTGCGCGGTGGGCAAGTTCCACTCGTTCCCGGTCACCGTCCGGCTCGACACCACCCGGACCTGGAAGCGGCACCCGCAGGCGCGGCAGTACACCGAGATCACCCTGACGTACCCCGGCGCGAGGCCGGACAAGTTCCAGCACACGGTGACCTACCCCCTCTGGAACTGACTCAGAGCGCCAGCTCCACCACCAGCGGCCGGTGATCCGAGATCGCCGTCCTCGGTGCGTGCGCCGCCCCTACGGCGTCCGCGCCGAGCCCCGTCGCCAGGATGTGGTCGAGCTGGACGAGCGGCCGGTGCGACGGAAAGGTCGCCCGCCGCGCCGAACTCCGCCAGCCACGCGGCACGGTCGCGTTCAGGGTGAGCCGGGGAAGGGCGCCGAAGAGGTTGAAGTCGCCCATCAGCACCCGGGGTTGGGGCAGACCGGCGATCCAGCGGCGCACGGTGCGCAGCTGCCCGATGTTCCAGCCCGGCACGAACGAGAGATGGACGGCCACGACGGTGAACGGGCCGTGCGGTCCTTCCAGTACGGCAGCCAGGGCGGCTCGGGGCTGATCCCGCGCCAGCACCGGAACCGCCTGCCCGGCCACCCGCAACGGCATGCCGAAGGGTGCCGCCGGGAGCCGCAGGGCCCGCCACTCGTGGACCGGGAGCCGGGACAGCAACGCCAGTCCGTGCGAAGGGACTTCGGGCTGCTGAGCCCCGGGGCCGTAGACGCGCATCCCGGGCTCGGTCGGGTCCGGGACCCAGCCCTGGCCGGGCACGGAACGGCAGTGCAGCGCCGTCGCGTATCGCCAGTCGCGTGCGCCCATCGCGTCGGCGGCGACGGCCGCCTGATCGACACCGCCCGACCGTTCCTGGAGGCAGTCGATCTCCTGGAGCGCCACCACGTCGGCGTCCAGGGACGCGACGGCTTCGGCGAGGGGTGCCGAGGGGTCGCCGGGGGCAGCGGGGTTCGGGCGGCCGTCCGGCTGGATCCGCCGGCCGTGCAGCACGTTGAACGTCGCGCATCTCACCAGTAACTCACCCATGATCAGGCCGCATTGTACGGAGGTCGCCTGTGAGTGGGGCTCCCCCGGTTCCGCCGTCGCGAAAATGTACTTGCGTAACTCAATCAATCCGCTATAGTTGAGTAAGTCAAGCAAACTTACGCGGCCGTATCACCGAGGCGCAGCGTACGGAGCGGATGGAGACCGCCATGGACGACGCGCCCCGGACCCCGGCCGCTCCCGGTCCGCTCGCCTCCTTCGCCCGGTTCGTGGCGCTGGGCGGCGGTGTCGGGCTCCTCTCCAGCGGCGCCGTGGCCCTGCTGGCCGAGCGGCTGCCCTGGGCGCTGGCGAACGCGCTGATCACCATCGTCTCCACCCTCCTCTGCACGGAACTCCACGCCCGTTTCACCTTCGGCTCGGGTCGGCACGCGGGATGGCGCCGGCACGGGCAGTCGGCGGGCTCGGCCGCGGCGGCCTACGGGGTGACCTGCGCCGCGATGTTCGTCCTGCACCTGGTGCAGTCGTCACCGGGGATGCTGACCGAGCAGATCGTCTACCTCAGCGCTTCAGGGCTCGCCGGCCTCGCCCGGTTCCTGCTGCTGCGGCTGTACGTCTTCGCCACCGGTCGGGGCCGTGCGGCCGCGACCGGCTCGTGGCAACTCCAGCGCCTTCAGGGCATGTTGGAGGCTCCGGCCACCGTAGGCACTTTGCCGCAGCGGCAGTTCGCGCTCGCCTCCAGCTGACGTCCCCCGGTGATCAGTTACGCTGACCGTTTCCAATTAACAGGCGGCGGGGGCATGTTCACCAAGCGATGGATAGCGGGCGGACTGACAGCACTTCTGATCGGAACGCTCAGCGCATGCGGCAGCGGGAGCGAAAGCGGCAGCAGCGACAGTACGTCCGGCGTCGGGCAGGGCAGTTCGAGCACCCCGCAGAAGGCCCGGCCCACCCCCGACACCGTGACGGGGCTCCGTGACTCGGTCCGGCACCTCGCCAAGCAGACGGCGAAGGGCACGCGCCCGCACACCGTCACCAAGTGCGCGTCCGCCTCCAAGAAGGTCCGGCACACGTCCAGTTCGGGATCGGGTTCCAAGAAGAAGACCCGCACCTGGTACACGACGGAGCAGCACCGGGAGTGCTCGAAGGTGCGCAGCGGCACCGAGACGTACACCCGGATCGTCCGCGCGGAACGCTGGTGCGTGAGCCTCGACGACGTCGGCGGCGACACCGCGAAGGACGACGTCTGGTACCAGGTCACGCGCTCCGCCTACGACGAGGCGCGCATCGCGGACGAGCACGCGCGCGTGGAGTTCACTCCGACCGGTTCGGGCTGCTGAGAGCGCGGTCCGACGACCCGGCCCCGGAAGGAATTACGAATCGGGGTCCCGTACTTCGAGTCATTTCGCGATCACAGACGTACCTGCGGGCATGGGCGCCCAGCGCCGACCCGCCACGTCACCGACTCGGAGAACAGGCACCCCATGAACGCATCCGCACCGCACGACCCCGCCGCCGACGGAACCGCCCAGATCGGCGTCACCGGCCTCGGCGTGATGGGCCGCAACCTCGCACGCAACTTCGCCCGCAACGGCTACACGGTGGCCGTCCACAACCGGTCGCCGCACCGCACCCATGAGTTGATGAAGGAGTACGGCGACGAGGGCGCCTTCGTCCCGGCCGAGACGGCACAGGAGTTCGTGGCCGCGCTCGAAAAGCCCCGCCGCCTGATGATCATGGTGCAGGCCGGTCCGGCCACCGACGCCGTGATCGACGAGTTCGCCGCGCTCATGGAGCCCGGCGACATGATCATCGACGGCGGCAACGCGCACTTCGCCGACACCCGCCGCCGCGAGGCCGCCCTGCGCGACAAGGGCCTCCACTTCGTCGGCGCCGGGGTCTCCGGCGGCGAGGAGGGCGCGCTGAACGGGCCGTCCATCATGCCCGGCGGTTCGGCGGAGTCGTACGCCGTGCTGGGTCCGATGTTCGAGTCCGTCAGCGCGAAGGTCGACGGCGAGCCCTGTTCCACGCACATCGGGACCGACGGCGCCGGGCACTTCGTCAAGATGGTGCACAACGGCATCGAGTACGCCGACATGCAGCTCATCGCCGAGGCGTACGACCTGCTGCGCCAGGTCGGCGGCTACACCCCCGCCGAGATCGCGGCCGTCTTCCGCCGCTGGAACGAGGGACGGCTGGGTTCGTATCTGATCGAGATCACCGCCGAGGTCCTCGGCCACACCGACGCGGAGACCGGCAAGGCGTTCGTCGACATCGTCACCGACGCGGCCGGGCAGAAGGGCACCGGTCGCTGGACCGTGCAGACCGCGCTGGAGCTGGGTTCGCCGGTCACCGCGATCGCGCAGGCCACCTTCGCGCGCGCCTCGTCCAGCCAGGGCGACCTTCGCGCCGCCTACCGCGGCCTGCCCGGCGGCACCACTCCCCCGCTGAGCCGCACCGAGGCCGACCGCTTCACCGCCCAGGTCGAACAGGCGCTGTACGCCTCGAAGGTCATCGCCTACGACCAGGGCTGGAAGATGATCCAGGACGCGGCGACCGAGTTCGACTGGTCGATCGACCTGGCCGCGGTCGCCGGGATCTGGCGCGGCGGCTGCATCATCCGCGCCTCCTTCCTCGACCGCATCCGTGCCGCGTACACGGCGGACCCGGCGCTGGTCAGCCTGCTGGGCGAGGAGCGTTTCGCGCAGGAGATCGGCGACGCGCAGGTCCCCTGGCGCGAGGTGGTCGCTTCGGCTGCCCGCCGCGGGATTCCGGTCCCGGCGTTCTCCGCCGCGCTGTCGCACTACGACACGCTGCGCGCCGACCGGCTGCCGGCGGCCCTGCTCCAGGGCCAGCGCGACTTCTTCGGCGCGCACACCTACGGCCGTACGGACCGCACCGGTGCCTTCCACACGCACTGGTCCCGGCCCGGCCGCCCGGAGACGACGGCCTGAGCCCTGCGGACATGACACTCCGGCCCTCCTGCTCAGGCAGGGGGGCCGGAGTGCTGTGTGCCGCTACCCGACAGGCGGTGCCGTGCTGTCGCGTATGACGAGTTTCGTGGGCACCAGCGTGGTCCCGTGCTCGTCGCCGCGATCCCGCATCCGCCGTAGGACACCCTCCACGCACAGGCGGCCGACCTCGGCGAAGTCCTGGTGGACGGTGGTCAGGGGCGGCAGGAAGGAACCGGCCTCGGGGATGTCGTCGAAGCCGATCACGCTGACGTCCTCGGGGATGCGCCGGCCGCCCTCGTGCAGGGCCCGCAGCAGGCCCAGGGCCATCTGGTCGTTGGCCGCGAACACCGCTGTGCAGTCGGCCTGTTGGGCGAGTTCCAGGCCCACACGGTAGCCCGACTCCGCAGTCCAGTCGCCGCGTACGACAGCGGGCACGGGCCGTCCCGCGTCGGTGAGTTCGGCGCTCCAGGCGTCGGCGCGACGCTGGGCCGCGAAGGACTCCTCGGGGCCCGCCAGGTGCCAGACCGTGCGGTGGCCGAGGTCGAGAAGGTGGCGTACGGCAGCCCGCGCGCCGCCGTTCTGGTCGGTGTCGACCACGCTGTAGCGGTCGCCCGCGTCGGAGTCGGCGACGACGACCTGGACGTGGGGCGGCAGGGAGATGGTCGCCGCGTCCAGGAGGTGGACCTCCATGATGGCGATGACGGCGTCGACGGCGAGTTCGCCGAGGCGGGAGAAGGCGCCGCGCACCTCGTCCTGGGTGGGCACGGCGACCGGCAGGAGCGTGACGGCGTAACCCTCGTGCGCGGCGGAGGTGGCGATCGCCTCCAGGGTGCGCATGTTGCCGGTGGTGGAGAGGTTGAAGGTGATCACGCCGATGGTGCGGAACTCACCGCGTTTCAGCGCGCGAGCCGCGCTGTTGGGCCGGTAGCCCAGCTCCTTCATGGCGGCGAGGACCTGTCGCCGAGTCTCCTCGTTGACGCCCGCGAAGCCGTTGGACACCCGGGAGACCGTCTGCGACGACACGCCGGCGACGCGCGCGACATCCGCCATGGACGCGCTCGGGGCGCGTCTCGACGACCGTTTCCCGGCGCGTCTGCGTGGCTTCTCCGTACCGCCCGAGGCACCGTCCACTGTGTCCACCTGTATCCCTCACATATCGATCCGATCGCCTCGGCCGTGTTTCACCAAACGACCCTTGACCACCGACATTGGGGCAGTGTAGACATGCCGCCATCAGATGTTTACGTAAACATAACAGCCCGGGGCCGTTCTGGACCGTGCTGTTTACGCGACATCGCGACGGCGTGTGACGCCGGTTCCGAGATGGACGAGCGAGGAACTACATGACGACGCTTCAACCCCCTGCGGCCGCGACTCGGCCTCCTACCGGGCCGTCGGCGAAACGAGACCGCCGTTCCTGGACAGGGTGGGGTTTCATCGGACCCTTCGCGGTGGTATTCGCCTTCGTCTTCCTGGCTCCGATCGCGTACTCGATCTATCTCAGCCTCTTCCGCGACCAGCTCATCGGCGGCAACCACTTCGTCGGCCTGGACAACTACAAGCAGGCCTTCCAGGACGACCAGTTCTGGTCCTCCCTGGAGCGGGTCTCGCTGTTCCTGGTGATCCAGGTGCCGATCATGCTCGGCATCGCCCTGTTCGTGGCGCTCGCCCTGGACAGCGGCCGGCTGTTCGGCCGGGACTTCTTCCGGATCTCGATCTTCCTGCCGTACGCTGTGCCCGCCGTGGTGGCCACCCTGATGTGGGGCTTCATGTACGGCACCCAGTTCGGTCTGGTCGGTGACATCAACAGCGCGTTCGACGTGACGCTGCCCGACCCGCTCTCGGCCCATCTGGTCCTGGCGTCGATCGGCAACATCGTCACCTGGGAGTTCGTCGGCTACAACATGCTGATCTTCTACTCCGCGCTGCGGGTCATCCCGACCTCGCTGTACGAGGCGGCGGAGATCGACGGCGCCGGGCAGTTCCGCGTCATCACGGCCATCAAGCTCCCCGCGATCCGCGGCGCCCTGGTCATCGCGACGATCTTCTCGATCATCGGCAGCTTCCAGCTCTTCAACGAGCCGAGCATCCTGCGACCGCTGGCGCGCAACGCGATCACGACGGACTACACGCCGAACTTCTACACCTACTCGCTGTCCTTCAACGGACAGCAGCACAACTACTCCGCGGCGGTCGCCATCATCATGGGGCTGATCACCATGGTCATCGCCTACGTCGTGCAGCTCCGCGGCATGCGCAAGGGAGCCTGAGCCATGAGCACCCCCGTCACCACCGCCTCTCCCTCCGCGTCCGCGCCGTCCGGCGGCGGCCACAAGGGCGCGCCCCGCTTGCGCACACCCCGCAAGAAGCACTCCCCCGGGCGCCCCAAGCGCAGCGTGCTGCTGACCGTGCTGACCGGTCTGATCCTGGTCTACACCGTGGTGCCGCTGGTGTGGCTGGTCATCAACGCGACCAAGACACAGCAGGGGCTCGCCGACTCCAACGGCCTGTGGTTCGCCCACCACTTCGCGCTCTGGTCGAACATCCACGACACGTTCACCTACCACGACGGCATCTTCGTCCGCTGGCTGCTGAACACCCTGCTCTACGTCGTGCTCGGCGCCGGCGGTGCCACCTTCCTGTCGATCCTCGGCGGCTACGCGCTGGCGAAGTTCAGCTTCCCCGGGAAGCGCGCCATCTTCGCCGTGGTCATCGGTGCCGTAGCGGTCCCGGGTACCGCTCTCGCGGTGCCGACGTTCCTGATGTTCAGCAAGATGGGACTCACGGACACCCCGTGGGCGGTGATCATCCCCTCGCTGGTCTCGCCGTTCGGCCTGTACCTGATGTGGGTGTTCGCCACCGAGGCCATCCCGGTCGAACTCCTCGAAGCCGCGCGGATCGACGGAGCGGGCGAGATCCGCACCTTCTTCCAGGTCTCGCTGCCGCTGCTCGCTCCCGGTGTCGTGACGGTCCTGCTGTTCACCACGGTCGCGACATGGAACAACTACTTCCTGCCGCTCATCATGATCAAAAATCCCGACTGGTACCCCCTGACCCTGGGCCTGGACGCCTGGAACTCCCAGGCCCAGACGATCGGTGGTGACGTCATCTTCAACCTGGTGATCACGGGTTCGCTGCTCACCATCGTGCCGCTGATCGCCGCGTTCCTGCTGCTGCAGAAGTACTGGCAGTCCGGACTCGCCGCCGGAAGCGTCAAGGAATAACCCAACCCTCAAGTAGTCCCACCCACGAAGAAGTGGAAGCACCTCCATGCGCAGAACCACCAGCCGCCTGCTGCGCGGCCTCGCCGTCCTCTCCGTCCTCTCCCTGGGGGCGACGGCCTGCGGCAGCTCCGACGACGACAGCTCCAGCACCAAGGCGGTCTCCGCCTCGGACATCCAGGCGGCCCTCAAGAAGGGCGGCTCGGTCACGGTCTGGGCCTGGGAGCCCACGCTGAAGACGGTCGCCGCGGACTTCGAGAAGAAGTACCCGAAGGTCAAGATCAACCTGGTCAGCGACCGGTCCGGTGACAAGCACTACACCGCGCTGTCGAACGCGATCGCGGCCGGCAAGGGTGTCCCCGACGTCGCCCAGGTCGAGTACTTCGCGCTGAGCCAGTACTCCCTCACCAAGGGCCTGACCAACCTGGCGCCGTACGGCGCCGACAAGCTGGCCTCCAAGTACACGGCCGGTCCGTGGAACGCGGTGAGCGACGGCGACAAGGTCTACGGCCTGCCGATGGACTCGGGCCCGATGGCGATGTTCTACAACAAGAAGGTCTTCGACAAGTACAAGATCGCCGTCCCGACCACGTGGGACGAGTACGTCGTCGCGGCCCGCAAGCTGCACAAGGCCGACCCGAAGGCGTACATCGCCAACGACGCCGGTGACGCGGGCTTCACCACCAGCATGCTGTGGCAGGCCGGTTCGCGCCCCTACAAGGTCGACGGCACCAAGGTGACGGTCAACTTCGAGGACGCGGGCGCCAAGAAGTACACGGAGACCTGGCAGAAGCTCATCGACGAGAAGCTCCTCTCGCCGATCAACGGCTGGACCGACGACTGGTACAAGGGCCTCGGTGACGGCACCATCGCCACCCTGACCACCGGCGCCTGGATGCCCGCCAACTTCGTCAGCGGTGTCGCCGGTGCCTCCGGTGACTGGCGCGCGGCCCCGATGCCGCAGTGGACCGCGGGCGGCAAGGCCAGCGCGGAGAACGGCGGTTCGTCCCTCGCCCTGCCGACGCTCGGCAAGAACAAGGAACTCGCCTACGCGTTCGTCGAGTACGCCAACGCCGGCGCCGGCGTCCAGACCCGCGTCGACCAGGGCGCCTTCCCGGCGACCAAGGCCGAGCAGCAGTCCGCGGCGTTCCAGGACAAGGCGTTCCCGTACTTCGGCGGACAGCAGGCCAACAAGATCTTCGCCGAGTCCGCGTCCGAGGTCGCTTCCGACTGGTCGTACCTGCCCTTCCAGCAGTACGCCAACTCGATCTTCAACGACACCGTCGGCAAGGCGTACATCTCCGGTACGACGCTGGCTCAGGGTCTGAAGAGCTGGCAGGACGCCTCCGTCAAGTACGGCAACGAGCAGGGCTTCACGGTCAACAAGTGACCCGCTCGAAGTAGCCGGCTCGAAGAAGCAACCGGCACCACCCCGGGAGCCGCCGCTGAGCAGCAACCGCTCAGCGGCGGCCCGCCCGGAATCCACCCCGTATCGCGTACCGCCTGTGCAGTAACCGGAAGGACCATCATGATCTCCACCCTCCTGTCCCAGTTGCGGCACGGGCCGGACGGTGAGCCCACCACCCCCCGTCTCGCCTACGGCGCCGACTACAACCCGGAGCAGTGGCCGCGGGAGGTGTGGGACGAGGACATCCGGCTGATGCGCGAGGCCGGCGTCAACATCGTCTCCTTGGGGATCTTCTCCTGGGCCCGCATCCAACCGGCCCGGGACACATGGGACTTCGGCTGGCTCGACGAGGTCATGGACCTGCTGCACGCGGGCGGCATCGGCGTCGACCTGGCCACCGCCACCGCCTCCCCGCCGCCGTGGCTGAGCACGGAGCACCCGGAGATCCTCCCGGTGACCGCCGCCGGCGAGACCCTGTGGCCCGGGGGCCGCCAGCACTGGCGTCCCACCTCGCCCGTCTTCCGCGAGCACGCGCTGCGCCTGGTACGGAAGTTGGCCGAACGCTACGCGGACCACCCCGCGCTGGTGGCGTGGCACGTCTCCAACGAGCTGGGCTGCCACAACGTCTACGACTACTCCGACGACGCGGCCCGTGCCTTCCGCGACTGGCTGCGCGCCCGCTACACCACGATCGACACGCTCAACCAGGCCTGGGGCACGGCGTTCTGGTCCCAGCGGTACAGCGACTGGGAGCAGATACTGCCGCCCCGGCTGGCCGCGTCCTTCCCGAACCCCACCCAGCAACTCGACTTCAAGCGCTTCTCCTCCGACGCGCTCAAGGACCATCTGCGCGTGGAGCGCGACCTGTTGCGCGAGATCACCCCGGACGTACCGGTCACCACCAACTTCATGGTGATGGGCAACACCAAGGGCATGAACTACGCCGACTGGGCCGCCGAGATCGACTTCGTCTCCAACGACCACTACGTCGAGCCCGGTTCGCAGGACCGCGACGAGCTGTCCTTCTCCGCGAACCTCGTCAGCGGCATCTCCGCCGGCAAGCCGTGGTTCCTGATGGAGCACTCCACCAGCGCCGTCAACTGGCAGCCCGTCAACGTGGCCAAGCGGCCCGGCGACCTGGCCCGTGACTCGCTGCTGCACGTCGCGCACGGCGCCGACGCAGTCTGCTACTTCCAGTGGCGCCAGTCGGCCGCCGGTGCCGAGAAGTACCACTCCGCGATGGTCCCGCACGCCGGTGCCGACAGCGAGGTCTTCCGCGCGGTGGCCGAACTCGGCCGCACGTTGCGGACGTTGGCCCCGATCGCCGGGGCGGACCGCGAGACGGCCCGGGTCGGCATCGTCTTCGACTGGGAGTCCTGGTGGGCGAGTGAGCAGGACTCGCACCCCACCGACCGCCTCGACTACCGCCAGGAAGCGCTCGACTGGTACTCCGCGCTCCTCGACCTCGGCGTCCGCGCGGACATCGTCACCGCGCAGACCGCCCTGGACCGCTACGACGTGGTGATCACGCCGGTCCTGCACATGATCCCGGCGGCCCTCTCCAAGGAACTCACCCGGTACGTCGAGCAGGGCGGCCACCTGGTCTCCACGTACTTCTCCGGTGTCGTCGACGAGAACGACCACATCTGGCTCGGCGGCTACCCGGGCGCCCTGCGCGACCTGTTGGGCATCCGCATCGAGGAGTTCGGCCCGCTGCTCGACGGCGACACGGTCGAGCTGGACCTCGACGGCACGGCCACGGGCTCCCTGTGGACCGACCGGATCACGGTGGCCGACCCCGAGGTGGAGGTGCTGGCCCACTACCGCAGCGGCACGTACGCCGGTCGCCCCGCCGTCACCCGCCGTACGGTGGGCGGAGGTTCGGCCGCTTACGTCTCGACGCGACTGGGTCGCGAGGGCCTCACGGGTCTGCTCCCCGAGTTGCTCGCGCCCGCCGGTGTCGGCAGCGAACTCCCCGACTCCACAAGGGGACTTGTCGAGCTGACCGTGCGCCGGAACGCCGAGAGCCGCTATCTGTTCCTGGTCAACCGGACCGACGGGACAGTGCCGTTGACCGGTCTGTCCGGCGAACTCCTGGTCGGCAGCGCGGGCGAGGACGGTTTCCCCGTGCTCTCCCCCAGGGAGGTCGCCGTAGTGAGCCAGCCCGTCAGGTGAGTTCGAGCAGCCCGCGGCGGACGGCCTCCGACACGGCCGCCGCCCGGTTGTCGACCTTGAACTTGCGGTAGATCCGCACGAGATGGGTCTTGACCGTGGCCTCGCTGAGGAACAACGCCTCGGCGATGGCCCGGTTGCTGCGGCCCTCGGCCATCAGCCGGATGACCTCCACCTCGCGCTGCGTCAACTCCTGCGCGGGGCTGACCACTTGGCCGACGAGTGCACCGACGACCTCCGAGGCAAGCCCGACCGAGCCACCGGCGGCCGTACGGACGGCCTGGAACAATTCCTCCGGCGGCCCCGCCTTGAGCACATAACCACGGGCGCCCGCCTCCAACGCCCGTACGACATCGGCCCGTCCGGCATAGCTGGTCAGCATGACGACGGCCACGCCCGGCGCCCGCTGGGCGAGCCTCCGTACGGCCTCGACGCCGTCGATCCCACTCCCCGGCCCGGCGAACCGCAGATCCATCAACGCGACATCGGGCGTCAACTGGGCCGCCAGACGCACGGCTTCCTCACCGCTCCCGGCTTCGCCGATCACGTCGAGATCGGGTTCGCCGTCGAGCAGGGCGTGCAGTCCGGCCCGTACGACGGCGTGGTCGTCCGCGATCAGGAGGCGGAGCGGTGCGACGGTCATGCGGTGGTCGCCGCGGTGAGAGGTGCGGCGGGCTGGATCCGGGGCGGGGCGGAGACTGTGGCGCGGATCCTGGTCCCCCGCCCCGGCACGCTGCTCACGTCGAGGTCTCCGCCGCATTCGCGCAGTCGCGCCCTGGCCGCGGGGAGTCCGAAGCCGCGGTCCGCGCGGGCACCGGCCGCGAAGGCGGCGGCGGGGTCGAAACCCCGCCCGTCGTCGCTCACTTCGAGTTCCACCCGGTTCCGGTGGCGCCGGTAGGTGACCAACACGCTTGCCGCGCGGGCGTGTTCGCGTACGTTCGCCAGCGTGCTCTGGGCGACACGGAAGAGGGTGGTGGCCGTGTGCTCGTCGAGGACCGGCTGATGCGCGCCCACCGCGCGGAACTGGACCCTGGCCCCGGCGCCTTCCGTCCGCGACCGGGCGCACAGCAGCCGCAGCGCGTCCTCCAGGCCCGCCTCGGCGACGGCGGCGGGAGTGAGATCGCGGATCATCCGCCGGGTCTCCGTCAGATTCGCGCCGAGTCCGTCGGCCACGGCACGGACCCGCGTGCGTGCCACATCCGGCCGCTCGTCCCAGTCCCGCTCGGCGACTTGCAGCATCATCACGCTGCCGGCGAGTTCCTGGGCCAGGGTGTCGTGCAGGTCGCGGGCGATACGGGTGCGCTCCGCGAGCACACCTGCCTGGCGCTGCTGCTTGGCCAACGTGTCCCGGGTGTCCCGCAGTTCCTCCACGAGCCGCTGGCGGACGGCCGCATCCCGCTGCTGGGTCCGGTAGAGGGCGACGGTCGCCCACACCGCCGCGACGGGCACCAGCGCGACCTCGGGGTCGAACCGGCCCGTGGCCCGGACGAGCGACCCGACGAGCACGACGGTGATCACGGCCACGTTCACGACGGCGGCCCGCCTGCCGAGCACGCGGAGGGCGGCGCAGGCGAGCGGAACGGCGCACCACACGTAGGCAGTGGTGAGCGGCGCCTGGGTGAGGAAGGTCAGCACGGTCCACAGCAGGAGCAGTACGGGGATCCACGCGCGCCTACCGAGCACCCCAATCCGGTCCCACCACGTCAGCCCACCGGCATAGACCAGGGCCAGCGCTCCGCTGAGGCTCACGATGTACCAGCACAACGGGACGTCGATCAGGGCGAGCCGGACGAAGCCCGCCCCGACGACGAGGAACAGCGAGAGATGGGAGACGTGCTCCAGGGTGTGCCGACTGCCGCGAGCGGTCAGCGGAGTGCGAGCGGACACGGCGGATCCCCTTGGGCCACATGATCTGAACAGGGCCCCCGAGTCTATCGACCACCTGTATGACCGGTGTGAACAGTGAGACCCGTCACGCCCCCGGGTGCAGCCCCAGCCAGCCCGGCGAGGGATCACCCTTGACCTCGCCGAAGTAGAGGGCGAAGGTCTGCTTCCAGCGCTCGACCTCCGCCCGGTCGGCCATGAAGCGGGGGAAGCCGTCGATGTTCGCGTTCGGGTACTCCCAGATCGGCTTCAGTCCCGCCGGGAGCGTGGTGTCGGTCCGTACCGACCAGCCGTTGAAGGACGCCCGCTGCTGGGCGTCGGACAGCTGCCAGTTGAGGTAGAGCTTGGCGGCCGTCGTGTTCTTGGCCTGCTTCAGGATGGCGGCGCGCTGGCCCCAGGCCATGAAGGGGTGGCCGTCGGGTACGACCCACTTCACGGGGTTCGAGGAGACCAGCGTGCCGGCCGTGGAGACGCCGATCGCCTTCTGGCCCGCGTAGACCGCGTCCCCCGGGGAGTTGCTGCCCCGGGCGAACCGCACGTCCTGTCCGGCGAGCGCGGCCACCCAGTCCCAGCCGTAGCGCTGCGCGTACAGCGTGTAGAGGTAGAGGGACGCGTCGTCGTCGTGCGGGTAGGACGAGGCGATCCTGCCCTTCCACTTGGGGTCGATCAGGTCGAGCGGGGTCTTGGGGGCATCCGCACCGACTGCGGCGACGTCGTACAGGAAGCTGAAACCGACCGCGCCGATCGCGACCCAGGCGCCCTGCGGGTCCTTGAACTTGTCGTAGACCTTCGAGAACCCGGCCGGCCTGTAGGGCAGCAGCCGGCCCTGCTCCTTCCAGCGCGTGAAGTCCTGCAGCGTCTGGAGCTGTACGACATCGGGCACCAGGGTGTCGGTCGCGAACTGGTTGTCCACGCGCACGTCGTGGTACTTGCTGTAGTCGACGATCAGCGTCAGATCCATGGCGGGGAAACGCTTCTTGAAGGCCGCCTTGGTGGCGTCCTGCTGGGTCGGCGTGTCACCCCCGGCATAGACCACCAACTTCCCACCGTCCGCAAGAGCGGCCCGGTACAGCTCGTCGAGCGTCCGGGTCTCCTCGGCCCCGGAACCACTCCGGGAGGACCGCCCGCCCGAGGCGGCTACGGCGGGCGTGGCCGCGGCACCGAGCACACTCATCCCGAGGGCGGCACCGGCTCCACCGGCAAGGACACGTCGCCTACTGAGAAAACTGGACACTCTGAGGACCTCTCTGAGGGGGGCTTGAAGCCATGAGCCGCGCCGGCGGAAGCCCGGCGCCATGGTCATTCGTGATTCTTCAGCCACCCGGGGGCCGCTCGCGTCGTCCGTACGGAGCGAGGGGTGTGCGCGGGGTTGAAGCGGGGTTCAACCGATCGGTTGAACGGGATGGTGCCGATCCCCTTCGTTCAGTCGCGCGGCACGGCCCGCGCCGCGTCGCCGACCTGTCGTACCTGATCGTCCGTCAGACGGCGGACGTCCCACAGCAGTTCGGCCGCGTCGGCCGCCGCCGGGTTCCGGGGCGGGTCGTCGTCGGGGAGGCCGACACCGGTGACGACGGACAAGGTTTCGGCGGGGACATCCAGTACGGTCGCGAAGTCCACGAGCAGGTCGGGGGTGAGTTCCTTGCGGCCGTTGCCCACCCCCGCATAGGTGGACGCGGCCCAGTACCGGCCCGTCAGACACAGGAACGTCCGGGCCGTCCCGGTCCAGCTCAGGTTCCGGTTGCCGATCATGCGCAGAAGCACACCACCAGGACCCCGTTCGAACCGTTCGTACACCCACGATGCCGGTACCGGCTGCGTGCGGTCCTCCTGGGCTAGCGACCGGACGAGTTGGCGCAACCGGCGCCTGCGCTCCAGTGGCAGACCCATGGCGTCCCGCACTAGGCCAGGAAGCATGACACTCGCCCTCGGGTCCAGGGGAGCCAGCTCGTCCGGTACCGCCACCCCGGCGATCACGCACAAGTCTGCGGCATGCAGGTGCAACGCGGGCGCGAGTCTCTGGAGCAGCGGTGGGCTCGGCACCGCGCCGTCGAACACCGCCCGGAGTTCGGGTTCCGGGACACCCGCCGACGTCGACAGGTCAGCGAGGTCCAGGTGCCGGTGTCTCGCCAACCGCGCCAACAGCACGTCGAAACCCGGGATTTCCGTCATTCCGGCGTCGGGCGCAGCCCCGTGACGGTGACCATGACGAGTCGTCGTACCGCTGCTTTGGACGGCAGGACGCCGGCCGCGGCGAGGGCGTGGAGGCAGTAGGTGGCGAGTTCGTCCGGCGAGACGTCGGCGCGGATGTCGCCGGCCTGGGCGCCCTCGGCCAGGAGTTCGCGGAGGAAGCGGTGGAGGTGCTGCTCGGCGCCGACGACGTGGTCGCCCTGGTGCAGCAGGGCGCCGAGTTCGGGGCCGTGGCCGTGGCGGCGCAGCTGGATGAAGGCGTACGCCTCCAGTACCGCGATCAGTCGCTCACCCGCGCCGCCGGGGCCGTCCCGGAGTTCGGCGAGTTCCTTGAGGTGCCCGGCGATCTGCTGCTCGTGCCACGCCGTCATGATCGACTCGACGTCCGGGAAGTACTTGTACAGCGTGGCCCGGCCGATACCGCTCTCCTCGGCGATCTTCGACATCGTCACCGAGCGCAGCCCACGCTCGGTGACCAGCACCGCGGTGGTCTCCAACACCGTGTCGCGTACGGCGCGACGGTGTTCCTCGATGGTCTCGTTCCAGAGCTTCGGCACGGCCTCAGCATACGTCTCGCCACCTTCGAGACACCATGCATTGACAGCGACACAGTGTCTCGATAAAGCTGACGGGGGTCGATACGCACGAGTCCCCCAACACCCGATTGAACCGAGGCCCCATGCTCACCGCCGAAGCACGCATCCCCACCGACCGCCCCGGCCGCTACCTCGTACAACTCTGCAAGCACTTCGACAACAAGGGCCGCCACCTGACCCATCGCCCACGCACCCACACACTCCCGGAGCTTCGGCCCGACCAGATCCAGGTCGAGTGGACGGACAGCGACGGGACGCTCCGCCTGCCGTGGGGGCAGTGCATCCTGCAGGCGCTCCCCGGCACGCTGCGAGTGCACGTCGAGGCCGACGACCAGGAGAACCTGGAGCGGCTTCAGGATCTCGTCAGCACGCACATCGACAGGTTCAGCAGGCGCGATCCGTTGCGGGTGGAGTGGCGGTCACCCGGGGCGGACGTCGACGCGCCGTCCGGCGAGGCAGCGGTTCCGCCGCATCAACAGACCGGCAGCCGGACCCGGTTCATCGTCATCGGCGTGGCGGTCGTCGCCGTAGCCCTACACCTGGCCCTCGGCGGAACCGTCCTGGCCCACACCCCGTGGACCGGCTGGGTCGTCGGGTTTCTGGTGACGGTCGTCGCGGTGAAGGCGGCTCTCGTGGGCGGTCTCGCCCTACGGCGCCACAGAAGCCGTATCGGATAGATCGCCAGATCGCACCAGTACCCGACCGACACCCACCGGACAGGACCCGCCACACGCATTTGATACCCCCTAGGGGTATAGTCCTGCCGAACGCACACCGGAGACCGGAGAGGGGCGGGTTCATGGGAGCGATCGGGCACGCGTTGTCCATTGCCGGTTCGATGACCTGGGAGGTCACCTGGGCTCTGATCCTCGGCTTCACGCTCTCCGCCGTCGTGCAGGCGGTGGTGCGTCGGTCGACGGTCGTACGACTGCTCGGTGACGACCGGCCGCGCACGCTGGCCCTGTCCGCCGGGCTCGGCGCGGCCTCGTCGTCCTGTTCGTACGCGGCCGTCGCGCTCGCCCGTTCGCTGTTCCGCAAGGGCGCGAACTTCACCGCGGCCATGGCCTTCGAGATCGCCTCCACCAATCTCGTCGTCGAACTCGGCGTGATCCTGGCCCTGTTGATGGGCTGGCAGTTCACCGCGGCGGAGTTCGTCGGCGGGCCGATCATGATCGTCGTCCTCGCGGTGCTGTTCCGGCTCTTCCTGCGGCAGCGCCTGCTGGACCGGGCGCAGGAGCAGGCGGAGCGCGGGCTGGCCGGTTCCATGGAGGGGCACGCGGCGATGGACATGTCGATCGGGGGCGAGGGGAGCTTCGTCCGTCGGCTGTTCTCGCGGAACGGGTTCACGTCCGTCGCGCACATCTTCGTCATGGAGTGGGCCGCGATCCTGCGCGACCTGGTGGCCGGACTGCTGATCGCGGGCGCGATCGCCGCCTGGGTGCCGGACAGCTTCTGGCACACGTTCTTCCTCGCGGACCACCCCCTCGCCTCGAAGCTGGTCGGACCGCTCGTCGGCCCGTTGGTGGCCATCGCGACCTTCGTCTGCTCGATCGGCAACGTGCCCCTCGCGGTGGTGCTGTGGAAGGGCGGCATCAGCTTCGGCGGGGTCATCGCCTTCATCTACGCCGACCTGCTGATCCTGCCGATCCTCAACATCTACCGGAAGTACTACGGCGCCCGGATGGCCGGCTTCCTGCTGGTCACCTTCTTCACGGCGATGGCCGTCGCCGGGTACATCGTCGAGTTCGCCTTCGGCGGCCTGGGGCTCATCCCGGACCAGGCCGACGCCAAGATCCCCGACGACGGGATCACCTGGAACTACACGACCTGGCTCAACATCGTCTTCCTGCTGCTGGCCGCGAGTCTGGTCGTACGGTTCCTGCGCAGCGGCGGCCCGGCCATGCTGCGGATGATGGGCGGCTCACCGGACCAGGGCGAGCAGGAACATGCGCACGAGCACCATGACCACCACCACTAGGGCGTGTTGCGAGAGTGCCAGTCACGGCCACTTGTTGACAGCTACGACCAGTAAAGCTGCTTCCTAGAGAGCGGTGGGCCTGTCCGGATCGGAGGTCCTGGCACCCTTCGTCGCCAACGCTTGGACCAATCGGCGATTCGCATCTTGTGCGGTCATTCCCCAGTCCCACTCGGTTTTGTGGAGCCGAAGGGAAACGACACCGTGCCATGCCGACCACAGCAGGAGTGCGGAGGCAAAGGGTGCGTCCGGGTCGACGAGCCGCGCGAGTTCGACGACGCGTGCCTGGAGTCGGGGGCCGTGTACGGCTCTGGTCTCCGGCAGTGCGTCATTGCTCTCGAACAGGAGTTGGTATGCGCCCGGGTGGGCGGCGCCCCAGGCGATGTAGGCGTCGCCGGCGGCGACCAGTTGATTGCCGAGTTCGTCCGTGGCGTCGAGGGCCGACTCGATCGCTTCGACCAGCGAGGTGTATTCGGCGTCGAGTACTGCCGAGCGCAGGTCCGCCTCGGAGGGGAAGTGCCAGTACACGGCCGAGGGGGCCACCCCGCAGCTCCGGGCGATCGAGCGCAGTGACGGAACCGCCACCGCTTGGGGCTCCGCCAGCATGCCGATCGCGGTGGCCACGAGCCGGGAGCGGAGGTCGCGGTTGTCTGCCTTGGTCACCGATTCATTGAACACCTGTTCATGATAGCTTGCAATGAACAGGTGTTCAGGAGGGTGGTGGCGGCATGCTCAGGCTGATGACGGTGATCAGGAAGCGCCCGGAGGTTTCCACGGAGGACTTCCGCCGGTTCATGGAACTGGAGTATGGACCGACCTATGTAGCGCTTCCCCAGGTCAAGGAGTACGTGCAGTACTACCTGACGGACCTTGCGACGGACGGGGAGGAGGAGCCGATCGACGCGATCGTGCGGATCGGCTTCGAGTCGGAGAAGGAGATGCGCGAGGCCCTCGCCACGGAGGCATACCGGAAGGCGCACGAACTACGGACGGCGTACATGCGGGAGACGTCCGTGGGTATTCACTCGGCCGTTCTGGACCGCAGGGTGCAGTTGGTCTAGGGAGCGTTGCGGCAGTGTTGGTCACAGCCACTCGTTGATGGCCGCGACCAGCACGGTTGCTTCGTAGCGCGCGGAGAGTTTGTCGTATCTCGCGGCGATAGCCCGGTGACGTTTGAGTCGGTTGATGCCGCATTCGACCGCGTGGCGCTCTTTGTAGTCGGTCTTGTCGAACTTCGGTGGCCGGCCACCCTTGGAGCCGAGTCTCCGGCGGTTGCGGACCCGGGCCGCCGGGACCGGGATCGTGGCCTTGATTCCACGTCTGCGCAGGTAAGCACGATTCTTTTGGGAATCGTATGCCTTGCCCGCACGAACCCGGTCGGGACGTCTGCGCGGCCGACCGCGTCCGAGTCGAGGGACCCGGATCGCTTCCAGGAACGGCTCGAACCGTGGGGAATCGCCCCGCTACCCGGCCGTGATCACGACGGACAGCGGCTTCTGGCCCTGCTCGATGGCAAGGTGAATCCTGGTGGTCAGCCCGCCTCGGGACCGGCCGAGTCCGTGGTCGGTCGGCTCGCCGAAGACGCCACCGGGCGGTTCCTTCTGAAGGTCCCCCTTTTCGCCGCCCCGGCGGCGTGCTGATGGACTCGGCACACCGTCGAGTCGACGTTCACGTCCCAGGTGATCAGGCCCTTCGCGTCCGCGTCGGCCTGGAGCCGGGTAAGGATCCGGGCCCAGGTCCCGCCCCGCCGCCACCGCCGGAAGAGGTCGTAAACCCGGTCGCACGGACCACACCGTTCCGGGACATCACGCCACGGGGCACCCGTCCGGGTCCGCCACCGTATGCCATCGATCAGCCGCCCTCGCGACCACACCGACGGACGCCCCGACTTGACGCCCTGCGGCAGCAACGGCTCAAGCCTGGCCCACTGGCCATTCGTCAGATCACCACGCCCCACAGCACATGATCATCGAAAAACCAGATCCACTCTCACAACACGCCCCAGTACCTGTCCGACACCGAGGTCTGTCCTGCCGTACGCACCGTGGAGCGGGCCTGGTCCCCTCGATGCGTGACACCGCCGCCCTACGGTTTGACGACAAGCCGTGACCAGAACTCGGCGCGGTCGCGGATGGAGTCGATGTCCCCTACGTGCAGGGCGAGGTCCCAGGCGCGGGGGCCGGGACGGGCAGCGTCGAAGTCGATGAGTCCTACGGCCCCTTCGCCGGTGAAGACGCAGTTGTACGGGGCGAAGTCGCCGTGACAGATCACCTCGACCGGCACGAGCGCGTCGAACTGCCAGTCACCGCCGGGGTGTTGGGCGAGGTCGGTGGTGGCGTCGTGGTGGCGGCGCAGGAGGTGTGCCGAGGTGGTGAGTCCCTGGCTGCTGCGGATGGCGTCGGGCAGGGGGTAGTTGCCGACGTCGCCCGCAAGGTAGGTAGGTAGGCAGGAGGTAGGTCAGGATCATCCGGCCCTGTTCATCGGTCTCCACATCCCCTTCGTCGACGTACGGGCGGGGGTCGGCGGACATGTGGATCTCCTCGCGTGCCGGTCTTCTGGCGCGGCGGCGAAGGCGGATTGTCGACCAAGTAGCTTACGTGGACGGCCTGTTACCGTGCTGCGGTCGAAAAAAGGGGGGACGCGATGTCGGCGGTCGTCGAGATCGAGAGGGTGTGGGCACCATCGGTCATCGATCTCTGGGCAGGGCGACGCCCCCTGTGGTGGACCGTCGGCCCGGCAGGGGAACTCGCCGTTCTGCTCGTTCATCGGAAGTACCTGCACCGGATCCACTACATCAAGGGCTGGGTGGGATGGGGCCCGAAGCTGCCGTTCGACGGGGTGTTGGTGATTCGGCAGGCCGACGGATCAGTTCAACGCCGGCCGATCAGGGATGTGCGGGTCTGGCCCAGTCACATCGCCCTTCTCCCGGACTCCCGGCTCCTCGTCGCGGGCGGTCGTACGCGCAAGGAGGACACGGGTTCGTGGAAGCCGAACGCCGCCGTGTTCTCCCTGACGAGCGGCGAACAGCAGGACTTCTTCTGCATCGGCGACGACATCCCGGCGTTGGTGACCGACCACAACGGATCGATCTGGACGGCCCACGGTGACGAAGGCATCTACGGAGGGCATCCGGAGTCGGGGGCCGGGCTCGCCGGGTGGAGTGGCGCGGGGGAATCGATCTGGACCCCTGAAGGCCGGCTTCCCGACGTGCCTCTGGGGGGTTGCACCGCCGCCACCGAGGGCGACCGGGTGTGGCTGATCTGGTACTCCGGGACCCGTCGCGGCCGCACGTTCCTCACCCGGATCACCCCGTCCACGGGCGAGGTGACCAGCTGGCCCAGTCCTGTGCCCCAACCGGACGGATTCGCCGTACGCGGCGATCGGGCGGTCCTGACCAAACGCGATCACGACGAGCCGACGACCGAAGTCGTCCGGGCCGAGCTGCTCGGCGACACCTGGAGCGTGACCGAGCGGCACAAGACCCAAGTGCCAGGGCGGGTTGTCCTGCGCTGCGGTCAAGGGCGCGACGGATCCCTGTGGCTTCGCGCCGGCGACATCTGGCTTCGCATCGAGGCCTGAACCACCGCGCCGAACGGAACGCCGCGAGGGTCGAGAGCTGCTCGGCGGAGGCAGTCGACAGCCGCCTCCGCACCGAAACAGCCCTGCACAAAAGGCAGTTGCCGATCCAATCCCGGTCGTGAACGATCTCCGACCATGACGACGAACCCCGCCCATCCACCTCTCCGCCCGCTCGCCCTGGTCACCGGAGTGGGGCGAACCGTCGGCATCGGCGCGGGTATCGCACGTCAACTCGCGGCCTCCGGTTGGGACATCGCCTTCACCTACTGGACTCCCTACGACGAACGCATGCCCTGGGGCCCCGAGGCCGACGCGACCTCGACCATCACCGACACCCTCACTCAACACGGCGCCGCCACCACGGCAGTCGAGGCGGACCTCGCCGACCCGGACGCCCCGGCCCGTGTCTTCGACGAGGTCGAGCGCGAACTGGGCGGTGTCACGGCCCTGGTGATGTGCCACTGCGAGTCCGTCGACTCCGGCCTGCTCGACACCACCGTCGAGAGCTTCGACCGGCACTTCGCGGTCAACGCCCGCGCCACCTGGCTGCTGATCCGCGAGTACGGCCGACGGTTCACCGCCGCGCCGGGGAGCGGTCGGATCATCGCCCTCACCAGTGATCACACCGTGAACAACCTCCCGTACGGCGCCAGCAAAGGCGCCCTGGACCGCATCACCCTGGCCGCAGCGCACGAACTCGCCCACCTCGGCATCACCGCCAACGTCATCAACCCGGGGCCGGTGGACACCGGTTGGATGACCGACGAGGGCCGCGCGCACGTGCTCCGGCAGACACCGCTCAACCGTCTCGGCACCCCGCAGGACACCGCCCACCTCGTCGACTTCCTCTGCTCACCGGAAGGCCAGTGGATCAACGGCCAACTCCTCATGAGCAACGGCGGGTTCGCATAGCACCCGGGTGACCGAACCCCGCGACGGGCCCGGACAGACACCCCCTGCACACACCCGCCTCACGCCGCACGTGCGCAATCCCCAGCCAGCCGCAGGCTCCGCGTGACGGCGTGCGGGATGTCGTCGACCGGGAACAGCGCGTGTCGTACGGTCCGTTCGGCGTCGACGATCAGGATCAGGCGTTTGTGGCGGAGGCGGCCGGCGCCTCGGAAGGTCGGTAGCCGCAGGGCCGCGCCCAGTTGGTGGTGGGCGTCGGAGAGGAGCGGGTACGGGATCTCCTCGACGCGGGCGAACTCCGCTTGTTCATAAGGGAGTTGGGTGCTGATGCCGCGTATGTCCACGCCCGCCCGGCGGAAGTCGGGCCAGGCGTCTCGGAAGAGGCGGTTCTCCAGGGTGCAGCCGGCCGCTCCGGGGATCTGCTCGTCCCAGTCGACTCCCGTGCCGGGGTAGGTGAACAGCACGGTCGCGGCGGCGTCCGGCGAGATCACGGGCAGGTCTGCGCCTTGCGTACCCGGGAGTTGGAGGTCTTCGGGCACGCGCGTGCCGGCCAACGCGTGCACGCGAGCGTGCTCAGCACCATCCGCCTGAGCCGTGGCGGTCAGGCTTCCGTCGCCCAGCACCCATCGGTCCCCCCAGTCCTGCATGGCGACGAGCAAGGGCAGCAGCGCGACCCCGGCATCGGTGAGCACGTACTCGTAGCGCACCGGACGGCGCTGATAGAGGCTGCGGTGCAGCACCCCGTTCGCGACGAGCCGGCCCAGGCGCTCGGTGAGGACGTTGCGGGACAGGCCGATCTCGGCGGCCAGCGCGTCGAAGCGGACGTGGCCGCGGGCGATCTCCCGCAGGATCAGAACGTTCCACCAGTCCCCCAGGACCACGGCGGCCTGGGCGATGCCGCAGGTCTCGTCGGCGTTGTGCTTCCTCATGCACCCATAGTAAGTTCCTTTTCAGGACTCACTTTGTTTCCAGTCGGAACTTACCGCCCGCCGATGTCCGAGACGCGGGCCCTGCGTGAGGAGTTGCACCGTGACCGCCATCAGCCGGGTCGTCGCACGGGAGATCATCGACAGCCGGGGCAATCCCACCGTCGAGGTGGACGTGGAGCTCAAGGACGGCTCGCTCGGCCGGGCCGCCGTACCCTCGGGCGCCTCCACGGGTGCCCGGGAGGCCGTCGAACTCCGGGACGGCGACCCAACCCGCTTCCACGGCAAGGGAGTTCGGCGCGCCGTCGACGCCGTCAACGAGAGCATCGCGGACGCCGTGATCGGACTCGACGCCGAGAACCAGGCCGCCGTGGACCGGACCATGATCGAACTGGACGGCACGGACAGCAAGTCGCGACTCGGCGCCAACGCCCTGCTCGGCGTCTCCCTGGCCACCGCCAAAGCGGCCGCGGCCGCCCACCGGCTCCCCCTGTACCGCTACATCGGCGGTGTCGACGCCCGCCTGCTGCCGGTGCCGATGATGAACATCGTCAACGGCGGCGCGCACGCCGACAATCCGCTGGACTTCCAGGAGTTCATGATCGCGCCCATCGGCGCGGCCACCTTCGCCGAGGCCGTCCGGATGGGCTCCGAGGTCTTCCACACCCTGCGCCGCGACCTGATCGCCGCCGGTCACAGCGCGAACGTCGGCGACGAGGGCGGCTTCGCCCCCGATCTGCGCACCGCCGACGAGGCCCTCGACTTCGTCGTCCACGCCATCGAGAAGACCGGTTACAAGCCCGGCACCGACATCACCCTCGTCATGGACCCGGCCACGTCCGAGTTCTTCCACGACGGCGTCTACGACTACAAGGGCGAGGGCGTCCGTCGTACGCCCTCCCAACACGCCGACTACTTGGCGGAGTTGGTCGACCGCTACCCCGTCGCGTCGATCGAGGACCCGATGGCCGAGGACGACCACGACGGCTGGCAGGCGCTCACCGCCCGGCTCGGCGAGCGCTGCCAGCTGACCGGCGACGACGTGTTCTGCACCAACGAGGCGCTGTTGAGCGCCGGGATCCGGGACGGCATCGCCAACTCGATCCTGGTGAAGGTCAATCAGATCGGCACCCTCACCGAGACCCTGGCCACCGTCGCGACGGCCCACCGCGCGGGCTACACGGTCGTGATGTCCCACCGCTCCGGTGAGACCGAGGACACCACCATCGCCGATCTCGCCGTCGCCACCGGCTGCGGTCAGATCAAGACCGGTTCGCTGTCCCGCGCCGACCGCACCGCCAAGTACAACCAACTCATGCGTATCGAGGAGGACTTGGGCGACCAGGCACGGTACGCGGGGCGCGACGCGCTGGGGCTGCGCCGCTGAACCGTCGACGTCGGAGGTCAGGTGGTGGGCTGCGCCTCGATGACGGCGAACACTCCGGCGGGAGTCACGTCATCGCGGCGCGGGCCGGCACCGGTCAGGAGACCTTGGTCCCCAGCAGGTCGACCGGGGCGATCACCGGCGGCGCGCTGAGCTTCGTCTGCGCCGCCTCCCCCAGCGCGGCGGCGATCCGCCCCGCCAGGTGGGCCTGGCGGCCCTGTTCGTCCTCGAAGGTGTCGAACACCCCGAAGGTGGTGGCGGTCTCGCGGAACGCGAACCACGTCACCGTGCCCTCTTCCCGCTCGGCCAACTCCTGGGCGCCGCGCAGCATGGCCTCCACCTCGTCGGCGTACTCCGGCTTGGCCTCGATGCGTACCAACAGACCGACCTTCATTGTGACCACTCCTCGCGTGCGAACCGCCGGGCTTCCGGCGCACCACGAACGTATGGCGGCGCCCGGTGATCACATCAGTGGCAGAAACGACACGCTTGATAGTGTTTCCGCCATGCGGGTAGCGGTCGTCGTCTACGACGGGGTGTTCGACTCGGGTCTCTCGGCCATCCTCGATGTGCTGAGCAACGCCAACGCGCTGGGCGGGCAGCTCCACGAGTCGTCGCCCACCTGGAACGTGACCCTGGTCGGCCCGGCTCCGCAGGTGCGGACCGGTGCCGGCCTCCTCGTGGCGCCCGAGCCGCTCGATGTCGACGATACCGCCGACCTCCTGGTCGTACCGGCGCTCGGGGAGAGCGATCCCTCGGCGCTGCTCGACCATGTCGGCGGCGACGCGTCCCTGCCCGTCCGCGAGCTGATCGCCCGAACTCGCCATCGTGGTACGCCCATTGCCTCGGCGTGCGCGGGTACCTTCCTGCTGGCCGAGGCGGGCGTGCTGGACGGGCTGCGCGCCACGACGACCTGGTGGCTGTCGCCCGCGTTCCGGAACCGGTATCCCAAGGTCCAGCTCGATCACAGCCGGATGGTCATCGGCTGCGAGGGCATCACCACCGCCGGCGCGGCCTTCGGCCATGTCGATCTGGCGCTGGCGATCGTCCGGGCGGGCAGCCCCGCGCTCGCCGACCTGGTCGCCCGATATCTCGTGGTCGACGACCGCCCCTCGCAGGCGGCGTACACGATTCCCAGCGCGCTGGCCCAGAGCGATCCCACCGTCGCGGCCTTCGAGGTCTGGACCCGCGAGCATCTGACGGAGCCCATCAGCATCCCCGAGGCCGCCCAGGCCATCGGCGTCAGCGAACGGACCCTGCAGCGTGCCGTGCGGCGCACGGTCGGGACGTCCCCCATCCGGTTCGTCCAGGACCTGCGGATCGAACGCGCGTCACACCTGCTGCGCACCACCGACCTCTCCCTGGAGACCATCTCCAGGAAGGTCGGCTACGAGCACCCCAACACGCTGCGGGTGCTCCTCCGCGAACGCACCGGGAAGACGACGTCGGCGCTGCGTGGCAGTAAGTGACGTCAGGTCGCCTCAGGGGATGAGCACGATCTTTCCGCGCGTGTGACGCTTCTCCAGTTCGGCGAACGCGTCGCGGACGTCGTCGAGCGGGTAGGTCGCGGCGATGGGGATCTCGATACGGCCGGAGGCGACGAGGTCGGCCATCTCGGTGAGGACCTCGCGGGTGGAGGCGTCGGCGCTGCCCGCGCTCTTGGTGCCGAGTTCCTGTGCCTTCTGGAACGAGATGATCGTCTCGATCCGATCCCTGGAAATACCTAGTTCTACGGCGAGTTGGACGTAATCGGGACCGAAGAGGTCGATGAACGCGTCGATCCCGTCGGGCGCCGCCGCGGTGAGCGCACCGGCGAGGTGGTCGCCGTAGGGCACCGGGGTCGCGCCGTGGGCGGTGAGCCAGTCGGCGTTGGCGGGCGAGGCGATGCCGAGGACGTGCGCGCCGCGTACGGCGAGGAGTTGGACGACGACGGTACCCACACCGCCGGCGGCGGCCGAGACGGCGACGGTCTCGCCGGGCTTGGGGGCCACCGCTTCGACGGCGGCCCACGCGGTGCAGCCGACGACGTAGAGGGCGCCGGCCACCTCCCAACTCAGGGCGTCCGGCTTGAGGATGAGCTGCGACACGGGTACGACGACGTGGGTGGCCTGGCTGGAGCGCTGCCAGGAGAAGCCGAGAACCTCGTCGCCGAGGCCGAAGTCGGTGACGCCCGGGCCGAGTTCGGTGACGACACCGGCGAGGTCGCTGCCCTGGCCGGACGGGAAGGTCGCGGGGAACCGCTCGTGCATCGCGCCCGAACGGATGGCCGCCTCACCGGGGTTGATGCCGGCCGCCCGTACCTCCACGAGGACTTCTCCCGCGGCGGGTTGGGGCATCGGCACCTCGGTGACGCGGAGGACGTCACGGTCGCCGTACTCGTCGAAGCGCACTGCTCGCGCTTGGGTGGTGCTCATCAGGTCTCCTTCGTCAGGGGTGTTGAGCTGGGTGGGGTGGTGGCGCGCAGCACGGCGAGCGCATTGGCCAGGTGGCCGAGTGCGGTGTCCGGGAGTGGGGCGGACAGCCGTGTCACGAGTTCGCGGTCGAACACTGGACCCGCCTCCGCCACCAACTCCCGCCCGCCCGCCGTCAGTTCGACGATCGAGGAGCGGCGGTCGGCGGGGTGGGGGCGCCGGGTGCACTGGCCGAGTTTCTCCAGCCGGTCGACGGCCTGACTCGCGCCGCCGACCGTGATGGAGAGGGCGGTGGCTATGTCGTTCACCCGGCAGGAGCCCTCGCGCTCGACGACGAGCATCACGTTCAGGCCGCCCAGGGTCACGTCGCACTCCTGTCGGAGCCGGGCGTCGATCCCGTTCCACAGGTCGGTCTCGAAGCGCACGAGATCGTCGAAGACTTGCCGCAGGTCCACGGACGGGGTCCTTCCAGCGAGATGCATTAGCTCTAATCATATTAGAGCTAATGCATCTCGCTGGCTACCTGTGGTCCCGCGTGATCAGACCTGCGTCGAGTCCTTCCCGTACGACGGCTCGGTGACGAGCTCCGGAGCGACGGCGTGCGCGGGACCGCCCTCGCTCAGACCGAACCGCGCGTGGAACCTGCGCAGGAAACCGGGCGCGTACCAGGCCGCGCGGCCGAGCACGCGCATCGCGGCGGGGACGAGGATGCCGCGTACGGCGACGGCGTCGATGAGGATGGCCAACCCGCTGCCCAGGCCGAAGAGTTGCATGAAGCTGAGCTTCGCCGTCCCGAAGGCGAAGAAGCTCACCGCGAGCAGGCAGGCGGCCGCGGTGACGATGCGTCCCGTGTGGCCGAGGCCGTTGGTCACGGCGGACTTGTTGTCCGCACCGAGGTCGTGGAGTTCCTTGATCCGGCTGGTGACGAAGACCTCGTAGTCCATCGAGAGGCCGAAGGCGATGCAGAACATCAGCACGGTCATGGAGACGTCCATGGGCTGTGGCGTGAAGCCGAGCACGGAGGAGAGGTGGCCGTCCTGGAAGATCCAGGTCATGACGCCGAGGGTCGCGCCCAGGCTGACCATGTTGAGGAGCAGCGCGCGCAGCGGCTGGACGACGCTGCCGGTGAAGAGGAAGAGCAGGAGGAAGGTGGTGAGGGCGACCAGGGCCACGGCGAGCGGGAGCCGGCTGCCGACGGAGTGCTTGGCGTCGACCAGTACGGCGTCAACTCCGCCTACCAGAGGGTGTGTTCCGGCGGGTGCGGCGACCGCCCGCACGTCCTTGACCAGGCTCTGGGCCGCGTCGGACTTCGGTGTCAGGGTGCTCACGACGTTGAGCTGCTGCGCGTCGGGGCGGGCCAGGGCGGTGTTGCCGGGGGCGGTCGCCGCGGACTGTCCGTCGGCGTAGGTTCCCGTGCTGGTCTCGACACGGACGACGCCCTTGAGCCCGGACAGTTCGGTCGCGTACGACTCCAGCGGAGCCTTGCTCAGGGGCTTGTCGATGACGATGTGGAGGGCGGAGTCGTCGTTGCCGTTGAACTTCTCGCGCAGCACGGAGGAGACCTGGCGGCTCGTGGCGTTCTCGGGCAGGACGCGTTCGTCCGGGGTGCCGAAGGTGATGCCGAGGAGCGGGCTCGCCGCGACCAGCAGGACCGCGAGGACGGGCAGTGCGGTGAGCGCGGGCCGCTTCATGACGGTGGCGGCGAGCCGTCCCCACAGGGGTGCGCGGGTGGCGGGACGCGTGCGGTTCGCCCAGGGCAGCCGCCCGCCGCTGACCCGGTGGCCCAGGACGACGAACAGGGCCGGCATGACGAACAGGGTGCTGACGGCCGCGATGACGACGACGCCGACACCGGCGTAGCCGAACGAGCGCAGGAAGTACTGCGGGAACACCAGGAGTGCGGCGAGCGCTGCTGCGACGGTCGCGGCGGAGAACGCGACCGTGCGGCCCGCCGTGCTCACCGTGCGCCGGACGGCGTCGTCCACGCTCGCCCCTGACGCGAGCTGCTCGCGGAACCGGCTGACCATCAGCAGGGCGTAGTCGATGCCGAGGCCTAGGCCCAGCGCGGTGGTCAGGTTGATCGCGAAGACGGAGACGTCGGTGACGCTGCCGAGGACGTACAGCTCCGCGAACGTCCCCGCGATGGCGATGGTCCCGATCGCCAGCGGCAGCAGGGCCGCGATCATGCTGCCGAAGACGAGCAGGAGCAGTACGAGGGTGAGCGGCACGGCGATGGACTCGGCGAGGACGAGATCCTCGCCCGACTGGGTGCCCATCCCGCTGGTCACGGCGGCGCCACCGCCCGCCCGGACGGTGAGTGTCTTCTCGTACGTCCCGGTGTAGGCGTCGATGACGCTCTTCGCGTTCTCGTCCCGCTCGGTGTCGTCGCCCTTCACATGGGCGAGGACCATGGCGTCGCGACCGTCCTTGGAGCGGAGGTCCGAACTGCCCGTGTCCCAGTACGAGATGACGTTCTCAAGGTGCTGGTCCTTCTTGAGTTCGGCCACCAGGTCCCGGCCGCTCCGCCGCGCGTCCTGGGCGTCGACGCGCCCTTCGGAAGCACCGACCAACAGCACCAGATTCGTCTCCCCGCCGAACTTCCGGTCGATGGCCTTCGCGGCCTTGGAGGACTGGGAGGCCGGGTCGTCGTAGCCGCCGCCCTGCAGCTTGGCGAACGCGCCCGCGCCCAGGACGCCCATGAGGGCCACGGCCACGACGGCGACGACAAGGACCAGCCGGGAGCGGCGGATGGCCAGTTCGGCTATGCGTTCAAACACGCCTGTTCTCCTTAGATATCCATACGTTTGATGTCCATACGGTGAAAGGGGCGCGAAACAGCCGGAGTTGATCAATGGGGGCACTCTTCGTCGCCGAGCACGACGTTAGCGAGGAGCAAGAAGATTTGGCAGTGTTAGATTTTCCTCACACTTCGCAACGCCGGGGCGCGTGAGAGGAGTTGGCGTCGTACGGTCGCCGCATGGCCGTCGACGAACGCACCACTGCCCCGCCCTCGCTGCGCGAAAGGCGGCGGGCCGCCGCCACCCAGGAGATCGTGGACGCGGCCGAGCGCCACCTCACCGAACACGGGCCCGCCGCCCTGTCGTTGAGGGCGGTCGCCCGCAGCCTCGGCATGACCGTGCAGGCGCTCTACCACTACTTCCCGAGCCGGGACGCTCTCGTCACCACGCTCGTCACCAAGGCGTACGACGACCTGGCCGACGCCGTGCAGGGCGCCGTCGACACCCCGTCGGACGACCCGGACCTGCCCCGCCTGGTGATCGCGACCGAGGGCTACCGCCGCTGGGCCATCGCCCATCCCGAGCGCTTCCAACTCCTCTACGGCACACCGCTGCGGGACTACGCGGCCCCCACCGACGGCCCGACCACGCAGGCTTCGCGCCGGATGAGCGAGATCTTCGAGCGCGAGATCTTCGAGGGGTTCAGCACGGAGCAACTCGCCGCGGCCGACGTCCCCGTACTCTCACCCGCGCTCCGGGCCTACTTGGAGCAGCTGCCGCACTACGGCCACGGATACCTGCCCTCCCCCGCGACCGCTCTGCTCATGAGCGCGTGGGGACATCTGCACGGCCTCGTCGCCCTGGAGGTGTTCGGCCACACGTCCTTCCTCGGCGACCACCAGGCCGAGCTCTTCCGCATGGCCATGCGGAACCTGCTGGCGGACATCCACCGCAGGATCCCCGAGCGCGTGAGCCCGCCCTCGTCCTAGGTTCGCCGCCGGGGAAACCGATCGTCCAGCCGGCCGATCCCGGCCTGTGGGTGAGCACGCTTGCCGCTCGTTCTCGCACAACCCTCTGGTTCGACCGACCCTCCTCGCGGTACTGCGCCTCGGCAACTCGGGCTGGGGTCACCCGAGTTGCCGAGGTGTGGCGAGCGGCCGTAACACTCAGATCGCGGCGGCTGCGGCGCGTCCCGCCTGGCGGCCGGAGAACAGGCAGCCGCCGAGGAAGGTGCCCTCCATCGAGCGGTAGCCGTGGACTCCCCCGCCGCCGAAGCCGGAGACCTCACCGGCCGCGTACAGACCGGGAATTGGCGTTCCGGTGGCATCCAGGACGCGGCCCGAGAGGTCGGTCTGCAGGCCGCCGAGGGTCTTGCGGGTGAGGATGTTGAGGCGGACGGCGATCAGGGGTCCGGCGCTCGGGTCGAGGATCTTGTGGATCGCGGCCGTGCGGCTGAGTGAATCCCCGGTGTAGGAAAGGGCGTTGCGGATGCCCATCACCTGGGCGTCCTTCGAGTACGGGTTGTCGATCTCCCGGTCCCGGGCCTCGATCTGCCGCTGGAGGTCGGCGAGTTTGATCAGGCCGTCGCCGGTGAGCTTGTTCATGCCGAGGACGAGTTCGGAGAGGGTGGTGGCGGTGATGAAGTCGACGCCGTTCTTCCTGAACTTCTCGATCGGCTCCGGCGTCTGCCAGATGCGCGAGAGAAGCATCAGGATGTCCTTGTTGGTGAGATCCGGGTTCTGCTCGGAACCGGAGAGCGCGAACTCCTTCGCGATGATCTTGCTCGTGGTGACGAACCACGAGTAGTCGTAACCGCTGGCGGTGATCGAACCCAGCGTGTGGAGGGTGTCGTAGCCCGGCATGTCGGGTGCGGAGAACCGCTTGCCGGTGGCGTCGAACCACATCGACGACGGTCCCGGGAGGATGCGGATGCCGTGGTTGGGCCAGATCGGGTCGTAGTTCCTGAGGCCCTCGGTGTAGTGCCACATCCGGTCGGGGTTGACGATACGGCCGCCCGCCGACGCGGTGATGCCGAGCATCCGGCCGTCCACGTACGCGGGCACACCGGTGATCATGGTCTTCGGCGGGTTGCCCAGCCGGGCGGGCCAGTTCTGGCGTACGAGATCGTGATTGGCGCCTATGCCGCCCGAAGTCACGATCACCACGGGGGCGTTGAGTTCGAAGGCACCCACCACGGTGCGGGAGGTGGCTTTGCCGCGCTGGGCGGTGCTGGGTTCGAGGATCGCGCCGCGCACGCCGGTCACGGCACCGTTGGTGCGGACGATCTCGTCGACGCGGTGCCGGAACTTGAAGGTGACCTTGCCGCTGGCGACCCCGGCCCGCACCTGCTTCTCGAACGGCTCGACCACGGCCGGTCCTGTGCCCCAGGTGACGTGGAAGCGGGGCACCGAGTTGCCGTGTCCGTCGGCGAGGCCGCCGCCGCGCTCGGCCCAGCCGACGATCGGGAACCAGCGGATGCCGAGGCCGTAGAGCCAGGACCGCTTCTCGTTGGCCGCGAAGTCCACATACGCCTCGGCCCACTTGTGGGCCCAGTAGTCCTGGCCGGCCGGGTCGTCGACGCCGCGGTCGAAGCCGGCCGTGCCCAACCAGTCCTGCCACGCCAGCTCTTGGGAGTCCTTGATGCCCATGAGCCGCTGCTCGTCGGAGTCGATCAGGAACAGTCCGCCGAAGGACCAGAAGGCCTGGCCGCCGAGGTTGGACTCGGGTTCCTGGTCCAGGAGCAGCACTTTCTTTCCTGCGGCGACCAGTTCGGCGGTGGCGACGAGACCGGCGAGGCCGTGGCCGACGACGATGGCGTCCGCGGACGAGGTGTCGGCCGCGAACGCCGGTACCGCGTGTGCCGCGAGGGCGGCGCCGGCGGCGACACCGCCGGCCACCGTCAGGGCTCTTCGTCTGCTGATCGTTGTGGGGGCCGAGTTCTCCATGGGGTGCCTTCCGGGTCAGGTACGGGAGGTGCGGGAGATGTGTCCGACACGTGGAACGTGCCGCGACACCACAGTTGTTACCGCCGGTAGCACCTACGGAAACCAAGCCGTGTCGGCTGTGTTGCGCGAGTGGGGATCAGGAGCGGGTGAGCAGGGTCCAGAACGTGGTGACCGGGGTTCAGGACAGGGCGAGCGGGCCGTCGCGGTCGATGAGGCGGCCCGAGCCCGCGCCGGGTTTCTCGGTCGCGAGGCGCACGATCGCGTCGGTTCCCTCGGTGACGGTCTGGGGGCCGCTGTGGCCGTTGAGGTCGGTCGCCGTGTAGCCGGGATCGGCGGCGTTGACGCGAACGTCCTTGAGCGCCTTGGCGTATTGGGTGGTCAGCATGGTGAGTGCCGCCTTGGAGGCGGTGTAGAGCGGCGCGACGACGGAGGACTCGATCCGCGAGGGGTCGTGGGTGATGGCGAGCGACCCCGTGCCGCTGCTGACGTTGATGATCACCGGGTCGGGTGAGCGGCGCAGCAAGGGGAGGAACGCGGTGATCGTCCGGACCGCACCGAAGACGTTGACGTCGAAGACGCCGAGCGCGTCCGCGCCGGTCAGGTCGGCGGGATCGCCGTGCGGGCCGTGCACACCGGCGTTGTTGATCAGGACGTCGAGGACGCCTTCGTGTGCGGCGATGTCGGCCGCCGCGGCGGTGACGGAGGCGTCGTCGGTGACGTCGATACGGACGAACCGCGCACCGAGTGCGGCGGCGGCCTCCGTACCCCGTTCCTCGTCGCGGGCTCCGACGATCACGGTGTGGCCGAGGGCGAGGAGGCGGCGGGCGGTCTCGTGGCCGAGGCCCTTGTTGGCTCCGGTGATGAACGTGGTGGTCATGCGTCGATCGTGCCCAGCGTCCGGGCGCGCTGCCAGGGACGCTTCGACCGTAGGAACGGCATTACCAGGATCGGGAGTTGGTGGAAGATGGAGGACATGGCGACGAACGAGGGGCTGGAACTGGCATCAGGAATGGGAGTCGGGCTGGGGCTGGGTGCGACGATCCGTGCCTGGCGGGAGCGGTTGTCCCCGTCGGCCGTGGGGCTGCCGTCCGGTCGGGCCCGGCGGGCGACCGGGCTGCGCCGCGAGGAACTCGCCGAGCGCGCCGGGGTGTCGGTGGACTACGTGGTGCGACTGGAACAGGGGCGGTCCACGGCGCCTTCGTCCCAGGTCGTCGCCGCGCTCGCGCGGGCCCTCCAACTGACCGCCGTGGAACGGGAGCACCTCTACCGCATGGCCGGGCTGGTCCCGCCGAACGACGAGCCGATTCCCGATCACCTGCCGTCGGGGGTGCACCGGGTGCTGAACCGGCTCGGGGACGTCGGCGTCGCCGTGTTCGCCGCCGACTGGCAGCTGATCTGGTGGAACCCCGGGTGGGCGGCGCTGCTCGGCGACCCGTCGGACAAGCCGCCCCAGCAGCGGAACTTCGCGCGTGAGCGGTTCCCGATCGGTTCCGGCGACGACGTGCGTGACGTACGGATCGCCTCGTGGCCGGTGCTGGTTCGGAACGGTGCCGCCTCGGACCTCGCGATCGTGTCCGACCTGCGCCGGGCCACCGGTCGTTTCCCGCACGACGTCCGCCTGGCGGAGCTGATCCGTCAACTCACCGCAGGCAACGAGACGTTCGCACGGTTGTGGGCGAGCGGCACGGTCGGTGCGCACCGGGAGGACCGCAAGACGGTCGAGCATCCCGAGGTCGGGCCCGTGGACGTGGACTGCGATGTCCTGACGGACGGCGACTCCGACCTGAAGATCGTCATCTTGACTGCGGCGCCCGGGAGTTCGGACGAGGCCGGGTTGCGCCGGGCGATGGCTGGTGACAGCTTGCGCACGCCCGCCCTCTGATCCTGAGCGGTTCAGTGCTTGGCGAACTGGACCTGCGTGGACTGTGTGACGTTCGCGCGCACCGGGAGTGCGGGGACGGTGAGTTGTTGGCCGTAGATGTCGGTGAACCTGAGCGCGCCGCCGCAGCCGCTGCCGTCCTCGGAGATGAAGTAGTTGTAGTCGGTGCGCTCCAACTGACGCCAGCCGCTGCCCACGGCAACTTCCAGGCGGGCCAGGGGATTTCGGTGGCCGATCGCCTGGATGCCGCACCAGTAGCGGGTGGAACCGGTCTTGTAGCGGATCGAGATCGTGTCGGTGGTGCTGGGGCTCGCCAGGTTCCAGGTGATCGGGATCCGGCCGGCCGAAGGGGCGGCGAGCTTGGCGAAGGCCTGTGCGCTGAGGTCGATCTGGCCGGGGGCGCAGTCTCCCGGGCATTCGTTGGTGATGCGGACCGTGATGGTCGCGCCGTTGGCCGCGTGCACGAGCACGTACGCCCCGCATGCCTTGGACGACTCGTAGTCCGTGGTGTTCATCGCGCCGGTCATGACGTCGCCGCTCGGGTCGTACAGGCAGGCGCCGCCGCCGTCCGCGTCGTAGAAGGTGGCGACTCCCCGGTAGGTAACGCCGGGGCGGATGCGTCCGGCCAACGGAGCGGTGCCGGAGGCCTGTTGGCGGGTCTTCGTGGCCGACGTGGCGGCCGGCTTTTTGGTTGTCGCGCGGGTGGACGGGGTCGCCGACGGCTTCTTCGATGCGGCGGTCGCCCGTGCGGAGGCGGTCGACGTGCCGGTCGGGGACGGTGAGTTGGCCGGGCTGGAGCGGGTCGCGGAGGGATCGGTCGCAGCGGTACCGGCTTCGGCCTTCACCTCCTCGCCGCTCTTGTGGCCGGGCAGGAGCACCAGGGCCAGGGAGACGACGATGAGTACCGCGGCCGCCGACAGGAACAGCCACCGCTTGGACACCGGACCTCCTAGATGGCCGCCACCCGTTGCTCGGGGTGAGGAAGGCAGCGATCGTGCCAGCCTCGCGGTGACAGCGGCAAGCCCTTTCTCTGGGGGCGTAGTTGGGGACAAGTGTCGTGTCGTCGTGCTTGTGGGGTTCGTGATGCGCACCAACGCCGACTGTCGGACGCGCCGGCGAACTCACCTGCCTGAAGGCCAAGTCAGTGACGCTCGAACCCGTCGGCCCGGCTCCAACGGAGCGTGGTGTCCCTCCCGAAGACGACCTGCTGCCCGTCGCTGGAGACGGAGGCTCGCTCCCAACCGTCAAAGTCCTTAGTGACGTTGACGCTCCACTCGGTGAGGCTGCTGGTGCCCACGGCGGCGATGGACTCGGTCGGTGGTTCACCGTCGTAGCAGTAGGAGCCGAAGTCTGCGATCGCGGCGACGGTTCCGTTCTTGGTGCGCAGTTGGATGCCCTGGCATGCGTCGGTCTTGGTGCGGTAGATGACTCTCGGTTCGGTCCATGCCTTCGCCCGGGGGCTGTAGTGCTGCTCGACGAGGCCCTTGTCGCGCAGGTAGTGCAGGGCCACGCGGCGGCCGTCGTCGAGTTTCACCTCGGCGTTGTACGGGCTGGGGCTGCCGCTCCAGGAGAGGTCGCTCTTCTCCAACTCGGCTGTGTACACGGAGGAGTCCGGGGAGGCGGTCGCGGAAGGAGCTGTCGTCGCCGAGTGCTGGTGACCGCCGCATGCCGCCGCGGCGATCATCACCGACACCGCCGCCGTCGCCCTGGCCAGCACCTGAATGCCGGGCTTGTGCATACACGCCTCCCGTTGCCCTGCCTCAGCGCAGCATAGGCATGATCTGGCTGCTCAGGGTGGGGGCGGTGGCCCAACAGGTCCCTCGCGGCCTGGAGTGCGTCGAGCCGGAGAGCCTCGATGGACGCGGTCCGGTCGTCGTCCTGGCCGGCGAGCGAGATCGCGCAGTGGACGATCGGGGCGAGTGCGTCCGGGTAGCCGAGCGTCTCGGCGACCTCGGTCCAGATCAGATCGACGCCGGCGGCAGGATCGAGGCTGCCGTCGGTGATCTCTGCGGCCAGCCAGTAGGCGTGGGCCCAGTGCGCGGCCGTAGGGTCCGCCGGTGGTTCGAAGGACAGCCCCAGTTCGTCGAGCACGTGGTCGAAGAGCTCGGGTGCTTCGGGTTCCTCTCTCCGTGCGAGGCCGGCAAGGAGGGGGAGGGACGGGCTGTCGACGTCGGCGAGGAGTGCGTCCAGGCCCGCCTGGATGAGCTGGTCGGATCCCACGTGGCAGCCGAAGGCGCGAGCCCTGGCGAGTCGCCCGAGCCGCGCTTTGGCCTCTTCCCCGGTCATGGCCTCGGCCTCCGTTCAGCTGGTGGGAGGCCGATCGTGTCACGACCGGGGGGCCGTTCCGCCACCGGGTTTTCAGGGTGTGGTCGGCGCCGTGGTCCAGATACGCCGCTCGGCGCTCAGCGGGTCGTCCAGGACCTCCGGGACGGTGTCCCAAGTCATCGTCGTACGGCGCTTGTTGGTGTAGCGGGGCCAGTTGGGGCCCGGGTCCAGGTCGCGGATGAAGGCGACCCATGCGGCGTGCATCGCGTCCGCGAGGGACTGCGGCGGATTCGGGCCCGTCGCGGCCGTGACGCGTTCGGCGTTCAGGAGGTCGAAGGCGAAGGGGATCTCTATGCAGTGGGCGGCGCTGCCCCAGGTGAAGTGGTAGAGCCAGGTGGGGAGTTGGTGGAGGGCGCGGGACTCGGCGAGGGCGAGGGACGGGCCGCGGAAGATGGCGTCAGTGAGGGCTTGCCCCATGCGGAGTGCCGGGTCCGCCCTGCCCTGGAGGGCTGCGTACATGGTCACGGCGTCGGGGCCCAGCCCGTGGCCACTCAGCATGGCGTCAACGGCCGCAACTGGTACGGGTGTTGGTGTGGTCCCCGGCGGTGGGTAGAACTCGCGCTGGGTGAAGCCCAGCAGGAGCGGGACGGGAGCCGCACTGCCGTCCGCGAAGGCGTCGGGAACCGGGAGCGGGATCAACTCCCCGTCCGCGAAAGGTGCCAGCGTCAGACCTGCCGAGGGTGTGGCCAACGCGTCCTGGAGGGCGAGCAGTTCGTCGCCGGTGAGGTCGCGGAGGGCGGAGGCGAGGGCGGGGACGCCGGTGCGCTGGGTCAGGCGGGCCGAGTCGGCGAGGGCGTCGCGGCGGTGCTGGGGGGCTCTGATGGCGCCGGACTGGGAGATCACGGCGCGGAAGAGGCCCTGCGCGGAGGGGGTTGCCATCAGGGTCTGTACGGCGCCGCCGCCCGCCGACTGGCCGGCGATGGTGACCTTCCCGGGGTCGCCGCCGAACGCGTCGATGTTGTCGCGTACCCAGGTCAGCGCGGCGATCCAGTCGAGCACGGCACGGTTGTCGGGGGCGTCGTCCAGGTGGAGGAAGCCCTCGATGCCGAGCCGGTAGCCGATGGACACGAGGACGATGCCGTCGCGGGCGAAGGCGGAGCCGTCGTACCAGGGGCTGGCGGCGGATCCGGCGACGTAGCCGCCGCCGTGGATCCAGACGAGGACCGGCAGGTCTGCGCCCGGGTTCGGGGCCGGGGTGAACACGTTGAGGTTGAGCACCGCGTCGCCCGGTATCGACGGCTCGGGGATGGTGGTGGGGCCGTCGAGGACGAAGGGGCGGCGTTGCGCGGTGGGCCCGTACGCGGTGGCGTCGAGAGGCTCGGTCCACGGCTCGGTCGGGACGGGGGCGGCGAAGCGGAGGTCGCCGACGGGGGCCTCGGCGTAGGGGATGCCGAGGAAGCGGGCGGTGGTGTGCTGCCACGTCCCGAGGACGGGGCCCAGGGACGTGGCAGCGAGTACGGACTGGGGCACGGAGCAACTTCCTTGTGGAGGTGGTGGGTTCGGGGTAGGAGGGTCGGTACTCGGTCCGCTATTTGACGCCCTTGATCGGCCGGATGGCGAGCGCGCTGATCAGTACGACGGCGGCGGCGAAGGCGAACAGGACAGGACACGGTAGCCCGGGAGTTTGTCGGAGCCCGCGCCCCGAACGAGGTGATGAGCACGGAGGCGATGATCGGGCTCAGGGCCTGCGGGATGTTGGTGGCAATGTTGCTGACCGGCGGGATGGCCATGGACAGGGTCAGCAGGACGGACGCGCCGATCACGAAGATCTTGCGGCGGCCGGTGCGGTCGGAGATCTTCGCCGCCGGGATCGCGGCGGCGAGGGTGCCGACGAGGGCGAGCACGGACATCAGCTGCCGGGCGCTGTCCACCGCGCCGCCGTCCAGGCCGACGCAGTCCTGGAGGGCGTAGCGCTGATAGGTGGCGACGCCCCAGTAGCCGAGGATGAACGTCATGCGGGCCACGAACGCCCAGTACATCAAGGCCGACACCGGCGTAGGCGGCGGGCTGCTCGTCAACGGCCGTGTGCACAGCGGGAGTCACGGCATGGCGGGTGAGATCGGGCATCTGCCGATCGCCCTCGACGGTCCCAACTGCCTTTGTGGAAACCGGGGTTGCCTGGCGACGTACATCGGACCCGAACCCCCCATCCACGCGGCCGGGTTGGACGCCGTGGCCGAGGCGGAGGGCGCCGAAGCGGCGCCGGCCGAGCTGGACCGACGGCTGCGTGCGGACGACCCCGACGCGGTGGCCGCGCTCGGCGCGGCCGGGCACGCACTCGGAGCCGCCGTCCTCGGCGTGTCCGGTGTCACCGACGCGGGCGAGATCATCCTCGGCGGATACCTCGCCACCTGGGCCTCCTGGCTCGCGCCCGGCCTGGACGAGCGCCTGGCGGGACGCCGTGCCCCGGCGCCCGACATGCAGCCGGTGATCACCTTCGGCGTCCTCGGCGGCGAAGCCACACTGCGCGGCGCGTTCCAGACCTGCCGGGACGCCCTGCTCGACGATCCCACCAGCGTTCCGGCGCTCGCCCGGAGCCCGATTCCCGTGCCGTCCCAGTAGCGCGACGCCCACACAAATCGTCCCCCACCTTCCGGTCGTGGCTTCGTCCGGCCGCCCTCGTCCATGCATACTCGGGCTCTGCGCGCGCACCGGCGTTCGCGAGAAGCGGGAGGTGGGCGATGGTGGTGCCGTCGGCAACGGGGACGGAACCCCGGAAAATCACGATCAATGACGTCGCCAAGTCCGCCGGGGTGTCCCGGCAGACGGTGTCACGGGCGCTGAACGACAAGGACGAGATCGACAGCGTCACCAAACAGCGGGTGCTCGACGCCGCTCGGGCGCTCGGTTACCGGCCGAGCCGGTTCGCCCGGGGGCTGGTCCGGCAGGACACGATGGCCATCGGGCTGGTGATCCCCGATCTGCTCAACCCGTACTTCACCGAGGTCGCGGCCGCCGCGCTGGAGGCGGCCAGGACCCGGGGCTGGCAGGTCGTCGTGTACGACACCGGGGACCGGGCGGAGGAGGAACTCGGCACGCTCCAGGTGATCAGTTCCCAAGTGGACGCGGTCATCGGCTACTTCAGCTGTCCCGAGAGCGAACTGGAGAAGTTCACGCGCGGCATGCCGGTGGTCCTCATCGGCCGGGAACAGCGCACGCGGTTCAGCGCGATCCGGATCGACGGCGCGGCGGGGGTCCATGCCGCGGTCGCCCATCTGGTCGCGCAGGGGCACACCCGGATCGGCATGCTCGACCATCACACCCGGGCCGAGCCGAGCATCCGGCACGAATGGTTCACGACTGCCGCGACCGCCCACGGGATCGACGCCGGCCTGGTGGTCCCCGCGGACCAGACGGCCGACGGCGGCGGATCGGCGCTCAGGGAACTGCTCGCCGACCACCCCGACGTCACCGCGGTCTTCACGTTCAACGACATCATCGCGATCGGCGCCCTGCGCGAGGCCCGCCGGCTCGGCAGAAGCGTCCCGCAGGAGCTGGCGGTCATCGGCTTCGACGGTCTGCAGCTCGGAGCACTGGTCGAGCCCCCGCTCACCAGCGTCGCCCTCGACACCCGCAGGCTCGGCGCGCTCGCCATCGAGCAGGTCGCCCGGCTGCTCTCGGGAGGGGAAGCGCTTGCGGCCGACGACCTGGTCGTACGGGGCGAACTGCGGCTGAGCGGCTCCGCCTGACCGCCACTCGTGCGCATCCGGTCCGAATGTCTTGACACCCACCCGGGCCGAAGCGCAGACTTCCGAACATTCCAAAATGCATGTCGAGGTCTATCTGCAAGCAGTCCCGTGAGCGCTCACGGGAGCGCTCACGGGACGCTCTTAGACCTCCGGGAAATGGTGTGCCCACGTCCCTTCCACCCAGAAGGCATCCCGCCCTCGGGATCAGCATCGAGCCGCCTAGCACCGCCGCTAGTCGTTGTCTGGAACGGAAACCATGAGCAGCACAATCACGCGCATCCGCCTCGGCGCCGTAGCCGTGGCCGCCAGTGTCGCCGTACTCGCCGGATGCTCGTCGTCCTCGCCGTCGACGAAGACATCCGCAGCGTCCTGCGCACCGGCGAAGGGCAAGGTCACCCTCCAGTACTGGAACACGGTTCCGGGCATGGACAAGGTCGTCGCCCTGTGGAACAAGCAGAACCCGAACATCCAGGTCTCCACGAAGAACATCTCCAACGACCAGTACGGCACCCTCGGCAACGCCCTCAAGGCGGGCAAGGCACCCGACCTGGCCCAGGTCGGCTACGACGAGTTGCCGAACCTGCGTACCCAGAGCGCGTTCGTGGACGCCTCGGCCTGCTCGGCGGCCACCGCCGCCAAGTCGAAGTTCGTGCCGTGGACCTGGTCGCAGGCCAGCTTCGGCAACACCGGCGTCTTCGCCCTGCCGCAGGACACCGGCCCGATGGCCCTCTACGTCCGCAGCGACATCTTCAAGAAGTACGACATCGCGGTCCCGAAGACGTGGGACGAGTACGCGGCCGCCGCGGCGAAGCTGCACAAGGCGGACTCCGGCCTCGACATCACGTTCTTCGACCCGAACAACGCCGAGTGGTTCAACGGGCTGCTCTGGCAGAACGACTCCCAGATGTACAGCTACTCCGGTGACAAGTGGCAGGTCACCGTCGCCTCGGAGCAGAGCAAGCAGGTCGCCGACTACTGGCAGAAGCTGATCGCCGGCAAGCTCGTGCGCACCGACCTCGCCAACGGTTCGACGCAGATGTACGCCGCGTACCAGAAGGACCAGATCGCCAGTTACGTCGGCGCGGCCTGGGGCTACAGCATGTTCCGCGACAACCTCCCCAAGCAGTCCGGGAAGTGGACGATCGTCCCGATGCCGACGTGGGGTTCGAACGGCACCTCCGGTGACTGGGGCGGCTCGACCGTCGCGTTCATGAAGGGCAGCAAGCACCTCTACGAGTCGGTCAAGTTCAACACCTGGCTCAACACCGACCCGGAGGCCCTCGCGCTGGAGAACCAGCTGGGCGGTCTCTACCCGGCGGCGAACGCGGGGCTCCAACTGCCCGCGCTGTCCAAGGGAGTTCCGTACTACAACAACGAGAAGATCTTCGACGTCTTCGCCGACTCGTCCAAGAAGATCAACACCAGCTTCGCCTGGGGTCCGACCCAGAAGACGGTGAACCTGGCGCTGCAGGACGCGATGGCCAAGGCGGCGGCCGGTGACGGCACGCTCTACGACGCGCTGACGACGGCGCAGGCAGCCGCGCTGAAGTCCATGAAGGACCAGGCGATCCCGGCCGCGGCGGGCAAGTGACGGGGCAATGACCGACATCGCACCCCGCGCGCCGCGTGTGGTGGCATCACCCGGGGGCCGTCGCCGTCTCAACGGCGGCGGTCCCCGGGCGGGCACCATCTTCGCGTTCGTGATCCCGTTCTTCCTCCCGTTCGTGCTCTTCTACCTGGTCCCGGTCGGCTACGCGCTGTGGCAGAGCGTCCGCGTCGTCCGCCGCACCGGCGGCCAGTACGGCACCTCCTACACGACGTTCGGCGGCTTCGAGCAGTACGGGAAGGTCTTCCAGAACGACGAGTTCTGGTCCAGCATCGGACGCATCGGGCTGTTCGGCATCGTGCAGGTTCCGGTGATGCTGTTCGTGGCGCTGGTCATCGCGCTGCTCCTCGACACCCCCCTGCTGAAGCTCAAGTCGGTCTTCCGCATCACCGCGTTCATGCCGTACGCCGTACCCGGTGTGATCGCCGCGATCATGTGGTCGTACCTCTACTCGCCCCAACTCAGCCCCGTCGTCGACCTGTTGAACCACATCGGGCTCAAGCCCGACTTCCTCGGCCCGGGTGCCGTGCTGTGGTCGGCGGCGAACATCTCCACGTGGCTGTGGACCGGCTACAACATGCTGATCATGTTCTCGGCGCTGCAGTCGATCCCGCAGGAGCTGTACGAGGCCGCCAAGCTGGACGGCGCCGGCAACTGGACCATCGCCTGGCAGATCAAGGTCCCGATCATCGCGCCGTCGATCGTCCTCACCACGGTGTTCTCGATCATCGGCACGTTGCAGCTCTACGCCGAGCCGGCCGTGCTGCGGCAGATCTCCTCGAACATCTCCAGCACGTTCACGCCGAACATGCTCGCCTACGCGGTGGCCTCCGGGAACAACTACCAGCAGGCCGCGGCGATCTCCGTGGTCATCGCCGTCATCACCTTCGTCCTGAGCTTCGGGTTCATGCGACTGACGTCGAAGAGGGCCGGCCTGTGAACAACCGATCCATGAGCGGCCGATCCATGAACAAACCATCCGTGAACCGCGAGAGCCAGGTCAGCCGTACGGCCGCCATGGCGCTGATGCTCCTCCTGGCGATCTACTTCCTGCTGCCGATCTACTTCCTGATCGTCGCCGCCACCAAGCCGCAGGGCGACCTCGCCGCCACCAACGGCCTGACGTTCTCGCACTTCAACCTGTTCGAGAACCTGCGCGTCCTGTTCAGCCGCAGCGACGGCATCTTCGGCAAGTGGATCGTCAACACCGTGATCTACGCGGTGTTCGGCGCCCTCGTGGGAACGCTGATCTCCGCGCTGTGCGGCTACGCGCTCGCCAAGTTCCGTTTCCGGGGACGGGAGTTCCTGTTCTCGGTGATCCTCGGCGGTGTCCTCGTCCCGACCACCGCGCTGGCGCTCCCGCTGTTCCTGCTGTTCTCGGCGACGGGCATCGTCAACACGTACTTCGCGGTGTTCCTGCCCAGCATCGTCAGCCCGTTCGGCGTCTATCTCGCGCGGATCTTCGCCAACTCCGCTGTCCCGCAAGAGCTGTTGGAGTCGGCGCGGCTGGACGGCGCCGGTGAGTTCCGCACGTTCTTCTCGGTCGCGTTCAAGCTGATGACGCCGTCGCTGGTGACCATCTTCCTGTTCCAGTTCGTCGCGATCTGGAACAACTTCTTCCTGCCGATGGTGATGCTGCAGAAGGAGTCCCTCTTCCCGATCACGCTCGGCCTGTACGAGTGGAACGGCCAGACCGCCCGCGCCCCGCTGCTCCAGGAGTCCGTGATCACCGGCTCGCTGGTGTCGATCGTGCCGGTGATCATCGTGTTCATCCTGCTCCAGCGGTTCTGGCGCACCGGACTCGCCGCCGGTTCCCTCAAGTGACCGTCCCCGCACAGAAGGTGCCTCTCGCGATGCCCAACCCCGCTGTGTTCGTGCCCCATTTCCACTGGGACCGGGAGTGGTACGAACCCTTCCAGGTGTTCCGGCACCGGCTCGTCGCCGCCCTCGACACCGTGCTGGAGACGGCGGAGACGGACCCGGACTTCCGGTTCACCGTCGACGGTCAAATGGCCGCGATCGAGGACTACTTGGAGATGCGGCCGGAGAACCGTGACCGTGTCGCGGCCCTGGTCGCCGAGGGCCGGCTCGCGGTCGGCCCGTGGCTGATCCTGCTCGACGAGTTCCTCTGCTCCGGCGAGACCATCGTCCGCAATCTCCAGATGGGTTGGGCGGTCGCGGCGCAGCTCGGCGGTGCCATGCCCGTCGGCTATCTGCCGGACATGTTCGGTCACGTCGCGCAGATGCCGCAGATCCTCGCCCGCGCCGGCATCGAGCACGCGGCGCTGTGGCGCGGAGTGCCCGGCTCGGTCGACGGCCACGCCTTCAACTGGCGTGCGCCGGACGGCTCCCAGGTCCGTACCGAGTTCCTCTTCGACGGCTACGACAACGGCCTCGACGTCCTGCTGGTCCCCGACCGGATCGGCCGCGCGCTCGGCGACTACGCCGAGATGACGGCCGAACGCTGGGGCGGCGACCCGGTGTTGGCGATGGCCGGCACCGACCACAACGCGCCCGACCCCCAACTCGCCTCCTGGCTACGGCAAGCCGCCGCCGAGGGCCGCGCGATCACCATCGCCACCCTCGACGAGTACCTCCGCAAGCACGTCCACGACGAGGTGTCCGCCGTAGTCACCGGTGAGTTGCGCAGCCATGTGCGCGGCAACATCCTCCCGGGCGTGCTCTCCGTGCGGCTCGGTCTGAAGCAGCGCATGGCCGTAGCGGAGCGCACGATCGACCACGCCGAGCGCATGAACGCCCTGTGGTCCCGGCGCGACGACTCGCCGTTCCTCGACCTCGCCTGGCACAAGATCATCGAGTCGACCGCGCACGACTCGGTCGTCGGCTCCGGCACCGACGAGACCTGCGACCAGGTCGCCGCCCGCCTGGCCGAGGCCGCACAGACAGCCCGTGCGGTACGGGACGCGGCGCTCGCCGAGCCCGCCGAACTGGTCCCGAGCGACGGCTACTTGGTCGCCAACCCGCTGCCGTTCGACCGCTCGGTACTGGTCGAGGTGGACGTCGTGGCCCCGCCCGAGGGAACCACCCTGCTCGCGACCACCGCCGACGGCTCGACAGCCCCCGTGCAACTGATCTCCGAAGCCCCGACCGTCCTCAGCGACGAGCGCATGGACGCCTCGCAGCTCGAACGCGTCCTGCGCCGTATCCACCGCCGCGAACTCTTCGGCCGCCAGATCGACCACTACGAACTCACCCCCGGCGCCCTGGTGTTCAACCTCGCCGAGGTACCGACCAGCGGCCCCTTCGACCTGCTGATCCTGCGCCGCGAGGTCGCCGCGGCGGCAGCCCAACATCCGGGTGAGTGGCGGGTGTTGACGCTGGAGGAGGCCCGGGCCACCGCACTCCTGCCCGTGAGCGTTCCCGCCTCCGGGCTGGCGTCCTTCCGGGTCGAGCCGAGTGACCGCGCCTCCGCAGCCGTAGCCCCGCATGCGCCCGCTACGGCGACGGACCGCACCCTCTCCAACGGCCTGGTCGAGGTCGCGGTCGCCCCCGACGGCACCCTGGATCTGACCGGACCGGACGGCACCGTGCTGTACGGAGTCGGTCGCCTCGTCGACGGCGGTGACCGGGGCGACAGCTACAACTACGCTCCCCCGGCGCACGACGTTCTCGTGTCGGAGCCTGCGGAGATCACCGTCGAGCGAGTCGAGAACGGTCCGCTCCGCGCGCGGCTGCGGGTCACCCGTGTCTACGAGTGGCCGACCGCGCTCTCCACCGACCGCGCTCTCCGCAGCGAACAAACTGTGCCGACGCCGGTGGAGACGCTTGTGGAGGTGCGCGCGGGTGAGCCGTTCGTGCGGGTCTCCACGTCCTTCCTCAACCAGTCCGCCGACCACCGGCTGCGCTTCCACGTACCGCTGCCCGAGCCGGTGGCCACGTCCGCGTCGGCCGGTCAATTCGCCGTCACCGAGCGCGGGTTGACCGCCGAGGGCGGCTGGGGCGAGTTCCCGCTCCCCACCTTCCCTGCCGATTCGTTCGTGTCGGCCGGTGCCGCGACCGTCCTGCTCGACCACTCCAGCGAGTACGAACTCGTCGGCGACGGCTCCGAACTGGCTATCACGCTGCTGCGCGCGATCGGCTCCATCAGCGTCAACATCCACCCCCTGCGCGACGAACCGGCGGCGAGCGAGATCCCCGTACCCGGTGCGCAGGACCTCGGGACGCGGATCGAGAACCGGTTCGCCGTCGTCCCGTCGGCCACCGGCTGGCAGGGGGCGAACGCGGTCACTCTCGCCGAGGAGTTCCGCAACGACGTACTGGTCGTCCGGGGGACCGCACCCACAGGGCATCAACTGCCGCCCGACACCGCTGGGTTGAGCGTCGACGGCAAGGACGTCCTCGTCTCGGCCGTCCGCCGTGTCACCGACGACGAGCACGGGTCCGGCACCGAGGTGCGGCTGACCGCCATGCGCGCCACCGCGTCGACGGTCCGGGTGACGGGGGCGTTCACCGAGGCCGTCACCGTCGATCTGCTGGGCCGGACGATCTCCCGCACCCAGGTCCAGGACGAGCTCGAACTCCCCCTCGGCCCCTGGGAGATCCGCACCGTCGTGCTCCGGTAGGCCGCCATGATCGAATGCAATGCACCCGTTCTGCTCTCACGAAAGCGTTGTGACCTCTTGCTTCCCGAGTTCTCCCCCCATGTCTCCGACCTCGCTCCCGGGCGTGGCGCCCTGCGTCCGGCGCGCTCGTGGCTGCACTCCGACGCGAAGTCCCTTACCCTGAACGGGTCCTGGCGTTTCCGCCTGTCCGCCACGGCGTCGGCGGCGGAGGACTTCGCGGCCGACGGCTTCGACGACGACGCCTGGGACAGCATCCCCGTCCCCGCCCACTGGGTACTTGAGGGCGACGGAGCGTACGGCCGCCCGATCTACACGAACATCCAGTTCCCGTTCCCGATCGACCCGCCGAACGTCCCGGACGAGAACCCCACCGGCGACTACCGCCGCTCCTTCGACGTGCCCGCCGACTGGTCGGACGCCGAGCGGGTCGTCCTGCGCTTCGACGGTGTCGAGTCGCTGTTCCGCGTGTGGGTCAACGGCACCGAGATCGGCGGCGCCAGCGGCAGCCGCCTGGCCCACGAATTCGATGTGACGTCCGCCGTACGCCCTGGTGAGAACGTCGTCGCCGTGCGGGTGCACCAGTGGTCGGCGGCCAGTTATGTCGAGGACCAGGACCAGTGGTGGCTGCCGGGCATCTTCCGCGATGTGACCCTGACCGCCCGGCCGGCCGGGGGCATCGAGGACGTCTGGCTGCGGACCGGCTTCGACGACGGACGCGGGCGGGTCGAGGCTGAGGTCGTCGCCGACGCCACGGCGTTCCCGGTCACCCTGCGCATCCCCGAACTCGGTGTCGAGCAGGTCTGGGCGACGCCGGACGACGTGGCGCCCGTGGACATCGCCGAAGTGGAGCCCTGGTCGGCCGAGTTGCCGCGCCTGTACGACGCCACGGTGTCGACGGCTGCCGAGACCGTCTCCCTGCGGGTGGGTTTCCGTACGGTCGAGATCCGCGGGGACCAGTTCCTGGTCAACGGGCGGCGGGTCGTGTTCCACGGGGTGAACCGGCACGAGACCCACCCCGAGCGCGGTCGTGTCTTCGATGAGGAGCACGCGCGCGAGGACCTGGCGCTGATGAAGCGGTTCAACGTGAACGCGATCCGCACCAGCCACTACCCGCCGCACCCCCGGCTGCTCGACCTCGCCGACGAGCTCGGGTTCTGGGTGATCCTGGAATGCGATCTGGAGACGCACGGCTTCGGCAAGGTCGACTGGGTCGGCAATCCCAGTGACGACCCGGCCTGGCGCGAGGCGTACCTCGACCGGATCGAGCGCACGGTGGAGCGGGACAAGAACCATCCCAGCATCGTGATCTGGTCGCTCGGCAACGAGGCGGGCACCGGCAGCAACCTCGCCGCCATGTCGGCGTGGGTCCACGCCCGCGACGCCGAACGCCCCGTGCACTACGAGGGCGACTACACCGGCGAGTACACCGACGTCTACTCGCGCATGTACGCGTCCGTGCTGGAGACCGAGCAGATCGGCACCGACGGCTCACGCGCCCCGCTGCTCAACTGCACGCCCTCGCAGGGCGCCCGGCAGCGCACCAGGCCGTTCCTGCTGTGCGAGTACGCGCACGCGATGGGCAACGGGCCGGGCGCGTTCGACCAGTACGAGGCGCTGGTGCGCCAACATCCGCGCCTGCACGGCGGGTTCGTCTGGGAGTGGCGCGACCACGGCATCCTGGCCACGACCCCGGACGGGACGCCGTACTACGCGTACGGCGGCGACTTCGGAGAGGTCGTCCATGACGGCAACTTCGTGATGGACGGCATGGTGTTGAGCGACGACGTGCCGACGCCGAGCCTCCACGAGTTCAAGGCCGTCGTGTCGCCGGTGCGCTTCGCCTTCGACGGCGACAAGGTCGCGATCACCAACCTCCGGCATACGACCGACACGTCCGACCTGCGCTTCCGCTGGCGGGTCGAGCACGACGGACTGGCCGTGGAATCAGGTGAGTTGGAGGTCCCGTTCGTCGCCGCAGGGGACTCGGGCCGGGTGTCGCTGCCGTCGGTCCCGGTGTCGCCGGATGCCGAGACCTGGCTGACGATCGACGCGGTGCTGGCGACCGGAACCGCGTGGGCGCCCGAGGGTCATGTCGTCGCGACTGCCCAGCTGGACCGGTCGGTTCGCCGCCCGGTACCCGGTGGCCGTGGCCGGTTCGCCTGGCAGCCCGGCGACGGGACACTCACGCTCGGCGTCGCCGAGTTCGTCGGCGGGTCTCTCGTCAGGCTGGGCGAACGCGCCGTAGCGGGGCCGCGGTTGGAGCTGTTCCGCGCGCCGACCGACAACGACAAGGGCGCGTGGGGCGAGGTCGACGAGAGTGACGCGAGCGTCTCCGGGGTCTCCAACGCCGAGCTGTGGTACCGCGACGGGCTCGACCGGCTGACCTCGCGCCGGGTGTCGGTGGAGCAGAGCGCGGACGCGCTGCGCACGGTCGACAAGGTGTCGGCCGCCGACTCCGCCCTGTCGGTACTGGTGGAGTCCGTCTGGTCGCGGGCGGCCGACGGCGAAGTGGAGCTGCGGGTGGAGATCCAGCCCTCGCACGGCTGGCAGACGGTGTGGCCGCGGATCGGGGTGCGCTTCGACCTGCCGGACGGCACGGCTCCGGTCGACGGCGCCGAATGGTTCGGCCTCGGCCCGCTGGAGTCCTACCCGGACAGCGTGCGCGCGGCCCGCACCAGCCGTTTCTCCGCGACCATCGGCGACCTCTCGGTCGACTACGCGCGCCCCCAGGAGACCGGTCACCGCTCCGAACTTCGCCGACTGGCCCTGACCAGCGGAAACGCCGAAGTGCTGCGCATCGAGGCCCTCCCGGACACGCACGGTCGCCGCCCCGGCTTCACGCTCAGCCGGCACACCCCGCAGGAGATCGCCAAGGCCGGGCACCCGTACGAGCTGCCGGAATCGGCGACGAGCCGGCTGTTCGTCGACGCCGCCCAGCACGGGCTCGGCTCCCGGGCCTGCGGTCCGGACGTGTGGCCCGAGTTCGCGCTGCGCCCGGAGGCCCGCACGATCAGGCTGCGGATCACGGCACCGAAGTAGGCCGATGCGGAGAGGGTGCGGTCTCGCACGGCGGGGACCGCACCCTCAGTATGGGAGGAGACGACTGCCGTCTCGGGGCCCCGACCGGCGCGACCGTACTGGTCGTCCCCCAGGGAAGTTCCCCGTGGGAAGGAGTTCCCCATGCCCACCCTGCTGTCGGTGAATGTCGGTATGCCGAAGGACGTTCCCTGGCAGGGCAAGATCGTCTGTACGGGCGTATGGAAATACCCGGTGGTCGGACCGGCCATGGTCCGCCGGCTCAACATCGACGGCGACGGCCAGGGCGACACCGCGGGCCACGGCGGCGAGCAGCGGGCAGTCCTCGTCTACCAGATCCAGTCGTACCGGCACTGGCAGCGGCACTTCGGCCGCGACGACCTCGGCTACGGCCAGTTCGGCGAGAACCTCACCGTGGACGGCCTGCTCGACGACGAGGTCTGCATCGGCGACCGGTACCGCGTCGGCGAGGCCGAGTTCGAGGTCACCCAGCCGCGCGTCACCTGCTACCGCGTCGGCATGCGCTTCGGCGAACCCGAGCTGGCCTCGCTGCTGGTGAGCCATCACCGTCCCGGGTTCTACATGCGGGTCGTACGGGAGGGGCGGGTGCAGGCCGGCGACCGGATCGTACGGACCAGGACGGGGCCCGGCGCGCTGAGCGTCGCCGACACCGACGCACTGCTGTATCTCCCCGGCCGCGATCCCGCGAAGCTGCGTCTCGCCCTGGACGTGCCCGCGCTGAGCCCCGGCTGGCAGGGGTCGTTCCGTGAACTGCTCGCCGCCGCCGACGGTACGACGACCACCACCCGCCCCGCCTGGGACGGTTTTCGCGCGCTGCGGGTGACGGACGTGGTCCCGGAGAGCACGACGGTCACCTCGATCCGGCTGACCGCCCCGGACGACTCCCCGCTCCCGGCCGCCCGCGCGGGCCAGTACCTGACCCTGCGGGTCCCCGCCACGACCGGCCCCGCCCCGGTGCGCAGCTACTCGCTGTCCGCCGCGCCCGACGCCGGCAGCTACCGGATCAGCGTCAAACACGAGCCCCACGGCACCGCGAGCGGCTACCTCACCACGCGGCTACGACCGGGCGCGGTCCTCGAAGTCGCAGCCCCCCGTGGGGAGTTCGTGTACGCCGAGGACACTGGACCGGTGCTCCTCGTCTCCGCCGGCATCGGTCTCACACCGGTGCTGTCGATGCTGCACGCGCTCGCCGCGGAGGGCAGCAAGCGTGAGGTCTGGTGGATCCACGGCGCCCGCGGCCCCCGGGAACACCCCCTCGCCGCCGAGGCCCACGACCTGCTCACCTCACTGCCGGACGCGCACGAGCACGTCTTCTACAGCGCGGCCACACCCGAGGAACTCCAGAACGCCCATGCCACCCCGGGACGCCTCACGAAGGACAAGCTGCTCGCGCTGTCGGTCCCGGCCGACGCGACCGCGTACATCTGCGGCCCCGCCCCCTTCATGACCGACATGCGGCAGGCCCTCACCGAGGCCGGCGTCGACCCCGCACGCATCCACACCGAGCTGTTCGGCACCCTGGGCGCGATCAACCCCGGTCTCACCGACCACCCCGTCCGCGCACCCCACCTGCCCCCGGGCCCGCCCGGAACCGGCCCCCTGGTCACCTTCGCCCGCAGCGGCATCGCCGTCCCGTTCGACGCCGACACCAACGGCAGTGTGCTCGAACTCGCCGACGCCTGCGACGTACCCACGCGCTGGAGCTGTCGCACCGGCGTCTGCCACACCTGCGTCACGCCCCTGCTGTACGGCACGATCACCTACTCCCCCGACCCGCTGGAGCCTCCGGCCGACGGCGAGATCCTGATCTGCTGCGCCCGCCCCGGCACGGACCTCGTCCTGGACATGTAGGGGCCGACGCGGAACCCTCGTAGAAGAGTTCTTCCGACCTGCAACCTCGATGCCCTCGGAACGTCTGTCCGGGTGGAGGCGCCTCCGAGCCAGGGCCTTCGTCACGGGAAGCCAGCCGTGGCGGCGGCCCGTTAGTCCCGTCAGCATCGACGATTCGAGGAATCACATGTCCGCAGGTCAGACCGTCCGCCGCAGCCTCCGCGCGGGCCGGGTGCGGATCGCCCTGGGCGTCACAGGCGCCGCCGCCGCGCTCGCCATCGGCGGCTCGTTCACCGCCCACGCCGACAACTCCGCGTCCGAGCCCACGCCGGTGCCCAGCCAGGTGACGTACACCGAGCTGTGCCCGGAACCGGTCGAGGCGGTGCCGAACGGGGTCGACAACACCGTCAAGGACAACCAGGTGTCGTACACGACTCTCAGCGAGGACCCGGTCGACGCGGTGCCGGGCGGCGAGTGCGTGGACCCGGGCCCGAACGTCGGCGACCCGGTCGACGCCGTACCCGACGGGAACGGCACCGCCCCGGACCACTCCACGAGGGACGCCGCGCCCGCACCCGCCAAGCGGTGACGGAGCAGGCGGACGCGGCCGAGCGCCGCTGATCGGCTACGGGCCATTCGGCGGCCCGCGCCGAGGTGGAGCCGCCGGGTACCTGCCCGGCGGCTCCACCGCCCGCCCGGTGATTCCGGGCGCGTGTACGAAGACCTTGCTGTCCTGGAGATCCATGAACGCGGCGACGACCCCGGCCTACGGTGTACCGACGGGCAGGTACAGACCCCTACGTTTCCCGGCTCGCACCTGGTCGGACGCGCTGCGACGGGCGCTACGGCACCTGGTGCGCGGGGTGTCGCAGCGGCGCGAGGACATCCCGGTGGCGCCGGACGCCCCCTCCGTCCCCGCCGATCTCCACGCACCCGGCATCGACGAGCTGTACGCCCACCGCCGTCTGCCCCTCGTCCGCCTGGCCCTGCTCCTGGTGGACGACCTCCCCACGGCGGAGGACGTCGTGCAGGACGTCTTCGCCGCGCTCTACCGCCGCCACGGCGAGCGGCTGGCCGGCCTGGACAACCCCGACGCGTGTCTGCGCACCAGCGTGGTCAACACGTCACGCTCGGTCCTGCGCCGCCGCCGTACGGTACGGGCCCACGTCCCCGAGCGCGAAGGGCACGCCCCGTCCGCCGAGGAACCCGTGCTGCTGCGCGAGGAGCACGGTGAAGTGATCGCCGCCCTGCACCGGTTGACGCGGCGGCAACGTGAAGTGCTGGTCCTGCGGTACTGGTCCCATCTCAGCGAGGCCCAGATCGCCGACACCCTAGGCCTGTCCCGCGGGGCGGTCAAATCCACCGCGAGCCGCGCGCTGGCCGCCCTGCGCCGAGAGTTGGAGGCGTCCCGATGACGACACGCGTGACCCCGGAGGCGTCCCGATGATCGAGCAGGACCTCGGTTCCGGCCTCCCGCCGGACCCCCTCGAAGAACGGCTGCGCAACGCCCTGCGCGCCCGGGCCGACGCGGTCGACCCGCACGCGCTGCGTCCCCCGGCCCCGCCGACCGGACAGGCCCGGCTGTTCCGGCTCCCCGCCCTCCACCCCGTCCGCCGCACCGCCGTCGCGTTGCTCGTCGTGGCCGCCGCGGTGATCGGCGTCCTGTTCGTGGCGATGCACGAGGTCCGGGAGACACCGGTCAGGCCCGCGAACCGCCCCTCGGTGTCACCCACCGCCAACGCCACCGACGCCGTACCCGATCCTCCTGCGTCGGGCGGGGTCACCGCATCGCTCAATCCCTGACCGGGCGCGATGCACCTGGTCACCCGCGGAAACCGGTCCCGGCCCCGGCCGCCCACTCGCTCGTCGGAAGTTCAAGAAGCCGCTCGATCCGGGCGCTGTCCGGCAGGGGACCGTGATCGGCGGTCACCTTCAGGGCCGATGCCGCCGTGATGTGCCCCAGCCGCAGCGCACGCTCCATGCCCCCGCCGCGCAGCAGTCCGGTCAGCACTCCGGCGGCGAACGCGTCGCCCGCGCCGACGGGCTCCACCACGTCCGTGTCCAGCGCGGGCACGGTCCGTACACCTTCGTCGCTGAAGGCGATGGCGGAATGCCCGCCGTCCTTGACGACGAGGAGACGCGGGTGCGGCAACAGCGTCCGTACGTCGGCCGGTTGGAGGTCCGTGTCCCACAACTCCCGTGCCTCGTCGAGGCCGACGAAGGTGATGTCGGCCCGGTCGGCGAGGTCGCGCAGCTCGGTCGCGGCCGTACCGGGCGGCCACAGCGCGGGGCGGTGATTGACGTCGAAGCTGATGGCGTACGGCCGTTCAGCCGCCGGGACGCCGAGCGCGGTCGTCACCAGGCTCCGGCAGGACGGGGACAACGCCGGTGTCACGCCGGTGAGATGGAGGACGGAGGCCGATCTCAGTCTGTCGTCGTCGAGTACGTCCGGGCCCATCGCCGAGGCCGCCGAGTTGCCGCGGTAGTAGTGGACCCGGGTCCGCGAACCGGTCGGCTCCTTCACGAGCAGCCCCGTGGGCCGCTCCGGATCACACCGCACACCACTGACATCGACACCCGCGGCCCCAACCTCCGCGAGCACCCGCCGTCCCAACGGGTCGTCGCCCACGGCCGAGAGCCACGACACGGGAACCCCCAGATCCGCCAGATACATCGCCACGTTCGACTCCGCCCCGGCCACCGACACCCGCAGATCGTCGGCGCACTCCAGCGAGGAGGACGGGGCGGGGGCAAGGGCCGCCATGGTCTCCCCGATACAGACGACCGCGCCTTCCGCCGACTGCCATCCGCTCGTCATGACACCTCCCGCGCGGACGAGGCTTCCTCAACGACGGCGAGAAAGGCGCGAGTTCGGGCGCGCAGCTCGGTCAGGCTGCCGCCGTCGGCCGCGTCGCCGACCAGGGGCGAACCCACGCCGACGGCAGTCGCGCCAGCCTTCAGATACTCCCGCGCGGCCGACTCGTCGACGCCGCCCACCGGTACGAACACCTCGTGCGGGAACGGTCCACGCAATGCCTTGAGGTAGGCGGGACCGCCGGCCTCCGCGGCCGGGAAGATCTTCAGCGCGGCGACACCTAGGGGGCGTGCGGCGAGGATCTCGGTGGGGGTCAACACCCCGGCGATTACCGGCAGTTCGAGCCGGTGCGCCTCGCGGATGCCGTCCCCGAGCGCGGGGGTGACGGCGAAGTTCGCGCCGGCCCGGTGAGCGGCGCGGGCGTCGTCGGCGGTCAGGACCGTACCGGCGCCGAGGGGGCGGTCGGGGCCGAGTTCCTTGCGTGCCCGCTCGATGACGGACAGGGCGTCTACACCGGTCAGGGACACCTCGATGAGTTCGACGCCCTCCTCGGCGAGGGTCAGTACGGTGCGTACGGCGGCTTCGGGATCGGTGCCGCGGATGATCGCGACCAGGCGGTGGGCGACCAGGGCCGCGCGGAGATCCATGTTCCGCAGATCCATGTCTCGAAGATCCATGTGGCGAATTCCCTTCCTGTACAGGCCGGTTCAGGCACAGCGGCAGTTCGCGGTCAGCGTCAGCCGCCACCGCACTTCGCCCGAGGCGGGTACCCGGGCGGCGTCATCGGGGCCCGCCTCGGCGAGGTCGAAGACGCGGCCGAGCATTGGTTCAACGCCTGTGCTGCGGTAGGGGTGTTGGGCCGGGAAGCCGCCCAAGTTGCGCCACAGGGCGATGGACACGGGCTGTCCGTCGGCTTCGAGGCCGAGTGAGAGACGGTCGACCTGGTCGTGGACGCAGCAGTGAGTAGCGTCCACGACAGCTCCTACAGCGGTCCCGTCATCCGGTCCGAACCGGTCCAGGCGCAGCCCGCACGGTGCGGGCCAGTCGCCCTCCACCCATGAGGCGCCGTCCTGCCACGCCCGGCCCAACAGCCGTGCCGCCTCGGGGAAGAGCCGGGTGCGGGCTCCGTCACGGATACGCAGAAGCGCACGGTCGGAGAGGTCGAGCAGAGCATGGGCGGCCCACACGAAGCGGAAACCCGGGTCGGCCGTCAGGACGTAGTCGGCCACAACCCCGTCAGCCTCGGCACGCACCGTGCGCGCCAAGGTGAAGCGGTCACAGCGAAGAACATCCGCCGCGGCCTCCCGCGTCCAAGTACGGGACCAGGCCTCACCGTGGTCAGGGGTGCCCCGGACAGTCGGTACGCACTCCTCCAGTCCGCCCGCGTCCACGAAGGCGTCGCCGGGGGAAACGTTGTCGCGCTCCGGAGCCTCGCGCCGCCACAGCCATTCACGCCCCGCCACCCGCAGCGAGGTCCAACGCCCGCCGTGCGCAAGGTCGGTGACGATGTCGAGCGGCACGGTCACCACTCCGCGAAGGAGCCGTCGGGGTGCCGCCATATGGGGTTGCGCCAGGCATGACCGGTACGGTCGGCGGCGCGCACGGCGGCCTCGTCGATCGTGATGCCGAGGCCGGGAGCGTCACCGCGCAGGGCGTGGCCGTCGACGAACCGGAAGGGCGCGGGGTCGACGAGGTAGGAGAGCAGATCGGCGTCCTTGTTGTAGTGGATGCCCCGACTCTGTTCCTGGATAAGGAAGTTGGGGGTGGCGAAGGCGACCTGCAGACTGGCCGCCAGTGCGATCGGGCCGAGCGGGCAGTGCGGGGCGAGCTGGGCTCCGTAGGTCTCCGCGAGGGAGGCGATGCGGTGGACCTCCGAGATGCCGCCGGCGTGGGACAGGTCGGGCTGGGCGACGGCGATGCCCGCGGCGAGGACGGGCAGGAACTCGGCGCGTCCGTAGAGGCGTTCGCCGGTGGCGAGCGGTATGGGGCTCGACGCGACGAGGCCGGCCAGCTGATGGCCGTGTTCGGGCAGGACGGGTTCCTCGACGAACAGCGGGTGCAGCGGGGCGAGTTCGGCGAGGACGCGGCGGGCGCCGGCGGCGGTGAAGCGGCCGTGGAAGTCGACGGCGACATCGCGGTCGGGGCCGAGTGCCTCGCGGGCGGCGGCCACGCGGGCGACGATCGCGGCGGTCTCGGCGGGGGTGGGGATCGGTGAGGTGGCTCCGGCCGCGTTCATCTTCACGGCGGTGAAACCGGCCTCGACCTGGGCGGCTATCTGCTCGCTCAGCTGGGCGGGTTCGTCGCCGCCGACCCAGGCGTAGACGCGGACACGGTCGCGCACGGGGCCGCCCAACAGGGCGTGTACGGGGGCGCCGTACGTCTTCCCGGCGATGTCCCAGAGCGCCTGGTCGAGGCCGGCGACGGCGCTGGAGAGGATCGGGCCGCCCCGGTAGAAGCCGCCCTTGGTCAGCACCTGCCAGTGGTCCTCGATGCGCAACGGGTCCTGGCCGACGAGGTGTTCGGCCAGCACGTCGACGGCGGCGCGCACGACCTCGGCGCGCCCTTCGACGACCGGTTCGCCCCAGCCGACCACGCCCTCGTCGGTCTCGACGCGGCAGAACATCCAGCGGGGCGGGACGAGGAAGGTCTCGACACGGGTGATCTTCACTGAGACCGGGAGCCTTCCGTTTCTTCGGAGTCCTGTGCGGAGTCCACTGGGGAGCCCTCGTCCTCTTCGGAGTCGCCGAGGCGGTCGAGGTCGCGGCCGGCCTGGTCGAGCAGGGCGCGCATCGCGGCCTCGGCGGCCTGCGGGTCCCGGTCGCGTACGGCGTCCAGGACTGCGCGGTGGGCCGGGACCGGGTCTTCGCTGTGCGGAGCGCTGTGCACGATGCGGTCGCGGTGCGCGAGGCCGGACTCGATCACCATCTCCATGCGTTCGAGGAGTTCGTTGTGGGTGGCGGCGAGCAGGGCGCGGTGGAACGCGAGGTCGGCCTCGACGGCGTGGGCGGCGCCGCTGCCCTCCTCCCCCATCGCGTCGAGGGCACCGTCCAGGGCGGCCAGGTCCGCGTCGGTGCGGCGCTGGGCGGCCAGCCGTACGGCGGCGGGTTCGATGATGGCGCGCACCTCGGCGAGGTTGTGCAGCAGCGCCCGGTCGGACTCCGAAGTGGAGGCGCCCTCGAACTGCCAGCGCAGGACGTCGGCGTCGAGCAGGTTCCACTCGGCACGGGGGCGCACGAAGGTGCCGCGCCGCTGCCGGGCGTCGACCATCCCCTTGGCCGCGAGCACCTTCAGCGACTCGCGCAACGCGGTCAGGCTCACGTCCAACTCGCTCTGCAGCGCCACGAGATCCAGTGTGGCCCCCTCGGGGATCTCACCGCCCAGGATGCGGCGGGCGAGGAGTTCCACGGTCTGGCCGTGCACGCCTCGACGGGCATAGGGCGTCATGTCGTACAGCCTTTCTGCTGGTTGGGGAGCGTGGTCATGCGGAGGCCTTGACGACGCTCCAGCCGCCGTCCACCACGAGACTCGTCCCGGTGATGAAGGAGGCTTCGTCGGCGCTGAGGAACGCGATGGCCGCGGCCACTTCCTCAGGCGTGCCGAAGCGGCGTACGGCCGTCTCGGCGATGCTGCGTTCCCGTTCCTCGGGCGGCACCCGGTCCCAGGCCGCGGTCAGTATCGGGCCCGGCAGGACGGCGTTGACGCGCACAACAGGCCCGTATTCGACGGCGAGTTGGCTGCACAGGGAGAGCAACGCGCCCTTGGCGGCGGCGTAGGCGGGATGCCCGGGGATGCCCTTGTGGGCGTGCACGGACGAGGTCAGCACCACCGCGCCCCGCCGCTCCTCCAGATCGGGCAGCACCGCCCGGAACCCGAGGAAACTGCCGGTCAGATTGACGTCGAGCTGCCGCTGCCAGGACGGGAGGGTCATCTCGTGTGCGGGTGTGACGTCGACGGTGAAGGCGTTGCTGACGAGGACGTCGACGGGCCCGAAGGTGTGCGCGGCGCCGACGATCCGCGCCCAGTCGTCCTCGACCGCGACATCGGCCGTCACGAACCGCGCCCGGCCGCCGTCCTTCCGTATCCGCTCCGCCACCGCCTCGCCCCGTTCCTCGGCGACATCGGCGAGCACGACGGCGGCTCCCTCCTCGGCGAGGCGTACGGCCGTGGCGGCTCCGATGCCGGAGGCCGCGCCGGTGACCACGGCCGTGCGTCCGGTGAACCGGGCGCCGTGCCGTCGTACGGACTGGTCCATCGAGGTTCGACTCCTTCGCGTCCTGCGCGTCTCTCGCGAGAAAGGGCTTGCCGGAAACATACGGGGCTCACTCACGCAGCAGCACGATCAGGTCGGCATCATGATCGCCGCTCCACGCGAACGGCAGCCCGTAGTGCAGCAGATGCGCTCCGCTGTACGTCGTCCCCGTCGCCGTGTCCCGATAGCGCGCCGTCGCGTCCAGTCCCCGCAGCCGAAGCCGGTCCGCCCGCCCCGGCACGAGCGGCGCCCCGTCGAGCCGCCCGGTGCTCAGCGCGGCGACGACGGTCCGGTCCCCGGCGTCGTACTGCACCCCGCAGCTCGGCTCATCCGGCGTACCGAGGAGCCGTGCCTCACCCTGGTGGATCACGTCCCGCACCTCCTTGTACCGGCCGATCCACCGGGCGGCCTCGGCCCGCTGCTCCGCCGTCCACGTGCGCAGGTCGGCGCCGACACCCAGCACCCCGCACATGGCGTTGACGAAACGGAAGGCGAGACTGCGCGGACGCGGATCGAAGATGCCGGGCGCGTCGGTGACCCAGGAACTCATGACGTGCGGGGCGTGCGCGTGCAGGAACCCGTACTGGATCGAGAGCCGGTCCAGCGGTGCGGTGTTGTCGCTGGGCCAGACCACGTCGGTGCGCGCGATCGTCGCATGCTCGATCCGCCCGCCACCGCCCGCGCAACCCTCGACGGTGACGTCCGGGTGAGCGGAACGGAGGTGGTCCAGGACACGCAGATACCCGGCCACATGTTCGGCGTCCAGGTCGACGCGGCCGGCACCGGGACGGCCTCGCTCGGTGGGTGGGCGGTTCATGTCCCACTTGAGGTAGCTGATCTCGTAGGTGCCGAGCAGCCGGTCGAGCGTCCCGATGACGAAGTCCTGGACGTCGGTCCGGCCGAGGTCGAGGAGCAGCTCGTTGCGGACGAGTCGGCCGGGGCGGCCCTCGATCCGGTAGACCCACTCGGGGTGTTCCGCGTACAGACGGCTCCCCGGGCTGACGGCCTCGGGTTCGACCCACAGGCCGAAGTCCAGTCCCAACGCCCTTACGTCCGCGATGAATTGGTCGAAGCCCTGCGGGAAGGCGGCCGGGTCGGGCCACCAGTCACCCAGTCCCCCGGTGTCGTCGGCGCGCCCGGTGAACCATCCGTCGTCCACGACGAACAGCTCGGCTCCGATGTCGGCGGCCGTCTTCGCCAGCTCCAGTTGCGCGTCCGCGTCGACGTCGAAGCCGGTGGCTTCCCAGGAGTTGTAGAGCACCTTGCGGGGGCGGTGCAGGCGCTCGCCGGTGAGGTGTCGCTCGTAGCGGTGCCAGACGCGGGAGAGTCCGTCGAGGCCCTCCGGGCTGAAGGCGCAGGCGAGTTGGGGCGTGGCGACGGTCTCACCCGGTGCGAGGGTCACCGCGCCCTCGTGCGGGACACGGCCCGCCCGTACCCGCAGGGAACCGCCGGGTTCGGCCTCTGCGGTGATGTGCCAGTTGCCGGGCCAGGCAAGGGCGATGCCGTACGCGGCCGGCGACTCGCCGTCCCGCACCGCGAGCCAGGGTGCGTACGCGTGTCCCGGCACCCCTTGCAGGCTGCCGATGCTGAACGTGCCTCTGGGCAGGTCGAGTTGGGTGCGCTGGAACTCCTGCGACCACTGGCCCGTGAGGTACGTCAGTCGGGCGACGCCGGAGACGGGGATGTTCACGGCGGCCGAGTCGAGGCGCTCCAGGCGGAGTTCCCGCGAGGTGGCGGTGAACTCCGTCCAGCGGAGGATCACGTCCGTGCCCGGCACGGTCTCGTAGTGGAGGACGGTCCGGAGGCCCAACACCTCGTCGTGGAAGGCGAGTCGGAGCGTGCCCTCGTCCGCTTCCGCCCCGGCGAACTCCCACCACACGCCCCGGTCTTCGCCGTCCGGACGCGACGCAACCAGTTCTGATCCGGCGAACGGCCTTAGCCCGTACGGCAGATACTCGGCCGGTGCCGCGTCGGCGGGCGTGATGAAGTGCGTACGCCTCGACCAGTCCAGGGCCGAGGGACCGTCCTCGACGCCGAGCGGGCCCCATGCGTCGAGTTCGGCCCAGGGGCCGTCCGGGGACAGGCGCACGGTGTAGCTGGTGTTCTCCGTGCGCAAGGTCCAGCGCTGGTTGGTCACTTGACCGCCCCGAGGTTGAGGCCGGCCACGAAGTGCCGCTGGAAGCGCAGGAAGACGGCGACCGTGGGTGCGGCGGCGATGACGGAACCGGCCGCGATGACGTTCCACATCGACACGAACTGGCCCTGAAGTCCGATGAGCGCGGCGGTGATCGGCATCTTGGTGTCGCTGCGCAGGACGGTGATCGCCCAGAGCAGGTCGTTGAAGATCCAGGTGAAGGAGAGGGCGCTGAGCGCGGCCAGGGCGGGCCGGGTCAGCGGGAGGATGATCCGCCAGAAGATCTGCCAGGGGCCGGCGCCGTCGACGACCGCCGCCTGCTGGATCTCCGTCGGGATCGACCGCATGAAGCCGTGCAGGACGAAGACGTAGAAGCCGACGCCGAAGCCGATCTGTACGCCGACGAGTGCGGGCAGGGTGTCGAAGATGCCCATCACTTCGCTGAGCTTGGAGACCGGGATGAGGAGGATCTGCGGTGGGAGGAGGTTGCCGCCGAGCATGAGAAGCAACAGGGAGCGGCGGAAGCGGAGTTCGTAGCGGCTGAGGGCGAAGGCGGCCATCGCGGCGAGGGCCAGCGTGATCAGGACGCAGGGGATGGTGACGATCAGGCTGTTGATGAGGGCGCGCTGCTGGCCACCGTCGACCCAGGCCTGGTGGAAGTTGCCGAGGGTGAAGGAGTGCGGCCAGCTGCCCAGGCCGTGGGTGGCGATGTCGTCGAAGGAGCGGAGGCTGGTCACCAGGACCAGGGCGATGGGCAGCAGCCACAGGATCGCCAACGCGCCCGCACCCAGGTGGAATCCGGCGGTCGCGGCGCGCTTGCGGCGCAGGGCCGTGGAGTTGGCGGACATCAGTCGGCCTCCCGGAACGCGCGGACGAGGTAGGAGCAGATGACGCCGAAGGCCAGCACGAAGATGACGACGGCGAGGGCGGAGCCGTAGCCGAGTCGCAGGGACTGGAAGGCGGTTGAGTACATGTAGGTGCTCAGCAGCTCGGAGGAGTGGTAGGGCCCGCCGCGGGTCAGCGACCACACGACGTCGAAGGAGCGCAGCGAGTCGATGACGATGACCGACAGAACCACCGCGTTGACACTGCGCAGTTGGGGCAGCGTGACGTGCCGGAGGCGTTGCCAGGCGCCGGCGCCGTCGACCTTGGCGGCCTCGTACAGGGCCGGGTCGATGCCCTTGAGTCCGGCCAGGTAGAGGACCATGACGTAGCCGATCTGGCGCCAGAGCGCGGGCACGATCACGGCGTAGAGGGCGGTGTCCTGGTCGGCGAGCCAGGCGTGGCGGAGGCTGCCGAGGCCGACGGACTGGAGGAGTTGGTTCAGGACGCCGTCGGGTTGGTAGATCGCCTGCCAGACGAGAGCCGTGGCTACCAGGGAGAACACGACCGGCAGGAACAGGGCCGCGCGGTAGAAGCCGACCCCCCGCCGCTCCTGCTGGAGCAGCAGGGCCGCGGCGAGGCCGAGCAGGGCGGACAGGCCGCCGAAGAGGACGAGCCAGAGGACGGTGTGGCCGGCCGCGCTGCGGAAGACGTCGTCGTGGGCCATCTCCCGGAAGTTGTCCAGGCCGACGAACTGCGGTGGGGAGACGCCGTCCCATTTGGTCAGGGCGAGGTAGAAGCCCTGCGCGGCGGGCCAGAACACCCACACCGCCTCGACGAGGAGCGGCACGAGGACGAAGGCGAGCACCAGCGGGGGTGTGCGCCGGGGGCCCCGAACCCGCTTGCCCTTGGCGGGCGTTCGGGCCGGGGATTTCCGGTCGGGCGCGGTCAGGACGGCCATGTCACGCGTTCCAGATCTTCTCGGCGTCGCGCTGCCAGTCGGTGAGGATGCTCCCGATCGACTTGGGCTTGGCCAGGAACTTCGTCAACGCGTTGTCCGCGGTGGGCTGGAGGGCGTCGCTGGAGTCCCGGTTGAAGAACTGGGTGACCTCGGCCGCCGCCTCCACGTGCTTGCGGCCCTTCTTGACCAGGGCCGTGCCGGCGTCCTTCGCGGCCGGGTTGCAGGGCAGGACGGTGCCGGAGGAACCCTTGATGTAGATCTCCTGCGCCTCGGCGGTCGCGAGGTACTTCATCAGGTCGATCACCTGGTCGTGGCGGCCGGTGCGGGCGCTGGCGAAGTAGCCGTCGACAGGCGCCTCTTCGGCGAGCGGGACCTTGGAGTCGATGACGGGGAAGCGGAAGAAGTCGATGTCGTCGAGGGCGTCCTTGGGTGCCGCGTCGGCGAAGAAGGTGCCGATGAGCATCATGCCGCTGCGGCCGTTGAGCAGGGAGGTCGTGGCGTCCTGGAAGGCGACGGCGGCGCCGTTCGGGTCGAAGTACGGCAGCACCTCCTGCCAGCGGTCGAAGACCTTGCGCACCTCGGGGTCGTCGAACCGGTGCTTCCCCGCGAGGAGTTGGCGGTGGTACTCGGCGCCGTTGATCCGGATGTCGAGGTAGTCGAACCACGCCGAGGCCACCCAGGCCGTGCCGCCGCCGGCTCCCAGCCCGATCGGGGTGACGCCCTTGCTCTTGAGCTTGTCGCACAGGTCGAGGAACTCGTCCCAGGTCTTGGGCTCGGTCACGCCCCACTTGGCGAAGTTGGACTTCCGGTAGAACATGCCCCACCAGTAGTAGGTGTTGGGGACGAAGACCTTCTTGCCGGAGCTCGCGGTGCAGAGGGAGTTCAAGGCCTTGGAGTAGCGCTTGAGGTCGGGCGACGAGGTCCACGCCTCGTCGAGGTCGAGCAGCAGGTTCTTCTTGGCGTAGGCGTCCGCCACCGAGCCGGGGTACCAGGTGTACACGTCCGGCGGGTTGGCCGAGGTGAGGTACGTCGGCAGCTGGGTGCGGAAGGTCTCCGCCGCGACCGTGTTGAGGCTCGCGCGGTCGGAGCCCTTCTTGGCGTAGGCGGCGACGAGGTCCTCCATCGCGGCCTTGGCCTGCGGGGCGGAGAGGTTGGACTGGAGGCTCACCGCGCCCTTCGAGGAACTCTTGCCGGAGGAGGTCGAGGTGACACAGCCGCTGAGCAGTGCCGCCGTCCCCGCGGCACCGAGTCCGGCGAGGAACCGGCGTCGGTCTGGCTGATGGTTCGTCATGAATGGCTCCCTGTGGATCCCGCGCGGATCCTGATGCACGCGGTTCCAGATTCACGTGGTGTCTCCACCACGTCAAGAATAATTACTAATTTAGTTGAAGTGGGTCAGGTGAACGTAGCCGTCGACTCCGCGGAACACCGCGTCGACCGTCCCGCCCGGCCCGGCCACCGCCCCGAGCGCACCGTCGAACGCCGCGCTGGGGAACGCCGGTTGCTTGGTCCAGCCCTGCCACGCACCGTTCTCGTACCGCTGCTGCCAGAGCGTGTAGTCGGCGGCCCGCGCGTACAGCACCACGGCATCCCCTACGGCGACCAGCGTCGGGCTCCCGCTGACGGTCCCGCCGACCGAAGCCCACGGCGACCACTCCCCCGTCAGGTCCCGGGACCGCGTCCACACGTCGTCGGCCGCGCTGCGCACGGCGAGATGCACCCGCCCCTGCGCGTCCACGGCGGCGGACGGCCGCCCGTACACCGCCCGGCCACCGGGTGCGCCGAGCGAGGTCCAGCCGGTCGACGGGCCGCGCTGCACGACCTGCCCGTCCGCGCCCGTGGCGAACAGCGTCCAGTGCGCGGGATCGGCGAACGCCACCGACGGCGCGTCGGCCACCCGGCCGCCCAGGCTCTGCCACGCACCCCAACGGCCACTGGCGTAGACCCGCCGGTACACCCGCGAGTCGGCGCCGCGCACGAAGACGTCGATCCGGCCGCCGGCCGATGCGTACGCGGCGGGCTGGCCGAGAATCCCGCCCTTCGCCGGACCGCCGAGGTCCCGCGTCCCGCCGTCGGCCTGCTGGACGAGCGAGCCGTGCGCTCCGCGCAGGAAGGTGGTGAGCGTGTCGCCGTCACGTACGACAGCCGGACTCGCGGTGGTCTTCTGGCCCAGATTCGTACCGGGCAGCGCGTCCGCCCCGGTCAGCTTGAGGAGCGCGGTGCCGTGCGCCGGGATCTCGACGGTGTACGACCCCGTGTGCGTGCCCCGGTCGGCGCGAGCCCGCAGGTCGCGTACCCGCACCGACCCGCCGAGCCCGGCATCCGCGAACTGCACGGTACGCAGGGCGGGTTGGTCGGACCGGTTGAGCAGGACGACCGCGCGTCGGCCGTCACCGGTGAGGACCTTGCTGTAGACGTCACCGACGGAGTCACTGGCCACCCGTACGCCCTGGACCGCGAGCGGGTCCTGGTCGACGGCGATGATCTCCGGGTTGCGCAGGGTGGCGAGCATCGAGTCGGACAGGGTGCGCGGGTCGGAACCCAGGACGAGCGGCGAGCCCATCTCGGCCCACATCACGTACTGCGTGGTGGACTCCTCCTGGGTCAACTCCAGTGTGCCGTCCGACATTTGGCGCATCGGGATGAGGTAGTCCGGGTCGTTGTAGTGCCCGGGTCCCTGCGCCTCGGGGTGCCAGGCGTTGGCGTCCATGTTGCGCAGGATGTTGGGCCACTGACCGGGGCTCGGAGTGCCCCAGGCGATGTCCGTGCCGGTGCGCCAGGAGTCGGCGATCGTCGGGGCGTAGACGTACGTGTTGTGCGCGTCCTGCTCGGGGGTGTGCGGCAGACCCCAGTCGTCGGTGAGCGGGTTGCACAGGTTCAGCAGCATCTTGCGGCCGGACTTGGCCACCGCGTCGCTGAACTCCTTGTACGCCGGGCCCGGATCGAGCTTGGCGCCGATCCCGCACAGGAAGTCGACCTTGACCGCGTCGATCTTCCAGCCGGCGAACTGCCGTGCGTCCGCGTCGTAGTGGCCCCTGCTGCCGAGGCCACAGCTCTTGCCGCCGTCGTAGGTGCCGGCGTCGGTGTAGATGCCTGCCTTCAGGCCGCGCTTGTGCAGGTAGGAGACGAGGGCGGGGATGCCGGAGGGGAACCGGGTCGGGTTGGCGACCAACCGCCCTTGCGCGTCACGCGGGTTGTCGGCCTGCCAGCCGCCGTCGAGCCACACGATGTCGTAACCGGCGTCCCGCAGACCGCTGTTGACCAGCTTGTCCGCGACGGAGCGCACTTGCTGCTCTGTCGGCGCGCCCAGACCGTAGTAGGTGTTCCAGCCCATGTAGGGCGTCGGCGCGAGACCGCTGTCGTAGTAGTCGGGTGCGCCCTGGTCGACACCGGTCCGCGCCGTGGCCAGAGATGCCGTGTTCTGCGCCGTGGCCACCGGAGCGGCGGTCGCCGCCAGTACGGTCGCGATGGCGACGACGGTGGCGCGGCGCGTCCGTCTCGAAGCCGCGGGTGTGCGGACCTGCGGATGTGAAGTCACTTGCCTCTCCCGAGGGTTGGGAAGCAGGAGGACGTGACCCGGGCCGCACTGCGACAGGGGCTTCCGGCGTCACGGCGACGACTGTGGCGCGCGACCGAAACCCTGTCAACATTAATTCCTAATTTATTAGAAGGCTGCATCAGGGGTTGACACAGCTTCCCTCGCGTCACAGCCTTTGGCAACGTTGTCAGTGCCGCCGGTTTTGATGGGACATCACGCTCATGACAGATCAGCCGAGTTCACCACACGTGTCGCGCCGCTCCATCGTCACCACGGGTTCCACGCTGCTCGCGGGGTTCGGCCTGGGGTCCCTGCTGCCCATGTCGACCGCCACCGCCGCCGGTGCCGGCCCGACGACGGTGCCCTCCTCCCCCGGCACTCCCGGCGAACTCGCGCTCCACCGCCCCGTGTCCGTCTCCTCGACGGCCTACGCGCCGACCCCGGGTTCGTTCGTGGTGGACCGGCTCGGCTCGCCGGGTGTGCGCGGCACCGGATGGCGTGCTGCGGCGGGCGACCCGCAGTGGATCGCGATCGATCTGCAGGCCGCGTGCACCGTCACGTCGATCCGCCTCACCTTCGAGGCCGACGCGAGCGACCCGGTGTTCACCCCGCCCGCCACGGGCAACCCGGCCGACGGCACAACGGGCAAGGAAATCCAGTCCAGTTACTCGGTCGAGTACGTCGTCGAGACATCCACCGACCACACGACCTGGACCAGCGCGTACCGCACCACGGCGGGCACGGGCGGAGTGGTGAACATCCAGCCCGCGCGCCCGGTCACCGCCCGCTGGGTACGGCTGACCTCACTCAGACGCTCCAACCCCAACCCCCTCGGCCTGAACGGCTTCGAGGTCTACGGCACCGTCGCGGGCCACCGGCCGTCGGCCACGGGCTGGACCGACTGGGGCACCCACTCCGGACCGGCACCCAAGCTGGCGGTGGCCGAGGACGGCACGGTCCCGGTGGAGTCCGGCTGGCGGCTGACGCTGGACGACTGGGCCGAGGGCGACGGCGCGCAGTTGTCGAAGGCGTCCGTGGACACCGGCAGTTGGCTGCCGGCCACCGTCCCCGGCACGGTACTCGGCTCGCTCGTGGACCAGGGCAAGCTGCCCGACCCCGTGGTCGGACTGAACAACCTCCACATCCCGGAGGCCCTGTCACGTCATTCGTGGTGGTACAGGCGGGAGTTCGAGCTGCCGCGCGGTCTGCGGACCGGGACCGGGCGCCGGACCTGGCTGGAGTTCGACGGCATCAACCACACGGCCGACATCTGGCTCAACGGTCACCAAGTGGGCGGTCTGACCTACCCGTTCGCCCGCGCGGCCCTTGACGTGACCGAGCTGCTCGCGGCGGGCGGGGCGAACGTGCTCGCCGTGAAGATCACACCCATGCCGGTACCCGGCAGCCCCGGCGACAAGGGCCCCGCCGGTGAGTCCTGGGTGGACGCGGGCGCCAACCAGATGAACCTCAACTCCCCCACCTACCTGGCCTCTTCGGGCTGGGACTGGATGCCGGCGGTACGCGACCGGGCCGCCGGCATCTGGAACCACGTCCGGCTGAGAACGACCGGCCATGTCGTGATCGGCGACCCGCGGGTCGACACCGTGCTGCCGGACCTTCCCAAGGTGTCGACCGCCGAACTGACGATCGTCGTACCGGTCCGCAACGCCGACACCACCGACCACAGGACGACGGTCTCGGCGGCCTTCGACAACGTGCGGGTCAGCAAGGTCGTCACCGTACCGGCGGGCGAGAGCGTCGACGTCACGTTCACGCCTGCCGTCTTCGGTCAACTGCGGCTGCGCGACCCGGAGTTGTGGTGGCCCAACGGCTTGGGCGACCCGGCCCTGCACAAGCTCACCCTCACCGCGGCGCTCGACGGCTCCGAGAGCGACCGTCGCACCACCCGGTTCGGCATCCGTCAGTTCGGCTACGAGTACGAGGTGCCGCTGCCGTTCGCCAACTCCGGTGACGCGTACACCCAGTCCGTGACGTTCGACCGGCAAAAGGCCCGGTACGTGCGCGTCAAGTGCCTTACCAGGGCCTCGGGTTGGGGCTACTCCCTGTGGACCCTGGCCGTACGCGACAGTGCGCGGCCCGCCACCGACCTGGCCCTGCACGCACAGGCCGACGCTTCGAGCACGGACGGGGACGACCATGCCGCCGGCAACGTGACCGACGGTGATCCCGGCACCCGCTGGTCCTCGGCCTACACGGACGACCAGTGGATCCGGGTCGACCTGGGGTCCGTGCAGTCCTTCGACGGGGTCGACCTGACCTGGGAACAGGCCTACGCGGAGACCTACTTGGTGCAGGTCTCCGCCGACAACGCCACCTGGACCGATGCCGTGCCGGTGGACAACAGCGCGGTTCCGCTGCCCTTCAACAACGGCAACGCGAGCCTGCAAGTGGAGGACTTCGCCGCCCGGACCGCCCGTTACGTCCGCATCAACTGCGGGCTGCGCAACACCAGTTGGGGCAACTCCCTGTGGTCCCTCGGTGTCGTCGACAGCACCGCTCCCGGCACCGACCTGGCCCTGCACCAGAAGACCACCGCGTCCACCGAGGATCCCGACCACCCGGCCGCGCACGCCACCGACGGCGACACGAGCACCCGTTGGTCCTCGGAGTACGAGGACCACCAGTGGATCCAGGTCGACCTCGGAGCCTCGAAGAAGTTCGACCGGGTCGCCATCCTCTGGGAGTCGGCGTACCCGAAGACCTACGTGATCCAGGTGTCGGACGACGCCGACACGTGGACCGACGTGAAGTCGGTGTCCAACACCCCCGACCCGTTGAAGATCAGCGTGAACGGGGTGCGGGTACTGGCCCGGGGCGGCAACTGGGGCTGGGACGAGCTGTTGCGCAGGATGCCGCCGGAGCGGATGGACGCGGCCGTACGCATGCACCGCGACATGAACTTCACCATGATCCGCAACTGGGTGGGCACATCCGACCGTGAGGAGTTCTTCGCCGCCTGCGACGAGCACGGGATCCTGGTGTGGAACGACTTCCCCAACGCGTGGGGCATGGACCCGCCGGACCACGACGCCTTCAACTCGATCGCCCGGGACACCGTCCTGCGCTACCGCATCCACCCCAGCGTGGTCATCTGGTGCGGGGCCAACGAGGGCAACCCGCCCGCCGCCATCGACCAGGGCATGCGCGAGGCCGTGGAGGACCAGGCCCCCGGCATCCTCTACCAGAACAACTCGGCCGGCGGCATCATCACCGGTGGCGGACCGTACGGCTGGGTGGAGCCGGAGAAGTACTTCGACCCAACTACCTACGGCAGCAAGGACTTCGGCTTCCACACCGAGATCGGCATGCCCGTCGTCTCCACCGCCGCCAGCATGCGCGCCATGACGGGCGACGAGCCCGAGTGGCCGATTCGCGGCGCCTGGTACTACCACGACTGGAGCGAGCGCGGGAACCAGGCACCGCAGACGTACAAGGCGGCCGTAGAGGCGCGCCTCGGCACGACCACCGGCCTGGACGACTTCGCGCGCAAGGCCCAGTTCGTCAACTACGAGAACACGCGCGCCATGTTCGAGGCCTGGAACGCCAATCTCTGGGACAACGCCAGCGGCTTGATGCTGTGGATGTCCCATCCCGCGTGGCACAGCACGGTCTGGCAGACCTACGACTACGACTTCGACGTCAACGGCACGTACTACGGCGCCCGTTCGGCCTGCGAGCCGCTGCACGTCCAGGCCGATCCCGAGGGGCGGGTCATCGCGGTCAACCACACGCGCGACGGCCTCAAGAACGCCGTGGTCTCAGCGCAGTTGATCGATCTGACGGGCCGTCGGCTCGGCGGGAACAAGACCGCCCGACTGGACGTCGCACCGGCCACGACCGCGAAGGCGTTCAGCGCGGCCTGGACCGACGACCTGCCGGACCTGCATCTCCTCCGCCTGACGCTGACCGGCGGCGACGGCCGAGTCCTGTCGCGCAACACGTACTGGCGCTATCGCACACCGGCCGCCATGCGGGCGCTGGGCAAGACTCCGCAGACGAAGGTCTCCGCGACGCTCGGGCGCGTGTCCCGTTCCGGAGCCCGTACCGAACTGACCGCCACCGTCCGCAATCACGGGTCGGCCGTCGCCGCGATGGTCCGCCTCTCGCTGAAGAACGGCGCGACCGGCCAGCGCGTCCTGCCTACGCTGTACAGCCACAACTACCTGTGGCTGCTGCCCGACGAGTCCCAGACCGTCACCCTGTCCTGGCCGACCCTGGCCCTGACCTCAGGTCGTCCGCTCCTGGAGGTGGAGGCGTACAACAGCCGCCCGTCGACGGCGAGTTAGTCCCCGGGCTTCCCAGATATCGGTCCTTCAGGAGGCCTCCACCGCCGTCTTGATCCGTTGCCCGAACCCGGGCGCGTCCTTGCGTGCCGCACCCAGCGCGAAGCCCACGAGCAGCTTTCCGATGCCGTGGCCTTCGAGGACGTTGAAGATCCTCACCTTGGTCGTGCCCGGACCGGTGGCTTCGAGGTCGTAGCCACCTTCGTCCGCCGTCACGGTGTTCTTGGAGGTCTCCGTCCAGCGGATGCGATGGGGGGCCTCGAACTCGGTGATCCGGAACGTGCGGCCCGTCTTCATACCGGCGTCCTTGACGGTGCTGGTGAAGACGGTGCCCACGGCCGTCGGGCCCTCGGGAGTCTTGGTGATCTTCTGGACCCTCGGGCTGAACTTGGGGTCGTTCGTGCCCTCGGCGAGGAAGGCGAAGACTTCCTCGACGGGGCGGTCGACCTCGGCTGTCGCCTCGAACTGTCCGGCCACGATTCCTCCTGTGCTGCGGTGGGAGTTTTGGCTGGGTGCGCGCTGATGTGCCGAGCACCATCAGCTTATCGGCGCGGCTCCGCCCGTGCTCCCTGTCGGCGCTCCCGCCGGTTCCAGGGCACTGAAACCACTGTGAAACCGAGCTGAATGCGCCCTGCCGCAAGCTCTGCGGCATGACGACAACGACCCATGAACTCGCGATCTCGGCCACCGGGCTGCGCAAGGCCTACGGGGACAAGACAGTGCTCGACGGCATCGGCCTGGCCGTCCCGGCCGGTACCGTCTTCTCCCTGCTCGGTCCGAACGGCGCCGGCAAGACCACCGCCGTCAAGATCCTCTCCACCCTCGTCACCGCCGACGCCGGCGAGCTGCGGGTCGGCGGTCACGACCTGGCCACCGACGCGCAGGCCGTACGGGCCGCGATCGGTGTCACCGGACAGTTCTCCGCCGTCGACGGGCTGATCACCGGCGAGGAGAACATGCTCCTCATGGCGGACCTGCACCACCTGTCCAAGCAGGAGGGCCGGCGGGTCGCCGCCGAGCTGCTGGAGCGCTTCGACCTCACCGAGGCCGCCAAGAAGCCCGCGTCCACCTACTCCGGCGGTATGAAGCGCCGCCTCGACCTCGCCATGACCCTGGTCGGCAGCCCGCGGATCATCTTCCTCGACGAACCGACCACCGGCCTCGACCCCCGCAGCCGCCACAACATGTGGGGCATCATCCGGGAGCTGGTCGCGGGCGGTACGACCGTCTTCCTCACCACCCAGTACCTGGACGAAGCCGACGAACTCGCCGACCACATCGCCGTGTTGAACGACGGCAAGCTCGTCGCCGAGGGCAGCGCCGAGGAGTTGAAGCGGCTCGTCCCCGGCGGCCACGTGCGGCTCCGGTTCACCGACCCGGACGCCTACCAGTCCGCCGCGACGGCCCTGCGCGAGGTCACCCGGTTCGACGAGACGCTCTCGCTGCAGATCCCCAGCGGCGGCAGCCAGCGCGAACTGCGCGCCATCCTCGACTGGTTGGACGCCGCCGACATCGAGGCGGACGAACTGACCGTGCACACCCCCGACCTCGACGACGTGTTCTTCGCCCTGACCGGCGGCGCCAAGGTCACCCACCAGCCCAGCGTGCCCAACCAGCCCAACCAGCCCAAGGAGAACGTCCGATGAGCACCCTCTCCCTCGCCGTCCGCGACTCGTCCACGATGCTGCGCCGCAACCTGCTGCACGTACGGCGCTACCCGTCCCTCACCCTGAACCTGCTGCTCACGCCGATCATGCTGTTGCTGCTCTTCGTCTACATCTTCGGCGATGTGCTGAGCACGGGCATCGGCGGCGCGGACCGCTCCGACTACGTCGCGTACCTCGTCCCGGGCATCCTGATGATGACCATCGGCGGCACCGTGATCGGCACCGCGGTGTCGGTCGCCACCGACATGAACGAGGGCATCATCGCCCGCTTCCGGACCATGGCGATCCATCGCGGGTCCGTGCTCGTCGGGCACGTCGTCGGCAGTGTGATCCAGTGCGTCGCCAGCGTGGTCCTCGTCGGCGCGGTCGCCGTGGCCATCGGTTTCCGGTCCACAGACGCCACGGTCCTGGAGTGGCTGGCGGCCTTCGGACTGCTCGCGCTGTTCTCCCTGGCGCTCACCTGGATCGCGGTCGGGATGGGCATGGTCAGCCCGAGCGCCGAGGCGGCCGCCAACAGCGCCCAGCCGCTGATCCTCCTCCCGCTGATCTCCAGCGCGTTCATCCCGGCCGACACCATGCCGGGCTGGTTCCAGCCCATCGCCGAGTACCAGCCGTTCACCCCGGCCATCGAGACCCTGCGCGGCCTGCTGCTCGGCACCGAGATCGGTAACAACTGGTGGATCGCGCTCGCCTGGTGCGTCGGCCTGACCGTGCTCGGCTACCGCTGGTCCACGGCCGCGTTCAACCGCGACCCGAAGTAGTCGCCATGACAGCGCGGGCCGCCTCCCGCAACTCGTCCCGCCCCAGGGCGGCGTACTCCGACACCGCGTCGGCGTACGCCGCCCCGTCGGCGTCCTCGGCCGCCTGCCGGGCGAGGTCGGCCGACATCGTCGGCTGGAACTCCCGCAGCACGCCCAGCCGTTCGGCCAACGCGATCATCCGTACGGCGCCTTCGTCTCCTTCATCGTCTCTTTCGCCGGACGCGAGCCCCACCATGCCGAGGGCGTGCAACATCGTCCCGAGCAAGGGGAGTTCGGAGGGCGAGCCGACCGGTTCGGCGAGCAGTGTCCGCAGCCGCCGGCGCAGCCGGTCGACCAACTCCTCGACCAGCGCGAGCCGATCGGCACGTGCGTGGGCCGTCACGGCCACCGCCTGGACCATGAACGCCCACGGATCGAGCCAGGCATCGGCGTCGCGCAGCGCACCGGCCGCGAGCATGCGCTCCACCGCACCGCGCCACAGGCCGAGTCCGACCTCCGTCAGCCCGCGGGCGAGCGCGATCTCGGCACGCCCGCCGAGGTCCGGCCGGTAGAAGTCGTCCTCCGGCGGGGTGTTGTCGCTCTCCGCCTGCCGCAGCCAGTACTCCGCCTCGTCGGCGTCACCGCGCTGCAGACAGGCGAGGACGAGGAGCGAACGGATACCGACGTAGTCGTGCCCGTCACCGAGCCGCGGCAACACCGCGAGGGACGCGTTGAGATGCTCGTACGCCTCCTCGCCCCGCCCGGTCCGCAGGCACAGCTCGCTCAACCGTGAGTGCACCATGAGCTGCACGGACGGATTGTCAACTCGCGCCAGCCCTACGACAGTTCGGCGGGCGGAGACCAGCGCGCGCTCGATGTCGTGCTCGAACTCCCAGACGTAGCACGCCACGCACTCGGCGATACCGGAGAGCAACGGCCCCTCGCCGCCCCCGCCTTCGCCTTCGCCTTCGCACAGCCTGCGCAACACGTCGTAGTCGGGCCGCCGTATCTCGGGGATCGCGCTCAGCACGATCGCGGTGGCGCGCATCAACGAGGTCGGCGGGGCCGACGGCAGCCGACGGAGGGTGACGAGCTGGCGTACGGCACGCGGGCCGGCGCCCATGAACACGGTCACCGTGCCCAACACGGCGGCGGTGCGGGCGACTTCGACGTATCCGGGCGCGGGGTAGTAGTGCGACAGGGCCGGTCCGGTGTCCTCGGTGAGGGCGATGAGGCGGGGATAGTCGGTGCCGGTAGACCACAGACCGGCGAGGACGGCGGTCACGGCGGCGGTCGCGGGATCGTCCGCACGCGCCAGCGCATGCCGCAGCGCCGTCACGAGGTTGTCCTGCTCGCCCTTGATCCGCTCCCACGCGGCCTGCGAGTCCGACCCGAAGAGCACATCGTGATGCGCGACCCCGAACTCCCGCGCCCAGACAAGGAATTGGTCTACGGCCGCCTCGTCCTCACCCGCCTCGGTACGCCGGGCCGCGCTGAACTCCCGTACGGTCTCCAGCATCCGGAACCGCACACCGGCCGGAGTGTCGGCGACGGTGAGCAGCGACTGGTCGGCCAACTGCTCCAGCAGCACCAACGCGTCGTCGCCCAGCACCTGTTCGGCCGCCTCGCCGGAGAAGCCGCCGGGGAAGACGGACAGCGTGCGCAGCGCGGCCCTGGCGTCCTCGGCGAGCAGGTTCCAGCTCCACTCGACGACCGCGTGCAGGGTGCGGTGGCGCTCCGGGACGTCCCGCGCACCGCCGCGCAGCAGCGCGAACCGGTCGCCGAGGCGGCGGGCGATGTCCGGCACCGACAGAACCCGCACCCGCGCCGCCGCCAACTCCACGGCGAGCGGCAGCCCGTCGAGGTGCCGGCACAGCTCGGCCACCGCGTCCGGCGGCAACTCCACCCCGCTCCGGGCGGCCCGGGCCCGCTGCGTGAACAACTCGACCGAGACCCCGAGACCGAGTTCCGGGAGCGCGTACACCGCCTCCGAGGTGAGGCCGAGCGGGGAGCGGCTGGTGGCGAGCACCCGCAGGTCCTTGGACGACGAGACGAGTGCCTGGACGAGGTCGGCGGCGCCCCGGATGATCTGCTCGCAGTTGTCGAGGACCAGCAGCGCGGGACCTGAGCCGAGCACGCCGAGGATGCCGGCCACCGGGTCACCGGAGGCGGGCCCGTTCATGGCACCGGCGCCGAGCGCGGAGGCGACCTCGGCGGCCACGTCGGCGTCCTCGGTGACACCGGCGAGCGGCACGAAGTACACGACGCGCTGCTCGGCCCGCCGACTGACGGCGTGCGCGAGCCGCGTCTTGCCCAGCCCGCCGGGTCCTACGACGGTGACGGCACGCGAGGAACGAAGCAACCCTTCCACCGCCGCGATGTCCTCGTCCCGCCCCAGCAACGGGTTCGGCTCGTGCGGCACACCATGCCGGGCCACGGGCGCCTCGCCACGCAGCAACTCCTGCTGAACGGCCTTGAGTCCGGCCCCCGGGTCGGTGCCGAGCTCGTCGCGCAACTCACGCCGGTACGCCTCGTACCGGGTCAACGCGGCGGACGGCCCCGCCGTCGCGGCCTCCCCCCGCAACAGCTCACCGAGCACCTCCTCATCCCGCGGATGCGCTACGGCGGCCACGGCCAGCGGCGCGGCGGCCTCCGCGTGCCGTCCGAGGCGGGCGAGCGCGAGCGCCTGCGCACGGACGAGCGCGTCGCGGACGGGGGCACGCTCTGCACGCAACGCGGCCACGGGGTCGTCGGCGTCGCCGCCCTGATCGGGGGTGCCTTCCCACAGCGCGAGCCCGGCCTCGGACTCGGCCAGCGATCCCGCGTGGTCCCCGGCCCTGGCCCGGTCCGCGCTCGCGGCGGCGTGCAGCAGCAGGGCGGAGCTGTCGACCTGGTCCTCGGCGAGGGCGAGCCGGTATCCGGTCGGCGTGCTGACGATGAGGTCCGCGCCCAGCTGCGCCCGCGCCCTGGACACGAGGACCTGGAGCGCCTTTCCCGGCCGCTCCGGCAACTCGTCCGGCCACAGCCCTTCCACCAGCCGCTCGGTGCTGCAACCGGTGCGCAGGTCGCCCGCGAGCAACGCGAGGAGACCACGGAGACGGGGCGCGGTGACCTCCTGTCTTCGATAGGCGACACGCGGCAGCAGGGTCAGGTCGATGCTCACCCGTGCAGATTAACGAAGGTCCCGCCACCACTCCCCTACTCGGCACCGGACCGACCACGTGCGAGAGCGTCAAGATCCCCTCCCAGGCGTGCGAGCGGGGACAACGCCAGCGCCACCGGGGACAGCACCATGCCCGCGGCCGTCAGCAGAAGGCTGGTCCGCAGCCCCCACTCCTGCGCGAGGAACCCGCCGAACAGCGAGCCCAGGGGCGACAACCCCATGCCGACGAACGTGATCGTCGCGGCCACCCGCCCCTGCATCCTGTGCGGAGTCACGGCCTGCCGGACGGCCATGACGGTGACGTTCACCAACTGCCCCGCGACCCCGAACACGAAGTTCACCGCGAGAAGTACGGCCACCGTCATCGCGGACGACCCGCGTAGCGCGGGCACACACAGGAACACGCCGTCACCGAGTGCCGCCGCGACCACGATCACCCGGCCATATCCGAACCGGCCCGGCAACCGGGCCGCCAGCAGCGCGCCGACGAGCGCCCCCGGACCGGTCACCGCGAGCGCCAGGCCTACGGCGGTGCCCGAGAGGTGCAGTTCCCGGGGGAGGAAGAGCAGATAGCCGGTCATCGTCGCCGCGAAGAAGAACTGAAAGGCGGCCGCGGCGAGACAGACGGCCCGCAGCAGGGATTCACCGACGACGAAACGCAGTCCTTCATGGATCCGCCGCCCTACGCGAGGGGGATGCTCCGAGCGCTCCGGGACGGACTCGGTACGGCGGATCCGTCGGACCGACAGGAACGACAGCACGAAGAACAGCGCGCTGGAGGCGACAGCGACCGGCGCCGACAGCAGGGTCACCAACGCGCCGCCGAGAGCGGACCCACCCAGCTGCGCCGCGGACCGGCTGCCCTCCAACGCGCTGTTGCCGCGCACCAACTGATCGGATGTCACCAGCCGTACGAGAGAGGCCTGATAGGCCACATCGAAGAACACGGACAGGACCCCGGCGACGAAGACCAGCACGAACAGGGCTGGCAGACCAAGCCAGTTGAGCAGTCCGGCCACGGCGGCGGCGCCCAGCACCAGGCTCCGTCCGACGTCCGCCACCACCATCACCGTGCGCGTCCGCCATCCGTCCACCCAGGCGCCGACGAGGAGCGAGAGCAGCAGGATCGGCGCCTGCTCCACCGCACGCAGGACACCCAACTGTCCGGCACCGACGTCGAGCGTCAGGACGGCGAAGAGCGGTAGGACCACCAGGCTTGACTGTTCGCCGAGTTGGGAGACCGTCTGGCCCAACCAGAGCCAGCGGAAGTCATTGTTCGAAGTGGACGGCACAGGAACCCTTTGAGTTGCCGACAACGAGACCCGCGACCCGGCGCGCGAAGGACGCGCCCATGGTTCGAGCGGGGAGGGAAAAGCTCGCTGTGCCGCAGCAACTTCAAGGGCGGCACGCGATGACGGGCCGATCCCGGCCTATGCCGTCAACGCGCGCCCGGACGACCGGGCATCTCTGGGCTCCAACATCTCGGCGGTCACTGGCGGTTGGGACGGTAGCTCTTCGAGGGGCTGACGCGAAAGACGGCCTCCGTCATTGCCAAACCCAGCGTGCGCACGAGCCCAGAGTGCGCACGCGAGGGGAATTTACTAAGGCTGATTTATAAAGTAGCCTTAGCATATGAACGACGACGACCTGGACCCGAACGCGGTCGCCTCGGCCCTCCTCGCGAGCATCGGTGTGCTGGTGCGGCGGGCCCGGCAGGTGCCGGTTGAGGGCGGGCTCACGATGCCCGAGCGGAGCGCCCTGTCGCGGCTGGACCGCGCGGGCCCCACCACCTCATCCGCACTGGCCCGGGAGGCGCAGATCACCGCGCAGGCCATGGGGGCGACGCTCAACGCGCTGCGGACCCGCGGCCTGGTCGAGCGCCGCCCGGATCCGGACGACGGCCGGCGCGCGGTGCTGACGGTGACCGACGCGGGCCGCCAGGCACTGCGGAACAAGCGCAACGCGCGGGCCGAACTCCTCGCCCAAGCCCTGACCGGCGGCGCGTTCACCCCGACGGAGCTGGAGCAACTCGCCGCAGCAGCACCGCTGTTGGAGCGACTGGCCCAGCACATCTGACGTCGACGGAGCCACGAGGAAGCAGACTGATGACGACAGATCCTCCCAAGTCGCGCGCCCCGCGCCGCCCGGCCGCCGACGACCGGTACAAGTGGACGGCGCTGACGAACACGACCGCCGCGGTCTTCATGTCCGCACTGGACGGCTCCATCGTCCTGATCGCCCTGCCGACGATCTTCCGGGGCATCCACCTCGACCCGCTCGCGCCGGGCAACATCGCGTATCTGCTGTGGATGATCATGGGGTACCGGCTGGTCCAGGCCGTGTTGGTGGTCACGGTGGGGCGGCTCGGCGACATGTACGGCCGGGTCCGGATCTACAACTCCGGGTTCGCCGTCTTCACCTTCGCCTCGGTCCTGCTCTCCTTCGACCCCTTCGACGGCGGTCACGGAGCGATGTGGCTGATCGGCTGGCGGGTGTTGCAGGCCGTCGGCGGCTCGATGCTGACCGCGAACTCGGCCGCCATCCTGACCGACGCCTTCCCCGAGGAACAGCGCGGCTTCGCCCTCGGCATCAACCAAGTCGCTGCCCTGGGTGGGATGTTCATCGGTCTGGTCGCCGGCGGTCTGCTGTCGGCCTGGGACTGGCGCGCGGTGTTCTGGGTGAACGTACCCATCGGCGTGTTCTTCACCGTGTGGGCCTACCGCACCCTGCGCGAGACCGCCAAACACGACGGCGGCCGCATCGACTGGTGGGGCAACATCACCTTCGCCGTGGGCCTCAGCGCCACCCTGATCGCCATCACCTTCGGCCTCCAGCCCTACGGCGGCCACACCATGGGCTGGACCAACCCGCTGGTCGACGTCCTGATAGCCGGCGGACTGCTCCTCCTGGCGGCCTTCGTCGTCATCGAGAACCGTGCCTCCGCACCGATGATCCAGCTCAGCCTCTTCCGCCAACGGGCCTTCACCTTCGGCAACTTGGCGGGCCTGGCCATCTCGATCGGCCGGGGCGGAATGCAGTTCGTGCTGATCATCTGGCTCCAGGGCATCTGGCTCCCGCTGCACGGCTACGACTATGCCGACACCCCGCTGTGGGCCGGCATCTTCATGCTGCCGCTGACCGCGGGCTTCCTCGCCGCGGGACCGGTCTCCGGGTATCTGTCGGACCGGCTCGGTTCCCGGGGGCTGGCCACCGGCGGCGCGGCGCTGTTCGGCGCCACCTTCCTGGGCCTGATGTGCCTGCCGATCGACTTCAGTTACTGGATCTTCGCGGTGCTGATCGCGCTCAACGGAATCGCCAGCGGGATGTTCGCCTCCCCCAACTCCTCCTCGATCATGGGCAGTGTGCCCGCCCGGCTGCGCGGTGTCGCCTCCGGCATGCGCGCCACCTTCCAGAACTCCGGCACCGCCGTCTCCATCGGCGTGTTCTTCTCCCTGATGATCGCCGGGCTGGCCAGGAGCCTCCCCCAAACCCTCACCGCTGGACTGCAACAGCAGGGCGTACCGGCCCACTTGGCCGCCCAGGTCGGCGGACTGCCCCCGGTCTCGTCCCTGTTCGCGGCGCAGCTGGGCGTCAACCCGATCCAGCATCTGCTCCAGCCCAGCGGAGTCCTGAACCATCTGACGGCGGCGCAGCAACACACCCTGACCGGAAGCGAGTTCTTCCCGAGCCTGATATCCGGGCCCTTCCACTCCGGCCTGGTCATCGTGTTCGCCTTCGGCGCCACCCTCGCCTTCCTAGCCGCGATCTCCTCCCTGCTGCGCGGCGCCGGAACCGGCCCCACGGCCAAGACCCCGGGCGCCCGCGAATCCGCCACCGGCGAGGCCCTCGCACGACCGGACAGGTAAGCAGGCGGCCAAGCCCACCCCTCCTCACTTCCCCGCGACCAGCACCCAGCCCCCAGCCCCCAGCCCGACACTCACAGGAGAAGCAACTCCCATGCCACTGACCACAATCGATCCCGGGGCCGCGCTCGTCGTGGTCGACCTGCAGAAGGGCATCGTCTCGGCTCTCACCGACGCCCCGGTCACCGCCGCCGTCAAGCAGGCGACCCACCTGGCCACCGAGTTCCGGCGCCACGGTCTCCCCGTGATCCTGGTCAACGTCACCGGCCGCGCGCCGGGACGTACCGACACCGGACGTACCGCCAACTCGCCTGTGCCGCCGGCCGGTTGGGCCGACCTCATCGACGAACTCGACGTACAGCCGACCGACCACCTGATCACCAAGCGGCGGCGCAGCGCGTTCCACGACACCGGACTCGACACGCTCCTACGGGACTTGGGCATCACGCAGGTCGTACTCACCGGCATCGCGACCAGTTCGGGCGTCGAGTCGACGGCACGCTCGGCCTCCGACCACGGCTACCACGTCGTCCTGGCCACCGACGCCATGGGCGATCCCGACCCCGAAGCCCACCGCCACAGCATCGAGCGCGTCTTCCCCAAACTCGGCGAGACCGTAACCACCGCCGAGGTCGTCGACATGGTGGAGGCGACGCGGTGACCCTGCTCGGCCGACTCCTGAAGAACCGCAGAGCAGGCGAGATCCACACCGCGTGGAACCTGCCCAAGCTCCAAGGCCCCGACCAACTGACCCTAGCCAGCCAGGACTTCGGCGACGGCGACACCATGCCGCTGGAGAACTGCGCGAAGCAGATCGGCGGCGCCGACCAGTCCCCTCACCTGACCTGGACCCCGCTCCCGCCCGGTACCGCCCAACTCCTCCTGGTCGTAGAGGACATCGACGTTCCGATGGCCAAGCCAGCCGTGCACTGCCTTGCGCTGATCGACCCGTCGGCAGCCGAACACCTGGAACCCGGCGCCCTGTCCGCACGGCAGCCCGGCCCCGGGGTACGGATCCTCCGCTCCACGATCGGACGGGGCTACCACGGCCCCGCGCCCATCAAAGGCCACGGCCCACACCGCTACGTATTCGAGCTGTTCGCCCTCTCAACGCCCGTGGACAGCGCGGCCACCACGACACCGATCGACCGGGCCCGCCCCCGCGCCTTCCTGCCCACCGTCACCGCACCCGTCCTCGGCCGGGGCCGCCTGACCGGCGTCTACGAACGCTGACCCGCCAATCCGGACAGCTTTACTTCACGAGTGCGGCGGCACTTCGGTACGCCGCGGCGGCAGCGTCCCGCACCGGCAACGCACGATGCGCGTCGGAGAGGATCTCCACACCCCAGGGGCCGTGGAAGCCGGCCGTGCGGAGCGCGGCGATGATCCCCGGCAGGTCGAACGAGCCCTCTCCGCACAGCCGTCGGCGATGCACGGTGTCCTCGAAGAGCGTGCCGATGACGTCGCTGTCGGCGTCGTTGAGCTCCACGCCCACGATCCGCGACCCGGGTACGTCGGCCAGGTCGGCCGGTGGGGTGTGGGCGCGCTCGACGTGCCAGGCGTCGATGATGAGGCCGCCCGCCGGGTGGCCGGCGGCCTCGACGAGCCGTAGTCCGTCGTGCACGGTCCTGAGGTTGGACCAGGGCAGCGGCTCGACCCCGAGCCGCGCGCCCACCCCGTCGGCCTGGGCCGCCAGTGCGGCGAACTCCGCGGCCCAGACGTCGAGTTCCCAGAGTTCGTCCGCCACGTCGGGGCCGATCTTGAAGGTGCGGGCGCCGAGGGCCTCGATGGCCCGCAGCATTCCGGCGCGGACGGCGTCCGACGCGGCCCGCCGGGGTCCGTCGGCCCACCAGTCGGTCAGCAGCTCCAGCTCGACGTGGCGGATCCCGTTGTCCTCGAAGAGGGACCGGATCCCGGCGATCCCGTACGCGCGCTCAGCCTCCACCAGGTCCGCGTACAGCAGCCCGAAGGCGGTGAATCCGGCGTCCCGCGCCGCCTCCACCCGTTCCCGCAGGTCGAGCGGACTGCGCTGGTCCTCCCGGTCGGGAGCGGCGTCACCCGCCGTGGTCCAACACGTGGCCAGCAGTTCGTCAACGATCACTTCTGATCCCCGAACTCCTCAAGTACCACGTCAAGCCATCAGGCATCACGCACCAGGCCCGTATACGACTACTACTACGCGACGCCGCGCAGCACCGAACGCAGGTGCTCGGCGCTCGCCCACACGTCCTCGACCGGGCCCTTCGTCGTGGGCTCCTCGGTGAGGATGGTGTCCTGTTCGAGGACGTACCAGCCGTCGTAGCCGCGGGCGCTGAGGTGGGTGACGATGGCCTGGACGTCCACGTCGCCCGCGCCGAGCGGGCGGTACATGCCCTTGCGCACGGCGTCGGTGTAACTGAGCTGTCCGTCCTGGACCTTGGCGGCGAGGGAGGCGTCCACGTCCTTCATGTGGGTGTGGGCGATGCGCTCGGGCGCCTGCCGGGTGAGTTCGGCCGGGTCGGTGCCGCCGATGAGCAGGTGGCCGGTGTCGAGGCAGAGCGAGATCGCCGAGTGCTCCAGAACGCGCCGGACCTCGTCGCCGTTCTCGATCATCGTGCCGACGTGCGGGTGCAGGACGGCGCGGACACCGCGTTCGGCGGCCAGCGAGGCCAGCCGGTCGAGGTTGGACAACAGCAACTTCCAGCCGTCGGCGTCGAGTTCGGGGCGGGAGTCGTAGCCGTCCTGGCCGGTGATGGCCGACAGGACGAGCACCTCCGCCTTCGAGGCGTCGTAGCCCTGGAGGAGCTGTTCGGCCTCGGGCAGCGGGTCGTGTCCGGGCACGTGCAGCAGCAGCGGGGTGAAGCCGCCGACGGCGTGCAGGTCGTGGTCGGCGAGCGTGCGGGCCATGGCGTCCGGTGCGCTGGGCAGGAAGCCCTCGGGGCCGAACTCGGTGGCGGCCAGGCCGACTTCACGCATCTCGTTCAGTACCCGCTCGGGCGTCAACTGGTAGCCCCAGCCGGGCACTTCGCACACGCCCCAGGAGATGGGAGCGCCGGCGATCCTGTTCAGGGGGGACGTGGTCATGCTGTGGCCTTTCCGAGCTTCCGGTGGGGGTGGGCGACCGCGGCCGTCGACGTGACGTCCGGGGTCCGTCTCTCCGCCGCCGACGCTTCGTGCCATCGGCGTACGACGAGCGATTCCACAGGCGCCATCGCCTTCTCCCTCAACCTCAAGAGACCACCAAGGCTGAAGCGGTACCGATCAGCCGACGGCCAGGCCGTTCACACGGGCGCAACGCTAGACCGGTTGCGGGGCAACATTGAAGGGGTGGAATCCATCATTAACCCGTCATCGCATACATCTTTTTTCCATCATCCGTGCCGCCGCCGGTACATTCGCGCGGGATCGCCGACCGTTCACGGTGAAAGGGGTGCGGGCTCATGACAGATCGCGAGGTTCCGTCTCGGGTGGTGGCCGCTGAGCGCATCGCCTCGGAGCTGGGCTTCGAGCTGAGCTGCATCCCCGAGGTGGGCAGACTGCTCAAGGTGGCCGCGGCCTCGAAACCCCGCGGAGTCGTCGCGGAGAGCGGCACCGGTTCGGGTGTGGGCACGGCCTGGCTGCACAGCGGACTCGGCACCGGTGCCCGTCTGGTCACCGTAGAACGAGATGCGGAGCTTGCCCGTCGCGCGGCCGGTCTCTTCGCGGACGACGACCGTGTCGACGTCCTCACCGGCGACTGGCGGCTGCTGGAGCGGCACGCCCCCTTCGACGTCTTCTTCTGCGACGGCGGAGGCAAGCGCGACGACCCCGAGCGAGTCGTCTCGCTGCTCGCCCCGGGAGGCCTCCTCGTCCTGGACGACTTCACCCCGTCGCCCCACTGGCCGCCACGGTTCGACGACGAAGTGGATGAGCTACGCCTGTTCTACCTGACCCATCCAGCGCTCGACGCCACGGAGTTCCTCACAACACCGGCCAGTTCAGCGGTAGTTGCCGCCCGCCGCCGCTGACGGTCACCGGGGCGGCTGCTTCAGGAACAGCGCCAGTCCGGTGAGGAGCCGGTCGACGTCCTCGACGCTGGTGTAGGGCGCGAGCCCGATACGCAGGCCACCGGAGTCGCCGAGACCGAGCCGCCGGGAGGCCTCGATGGCGTAGAAGGAGCCAGAGGGTGCGTACACGTCACGTTCCGCCAGGAAACGGGAGGCGTCCTGCGTGCCCTGCGCGCCGAAGGCCTCGTCCAGGGTCAGGAGCACAGTGGGCGTCCGGTCGGCCGCCTTCGAGTGGACGGTGATCCCGTCCAGCGCGGCGATCCCCTCGTCGATACGCGTACGCAGGGGCTCCTCGTGCTGATGGAGCGCGGCGAGGCTCGTTGTCAGCCGCTCACGACGACTGCCGACGGCGTCCGTGTCGAGACGGGCGAGGACGTCGACCGCGGTGCTCGTCCCGGCAAGCAACTCGTAGGGCAGAGTGCCGAGTTCGAAACGTTCCGGAACGGCGTCCGAGGACGGCAGGAGCTTGTCCGGCCGCAGGGTTTCCAGCAGTTCGGGCCGGGCGGCGAGGACGCCGTGGTGCGGGCCGAGGAACTTGTACGGCGAGCACACGAAGAAGTCAGCGCCGAGTTCGCCGATGTCGACCAGGGTGTGCGCGGTGTAGTGAACGCCGTCGACGTAGACCAGCGCCCCCGCCTCGTGAGCGAGCCGCGATGTCTCGGCGATCGCGGGCCGGGTGCCGATCAGGTTGGAAGCGGCGGTGACGGCGACCAGCCGGGTGCGGTCGGACAGGGCGGCACGGAGGTGGTCCAGGGTGAGTTCGCCGGTCGCGGGATCGAAGTCCGCCCAGCGGACAACGGCGCCGACCCGCTCGGCGGCCTGGATCCAGGGACGGATGTTGGCATCGTGGTCGAGCCGGGTGACGACGATCTCGTCTCCGGGCGACCAACTCGCGGCAAGGGTGCGGGAGAAGTCGTAAGTGAGCTGGGTGGCGCTACGCCCGAAGACGATGCCCGAGGCCTCCGCCCCAAGCAGATCGGCCATGGCCTCGCGCGCCCCGGTGACGATCGCATCGGCGTTGCGCTCCCCCGCGGTCACCTGCCCACGGTTCGAAAGCGGGTTCGCCAGCGCCTCCGTAATGGCCTCGATGACCGGCCGCGGCGTCTGCGTACCCCCGGGACCGTCGAAGTGGGCGGGCCCCCCGCTCAGGGCGGGGAACAGAGCACGCAGGGCAGTGATGTCGTAGGCCACGGAAGTGAGCTCCTGTCGATGCCGTGTACGGGCCTCGGGGCCCCGGGTGTCCACGACGATCATCGGACATCCAGGGGTTTCGGGGCAGTGGGCGGGGTCCTCGGTGTCTGACCCGTTGGACTCGGACGCCGGCGGCCTGTACGCGTTCGGGTTGGTGTTCCACGACGCGCCCTCGAAGACCGGCGAAGCCCGGTCTTTCAGGGGCGCGGGGAACTGCGCGACCAGCCCCCACCGCCCCGCACCCACAAGACGACCCAAAACCCCCGACGCCGACAACTCCCTTCCCACAACACCCGATTGAGAGCCCCCGGCGAAACAGCGCCCCAGACCCTCAACGCCCCACCCGCCGAGGCAGCAACCCGATCTCCTGCGCCCGCAACACCGTACTCACCCGATCCCGCGTCCCCAGCTTCCGATACAGCCCCTCCACGTGCTTGTGGACCGTACGCACGGAAATACCCAGCCGATGAGCAATCGCCGAAGCCGTGAGCGCATCGGCGAGCAACAGCAGAACGGTGACCTGGCGGGGCGTAAGCCGAGAGTCCGCCGGCACCTCCTCCCGCGCCTCCGGCGGAGCCGTCGCCGCGCGCCAACGCTCAAGAAGTTGGCGCTGCTGCTCCACCCCGGCCAACAGGGGCTGCAACTGCTCGGCGGCCCGCACATGGTCCTCGGTGAAGTCCGCGCCCGCGCGGTACCCGAGGCAACCAGTAACCGGAGTGGCCGTGCCGGGCAGAGGTATCGCCAGCACATGGTCGGCGTCCATCAACCGGCTGATCGTGCCCGCAGTACGGCTCCGCCCCCACCCCCTCCCAGCCATCCGGCGCGCGGTCCCAGGCCGCCGGACGGCACCGCCCACGGCGTAGTGGTCCGCGAAGGGGTACCCCCGCCGCAACACCGCCATCGCGTCGCCCCCGACGCCGTCGACGCCGCCGATCCGCCCCAGATGCGCCGCCGCACCCGGCGAGAACCCCATCGACCCGCTCCGGTCCGTCCACTCGCCGAGTTTGTAGATCAGCGCCTCGCCACCGCACAGCCCGGGCAGCGCCGCGGCGACCATCGGCCACAACCGCTCGGGTTCCCGTTCGTGCAGAGCCGCCACCGCGACCGTCAGCATGCGTTCGTACGCCCCGGCCGGCCCGCCCGTCATACGCCCTCACGATCCCGCGTGTGTCACGTCCACGTACGCATGGACGCACGTACGTACTTCTCCCCATACCACCACGACCATCGCACCCGGCAGAATTCACAGCGTTCCGGCAGCGCCTGCGACCGTATGGATCAAGGGAGTTGACGGTACGGATCCGCCTGCGCGGGGGACAGGCGGATTTCGGCCGTCCCGGGTTCCCGACCCGGGTCAGGAACCCGGAACCGGAAACAGCAGGCAGCTGCTCGTGGCGTGCGCGAGCAACCGGTCCTTCTCGTCGAACAGTTCGGCCTGGGCGAGCGCGGTACGCCGCCCGCCGTTCAACACCGTCCCTACGGCGCGGATGCGCCCGGTGTCGGCGGTGACCGGGCGCAGGAACTTCACGGTCAGGTCGAGCGACGTGTACCCCATGCCCTGCGGCAACGTGGACTGCACCGCGCAACCGGCCGCCGAGTCGAGCAACGTGGCGTAGACCCCGCCGTGCACGCTGCCGATGGGGTTGTAGTGCTCCTCCCCCGGTATCAGCGAGAACACCGCGCGCCCGTGCTCCACCTCGTCGAGCGTGAAGTTCAGGGTGGCCCCGATGGGCGGCGCGGGCAGCCGCCCGCCGATCAGTTCCCGCAGGAATTCCAGCCCCGTGGACTGTCCTACGGCGGCTGCCGAGACCCCCGGGTCCTCCCACTCGTACGTGCGTGACCGTCCCATACCGCGCTACCTCCCAGGCTGGCTTCCCAAAAAGAAGCTAGATCTTCTCGTAGCTGACTGTCAATGACAGAGCCAGGTGGCTAGGCTGGCGGGCATGGAATGGCTCGACGTGAGCACGGAGAACTGCCCGGTCCAGAGCACGCTCGATCTCGTCGGCGAGAAGTGGACCCTGTTGATCCTGCGGGACGCGTTCATCAGGGTCCGGCGTTTCGACGACTTCCGGCGCCATCTCGGACTCTCGGACGCGGTGCTGGCGGACCGGCTCCGCAAACTGGTGGCGGCCGGGATCCTGACGACCGTGCCCTACCAGCAGGCGGGGAGCCGGACCCGGCACGAGTACCGGCTGACGAGCAAGGGCCGCGATCTGTGGCCGATTCTCATGGCCCTGCGGCAGTGGGGCGAGACGTACGCCGCCGACCCCGAGGGGCCGGTTCTCGACGTACGGCACACCGAGTGCGGCGCGCCGGTCCGCGTGGTGGTGGAGTGCGACGGGCCGCACGGCGCGTTGCGGCCGACCGAGGTCACGGCCGCTCCCGGACCGGCGGCCCGACCCGTACGAACCCTGCTAGCGGAGTGAGTGCCTGCGCGAGCCGGCGCCGACCGTGAGCGAGGTGCCGTTGCCGCGGTGGACGGTGGCGGTGGTGAACAGCGGGTCGCTGCGCAGGAGTTGATCGGTGCCGGGGACCTCGGGGTACAGGCCGAGGCTCGCCCACACCGCCCAGGATGACATGGCGCCGAGGTCGTCGTTGCCGACGAGTCCGCCGGGGGCGTCGGTGAACAGCGTGGACAGGGCGCGGTGGGTGACGGCCCCGGCGCGGTCGGCGTGGCCGACGTAGGTGTAGGCCCAAGGGGTCCCGAACGAGGGCTCGTTGCCGAGGTAGGCGTAGGGCTGATCGGCGCCCGCGTTCAGGCTGCTGAAGAAGGTGTCGAGGCGGGCCGTGACAGCGGCCTCGCCGCCCATCGCCGCGAACAGGCCGGGCAGGTCCTGCGGGACCATCCACGTGTACTGGGCCGCATTGCCCTCCACGTACTCCGTCTTCTGGGCCGGGGTGAAGGCGGGCCAGGTGCCGTCGGCGGCGCGGGGCTGGAGGTAGCCGGTGGCGGGGTTGAAGAGGTTGCGCCAGTTCCCGGAGGCCCGCAGCAGGGTGTCGTACGCGGTCAAGTCGCCGAGCCGGTGGGCGAGTTGGGCGAGCGCGTAGTCGGCGACGGCGTATTCGAGGGTGGTGGAGACCGAGCCCCAGACGCCCTTGGTGCCGGCGGGGACGTAGCCGAGGGAGTCGTACTGCTCGTGTCCGGGGCGCTGGCGGTTGTCCTGGCGGTCCACGAGGGCCGTGCGCAGCAGGGTGGCGGCGTCGAAGTCGGTGCCGCCGAAGGCGTGGATCGCGGACGCGATGGCGGGCAGCGGGTCGCCGACCATGACGCCGCTGCCGCCGTTCGCGAGGGTCCAGCGGTCGAAGTACCCAGCTTGGAGGCCCTGGTTGAGGACGGACTGCGCGATGTCGGAGGCCTCGCGCGGGGCGAGCAGCGCCAGCAGCTGGACCTGGCAGCGGTAGACGTCCCAGCCGGAGAAGTTGGCGTACTGGACGTGTCCGGCTTGGGTGCGGTGGACGAGTCCGTCCATGCCGGTGTAGCGCCCGTCGGTGTCGCTGAAGACGCTGGGGTGCAGGAGGGCGTGGTAGAGGGCGGTGTAGAAGACCCGGCGCTGGGCGTCCGTGCCGCCGCCGACGGTGATCCGGTTCAGCCACCCGTTCCAGTCGTCGCGCACGGCCTGCCGGATCGTGTCGTACGACCGCGCATCCTGCTCGGTGAGTGCGTTGCGGCGGGCGCCCTCGACGTCGACGAAGGAGATGCCGACCCTGGCGGTCACCGTGCGCACGCCGGGGGCGAAGGTGACCAGGGCCGCGCCCGCTTTGCCGTCGGGGTGGGAGGTCTGGGCGAAGGGCTGGTCGAAGGTGGCGTGGAAGTAGAGCCGGTAGCGGTTCTTGGCCTTGCAGAAGGCACCGCTGTCGCTGTAGCCGGAGAGCGTGTCGGTCCCGATGTCGACGGATCCGGTGGCCGCGGTGAACGCCTTGGCCGCGTCGATGCTCACGGCTGCGGGGCGGGTGTCGTTCGCCGGGTAGGTGAAGCGGGCGATGCCCGAGCGCTGGGTGGTGGTGAGGTCGGTGCCGATGCCGTTGTCGAAGGTGACGTGGTAACTGCCGGGCGCCGCCTGCTCGTTGGCGTGCGAGAACGTGGCGTACGCCGGCGGTGCGGCGTCCTGCGTGGGCATGAAGGGCACGTTGCCGTAGGCGGCGCAGCCCGCTCCGGAGATGTGCGCGAGGCTGAAGCCGCGGATGCGGTTGTCGCCGTAGGAGTAGCCGCCGTGCTGGTACGTCACCGTGTCGGGGCTCCACTGCATCCCGCCGAGCGGTGCCGTGGCGCCCGGGAACGTGTTGCCCGCGCCGCCGCCGTGGCCGAAGTCGGGGCCGCCGGGGGCGGTGCCGACGAAGGGGTTCACGTACCGCGCGAGGTCGTCGACGGCCCGGGGCCGGGTCGTCCCGTCGGCCCGGACCGGGGCGGCGGCGGCCGCTCCGGACGCCACGAGCACCGAGGCCGCCAGGGCGGCCCGAAGCAGGGGAAGTCGCACCACGTTTCTCCAGCCAGACAGGGAACCCGCCGCCCGCGCGGCGCCGGACCGCGAGTGTCCCCAACCCGGCCCGGCCTGCCGTGCCGCCACACCGTCCGGCCGCGAGGACCAGCCGGTCGGGTCATCACTCCGCCACCTGTCGCCGTCACCGAGACGGTGCGAAAACGGTGTGGTGCGGACGGCGGAACGTCTGTGAACATGGGGCCCTCGACGACGGGGGCGGCTGATGCGACAGGTTCGGCTGGTGCGCGGGGCGATGAGTACGGCGCTGTTCGCGATGACGGCGGTCGGCTGTTCGGGATCCGGGGGCGCGCAGTCCGCCGAGACGGGGCATACGACGACCGCGTCCCCCTCCTCTGCGACCTCCGGCGCGGCGCAGACGTCCGACAGCGTTCAGGGCTCGTGGCGTGCCTGGACCAAGGACCTCTCCGGCTCCGAGGGGGTAAAGGTCTGCGGTGCCACGGCCCACCAGGTCGTGTGCGCCACCGGCTCCGACGGTTTCGTCGGGCGGTCCCGGACCGACGGCGCGGTCACCTGGACCGTGCCCACCACCGCCGCGGGCAAGAACCTCGGGCTCGTCGTGGACAAGGCCGACGAACGCGCCGTGACCAGCGGCGGTCGCACCCTGCGCGCCGCGAACCTGCGCACCGGCAAGGCTGCCTGGTCCCTCGAACTGCCCGCCGACCGCGTGTACGCCGGGTTCGTGGCGGCGGACGGAATCGTCTACGCGCTCGACACGTGGAGCAGTTTCACCCGCGAGGCGAACGTCGCGCTCGGCGCCTACCGGGCGTCCGACGGTACGGCGCTGTGGCACCGAACCGTCGACGCCGACCGCTATGAAAGCCCGGCCGCGTTCGGCGGGCGCGTCTACACGACCGACTCCTCGAAGGTCACCGCGCGCGACGGCCGTACCGGCGATGCGCTCGCGACCACCACCTCGGGCACCAAGTGCCCGCACCTCATCGCCGGCGGCGACTACCTCGTCTGCTCGGGCAGCGCGTACACGACCGAGGACAGCTTTCCACCCCTCCGGCGGCTCGACCCGGGCGACCTCCGACCGCTCGCCACCGCCAAGGACAGCGGCCAGAAGCCCAAACGCGCGCTGATCTCGGCCGACGGTGTGCTGATGCTCTTCGAGGTCAGTCCGGAGGATTCCAGCGTCGGGGACTGGACCGCCTACGACCTCAACCACCCGAAGAAACTGTGGAGTTACTACACGACCTCGGCGGAAGCCGGCCTGGTCGGCGGGCGGTTCGTGACCTTCACCCCCGGCAACGACCCCGCCACCCGGGGACGCATGATCACCATCGACCTGCATGCCGGACCGCACGCGAAAGGAGATGCCGCACCGCGCATGTCACCGGCCTACCCGGAGACCGTGGACAGCGCGTACCCGGCGCTCGTCCTGCCGGGAGGCGACCCGGACTACGTCGTCATCGAAACGATGGTCCATCACATCCTGCGGTCGCTGCCGATTCCCTAGGAACAGCTGCCCTAGGAACAGATGCCCCGGGAACGGAACAGGATGATGGGTGGCATGGTGATCGACCGCGAAGAGGCGGAAGCCGTACGGCCGTTGACGCTGGCCTGGGTGAACCGGCAGCTGGAGGTCGGCGAGCGGGTCGCCGGAACCGAGGTGTTGCACGGCGGTATCACCGCCGAGATGCGGCGGCTGACCATCGGTACGCAGGACCGGAGTACGCGTGACCTGGTGCTGCGGACCTTCGTCGACCCCCACTTCGTGGAGCACGCCGAGGACATGCTGAACCGTGAGGCCGACGCCCTCGCCCTGCTGGCGGGAACCGACGTGCCGGCCCCCGGACCGGTCGCGGTCGATGCGACCGCCACGCACTGCGAGTACCCGTCGCTCCTCATGACGCATGTCCCGGGCCGTACGGTCCTCGACGACGAGGGGCTGGAGGCACGCGTCCCGCTGCTGGCCCGTCAGCTCGTGGCGATCCACGCGCTGCGACCCGCCGTCCGGCCCCACGTGTACAAGGCGTGGACGACCGCCGACGCCGTCGTCCCTCCACTTGGCGCCGACCCGGTGGCATGGGCCGCGGCAGTCGACGTGATCCGCGAGCCCGCGCCCCGGTATGAAGGGCGTTTCCTGCACCGGGACTTCCACCCCGGCAATGTGCTGTTCGACGTGTCGCCCCCGAGCACGACAGGTCCGCATATCACAGGGGTCGTCGACTGGGTACAGAACTCCTGGGGACCGGCGGACCTCGATGTGGCGCACTGCTCCAGCAACCTCGCGCTGCTCCACGGCCCCGCCTGGGGTCTGCGGTTCGCCGAGGCGTACGAGGAGGCCGGCGGAGTGCTGGCCGCGACTGGGGGCGAACGGTTGTACTGGAGGTTGCTGGACGCGCTGCCGTTCGCGGCCGGCGCGGAGTGGGTGGCGCGGCCGTGGCGCAGGGCGGGGCGGGCGGAGCTGACGACGCGGGCCGTGGAGGAACGGCTGGATGCCTACGTCGCCGCTCTGCTGGACGCGCTGGGCTGAGCCGGCGTGATCCGGCGCGGGGTCGGGGCAGGCTTCAACGTCCCGCACCTGAGCCATTTCTGACGGACCGTCCGTTGTCGTTCAGTCCTGGCACTGCCCACCGCCGTTCAGTCCCGCCGGCTGGCCCGAACCACTCGGTCGATGACCTTTTCGCCCCGCTCCGGCCGCTCTGCGAACCAGTCGCCGAGGTGCTCCCGGACGGCCTCCGCTACGCACACCCGCACAGCGGTGTTGCCCAGCAACGTGCGTGTGGCGCCGAGGTATTCGGGTTGGTCGAGCTTCACCGAGACGACGGCCGTGAGGCTCTCGATGATCAGGTCGGCGCGGGCACCGAGGTCGGACGCGGCCGGCAGCCCCCGTTCCTGCGCGAACGCGGTGACCGCGGCCACCACTCCGTCGCGGAAGCCGTCCAGATGCGTGCCGCCCTCGTGAGTGGCCAGGCTGTTGGCGAAGCCGCGTATCCGCGCGCCGCGGGAGTATCCCCACAGCAGGGCCACCTCCATCGTGCCCGCCATTCTCTCGTCCTCCCGCTCGAAGCCGAAGACGTCCGCCATGGGGTACGCCCCCGTTTCCGCGTCGAGGGCGGCCACGAAGTCCCTTACTCCGTACGGGAATTGGAACAGCACCCTTCCGGGTCCGTCCGCCGGGCGTTCGTCGGTCAGCGAGATGGCCAGACCCCGGTTGAGGAAGGCCAGTTGCCGGAACCGCTCCGCCAGCACGGGGAACGAGCACCATGTCGTCTCGAAGATCTCGGTGTCGGGCCAGAAGGAGACGACCGTCCCGCTTTCGGTCGCCGAGCCCACGCCTCCGGTCAACGCCCCCACGGTGTCGGGCTGTTCGACCTCGACACCGCGCGCGTACTCCTTGACCCACCGGGTCCCCTCGCCCCGCACCTCGACCGTCAACCGACTCGACAGGGCGTTGGCGACGAAGAGCCCCAGGCTGAAGGGGGCGATGACCGCAGTGCGCCGGCCAATGGGGCCGGAACCGACGTGCAGACTGGTCAACTGGGCTTCGAGGTCCGGGGCGTTGGCTCCTCCACCCCCCGCCCCGTCGTCGGCGACCCGCACACCGCCGTCGGACGTGAGCGTGACGTCGACGGAGCCGGCGCGGCCCGCCAGGACCTCGCTCACGGCCCGGTCGACGACCTCCAACACGAGGTGGTACAGGCCGCGTTCGCCGGTCGAGCCGACGTACATCCCGGGCCGCTTCCGAACGGCTTCCCGGCCGTCCAGCACCTCGATGTGAGCAGCGTCGTACTTCATGCCGTCCGTACTCACGAAGACCCCTCCCATGACGTCCGGTTGATCACCCCAGCGTAGGCGAAATCAACGAAAGCACCAGGTCAGAGCTGTTTCGCCGAAGCTGCGGACGGGCGGGTGACGGCGTGCCGGGAAGCGGGCGGCTCAGCCCTCGCGCACCATACCCGGAACTCTTCCGAGGGCCCGCCGAAGCCGCGTACGGCCCCGTTCCGGGCGCCCCTGGGGGCCTCAATTCCGGTGTGTGGCAGGCGAGTCGGGAGGCGGGGCGGACGCGGTGAACGACGACGCGGATACGGCCGAAACGACGCTCAGTCGCTCCGCGCCGGGATCGCCAGCTTCGCTATGTCCTTGAGGAGGGGTCGGCAGCGGGAGAACTCGTCGCGGCCCACCGTGAGTCGGCGTCCCCCGGCGGTGATGGCGTACATGGTGGGAATGATCGGGTTCCTGGACACTCGTCGGACCTCGGTGACGTCACGCCAGGCACAGACCGTTTCGCTGCCCACGCCGTCCGTCTCGACCATGCCGCCCTCGAAGTGGACGATGCCGCCCTCGGAGTTCCGCCGCACGACGCGAGCGGCGAGCAACATACCGACGAGCACCACCGGACAGATGACGGCCCCCGCATACGTCTTGCCGGACACGCCGTCGTTGACGGTGTCGATCACGACGACGGGCATCAGGAGGGCCACGAAACCGCAGCCCGACACCGCGAGCAGCCACGCGCCGAAGCGGGAGCGGTCGTAGACGGCCTTCAGCTCGCCGAGCCCGGCCTCCCCGGCGGCACGCACGGCCGCGTCACGTGTCTCCTGGCTCATCCTCGACATCGCGCCCCAACCGGCGCCTCTGATGTGTACGGGACCGCGAGCGTCGGCACCTCGCTGCGCCTACGGCGCCGTCAGAGCGGCCAGTTCCGAGTCGAAGAACAGCTCCGGGTCGAACCCCATGCCCGTGAAGTGGCCCGCGAGTTCCAGGGACAGGACGCCGTGCAGGCGGGTCCAGAAGGTCAGGGCGCGGTGGAGGGCCGCGGGTGGGGCGGGGTGGTCGCCCGCCCAGTGCCGGTGGGCTCGCAGGTCGACCTCGAACGGCGTCTCGGGACCGTCCGCGGGCAGTTCCGTGCTCGCGTCCAGCAGGGTCGCCATGATCTCGGCCGCGATGCCGGTGACGTCTTCGGGTGCGTGGTAGCCGGGGACGGGTGTGCCGTAGATGAGGAAGTAGCGCTGGGGGTCGTCGAGGGCCCAGCGGCGCAGGGCGTGGGCCAGTCCGGGCAGTTCGGTGCCGGAGGCGGCGGCCGCGCGGCAGGTGTCGGCGAGGCTGCGGTAGGCGTCCCGGATGAGTTCGGTGATCAGGTCGTCGCGGCTGGCGAAGTACCGGTAGAGGGCGGGTCCGCTCATGCCCATGCGCTTGGCGATGGCGTTGAGGGAGAGCGCGGAGGCGCCCGCCGTGGCGATCTGTTCCCGCGCGTGTTCCTTGACCTCCGCGCGCACCTGGTCGCGATAGCGCTCGCGTGGGGTCTTCGTGCCCGTTTCCGCCATGACCGGCCGCCTTCCACTCCCACTCGACTACATGTTCACGCTTCAGTTAGAAGCTATCACGATTGCTATTGACGACCCCATCTCGCGTGAGTTACAACTTATAACGAACACGAAAGCACCTAGCTCTCGGCGGATCGCAGTGGAGGTCACCATGAACAGCACGGACAGCACGAACCACGTGGACAACACCACCGACGCCCTCGTCGAGGTCGTCCTGCCGGGCAAGGTGGAGCCGGAGGGCCTGGAGGTCCGGCACGGGGCCGTTCCCGTCGCGGGCCCCGGCCAGGTCGTGATCCGGATGGAGGCGACCGGGATCTCCTTCGCCGAGCAGCAGATGCGCCGCGGCAAGTACTACGACCAGCCCCCGTTCCCGTTCGTCCCCGGCTACGACCTGGTCGGCACCGTCCGGAGCACCGGTGCGGGCGTCGAGCCGGGCCTGGCCGGCATCCGAGTGGCCGCCCTGGTCAAGGTCGGCGGCTGGGCCAGCCATGTGCTGGTCGACGCGGCCGACGTGGTGCCGGTGCCCGAGGGGATCGGCGCGGCGGAGGCCGAGACCGTGGTCGTCAACGGCATCACGGCCTGGCAGATGCTGCACCGCAAGGCCCGCGTCCGCGCCGGCCAGACGATCCTGGTGCACGGCGCGAACGGCGGCGTCGGCACCGTCCTGGTCCAACTCGCCCACGCCGCAGGGGTGAACGTGATCGGCACGGCGTCCCCGCGCCATCACGACGCGCTGCGCGAGCAGGGTGTCGAGCCCATCGACTACCGCACCCCGGACCTGGCGGCCCGCGTCCGCGAGCTCTCCCCGCGCGGCGTGGACGCCGTCTTCGACCACGTCGGCGGCCCCAGCGTCGTCCGGTCCTGGCACCTGCTCGCCCCCGGCGGCACGCTCGTCTCCTACGGCAGCGCCTCCACCCGTGACGACGAGGGCTCGAAGCAGCTGCCCGTGCTCAAGATCCTGGGCCGGGTCTGGGTGTGGAACGCGCTGCCGAACGGCCGCCACGCCTACTTCTTCAACGTCTGGGCCGGGCGCGCCCTGAGCAAGAACAAGTTCCGCGCCCAGCTGAGCGCCGACCTGACCCAGGTGTTCGCCGCCCTCAAGCGCGGTGAGGTCAACGCCCAGATCGCAGCCCAACTCCCGCTCGCCCGCGTCTCGGACGCCCTGCGCCTGGCCGAGTCCGGCACGGTCGCCGGCAAGGTCGTCCTGACCCCGTGACGTGCCCGTCCCCTCTCTCCCCACCCGCCTCGGAAGGACCTGCCATGACCACCGTTCCGCCCGCCCGCACACCCCGACGTCACCGCGCCCGGCTGCTCGTCCCGGCGGCGCTCGCCGTCCTGGCCTGTACGGCCACGGCCACGACCGCCACCGCGTCGGACACCTCGCCGAAGACCACTGCGGCAACGATCACGACCGTCCGGAGTCACCACGAGGGGACGCAGCGGCCGAAAGCGATGCTCGACGACTGGCTCCGGCTCTGGAACGGCGACTACGAGCGGGCACCGGGCATCATCTCCCCGGCCTTCCGCGTCCACGCCGCGCTCCTCGACGGCGGCGACGGCAGCTCGATCCGGGGCGCCGACGGACTGGTCGCATGGATCACGCAGACCCGTGCGGCCTTCCCGGACCTCCGCTTCACCGAGCAGGTCGCTCCGCTGATCGACGGCCACCACGCGTCCATACGGTGGACGGCCACCGGCACCTACGCCGGCGGTTTCCCCGGCGCCAAGGCCGAGCCCGGGACCGTGGTCACGTTCACCGGCACCGACACACTCCGGATGCGCGGCGGCAGGTTCGTGGAGTACTGGGTCAACACCGACACCCTCCAACTCCTCACCCAGCTCAAGGCGTTGTGACCACCGGGCAGCTGTCAGGCGCTCCAGGCCTCGACATGCGCGAGCACATAGTCGGCCAGCTCGGCCGGCTGGAGGTTGAGGGCCGCCACGGCCGGACGGTTCAGCGCGACCCTGACCGGTTCGAAGTCGCCCGTGTCGGGATCGTCGAGTTCGGGGCCGTGCCGACGGTCCAGATCCATGTCCAGCAGGTCGGCGAGGAAGTAGTGCTGGACAACGGTGCTCGCCCCGCGCGGTTCGGCCAGGGTCAGGAACTCGGCGGCGGGACCGATCGTGGCCCCGATCTCCTCCAACACCTCGCGCCGCAGCGCCGCTTCGAGGTCCGCGTCCTCGGGCTCGACGCTCCCGCCGACGGTCGTGCAGTACGGATCACCGCCGGGCCAGCCACGCTTCAGGAACACCAGATGACCGTCGTCGAACAGCACGACCCGCGCCTTGTGACGAACCCTCATGGCCCAACGGTAGTGGGCGGACCGGGAGTTGACCCCCGAAACCTTCAGCCGGACGGTCGAGGCGCCCGCGAGGAGTTCGTCCAGCACGCCATCGAGGGAACGGACTTCGCCGTCGCGCGCACGGAGGCGGCGGAGCGTCGCTGAGGTGGCCGGCGCGACAAGGGTGGGCAAACCGTCAAGCATCACCCTCGCACAGACACGCGACTCTCGTTCATAGCTACGAACTTGGCTCCAGGTGGGTGCCTTCGACGCCGAACCTCTGATAGTTAACTTTCCTATCAGTTCGGCGGTACGACCAACTCCCCACCCCCCACCACCCTTTGGAGTCCCCGTGGTCCACCCGTTCCACGACGCTGCGCCCTCCGAGCCGACGAGCCCCTCACGTCGGACGCTCCTCGCGCTCATCGGCGTGTCGCTCGCCGCGGCGCCTCTGCTGCGCGCTCCGCAGGCCTCGGCAGCCCCCACGGCAGCCGCGGCGGTCGGCCTCGACGACCCGGCGAAGAAGGAGATCGCCATGAAGCTGGTGTCCAGCGCGGAGAACTCCTCCCTCGACTGGAAGGCGCAGTACAAGTACATCGAGGACATAGGCGACGGCCGCGGCTACACCGCCGGCATCATCGGCTTCTGTTCCGGCACCGGCGACATGCTCGACCTCGTCCAGCTCTACGCGACCCGCAAGCCCGGCAACGTCCTCGCCAAGTACCTCCCCGCGCTCCGCAACGTCAACGGCACCGACTCGCACTCCGGACTCGACCCGAACTTCCCCAAGGACTGGCGCACCGCGGCCCAGGACACGGTGTTCCAGCAGGCGCAGAACGACGAACGCGACCGCGTGTACTTCAACCCCGCCGTCAGCCAGGGCAAGACCGACGGCCTGCGCGTGCTGGGCCAGTTCACGTACTACGACGCCATCGTCATGCACGGCGACGGCGACGACCCCACCAGCTTCCGCAACATCCGCGCCCGCGCCCTGCGTTCGGCCAAGCCGCCGGCCCAGGGCGGCAACGAGACGACGTACCTCAACGCGTTCCTCGACGCGCGTGTGTGGGCCATGAAGCAGGAGGAGGCCCACAGCGACACCACCCGCGTCGACACCGAGCAGCGGGTCTTCCTCCGCAACGGCAACTTCGACCTCAACACACCGCTGAACTGGAAGGTGTACGGAGACAGCTACACCATCAACTGACGTGTCCCGTCGGCTCGTTGAGCGGTAGCGCGAGCGGACGGAGCGACGCCGGGGCCTGAGGGTGCGGGTCCTGGCGCCGCTCCATGACCTGTACCGGTCGACGCCCCTCGTGTCCTGTGTCGGCCAGCAGTTCGTGGACCTCGACCCGGCTGGCGCGGAGCCGTTGTGCGGCATCTCCGTGCGGGGCGTCTGCCGTGGCGGCGAGGGCGGTTGCCAGCTTGGCCCGGCCCTGGCTCAGGCGGCTGCGCACCGTGCCGACCGGGATCCCGCAGACCTCCGCGATCCGTTCGTACGAGGTGCCCCCGGTGGCGAAGTAACGCAGTACCAACGGCACACGCAGCACCGGGGAGAGTTCCTCCAGTGCCTGCCAGACCCAGTCGCGCAGCGCGTTCCGCTCCAGCCACTGCTCGGGGCCCATGTGCGTTGACTGTTGGGGCAGTTCGTCCACCGGCCGGACCACGACGGCCTCCCGCAGCACCAGCCGACCGGCGTTGCGCACGATCGTCCGCAGCCACGCGCCCACCGCCTCCGGATCCCGTACGTCCCCGATCCGCAGCAGCGCCGTCAGCGCCGCGTCCTGCATCATGTCGTCGGCGTCCGCGCCCGGCCCCAGGATGCTCACCGCCACGGCGCGCATTCCGGCCCGGTGCCGTTCCAACAGCAGCCCCAGCGCGGCGACTTCACCCGACTGGGCCGCACGCGTCAGCTGCGCGTCCGGCGTGCGTGCCGCCCCCTCGGCGTCCCCCATCATGAGTCCCTTTCGGCACCTGGTCACGGCTGTTCGGGGCACCCCGACGAGAGCCGCCCTCCGAACCCGGGCGTTCGGGCCCGGAGGACGGCTCACCGTTCACGGCTTCGGCAGGGTGCGGTGGGTCAGGCGTCCGCGAGCCAACTGCCGTGGAATCCGGCGGGCACCCGGCGGGGCAGGTGGATGGTGGCCACCGGCTCCTGGGTGAGGTTGTCGGCGTCGAGGATGACCAGGTCGCTGCGGTCGGTCGCGGCGTCGTAGACGTAGGTCATGAGCCAGCCGGGGCCGCCGGGTCGATCGTCGGCCGGCGCGAAGGCCGCCTCGCCCGGGAGGCGTCCGGGAGCGAAGTAGTGGCTGGCGACGCTCGACTTGCGGAGGTCGTACCGGTGGATCGCCGCACGCGACTCGTTCGGGTCGTACTGCGGGAGTTCCGGGACGGGTGCCGCGGTGGCGTGGCCGAAGTCGGCGGGCAGGCCCGCGAGTCGGTCGTCGATGCGGGGGAACTCCCCCGGGTGGTCGTCCAGTTGCTCCTCGCTGATCGCGCCGGTGGTGAGATCGATGGTCCACCGCCACAGGTGCGCCGCCGTGGCCACGGTGACGCCGTCCCGCAGGGACGGGTACCGCATGCCGAGCAGGACGAGACTCCGACCCTCGTTCTCCTCATAGGAGTTGAGGGTGTGGAAGACGTAGCAGGGGTCGATGTCAAACCAGCGGATGTCGCCGTGCGGGTCGTCCCTGCGCAGGACGCCGAGCCTGGCTCCGTAGGTGTCGGACCAGACATAGGGCATGCCGCCGTTCGGGTCCATGGCCCGTTCGATGCTGAACACGGCGGGCAGGTCCATGAAGACGACGTGGTTCCTGGTGAGGTGGAAGTCGTGCATCATCGTGTGCGCCGGCACGTCGATCGGACGGCTGACGGTCAACTCACCGCCGGCGTCGGCACGGTGATAGGTGAGGTAGGGCGCCGACAGCCCGCCGTACCCGTAGAAGTGCAGCTCGCCGGTGACCGGGCAGGTCTTGGGGTGGGCGGTCATCGGGGTGCGCAGGCGGCCGTCGAAGTCGTAGGGGCCGACAGTGTCGAGTTCGCGGCCGGGCTCGCAGCTCAACTCCTGCGGGAAGGACGTCTCGACGAGGGCGAGGGTACGGCCCGCGTGCCGGATGACGTGGGTGTTGGCGACGCCCGCGGCGAGGTTCATCCCGCCGTCGCGGCCGTAGACCTGGGCGCCCGTTTCGAGGGTGGGGGTGCGGACCCAGCGGTTGCGGTACGAGGTGGCCTTGCCGGCGTCGAGGCGGACGCCGTGCACCATCCCGTCGCCGGTGAACCAGTGGGCCGAGGTGGCCTCGTGCGGGTTGGGGCCGTTGCGCAGGTACCAGCCGGTGAGTTCCGGCGGTATGGCTCCGGTGACCGCGAGTTCGGTGACGGTGATCTCGTCGGGGACCGGGGCGAAGTTGCCGGCCAGGTGCGGAGGCGGTGGGGTCTTGTCCGTACTCATGGGGAAGTCCTTGGGTTAGCCGGTCAGGCCGACGCTGCTTGCATGGCTTCGAGGCGGGCCTGGACCCGCTTGGGGTAGACCGAGGTGAAGACCGCGGGGGCGACCAGGCCGACGACGTGGGCGACGATGCCGACCCAGACGGGGGCGTCGGTCGCGCTGCTGATGGCCAGGACGACGGCGATGAACGTGAACCCGGATCCCCAGGCGGCCGTGATGTGGTTGTTGACGGCGAGGAAACCCGGGGTGTCCCAGTACTCCTCGAGCGCCTGCCGACGGGCGATCCCGAGCGTGAAGGGGCTGCGGAGCGCCATGCTGCCCCAGGCGGTACCGGCGAGCCAGGCGAACGAGATGACGTCGCTGTGGTCCTGGATGGACGAGTCGGGCGAGCTGAAGGCGATCACTCCGATGATGACGAAGTAGATGATGGTGCTGATCTCCAGCACCATCGCGTCCATCGCCACTCCCCTGCGCCGGTCCTGGAGAAGCAGCAGCACGCCGACGACGACGCCGGCCACCGCACCCCAGCGCCAGTCCACGGCGGAGACGAAGCCTGCCGCGATCCATGGGTAGAACCCACGCATATACGCCATGATGCCCACGTTTTACTTCCTCACAACTCGATGTTCCAACTTTGACAGGTGGAAACTAGATGCTCCGCAATCAACATGTCAAGAATGGAATATTGAACGAAAGTCCGCCGCGCGAGCGCCCCTTCGGGCCGACACAAGCCCTACCTGCGTGAATCCCTACGGCCACGCCCGGCCTCCACGCGAACCCCCTCCCGGAAGCACAGAATCCTCATGGGTAGTTTTCGACCTGTCAATATTGGAGTGACAGGCGTTAGGCTGGTCCGCATGAGCCTCCGCAACGCCCTCCTGGGCCTCCTCGTCTTCCGCCCCGGCAGCGGCTACGACCTCCTGAAGATGTTCGACACCTCGCTCGGTTACGTGTGGCCCGCGAAGCAGAGCCAGATCTACGGCGAGCTGACCAAGCTGGACGCGACCGGTCTGATCAAGGTCACGGAGGAGGGCCCTCGGGGACGCAAGCAGTACTCGCTCACGCCCGAGGGGCACGCGGAGACGGAGCGCTGGCTGACCGAGAACCGGGAGAGCAGGCCGCTGCGCAACCCGATGCTCCTGCAGGCCTTCTTCCTCGGACTCCTGCCGCGCGAGGAAGCGGTCCAGCGGCTCCTCGACCACGCGGAGGCCTCGGCCAAGGAGCACGACACCCTGGTCGCCCTCCGCGACACGGAGGAGTGGGACAAGGACATGCTCACCGTGTGCGGCCGGCTCGTCCTCGAACACGGCATCCGGCAGCGGGTGTTGGAGCAGGAGTGGGCCCATTGGGCGGCGGAGCAGCTGCGCACCGCGCACACCAAGGGTCCCGACATCACGGGTCCCACCGAGCGGACGGCCGCGTCGGACGCGGACACATGGAGCGCCGGCGGCGCCAACGACCAGGCGCGCTCGGGGCGTTGAGGCATCGCAGGACTTTCCCGGTGACCCAGGAACGCCTGCAGGTCACGCCCTCGCGCATTCCTACCGCACGGCGTACGCCCGGATGAACGCGTGGACCCCGTCGACCATGGTCTGACGGACCCCTTCCGGGTCGGGATTGGCCGGCACCGGCTGACGGTCGTAGGCCAACAGGACGGTCAGGGCGAAGAAGTGGTCGGCGGCCAGCCGCGAGTTGTCCGTGTCCAGGAGTCCGGCGTCGGCGAAGTGGGCCAACCGCTCCGCGAACACCTCCTCCACCGCCCCCGTCGCGATGTCGTCCCGGGTCGTCGGAGTCCGCAGGCGTTCCTGGGCGACAAGGGCGAATCCGGCGGCGTAGTCGGCCGAGCCCACGATCGATGTGCCCAGGTCGATCGCCAACTCCGTGAGCGAGTGCTCCAGTTGGGGCACCGTCGTGATCCGCGCATCCTCCGGAAGGTGCTCGTCGAGCGCGCGCCGCACCGTGTCCGTCATGGACTGGGACACGTCGGCGAGGATGGCCAGGAAGAGGCGCCGCTTGTCGCCGAAGTAGTCGTACACCGTGCGCTTGGAGACGGCCGCCCGGGCCGCGATGGCGTCCATGCTGACGCGGTCCACACCCTGGTGCACGAACAGTTCGCGCGCGGCGGTGAGGATCGCCGTCCGCTTCTCCAGGGACCCCTCGCGCACCGTCTTCTCCGTGCCCACCGCGCTCATCCGCACCTCCGGGGCAAACCCTACACCGGCCGGTGTACCTACTACACTGCACGGTGTAGTGTCCGCGCCATGACCCCGACAGTGACGGCCTCGCAGGCCACGACACCGGTGCCCGATCGCCGGCTGAACCTCATCAGCCTCGTCCTCGCCCTCGGCGTGTTCACGACCCTTCTGGACACGACGATCGTCAACATCGCCCTCGACCATCTCCAGGCGGTGTTCCACAGCTCGGTCGCCCGGACGCAATGGGTCGCGACGGGCTATCTGCTGGCCTTCGTGTCGGTGATCCCGGTGAGCGGGTGGCTGTCCGAACGGTTCGGCGCGCGCAACGCCTGGTTGTTCGCGGTGGGCGCCTTTCTCGGCGGCTCGCTCCTGTGCGGGCTGGCGGGTTCGCTGCCCGCGCTCATCGCCTTTCGGGTGCTGCAGGGAATCGGCGGGGGCATGGTCATGCCGATCACGCTCTCCATCGTCACGCGAGCGGCCGGACCGGAACGCCTCCACCGGGCCACGGCCGCCGTCGCGCTGCCCGGCCTGCTCGGACCGGTCCTCGGATCGGTGCTCGGCGGCGCCATCATCCAGTCGCTGAGCTGGCACTGGCTGTTCCTCGTGAACGTGCCGGTCTGCCTCGCCGCGCTTCTTCTCGGCCGGACCCTGCTGCCCGCGACCGCCGGTGAGCGCGGCCACCGCCTCGACGTCCCCGGCTTCCTGCTGCTCACACCCGCCGTCGTCGCCGTCGCCTACGGCATCAGCGGGATATCCGGCGAGGACGGCTTCGCCGCCGTCACCGCCTGGCTCCCGCTCGCCGTCGGCGCCGCACTGCTCGCCGCCTTCACCGTCCACTCGCTGCGCGCCCGCCGTCCCGCGCTCGTCGACGTGCGCATGTTCGCGCGGCGCGGCTTCGGTCTGGGAAGCGTCATCACGTTCGCGGGCGGGTTCTCGACGTACGCCCTGTCGTTCCTGCTCCCCCTCTTCTACCAGCAGGTGCGCGGCGAGACGGTCCTGCACACAGGTGTGCTGCTCATCACGCAGGGACTCGGCACGATGTTCTTCGTCGTGGCCGTGCGCCCGGTCGCGGCACGGTTCGACAGCCGGTTCGTCATCGCCGCCGGAGCGGCGCTGACCATGATCGGGACCGTGCCCTTCGCCCTCGCGGACGCGCACGGCGGTACGGCGGTGCTGCTGGCCGCGCAGTTCGCCCAGGGGCTCGGCTTCGCCGCCACCACGTTCCCGGTGATGACGCTCGCCCTCTCGGGCCTGAGCCACGCCGAGACTCCCCGAGGGAGCGCGGCGTTCAGCGTCGTCCAACGTGTGGGTGCGCCCTTCGGGGTCGCGGTAGTCGCCATGATCCTGCAGAGCCTGCTCGACGGCGCGACCACGGCGGCGAGTCAACTCGCGGCGTTCTCGGGCACGTTCTGGTGGATCTTCGGCCTGGGTGCGGTGCCGTTGGTCCTCGCGTTCTTCGTTCCGTCGGAGCCGTCGGAGTCGTCGGAGTCGTCGGAGTCGTCGGAGTCGTCGGAGTCGTCGGGGAAGAACGCCCTGCCCGAGCCTGCGGCAGAGGCCACGGACCCGGCACAGTAGACGGGCCGCGCCCAGCCCGGGCCGGCACCGCACGTCGACTTCACGAACGCGCTGCGCGCCTCGGAGTTGTCGCGACCGAGGTCGCCGAGCGGCCTCTTCCCCGTGGCGTCAGAGCCGCTGGAACAGCACCGGAATCAGGGCGGGCACCGCGGGAACCAGCAGGTAGGCGACGATTCCGGTCATGGCCTTACGGGTCGTGACCGGAAGCACCGGACCGGCCCAGACCTGCGCTATCGCCGGGCCGCACTCCTCACCGGAGAGAGTCTGGTACAGCAATTTGACGTGGGCCTGCTTGACGGCCAGCGCGGAGTGGTAGCCGATCGAGGACGGGTAGACGATCACCAGCATGTCCACCACCATCACCCCCAGCACGATGAACACCATCCATGACGCCGCCGGCAACCAGACCATGAAGAGGACCAGCAGGCCGATCAGGTGGGCCAGGGCGGAGCCGTAGGTCCAGAGCATGAACTGCCGCAGGGGGCGCAGTCCTTGGAACCCGTCGCTGTCGAATTTCATGTTCGGGGTCACCCCGAAGCCGATCGCTTCGGACCGGTACAGGTACACGGTGAAGACGACGCCCATGACCAGTTGCTTGGCCAGGAAGTAGAAGGCGTACGTGCCCGCCGCGCACAGGGCCAGGGCCAGCTCGGGGTGGGTGTGCCGGTTGGCCCACCAGCCGATGTAGACCTCGGAGCGCCAGACCGGGTCGGAGAGCCTGGTCGGATTCCACGTCTGCATGAGGCCATGCGTGTTGACGAAGGCGTACAGCGAGGTCGTGCCGATCGCCATGGCCGCCATGATGGCCGCGGAGACAGCCCGGCGGCCGAGCGTGTCGAACCACTTGTTGGTCCGGTCGACCAGCCGGTTGAGCCGGCCGATCTGTTCGGCGGACAGTCTCTCCGCACCCCCGTTGCGCTCGTTCATCTGCACGAAGTCGGCGATGGCCTGCACCTGTTGGCAGCAGAAGATGGGTGTTACGAAGACGACCGCCAGCACGATCAGGCCCGCCGGGTCCTGGAGCAGGAACAGGGTCACGCCGCTCGGCTCGGCGTTGTCGGAGAACAGATAGCCCAGGGCCCACCGTTCATCCGTGCCGGCCGACGAGACCAGCGCGCCGCCTGCCTCGGCCAGTCCCAGCAGGGTGATGGAAGACGCCAGGCTGATCAGCAGAATCTTGGTCTTGGCCGTCAGCGGCGAGTACAGCAGGCGGATCAGCAGGCGAGCCGCCCCTCTGCGCGACCGCGGCACCCTGCGCAGCAGGCGCATCGCCCACCGGATGCCGACGGGTGCGGACCGCCGGAAGACAGCCGCGATCCGCTGTGGCTCCAAGGCCTTGAGCTGTTCCATCCCTTACCCCCGCGCAAAGGTGACACCACGTCACAATCCTTCATACCCAGGGTGATTGGGGTGCCTACCCAGCCAAGTGAGGCAGCCCATGGCGCGACTCAAGGTTCTGAACTCCGGCGTGGACGTCACGGCCGTGGGGTGGTAGCCAACTGGTCGATCTCCGCGGGGTGTCCAGAGAGGCACTGCGCCGGACAGCTCCCCAGTAGGGCCTCGCCCTCGTTCCGGGGACTCCCCACCCCCGTTTCGGAGAATATATCTCCACTTTCTTCGGCCCGGGAAGCCCCCCAGCTCGCCTCTCCCTGATGATCACCGGCCGCCCGCCCGGCCACTCCGGGGAGGATTCCAGAAACCCATCCTGACCAGGTGCGATGCCCGAGATCCGCGCGCCGAGGGCGCACCCCTGAAGCCGCCCCCGGGCCGCGTTCGGCCCGTCGACAATCGCCGCCGAGACGTCATCAGGGCCGTTTTCCACTTCGGTTCGAGCCCTTGACAGTCCCAAGCGGCCGTTCCCAAACTACCGACCATTCGGTAGACGGCCCGGGCCGAGCGCCCCCGCTGTCGACATTCCAGAAGGGTTGATCACCATGCCCGAAGTGTCGCTTCACGATGCCCAGAGCCCGCCGGTCCCGGCGGTCACCACCTCCCACATCGGTCACGCGACAGCCGTGGGGACGGCCGGATTCGCGTGGTGCTCGCTCATCCTCGGCCTGCACACCGCCGGCATCATCGACGCCGCCGACGGCACGATCATCCTGGCGGGGACCTTCTTCTACGGCGGCATCGTCCAACTCGTCGCGGGCTTCTTCGCGTTGGCGTCCGGCGCGTCGTTCGCCGCCGCGTTCCTGACGGCGTACGGGGCGTTCTGGCTCGGCTACACCGTCATCGAGTTCTGGGCGGCACCGCACATCGCGGGAGCCGCGGCGGCCGCGGCGAAGGCAGGCGGGGCATCGGCGGAGGCTTCGGCGGCCGCGGGCGGACACGCGGTGATGCAGTCGCTGGGCCTGTTCCTCGTCGCGTGGCTGGTCGTCACCCTGGTCTTCGCCATCGCGAGTCTGGGCACGAACGCGGTGATCGTGAGCGCGTTCGCCCTGCTGACGCTGACGATCGTGCTGCTGGTGACCGCCTACCTGGGCGCTTCGAGCGCGGGTGTGCCGAGCGATTCGGTGCTGCACACCGCCGGTTACGTCGAGATCGTGCTGGCCGCCGTCGCCTTCTATCTGGTCCTGGCGGAGCTGACCAACGACATCCGCGGACGCGACGTGTTCCCGCTCTTCGCCCTGAACCGCGACCGTCAGGCCGTCGCACAGACGGCCTGACCCGGACGGCATGACGACGAACCTCCCACCCGTCTCAAGGAGCCGCATGAAAACGCCCAAGGCACCAGACCACCGGATCAAACTGCCCCACAGAGTCACCGTACTGAGCAGTGCCTCCGCGGTGCTCCTCCTGGTGGCCGCAGGCCAGACGACAGCCACCGCACTTCCCGCGCACGCCACCAACTGGACGCCGCCCGCAGCGAGTTACGCGGCGAGCGCGCCCGTCCACACCACCGTCACCATGGACGACGGCGTGAAGATCGCCGTCGAGGTCGTCTATCCGACCGACCCGAGCACCGGCGCCCGCGCGTCGGGCCCGTTCCCCGTGCTCCTGACCCAGAATCCCTACGGCGCCCAGCGCTCCGACCCCACCGACAGCGGCACCTACTTCGTGCAGCGGGGCTACATCTACGTGGCCTCCGCGGTGCGCGGCACCGGTGACTCCGGCGGGCAGGTCGACTGGTTCGGGGACCGGCAGGGCAAGGACGGGGCCGACCTCGTCGACTGGGCGGCCCACTCGCTGTCGGGGTCCAACGGCAAGGTGGGGCTTGACGGTTGCTCCTACCTCGGGGTCGACCAGTGGTTCACGGCGGCGGCCGTGGGCAAGGACTCCGCGCTGAAGGCCATCACCCCGTTCTGCACCGACTCGGACTTCTACAACGACCTCACCGGCAACGGCGGTATCCCCACCCCCTTCGTGGCCGGCATCGCCCAGGCCGAGCCGCGCGGCCCCGAGGACGACCCCGCCACCGACCCGCAGTCGGTGACCGTCGCCCAGCAGGCCTCGGGCGGTTCACGCTCGTACAACGACGCCTACTGGCAGTCCCTGAACGTGCAGAAGAAGCTCGTGCCGAAGATCGTGGGCAACGGCATTCCGGCACTGACCGAGGCCGGCTGGAACGACCTCTTCCCCGGCGGCAACCTCGGCGCCTACGTGTCCGCCCAAAACGCCTACTACCACCGGCCGTTGACCGATCCGATCGCGTCGGACGACCGCGTCACCGGCCGGTACCAGGCGATCGTCGGCCCCTGGACCCACGGCGAGCACGTCAACGAGTCGACGCTGCAGGGCATCCGCCTGGAGTGGTTCGACACCTGGCTCAAGAACGCGCCCACCGGCATGGCGAACACCTCAACTCCCCTGCACCTGTTCGAGAACGGCGCGAACACCTGGGTCGACAGCGCCGCCTGGCCCCTGTCCTCCGACGCCCGCACCTACTACCTCGGCAACGGCTCCCTCACCCCCGGCAAACCGACGGACGAGGGCAGCGACACCCTCTCCTGGAGCGCGGCGACCACGGCCAACACGCTGACCTGCACCACCGCCCCGCTCACCAAGGCGGCCCTGCTCAACGGCCCGACCGACGTCACCCTCTACGCCAAGTCGACGACCCCGGAGACCGAACTCTCGGCCAAGCTGAGCATCGTCGCCCCGGACGGCACGGTGACCAAGCAGGCCGACGGAATCCTGCTGGGCAGCCAGCGCGCACTGGACACCCAGGAGAGCTGGTACGGCGACAACGGCACCCTGCTCAAGCCGAGTCACCCCTTCACCCAGGTGTCACAGCGCCCGGTGACACCCGGTCGGACCACGCGCTTCGACATCTCCCTGCTGTCCAACTTCACCAGGATTCCGGCCGGTTACCGGATCCGGATCAGCATCAACAGCCAGCCTCCGGCCGACTTCCACTTCCCCGTCGCCCCGACCCCGCAGGAACTGGCGAACCTGGCCGGCGGCATCTACACCGTCGAGCACACCCCGCAGGCGGCGTCCTTCGTCAACCTGCCTCTGACGACGCCGAGTTCGGCCACGCCCAGCGACACCGACTGGGGACCGTCCTCCTGAACCACGAGGGTGTGAAACACGGGTGGCAGGTCTGCGCATACGGCAGACCTGCTACTCCTGCGTCAAGGCGGGCCTGACCAGACCCATGACCTGCTCCACCGTCTCGTTGCTCAAACTCGGCGTCGTCAGCGGCAGGTTGTCGGGACGCTGCCGGATGCCGTTCAGGATGATCTCGAAGTAGCGGCGCCAGACATCGGGCCGCTTGCCCTGGGTGAACTGGCTGGCGGCGCTGAGCATTTGCACGATGACGGGGATGTCGGACGGAGTGACCTCCGCACGCAAGTCCCCGCTCTCCTGCGCCCGTTGGATCAGGGCCTCCAGGAAAGGGAGCATCCCGCCCCGCATCGCCTCCATGGGCTCGGAACTGTGGCTGCCCAGCATGATCACTTCTTGAAGGCCACGGTTCTCGGCGAGGTCGGCCCCCATCTCCAGCAGGAAGTCCACGAACCCCTCCCATGGATCGGGGTGCGTGAGCGCCCGCTCCGCGGACGCCTGCCGCATCCCGAGATCCTGCTCGAACAGGGCCCGTACAAGGGTGTCTTTGTCGGGGAAGCGCCGGTACACGGTCCCGACCCCGACCCCCGCGTGCCGGGCCACATCGTCGAGCGTGACCCCGAGCCCGTGCCGGCCGAAGACCTCCCGCGCGGCCCGCAGAATCTTCTCCCGGTTGAGGGCGGCGTCGCGCCTCAGCGGGCGGTCGCCCTCCATCGGGGCATCGACCCCGGAACCCTCAGCCATAACCTCATGTTAACTCTGGTGATCACAGGCCGGTTCGGCCACCGCACCCCACTCTCGAAGGCCCCCGGCAGAAAACGTTGCAACAACCATCGGGGTACACTGACGCCGCCCATCAGAACCGCGTCGTGCCTGGTCGCACGGCTGTCACAGCGAGGGGGTGGACGCCATTCAGGTTCGCCCCGCCCGCATTCAGGATGTCGCGGCCGCCGCGGGAGTCTCGGTCTCCACGGTGTCGAACGTCCTGAACCGGCCCGAGCGCGTCAACGCCCGCACCGCCGAACGGGTCCGCGACGCGGTCGCCGCCCTCGACTACGTACCGCATCCGGGAGCCGCGGGCCTGCGCACCGGGCACTCGTCCTCGATCGGCCTGGTCCTGCCCGACGTGGCCAACTCCTTCTACTCGCGCATCGCCCGCGGTGCCGCCGACGCGGCCTACGACCACGGCTACTCCCTCGTGCTCTGCGACAGCGGCGACGCCCCCGAGCGGGAGCAGGGCTACTTCACGATGCTGATCGAGCAGCGTGCCGTGGGCGCGGTGGTGGTCCCGCTAGGCGCCGACCCCACCCGCCTCACCCGGCTGCGCGAACGCGGCATCCCGCTGGTCCTCGCGGACCGCGCGCTGTCGGCCCAGGACGGCTGTTCCGTCTCCGTCGACGACATCGCCGGCGGCCGGGTCGCCGTGCAGCACCTCCTGGACTGCGGGGCGCGCGACATCCTCGTCGTGAACGGCGAGCGGGGCATCGTGCAGTGCGCCGACCGCTACCAGGGCGCCCGCCAGGCCGTACGCACCCGCCGCGAGGCACGGGTCCGCCAGGTCGTCGCCGACGAGATGACGGTGGCCTACGGCCTGGAGATCGCCCGCACTCTCGACGACCTGCCCGACGGTGTCTTCTGCACGAACGACTTCCTCGCCGCCGGCCTGTGCCGAGGACTCGGCGAACGGGGCGTACGAATACCCGAGGAGATTCAGGTGGTCGGCTACGGCGACCTCGACATCGCCAGTTTCGTCGGTACGACCCTGACGACCATCCGGCAACCCGTCGAGGAACTCGGCAGAGCGGCCGTGGGAATGCTGCTCGACGAGGTGGAGGCCCGCGCCGAACACGCCCACGAGACACGGGTGTTCGCGCCCGACCTCGTCCTACGGGACTCCACTCGACCCCCGTCAGCCCCGAATCCGTAGCGTCACCGGCCCCAGCAGCCCCGACGAGAGCTGGGAGGGGAAGGCCCAGGCGGTCGGAGTGGCTTCGGCGAGGTAGGGGGCCAGGGTGTTGTTCACGGTCACCTCCAGACGCACCGACCGCCCTGCGGTACCCGGGAGTTGAAAGCGGTACGGAGGACAGAACGCCTCGCCGACACACTCCCCGTCGACGACAACCGACACACTGCCGCGCACCCGCCCGAGGTCCAGCACCGGGTCCGGCCCGGCAGGAACCTCGACCTCCCGCGTGTACGTCACACCACCGCTCCAGCCACCCAGTCCGAGCAACTGCCAGTCACCCAAAGGTAGTTGTGCCGGAGCAGTGCGGACGCGTACCGGTCCCCGCCAGGCGGAGCCACCCCGCAGTACGGCCGTGGGTGCGGTGACGACCTCGACCTCCGTCGGCTCCGGGAGCGGCTGATCCAGTGTCAGATACCGGCCGTCGAGCTGCGTCTCAGCTCCATCTCCGACCCTTACCCTCACGGGCAACTCCAGTGGCAGCTCCAGCGATTCGGTGCCCGGCGGCACCGTGAAGCGGAAACGCTGGGCGCGTTCGCGGACGGTGTCCGTGGACCGCAGCGGCAGTACGGCGGTGCCGAGCACCGGTGCGCCGGTGAGCCACTCGGTGTCCGGCAACGGGTGCGGTCGTACGGCCGCGTAGCAGTGCTGCAACTCCCCCCACCGGCCCTCGTGTTCGACGGTGCGACAGTGCCACTCCCCCGTCTCGGCCTCCCACCCGGCGCCACTCACCAGGGAGTTCACGGCCGACTCCGCGTGGGCCACGCAGTCGACGAACACCGCCTCACGCGGGTGGACGGCGTCGGCCACCACCTCCAGCACGTGTTCGCCGTCCCCGAGGGCGAGTTGGTGCCGGAAGAACATCGGCACCGCGCCCCAGTCGGACTCGTAGTACTCCACCTTCTCCTGACGCGCGACGACCTCCCCGTCGAGCAGCACGGTGACGCCCACCGCCGCACCCACGACAAGTACCGCCTTTCCAGGGCCATCCAGCCGCCCGCGATAGGTCACGCCCCCGGACGGCCGTACGTCCTCGGGGAGGCACATGAACTGCGGGCGCGAGCCGAACCCGTCCGGGCGGGTCAGGCAGAAGTAGCTGCCCAACGGTGTGTCCGCCGTGCCGGAGATCAGCAGCGGCCTGTCCTGGGCCTCCCCCAGTTCATATTCGAGGACGTTGCGGGTCCGGCCCAACTGCACGCGGGCGGTGGCTAGATACCCGGTGCCGGTGTCCAATCGCTCGCCGTTCCACCACACCCGCTTGATGGCCGCGGCGCCGATGTGCATCTCGGCGGGGCCGCGGTGGTCCGTCTCCACGATCGCGCGGACCCGGGCGACCGTTCCGGGCCCGGGGACGGGTACACGTACGAACTCCTCTGTCACCAGTCCCTTGTTGCCGAGCAGCCCGTCCGGGTCCGGGATTCCTCGGCTCGACGAGTAGAGCGAAGTCCGCCATCCGACGTCCCCGGAAAAGAGGGGCAGTTCACCGGCGATGACCTGTTCGACGGAGGGCGCGTCCAACGAATCAGGCGCCTGCGCGGACGGGACCGGCGGGAGGACGCTGACCCGGTTCCCGTAGGTCGCCCGCGTCTGTTCCCAGTCTGCGTCGGGACCGTCCGTCTCGGTCCAGCTCATCGTCCAGATCTGGGGTTCGGCGACGGACGAGCCAGCGGGGAGCGCCAAGTCGCCCCAGGTGTTGTCCATGGTGGGGAGCAGGCGGCCCTCCCAGCCGTGTGAGAGGTCAATCGTCCGCTCTGGCAAGGATGTTGGTGCGGGCGTCCGGACTGTCCGCGGGGTGCCCTCGCTCCATACGACGAGGACGGCAGGGGCGCCCTCCAAAGGAACCTCGATGGTCGATCGACCCTCTGAGACGGTGACTTGGGCCGGGTGGCGGGTGCCGGTCGCCGGGTTCCAGATCTCGGCCTCGGTGACCGTGGCGTGCACGGTGACGGTCGAGTGGTGGGCGTAACGCGTGGGGTCCGCCTCGTGGTCGGCGTCTCCGGGCAGCGTGCGGGCGTCTGGGAAGGTGCCCGTCACCAGGGCGACCGCCTCAACTCCCCTTCTCCTGACCAGCAGCGGCACCTCGCCGGTCGCGTGACCGGCGGTGTCGGCCACCGTCGCCGCTCCGGTCTCGGCGTCGCTCGCGCGCTCCAGGCGCGGGTGCTTCAGCAGTGCCGCTACGACGGAGTCGTCACCGGCCTGCCCGGCTGCCGTAGCGGGCGGACGGCCTACGACGACCACCCGGCCGCCCGCGTCGAGGAGTTGGGTGAGCCGGCGTGCCGTCTCCTCCTCCAGGACGCTCGCCGAGGGCAGCAGTACCGCGCGGTATGCCAAGTCCGTGACGTGCAGGGCTCCTTCGGCGGTCGTGGCGCGCTGCACGGAGGCGTCGTCGATGATGTCGAAGGCGATGCGGTGGCGGTCCAGTGAACCGACGTGCGGGGCAAGCCAGTTGTTGGTGCCGCAGAGGTCCAGGTAGTGGCGCTGTGTCTCGTCGACGTCTGTGTGGTCGTCGCCGAGGCGGCCGTCGCCGAAGTGCTGGACGGGGGCGTCCAGCGGGATGAGGGACTGCATGGTGGCGGTGGGGTACAGGACCGCGACGTCGGCGCTGTAGGTGCCCCAGGACATGATCGAGCAGATCCGGGCGACGGCTCGGGAGAACGCCGGGTACTGCTGCCAGTAGGGCTGGCGCCAGTCGGTGGACGGCGGCGCCCACTCGAACCAGCCGCCTGCCGTGCCGAAGTAACTGGCGTGCGGGTTGTACAAGTTGGCGCCGCTGCGCAGGAACGGCAGGAGCCAGTCGTAGGTGTCCGCCAGGGTGCCGCCCCAGCCGGAGGAGTGGAACGCCTCGATCCAGACGCGCTCGTGGCCGTAGAGGTGGGCCATGGAGGAGTGGACCTTGGAGTCGCCGTGGTGGTCGCTGCCCGCGGCGCCGTACCAGCGGTGGGTGCGGAAGTAGTCGGTGTAGATCTGCGTCGACTGGGCCGGGAAGCCCGCCCGCGCGGGGTGGCTCTGGTCGGCGCCGACGAGCATCCCGCGCTCGTCGTGCCACGCGGCGAGGGGCTTGAAGAGGGCCTCTTCGGTGAGTTCGGCGCGGACCGCGTAGTAGTCGGCGCGGATCTTCGCCGCGCGGGCGGTCACCGGGCCGAACAGGGCGGGGAGATGGTCGAGGAGGTCGTAGCCGCGACGCGCGCGGAACTCGTCGGGGAAGCGGTGGCTCCACGAGTTCGTGCCGGGCAGCTCGTCCTGGAAGCTGCCCGCGATGACGTTGCCCAGGTACTCGGGGACGCGCCGGTCGTATTCGTGGTGGACGGCGTCCAGCAGCAGTCCCACGGCGTGCGGGTCCAGGTAGTCGAAGGCGGTGGGGACGGCGACGACGAGCCGTACGTCCGTCCCCGCGGCGGCCGGAATGTCGGGACCCATGGGCAGGCGGCGACCCTCCAAGTCGTAGGCGGCGATGAGGGTTTCGGCTCCGCGCAGTGCGACCGTGCCGCCGGTGGCGGTGGCCGTCCGGGAGCGCAGGGCGCGGCCGGTGGCCTCCGGGTGGCGGCGGGTGACCGCGCCCTGGACGTTGGCGCCGGAGAAGCCGATCTGGTCGTAGAACCACAGGCGGGTGCCGATGTCCCGGGCGATCCGGCAGGTGTCGGTGAAGCGGTCCCACCACTCCTCGCCGAACCACGGCGGGTCGTCGGTCCGGGCGCCGAAGGCGGGGCCGGCCGGGGCCAGGTTGATGACGACGAGGTTGTGGACGCCGCCGTCCGCGAACCGGCGCAACTGCCAGGCGAGTTGCTCGCGGGTGACCTTGGCGCCGGACCACCACCACAGCGGGGTGGGGCCGAAGTCCCGGGGCGGGGCGTCGAAAAGCTGCTGCAACGCGGGTGAGATCACGGTGTTGGTCCTTCCGGGTGCGGCTCGGTCACCCTCACGGAGCAAAAAACGTTTTACGTCGGCTCTGTTGGCCGCCACCTGCGATGTTGGCACCGGATCCGAAGCTCGGGAAGGAGGCTGGCTCTGCTTGCCCCGGATTCCTTCGGATACCTGCAAGAGGGCTTGTTGGAACGTTTTTTGAACTCTATATTCACTGCGACCCCGGCCCAGAGCCGCGAGGAGCCGCATCATGATCCGATTCTCGTCTGCACCGGAACACGCGGAACAACCGCCCATCCCAAGGCACCTGTGGAAGGTCGCGGCCCTCTCGGGCATGGCCTCCTACCTCGACGCCGCACTCATTGTCAGCATCGCCGTCAACCTGGCGATCTACCGCGACCACTACGACATGGGCGTGTGGATGGCCGGAGCGATCAGCGCGATCGTCACCGGCTGCATCGCCGTCGGCTCCCTCGTCGGCGGCCGGCTCGCCGACATGTTCGGGTGCCGCCGCGTCTACAACCTGGACATCCTCTGCTACGCGGTGGGCGCGATCGTCATCACCCTCGCCCCGAACGACATCGTCCTCTTCGTCGGCGTGCTCATCGCGGGACTGGCCGCCGGCGCCGACCTGCCGACGTCCCTGGCCGTCGTCTCGGACGCGGCACCCCCCGACGGCCGGGCGCGGCTCGTGTCGTTCACCCAGGTCATGTGGGTGCTGGGCATCGTCGTCGTCATCTTCCTCGGCTACGTCCTGTCGGACACCGGCATGGTCGGCGCGCGGATCATCACCGGCCATCTGATCGTCGCCGCGCTGGTCACCTTCCTGCTCCGCGCCCGGCTGGAACTGGCCGAACCGTCCGAGGCGGCACAGCGGGAGGAGGCCGCCGCGCTGGCCGCCCCGCGCGGCATCGAGTTGAAGAACGTGTGGAACCGCGCCGCGCTGCTGCCGATGGTCGCGACCTTCGTCTACTACGTCACCTGGGGCATCGGCGCCAACACCTTCGGCCAGTTCGGCACCTACCTCCTGGTCACGGTCAGCGGCGCCTCACAGAGCCTGGCCACCGGCATCAACCTGGCCTTCCTGCCGATCGCCCTGGTCCTGACCTTCGTCTTCGTACGGATCGCCGACACCCCCTGGCGCGACCGGCTGTTCTACGTCTTCACGGTCGTGCAGGTCGTGGCCTTCTGCATCGCCTCCCTCACGGCGGGCGCCCTGGTCGGCATGCTCGTCTTCTTCGTGCTGTACCAGATCTCCAACCCCTTTGCCGGGGAGGCCAGTTACAAGGTCTGGTCGCAGCTCACGCTGCCTCCGGACACCCGCGGCACCACCCAGGGCCTCACGTACGCCCTGTCCCGGGGGGTCTTCGCGGGCGTCGCGTTCGTCACGCCCGCGCTGATGGACTACAGCGCGTCGCTGTTGCTGTGGCTGATCACGCTCTGCATGGCGGCGTCCGGGGTCGCGGGTGTGTACGTCATCCATGTCCTCATCCGGCGCTCCCCCGAGACCGCCGTCGCCCCGGCGTCGGGTCTGGGCGTGGCCCGGACCTGATGCCGCACCGGACCCCGGAAGGAAAAGCACACCCCGCGCACCCGAAGGAACACCGCCCATGGCAACGGCCGAACCCGCGAACGTGACCACCGAACCCACGACCATGACCGCGGAACGCGCCGCCGCCCTGCGCGAGTTGCTCCCCCCGGCGCCCCGCCGCCGCACCCGGATCGGACTCGTGGCGGGCGGACTCGGCGCCTACTGGCCCCAATTCCCGGACCTGCTCCCGCAGTTGAGGGAGTCGTCCGCGTACGTCGCCGAGCGCTTCCAACAAATGGACGCGGAGGTGACCGACGTCGGCTTCATCTCCGACGCCCAGGAAGGAGCGGTCGCGGCGGAGCAACTGCGGCGCGCGGACTGCGACTTGATCGTGCTGTTCCTGACGACGTATCTGACCTCGTCGATGGTGCTGCCGATCGCCCAGCGCTCGCACACCCCCGTCCTGGTCATCGACCTCCAGCCGTCCGAACGGATGGACCACGCCTCCTTCGACACCGGCACCTGGCTCGCCTACTGCGGACAGTGCCCGGTGCCCGAGGTCGGCAATGTCTTCCGGCGGGCCGGAATCCCCTTCCGGTCGGTGTCGGGCTGGCTGCGTCAGGAGTCGGCCTGGCAGCGCATCGAGCAGTGGATCCGGGCCGCCCACGTACGCGCCTCGCTCCGCCATGCCCGGCACGGACTGATGGGGCACCTGTATCCGGGCATGCTCGACGTGTCGACCGATCTGACGCTGCTCCCGGCGACGTTCGGCTCGCACGTCGAGGTGCTGGAGTTCGACGATCTACGGCACCGGGTGGAGAAGGTGAGCGAGGCCGAGACCCGTGAGCGCACGGAACTCGCCCGGCGGATCTTCGCCGTGGACGACAGCGTGGTCGACGAGGACTTCGCATGGGGGGCGACCGTGTCCGTCGCTCTCGACCGGCTCGTCGAGGACTTCGGCCTCGACACCCTGGCCTACTACCACCGGGGACTCGACGGTGAACTGCACGAACGGCTCGGCGCCGGCATGATCCTGGGCGCCTCCCTACTCACCGCCCGGGGCGTACCGGCCGCCGGCGAGTACGAACTCCGCACCAGCCTCGCCCAGTTGGCGACCCAGAGCATCGGCGCCGGGGGGTCCTTCACCGAGATCCAGGCCCTCGACTTCGAGGCCGGCGTGGTCGAGATGGGCCACGACGGGCCCGCCCACCTCGCGGTCAGCGCCCGCGATCCGCTCCTGCGCGGCCTGGGCGTCTACCACGGCAAACGCGGCTGGGGCGTCAGCGTGGAGTTTGACGTCCAACACGGCCCCGTCACCCTTCTCGGTCTCGGCCAGGACGCCGACGGCACCCTGTCCTTCGTCACGTCCGAGGGCACCGTCGTCCCCGGACCGCACCTCGCGATCGGAAACACCACCAGCCGCGTCGACTTCGGCCGCGACCCTGGCGAGTGGGTCGACGCGTGGAGCGCGACGGGCGTAGGCCACCACTGGTCGCTGGCGCTGGGCCACCACACGGCGGACTTCCGGGCTGCGGCAAGCCTGTTGGGGATCGAGCACCGGGAGGCGTAACCGAGGAGTCTTGGAGAACACCCCTATCAGTAGGGCAACTTGATCCGGTGCTCCTCCAACGCCACGGAGTAGCGGCTCAGCAGCGCGTCGAACCCGGCCAGCAGCAGCCCCGCCGCCTCCCCCGCCTCGGCCAGGTCGCCCCGCTCGCAGGCCTCCACCACCTCGGCAACATCGCCGCGGAGGATGTGCAGCGAGTCGCCCTGGATGAGCACACCGGGCAACCGGCGGCCGGGCAGACGGACCACGGCGTCGTTACCGCCGTCAGTGAACAGCTCTGCGTCTATGCGCTCCATGGAGCCATCCAACCCGACATCACCGGCCGACACCAACGACTTGGCGCGCGGCGGAACTTGGGCATCGCGGAGCGGCACCCCTGAAAGGACCCGCGTCGCATTCGGCTCGACGCCCGCCGCCCCCGTGATGCCCGCCCCCGACCCTGGCGGCGGTGATCGGCAACGGGACCGCCGTCGGGGCCTGCTCAGTATCGGTCTCGCCGCCCATCCCGACACCGGGCACGATCACGTGATGGTGGTCTCGACCGACGGTCACGGCCTGTTCGACGCGTTCACCGGTGAGAAGACCGCCCGCGACCGGGACCCCGATGTGGACGTCATCAGCCCCGAGTGACCGCACGACCGGGTCGTCCTCTCGACGGGCCACGGCATCCACAAGGGGCAGGCCGGAGAAACCTGGTGGCACGTCTTCAACGCCGACTACTCGGAACTGCGTGCCGCCGGCTTCTCGCCCTCCCGGCAGCCCCTCGCCGTCGCCACGAGCAGCGGCCTCACCCTGTGGACCCGCCGCGCCCCGCACTGACGTAGGGCCGCCTCCCCGGCTCCCGGTCACGGCCGTTCACCCAGAGGAGCAGGACCAGCGAGGACACCGCGGCGACCGCGCACCAGGTCGAGACGAACTCCAGCTCCCAGAGCGTCCAGCAGACCATCGCGCCGGCCGTGACCAGGATCCCCATCACCACCAGCCCGCGCTCACCGGAGAGCAGCAGCGAGCCGATCGTCGCCACGAGGTAGCCGGCGATGACCAGTTGGGCGTAGGGAAGGTCCACGACGTAGCCGAGGGTGTGGCCGCGGATCTCGGCCGTCACGGGATGTACGGCGAGGGCGTGGGCGAGGGCCGCCGCGGTCGCCGCGCCGATCACGACCAGCACGCCGATCCGGGGCCGGGCCCGCCGTGGCGCGGCGCACCACACGCCCACCGGGACCCACACCGCCAGCAGGGGCATGGCGATGACGGCCCAGGCGAGGGTGGCGGGCCCACTGCCACCGTCGGCGGCCCACACCGCCGACTCAACGATCTGATGGGCGCCGAGCAGCAACGGCAGTGCCGCCATCGGGAGATCCGTCCGCCTGCGCGCCCGGACCACACAGGCCACTCCTACGGCGGCGACCGCCGCGCCCGCCACGAGGTCGGCCTTCGCACTCCAGCACATGGCACCTCCACGGGACCCGTTCGCGTACGCCTCGGTCACCGGCCACGCTACGTCTCCGCCCCGCCGCATCCCGGGTGACACGACGGCCCCAGCGCGCGGTCATGACATACCCGGGAGTACGACTCCGCCGCCCGGTCCGGACAACACACCGCTGCCCAGGCCCAGTTGACGGCCGTGCCACGAAACCACCCCCGGCCTGCGCGGGAACGTCTTCCCATGATTGGCTGACCCCGCCCACCGCACACCGTGCGCACGCACAGGAGGACACCGCAGTCATGAGCAACGCCTACACGTTCGAGTACAAGGTCGTCAGCTTCCGGGAGTCGCTGATCGGCGACGCGCTGGACAGCGACAAGCTGGAGAAGGTCCTCAACAAGCACGCCGAGGACGGCTGGGGCCTCAAGGCCATCACCGCCGCCGACGTCAAGGGCCGCATAGGTCCCGGCGCGGTCGAGGGCCTGCTCCTCACCTTCGAGCGGCCTCGCGCGTAACGACCGATGCCGTACGCGGGACGGGGGCGGCCCGGATTCGTCAGCGCCGAGGAGTCGTGATCGGCGTACCGGGCCCGGGGATCTCCCCCGACCCGCGCGGGATCAGCTCGGTCGGCATGACGACCCTGCGCGGCGGTGACGTGTCCCCGTGGATGCGGGCGAACAGCAGATGCGCGGCGCTCGTCGCGAGGGCGACCGGGTCCTGCGCGATGACCGTGACCGGCGGCGTCAGCTGCGCGGCCAGCGCGAAGTCGTCGAAGGCGATGAACGCGACGCCCGCGGGCAGCACGGCCCGCACGCCGAACGCGAGGGCCTCGTTGCCCGCGAGGACGGCCGTGGGCGGCTCCGGCGCGGAGAGGATCGCGGTGACGGCCCGGGCGGCGTCCGCGCCGGACCTCAGCCCGTGCCGCACGAGGGTCGGATCGGCGTCGATGCCCGTGGCGTTCAGGGCGGCCAGATAGCCGCGGTGCCGTTCGCCGAAGGTCCAGATCTCCGGCTTGTCGCCGAGGTAGCAGATGCGGCGGTGGCCGTGCGCGATCAGATGGCGTACGGCCTGCCGTACCGCGCCGAAGTTGTCCACCACCACGGTGTCCACGTCCAGTCCGGGCGCCACCCGGTCCACGCACACGATCTTCGTGCCCCGCGCCTGCGCCGAGCGCAGAACGCGGTGGTCGCCCGCGACCGGGGTGAGAATCAGCCCGTCGACCCTGCGGGCGGTGAAGGCCGCGATGACCTCACGTTCACGACGGAGGTCGGCGCGGCTGGAGCCGATGAGGACCATGTTGCCGCGCCGGTGGGCGACGTCCTCGGTGGCCGAGGCGACGGCGGCCATGAAGGGGTCGGCAACGTTGTCCACCATCAGTCCGATGGTCTGGCTCAATCGGTCCGTACGGCGTAACTGCCGTGCCACGTCGTCGCGTTGATAGCCCAGCTTGCGGACGGCGGCCTCCACACGGGCGGCGGTGAGGGGTGCCACGCCCGCCTCGCCGTTGACCACCCGGGACACCGTCATCACGCTCACGCCCGCTTCCGCGGCTACGTCTTTCATCCTGGGACGGCTGGCCACGCCGCGTCCTCCAGATCTCGCCCAGCGCGACCGGACCGGCGGACCGACAGCGTCCGCCCGAATCCCTGTCCGTCCCGACCCTTGACGCCCACTCACGGGCCTCCCAGAATCGACGAACTGTTAACGATACCAACCAGAAAGCACAGCATGGCCTCTGCAAGGGAACCACTTCTCGCGGCACACGGTGTGGTCAAGCGTTTCGGCCATGTCCAGGCGCTCTCGGGCGCGGACTTCACGGCGCACGCCGGCGAGGTCGTCGCACTGATCGGTGACAACGGCGCCGGCAAGTCGACGTTGGTGAACGTACTTTCCGGCGTCCTCACCCCGGACGAGGGCGAGGTGCGCCTCGACGGGGCGCCGGTCCGGTTCACGGGGCCGATGGACGCGCAACGGCACGGAGTCGAGACCGTCTACCAGGATCTGTCCCTGGCACCGGATCTTGACGCGGCGTCAAATCTCTATCTGGGAAGGGAACTTGTACGCGGAGGCCTGCTCGGCCGCCTGGGCGTGCTCGACCGTCCCACCATGCGCCGGGAGGCGATCGCGGCGTTCGGTGAACTGGGCGTGGAGCTGAAAGATGTGACGGCTCCTGTGACAACGTTGTCAGGAGGGCAACGGCAGTCCGTGGCCGTGGCGCGCGCGGTGGCCTTCGCCAACAAGGTCATCTTCATGGACGAGCCGACCGCCGCCCTGGGCGTCGTGCAGCGCGCCCGGGTCCTGGAGACCGTCCGCAAGGTCGCCGACCGGGGTATCGGCGTCGTCCTCATCAGCCACAACATGCCCGAGGTGCTGTCGGTCGCCGACCGGATCGAAGTACTGCGGCTGGGGCGCCGGGTCGCCTCGTTCACCGCGGCCGACGCCACGATCGAGAAACTCGTCGGCGCCATGACCGGATCACTGGACGAGCCCGTGCACAACGGCGACGACGGCCCGGTCGGCGCGACGGAAGCGGAGGACGGGCGATGAGCGCCAACAGCCAGGACATCAAGCCGGCCGCCCCGGCACAGGAGCCGCCCCCGGCCGGCGACGGACGCCTCGCGATACCCCCGTGGCTCCGACGGGCCGCCGGAATCAGCGAGTTGTGGACCTTCGTGATCCTCGTCGCGCTGGTCGCGTTCTTCACCATCGCGGCACCGGGCAAGTTCTTCACCACGTACGACATCACGCAGATCGCCGTGAACGCGGCCATCTATCTGGTGCTCGGCGTCGGCATGACGTTCGTGATCATCACCGCGGGCATCGACCTGTCGATCGGCTCGGTGCTGGTGCTCGCGGCGGTGGCCGCGGGCGAGTACAACATCCATCACGGCGGCCCCACCGCCGGCTGGTTCACGGTCGCGGTCTGTGTCGTCATCGCCCTTGCGGTGGGGGCGGGTTGGGGCGCGCTGCAGGGCGCGGTGGTGGCGACCGGGAAGGTGCCGCCGCTGATCGTGACCCTGGGCGGCCTGGGCGCGGCGCTCGGCATCGCCGAACTCGCCACCGGCGGCCAGGACCCGTCCGGCGCGTCCGCGGCACACCTCCAAAACAGCCTGGGATTCGGCAAGTTGCTCGGCATCCCCTGGATGGTGATCCTCGCCGCGGTGGTCACCGCCCTGTTCGGCGCGGTGCTCGGCGCCACGAAGTTCGGCAGCCACACCCTGGCGATCGGCTCCAACCCGACCGCGGTCCGCCGCGCGGGCATCCCGGTGGGCCGCCACCTGATCAAGGTCTACGGCCTGATGGGCCTCCTCGCCGGTCTTGGCGCGGTGATGTGGCTGGCGTCGTACGGCACGACGTCGATCGCCGGGCACTCCACCGACAACCTGAAGGTGATCACCGCGGTGGTCCTGGGCGGTACCAGCCTGTTCGGCGGGCGGGGTTCGGTGCTGGGCACCGTGATCGGTGTGTTCATCCCCGCGGTGCTGACCACCGGGCTGATCGTCATCGGCGTTCAGCAGTACTGGCAGGACGTCGCCGTCGGTGTCGTGCTGGTCGCCGCCGTCTACATCGACCAGATGCGCAGGAAGACCCGGGAGCGCGCATGATCCCGACCCCTGCCCCAGCCTTCGTCCCAACCCTCGTATGACCCAGGAGGACACCCTTATGTCGAGCATCCGCATCACGCGCAAAGTACTGGTCGCCGCGGGCACCGTGCTGGTCCTGACCGGCGCCGCCGCCTGCAGTTCGTCGAGCGACAGCGGCAGTTCGGGGTCGAAAGGAGGGGCCTCCGGCAAGAAGGTCCGGCTGATCACCGGCGTGAAGAGCGACCCCTTCTACATCACCATGACCTGCGCGGCACAGACCGAGGCCAAGGCCAAGGGCATGGAGTTCAGCGCCGACGGCTCCGCCCAGTGGGACGTGTCGGTGCAGCGCCCGCTCATCGACTCGGTGGCGGCGACCCGGCCGGACGGGCTCCTGATCTCGCCGGTCGACGTGAGCGCGCTCACCCCCTCGCTCAAGCAGATCCAGTCGTCCGGGACCAAGGTCGCGCTGGTGGACACCACGGTCACCGACCCCTCGATCGGCATCACCCGTATCTCGTCCGACAACGAGAAGGGCGGCCGGGTGGCGGCCGACGCGCTCGCCAAGCTGATGAACGAGAAGGGCTCGGCCATCGTCATCAGCGTCAAGCCCGGCGTCTCCACCACCGACGCCCGCATCAAGGGCTTCACGGAGGAGATGAAGAAGTACCCGAACATCAAGATGCTGCCCACCCTCTACGACAACGACCTGCCGGCCACCGCGGCCTCCCAGATCCAGTCGACGCTGGCGGCCCACCCCGACCTGGGCGGTGTCTTCGCGGGCAACACGAACACCGGCCAGGGCATAGCCACCGGTCTCAAGCAGGCGGGCAAGGAGGGCAAGGTGCAGGTCGCCGCGTTCGACGCCGAGCCGGACGAGATCGCCTCGCTCAAGGCCGGCACCCTGCAGGTCCTGGTCGCGCAGGACCCGGCGGCGATCGGCAAGGAGGCCGTCGACCAGCTCGCCGACGCCTTCGAGGGCAAGACGGTCCAGAAGTCGATCGGCACCAACATGGTCGCCATCACCAAGGCGAACATGAACCAGCCCGAGATCAGCAAGTACTTCTACAAGGCGGGGTGTTGAGCACAGTCCCACCGCCGCCGCTGCCGGGTGCCCTCCTGCGTCACGGGTGCCCGGCAGCGGCGTATCAAAAGAGGGACCGAGCCGTGTCAAGAAGGAGGATCAGAAAGGGGACTTTGCATGACCATGCGCGAGGGTGCATAATCTTCCCATGTCTAAGGTCCTCACCTCCCTCCCCACCGGCGAGCGCGTCGGCATCGCCTTCTCGGGCGGCCTCGACACCTCCGTCGCGGTCGCCTGGATGCGCGACAAGGGTGCCGTCCCCTGCACCTACACCGCCGACATCGGCCAGTACGACGAGCCCGACATCGCCTCGGTGCCCGGCCGCGCGCAGGCCTACGGCGCCGAGATCGCGCGGCTGGTCGACTGCCGTGCGGCGCTGGTCGAGGAGGGCCTGGCCGCGCTGACCTGCGGGGCGTTCCACATCCGCTCCGGCGGGCGCGCCTACTTCAACACCACCCCGCTGGGCCGCGCCGTCACCGGCACGCTGCTGGTGCGGGCGATGCTGGAGGACGACGTCCAGATCTGGGGCGACGGCTCGACCTTCAAGGGCAACGACATCGAGCGGTTCTACCGCTACGGCCTGCTGGCCAACCCGCATCTGCGGATCTACAAGCCCTGGCTGGACGCGGACTTCGTGACGGAGCTCGGCGGCCGCAAGGAGATGTCGGAGTGGCTGCTCGCGCACGAGCTGCCGTACCGGGACAGCACGGAGAAGGCGTACTCCACCGACGCCAACATCTGGGGCGCCACCCACGAGGCCAAGACCCTTGAACACCTGGACACGGGCGTGGAGACCGTCGAGCCGATCATGGGCGTGCGCTTCTGGGACCCGTCGGTCGAGATCGTCACCGAGGACGTGACGATCGGCTTCGACCAGGGCCGCCCGGTGACGATCAACGGCAAGGAGTTCTCCTCCCCCGTCGACCTCGTCATGGAGGCCAACGCGATCGGCGGCCGGCACGGCCTGGGCATGTCCGACCAGATCGAGAACCGGATCATCGAGGCGAAGAGCCGCGGCATCTACGAGGCGCCCGGCATGGCCCTGCTGCACGCGGCCTACGAGCGGCTCGTGAACGCGATCCACAACGAGGACACCGTCGCCCAGTACCACAACGAGGGCCGGCGCCTCGGTCGCCTGATGTACGAGGGCCGCTGGCTGGACCCGCAGGCCCTGATGGTCCGGGAGTCCCTCCAGCGCTGGGTCGGCTCGGCGATCACCGGTGAGGTCACCCTGCGGCTGCGGCGCGGCGAGGACTACTCGCTGCTCGACACCTCGGGCCCGGCGTTCAGCTACCACCCCGACAAGCTCTCCATGGAGCGCACCGAGGACTCGGCCTTCGGCCCGGTCGACCGCATCGGCCAGTTGACGATGCGCAACCTCGACATCGCCGACTCCCGCGCCAAGCTGGAGCAGTACGCCGGCCTCGGCCTCATCGGCACCGGCAACACCGCGATCGGCGCCGCCCAGGCCGCCGCGACCGGCCTCATCGGCAGCATGCCCGAGGGCGGCGCCGAGGCCATCGCCTCCCGCGGCGAGGTCTCCGAGGACGACGCGCTCCTGGACCGCGCGGCGATGGAGTCCGGCACGGACTGATCAACTCCGCTGATCCGCACGGCTGTTGGGCCGGTTCGACGCGTCGGGCGCCGGACCGGCCTTTCGGCGTTCGGGGCGGGATCGGATCGGTCACCGAGGCCCACGTACCCTTCCCCCGTGACCACGCACAAGACCGCCGCCGTGAGCGTCGAAGCGATGCTCGACGACCTCCGGACCCTCGTCGAGATCGAGTCCCCCTCCCGTGACCTGGATGCCTTGCGGGAGTCGGCCAAGATCGTCGCCGCTGTCATCGAAGGGCGGCTCGGTGGGCGGGCCGAACTGGTGGAGAGCGAGGGCGGGCCGCATGTCCACTGGTCCGGCGGTGGGACGCCCCGCGTGCTGGTTCTCGGTCACCACGACACCGTGTTCCCGCTCGGCACCCTCGCGCGTCGGCCCTTCCTGGTCGAGGGCGGGCGGGTGACCGGGCCCGGTGTCTTCGACATGCTGGGCGGTCTGGTGCAGGCGATCCATGGGCTGGCGGCGCTGGACGACCTTTCGGGCGTCGAGATCCTCGTGACCGCCGACGAAGAGGTCGGGTCCCGCTCCTCCCGGGCGCTCATCGAGGAACGTGCCCTCGCCTGCGGTGCCGTGCTGGTGGTCGAGGGGGCCGCCGACGGCGGGGGTGTGAAGACCGGCCGTAAGGGATGCGGCACGTTCGAGGTCTCCGTCGCGGGCCGGGCCTCGCACGCGGGACTGGAGCCCGCCGCCGGGGTCAACGCGCTGGTCGAGGCGGCCCACCAGGTGCTGGACATCGCGGCGTTGGCACGGCCGGAGGTCGGCACGACGGTCACGCCGACCGTCGCGTCCGCCGGGACCTTGGACAATGTCGTCCCCGCGCGGGCGACCGTCGTCGTGGACGTGCGGGTCGAGTCGGCGGGCGAGAAGGAACGGATCGAGGCCGCGTTCGCCGCCCTCGCGCCGCATCTCGACGAGGCCGTGATCACCGTGGAAGGAAGTGTCGGCCGGCCGCCGATGCCCGAGTCGGCCGCGGCCGAACTGTTCGCTGTGGCGCGGGAGTTGCTGCCCGGGCTCGAAGGACGGGCGGTCGGCGGCGGGAGCGACGGGAACTTCACGGCCGCGCTGGGGGTGCCGACGCTCGACGGGCTGGGCGCGGTCGGGGGCGGGGCGCACGCCGACCACGAGTATCTGCTCGTCGCGTCGATGGCCGAGCGGGCGCACCTCGTCGCCGGGCTGGTGGACGCGATCCGGAGCACCTGACCCCCGGGTTTGTCGGGTCCGTTCCGGCGGCATCAACAGGCCGTCGGAGAGACATACTTGACCATGCGGGGGATCGTCCCGTGGTGGCCTGATACGGGAGCGGCATTCAGTGAGCAGTGTCAGCACAGTCGCGGGGAAGGTCGAAGTTCGGCTCCGCTGGGATCCGAGTCCCTGGGGGCAGCAGCCGCGCCATCTGGACATCGTCGCGGCGACCTACTCGGCCGAGGCACCGCACGGACACCCGGTGTATGTCGTCAACTCCGAGAGCCGCTCGCCGGACGGCACGATCAACATGAGCCGGCACAGCGAGAGCGGCCAGGGGTACGGCTACATGGAGGTGATGGTCCTCGAACTCGACCGGCTCGCCGCGTCGTTCGCGCGGGTGGTCGTGGGGGTGGCGATCCACCAGAACGGCGGGACCAGGACCTTCGGTGATCTGTCGCACGCCAGGACCCTGGTCGTGGAGGGGTACAAGGAGCTGCTGTCGGACGACTTCGCGGGGGTGGCCGGGTCCACCGCCGCGACGGTCGCGGAGTTCACCAAGGACGCCTCCGGAGCATGGGAGTTCCGCGCGATGGTGCGCGGGTTCGACAGCGAACCGGCGGGGTTCACCGCGGAGATGGGCAGCGTGTCTCGGCCCTGACCGGCTGGTCCGCGTTGAACTGCGGCAGCAGCGCCGTGACGGTCGGCCGCCGGTGGCGCACCTCGTGGACCACGCCCAGGACGACGGCGGTGGCCACCGCGACCAGATGCTCACGCCCGGCCAGGTTGGGTTTCACGATCGACTCCCACACCATCGATCCGCCGGTGAGGAAGAACACGACGGGCGCGCGCCGGACGACGGCGAGATACGTGAACAGTCCTACGACCGCCGCGGACGGCCCGGTGTCGAGGACGTGCCCGATCTCCGGCCGCAGCCCGATGCCGCCGCAGCCGGGCCCGATCAGGAGCATCACGCGCACCGTGAGCGTGCCGGCCAGCGTGGTCGCGTAGGCGACGACCAGGGTGCGGGCCCGGCCGAGGGCGAGTTCGGCCAGCGCGAAGGCGAGGAACAGCTGGGTGATGCCGGCCCAGACGGGCAGGTCGAGGGCGGGGACGTACAGCGATATGGGGGTACGCAGCAGAGCGAGCCACAGCGGCAGGTCGCCCTGGACGCCGCCGATGTCCCGCACGATCACGGCACCGGTCGGGTTCTGGGCGAGGGCGTGGAAGAAGATGACGCCGAAGGCGGCGACGAACGCCAGGGACACCCCCATCAGTCCGCGCCGCAGCAGCTGTCGTACCGGATCGACGACGATGCCCTGCCATTCACCCCGCAGTGTGCGCCAGATGAACAACGATCCCAACTCCCCCATCATCGGCCAAACATACGGATCGGAATCTAACCCCCTGTGCGCTTCCTGTGCGTCCCGGGTCGGCCCGAGTCGTTGGCGCGGCTCGCGGACGGTACGGGTGGGGCTGATATTGAAGAGTGGGAAGCTTTCCCGACGGTTGTTCGAGGACTGAAGGAAGCGGAGGGCCGGTGCGCACCTCAAGAGATCCGGCCGGCTCCACCGTGGTAGACGCAGGGCAGCGCTCCACACCTCCGCTCAGCTGGGCCGTGGTCGTGTTCTGGCTCGTCTTCGTCACGCTGGTGGTGGCGGTGACCGGTATCGCGCTGGGCCGGGACACCCGGCCCGCCCCCTTTCTGGTGGTGCTGCCCGCGCTGATCGCCGGGCGCGGAACCGTGCGGCAGACCACCGTCGCCTCCGCGTGGGTGACACTCGTCATCGTCGGCTCCCTCGTCGACACCCCGCTGGGCACGGCGGGCGCCGACGCGGCCGTCGTCGCCTTCACCCTGGTGTTCAACGGCCTCAGCGTGGCGCGGGCGGCGCAGCGGATCCGCTGGGAGGGCGAGATCGCCCGGCTGCGGTCGGCGGCGGCCGCCCTGCAACGCCAGATCCTGCGCCCGTTCCCCCTGATGACCGACCAGCTCCTGGTCCACGGCCTGTACCGGCCGGTGGAGGAGGACAGCCGGGTGGGCGGCGACGTCTACGAGGTCGTCTCCTCGCCGTACGGTAGCCGCGTCTTCATCGCCGACGTCCAGGGCAAGGGCCTCCAGGCGATCAGCGCCGCGTTCGCCGTGCTGAGCGCCTTCCGCGAGGCGGCCGTGGCCGAGCCCACGCTCACCGCCGTGGTCGACGCCCTGGAGGAGGCGGTGCTACGGCACAACTCCTTCGCGGCGCAGACCGGTGAGCGGGAGCGGTTCGTGACGGCGCTGGTCCTGGGCGTCGACGGCGAGCAGGAGGTGCAGGCGATCAACTGCGGTCATGTGGCACCGCTGCTGCTGCACAAGGAACGGGCCGATCCGGTGCTCCGGCAGGAGCCCTGCGTGCCGCTGGGCCTCGACGCGCTGGCCCCTGAGCCTCGTACCGTCGAATGGTTCGACTTCCCTTCGGACGGCACCCTGCTGCTCTGCACGGACGGCGTCACCGAGGCCCGCGATCCGTCCGGCGCGTTCTATCCGCTGGAGGAGCGGGCGGCGACCTGGGGCGAGGTCCTCCCGAAGGATGTACCGGCCACCGTCTACGGCGATCTGCGCCGCCACACGGCGGGCATGCCCCGGGACGACACCGCGCTGCTGGTGCTGCGCAGACGGAGCGACGCGGGCCTTCTCTGACTGAGCGGTGAGCTCACGGTCGGCCGCCCTGGCGGGGATCGCCCGCGGTGAGGTGTTCGAGGACCTCGGCCAGTTCCTGGCAGGCCTTCTCCACCGAGAGCCTGGTGTTGCGCTGCTCGGTGATGACCGAGGACAGCAGGAGGGCGGTGAGGGCCATCGTGCCGTTGAAGGCCTGCAGTTTCATCATGACCTCGACATGGGTCAGCCCGGCGAACGGGCCCGTCTCCCGGGTCGCCGCGATGGTGGCCATGACGGAGGCGAAGAGGGCGCACAGCATGCTGCCCGCGAAGCGGAACCGCAGCGCCGCCCAGATCAGCAGCGGATAGACCAGGAACAGCAGGCTGATGCGGTTGTGGGTGACGAGGGGGACGATCACGCCGATGGTCGCCGCGAGGCCCAGGGCCTCCTTCCACCGGTGCAGGTCCAGGGGCAGGCGCACGGTACGCAGCATGAGCAGCAGCGGGGTCACGATCAGCACGCCCATCGCGTCGCCCACCCACCAGCCCAGCCAGACCGGCCAGAAGGAGTGCGCGGCCAGCTTGTCGGTGAGGACGAGCAGCCCGACCCCGCAGGTGGCGCTGATCAGCATCGCGGACAGGGCGCCCAGGAACACCAGGGCGAGCCCGTCGCGCAGTCGGCCGAGGTCGGTGCGGAAGCCCACCCGGCGCAGCATGAGGTAGGCGCAGGCGGGCGCCACGGTGTTGCCCGCCAGGACGACGAGCACGGTCGGCTGGAGCGAGGTGATCGACATGATCACGAGGAGCACGCCGAGGGCGATGCCGGGCAGCACCCGCGGCCCGAAGATCAGCAGGCAGGCGACCGCGACGCCGGTGGGCGGCCAGATGGGGGTGAACACGGCGCCCTCGACGACGAGCTCCCGCAGCAGGCCGAGCCGCCCCGCCGCGAAGTAGCCGCCGGCGACGGCCAGCGTCAGGAGGGCGTACCCGGCCGGTCGCCGCAGATCCTCGAAACCCACCACAGCTGCCATCAGACACTGAGGCGGCCGTGTCGGCGAGGCGAGCGGGGCGGGGCCGGGCCGTGCGGGAGGCAATCGGCAGCTGACCTGTGCCGGTGAGCGGGGCGCGGCGCGGGCGGCCGTAAGCCCGTCAAGGCGCCTCGGCGCGGCTGCGCAGCGGCAGCCGGGTCATGCCCCCGCCGGAGCGGCCCTACGCGCCGGTGTCGGGCGCGTCGTGGCCCACGACCAGGACCGCCGCGTCGTCCTCGTGCCCCACGCGCTCGGCGCCCTTGATCACGGCGGCCGCGAGGGAGCCCGCCTCCATGCCCGCCACGGCGGCGATTCCGGCGAGGCGCATCACCTGGTCGAGGCCTTCGTCGACGCTCATCGAGGGGCCCTCCACGACGCCGTCGGTCACCAGGACGAAGACGCCGCCGGTGGTGAGCCGGTGCTCGGTCACGGGGTACCGCTGTCCGGCGACGATGCCGAGGGGCGGGCCGCCCTCGTCGTCGGTGATGCCGGAGCGGCCGTCGGCGGTGGCCCAGACGGAGGGTATGTGTCCGGCCCGCGCGCTCTCCAGCACCCCGGTGATCGGGTCCAGGCGCATGAAGGTGCAGGTCGCGAAGAGTTCGGTGCCGAGGGACAGGAGCAGGTCGTTCGTCAGGGAGAGGAGTTCGCCGGGCTCGCTGGTGACGGAGGCGAGGGCGCGCAGGCCGACCCTCACCTGGCCCATGAACGCGGCCGCCTCGATGTTGTGGCCCTGGACGTCGCCGATGGACAGGCCGATGCGTCCGTCGGGCATCGTGAAGGCGTCGTACCAGTCGCCGCCCACGTTGAGGCCGTGATTCGCGGGCGAGTACTTGACCGCGAGGTGGAACCGGGGAGTGACGGGCATGTCGCCGGGCAGCATGCCGCGCTGGAGGGCGACGGCCAGTTCGACCAGGGAGCGCTGGAGCTCCGCCCGCTCGCGTGCCTGGGCGGTCAGCGTCCCGAGTCTGGCCAGCAGTTCGTCACCGTCGTCCATGGGGTGCTTGCGGGACATTGACCACTCCAAGGGGGTTGGTACCGCTATAAGCATAAAGAACGGATTTTTCTCCCTCGGAAACGCCCAAAAACAGGACGAAAAACAGGACGCACGCCAACAGGTACGACAACGGCCCGGCCACCGCGGGAAGCGGGGCCGGGCCGACCTGTCGTACGTGCCGCGTCAGCCCTGGCGGGCCTTGAAACGCGGGTCCTTCTTGTTGATCACGAACGTCACGCCACGACGGCGTACCACCTGCGCGCCGGGCTTGGCCTTCAGCGACCGCAGCGAGTTGCGAACCTTCATGACTGCCTCCCATAGCGGCGCTCGAAGCGCTCCACACGGCCCGCGGTGTCCACGACACGCGTGTTGCCGGTGTAGAACGGGTGGCTGGCCGACGAGATCTCGACGTCGATCAGCGGGTAGGTGTTCCCGTCCGCCCACTCGACCGTGCGCGCCGACCGCGCGGTCGAGGTGGTCAGGAACGCGGTGTCCGCCGCGCGGTCGCGGAAGACGACCGGACGGGACACGGGGTGGATGCCAGACCTCATGGTGCTTCCTTCCTCAGGCCGTCCGCTGCGGGACGGCCGCTCTGCCGTGTTCGTGGGACAGCCGCTCGGCTTGGCCGGTGGGACGGCCGCCGAGCTCGGCTCAACGCTCCTCGCGGAAGTCGACGTGCTCCCCCGCCACCGGGTCGTACTTGCGCAGGACCAGCCGGTCGGGGTCGTTGCGACGGCTCTTGCGCGTCACGTAGGTGACGCCGGTCCCGGCCGTCGACTTCAGGGTGACGACGGGACGGTTCGTGGTGCGTGCCATGAGGACCTCCTTCCGCCCACATCCCGGGATCTTGTCCCGAGCATGTCAGCTACGTACGTCTCAACACAGGCACCCCTCGGTCCATTCCCGGCCCTGTCCCCTGGTACGAGACGGTCTCCGACCGGGGCTAGACGGCCTACGCCGCCACCACCGCGGCCCGCTCACGAGCCGCCCGTACGGCCTGCGAGAGGCCCTCGATGTCGTACGCGCCATGGTGCCTGCGACCGTTCACGAAGAAGGTCGGGGTGCCAGCGACCCCGCTGAGGTCGGCCGACTCGACGTCCTCGGCGACGTGGCCCGAGCCCTCGTGGGCCCGCATGTCGCGCTCGAAGCGGGCGGTGTCCAGGCCGATCTGTTCGGCGTACGCCCGCAGGTCCTTGAAGCGCAGGGCGCCCTGGTGGCTGAGGAGCAGGTCGTGCATCTCCCAGTAGCCGCCCTGCAGCGCGGCGGCCTCCGCGGCCTCGGCGGCGAGCTGGGCGTGCTCGTGGACGTCGGTGAGCGGCAGGTGCCGCCACACGTACCGCACCTCGTCCCCGAAGGAGCCGAGCAGTTCGCGGACGACCGGCTCGGCCTGGCCGCAGAAGGGGCATTCGTAGTCGCCGTACTCCACCACGGTCACCGGGGCGTGTCGCGGTCCGCGCAGGTGGTCGCGGTCGGGGTCGACGGGGACGGACAGGTCGACGATGGTCTCCGCCCGGCCGAACAGGACCCTGGGCCGGATCTGCGGGGGCAGCAGTCCGATCACCCCGGTGACCAGCCGGCCGACCAGGAACGAGCAGATGACGGCGCTGAGGATGCCCGTCTTCGCGTCCTCCAGGGTGGTCCCGTCGAAGGCGAGGGTCGCGATCAGCAGGGAGACCGTGAAGCCGACGCCGGCCAGCGTGCCGCCCGCGGTCACCGCGCCCCAGCCGACCGGCGGCCGGATCCGGCCCCGGGACAGGACGCTGGTCAGCGCGGTCGAGGAGATGATGCCGAGGGGCTTGCCGACGACGTATCCGATGAGGATGCCCAGCGCGACGGGCGAGGTGAAGGCCCTGGCCAGTTGCTCCCCGCTGAGATGCAGACCGGCGTTGGCCAGCGCGAACAGGGGGACCACGGCGTAGCTGGCCCACGGGTGGTAGATGCGCTGGAGCCGGTCGTTCGGGGAGATGGACGCCGCGATGCCGGCCCGTACGTCGCGTTCCAGCTCGGGTGTGGGCTGCTCGCGGAACAGCCGGAACAGGCCGGTCGCGCGCTCCAGGTCGTCGCGCCCCGCCGGGTAGGCGTACGTGATCAGCCCCATGGCGAGGCCGATGACGACAGGGTCCACGCCCGACTTGAGCAGGGCGACCCAGGCGACCAGCCCGAGCAGCGCGTACAGCGGGCCCCGGCGCACCCGGAACCGCCGGAGCAGCACGACGACGGCGAACATGCCCACGGCGACCAGGAGCGCCGGTACGGCGATGTGCTCGCTGTAGAAGACGGCGATCACCACGAGCGCCAGGAAGTCGTCGACGACGGTGATCGTGAGGAGGAACACGCGCAGCCCGGGCGGCATGTGGCGGCCCACGACGGCGAGCATGCCCAGCGCGAACGCCGTGTCGGTGGACATCACCGCACCCCAGCCGTTCGCCGTCCCGTGCCCGCTGTTGATCGCCAGGTAGATCGCGATCGGCACGAGCATCCCGCTGGCGCCCGCGACCACCGGCAGCGCCAGCCGCCTGCGTTCGCGCAGCTCGCCCATGTCGAACTCGCGGCGCGCCTCCAGCCCGACGACCAGGAAGAACAGCGTCATCAGCCCGCTGTTGACCCACTCGCGCAGATCGAGGGAGATCCCGTGCGAGCCGAGCCGGACGGAGAGGTGGGTCTCCCAGAACGTCTCGTACGCCGACGGCGTGACGTTGGCCCAGACGAGCGCGACGACCGCCGCCGCCACCAGGACGGCGGCGCTGCCGGTCTCGGTCCGCAGGAAGTCACGCAGCGGGGTGCGCGCTTCGTCGCCGCACGTGGTCTGCCCCGTGTAGTCGGTCGTTTCGAAGGACATACGGGGTTCACTTCCGTCGTGCGTCATGGCTCACGTGTCGCCCCAACACCGGCTGCCGCACCGTTCATTCCGGTGGCAGCCGGCCACCCGGCCGACGGTCCGGTCAGCCGCCCAGCGCCGCCCCGACCACGGCCTTCGCCTCCTCCTGCACCTGGCCGAGGTGGTCGGGGCCGAGGAAGGACTCGGCGTAGATCTTGTAGACATCCTCGGTGCCGGAGGGCCGCGCCGCGAACCAGGCGTTGGCGGTCGTCACCTTGATGCCGCCGAGGGCCGCGCCGTTGCCCGGTGCCTCGGTGAGGACGCCGGTGACGGGCTCACCGGCCAGGGTGTCGGCCGTGACCTGCGCGGGCGAGAGCTTGGCGAGCAGCGCCTTCTCCTCGCGGGACGCCGGGGCGTCGATCCGGGCGTAGGCGGGCGAGCCGAACCGGTCCGTGAGCGCCGCGTAGTGCTGGGACGGCGTCTTCCCGGTGACCGCGGTGATCTCGCTGGCGAGCAGCGCCAGGATGATGCCGTCCTTGTCGGTGGTCCACACGGAGCCGTCCCGGCGCAGGAAGGAGGCACCGGCCGACTCCTCACCGCCGAAGCCGAGCGAGCCGTCGACCAGTCCGTCCACGAACCACTTGAAGCCGACGGGCACCTCGATGAGCCGGCGCCCGAGATCGGAGGCGACCCGGTCGATCATCGAGGAGGACACCAGCGTCTTGCCCACGCCCGCGTCGGCGGGCCACCGCTCGCGGTGGGCGTAGAGGTAGGCGATGGCGGCGGCCAGGTAGTGGTTGGGGTTCATCAGGCCCGCGTCCGGGGTGACGATGCCGTGCCGGTCGGAGTCGGCGTCGTTGCCGGTGGCGATGTCGAACCGGTCGCGCTGCGCGATGAGCGAGGCCATCGCGTACGGCGACGAGCAGTCCATGCGGATCTTGCCGTCCCAGTCCAGCGTCATGAACCGCCAGGTCGGGTCCGTGAGCGGATTGACCACGGTCAGGTCGAGCCGGTGCACCTCGGCGATCCGGCCCCAGTAGGCGACGGACGCCCCGCCCAGCGGGTCGGCGCCGATCCGCACACCCGCCGTGCGGATCGCGTCCAGGTCGAGCACGCTCGGCAGGTCGGCGACATAGGTACCGAGGAAGTCGTAGCGGCCCGTGCCGGGGGCGGCGAGCGCGCGGGTGTACGGGATGCGGCGGACGTCCTTCATGCCGCTCGCGATGATCTCGTTGGCGCGGTCCTGGATCCAGGAGGTGGCCTCGGAGCCGGCCGGCCCGCCGTTCGGCGGGTTGTACTTGAAGCCTCCGTCACCGGGCGGGTTGTGGGACGGGGTGACCACGACGCCGTCCGCGAGGCCCGAGGTGCGGCCGCGGTTGTGGGCGAGGATCGCGTGGGACACCGCCGGGGTGGGGGTGTAGCCGTCCGCGGTGTCGATGAGGACCGTGACCTCGTTGGCGGCGAACACCTCCAGGGCGGTGACCTTCGCGGGCTCGGACAGCGCGTGCGTGTCGGCCCCGATGAAGAGGGGCCCGTCGGTGCCCTGGTCGGCGCGGTACTCGCAGATGGCCTGGCTGGTGGCCGCGATGTGGTCCTCGTTGAACGCGGTCGCCAGGGACGAGCCCCGGTGCCCGGAGGTGCCGAACGCGACGCGCTGCCCCGGCTCGGCGGGGTCCGGGTGCAGCGCGTAGTACGCGGTGACCAGACGGGCTACGTCTACGAGATCCTCTGCGCGGGCCTGTTCGCCCGCTCGCTCGTGTGGCATGGTGGCCCGCTCCTCCGTATCGACCGACTTCGCGTACGGCCCCATCTTTCCTCGTCAGGGGCGCGTTTAGCGAGTACACCCCCTCCGCCTGTGGAAAACTCCGGCCGCCGCTGTCCGTCAGTACCGGTGGCGCCGGTCCAGCTGCTTGAGCACCGCGCCCGCCATGGCCGCCTCGCCCTTCGCGTTGGGGTGTGCCGGAGCCGCCGGGGACGCGGGCTGCAGCGGCTCTATCCAGCGGTCGGCGGGCGCCTTGCACATGTCGTGGCCGACGGTCGGGCCGTAAGTGTCCACGTACTCCGCGCCGTTGAGTGCGGCCACCACACGGAGCATCAGGTTGAGGCGCTTGCCGACGTCCCGCAGATAGGGGAAGTCCTTGGCGGCGAACGGCACCGACGGGTAGCAGCCGCTGCCGTCGTCGGGCAGCAGGTCCGGGTAGCCGACGACGAGCACGCGCGCGTGGGGTGCCTGCTTGTGCACCGCACGGAGGACCTTGGTGACCTTCGGCGCGGTGTTGAGGACGGCCAGCGCCAACTGGTCGACGCCGGAGGAGGTGTAGTAGCGCTGGCACGGGTTGCCGGTCAGGTCCGTGGCGCTGAGCTTGGCGCAGGTGCCGATGATGGTGCTGAACCCGATGTCGTTGCCGCCGATCTGCACGGTCACCAGGTCCGTGTTCCGCTGTACGGCGTCCAGTTGGGGCGGGTTGGTGCCCTGCGCCTGCCACATCTCCGCGGTCGTCGCGCCGCTGCAGCTCACGTCCTTGAGGACGGTCCTTCTGTGGTCCGCCGTCACCACGGAGGGGTAATTGTGGTCGGAGCGCGCGCAGTTGGCGTCCACCTGGGTCGGTATGTAGGGGCCCGAGGTGTAGGAGTCGCCGAGCGCCACGTACTGAGTGGAACGGCCGTGCCCATGGCCCGAGTTGTGCGCGGCGGCCGGTGCCGCGGACGCGACCACGAGGGCGCAGCCGCTGACCGCCGCGGCCACCGCCACGGCCCTGCCGCGGTGGTGCGCCGTCGTGACCGGATGCGTCTCACGCTTCATGAGGTTCCTCCCCAGGTTCGAGACGGTGCGACGGGACGGGCCCGCTACGGTCGTCTCTCGTTCAACTGGCCTTGTATACCGGGCGGTAGGTACCTGGGGCCAGAGGTCTGGCGGGACGAGTTCGCTGCCCGAAAGGTCACGGCTCCCGCCGAAACAGTTCGGCCGGTTTGGTGGCCGGTTCCCGTCCCCGCGCACGCGGACCACGTCCGGCGGGTATCCCTACCGCAGGCGTCAACGCGCTTGGGGGTGGGGGGAGTTGGCTCTGTTGCCGCAGAGGCTGCGGAGGCACGAGAGGCGCGAGTCGTGGCGCTCGCGAAGGCGCGAGGCGATCCGTGCGCTACGCGCCCAGGGACGCTACGGCCCCGGACTGCGCGAGGTGCTGCCCGCCCTCGTCGTGGTCGCCGTCGTCGTGTGCGGGATCGTGGCCGGGCTCGCCGAGGCGTACCGCGTCCTCGGCACCGCCGCGCTCGCCGGCGGGCTGGCGCTGCTCGCCGTGATCACGGCGGCCGTGGTCCGGCACAACCGGCCGCTCGCCCGTCGCCGGCTGGGCTACTACACGCCGGAGGAGATCGCCGACCTGGATGTGGCGGGGCTCGCCCTGGCCGTGTCCCGGATGCTGCGCCGGGACGGCTGGCGGGCGCTGGCCCGGCCCGACGCGCAGGGCCAGCCGCGTGTCCGTGCGCGGGACCGGCTCGGTCGCCGTCTGGAGGTGGCCTTCCGGCCGGTCGCCGAGCCGCTGCCCGGCGAGGAGACACCGACCCGATCGGCACGCGCGGTCGGCTCCGGACCGCATCTCCGCCTCGTCGTGCACCGGGGCACCTTCAGCCGCCGTGACGTGCAGTGGGCGCGCCGGCAGGGCGGCGTCCAGCTCATCGACGGCTCACGCCTGCGGCGCTGGGCCCACGGCACTCCCCTGCACCGGCTGCCCGAGGTCCCCTGAAGTGTCGCCTTACACGTACCCCGAAACGCGGAACGAGCCGCGGGCGCGGGGCCCACGGCTCGTTCGCGGTACGGCTCGTCAGTCCGCGGTCTCGCAGTGGTTGCCCAGCGCGGGGTTCAGCAGACCGATGACGTCGATCGAGTTGCCGCACAGGTTGAGGTCCAGGTCGATCGGCACCTGAACGACGTTTCCGGAGAGCACGCCCGGGCTGTCGCTGGCGGTCCCGACCGGGTCGGGGTCCGCGCTCGCCGTACCCGCGCACAGCAGCAACGCCGCACCCGCCAGACCCACCGCGGCCGTCAGACGCTTCCTCATGAAGAACTCCTGTCACTCGGAGGGGCATGTCCCTCCACGCTGGGGGTCCTTCGGGGGGTCACGACACTCTTCGGCCGCCGAACGGGTGGCGACCCCTTGCCCAGGCCGCCCGCTCAGGCCTCCAGACCGGCGGCGACCGCAGCCCCCAGCTCCCAGCACGCCTCGACACCGGCCCTGTCCGGCTCGCCGCTCAGCGTCACCGGGTCGGCGGCGCGCCGCCAGCCCAGCCCGGCCGTGATCGACTCGATGCCGCGCACGGCTCCCGTCACGTCGTTCCCGCCGTGCACGTAGTAGCCGAAGGACCGGCCCCGGGTCTCGTCCAGGCAGGGGTAGTAGATCTGGTCGAAGAAGTGCTTGAGCGCGCCGGACATGTAGCCGAGGTTCGCGGGCGTGCCCAGCAGGAGACCGTCGGCGGCCAGCACGTCCGACACGGTCGCGGACAGGGCGGCACGCCGTACGACCCGCACGTCCTCGATCTCCGGTGTCGTGGCTCCGGAGACGACGGCCTCGAACATCGCCTGGCAGTTGGGCGAGGGGGTGTGATGCACGATCAGCAAGGTGGGCACTGGGCGAACCTACCCTCAGCTCGACACCACTCTCGTCACCTTGCCCTGAGGGGTCGCCTTCACATAACCGCCCTCCCTGTAGTCATTGCTCAGGTAGACCGACATGCTCGCAGGGGAGTCGAAGTCACTACTCGGTACCGTGACCAATAGGTAACGGGATGTCGGATTCTTGATCTTCAGCGATTTCTCCGCGCTGGCGAGCAACCCCGGCACGGCGTCCCACTTGAAGTCGTCCAACTTCACCGGCTGATCTCCGTCTGTCACCGTGCCCTTGTTGTCGAACGCCTCGTCGAAACCGGTACCGGAGCGGTAGGTGTAGCTGACGTACCTGGTTTTACTGCCCTTCACCATCACGTCCGCGATGACGTACCCCGGGTAGACGGAGAAGTCGGCGAAGCGGTCGCTGCCCGTCTTCTTCTCGAAGGCCTTGATCGCGGTCCGGATACCGGCCGGAGTGAGCATGTCCTGCGTCTTCACGGCGGCGCTGCTCTGACTCGCCGAGACGGAGGGCGTGGTCTGCCGCTGCGTCTGACCGGTGGCACCCGGGGACGTACTCGTGTCGTCCTTGTCGTTCCCGGCCGGCAGCACTTTCCAGGCGAGCGTGCCGATGAGCAGTACGCCTACGACGCTGGAGGCGACCGCGACGCCTCGGGACCGCTTTGCCGCCGGCATGCCGGCGGTCGGCGGCAGTGACGGAGGCACCGGAGGTGCGAGCCGGTACGAGGTGGTTTCCGGGCGGCGGTCCTCGGGCTGTGCCGCGGCGGCTTCCAGCATCCGGCCGACCGTCCCGGCGTCCGGCCGCGCCTCGGGGTCGCGGACCAGGACGCAGGACAGCACCGGCGTCAGCGATCCGGCCCGCACCGGTGGCGGCACGTCCTCCTGGAGTACGGCGGCCAGCGTGGCCAGGGTCGTACCGCGCTGGAGCGGGTGGTATCCCTCGACGGCGACGTAGAGCATCATCGCCAGCGACCACAGGTCGGCCGACGGTCCGCCGCTCTGGCCGGTGACCCGTTCCGGGGCCATGTAGTCGGGGGTACCGATGATCGAGCCGGTGGCGGTGAGGGCGGTGGCGTCGCGGATGGCGGCGATGCCGAAGTCGGTGAGGACGGGGCGGCCGTCGGTGCGCAGCAGGACGTTGGCGGGTTTCACGTCGCGGTGCTGGACACCCGCCGCGTGCGCCGCGTTCAGGGCGTCGAGCACTCCGCGGCCGAGCCGGGCGGCCTCGGCGGGGGCCATGGGTCCGCGGGCCAACCGGTCGGCGAGCGAGCCGCCTTGGACGAGTTCCATGACGAGCCAGGGGTAGGTGCCCACGCCCTCGTCGACGATGTGATGGATCGTCACCACGTTCGGGTGCTCGACCCGGGCCAGGGCGCGTGCCTCGCGCAGGACCCGCTGGCGCAGCATCTCCGCCGCGGCGGGGTCGTACTCGGCGAGGTCGATGTCCGGCGGCCGGACCTCCTTGACCGCGACATAGCGGTGCAGCAGCAGATCCTGGGCGCGCCACACCGTGCCCATGCCACCGCCGCCGAGCCGGGACTCCAGCTCGAAGCGGCCGTCCACGACCCGTCTGCCGGGCTCCCCCTCGTTCATGCGGAGGAGCTTATGTGACGAACGTGCACGCCTGTGCCGCGAGTTCAGAAGGTGAGAAACGTCCGGGCCGACCCGTAAGGGCCGACCCGGACGTCAGTGGTGCGGTGCCGTGGAACTACTCGGTCTCAGTCTCAGTCCAGGACTCAGACTCAGACGAGGTCGAACCGGTCCAGGTCGGAGACCTTGACCCACGCGTCGACGAAGTCCTTCACGAACTTCGCCTTCGCGTCGTCGCTCGCGTAGACCTCGGCGAGCGCGCGCAGCTCGGAGTTCGAGCCGAAGACCAGGTCGGCACGGGTGCCGGTCCACTTGACCGCGCCGGAGGCGTCGCGGGCCTCGAAGGTCTGCTGGTCCGAGGAGGTCGACGTCCACGTGGTGCCCAGGTCGAGCAGGTTCACGAAGAAGTCGTTGGTCAGCGTGCCGACCTTGTCGGTGAGGACACCGTGCGTGGACTGGCCCTGGTTGGCGCCCAGGACGCGCAGGCCGCCGACGAGGACCGTCAGCTCGGGGGCGCTCAGCGTGAGCAGGTTCGCCCGGTCCAGCAGCAGGTACTCGGCGGGCAGGCGGTTGCCCTTGCCGAGGTAGTTGCGGAAGCCGTCGACGTTCGGCTCCAGCGCGGCGAACGACTCGACGTCGGTGTGCTCCTCGGTGGCGTCGACACGGCCCGGCGTGAAGGGGACCTCCACGTCGACGCCGCCGTCCTTGGCGGCCTTCTCGACCGCGGCGGCACCGCCGAGGACGATCAGGTCGGCCAGGGAGACCTTCTTGGCGCCGGAGTTGAACTCCTGCTGGATGCCTTCGAGGACCCGCAGCACCTGAGCGAGCTGGTCGGGGTCGTTGGCCTCCCAGCCGCGCTGCGGCTCCAGGCGGATACGGGCGCCGTTGGCACCGCCGCGCTTGTCGCTGCCCCGGAAGGTGGAGGCGGACGCCCACGCGGTGGACACGAGCTGCGAGACGGTCAGGTCCGAGGCGAGGATCTTCGCCTTGAGGGCCGTGACGTCGGCGGCGTCGATGGTCTCGCCCTCGGCCTGCGGCAGCGGGTCCTGCCACAGCAGGGTCTCGGACGGGACCTCCGGGCCGAGGTACAGGGACTTCGGGCCCAGGTCACGGTGGGTCAGCTTGAACCAGGCGCGGGAGAAGGCGTCCGCGAACTGCGCCGGGTTCTCGTGGAAGCGCTTCGAGATCTCGCCGTAGATCGGGTCGAAGCGCAGGGCGAGGTCGGTGGTGAGCATCGTCGGGAGCTTCTTCTTCGACGCGTCGTGCGCGTCGGGGATGATCGCCTCGGCGTCCTTGGCCACCCACTGGTTGGCGCCGGCGGGGCTCTGGGTCAGCTCCCACTCGTAGCCGAAGAGGATGTCGAAGAAGTCGTTGCTCCACTGGGTGGGCTTGGTGGTCCAGGTCACCTCAAGGCCGGAGGTGATCGCGTCGCCGCCCTTGCCGCTGCCGTAAGTGTTGGCCCAGCCCAGGCCCTGCGACTCCAGCGGGGCGGCCTCGGGGTCGTCGCCGACCGACTCGGCCGGGCCCGCGCCGTGGGTCTTGCCGAAGGTGTGGCCACCGGCGATGAGGGCGACGGTCTCCTCGTCGTTCATCGCCATCCGGCGGAAGGTCTCACGGATGTCGCGGGCCGAGGCCAGCGGGTCCGGGTTGCCGTTCGGGCCCTCGGGGTTGACGTAGATGAGGCCCATCTGGACGGCGCCGAGCGGGTTCTCCAGCTCGCGGTCGCCGGTGTAGCGCTGGTCGTCGAGCCAGGTGGTCTCGGGACCCCAGTACACGTCCTCGTCGGCCTCCCAGACGTCGGCACGGCCGCCGGCGAAGCCGAAGGTCTCGAAGCCCATCGTCTCCAGCGCCACGTTGCCGGTGAGGATCAGGAGGTCGGCCCAGGAGATGGACTGGCCGTACTTCTTCTTGACCGGCCACAGCAGACGGCGGGCCTTGTCGAGGTTGCCGTTGTCCGGCCAGCTGTTCAGCGGCGCGAAGCGCTGCTGGCCACGGCCGCCACCGCCGCGGCCGTCGCTGATGCGGTAGGTGCCGGCACTGTGCCAGGCCATCCGGATCATCAGCGGGCCGTAGTTGCCGAAGTCCGCCGGCCACCAGTCCTGCGAGGTGGTCAGTACCTCGGCGATGTCCTGTTTGACGGCCGCGAGGTCGAGGGCACCGAACGCCTCGGCGTAGTCGAAGTCCGCGCCGAGCGGGTTCGCGACGACCGGGTCCTTGGCGAGGATCTTCAGGTTGAGCCGCTCCGGCCACCACTGACGGTTGCCACCGCCCTGGGTCGGGTGCGGGGCGCGCCCGTGCGCGACGGGGCAGCCCCCGGCATCCTCCGACTTCGCGTCCGTGACGATTGCGTCGTGGTTCTCAGACATGGGAATCCTTCCAAAACGGGGTGGAACACGTGGCTCAGGAACTGGGGACCGCGGTACAGGTGGGGCACAGGCCCCAGTAGATGACCTCGGCCTCGTCGATCGAGAAGCCTTGGTCGTCGGCGGCGGTCAGGCAGGGCGCCTCGCCGACCGCGCAGTCGACATCGGCGACGACACCGCACGACCTGCACATGAGGTGGTGGTGGTTGTCGCCGACGCGTCCTTCGAAGCGGGCGGGACTGCCTGCCGGTTCGATACGGCGTATGAGTCCGGCCGAGGTCAGCGCGTGGAGCGCGTCGTACACGGCCTGGAGCGATATGTGTCCTACGCGGTCACGGACCCCGGACGCGACCGCCTCGACATCGAGGTGGTCGCCGTGCCGGACGGTCTCCAACAGCGCGACGCGGGCTGCCGTCACCCGCAGGCCGGCACCGCGCAGCTCCTCGGCGGTGGTCGGTGGCTGGGATGCGGTCATGCCGCTCAACCTACAGCCATAAACACGAGTGATTCAAGAAAACAAACAGTTCAAGTTAGATGTCGTTCCGGGGTGGACGGTGGGGAGCGGTCCCACATGGTGGAGGTGACCCCGTGTTCGCGCAGTACGCCCTTGCGAACCTTCCAGCCGGGACCGGACCTCGCCCTCGAAGTCCCACCCGCGCCCGTCCAGCAGCGCCCGCAGCATGCTCAGCCCGCCGTACCGTCCGGGCCACCCGGTCCGCCCGGTCGCAGGGCGGCACCCGCACGCCGATCCGCAGCGGGCGCTCGTCCGTCTCCGTATCGCGAAGAACGCTCATGGCGACGACCCTGAGGACGGGTGAGGGGCCCGTAAACGACTGCGGTCCGCTGAGCGATCCGGCGCCGGATTCAGTGACGACACTGCTGAATCCGATGCGGGGGAACAGTTGGACTCAAGATTCACGCGCGGGCACAGTAGGCGTGTCGGCCACCCCGACGCCGACGGCACACCCCTCATGCACCTCGCGGAGACCCCCCGATGACCCACGTCGCAGATCCTGAGCGCTACAACGGCACCATGCGCTACCGCCGCACCGGCCGCTCGGGGCTCGACCTGCCCCTGCTGTCGCTGGGCTACTGGCACAACTTCGGTGACGACCGGCCGTTCGAGACGCAGCGTGAGATCGCGCTGCGCGCCTTCGACCTCGGCATCACCCACCACGACCTGGCGAACAACTACGGCCCGCCCTACGGCGCCGCCGAGGAGAACTTCGGCCGGCTGCTGAAGCAGGACCTCGCGCCGTACCGGGACGAGCTGGTGGTCTCCACGAAGGCCGGCTGGGACATGTGGCCCGGTCCGTACGGCCAGGGCGGCGGCTCCCGGAAGTACGTCCTCGCGTCGCTGGACCAGTCGCTGAAGCGCACGGGCCTCGACTACGTGGACATCTTCTACTCCCACCGCCTCGACGCCGGCACCCCGCTCGAAGAGACCATGGGCGCGCTCGATACTGCTGTCCGTCAGGGCAAGGCCCTCTACGTCGGCATCTCCTCCTACGACGCGGAGCGCTCCCGTGAGGCCGCCGCCATCCTCCGCGAGCTGGGCACTCCGCTCCTCATCCACCAGCCGTCGTACAACATGCTCAACCGCTGGATCGAGAACGACGGACTGCTCGACGCCGCGCGGGACGAGGGCTTCGGGGTCATCGGGTTCACCGCGCTGTCGCAGGGGCTGCTGACCGGGCGGTACCTGGACGGGATCCCGGAGGGGTCGCGGGCCGCGCAGGGCACGTCGTTCGACGCGGGCTGGCTGACCGAGGACATGGTTCGGCGGCTGCGCGCGCTGAACGGCATCGCGGGGCGGCGCGGGCAGACCCTGGCGCAGATGGCGCTCGCCTGGGCGCTGCGCGACGAGCGGGTCACCTCGCTGGTCATCGGCGCGTCCCGCACGGAGCAGCTCGAACAGAACGTGGCCGCGCTCGACAACCTCGCCTTCAGCGCCGAGGAGCTGGCCGAGATCGACTCGTACGCCGTCGACGGCGGCGTCGACCTGTGGCAGGACGCGCGGACTGGGAAACTCGGCTGAGTCGCACGGTGCCGGCCGTCATGGCCGGCACTTCCCAGGACACCGCGGAGGCATGAAGTACATGACAGTTGACGGCTCGGTCGAGCACACGGACGGCAGCATCGGCGGCGAGAGCGTCCCGACGACTCAGGCGGTGCTGGAGTCGCTGACCCCGAGCGCGACCTTCCTGGTCGTCACCGTGGAGCCGGGGGGCGAGGAGACGGCGCGCCAACTCCTCGAAGATCTCGGCGGGTTGATCCGGTCCATCGGGTTCCGCGCGCCGGACGGGCGGCTCAGCTGTGTGACCGGCATCGGGTCGGAGGTGTGGGACCGGCTCTTCGCCGGTCCGCGCCCCGCCGAGCTGCATCCGTTCCGCGAACTCGTCGGCGAACGCCACACGGCCGTCTCCACCCCGGGTGACCTGCTGTTCCACATCAAGGCCGTACGGGCCGACCTGTGCTTCGAGTTGGCCGCCGAGATCATGGGGCGGCTGGGCGCTGCGGTCTCCGTGGCCGACGAGGTGTCCGGGTTCCAGTACTTCGACGTGCGCGATCTGCTGGGCTTCGTCGACGGCACCGAGAACCCGGTCGGGCGGGTGGCCCGCGAGGCGGTGGTGATCGGCGGCGAGGACCCGGAGTTCGCGGGCGGCAGCTATGTGATCGTGCAGAAGTACGTCCACGACATGGCGGCCTGGAACGCGCTGCCGGTGGAACAGCAGGAACGGGCCATCGGGCGCAGCAAGTTGACCAACATGGAGATGGACGACGACGTCAAGCCGGCCGACTCGCACATCGCGCTCAACGTGATCACCGGCCCGGACGGCACCGAGCGGAAGATCCTGCGCGACAACATGCCGTTCGGCAGCGCGGGACAGGGCGAGTTCGGCACCTACTTCATCGGGTACGCCCGCACGCCCTCGGTCACCGAGCAGATGCTGCGCAATATGTTCCTGGGCACCGAATCCGCGTCCCACGACCGCATCCTGGACTTCTCCACGGCCGTCACCGGAAGTCTTTTCCACGTCCCATCCGCGGACTTTCTGGACGGCCTTCCGGACCTTCCCGACCGATCGGACGGGTGACGTCGGGGCGCGACTGGGAGCCGCCTGTGAGGGTGCTGTACGCGGCCCGGGAGAATTCAGCGGTGGGCCAAGATCCGTACATCGCAAGGGTGTTGACGTGCACACACTTGACTGCAAAGGTCTGGACCTGGCGCATCCAGTAGCGCCCCCACAGCCCAGAACTGGAGTCGGCGTGCCCGAACTGACACCCCCCACCGACAGCTCCACGAGAACCACGAAGCCCCGGGGCCGGCGTCTTCGCCGCTCCGCGATCGTCACCGTCCTCGGTGCGCTGGCCCTCGTGGTCGGGCAGGCGACGGCCGCCCAGGCCTCCGTCCTGCAGGCGCTCCCGCAGAACGCGGACGGCCTGGAGCAGACCTTCTCCCCGGCCTACGACTACGACGGCGACGGCTGCTACGCCACGGCCGCCATCGGCACGGACGGCACCCTCAACCCCGGGCTGAAGCTCGGCGGCGACGTCAACGGTCACTGCCACGACCTCGCCCAGCTGAACAACTCCAACACGTACTCGCGCGAGAAGTGCAACAACGACTGGTGCGCGGTGATGTACGCCAGTTACTTCGAGAAGGACCAGGTCACCCTGGGTCCGGCGGCGATCGGCCACACCCACGACTGGGAGCATGTCGTGGTGTGGATCAAGGACAACACCGTTCAGTACGTGTCGGTTTCGCAGCACTCCGCGTACCAGGTGTCCGCGGCCTCGGGGGTGCGTTTCGACGGCACGCACCCCAAGATCGTCTACCACAAGGACGGCATCGGCTCGCACGACTTCCGCTTCGCCAACACGAACGACGAGCCCGCGGAGAACGCCACCGGCAACTGGTTCTACCCGCGCCTGGTGGGCTGGAACGGCTACCCGGCCGGCCTCAAGGACAAGCTCCTGGGCGCGGACTTCGGCTCGGCCACGCTGAAGATCAGGGACAGCGACTTCAACTACGCGCTGTCCATCGCCGAGCCGTCGGGTATCTCGTTCGACCCGAACGCGTGAGGCCGCCCGGCCCCGGGGCTGCCGTCACGGGCGGGTCTCGTAGCGCGGTTTCGGGGCCGGGTGGATGTTCTGGTTGAGGCGGAAGACGTTGTCCGGGTCGCGGTCGGCCTTGATGCGGGCCAGGCGCTCGTAGTTGCCGCGGTAGCTGGCCCGGACACGTTCCTGTCCCTCGTCCATCATCATGTTCACGTAGGCGCCGCCCGCCGAGTACGGGTGCAGGGCCTCTTGGTAGTCGATGGCCCACTGCTTGATGAGTCCCGCGTTGGCGGGGTCCCGGTCGACACCGGCGAAGACGGACGCCCAGCGTGCGTCGCGGTACGCCCACGGGGTCTCGTCGTTGCCGACGTCGTGGGCCGCGCCGTCGATCGGGTAGAGGTGCATCGTCGACTGCGGGGTGGGTACCTCCGCCCCGAACTTGGCGTGGAGTTCCACCGCGTCATCGGGGATGTCGTTGACGAAGTCGGCACGCCAGTACCACTGGTCGCCGGGCGGGTAGAGCCCGTCGAACATGCCCTGCATGTCCGGGTGTTGCATCGGTCCCGCCGCGTGCAGGAGCGGTGCGGGCAGCGCGTCGAGCAGGGGTGCCATCGCGCGTGCCGCGGCCTCGGTGTCGCCGCCGGTGTAGCACCACACGACGCCGGCCGTCTTGCGCAGTTGTATCTCCTCGGGGAACGGCGGGGCGGGCGGGACGCTGCCGTGCAGGAAGAACGCGTTCAGCTCGCGGGGCGCGTTCGGCAGGAAGTCCCGGTAGGCGGTGAGGACTTCGGCGCTGATCTCGACCGGCCAGAAGGTGGGTCCGGCGACGACGGTGCTCACCTCGTGCAGCCGGAACAGGAACGAGGTGACGACCCCGAAGTTGCCCCCACCGCCCCGGACCGCCCAGAACAGATCGCTGTTCTCGTCCGAACTCGCCCGCACCCGGCTGCCGTCGGCCAGGACGAGGTCGGCCTCCAGCAGGTTGTCGATGGTCAGCCCGCACTTGCGGGTCAGATGGCCGAGCCCGCCGCCGGTGGCGAGACCGCCGACACCGGTGGTGGAGATGATCCCGCTCGGGGTGGCGAGCCCGTGCGCGTTGGTGGCACGGTCCACCTCGCCCCACACGCAACCGCCACCGACCCGTACCGTGCGCGCCTCGGGGTCCACCTGGATGTCCTTCAGGAGCGACAGGTCGGCGACCACTCCCCCGTCGACGGTGCCGAGTCCGGCCCCGTGGTGCCCGCCTCCCCGTACCGCGAGGGGCAGTTCGTGCGCGCGGGCGAAGCCGATCACGCGGGCCACGGCGTCCACGTCGGCGCAACGGGCGATGAGGGCGGGCCGTTTGTCGATCATCGCGTTGTAGACGGCGCGGGCCTCCGGATAGCCGACGTCGTCCGGGCCGATCAACTCCCCCGTGACGTCGGCCAGTTCACGGCGAGCGGTCTGTGCGAGCGTGCTGGACATGCGGTCCCCGTTTCGTGGTGCTCTGCTTGACCCGCATGTTCTACGCCGCCCGGAAACACGCGGGCATCCGTGCCCGTCACCCAGTTCGGCGGCGCCGGGTACCTACGTTTCGGTGTCCGGCAGCAGCCCGAGTTCCGTGGCACGGGCGGCGGCCTGCCGTCTGGTGGGCGCGTCCAGCTTCTCCAGTACGGCCCGCACATGGTTGTCGACGGTACGGACCGACACCACGAGCCGGTCGGCGATCTCCGGGTTCGTCAGACCGTCCACGAGCAGTCGTACGACCTGGAGTTGGCGTTCCGTGAGCCCACCCGGGTTGCCCCGGGTCACCGCGTGCGGGCCGCGCGGGATGTGGCGGACGCCGAGGGCGCGCAGCGCGGTGCGGACGAGGCGGGCGAGGGGTTCGGCGCCGAGTGCGTCGAGTTCGGCGAGGGCGGTGATCTTGTCGGCCGGGTCAGGGCTCTCGGCGAGCGCGGCGGCGTGTTCGTAGGGGCAACCTGCCTGTTGCCACAGATCCGCGGCCCGCTTCCACTCCCCGACGGCCTGCAACGCGTACGGGTGGTCGCTGTCGTCGGCGGCAACGGGGTGCCCAACTTTGCTGAGCCAGTAGCCGAGTTCGGCCCGGTACGGCCCGTGGCCGAGGTGGGCCGCCTGCGCGTGGACGGGCTCCGCCGCCTCGATCACCGCCGCGTGGTCGCCCCGCAGCCAGGCCGCCTCCGCCCGCGCCGCCGCCACCGGGCCCGTGCGCTGCAACTCCCCGGCGCGTACGGCGATCTCCCGGGCCTGGGTGAGGAGTTCGTCCGCGCCCGGCCTGCCGCACCGCACGCGCACTCGGGCCAGGACAGTCAGCGCGGGGCAGCGGGCCGGTACGAAGTCGTGCATCCCGTACTCGGCGTGCCGCTCGGCCTCGTCCCAGTCGGCGGCGGCGAGCCGGCGCATGGCCTGCTCGACGTGGAGGTAGTTGAAGAACCCCAAGTGCTCGGCCCGGTCGGCGAGTTCCATGGCCGGGGGCAGATAGTGGTCGGCCTCGGCGTAGCCGAGGTCGTCGAGGAGGGACCAGATGATGTTGGCGTAGGACCGGCAGGCGTGTTCGACCTCGCCCGCGGCCAGCGCCACCGCGAGGCTCTCCTCGACCTGCCGTCGCCCGTCCGGGTCGCCGCTGCGCCAGCGGGCGGTGCCCACGTTGTTGAGGGCGTGGGCGAGGATCGCGGGGTCGTCCGCGCGGCGGGCCAGGGCGATGGCGCGCTCGCCGTGGGCGATGGCCTCGGCGTACCGGTCGGACAGCATCCGCAGCTGGGCGGTGTTGCTGAGCGCGAGAGCCAACAGCCGGTCGTCACCGGCGTGTTCGAGGACGGCGATGGCCTCCCGCGCCGCGTCCTGAGCCTCCTCCGCGTGGCCCGCCCACCAGTGGATGCGGGACAGCCAGCGCAGATCGGCGCCGAGGGTGAGGGTGTCGCCGAGGGAGCGGCGCAGGGCCACGGCGTCGCGCTGGGCGGCGACGGCCTCGACGGAGTCGGCGACGGTGTAGCACTCCACGGCGTAGCGTTCGAGCAGGTCGGCGAGTTCGGCGGGGGTGTAGCGGTGCCGTTGCCGCAGCACGAGCCGCAGGTGGGCGGCGGCCTCGCGGTGGGCGCCCGCCTCGGTGGCGTCCCGGGCCGCGTGGGGGCCGTAGCGGGCGATGGCGTCCTGGTCGCCGGCCTGAGCGGCGTGGTGGACGACGCGGGCCGGGTCGGAGCCCGGCCGGAGCATGAGGGCGGTGAGCACATCGCGGTTGAGGTCGATGCGCCGGGCCGCGGGCAGGGAGTCGGCAACGGCGCGGCGGATCAACTCGTGCCGGAACGCGACCCGTTCGGGGGTCACCGCGAGGAGCCCGCGCTGTTCGGCGGTGGCCAGCACGGCGACGCCGCCCGTCAACAGCGCGTCGACGAGGGGACGTTCGACGGCGGAGGGCACGACGGCGAGTTGCTCCAGCGCGTCGACGGTCCGGCCGTCCAGCCCACGCAGCCGGGCGAGCACAGCGTCGACGACCGTCGGGGGCACTCCCCCGGTGCCGCCGGCCGCGAGGACCTCGGTGACGAAGAAGGGGTTGCCCGAGGTCACCTCGTACACCTGCGCCGGGTCGAGGCGGCTGGCCGAACTGAGCGCGTGCACCGCCGACTTGGAGAGGCGGGCCAGCGGCAGCCGGTGCACGCGGTCGGTGCGGGAGACCTCGCCGAGGAGGTGCCGCAGCGGGTGCTCGCGGCTCAACTCGTCGTCCCGGTAGGTGAGGACGAGTACGGCGGGCAGCCGATGCATGCGCCGGACCAGGAAGCGCAGGGCGTCCAGCGAGGCCTCGTCGGCCCAGTGGACGTCCTCCACGACGAGTACCGCCGGATGCGGTACACCGGCCAACTCCCCTTGCAGGGCTTCGTAGACGCGGTGGCGGTCGCCGCCCTCCATGACGGCCCGGGCGAGTTCGGCGCCGACGCTGCCGACGAGGTCGCGGAACGGGCCCAGGGGGCGGCGGGTGGCGAGGTCGTCGCACTGGCCCAGGAGGATGCGTGTGCCGTGCGGGAGCCGGTCCGGCATGGCCTTCACCAGGGTCGACTTGCCGATGCCCGCCTCGCCGAGGACGAGCGCGACAGAACCGGCCCCGTCCGCCGCCTCACGTGCGGCCGAAGCCAGTCGCGCCAGTTCGGGCTCACGCTCCAGGATCCCCCGATCCACGCCGCCGATTGTCCCACTCGGCGCGAACTCCCGTACGGGTGTCACACTTCGGACCTCCGCCGCCCTCTTGAGTGCAGACACTCACGGGAGGCGTTCATGACCAGGACCGAGCCGGCCGGGACCACCGCACAGCACCTGATCGAACTCTCCGCCGGGCCCGTCGCGTACGAGGACACCGGCGGCGACGGTCCCGTCCTGGTGCTGCTGCACGGGCTGCTGATGGACGCCTCGCTGTGGGCCGCCCCGATCGCCCAACTGTCCTCCGCCCACCGGTGCTTGGCCCCGACCCTCCCGCTCGGCGCGCACCGCCACCCGATGCGCGCGGACGCCGACCTGACACTGCCCGGGGTCGCCCGGCTCGTCACGGAACTCCTCGACCGGCTGGATCTGCGGGACGTCACGCTCGTCGGGAACGACACGGGCGGGGCGCTGGTGCAGCTGCTGATGGCGGAGGGGGACGCGCGCGTGGCGCGGGCGGTGCTCGTCTCCTGCGAGGCGTTCGACAACTTCCCACCAGGTCTGACGGGCCGGACCCTCGTACTCGCGGGGCGCCTCTCGCCGTGGCTGTTCGGGCAGTTCATGCGGCAGCTGCGGGTACGGGCGCTGCGCCGCCTGCCGTTCGCGTTCGGGTGGCTGACGAAGCGCGGGGACGCGGTCACCGCGCGCTGGACGGAGCCGGTCCGGCGACAGCCGGAGATCCGCCGTGACGCCGTACGCGTGCTGCGCGCCGCGTCGGCGGACGGGCGCCGCCTGCTGGAGCAAACCGCCCTCCGGCTACGGGAGTTCGACCGCCCCGCGCTCGTGGTCTGGGCGAGCGAGGACCGGGTGATGCCGCCCGAGCACGGGCGTCGGCTGGCCCAACTCCTGCCGCGGGGGCGGCTGGTGGAGGTGACCGACGGCTACACGCTGCTTCCGCTGGACCGGCCCGCCGAACTCGCCCGGCTCATCGGCGAGTTCGTACGCGCGACCGCCCCGCCCGCACCGGCCTGATCTGGTGCCCGCGGCGCGGCTTGGGGGCGTCGAGCATGCTGACGCCGTTGTAGTTCCGGCCGTGCAGGTAGAACGTGGGCCCGGCGACGAAGGTGACCACGACGGCGACGACGCTGATCGGGAAGAGGACCGGGAGCGACTGGCCCTCGGGGAGGGTCTTGCCGCCCTCGTGGATCGCGTAGGCGAGGGCGGCGAAGAAGACGACCGCGCACACGATCCCGACGACACGCATGACGGCCGCGAGCGTGCGGGTGGCGGCCTGGTCGCGGACCTCGGCCAGCAGGGACGCCGAGCACTCGGTGCAGGTCAGCTCCACCGTGTGCTTGCCCGACGGAGGCCGCTTGACGGTGTAGTGGGCGGAGGTCCAGGTGATCGTGCGCGTCTTCGGTTTGAGGATTCCGCCCGTGACCTTGTCACTGAGTATGTGCCGGACCGCGACCTCCGCGGTCCCCGTTGTGTTCATGGTTCCTCCGACACGCCGCCCCGACGATCATCACGAATCCCGCACAGTGTGACCTGTGAGAACCGGCCACTCAATGGTCCTGGTGATTTCTTTTCCTTCGCCTACAACTTCTCAACTCAGCCAGGACGTGCGGGACTTCTCCGGTCGCACCTCTTGACGGCTTTGGTGCAGACCTTTAGGTTCACCAGCCAACAGACCTCCCATGAATGCATTCCCCGCTCACATATGTGAACACTCGTGTTCATCTCTCACCGCCCTCATGCCGGCGGCGTCCACCCCCCACCCAGGACGAAAGGCCCCTCGTCATGCAACGCCTCGCCCTGCGCTGCGCCCTCGCCCTCTCCCTCGGCCTCACCGCCGTCGGCACCCTCGCAGCCCCCTCCGCCTCGGCCGCGACCGGCACCATCACCGGCCTCGGCGGCAAGTGTCTCGACGTCGCCGGCGCGAGTTCCGCCGACGGCACGGCCGTACAGACCTACGACTGCAACGGCACCGCCGCCCAGCAATGGACGGTCGGCTCCGACGGAACCATCAGAGCCCTCGGCAAGTGCCTTGACATCACCGGCAATTCGACGGCCAACGGCGCCCAGCTCCAGCTGTGGACGTGCGGCGGCAGCGCCAACCAGCAGTGGACGGTCAGCGCCGCGCGCGACATCGTGAACCCGGCCGCCAACAAGTGCCTCGACGTCACCGGCAGTTCCACGGCCAACGGCACCCGCACCCAGATCTGGACCTGCTCCGGCGCCGCCAACCAGAAGTGGACCGCGCCCGCGGCCGGTGGCACGACCCCGCCCACGACCGCCCCGATGGCCGTGGCCCCGTACCTGTACAACGGCTGGGGAAACCCGCCCAGCCCTACGACTGTCATGAACGCGACCGGCGTGAAGTGGTTCACGCTGGCGTTCGTCCTGAGCAACGGCTACTGCAACCCGCAGTGGGACGGCGGCCGCGCGCTGACCGGCGGCGTCGACCAGTCGACCATCAACACCGTGCGGGCCAACGGCGGTGACGTCGTCCCGTCCTTCGGCGGCTACAGCGGCAACAAGCTGGAGAGCTCCTGCTCCAGCGCGAGTGAACTGGCGGCGGCCTACCAGAAGGTCATCAGCGCCTACTCGCTGAAGGCCATCGACATCGACATCGAGGCCGACGCGTACAGCAACGGGACCGTGCAGCAGCGGACCGTGGACGCGCTGAAGACCGTCAAGGCCAACAACCCGGGCATCAAGGTGTACGTCACCATCGGCACCGGCCAGAGCGGTCCCGACACGAGCCTCATCAACCGGGCCGCGTCCTCCGGGCTGACCGTGGACGCCTGGACGATCATGCCGTTCGACTTCGGCGGCGCCGGCCAGAACATGGGCACGCTCACCCAGCGGGCCGCCGAGGGCCTCAAGACCGCGCTGAAGAACGCGTACGGATACAGCGACGACGCGGCCTACCGGGACATGGGCATCTCGTCCATGAACGGCATCACCGACAACAACGAGACCGTCACCACCGCCGACTTCCAGACCATCCTCGGCTACGCGCAGACGCACCACCTCGCGCGGCTGACGTTCTGGTCGGCCAACCGTGACCGTCCCTGCCCGGGCGCCTACCCGAACGACGACACGTGCTCGGGCGTGAGCCAGAGCAACTGGCAGTTCACCAGCATCTTCGCCCAGTACACCGGCTGACCGCCGCCCCCTCCGACCTTTTCTCCCCAACCCCCCATCACCACAGGAGAATCCGTGCTCAGACGGAAAAGACTGACCGGCCGCCACCCCATACCGAGAGCGCTCACGGCGGTCGCGCTCGTGGCGACCACCGTGACCGGAATCGAGTTCGCCACGCAGGCCTCGGCGAGCGCGGCGAGCACAGCCGCCGCCGCGATCCCGACCGGGTACACCACCGTGGTCAACAAGGGCAGCGGCAAGTGCGTCGACGCCCGCTCGGCCGCGAGCGCCGACGGCACCGCCGTCCAGCAGTACACGTGCAACGGAAGCACCGCGCAGAACTGGCAGTTGGTCGCCACCGACAGCGGCTACTACCGCGTGAACAGCAACCTGAACGGCGCCGAGGCCTGGGACGTCACCGGCGTCTCGACCGCCGACTCCGCGCTCATCCAGACGTGGACATACTCCGGCGGCAACAACCAGCAGTGGCTGCCGGTAGTCGAGGCCGACGGCGCCTACCACTTCGTCAACCGCAACAGCGGCAAGTGCCTGGACGTCCCGAGCGCATCGACCGCGGACAGCGTGCAGTTGGCGCAGTACACCTGCAACGGCACCGCCGCGCAGTCCTTCACACTCGGCACCGTCTCGACGAACCCGCCGGGCACCCCGGACTTCGGTCCCAACGTGACGGTGTTCGACCCGTCGATGTCGGCGTCCAGCATCCAGTCCAAGCTGGACTCGGTCTTCACCCAGCAGCAGACCAACCAGTTCGGCTCGGCCCGCCAGGCCCTGCTGTTCAAGCCGGGCACGTACAGCGCGAACGCCAACGTCGGCTTCTACACGCAGGTCGCCGGGCTCGGCTTCTCACCGGACGACGTGACGATCAACGGTTCCGTGCACGCGGAGGCCGACTGGTTCCAGGGCAACGCGACCCAGAACTTCTGGCGCGACGCCGAGAACCTGTCGGTCAACCCCACTGGCGGCACTGACCGTTGGGCCGTCTCGCAGGCCGCCCCCTACCGGCGCATGCACGTGCGCGGCAACTTGGCACTGGACGACGGCGGTTGGTCCAGCGGCGGCTTCATCTCCGACACCAAGGTCGACGGCCAGATCCAGTCCGGGACCCAGCAGCAGTTCCTCACCAGGAACTCCACGATGGGCAGTTGGTCCGGCTCCAACTGGAACATGGTCTTCGTCGGCGACCAGGGCGCACCCGCCCAGTCCTTCCCGACGTACACCAACGTCGCCAGCTCCCCCACGATCCGCGAGAAGCCCTTCCTCTACGTCGACAGCGCGGGCGCCTACCAGGTGTTCGTGCCCGGACTGCAGTCCAACACCGTCGGTACGACGTGGAGCGGGAAGACCCCGGCGGGCAAGTCCCTGCCGATCGACCAGTTCTACATCGTCAAGCCCGGCGCCACCGCGGCCGACATGAACACCGCCCTCGCGGCCGGCAAGAACCTCCTGGTCACCCCGGGCGTCTACCACCTCAACCAGACGCTCAACATCACCCGCCCCGACACGGTCGTGCTGGGCATGGGCCTGGCCACCTTCGTGCCGGACGGCGGGATCACCGCGATCTCCACGGCCGACGTGGACGGCATCGAGCTGGCGGGCCTGCTGATCGACGCGGGCACCACCAACTCCGGGACCCTGGTGCAGATCGGCCCGTCCGGTTCGACCGCCACCCACGCGTCCGACCCGACGCAGTTGTCCGATGTCTTCGTCCGCATCGGCGGCGCCACCGTCGGCAAGGCCACCAACTCCCTTGTCATCAACAGCGCCAACACGATCATCGACCACACCTGGATCTGGCGGGCCGACCACGGCAACTCCGGCACCGTCGGCTGGACCACCAACACCGCGGACACCGGACTGATCGTCAACGGCGCCAACGTGACGGCGTACGGCCTCTTCGTCGAGCACTTCCAGAAGACCCAGGTCGTCTGGAACGGCAACGGCGGCAGAACGTACTTCTTCCAGAACGAGATGCCCTACGACCCGCCGAACCAGGCCTCCTGGATGAACGGCTCCGGCAAGGGCTATCCCGCCTACAAGGTCGCCGCCAACGTAACCAGCCATGAGGCGTGGGGACTTGGCAGCTACTGCTACTTCAGCAGCAATTCGAGCGTGGTCGCCGACCACTCCTTCGAGGTGCCGAGCGTGTCCGGGGTCAAGTTCCACGACATGGTGACCGTCTCACTGGGCGGGGTCGGCACGATCAGCCACATCATCAACAGCACCGGCGGACCGTCCAACTCCAGTACCAACGTCGCCTACTTGACCAACTACCCGTAGACCGCACGGAAAGGATCGATCACCAGATGAACACCATCAGATCCGGTTCCACCCGCGCGGCCCTGCGGGTCCTGCTCCTCCTGGCGACGGTGCTGGGCTTCGCGGTGGCACCGCCCGCCGCCCACGCGAGCACCGCGGCCACGCCGTTCAAGGTTCTCGGCCTCTACAGCGGTACGTACGACGCGGCACACATCGACTTCGAGAAGGAGGCGAACGTCTGGTTCCCGCAGCAGGCCGCGGCGAACGGCTACACCTACACGTCCAGCACCAACTGGGACCTGCTCGCCAACGGCGGGGTCAACGCGTACCAAGTCGTCCTGTTCCTCGACGACTTGCCGCAGACGGCCGCCCAACGCACCGGTTTCGAGACGTACATGAGGGGTGGCGGCGGCTTCATGGGCTTCCACGTCTCCGCCTTCACGACGGACGCGGCGAGCTGGTCCTGGTACCACAACACGTTCCTCGGCTCGGGGAACTTCGTGTCCAACACCTGGGGTCCGACAGCGGTGACCCTGAAGGTCGAGGACCATTCGATCCCGCCCACCGCCGCCCTGCCGGCCACGTTCACCTCGTCGGTCAGCGAGTGGTACAGCTGGTCCAACGACCTGCGGCAGAACCCGGACATCAAGATCCTCGCGTCGATCGACCCGAGCAGCTTCCCGGTCGGCACCGATCCCAACCAGTCCTGGTACAGCGGGTATTACCCGATCATCTGGACCAACACGAAGTACAAGATGCTCTACGCGAACTTCGGCCACAACGCGATGAACTACACGACCAACACGCGTCTGTCGTCGACGTTCGCAAGCGCCACCCAGAACCAGTTCCTGCTGAACGGTCTCAAGTGGCTCGGCGGGGGCGACACTTCGACCCCGCCGACCGACACACCGATCTCCGAGACGTCCTGGTACTCCGTGAAGAACGGCGGCAACGGCACGTGCGTTGACGCCCGTTCGGCGGCCACGGCCAACGGGACGGCGATCCAGCAGTACGCCTGCAACGGTACGGCGGCGCAGCAGTACCAGTTCCGCTCCACCGACAGCGGCTACATGGAGATCACCGCGCGCGGCAACCCGGCACAGGCCATCGACGTGACCGACCGCTCGACGGCGGACAACGCGCCGTTGCAGCTGTGGGCCTACTCCGGCGGCACGAACCAGCAGTGGCAGCCCGTGAAGGAGGCGAGCGGGGCCTACCACTTCATCGCCCGGCACAGCGGGAAGTGCCTGACGGCCGCCACCGCGGCGACGAACAGTGTCCAGCTCACCCAACGGACCTGTGACGGCTCCACCGCGCAGGCCTTCCAACTCGCCGTGCAGTCCTGAGCCTGTCCGGCGACCAGGGGCGCCTCTGCCGCATCGCGTGTCGATGCGGCGGGGGCGCCCCTTTGTCTTCACCCTCACCCCCATGTTTTCACCGCTAACAGCAGACCGTTGTCATCGATACAGGTGAGTGTTACCGTTGCTTGCATGAACACGAGATCGCTGATAATCGAGGCGGCGGCGGAGCTGATCGCCCAGTCGCCGAGCGGCGACGTCTCGACGCGCGCGGTGTGCGAGGCGGCCGGTGTCCAACAGCCCGTGCTGTACCGGCTGTTCGGCGACAAGGACGGCCTGCTGGCGGCGACGGTCGACCACGTGTGGGACCAGTACCTGGAGACGAAGCGCGCCGCGGAGAAGTCGGCGGACCCCTTGCAGGATCTGCTCGCCGGGTGGGACAGCCATGTGGCGTTCGCGCTGGCGCATCCCAACGCCTACAAGTTGATGTTCGCCCCGGCGCTGCGCTCCACGCCGGAGGCGGCGCGGGAGGCGCTGCGGATCCTCCGCGCGGTGCTGGAGCGGCTCGCCGCGCAGGGCCGGATGCGGATCGCGCCCGGGATCGCGGCGCAGATGGTCATGGCGGCCACCACCGGTGTGGCACTGGCGCTGATCACCCGCCCCGAGCTGTATCCGGACGCCGGGCTGTCGACGCCGGTCCGCGACGCGATGGTCCAGGCGATCCTGCTCGACCCGGCGACGGACACGACGGCCCACGACGACGCCCGTACGGCGGCAGCGACCACACTGCTCTCGTCCCTCGGCGATCTCACCCCCGAACCGTTCACCCCCGCGGAGTCGGCCCTGCTCGGGCAGTGGCTCACGCAGATCCCCGTCTCCCCGCAGCACCCCACCTCACGGAAGGGCCCTCACCATGACTGACACCGACACCCCCACCCGCGTCGCCCTGGTCACCGGCGGTTCCGGCGGCATCGGCCGCGCGGTCGCCGAGCGCCTCGCCAAGGACGGCATCGCCGTCGGCGTGCACTACGCCGGCAACAAGGCCCGCGCCGACGAGACGGTCGCCGCGATCACGGCGGCCGGCGGCCGGGCCGTCCCGGTCGGCGGCGATGTGGCCGACGAACAGGAGATGGCCGCCGCCTTCGACGCCGTCGAGGCGGAGTTCGGCGGGCTCGACGTGGTCGTCAACACCGCCGGGATCATGGTCCTTTCACCCATCGCGACCATGAACCTCGACGACCTCGACCGCATGCACCGCACCAACATCCGCGGCACGTTCGTCGTCTCCCAGCAGGCGGCCCGCCGGGTGCGCGCAGGGGGCGCGATCATCAACTTCTCCACCACCGTCACCCGCACCAAGTTCCCGACGTACGGCGGCTACGTGGCGAGCAAGGCCGCGGTCGAGGCGATGACTCTCGTCCTGGCCCGCGAGTTGCGCGGCAAGGACATCACCGTCAACACGGTGGCCCCCGGCCCGACCGCCACGTCCCTCTTCCTCGACGGCAAGGACGAGACGACGGTCCAGAACCTCGCCAACGCCGCTCCGTTGGAGCGCCTCGGCACCCCGGACGACATCGCGGAGTCGGTCGCCTTCCTCGCGGGCCCGGCACGCTGGATCAACGGCCAAGTACTGTACGCCAACGGCGGGTTGGCATGACGGGGAGAGCGCCCGGCGCCCGAGTGGCGACTCTCGTCCAGGAGGCGTCGCTGATGCCGATGACGGACGAGGTCTTCGACGCCGTCACGGACTCCGGCTCGGCCAAGCCCCTGGGGTTCCGGCTGCTGCCCGGCGGCTTCGAGAAGACGCTCGCCGAGTGGTCCGCCGCAGGGCCGGTCGCCCATGTGGAGGCCGAGCACTTCGGTGGGTTCGGTCGGCAACGGGCCACCCTGTGGGCCGACGGGGCACTCGCGGCGGGCCCGTCGGACGAGCCGGCGAAGCCGCGGTTCTTCCGTACGCTCAGCCCGATCTCGCACGTTCTGCGGCGACCGGGCTCGGCGAGCGGACCGGGCGAGGACGAGTTCGCGGCCGTGGGCCCGGACCGCCACCGGAACGACGACGGCTGGATCTCCGCGTCCTCGTGACGGCCCGCCCGCCCCGACTACCCCACCGCGTCCGCCACTTCCCGCCGATACGACTCCCCGCCCCCGAACAGATCCTCGGACACGGCCCGTACGGCGTTGACGACCAGCGGAGCGACAAGTTCCAGCGGCGCACGCCCGTCCCCGACGACCGAGATCGCGCCGACCGGGCCGTCGGGTCCGCGCAGCGCGAGGCCGACGCAGCCGAGGTCGGGGAAACACTCGCCCCGGTCGATCGCGAGCCCGTTGCGACGGCGTACGGTGCCCAACTCGCGGTGGAGCAGGTCGAGTCGGCCGATGCTGTGCGAGGTGCGGCACTCCATCGCCTTCTGGTAGCGGGCGTCGATCTCCTCCGGGCTCAGCCAGGCCAGCATGGCCTTCCCGAGCCCGGTGCAGTGAGCGACCGCGCGTCCGCCGACCCGGGAGGGGATGTCGACCGCCGCCCGGCCGCCCACCTTGTCGAGGTAGTAGATCTCCGGGCCGTCGAGCACGGCGAGATGGACGACCATTTTCGTGCGCACGGCCAGGTCGAGGAGTTGGGGCGCTGCCGCCGCCCGCAGCGTGCTGTGCCCGATCTCCCGCCCGCCGAGACCGAGCGCCCGCGGTCCCAGCGCGTACCCGGCGACCGTGTGGTGCAGCCAGTCCAGGCGCACCAGTTGGTCGAGGATCCGGTGGGTGGTCGAGCGCGGCAAGTGGGTCCGGCGGGACACCACTTCGAGGGTGAGGTGTGTCTGGGGCCGCTCGAAGAGGTCCATGATCAGCGTCACGCGCTCCATCATCGACGGCGGCAGCGCATGCCGGTCGGCCTCGTATCGCGGGTCCAGGCGAAGGGCAGACGTCATCGTCAATGCCTCTCTGCTCAAACTGAAATCAATTCTAGTTCGGCGCCGGCGTCAACGTATCAACGGCATCGGACGCGGGCCAAGAGGCGTGCACGAGTTTATTGGTACGCCCGGTCTAAACAATGCACGAAAGCGCCGCCCCCCGGCGCACGGCCGGGAAGCGGCGGCTTGACGGAAAAGCGCGATCAACAGCCGCGGGTCAGGTCGAGAGCGATGTCCACGATCATGTCCTCCTGCCCGCCGACCAGCCCCCGCCTGCCGACCTCCTGGAGGATGGTGCGCGCGTCGAGGCCGTACTGTCCGGCGGCGGTCTCGGCGTGCCGCAGGAAGCTGGAGTACGCCCCCGCGTAGCCGAGGGTCAGGGTCTCCCGGTCGACGCGGACCGGCCGGTCCTGGAGCGGGCGGACCAGGTCGTCGGCGGCGTCCTGGAGCGCGAACAGGTCGCAACCGTGCTTCCAGCCAAGGAGGTTGGCGACGGCGATGAACGGTTCGATCGGGCAGTTGCCCGCGCCCGCGCCCTGTCCTGCCAGGGACGCGTCCACCCGGGTCACGCCCTCCTCCACCGCGGTCACCGAGTTGGCGACCGAGAGGGAGAGGTTCTCGTGCGCGTGGATGCCGATCTGGGTGTCCGGGTCGAGGACGTCACGGTAGGCGCGGACGCGGTCGCGTACGCCGTCCATGGTCAGCCGGCCGCCGGAGTCGGTGACGTACACGCAGTGCGCGCCGTAGGACTCCATCAACCGTGCCTGGCGGGCGAGTTCGGCGGGGTCGGTCATGTGGGCCATCATCAGGAAGCCGGAGACGTCCATGCCGAGTTCGCGGGCGGTGGCGATGTGCTGGGCCGCCACGTCGGCCTCGGTGCAGTGGGTGGCGACGCGGACCGAGCGGACGCCGAGCGAGTACGCCTGCTTGAGCTCGGCGATGGTGCCGATGCCGGGCAGCAGGAGGGACGTGAGCGTCGCCCGGTGGATGGCGCCGGCCGCGGCCTCGATCCATTCCCAGTCGGTGTTGCTGCCGGGGCCGTAGTTGAGGCTGCCGCCGGACAGGCCGTCGCCGTGGGCGACCTCGATGGCGTCCACGCCCGCCTGGTCCAGGGCCGCGCTGATGGCGGCCACGTTCGCGGGTGTGATCCGGTGCCGGATGGCGTGCATGCCGTCCCGGAGGGTGACGTCCTGGACATAGAGCCTGGGGGTCATCGGGTCACCTCCGTGGAGAAGCGCTGGGCGATGCGCTCGGCGACCCGCAGGGCGGCCGAGGTCATGATGTCGAGGTTGCCCGCGTAGGCGGGCAAGTAGTGGGCGGCGCCCTCGACTTCGAGGAAGACGGACACCTTGGTGGTGACCTCGGACGCGTCGCCGGTGAACAGCGTGTGCACCGGATCTCCGGCGGGGATCGGGGTGAACTGCACCTGCTGCTTGAGCCGGTAGCCGGGCACGTACTCGGCGACCGCGTCCACCATGCCCTCGACCGAGGCCCGGATCTGTTCCTGGTCGGCGTCGCCGATGAGGCAGTACACGGTGTCCCGCATGATCAGCGGCGGCTCGGCCGGGTTGAGCACGATGATCGCCTTGCCCCGCCGGGCACCGCCCACCCTCTCGATCGCGGCGGAGGTCGTCTCGGTGAACTCGTCGATGTTGGCCCGGGTTCCGGGTCCGGCCGACTTCGAGGCGATCGACGCGACGATCTCGGCGTAGGGCACCGGTGTGATCCGGCTGACCGCGTGCACGATCGGGATGGTGGCCTGGCCGCCGCAGGTGACCATGTTGAGGCTGTCGGCATCGCCGGCGAGGTGCTCGTCGAGGTTGACCGGCGGCACGACGTACGGGCCGATGGCGGCTGGGGTGAGGTCGACGAGCCGTTTGCCGTACGGGGCGAGGCGCTTGGCGTTCTCGACGTGCGCCTTCGCGGACGTGGCGTCGAAGACGATCCCGATGTCGTCGAAGCCGTCCATCCGGATCAGGCCGTCCACGCCCTCGTGCGTGGTGGGCACCTTGAGGCGTGCGGCCCGGGCGAGGCCGTCCGAGCCCGGGTCGATGCCCACCATGGCGGCCATCTCCAGGGTGTCGGACAGCCGCAGCACCTTGATCATCAGGTCGGTCCCGATGTTGCCGGAACCGATGATGGCCACCTTGGTCTTCGTCATCCCTGTTCCTTCGAAGAGTCCGATGAATCGGATGAGTTGGCTGGTTCCGCTCCGTCGGAGAACGTCGCGGTCACGGTGCCGAGGCCCGACATCTCGGCCCGTACGGTGACTCCCGGCGGGGTGGGGACGAGCGGCCCCAGCGCTCCGGAGAGCACGACCTGCCCGGCCCGCAGCGGGTCGCCGAACTCCCGGGCGGTGCGCGCCAGCCACAGCAGCGCCGCAAGGGGATCACCGAGGCAGGCCGTGCCGTCGCCCGCCGAGGCGAGCTTCCCGTCGGCGTAGAGCCGCATGGACACGTCCCGGGGATCGAACGCCTTCAACTCGACGCGCTCGCCGCCGAGTACGAACAACCCGCTGGACGCGTTGTCGGCGACGGTGTCGGTGATCGCGATGTCCCAGGCGGCGACCCGGCTGTCCACGATCTCCAGCGCGGCGACGGCATACGCCACAGCGGCCCGCACCTGCTCGATGTCGAGTTCGTCCTGGTCGAGGTCGGCGGCGAGGACGAACGCGATCTCGGCCTCGACCCTGGGCTGCAGCAGCCGTTCGCTCGGCACGGCCGGCAGCGCGCTGACGTCCATGTCGGCGAGGAGCACCCCGAAGTCGGGCCGGTCGACGCCGACTTGGCGCTGCACCGACTCGGAGGTGAGTCCGATCTTGCGGCCGACCACCCGTGCTCCGGCGGCGATCCGGTCGGCCACGACGCGTTGTTGGACGGCGTAGGCGAGGCCGATGTCGGTGGCGCCGAGCAAGTCCCGTACGGGGGCGCACGGTTGACGGTCACGGGCCGCGCGCGTCAGTCGTACGACCGCCTCGGCCACCGCCGCCTCACGGTCCGCCGCGGCCCTTGGTTCCCGAAGGTCTGTCATTCGCGTCCTCACCTCGTGATGGTCTCCAGCCTGGGCATCCGTGCCCGGTCGCGGTCCCGCGCGTTCCGCTCACCGGGACTCGATCCGGGGGTGGACAGGCGGTCTCGCTCAGCGAGATGACCGGCCGGAGCGGTGGAGTTGGCTCGATACCGTCGCCCGGCACATCGCGAGAGGTTGTGGCGTGGAGCCGCGCTCGGCCGTCGAGAACGTCAGCACACCTGAGGAGGTCATCTTGGCCAGCAACGAGGACGTCTACGACGTGATCGTCGTCGGGTCGGGCGGAGGACTGGTCGGTGCGTATGCCGCTGCCTCGCGCGGCCTGCGCACACTCGTCATCGAGAAGACCGACCGGGTCGGCGGCACGACCGCCTACTCCGGTGCCGGTCTGTGGTACCCCGGCTCCGCGCCGATGCGGCGGGCCGGGCTCGACGACAGTGTCGAGGACGCGAGGACCTACTTGCGCGACTCCGTCGACGACGCGTCACGCGAGCCGCTCCAGGATGCCTACCTGCGGGCGGGCGTGCGGTTGATCGACGAGCTGGAGCAGAATCCGTGGTTCCAGTCGTTCGTGCATCTCCCGGTGCCGGACTACTATCCGTCGGTCGTCGGCTCGTCCCCCACCGGGCACACCGTGTTCCCGCCGCAGGTCACCGTCGCCGAACTCGGAGCACACGCCCAACTGGTCCGCGCCTGCCTGCCCACCCAGCGGTGGGGCCACGACGAAGGCCCGGTCCTCAGCGGGGGCCGCGCACTGATCGGCAGGACGCTGGCGGCGTTCCTGGAGACGGGCCACGGCTCGCTCCGCCTCGACACCGCGTTGGAGAGCCTCGTCGTCGAGGACGGCAGGGTCGTCGGCGTGGAGGCGGTGAACGACGGCGAACAGGTCACGTTCCGCGCCACGGGCGGGGTGATCCTCGCGGCCGGCGGCTTCGAGCGCAACCGCGAGCTGCGCGCGAAGTACCAGCCGGTTCCGGATCGCGGCAGCGAGTGGACCCACGGCGCCCCGGGCAACACGGGAGACGCGCTCCAGGCCGGCATCGCGGTCGGTGCCGCCACCGACCTGCTCGACGCGGCCTGGTTCACGCCCGGACTCGTGTGGCCGGACGGCCTCCCGCTCTTCCACACGGGCACCCGGGGCGGGATCTGGGTCAACGCGGCGGGCGAACGCTTCGTCAACGAAACCCGCCCCTACGACCAGGCGGGCCGGGAGATAGTCCGCCTGCATGCCACCACGGGCGTCTCGCACATCCCCGCCCACTGGATCATCGACCAGCGCCAGCTCGACCGGGACAGCTTCGGCGGCCCGTACGACCAGCCGGTCCGGCCCGAGTGGTTCGAGTCCGGCGCGCTCAAGAGGGCTGATTCCCTGGAGGAGTTGGCGAAGCTGATCGACGTACCGCTCGATGCGCTGCGCGCGACCATCGAGGAGTTCAACGGCTACGCGCACACCGGGGTCGACGAGAAGTTCCATCGTGGCGAGACACCTTGGGACCGGACGGCTCAGTACGTCCTGGGCTTCCCCGCCCTGCCCGAGCTGAACTACCCGGCACCGCCACCCACGACCGACTGGCCCAACCCGCTGCTGCCCCCGCTCGACACCCCGCCGTACTACGTCGCGACCATCCTCCCGGCCGACATCGGTACCAAGGGCGGCCTCAAGATCGACGAGCACGCGCGGGTGCTGCGCCCGGACGGCCAGCCCATCGAGGGGCTGTACGCGTCCGGGAACACGGCCGCCGCGATGACGGGACGCGTGTACCCGGGCGCGGGTGCTCCCATCGGTTCGAGCGTCGCGTTCTCGTACCTGGCGGTGCTGGACATCGCGAGCGGCACGGACTGACGTGTCAGAGCCAGCGACGGAACGGCTCCCGGAACACGACCACGTCCGGACGCTTTCGACCTACGGCCCTTTCCGCGAGGGTCGTCGCGGAGAAGTGTGAAGCCAACAGCGGCCAGGCGACGACCACCGTCGAAAGGGCGAGCATGATCGGATACTCGGTGATGAGCTGGTCCGCGCTCCAATACGTCAGCAAGGTGAAAGCCGACATGAAAGACGCGGGCAAGGAGAACACCCCCAGGACGAGGGCGACTCCCAGCGCTGTCTCCAGAAGGGGCATCGCGAAGCCGAAGAAATGCGGCCATTCCGCGAGTGTGACATCCGAGAAACTCTTGAAGTAACCCGGAACCCTGCTGTTCGACTTCGCACTGTTCGCCACCAGCAGGATGTCCGCCGCCCCGAAGTGCGCCCGGTATTTCAGCGTTCCTTCATGGAGCCACAGGACACCGAGGGTGACTCTGACCGCGCCGGCGAGAGCCGCCGCGATCAGAGTCGGTCGCGAAAGGGACGTCCTCATGACAGTTTCGCGGCGCCGAATACCGCCTTCGCCTTGTCGCAGTGGATGACCACGTTGCTGTACATGGACGCGTCGACGCCGTTGAGCGCGAACATCTGGGACGCCTTGTCGAACTTGATGGCACCGAGCTGCTTGCCCGCCGACACGGCCGCTTCGTCCGTGCCGTTCGTGAGGTACACATGCAGGTCCGGGCCCTCGTCGGACTTGAAGCCGGACAGCGTGACGCCCGAACCGCTCACCTTCGCGGCGCCGGTCACCTTCTTGCCGTTGAGCCCCGCGAACATGCCCGCCCTGTCCGCCGACTGCATCGCCGCCTTCGAGGCCGACATGGTGGGCGCCGCCTTCGAGGTGTTGTCGCTGTTGCCGGACCCGCCGCACGCCGTGAGCGTGAAGGAAAGAGCAACGAGAGCCACGCCGACAAACCCGATTTTCCGCATGCCGAACTTCCTGTTCTTGATTCCGCTGGGAATCGGCGGCAAGAGGAACGGGCTGCCGCCGACGGGAACCAAGCTACCTACGGAATACGGGAAATGACCCCGCGGCCGGGGGGACGTAAGAATTGCTTCACATTTTCGCGGCGACCACGGTGACCACGACGACTACGGCGTGAGGAGCAGCCGCGCGGCTAGGCGCATGGTGGTCTCCGCCTCGGCGGTGGAGAGTTCCTCGGTGAGCATGGCCACGAACAGTCCCCACCAGCCGTAGATGAGCAGGCGCGCCCTGCTGCGGTCGGTCTCCGAGGCCTCGCGGACGCCGGCACCGAGCAGGCGCAGGATGGCCTGTCCCAGGGCGCTGTCGACGAGGTCCGTGCGGGCCGGGACGACGCTCGTGTACTCGGTGAACGACGACAGTGCCACCGCCGAGGCGAGCAGGGGGCTGTCGAGCAGCTTCACGCTGAGCGTGATGAGCAGCTCCGCGATCTCGGCGGCGGCGTCCGTGCCCCCGTCGTCTGCGGCGAGGTTCTCCTGACCGTTCTCGTGACCGCCGAGGTACTGCTCGATGTGCCACTCCAGGACGGCCATGAACAGGTACGGCTTGGACGGGAAGTAGCGGTACAGGGTGGCGATGGCGACGCCGGCCTCCTTGGCCACGTCGTGCATCTGCACGCTGGCCAGCCCCTCGCGCGCGCCGAGTTCGGAGGCGGCGCGGAGGATGCGGACCCGGCGGGCGATCTGACCGCTCGACATCGGGGCCGCCGGTTGCCGTCCCCCAGCGGGTCTCGCCACGTCGTCCCCCATGTCGTCCGGTGCTCCCGCCGCCGACGCTCAGGCTGCCTCGGGCCGGGTCAGGAAGGCCAGGACGGTGCTCTCCCAGGCCTCCTTCTGCTCGATCATGGCCCAGTGGCCGCAGTCGGGCAGCACATGCAGTTCCGCTTTCGGAATGGTACGCATCGGGATCAGCGCGCTCTCCAACGGTGTGACCCGGTCGTCGCGGCCCCAGGTCAGCAGCGTGGGCGCGGTGATCTTGTGGAGGGCGGCCCAGATGGGCTGGTCGGAGTGGGCCTGCGCGGCCTGCATGGCGGCCATGGCCTGCCGGCCGTAGATCCGCCGGGAGGCCTCCAGGGTCGCGGGCTCGGTGGCGGTCACCCACCGCTCCTCGATCAGTTCCTCGGTGAGGAGGGCCGGGTCGTGGACCATCGACCGCAGCCACTGGACCAGGTTCTCGCGGGTCGGGTTCTCGGCGAACTCGACGAGCAGGTTGAGGCCTTCGCTGGGGCCCGGCGAGAGGATGTTGCGGCCCACGCCGCCGATGGTGACGACCCTGCGGAACAGGTCCTTGTGGGCGACGGCGAGTCCGGCGGCGACGAAGCCGCCCATGGAGTTCCCGATGACGTCGACGCGGTCGAGGCCGAGGCCGTCGAGGAAGCGCAGGACGGCTTTCGGGGCGGCCATCATGGGGTTCTCGGCGGTGGGGTCGCTGACCCCGAACCCGGGGAATTCCAGGGCGAGGCAGCGGAAGTGCTGCGCGAACACGGGGAGGTTTCCCCGGTAGTTGCGCCAGCCGGTCACGCCGGGGCCGGAGCCGTGCAACAGGAGCAGGGGCGGCCCGTCGCCCGCCTCGTGGTAGCGCAACGTGCCTTCGGCGGTGTGCAGTTCGCGCAGAGTGTCCTCAGCGGTGAGTGTCATGACGGTGCGTGACCTCCGGTCGCGGGGTGACGGGCGACAGTCACCGTGCCACCGCGTCCCGGCCGGGCGCCGTACTCCTCCCGATCAGTGGGACGTGCACGACCCCTGGTCGGCCGGGCTGATTAGCGTCGGGCTGCCAGGAGTCGACGACGGTGATGGGAGAACCTGATGGGTGTGCGCTCACTCGGGTATGTACGGCTGGAGTCCGGCGACATCGGGAAATGGAAGGTGTTCGGGACGGATTTCCTCGGCCTGATGCCTGTCGAGGGCGGCGACCCGGAATCCCTGTACTACCGGATGGACGACCGTCCGGCCCGCATCGTGGTCTCCCCCGGTTCGCAGAGCGGGATGACCGCCCTGGGCTTCGAGGTGATCGACGAGCGGGAACTGGCGCGGCTCGTCGCCGACGTCGAGAAGACCGGCATCAAGGTGACCGCCGGCACCGAGGACGAGGCCGCGGAACGCAGGGTCACCGGTTTCGTCAAGTTCAACGACCCGGGCGGCAACCCGGTCGAGCTGTTCTACGGCGCGATCCTCGACCACGTCCCGGTGCACACACCGCTGGTCTCGGGCTTCCTGACCGGCGACATGGGCTTCGGGCACGCCATCGTCTCCGCCGAGGACGCGCGGGGCACCTTCGACTTCTACGTCAATGTCCTCGGCTTCATCGAGCGCAACACGATGCGCTCACCGGGCGGCACGACGTGGTTCATGGGCTGCAATCCCCGCCACCACACCCTGGGCGTCACTCCGGCGCCGGGCCCCGGGCGGCTGCTGCACTTCATGGTCGAGGGGAAGACACTGGACGACGTGGGCCGCGCCCTGGACCGGGCCGCGAAGCTCGACGTGCCGATGATGCACTCGCTGGGCAAGCACACCAACGACCACATGGTGTCGTTCTATGTGTGGTCGCCGGAGAACTACGCCGTCGAGTTCGGCTGGAACGGCCTGAAGGTGCCGGAGCCGGTCCCCGTCTACGAGATCACCGACGGCGCGTTCTGGGGCCACCACTTCACCCCGCCGCCGCAGCCCGCCGGCTGACCCGAACACGCAGGAAGGCAGCCCCACGGTCCACGGCCGTGGGGCTGCTCCGTGTCAGCGCTCGACGGTGACGGCCCGCTCCGGGCAGGCCGACTCCCCGTCCCTGGCGGCCTGTTCCAGCTCGGGAGGCACCTCGCCGTCGTAGGGCAGCGCGTAGCCGTCGTCGTCGAGCCGGAACACCTCCGGCGCCGCCGCAGCGCACCGCGCGTGCCCGGAGCACAGCGAGGAGTCAATCGTGATCTTCATCCACCACTCCGTTCTACGGCTTGTTCGTCGAGCCGGCGTCCACGGTGAACTGGAGGCCGGTGACGTACCTCGACTCGTCCGACGCGAGGAACAGGACGGCGTTCGACACATCGCGCGGCTCGACGTACGGGGCGAGGGGGTTCATCGCGGCGAGCGCGAACAGCGGTTCCCGCGCGGCGAGTTCCTCGATCGGGACTCCGACGGTGATGCCGGTGTCGCTGACTCCTGTGGGGTGCACGGTGTTCACCCGGATGCGGTGCGGGGCGAGTTCGTTCGACAGCGCCTTCATCAGTCCGACCACACCGTGTTTGCTGGCCACGTAGTGGGCGTACGGCACATGGCCGCGGATGCCGGCGGCCGAGCTGGTGATGATGACGGAACCGCCCTGTCCCGCCTCGATCATCCAGGGGACCGCGGCGCGCACCGTGTTCCAGGGGCCCTTGAGGTTGACGTCCATGACGACGTCCCAGGCTTCCTCGGACAGTTCCCAGGCGGCGCCGATGCTCATCACACCCGCGTTCGCCACGACCGTGTCGAGCCGCCCGAACTCCTCCCGCGCCGCGTCGACGGCGGCCCGCACCTCGACCACGGAGCGGACGTCGGCCTGGACGGCGACGCACCGGCGGCCGGTCGCCCGCACCAACTCGGCGGTCTCTTCGAGCTGTTCCTTCGACGCCAGTGGATACGGCAGCTCGTCGCTGATGTCGTGGCACACGTCGGTGACGACGACGTCGGCGCCCTCCTCCGCCAACCGCACGGCGTGCGAACGGCCTTGACCGCGGGCCGCGCCCGTCACGAGCGCGACCTTGCCCTCCACCCGCCCCATGCCAACTCCCTCTCGTTCAACGGACATTCAGGTCCTCGGCAGCCTCGCGCAGGAAACGCAGCCGGGTGTCGAGGAGTCCACGCTCGGCCTCGTCGTCCGCGCCGAGTTCGGCGAGCCGACGGGTGGTGAGGCCGATCTCCTCCTGGAGGCGGCCGTACGCCTCGTCGCGGGTGAGCAGGTCGAGGTCGGTCCAGTCGGAGCGCTCGGACTCCGGGCGCCCGCTCACGCGGGGATGTTGTAGAGGCGGCGGGCGTTCAGCTCCACGATCTTGTGCACCTCGTCGTCCGGTACGTCGGCGAGCGTCTCGGCCGCGTAGGCACGGCTCTTGGGCCAATAGGAGTCCGAGTGCGGGTAGTCGCACTCCCAGGTGATCTTGTCGACGCCGACGTGGTGGCGTACCTCCACACCGAACCGGTCGTCGATGAAGCAGCCGTGGAAGTGCTTGTGGAACAGTTCCGAGGGGCGCACGCTCTGGTTGACGTTCTGGTAGAAGCGGTGCCGCTCCCAGGTGCCGTCGGCGCGCTCCAGCAGATACGGAATCCAGCCGATCCCACCCTCGGACAGACCGATCTTCAGCCGCGGGTGGTTGTGGAGCACCGGGGAGAACAGCAGGTCGGCAGCCGCGTACATCGAGTTGGTGGCGAACAGGGTGATCGTCACCGCGAACGGTGCCTCCGGTGCGGTCCTGGGCGCCGCGCCCGAGGTGCCGAAGTGCAGGCACAGCGGCATGTCGGTCTCCTCGGCCGCCGTGAACACCGGGTCCCAGTGGTCGGTGTGGAACGACGGCAGGCCCAGCGGGACCGGGTTCTCCGGGAAGGAGATCGCCTTGGCGCCCTTGGCCGCCGCACGCCGGATCTCGGCCGCGCAGGCGTCGACGTCCCACAGCGGCAGGATGAGCAGCGGGATCAGCCGGCCGGGGGCGGTGGCGCACCACTCGTCGAGCACGAAGTCGTTCCACGCCCGGACGCAGAGCAGGGCGAGTTGACGGTCCTCGCCGTCCAGGAAGATCGTGCCGGCGAAACGCGGGAACGACGGGAAGCACAACGCGCCCCACACACCGTCCAGATCCATGTCGCGCAGGCGGGCCTTGGGGTCGTAGCAGCCCGGGATCATCTCGTCGTAGCGGGTCGGTTCGAGGCCGAACTCCTCGGGCGACTTGCCCGCGACGGCGTTCAGGCCGATGTAGGGGTAGATGCGGCCCTCGTAGTTCCACACCTCGGCCGGGGCCCGGCCCTCGCCGCGCGCCTGTTCCACGATCCGCGGCCCGGCATCGCGGTACTTCGCCGGCAGGCGGTCCGTCCACAGGCTCGGCGGCTCGATCAGGTGGTCGTCGGTCGACAGCAACTTCATCCATGGCTGCAATGGCATCGATGTGCTCCCTCGATCTCACGGACTCTCTAGCACCGGCCGAATTGTGTGCACTGTTCGGGTCCCACTCAACGGAAACCGATGAACGACAGGCGGACTTGACGCCGATCATGGATCACGAACAGTCCCATCGGACAGCATTCAGGCTACTCTTTTATCTCCGGCGGAAGGAGCCCCACGATGGGCCGAGTACAGGACAAGGTCGTGTTCATCACCGGCGCCGCGCGCGGACAGGGCCGCTCCCACGCGCTCCGGCTGGCCGCGGAGGGCGCCGACATCATCGCCGTCGACCTGTGCGAGGACATCGCCACCAACGCGTATCCGCTGGGCACCCAGGACGACCTCGACGAGACCGTGCGGCAGGTCGAGAAGCTCGGCCGGCGCATCGTGGCGCGCAAGGCCGACGTGCGCGATCCGGCGGCGCTGAAGGCCGCCGTGGCCGACGGGGTGGCCGAACTGGGGCGGCTGGACGCCGTGGTGGCGCAGGCCGGTATCGCCCCGCTGGGTCCGCGGCAGGGCGTCCAGGCGTTCATCGACGCCGTCACCGTCGACTTCAACGGTGTCGTGCACGCCGTCGAGGCGGCCCTGCCGTATCTGCCGGACGGCGCCTCGATCGTGGCGACCGGGTCCATCGCGGCCCTGACCCCGGCGACCGTCGACAGTCCGTCCAACGGCCCCGGCGGCCTGGGCTACTCCTTCGCGAAGCGCCAAGTGGCCGCGTTCGTCCACGACTTGGCGACGGTGCTGCTGTCCCGGCGGATCCGGGTCAACGCGCTGCACCCCACCAACGTCAACACGGACATGCTCAACAGCGACATCATGTACCGCTCGTTCCGGCCCGACCTCGACAACCCGACCCGTGAGGACGCCCTCGTCTCGTTCCCCGCGACGACGGGTATGGACATCCCCTACGTCGAGCCCGAGGACGTCTCCGACACGGTGCTCTTCCTCGTCTCCGACGAGTCCCGCTACGTCACCGGTATGCAGATGCGGGTGGACGCCGGCGGCTACGTCCGCAAGCGCCCCCAACTCCCCACGTTCTGACGGTGTTTGCTACGAGGTGAGGTCCAGGACCACTTTGCCGGTGGTCCTGCGCTCGGCGACATCGGTCAGGGCGCTCGCGACCTCGGCGAGCGGGTGGACCCGGGAGACGAGCGGGCGCATCCCCTCCCGGACCATCCCGGTGAGGGCGCGGTCGGCGGCGACCACCGCGTCCGGGGCGTACTGACGCACCATCCGGATCTCGAACCCCCGGACGACCAGGTCCTTGAGCAGCACCAGGTTCAGCGGGATGCGCGGGATCTTCCCGTCGGCGTACCCGACCGTGACGAACCGGCCGCCCCGCCGCAGCCCGCGCAGGGCCGCCTCCGCGTGGTCGCCGCCCACCGGGTCGATCACGAGGTGGGAGCCCTCGCCGCCGGTCAACTCCCGTGTGCGGAGCTTGAGATCCTCGTGGACGTAGTCGACGCCGGCCTCGGCTCCGAGCTTGCGGGCGACCGTCAGCCGCTCCTGGCTCGACGCGGCGGCGAGCACCCGCATACCGAGTCGCGCGGCGATGTCGACCGCGGCCGAGCCGACCCCGCCGGCGGCGCCGAGCACCGCGACCCACTCCCCCGCGGTGGCCTGCCCGACCGTGACCAGGGCGTGGTACGCGGTGGCGTACGTGACGTGGAACGCGGCGGCGTGCACCATGTCGAGGCCCTCGGGGATCTGCCGCAGGCCCGCGACGGGCACCACGACCTGTTCGGCGAACGCGCCGGTGAGCACCGCCCCGGCGACGGGTGAGCCTACGGGTGGTCCGGAGACACCCGGCCCCAACTCGGCAACCACACCGGCGAATTCACTGCCCGGAGTGAACGGCAGCGGCGCGGGCACCTGGTAGCGGTCCGCCACGATCAGCACGTCCGGAAAGTTCACCGCCGCCGCGTGCACCCGGACCAGCACCTCGCCGGGACCGGGCCGGAGATCGTCGAGTTCGACGACCGAGAGACCACCGGGCGGCCCGTACTCCGTGCAGCGTGCGGCCCTCATGACGTCCTTCCCACAGTGGTCGGCATCGCGGGGTCCCGGGGAAGTCCCAGCACCTGTTCGGCGATCGTGTTGCGCTGGATCTCGGCGGTGCCCGCGCCGATCGACGAGGCGCGGGTGCGCAGGAACCCCCATACCCAGCGCCCGCGTTGAACGGCATGCGGGTCGCGTCGGCCGAGGATTCCGTAGGGTCCCAGCAGGTCGACCGCGAACTCGTGCAGCTCCTGCTCGAAGGTCACGATGAACAGGCGTGATGTCGAAGAGGCGGGCCCCGGTTCGCCCTTGGCCATGATGTCGGCGATGGTGCGCATGCCGGTGAGCCGCATGACGCGCACCCGGATCTCGAAGTCCGCGAGCCGGTCGCGGACGATCGGGTCGGCCGTCGCCCCGCGTTCATGGGCGAGTTCGATCAGCTCGTCCAACACCCGCCGGTACAGGGCTGCTTGGTTCATCGCCCCGGCCGCGCGCTCATGCCCCAGGCTCGTCCGCACCAGCGGCCAGCCGCCGTTCTCCTCGCCGATGCGGTCGGCCACCGGTACGCGGACGTCGTCGAAGAAGATCTCGCAGAAGTGCGCGTCCCCGGTCAGGTCGCGCAGCGGTCGTACGGTCACTCCGGGAGCGTGGGCGTCGATCAGCAGGTAACTGACGCCGTCCTGGCGGGAGTCGGGCGGTCCGGTGCGGACGAGGGTGAAGACGATGTCGGCGATGTCGGCCGAACTGTTCCACACCTTCTGTCCGTTGACGACGTACTCCGCGCCCTCGCGTCGTGCCGTCGTGCGCAGCGCGGGGAGGTCCGAACCCGCCTCCGGTTCGGAGTAGCCCTGGGCCCACACCATGTCGCCGCGCAGCATGGGGCGCAGGTGCCGCTCCTTCTGCTCGGGCGTGCCGTACTTGATGAGGGTGGGGGCGGCGATGCCCGGTCCGGTGCCCAGGGGTCCCGGGACGCGGGCGCGCGCGTACTCCTCCTGGTAGATCACCTGGCGTGCGAAGGACAGGTCCATGCCGCCGTACGCGCGCGGCCAACTCGGGCCGGCGTAACCGGCGTCGTACAGCGTGGCGAGCCATTTCTTCTGCCAGGCGATCCGCTCGACGGGGTCCTTGGGGCGGCGGCCGGGGTGCCGCTCCGTGAGGAAGGCCCGCAGGCGGGCGCGGAACCGCTCGTCGGTCTCGTCCGCTGTCATCGCGGAGCCATGCGGATGGCACCGTCGAGGCGGACGGTCTGGCCGTTGAGATACGGGTTCTCCAGCATCTCCACGGCGAGGCGCGCGAAGTCGTCCGGGTCCCCGAGTCGTTTGGGGTGCGGCACGGAGGCGGCGAGGCCGTCGCGGATGTCCGCGCGCAGGCGGCCGAGCATCGGGGTGTCCATGATGCCGGGGGCGATGGTGTTCACCCTGATCTGCCAACTGGCCAGGTCGCGGGCGGCGACGAGGGTGATGCCGTGGACTCCGGCCTTGGCCGCGGTGTAGGAGGTCTGCCCGATCTGGCCGTCGAACGCGGCGACCGACGCGGTGAGGACTACGGCTCCGCGGTCGCCGTCGACGACCTCGTTGCCGGCGAGACGGGCGGCGGCCAGACGCAGCACGTTGTAGGTGCCGATCAGGTTGACGCGGACGACCTCGGCGAAGGTGTCGAGTTCGCCGGGCCTGCGGTCGCGGTCGATGATCCGGGTACGGTCGCCGCCGCGTCCGGCGCAGTGCACGACGGCACGCAGGGTGCCGAGTTGCTGTGCGGCATCGAGAGCGGCGGTGACCTCGGTCTCGTCCGTGACGTCGGTGCGGACGAAGCGTGCGGCCTCGCCGAGGTCGGCGACCGCCTTGACGCCCTGTTCCTCGGAGATGTCGGCGAGGACGACCCGTCCCCCGCGTTCGATGACGCGCCGCGCGGTGGCCAGGCCGAGCCCGGAGGCGCCGCCGGTGACGAGTGCCGCTGAACCGTCGATGTTCACACCCAACTCCTCGTGGTCTGCATGGTCTTAAAGGCCCAGGGACTTGCTGATGATGAGCTTCATGACCTCGCTGGTGCCGCCGTAGATGCGGGTCACGCGGGCGTCCGTGTACAGGCGGGCGATCGGGGATTCGAGGATGTAGCCGTAGCCGCCGTGCAGTTGGAGGCAGCGGTCGACGACCCGCCCCTGTGTCTCGGTGCAGAACAGCTTGGTCCGTGCCGCGTCCGCGGGGTCCAGTTCGCCCGCGACGAGCGCGGTGACCGCCGCGTCGAGCAGGGCTTGCGCGGCGGTCGACTCGGCGTCCAGGGCGGCGAGTTCGAACTTCGTGTTCTGGAACTGGGCCAGTGGTTTCCCGAACACGGTCCGGTCGCGGACGTAGGAGACGGTCAGGTCGATCGCGGTACGGGCCTGGGCGACCGCGCCGACCGCGATGGCCAGGCGTTCCTGGGCGAGGTTGCGGCCGAGCAGGGTGAAGGCCGCGCCCTCCTCGCCGAGGAGGTTGACAGCGGGCACGCGGACGTCGTCGAAGGCGAGTTCCACGGTGTCCTGGGCGGCCAGGCCGATCTTCTCCAGCTTGCGCCCGACCGTGAAGCCGGGCATGCCCCTCTCCACGACGAGGAGGGAGAGTCCGGCGCGCCGGTTGTCCGGGTCCACGGTGGTGCGGGCGACCACGATCACCAGGTCGGCGTGGTGCCCACCGGTGATGAAGGTCTTCGCCCCGTTGAGCACAAAGTGGTCGCCGTTACGGACCGCGCGGGTGGTGATCCCGGCGAGGTCGGAGCCGGTGGCGGGCTCGCTCATCGCGATCGCGGTGTACAGCTCGCCGGAGGCCAACCCCGGGAGCCAGCGCGCCCGTTGCTCCGCGTTGGCGAGGCCCGTGAAGTACGGGAGGACGATGTCCAGATGGGTACGCAGACCGCCGAGCGTGACGAGGGCGCGGGCACACTCCTCCTGGATCACCGCGTTGTAGCGGTAGTCGTCCTGGCCACCCCCGCCGTACTCCTCCGGAATGGCCGTGCCGATGATGCCGAGTTTGCCCAGTGCGGTGAACAGGTCGCGGGGGACGAGTCCGGCGCGCCGCCAGTCCTCGTACGACGGAACCACCTCGCGGGCGAGGAAGTCACGGACCAGCAGACGGAAGTCCTCATGGGTCTCTTCGAACAGGGTCCGGCGCATCGGATCTCCTTCGGCTCGACCTATTCAGTATACCTAATTAGCCTCGCCCGACACAGCTCGGTACAGCAGAACGCCCCATGAGCCCGAAGGCGCCATGGGGCGTTCCTGGTCGAGTGTCGGGGAATCAGTGCCACCAGGGGATGAGCGCGTCGAGGTGACGGCGCATCCGGTGCCGGGCCACCCCGGTGTCGCCCTCGACGATGGCGTCGAGAATCCGCTGGTGGACGTGTTGCACCTCGTCCGCCGCCGTGTCGCCGGGCAGCGGCCGGTCATGGCCGGAGGCATGGCGGCGGAACAGCTCGGTGATGATCGACAGGAACAGCGCGAGCACCGGGTTGCCGGAGAGCGCGGCCAGTTCGGTGTGGAAGAGGTCGGCCTTGCGCGGGTCGTCGGCGGGGCCCTCCGTGCTCCAGCGAACGGCCTTGCCGAGCCGTTCAGTCACCTCTTTGTCGCCCTCCGCGACCCGGGCGGTGACCCGGGCGACGATGCCGAGCTCGATGGCGTTGCGGACGATCCGCAGGTCGTCGGCCGTGACGCCCTGGTACTCCAGGAACAGCGCCATGGTGTCGATGCTGGCCTGCGGCTCGGGCTCGGTGACGATCAGCCCGCCGCCGGGACCGCGGCGCATCCTGGCGACCGAGTGGTACTCCAACAGCCGTACGGCTTCCCGCAGTACGGCCCGGCTGATCGAGTAGCGGGCGAGCAGATCGGCCTCCGAGCCGAGCACCATGCCGGTCTGCCAGCCGCGCGCGGCGATGTCGTCGTGGATCCGGGCCGCGACCACTTCGGCGAGCTTGGCCCGCGGGCCCTCGACCAGCTCGGGCTCGACCACGTTGCCCGCGATCCGCTGCCCGCGCCGCACCCGGTGCTTCTCGATCCAGCCCGCCACCGACTCCAGATGCGCGGTCAGCTCCGTCTGGGCGCGGGCTCCGTCGTCGGCGATCACCGCGTCGACGACGGCTTTGTGGGCGCGGTGCGAGGTGTCCTTCGCCGCGTGCATCTCGGCCTTGGAGATACGGCGGGATGTGTGCGCGTAGCGCGCGGTGAGCCGGGTGAGCACGTCGACGAACAGGTGCAGCACCGGGTTGCCGGACAACTGGCCGAGCACGGGGTGGAGGGGGTCCTGCGAGTGGACGCCGGGATCGTCCCAGTGGGCGAGTTCGGCTTCGAGTGCGGTGCGGAGGGTGTCGATGCCCTCCTCGGTGATCCGGTCGGCGGCGAGTCCGGCGGCGATCGGCTCCAGCAGGAGGCGGGCCTGGAGAAGGTCCGTGACGCTCGTGCCGACGTATTCGAGGTAGATCACCATGGCGCGGGTGGCCGGTCCGGCGTCGGGCGCGCAGACGATCAGGCCACCGTTCGGGCCGCGCCGCATCCGGGCCACCTGGTGGTGCTCGACGAGCCGTACCGCCTCGCGCAGCACCGCCCGGCTGACCCCGAGCCGCTCCCGCAGGTCCACCTCGGACCCCAACGACTCGCCCACCGCCCAGCCCTGACGGATCACGGTCGCCTCGATACGGCGGGCGGTCTGCGCGGCCAGCTTGCCGACCGGGACACCGGTCTCGCCGTCGGCGGGCTCGCGGTCGACGGCAGTCGCCATGGCCAACTCCTCTGGGGCGGATATTGCGGACCCCCAGTCTATTCGCCACCTGGGCCGGAGACGCGCGGTTCAGGTACCTGGAATCAAGATGAGTCCACTTTTTCGGCCGTATGACCCTGGCAACCGAGTGAACAGCATGGTTAGAGTAACCTCATTTCGCAGCACGGCATGAGAACAGGGAGCCGACAGCGATGCGCCTGGAGTCCACGCCCGAGCTCGAAGCGTTCCGGAGGAAGGTGCGCGCCTTCGTCGCGGAGCACGCTCCGGGCACCAAGACCCGTGCGGGGGTGCGGGCACCGGAGCCGGAGCTGATGCCGGCGATCCGGGAGTGGACCGCCAAGCTCTACGAGGCGGGCTTCCTCGGGATCGACTGGCCGGCCGAGTACGGCGGCCGACCCGACGCGCACCCCCTGGAGCCGTCGGTCGTGGCCGAGGAGATCGCCCGGGCCCGGACCTGGCAGCCGGTCGGCGCCGCCTCGCTGGCCTCGGCCGCACTGCTGGAGTTCGGCACCGACGACCAGCGGGCGCGCTTCCTGCCCCGCATCCGCTCCTGCGAGGACGTGTGGTGCCAGCTGTTCAGCGAACCCGAGGCGGGCAGCGACCTGGCGGCGCTCCGCACGCGGGCGGTCCTTGAGGGCGAGGACGACGACGCGGTGTTCGTCGTGGACGGCCAGAAGGTGTGGACGACCAACGGCCAGCACGCCGACCTGGGTTATCTGCTCGCGCGCACCGACCGCGAGGCACCGAAGCACAAGGGCATCACGGCGTTCGCCCTCGACCTGCGCACCCCGGGTGTCAACATCCGGCCGTTGCGGGAGATCACCGGGACGACCGACTTCAACGAGGTGTTCCTGGACGGTGTGCGCATCCCGGCCGCGAACGTGATCGGCCGGGTGGACGACGGCTGGCGGGTGGCCATGAGCAGCCTCGGCCACGAACGGTCGGGCGTGGCCGCGCGCGGAGTCGAACTGGTCGCCGTGCTCGACGACTTGATGCGCCTCGCCTCTCGCACGACGGCGGACGGCGGGACAGCGCTCGACGACTCGGCGACCCGGCGGACGATCGGCGAACTGGCCACGCGGGTCCAGGTGAACGCCGCTCTGATCGGCCTCGCCCAGTCACGGATGCTGCACGGCACGGAACAGCCCGCCGACGCCCTCCTCGGCAAGATCTTCTTCAGCGAGCTGAACCACGACCTGGTCGACTACGGCCTGAGCCTCCAGGGCACGGACGGGCTCCTGGTCGAGGGCGACGAGGACGCCGTGGCGGAGGGCTGGTGGCAGGACGCGCATCTGTACTCGCGGGCGTACACGATCGCCGGCGGGGCGAACGAGGTGCTGCGGACGCAGGTGGCCGAGCGGGGACTCGGGATGCCGAGAGAACCTCGCTGACCCACCCCGGAGCTAAATGGACCACTCGGTCGATACATATGCCGCGCATTCCTTCACCGGCACCTCAAGTGTTTCCGACAGATTGATTGTACCGATCGGTCGACGTATGGTTCCGTCAGGTGCGGTGCCGACGAGAGGACGACTGACCCATGACCGAGAGCGTGGCCGGAACCGACGTCTCCGAGGAACTGCCGGAGTACCCGTCGCCCCGATCGGGCGAGTGCCCGTTCGCACCGCCACCGGGCCTGCTCAAGCTGCACGACACGGGCAAGGCCCTGGTCCGGGCGAAGACGTGGGACGGCACGACCCCGTGGGTCGTCACGACGCACGCGGCCCAGCGGCAGTTGCTGACCGATCCTCGACTCAGCGCGAATATCGGCGCGCCCGGCTATCCGCACACGACCGAGGCGATGAAGGCCCACGCGGCCCATATCCAGCCCTCGATCAACAACACCGACGGCGCCGAACACACGCGCTGGCGGCGGATGCTCACGAGTTCGTTCACCCGGCACCGGATGGAGAAGATCCGCCCGGAGATCCAGCGGATCACCGACGACCTCATCGACAGGATGCTGGCGGGTCCCAACCCGACCGAGCTGAACGAGGCGCTGTCCCTCCCGCTGCCGTCGCTGATGATCTGCGCGCTTCTCGGGGTGCCGTACGAGGACCACGACTTCTTCCAGGAGCACGCGGGAGTGACCAACGCGCGCTTCAAGACGCCGGAGCGGGCGGCGGAGAGCACGGCGGCCGTGCGCCGCTACATCGCCGGGCTCATCGAGGCCAAGATGGACGACCCCGGCGAGGACGTCCTCTCGGACCTCGGCGCGCGTATCAAGGCGGGCGAGCTGTCCATGGAGGAGGCCGCGCCCCTGGGGCACATCCTGCTCGTCGCCGGTCACGACACCAGCGCCAACATGATCACGCTGGGCACCGCGCTGCTGCTGGAGAACCCGGACCAACTCGCGGGCCTGCGCGCCCACTCGGACGATCCGAAGTACGTGACGAGCACGGTCGAGGAGCTGCTGCGCTATCTCACCATCCCGCACCTGCTGGCACGCCGGGCCGTGCTGGACGACATCGAGATCGACGGTGAGACCATCCGCGCGGGCGAGGGCGTCATCGCGTCGCTGCCGGCCGCCAACTGGGACCCGCAGGCGTTCCCCGACCCCGGGAAGCTCGACCTCACCCGCGCCGCGTCCCACCACCACGCGTTCGGCTGGGGCCCGCACCAGTGTGTGGGCCAGCAGCTCGCGCGCATCGAACTCCACGTCGTCTTCAGCACGTTGTTCCGCCGGATCCCGACGCTCCGGCTCGCCGTGGACGTCTCGGAGCTGAAGTTCAAGGAGGACTCGCAGGCCTACGGCATCTACGAGTTGCCCGTCGCCTGGTGAGCCGTCACGGAAGCAGCTCGATGATCGTGGCGTTGGCGGTGCCGCCGCCCTCGCACATCGTCTGGAGCCCGTAGCGCAGGTTCTGTTGCCGCATCCGGGCGAGCAGCCGGGTCATCAGGATGGCCCCGGAGCCGCCGAGCGGATGCCCGACCGCGATCGCCCCGCCCAGCGGGTTGAGCCGCTCGGGGTCGGCTCCGGTCTCGGCCAGCCATGCCAACGGCACTGGTGCGAACGCCTCGTTGACCTCGTACGCTCCGATGTCGCCGATGGTCAGGCCGGACCGGCGCAGCACCTTCTCGGTCGCCGGGATCGGACCCGTCAGCATCATGATCGGGTCCGCTCCGCTCACCGCGCCGGAGTGGTAGCGGGCGATCGGCTTGAGGCCCAACTCCCTTGCGCGTTCGGGAGTTGTGATGAGCAGCGCGGCGGCGCCGTCGGATATCTGGGAGGCGTTCCCGGCGTGGATCACGCCGTCGTCCTTGAACGACGGCGTGAGTCCGGCGAGGGTCTCGACCGAAGTGCCACGCCGCAGGCCCTCGTCGACGGCGAACTTGGTGCCGTCGACCTCGATGGGCACGATGTGGTCGCCGAAGATCCCCGAGTCGATCGCCGCGGCTGCCTTGGCGTGCGACTCGGACGCGAACTCGTCGAGCCGCGTGCGGCTGAGCCCCCATCGCCCGGAGATCAGTTCGGCGCCGACGCCCTGGCTGAACAGGAACCCGTCGTAGCGGGCCAGGACGGCGGGTCCGTACGGCTGGCCGGTGGTCCGGTGCGAGCCGAGCGGCACCCGGGTCATGGTCTCCACTCCCCCGGCGACCACGAGGTCGTACTGCCCGGCCATGACGGCGTGCGCGGCGGAGTCGACGGCCTGTTGGCTGGAGCCGCAGGCCCGGTTGATCGTCACGCCGGGCACATGCTCGGGCCAGCCCGCGGCCAGCGCGGCGAACCGGGCGATGTTGCTCGACTGGTCGCCGATCTGGGTGACACACCCCCACATCACGTCGTCCACGGTGCCGGGGTCCACACCGGTGCGTTCCACCAGCGCGGTGAGCACGTGCGCCGACAGGTCCGCCGCGTGCACGCCGGCCAGGGAGCCGTTGCGCTTGCCGATGGGCGTGCGGACGGCGTCGACGATCACGGCCTCAGGCATGGAAGGTCCTCTCGGTCAGGTCAGTGGAAGGTCAGTGGGGGAACTGGACGGCGGCGCCGCTGTCGACGAGTGCGTCGGCGTCGGCGATCTCCCAGTCCCGGAACACGGCACGGGTGTCGGCACCTACGGGCCGTGCCGCCGGGCCGGGGCTCGCCGGTGTCGCCGAGAAGCGGGGTGCGGCGGCGGGCTGGACGACTCCGTCCCGGGTGAACAGGCTTCCGCGCGCGGCCAGTTGGTGGTGTGCTGCCGCCTCGGTGAGGGCGAGGACGGGGGCGACGCAGGCGTCGGTCCCTTCGAACACGGCGGCCCATTCGTCGCGGGTGCGCTCCGCGAAGCGTTCGGCCAGGCGGCGGCGCAACTCCGGCCAGCTGGACCGGTCGTGCTGGAGTTCCGGGTCGACGTCGAGCTTCAGCAGCTCGATCAGGCGCCGGTAGAACTTGGCCTCCAGGGCGCCGACCGCCACATGCCGGCGGTCCTTGGTCTCGTAGACGGCGTAGAAGGGCCAGCCGCCGTCGAGTTGGTTGATGCCCCGCTCGTCGGCCCATGCCCCGCGCCCGAGTTTGCCGAAGGTGCTCGCGAGGAGATGGGCCGTCCCGTCGACGATCGCCGCGTCGACGACCTGCCCGACTCCCGTGCGCCCTACGGCGTGCAGGGCGGCCAGCACGCCGATCACGAGGTAGCAGCCGCCGCCCCCGAAGTCGCCGACGAGGTTGAGCGGTATCTGCGGCGGGCCCGCCGCGTCCCCGATCGCGCCGAGTGCGCCGGTGAGGGCGATGTAGGTGAGGTCGTGTCCGGCGGCTGCGGCGAGGGGTCCGGTCTGGCCCCAGCCGGTCATCCGGCCGTAGACCAGCCGGGGGTTGCGGGCGAGGCACTCGTGCGGTCCGATGCCCAGGCGTTCGGTGACTCCGGGGCGGAAGCCCTCGATCAACACGTCGGCCCGCGTGGCGAGTTGGAGGAGGGCGGACGGTCCTGCCGGGTGCTTCAGGTCGAGTACGACCGAGCGCTTGCCCCGGTTGAGTACGTCGGCGGGGCCGCCCGCGTCGGGTTCCTCCGCCCGCTCGGGCCGGTCGACCCGGACGACCTCCGCACCGAGATCGGCGAGCAGCATGCCGGCGAACGGGCCCGGCCCGATGCCGCCCAGCTCGACCACGCGACAGCCGGACAGTGGTCCTGTGGTCACAACACCTCCCCTGACAGCCCGAGTTGAGGATCCTGACGGTGCTACGACGCGGTCAGCGGCCCTTCCAGACCGGTGGCCGCTTCTCGGCGAAGGCGGCGGCGCCTTCCCGCGCGTCCTCGGACGAGAACACCGGGGACGCGATCTCGGCCTGCCGTGTCCAGCCCTCCTCCAGCGTCCAGTCGGCGGCGGACTGCGCGATCCGCTTGGTGGCGGCGACGGCGAGGGGGCCGTTCGCGGCGATGGCAGTGGCGAGTTCCAGCGCGCCGGTGAGCGCGCCGCCCGCGTCGGTGAGCCGGTTGACCAGTCCGACCTCGGCCGCGCGGACGGCGGTGATGGGCGCGCCGGTCAGCAGCAGCTCCAACGCGATGGCGTACGGGACGCGTTGGGGCAGGCGCAGTGCCGCGCCGGCCCGGGCGACCAGGGACCGCGTCACCTCCGGTACGCCGACCCGGGCCGTGCGGGAGGCCACTACGAGATCGCAGGCGAGCAGCAGCTCGAAGCCGCCGGCCAGTGCCCAGCCCTCGACCGCGGCGATCAACGGTTTGCGCGGCGGGGTGACGGTGATCCCGCACAGCCCGCGGCCCTCGATCGCGGGACTCTCGCCGCGCAGCCAGGCCTTGAGGTCCATCCCCGCCGAGAACGTGCCACCCGCGCCGGTCAGCACACCGACCCGCAGCTCGTCCGACTCGTCCAACTCGTCGACGGCGGCGGCGACTCCGGCGGCCACCCCCGCGTCGAGCGCGTTCTTCACCGCGGGACGGTTGATCGTGATGACCTGGACCGCGCCCCGGCGCTCCACCAGCACTTCGTCCGACATTCCTGCCTCCTGAATCGTCATCCTCGATGGCCGTTCACTTGCCGCCGACCGCGAACCGCTCCAACTCGTGGGCGACCATGCCGTCCAGGTCCTCGGCGGGCGGTGCGGGCAGTTCCACGGCCCGCTCCCTGGTCGGCAAAAGCACAACTGCCGTACCGGGTGTGGTGACTTCGCCGCGCTGGTTCTCGCAGCGCACCTCGACGTGCACCTCGCTGCGGCCGTCCACCTGCCGCTTGTCGACGACCGTGCCGCGCACCCAGGTGGTGTCGCCGTGGTAGTTGAACTTGCGGTGTTCGCAGCGGAGTTTCCACAGCCAGCCGTCGTCGCCGATCCAGTCGGTGAGGAGATGGCAGAGCCAGGTCTCGCGCATACCGCCGTAGTCGTAGGGGGCCGGCAGGCCGAGTTCCCGGGCCCGTTCGGGCTCCCAGTGCAGGCGTTGCACGGTGTCCGGGACGCCGAGCCGGTTGGGCGGGTAGAGGCCGGGGGCCTTGCGCCGGACGGCCGCGGCGATACCGAAGGCGCCGGGCGGGGTGAGCTGCATGCCCCAGCCGAGGTGCCAGACGACCACGTCCGTGGTCGTCAGCGGCCCCTTCACCCGGGGTTGCAGTTCCTCGCCGACCTCGACGTCCTCCCAGTGGCGGGGTTCGGCTCCGCGCCGGGTCTCGGCGGCGTACGCCGCGTCGATCGCGGCGAGTTGACCGGGCGGGTACGGCTGCTGCTCGACCGCCTCCTTGGCCCGCTTCTTCGACGTGTGCCGTTCCGCGTTGATCCAGGTGCCGCGCCGCAGGGCGTGCATCTCGGCGCGTCCGTTGGCGTACAGGTAGTCGCGGACGACGTGTGCGGTGCGTCCGCCGAAGCTGCTGTGCTTGAGCTGGACCCCGACCTGGGTCTGCAACACCCGGCACTGGTCCCCCAGTTGAAGGGGCCGCCACCACTCGAACTCCATCACGGCCTGGTAGGAGCCGAGCCCCGCGAAGGGGTCCCCCTTGAGCAGGGCCTTGGTCTCCGGGTCCGGGGTCGGGGCCGCGTCCTCTCCCATCGTGTAGAGGAAGGTCGGCGGTGCGACGAGCGCGCCCCAGCGGGTCTTCGCCGCGTACTCGGGGTCGCAGTACAGCGGATTGGCATCACCGTAGCCGTAGGCGAAGTGACGTGAACCGTCCCAGGTGACCTCGTAGTTGTGCGGTGGGTTGTGCAGGGGCTGGGGTACGCCCAGGCGTTGCCGGGAGCGTTCGACCGCCTCGTCCGTCAGCACGCCGAACCGCTCGGCCGCCTTCTCCTCGGTATCGGTCACCGCTCAACCTCCTTGCTGGACACCGCGGTTCCTCCTTGAAGCACTCATGCCTTGGTGTGTTCGGCGAGCCGGGCCCGTACGAGGTCGAGCAGTTCGACGCGGCTCACCTTGCTCGACGGGGTGCGGGGCAGTGCGTCGAGCACGACGATGTGGGCCGGTACCTCGTACGGGGTCAGGTGGGTACGGCACAGGGCAGTCAGTTCGGCCTCGTCGGGAGCGGGCTCCCCCGGCCCCAACTCGACGGCCGCGACCGGCACTTCGCCGAGCCGTGGGTCGGGCAGTCCGGCAACTGCCGCCTCGCGTACGGCCGGGTGGGTCTCCAGGACGCGTTTGACGGTCTCCGGCTGGACCTTGAAGCCGCCGCGGATGATGGCGTCGTCGGCGCGGCCCTCGATCCACACGAACCGGTCGGCGTCGATCCGGGCCAGGTCGCTGGTCTTCACCCAGGTCCGGCCGCCGTGGGTGCTCTGCTCGGTACGCACTTCGAGCCGACCGGTCCGGCCGACCGCCACTTCGCCGCCGTCCTCGCCCGTCACCCTCAACTCGACGCCGGTGAAGGCGCGTCCGGCGCTGCCCGCCTTCCGCTGCCACCAGTGCTCGTGCAGCGCGAGGGTCCAGCCTGCGACGGCCCCGGCGAACTCCGTTGCGCCGTAGGTCATCAGGACGGGGATGCCGTAGGTGCGGAAGAAGGCGTCGGCCAGTTCCGGCGGGCAGGGTGCCGTACCGGAGGTGACCACCTGGAGGGTGGCGAGGCGTTCCTGCGGGACGCGTGCGTCCAGGACGGCGCGGATCGCGGCCGGGACGAGGCTCGCCGCGCGGAGTCGGTGGCGTTCGACCGCGCTCACCCAGGGTTCGACGGCGAATCTCGGCATGAGGAGCATGCGGCGGCCGGTGGCGAGGCAGGCCAGCGCCCGCCACAGCCCGCCGATGTGCACGAGCGGGGTGGCCACGAGGGACGCCGACCCCGACAGGAGCCGGTCGTCCTTCCGCGTCTGGCCTCCGGACACGAGGGCCTGGTCGAGCTGGCCGATGCGGAGGTGGACGCGTTTCGGGGGGCCGGTGGTGCCGGAGGTGAGCATCTCCACGGCGACGCCCGGGCGGGTCGGCGCGTCGGCGGGTGCCGTGCCGCCCGCGGGTCGTAGGGACCCGTCGGTGTCGAGTTCGAGGGCCGCGCCGTGGGCGGTCGCGGCGTCCAACACGCCCTCGCGGGCGAGGACTTCGGCTCCGGAGACGACGACGGGCGGGGTGCAGCGGGCGATGTCGGCGGTGAGCCGGGCGGCGGGCTGGAGTGGGCTGAGCATGACCAGGCAGCGTCCGGAGGCGATCACGGCGGCGACCGCGGCGACGTGTTCGGGCCGGTTCTCCAGGACGACTCCGACGCGGGCGCCGACGGGCAGGCCGAGCGCGTCGAGTGCCTCGCCCAGCCCCCGCGCGGCGTGCTGGACCTGCCCCCAGGTCCACCACTCCCGGTCGTACTCGATCGCCTCGGCACCTGCGGGCGCTTCCGCCAGCAGGCGGGACAGGCGGTCGCGAATTCCCACGTGATCAGCCTTTCGACAGGACGTCGGTCTCAGATTCCGACCAGGTCGGCCAACCGGGTCCGGTGTGTCGCCGGGCCCCCGAACAACTGCTCCGACGACTTCGCGCGCTTCAGATACAGGTGCGCGTCGTGCTCCCACGTGCAGCCGATGCCACCGTGGATCTGGAGGTTCTCCTTGGCCGCGCGGGTGAAGGCGTCCGCGCAGCAGGCGGCGGCCAGCGCGGCGGACGCCGTTAGTTCGGCGGGCGCCGACCGCGCGCCGGTCGGCGACAGTTCGGCTGGCCCCGACTGCACGGCTGTCGGCGGCGGTTCGGGTGAGGCGTCGGCGGCCACGGCCGTCGCGTGGTAGGCCGCCGAGCGGGCGCCTTCCACCGCGACCAACAGGTCGGCGCACTTGTGCTTGATCGCCTGGAAGGAGCCGATGGGCCGCCCGAACTGCACGCGGACCTTCGCGTACTCCACGGCCGCGTCGAGGCAGGCCTGTGCTCCGCCGACCTGCTCGGCGGCGAGCGCCACGGCCACGAGGTCGAGCACGGTGCGCAGATACGCCGAGGCGTCCCCGTCCGGGCCGACCCGCCGGGCGGGCGCGCCGTCGAGGTCGACGCGGGCCAGTCGCCGGGTCGGGTCGAGGGTCTCCAGGCGGGTCCGGGTCACTCCGGGCGCGTCACCGTCGACGGCGAAGAGTGCGGGTCCCGTGTCGCTGCGGGCCACGATCAGGAGCAGGTCGGCGGTGTGGCCGTCGACGACGAACATCTTGGTGCCGGACACCGTGCCGTGCGCGGCCGATGCCTCGATGTCCGCCAACTCCCATGAGCCGCCTGCCTCGGCGAGCGCCAGCGTGGCGGTCAGCGAACCGTCGGCGACAGCGGGCAGCCACCGCGCCTTCGCCGCCTCGTCGCCGGAGGCCGTGAGTGCCTGGCCGGCGAGCGCGACGGTCGCGAAGTACGGCGACGGCAGCAGCACCCGTCCCAGCTCCTCCGTCACGATCCCCAACTCGACCGGCCCGCCGCCGGATCCGCCGTACTCCTCGGGCAACGCGACTCCATGCAGGCCGAGTTGGTCGGCCATCTGCCGCCACAGCCGGGGATCGTGGCCTTCGTCGGAGTCCATCGCGTGGCGTACGGCCGCGCTCGGCGCCTTGTCGGTGAGGAACCGCCGTAGCGTCGTACGGAGTTCCTCCTGCTCCTCGGTGAACGTCAGTGCCACGTCGGGGCCTTGGCGCGGAGGTAGGTGTCGAAGTCCGGCATGCGGGTGCGGTCGACGATCTCGATGCGTACGCCGTGCGGGTCGAGGTGGTAGGCGAAGATCGACGGGGAGCCGTCGACGATCGCGCAGGCCTCCAGCGGGAAGCCGGCCTCCTCCAGCCGTTTGGACGTCGTCGGCAAGTCGTCGCAGAAGTACCCGAGATGATGGATGGTCAGGTTCCTGGACGGGGTCCATGGCGTGCCCGGGATCTCCTGCACCAGTTCGAGGTGCGGGGCGTCCAGCGAGTACGCGAAGCGCAGGGGGAGCACGCGCTCGCCGTCGGCCAGGCGCACGGGGAGGTCGAAGGCCTGGGTCTCGGTCCAGCGGTGACCCGCGATCCCGGTGAACCAGATCTTCCACGCCTCGATGTCCGGGACCACGATTCCCGTGTGGTACAGGTCCGTTGGGTTCAATGGTGGTGTCATGGCGTCGCTCACCACTCCAGCCGGAGCTGCTTGATGCCGTACATGTTGCCGTGCTGTTCGAGATCCTGGCCTGCCGTGATCCCGTAGTCCGGGATACGCCGGTGCCACTCCTCGACCGCCACGTTGAGTTCGAGGCGGGCGAGGTGGGAGCCGAGGCAGCGGTGCGGGCCCGATCCGAACGCGATGTGGTTGGTGGCCTTGCGCCGCAGGTCCACTTCGAGGGGACGGTCGAAGCGCTCGGGGTCGCGGTTGCTGACCGCGAGCGGCAGCATCACCATCTCCCCCGCGCCGACCGGGCAGCCGCCGATCTCGACGTCCCGTGTCGCCTTGCGGGCGGGCACGACGAACGAGTAGACGCGCAGGATCTCCTCGACCGCCGTCGGGATCAGCGACGGGTCGTCGACGATCGCCCTGCGCTGTTCCGGGTGCGTGGCGAAGTGGTAGAGGGCCCAGCCGATGGAGATGGGGACCGTGTCGAAGCCGGCCTGGAACAGCAGGACGCAGAACGCGTGCATGTCCCGGTCGCTGATCGGCTCGTCGTCGATGGTCCAGGTCATCGCGCGGGACAGCAGATCGTCGCGGGGTGCCTCGCGGCGCAGCGCGATCTGCTGCTCGAAGTAGTCCGACACGGCGTTCATCGCGCTCAACTGCCGCTCGCCGTGCGGGTCTTCACCGTGGGACAGATGCAGCAGGTCGTGTATCCAGTCGAGGAACTGCGGGAGATCCTCCTCGGGCAGTCCCATCAGGCGCATGAAGATCAGGGTCGGGAAGCGGCGGGCGAACGAGTCGAGCACGTCGGCGGAGCCGGTCTCCTTCAGCCCGTCGATCAGATCCGACGCGACCTCGCGGATCTCCGGTTCACGCGCGGCGACCGTCTTGGGCGCGAAGGCGCTGCCCAACAGGCGCCGCCACGCGGTGTGTTGGGGCGGGTCCAGCATCTCCGGGATCCACAGGAACCTGGGGTCCGGGTCGAGCGCCGTCACGGACTGGTTGGAGAAGGTCCGCCAGTCCTGCAACGCCTGCTGCACGGCCGCGCCCTCGGTGACGACCCAGTACCCGCGCGCGATGGTGCTCCGGAATCCGGAATGCGTGCGGGCGATGTCGTCCCAGCGTTCCTGATGGCTCAGCACGGGTCCGCCGAGCCGGTTGTCGAAGTGGTAGGCGGGGATGCCCTCGTGGGTCCCGTCGGGTTCGAGTGTCGCGCTCATCACGGCTCCTCGCGTGCGGTGTTCGGGGTGCGCACGGCGGTCAGATCTCTTACCGCCGTCAGGTCTGCTACGGCGCTCATGTCGCCGCGCCGTCGATCTTCAGCGCGATCAGCTCCTCGTCGGAGAGACCGAGCGAGCGCAGGACCTCGTCGGTGTGCTCCGCGAACTGCGGTGCCCGCGTGATGTCGGCCGGGGTCTCGTCGAACTGGACCGGGTTGGCGACGAGTTCGCGGTCCACGCCGTCGGCGTCGACGACCGGGGCGATGAGTCCGTTGGCGCGCAGCGAGGGGTCCTGGCCGACTTCCCAGGCGTTCTGCACGGCCGACCACTGGCCCTCTCCCCGGGAGAGGATCTCGACCCACTCCTCGAAGGGGCGGGACAAGATGAGTTCGGCGACGATGTCGGCGGCCTGCGCCGCGTTCGCCATCAACTTCGCCGTGCTGTCGAAGCGTTCGTCGGTGGCGAGTTCACCGCGGCCGGCGAGCTTGCAGAACTCGGCCCAGTACCGGCCGGGTTGGAGCATCGACAGCTCGATCCAGCGTCCGTCCGAGGTCAGATACGCCCCGATGAGCGGGTTGGTGCGCGATCCGTGCCGGGGCTGGACGTTCGCCGGCAGCGGCCCGCCGTTCATCAGCGCCATGTTGACCGTGAACTGGGTCGCCCAGGCGCCGACACCGAGCAACGACACGTCCACCACGGAGGGTTCACCGGTCGTCGCGCGGGAGTAGAGGGCGGCGGCTATGCCACCGGCGATCGTCATGCCGCCCATCGAGTCGCCGTAGGCTCCGGCCGGCATCCGGGTCATGCGGTCCGCGCCCGCCGGTGTGACACCGGCGGCACTGCCGCCGCGCGCCCAGAAGGCGGTGCTGTCGTAGCCGCCCTTCGTGGCCTCGTCGCCTCGCGGGCCGAAGCCGCTGCCCCGTACGTAGATGATGTCCGGGTTGATCGCCCGGATGTCCTCGACGTCGATGCGCAGTTTCGTGCGCGCCTCGGGCAGGAAGTTGGTGAGGAACACGTCGCTGCGGCGCACCAGTTCCTCGAAGGCCTTGCGGGCCGACGGCTTCTCCAGGGCGAGACCGACGCTGCGCTTGCCCCGGTTGGGTCCCTCCACGATCGGGAAGAACGACGATCCCTTGCTGGTGGCGTCGTAGCCGAGGACCCGGACCAACCCCCTCTGCCCGTCGCCGCGTTCGGCGTGCTCGATCTTGATCACATCGGCACCCCAGTCCGCGAGCACGGCGCCCGCCGCCGGGACGAAGGTGAACTGGGCTACTTCGAGAACGCGTACGCCCTCCATCGGCCTGCGCATCGACCAACTCCTCATAGTCAATCTGCCGTCACGCGCTCCGAGTATGGACCGAACCTCGCTAAAAAGTATACTGTTTTGCCGTCACCGTCCGCCCCGCACCTTCCGGAGAGCCGATGCTGGACTTCTCGATCGAACCCGGGTTCCAGGACAAACTGGACTGGGCGGCAGCCTTCGTGCGGGAGGAGATCGAGCCGCTCGATCTGCTGTTCCCGCACGGCGGCGACCCGTACGACACCCGCAACGAGAAGGCGCGCGCGATCCTGCGGCCGCTCCAGGACCAGGTCCGGGCCCAGGGCCTGTGGGCCTGCCACCTCGGCGCCGAACTCGGCGGGGCGGGCTACGGCCAGGTGAAGCTCGCGTACCTCAACGAGATCCTCGGCCGCTCCTACTGGGCCCCGACGGTCTTCGGCACCGCCGCCCCGGACACCGGCAACGCCGAAATCCTCGCCATGTTCGGCACCGACGAGCAGAAGGCGCGCTATCTCCAGCCCCTGCTCGACGGCGACATCGTCTCCACCTTCTCGATGACGGAACCGCAGGCCGGAGCCGATCCCAAGGAGTTCGTGTGCCGGGCCACGCGCGAGGGGGACGCGTGGGTGATCGAGGGGGAGAAGTGGTTCTCCTCCAACGCCCGGTACGCGGCCTTCCTCATCGTCATGGCCGTCACCGACCCGGATGCGGCGCCGCACGCCCGGATGTCGATGTTCGTCGTCCCGGCCGAGACACCCGGCATCGAGATCAAGCGCAACGTCGGCACGATGGACGAACGCGACTCCCTCGACGAGGGCATCCACGCCTACATCCGCTACGACCGGGTGCGGGTCCCGCTCGACGCCATGCTCGGCGGCCCCGGCGAGGGCTTCAAGGTCGCCCAGGCCCGGCTGGGCGGGGGCCGTGTGCACCACGCGATGCGCACCGTCGGCAAGTGCGCCCGCGCCTTCGACATGATGTGCGAGCGAGCGCTGTCCCGCCGTACTCAGGGCACTCTTCTCGCCGAGAAGCAGGCCGTGCAGCAGTTCATCGCGGACTCCTGGGTGGAGTTGCAGCAGTTCCGGCTGCTGGTGCTGCACACGGCCTGGATCATCGACACCCAGCCGCACGGCGCTGCCCGCACCCAGATCGCGATGTGCAAGGTCCAGACGGCGAAGGTGCTGCACGACATCATCCAGCGCGCCCTGCACCTGCACGGCTCGCTCGGCACCACCAACGAACTCCCGCTGGCGAAATGGTGGATGGCCGCACCGAACCTGGCCCTCGCCGACGGCCCCACCGAGGTCCACCGCACCACGATCGCCAAGCAGCTGCTGAAGAACCGCCGGCCGGCCGAGGGACTGTTCCCCAGCGAGCACATCCCGCCCAGGCTGGAGGCCGCCCGCAAGCGGTACGCGCACATCCTCGACGACGAGAGCCTCTCCGGCCGGGTGGACACATGAGCGCGCGGCGTGACACCGAGTCCCTTGCTCCGGCGGACCTGTTCGACCTGTCCGGCAAGGTCGCGCTCGTCACGGGCGGCAGCCGCGGCCTGGGTCTCGCGATGGTGCGCGCCCTCGCCGGCGCGGGCGCCGACGTCGTGATCGCCAGCCGCAAGCTCGACGCGTGCGAGACGGCGGCGGCCGAGGTCCGCGACCTGGGCCGGCGTGCCCTGCCGGTCGCCGCCCACGTCGGCCACTGGGACGACCTCGGCCGGCTCACCGACGCGGCCTACGCGGAGTTCGGCAAGGTCGACGTCCTGGTCAACAACGCCGGCATGTCACCCCTCGCCCCTTCCTCCGCCGACACGAGCGAGGAACTCTTCGACAAGGTGATCGGCGTCAACTTCAAGGGCCCGTTCCGGCTGGCCTCGTTGATCGGCCGGCGGATGGCCGACGCGGGCGGCGGCTCGATCATCAACGTCTCCTCCTCCGGCGCCCTGATGCCCCAGCCACGCTTCGGGCCGTACGCCGGCGCCAAGGCCGCCCTCAACGCACTGACCACGGTCTTCGCCCTGGAGTACGGCCCGACCGTACGGGTCAACACGATCTCGGCCGGGCCGTTCCTCACGGACGTCTCCAAGGCCTGGGCGGAGGAGAAGCGGCAGACCACGCGCAGCGCGATCGGACGTCCCGGGCAGCCGGAGGAGATCGTCGGTACCGCGCTGTATCTGGCGAGCGACGCGTCCAGCTACACGACGGGGGCGCTGATCCGGGTGGACGGCGGGCTGTACTAGCCGAGCAACTCCAGCGCCTGGTCCAGCAGTTCGGGCAGCGCGGGCAGCATCCGCCGGTGCATGGTGTTCAACTGCCCGGTCTTTCTGCCCCGCTTGATCAACAGCGCTGTCGCGGCCGACTCCTTGTACTTGGTGAGTGCCTCGAACCACGGCAGGTCCCGAAGCGGTTCACCTCGCGACTCCTCGTAGGCGTCGACCAGTTCGGCCCCGCCGGGCATGCCGGTGGGCTCGTCCGACAGAGCGGCGGGGTGGCGGGCCTCGTCGGTGAAGAAGGTCAGCCAGGTCATGTCGACGCGGGGGTCGCCGCGCGACCAGATCTCCCAGTCGATGACCGACGTGACCGAACTGTCCGCGCACAACGTGTTGCCGAGCCGGTAGTCGCCATGGGTGAACACCGGCGTCATCGCGGCGGGCACGGTCGCGTGCAACCGCTCCGCGACCACCTCATGGCCGGTGCGCAGGTCGTCGGAGACGGTACCGAACGCCCGCGTCCAACGGTCGATCTCCCCGGCGAGCGTCACCACCGGCTCCGCCGCGAGCGCCGTACGCGCCGGATCCACCCGGTGCAGGGCGGCCAGCATGCGCGCCGCGTCCAGGGCACGCCCCCGCACCTCCCCCGGGGGCAGCGTGCCGCGCGACACCAGCACCGGCTCGACGCACTCCCCCGGCACCAGTTCCATGGCCACGAAGGGCTGGATCCCCGGGGGCGTACCCGCGTCGCAGAACAGCACCTTCGGCACCCTTACGCCCGGCTGCCCGGCCAGCGCCGCCATGAGCCGTGCCTGGCGCAGCACGTCCCGGTTGCGGACCGGGGCCAGGCCGGGCGGTGCCACCTTGAGGACGACGCGCTCGTAGCCCGCCGGGACACCCGCCAGGGCCGCGACATACGTCAGGCTCGACGTGCCGCCGGTGAGCGGTTCGACGCCGTCCACCGTGGCGCCGGGGATCCAGCCGCCGACCACGGCGGCCGTACGATCCGTCAACTCCCGTATCAGCGCGGGGCTGTTGGTGACGACGCTCATGGCTGCCCCTTCGTCCCGTTCCCGGGTGCGGTCAGTGCAGCCACGATGTCGCGGCGCACCAGCTTGCCGGTCACCGTGCGCGGGAGTTCGGTCCAGTACGTGATGCGGTCCGGGGTCTTCGATCCGCGCAGTGTGCCGCGTACGGCCGCGCGCAGCGCGCCGGCGTCGGCCTTCGCGCCGTCGCGCGCCACCACGACGGCCTCGATGCGCTGACCCCACTCCTCGTCCGGGACACCGACCACCACGGCGTCGAGCACGTCCGGGTGCCGTAGAAGAACGTCCTCTATCTCGGCGGGCGCGATGTTCTCCGCGCCGCGGATGATCGTGTCGTCGGCTCTGCCCTCGATGTGGACGTAGCCGTCCGCGTCGAGGCGGCCCCGGTCCCGGGTGTGGAAGAAGCCCCGCTCGTCGACCGCGGAGCCCTGCCCCGCGTACTCCCCCGAGACCTGCTCGCCACGCACCCAGATCTGCCCGGTCTCCCCCGCGCCCAGCAACTCCCCGGTCACGTCGCGGACTTCGATCTCGATCCCCGGCACCGGCAGTCCTGCAGAACCGAGCCGGGCCCGCACCGCGGGGTCGTCGCTCGCGACGGCCGCCCGGTGTTCGGCCGGGCCCAGCACCGAGACGGTGGACGAAGTCTCCGTCAGGCCATAGGCGTTGACGAAGTCCACGCGCGGCCAGGTGCGCAGTGCCGTCTCGATCACACGCACCGGCATCCTGGCGCCACCGTAGGCCAGCGAGCGCATGGAGGGCACCGAACGGTCCAGCCCCGCCGTGTCCATGAGCCGGGCGAGCATGGTCGGCACGATCATCGCGTGCGTGATCCGCTGCTCCCTGACGAGGGCCAGCCAGCCCTCGGGGCTGAACTGGTCGAGGGTGAGGGTGCGCCGGCCGGCGTAGAGGTTCGTCAGCACATTGGAGACGGCGGCTATGTGGTACGGCGGCACACTCATCAGCGCCGCCTCTGCCGGGTCCGCCGCGGCGAACTCCACCGTGCCGAGCACGTACGACACGAGGTTGCGGTGACGCAGGACCACGCCCTTCGGGGCCGAGGTGGTTCCGCTGGTGTAGATCAGTACGGCGGGGGTGTCGGGCGATGGTGCCGGTCCCATGGCGCCATCGACGTTCGCGGCCGCCTCCGTGAGCCACTCGGCCGGGCCGCGGACCGTCAGTCCGGCCCTGCGCGGTGCCCTGGCCTGGTCGGGAGCGGCGATGGCCAGAGCGCGCGGGTGGTTCGCGAGGAGGGCGTCCAACTGCTCTTCGCCCAGGCGGTAGTTGACCGGGATCAGTGGAACGCCGGCGTGGGCGGCGGCGAACTGAGCGACGGCGAAGGCGGGGCCGTTCGTCGCCAGGTACACGATCGCGTCGGCATCGGCCGCGCGGACCGACCGGGCCCCGCCGGCGGCCAGTTCGCGCAGCCGTACGGGAGTGAGGCCGTCCTGTGCGCGGCCGATCACGACCCGGTCGCCGAAGCCCTCGGCGGCCATGTCCAGGATCATCGAGACGTTCATCGGCGCACTTCCCGCTTCCCGTTTCTCAGTCTTCCCGTTTGTCAGTCCGAGGCCGGGAGCGGCTTGGCGCTCTTCACCGGCAGGGCCACGCCGTTGACCGCGAGCGTGCCCTGCCCCTGTTTCGTGCAGAGCAGTTCGAGGCCCAGGTCCTCGTCGGCATAGCGCTTGCCGAGCAGCGAACCGCCCATCAGGTCCGGGTCGGCCGTGCCGGTGACGGCCCCCTGCGCGGTTCCCTCGATCATCGCGGCACCGCCGCAGGTGATGTCCAGCTCGCTGTCAGGGCAGCGCACGACGATCACCGCCGTCGTGTCCACCGTACTGGCGAGCATCTGTCCCACTCGTGGCCTCATCGCAGCTTCCTCCGCGGATCTTGTTCCGTTCCGGGCGCCCGAAGACCAGAAAAAAGTATACTACTTACCTCGATCGCGTCGAGATGACGAACCGAGCCGACATACCGAGCTGACGAACGGAGTCGCCGGATGGATCTCAAGACCGTCCTGTTCGAGGTGACCGACCATGTCGCCACGGTCACGCTGAACCGGCCGCAGGCCATGAACAGCTTCAACCAGCGGATGCTGGAGGACTTCTCCGCGCTCTGGGGCAGGGTGAAGACCGACGACGACGTGCACGTCGTCGTGTTGCGCGGATCGGGCGAGCGCGCGTTCAGCACCGGCATGGACGTGAAGGAGGGCATCGACCGGCATCCCAACGCGTGGTCGCAGACCGACCCCGGGGAGTTCCTGTCGCCGAAGCTGAACCAGGTGTGGAAACCCCTGGTCTGCGCGGTGCACGGGATGGCCGCCGGCGGCGCGTTCTACTGGCTCAACGAGGCCGACATCCTGATCTGTTCGCAGGACGCCACCTTCTTCGATCCGCACGTCAGCTACGGACTCACCGCGGCCCTGGAACCGATCGGGCTGGCCCGCCGCATCCCGCTCGGCGAGGCCCTGCGCATCGCGCTGCTCGGTCTGGACGAACGCCTGTCGGCCGCGCGCGCTCTCCAGATCGGGCTGGTCAGCGAGGTGTTGCCGGGCGAACAGCTCTGGGACCGGGCGGACGAGATCGCACGGGTCATCGCCGCCAAACCGCCGGCCGCGATCCAGGGCACGGTCCGCGCGATCTGGGAGTCCCTGGACGCGACCCGCACCCAGGCGCTGCGCACCGGACTGTCGTACACCCAGATCGGAAACCCGATCGGAAAGGCGGAGGTGGACCGCGCCGCGGTGCCCCGCGGACGGTGGACACTGCGCTGACACTCCCCTACGCTCCATAAAACAGTATCCTTTATTATGACGTTCCATGGAGGGCTGGCTCCGATGCGCTTTGGCATGCCCTGGCCGGGCCGCGAGGTGGCACGTGAGGCCGAGGAGGCCGGTGCGGGCGCCTTCTGCGCCGGCGAGTTCGTCGACCACGACGCCTACCTCACCCTCGCCGAGATCGTCGCGAACTCCGAGCGCGCCCTGGCGGGGCCCGCCATCGCGTACGCCTTCGCCCGCACCCCGTACGCGCACGCCACCGCGCTGCGCCAGCTGCACGCCCAGGCGCCGGGGCGGCTCTTCCTCGGTCTGGGCAGCGCCGCCTTCCGCATCAACCGCGACTGGCTCGACGTGCCCGCCGACCGCCCGGTGGACCGGATCGCGGAGACCGTCGGCGCGGTCCGCGCCTGGCTGCACGCGGAAAACGGTGAGCAGGTCCACTACTCCGGCGAGTTCTACTCGATCGACGCCGACGTCCGCGCACCCGTGCTCGGCCGGCTCGACATCCCCGTCCTGCTCGCCGCGTTCAACACCCGCATGGCCGCCACGGCGGGCCGGGTCGCCGACGGCGTCATCGGGCACGGGCTGTTCACCGGCTCCTGGTGGAACGACGTCGTACGCCCGTCGGTGGAGCGCGGCACGGTCGCCGCGGGCCGCGCCGACCCGCCGCTGGAACACGGCTGGGTCATCACGGCGGTCGACGACACCGCCCCCGAACGCGCCGTGGCCGACGCCCGGCGCATGATCGCCTTCTATCTGACGGTGAAGACGTACGACCCGTTCGTGGCCCACCACGGCTGGGAGGGCCCGGTGGCGCAGCTGCGCAAGGCGTTCCGGGCCGGTGACACCGACGCGATGGCCGCCGCCGTCACCGACGAGATGCTGACCGGGATCGCCGTGTGCGGGACGACGGCCGACGCGAAGGAGATGCTCGCCCGTCGCGCCGGTTCGCTGCCCCGTGACGTCGGCTATTTCGCTCCGCCGAGTTTCCTGGTGAGCCGGCGGCGCCGGGCCGGGTACGCCCGCGCGAGCCTCGCCCTGATCGACGAGCTGCCCGAGCCGTGAGAGAAGCGGCGGGCGGCACCCTCGGGCCACCCGCCGCTGCCATCGCATTTCAGTACCCTGAAACGCCGTTTCGCCGGTCAGGCGTTCTCGGTGACCGGGGCGAGTTTCCGGCTCTTGTCGAAGTGCACGACGTCGGCCAGGGTGCCGCCCAGGATGGCCGCACGGTCCTCGTCGTTCACCCCCTCGAAGTTCTCCGCGACGCACTCCGCACTGCTGCGGAAGGTGCCCTCCGCATGCGGATAGTCATTGCCCCACATCACCGTCGACAGGCCGGTGATGTGGCGTGCCTTGACGGCCGTGGGGTCGTCCGCGAACTGCACGTGGATCTGCCGACGGACGTACTCGGTCGGCTTGAGCGGGTAGGGCCACTTGTCGTTGATCGCGAACAGCCGCCCCATGGAAGGCTGTTCGGTCGCCGGACGGTTGTCGTCCCAGAAGCCCAGCCACCAGTCCGGATCCTGACCCGTACCCGTCTTCCACGCCTTGTCCATGTACCCCATGAAGGAGACCAGCCAGCCGGCCGTGTACTCGATCAGGTTGAAATGCAGATCCGGGAAGCGCTCACACACACCGCCGCCGACCAGGCTCGCGATGATGCCCTGCGGACCCGCCACCCCGGCACCGGCCGCGAACCCCATCGTCCGCCCGGCCACCATGTCGTCGGTCAGGTTCCCCTTGCCCATGTTCATCGACGTCATCAGACCCCGCACCGTCTGCGCCGTCCCGGACACCTGCTCCTTCACCTTCACGCCACCCGTGGCGACGTGGATGAACACCGGCAGGCCGTGCGCCTGGGCCGCGGCCCAGACCGGGTCGTACTCCCGCGCGTAGTAGGGCAGTGGTGGGATCTCAGGCAGCAGGATCGCCCCCAGTCCCAGCCGTGCGATCCGCTCGATCTCCGCCACCGCCGCCGGAACATCCGTGATCGGGATCGCCGCGGTGGGACGCAGCCGCTCCTTGTAGGGCAGGTAGCGCTCGACGAGGTAGTCGTTCCACACCCGCGCATGCGCCATCGACAGCTCGTGGTCGTCCGTGAACAGCACGAACAGCGACAGATTCGGGAACATCACCGACGCGTCGACGCCGTCGAAGTCCATGTCCCGGAGGATGTGCTCCGGATCACCGTCCGGAGTCTCCCCGCCCGTCTGGCGATACTTCGAGATCGTCCACCCGTCGAACCCGATGGTGTGGAGCTTCTTGAACTCCGTGTGCCCACCCGGCACGATCGGCTCGTCCAGCGTGAACTCCTCCTCCCACAGCGCGCGTTCACGCAACTGCTTGGGCAGGCGGGTCCTGAACAGATCGACCGGCTCGATGATGTGCGAATCGCCGGACACCACAAATTCCTTGAACACAGGCGGTACCTCTCTTCGAACTCCGTCGTCCGCAGCCAGAAGGCCGACCCCCAGATATCTGCGAAGTTAGCTGTACCGACCGGTCTAGTCAATAAACTCGACGCACCCCTGACCCGACTCCGCCAATTCAGTACACTCAACACGGGACACACTGATGAACTGATGAGGAGACGGCACATGACGACGGCGTACTCGTTCTCTTCCCGGCTCTACATCGACGGACAGCGCACCGACGGAATGTCGGACGCGCGGATCGTCGTACGCAATCCGGCGACGGAGGAGACCCTCACCGAGGTTCCCGACTCCTCGCTCGCGGATGTGCGGCGGGCGGTCGCGGCTGCGCGGCGGGCCTTCGACGAGGGGCCGTGGCCGCGGATGAGGCCCGCCGAGCGGGGCGCGGTCCTGCTGCGCATGGCGGAGGAGTTGGAGCGGCGGCTGCCCGAACTCGTCGCCGTCAACATGGCCGAGGCGGGTTCGGTGCGGGCGCTGGCGGAGAGTCTGCAGACCCGGGTGCCGGTGGCGCATCTGCGGGACATGGCCGAGCGGGTGATCCCGGCCTTCGCGTGGGAGCGTCCGATGGATCCTACGATCGCGCCGGGCCTCGGCATCTTCCAAGGGGTGCTGCGACGCGAGGCGTTCGGGGTGTGCGCGCTGATCCCGGCGTACAACTTCCCCTTCTTCCTCAGCATGATGAAGGTGATCCCCGCGCTCGCCGCGGGCTGCACCGTCGTACTGAAACCGGCGCCACAGACGCCGCTCGGCTCGCTGCTGCTCGGCGACTTCGCCGACGCGGCCGGGCTGCCGCCGGGTGTGCTGAACATCGTGACCGGCGACGTCGAGGCCGGCCGGGAGCTGACCACCCACCCGATGGTGGACCTCGTCAGCTTCACGGGCTCGGACACGGTGGGCCGCATGGTGTACGCGCAGGCCGCCGCCTCCATGAAGAAGGTCGTCCTGGAACTCGGCGGCAAGTCCGCCAACATCGTCCGCGCCGACGGCGATCTGGACGGTGCCGTCCGCTCCGCGCTGGCGGGCATGACCACCCATGCGGGACAGGGCTGTTCGCTGCTGACGCGCACGCTGGTGCACGAGTCGGTCCACGACGAGTTGGTCGACCGGTTGAACGCGGCCCTGGCCGATGTCAGGGTCGGCGATCCCGCCGATCCGGCCACCACGATGGGTCCGCTGATCAGCGCGGCCCAGCGGGACAAGGTCGAGAAGCTGATCCAGGTCGGCGAGGAGGAGGGCGCCCGTATCGTCCGCGGCGGCGGGCGCCCGGCCGGTCTCGACCAGGGCTACTTCCTGGAACCCACGCTCTTCGTCGGCGTGGACAACGCGATGGCCGTCGCCCGGACGGAGTTCTTCGGACCGGTCGGCGTCGTCATCCCGTTCCGCACCGACGAGGAGGCGGTGCACATCGCCAACGACAGTCCGTACGGTCTGGGCGGTGCCGTCTGGAGCGCGGACACGGTGGCCGCGTACGACATGGCGACCCGGCTGCGGACCGGCGGTGTCACGATCAACGGCGGCAGCCCCGGGGTGAGCCCCCGGGCCGCCTTCGGGGGTTACAAGCAGAGCGGACTCGGCCGCGAGTGGGGCGAGTTCGGGCTCGACGAGTATCTGCAGACGAAGACGGTGAGCTGGGCGGCACGCTGAGCGGTGTGTCGCCCGGCGGCCGCTCGTCACACGCTGAGCACCATCGCCGATCCCATGCCGCCACCCGCGCACATGGCCGCGACCGCCGTCCCTCCCCCGCGCCGCCGCAGCTCGTGCGCGAGCGTGACGACCATGCGCGCGCCGGTGGCGGCGATCGGGTGTCCGAGGCTGCATCCACTGCCGAAGGGATTGACCCGCTCCGGGTCGAGGTCCAGTTCGCGGGCGGTGGCGACGGCCACGGCGGCGAACGCCTCGTTGACCTCGAACAGGTCGACGTCCTCGATCCGCAGCCCGGCGCGGTCAAGTGCCTTGCGGATGGCGGCGATCGGGGCCAGTCCCGTCTCGACGGGATCGACGCCGACGCTCGCCCACGACCGTACGGTGGCGAGCGGCGCGAGCCCGTGCTCGGCGGCGACCTCGGCGGAGGCGACGACGACCGCGGCCGAACCGTCGTTCACCCCGCTGGAGTTGCCCGCCGTGATGGAGTAGCCGTCGATCTCGGGGTGCAGCACCTTCAGCGCCGCGAGCTTCTCGATGCTGGTGTCGCGCCGAGGGTGTTCGTCGGTGTCGAACACGGATTTGGTCCCGTCCCTCCCGATGACCTCGACCGGGACGATCTCGTCGGCGAACCGTCCCCCGTCGATCGCCCGCACGGCCCGCCGGTGCGAACGCAGCGCCCAACTGTCCATCTCCTGACGGGAGATGCCGGTCAGCCGGGCCGCGTTCCAGCCGACGAGGGTGGCCATGTCGTCGTTGGGCGCCTCACGGGTCGGCACGTGCGAGGGCGACATCCAGGGGTCCTGCCAGTCGTCGGTGCCCGGAATCCGGCGCCGGGCCACCGGCGCGGTCGAGGAGGACTGCGTTCCGCCCGCGACGACCGCGCGGTCCATTCCGGCGCGTACGCCCGCGGCGGCGGTCGCCACGCTCGACAGTCCCGAGGCGCAGTGCCGGTTGTGTGCCAGGCCGGGAACATGGGTCAGTCCGGCTTCGAGTGCCGCGTAGCGGGCGATGTCCCCGCCTCCGGCCAGGGTCTCGCCGAGGACGACGTCGTCGATCAGGCCGGGCGGCAGCCCGGCGCGTCGCACCGCCTCGCGTACGACGACGGTGGCGAGGTCGAAGGCGCTGGTGTCCCGCAGCGTTCCTCTCCGGGCGGTACCGATCGCGGTGCGGCAGGCGGCGAGCAGAACGGCATCAGTCATGTAATTGATGATACTTAACTCGACGCATGGCGCGGAAGAACGCGAAAAAGCGCCCCAGGATCTCGACCAGTCACCTAAAAGAGGATACCTTCTTCATGCCGTGGATCTGCTGTCGATCTGCCGTGGAACGGGTGGTGGCTGGTGAACTTCGAGCTCAGCGAGGAGCAGGCCATGCTGCGTGAGGCCTCGCGCGACCTGCTGTCCGACCGGGCCCCGATCGCCCTCGTACGAGCGTCGATGGACCGCTCCGAGGACGTCGACCCCGAACTCTGGCGGCTAACGTCCGACCTCGGCTGGCCCGGTCTGGCCCTGCCCGAGGAGTACGGCGGGTCCGGCCAGGGACTGGTCGAACTCGCCCTGGTCGCCGAGGAGATCGGGCGCGCGCTCGGCCGGGGCCCGTTCCTGCCGACGGCGGTCGTCGGCCGGGCGATCGCCTACGGAGGTTCCGGGCGACTGCGCGACGAGGTGCTGCCCGCGCTCGCCGCCGGAGCGGGCTGGGCCACCTGGGCCTTCGCCGAGCCGCACGCGCCCTGGACCCTCGACGGGGTCCGCGCGACCGCCCGTACGGACGGGGACCGGGCCGTCCTGGACGGCGTCAAGACCGTGGTGCAGGATGCCGGCGGCGCCCGCTGGCTGCTGGTCACCGCGCGCCACGAGGGCGAGCCGGCGTCCTTCCTCGTCGACCGCACGGCCCCCGGTGTCACGGTCCGGCGTCAGCGCGTGCTGGATCCCACCCGCGCGTTCCACGAGGTTCGGCTCGACGCCGTACGCGTCCCGCTCGGCGCCCGTCTCGACGGCGGGCCGGCCGACATCCAGGCCCTGCTCGACGAGGCGTCCGTCCTGCGGTGTGCGGACGCGCTCGGCGTGATGGGGCGGATGCTGGACCTGACCGTCGAACACACCGGCAGCCGGGTGCAGTTCGGGCGGCCGATCGGAAGCTTCCAGGCCGTCAAGCACGCCTGCGCCGACATGGCACTGCTCGTGCACGGCACCCGTGCCGCGACGTACTACGCGGCGATGGCCGCCGATGCCGGCACCGACGACGCCGCCCGCGCGGCCTGTGCCGCCGCCTCCTACGCCACGGCCGGCAGCGGTGAAGTCGCCGCCAGGGCACTGCAGTTGCACGGCGGCATCGGCTTCACCTGGGAGCACGACCTCCACCTCTATCTGCGCCGGGCCAGGGCCGACCGGGTGCTCCACGGGGACACGGCCGTCCACCGCGACCGGCTCTGCACCCTCCTCCAGCGCTCTTCCGCGTCCGCCTGAGCCGAGCGAAAGGGAATCGACCGATGGAGATCAAGGGCAAGAAGGCCGTGGTGTTCGGCGGTGCCTCCGGAATGGGGCGCGCCTGCGCCGAGTCGCTCGCGGCGCGCGGCGCCGACGTCGTCGTACTCGATCGTCCGGCGTCGGCCGGTGCCGAGGTCGCGGCGGCGTTGGGCGGGCGTTTCCAGCCGGTCGACGTCACCGACTTCGAGGCGACGGAGAGCGCGCTGGCCACCGCCGTCGAATCGCTCGGCGGGCTGCACGTCTCGATCACGACCGCGGGCGGCGGTACGGCGAAGCGGACGCTCGGCAGGAGCGGGCCGCACGACCTCGACACCTTCCGCCGGGTCCTCGACCTCAACACCGTCGCGACCTTCAACGTCAGCCGGCTCGCCGCCGCGCACATGAGCCGCAACGAGCCCGAGGACCCGGACGGCGAGCGCGGCGTCATCATCAACACGTCGTCGATCGCCGCCTTCGAGGGGCAGGTCGGCCAAGTCGCCTACGGGGCTGCCAAGGCCGCCATCGCCGGGATGTGTCTCACCATGGCGCGCGATCTCGGCTCACTCGGCATCCGTGTCCTGGCCATCGCGCCCAGCCTCTTCGACACGGGCGCCGTCGAGAAGATCCCCGACGAGGCACGGGCGGTCCTGGTCAGGGACGCGGCGTTCCCCAAACGCCTGGGCCGCCCCGAGGAGTACGCGAAGCTCGCGCTCGCCATCGTCGACAACCCGATGCTGAACGGCCAGTGCCTGCGGCTCGACGCGGGACAGCGCTTCGGGCCCAAGTGACCGGTGTGGGGCGCTGGTTGGAACGAGGACGACGACGGGAGCATCCGTAATGCCGGAACAGGACGAGCACCACGGCAAGGTCGCGTTCATCACCGGGGGCGGGCGCGGGTTCGGCAAGGCGTTCGGCGCGGCTCTGTCGGCGCGGGGTACGCACGTCGTGCTCGCGGACATCGACGGGGACGCGGCGCGGGCCGCAGCCGCCGACCTCACCGCCGCCGGCGGCAGCGTGACGGGGGTGGCGTGTGACGTCGCCGACGAGGGCGCGGTCGAGGCGGTCGTCGCCGAGGTCACCGAGCGGCACGGCGGCCTCGACATCCTCGTCAACAACGCGGGCCTGCACGCCGCTTACAACCGACCGTTCACCGAACTCGGCCTCGCCAACGTGCGCCGCGTGCTCGACGTGAACGTCATGGGCGTCATCATCTGCTCCCTCGCGGCACAGCGGGCCATGCGGGGGCGCGCCGGTGCCGCCATCGTCAACATCTCCTCGTCGGCGGCCTACGCGAACCGCAGCATCTACGGCGTCTCCAAACTCGCCGTACGCGGACTGACCGTGTCCTTCGCTCGCGAGTTCGCCGCCGACGGCATCCGCGTCAACGCGATCGCCCCGGGCCTGATCTTCACCGACACGGTCCGCGCCGAACTGTCCGAGGCCGAGGCGAAGCGGGTTCTGGGCGAGCAGATCCTCCAACGGGAGGGCGAGGAACGGGACATCGTCGAGGCGCTGCTGTATCTGGTCTCGTCGAAGGCCTCGTTCGTCACGGGTGAGACGTTGCGGGTGACGGGCGGGTTCGCGCTCTCGGTCTAGCGTCTCGGGAAGGGTTCGTGCCGACCGGACTCAGGGACGGGGCGGCTTCTCCCCTGCGGGATCCGCGGCCACTCCGATGCGGCGGAACACGGGGGCCGGGGGCAGCGGTTCCGTCCCGTCCGGCTGGGTGCGCATGCCGTCCAGCAGCAGGCGCAGGTAGCGCCGCCACAGCTCGGGCTCTCCAGTGTGGTCGGTGACCGCGGCCACCATCAGCTGGATCATCGGGAGATCCAGCTGATCCACGTCCGGGCGCAGCGCCCCCTGCTCCTTGGCGCGCGCGACCAGCGGATCGACCAGGGGCTTGATCCGCCGGCCGACCAGGGCATGCCGCTGAGCGGCCTTGCCGGTGCCGAGCATGACCTCGCGCAACCCCCGGTCGTGCGCCTGGAGTTCACACACCTTCTCCAGGCTGGACGCCAGCCCGCGCCACGGGTCTGGATCGGCGGCGGCCTCCCGGGCGGACGCCTCGACCTGGTCGATCATGTCCTCGAAGACCGCGTCGACCAGTTCTTCCTTGTTGGAGAAGTGCCGGTAGGCCGTCCCCACACCGAGCCCCGCGTGGCGGGCGACGTCGTCGAGGGTCGCGGCCAGACCCCGGTCGCGGAACACCTCGCGGGCGGCGGTCATCAGGCGGCGGCGGTTCAGCTCGGCATCGCGCCGCAAGGGCGGTCGGCCGGGTTCAGCGAGCTCCGCCATACCAGTCGTCACGCCTTCCGGATGATGCCGAATCGTCCCGCTCATCGTACCGGCGCGAGCTGGGCACCTCCTGATCAGGTTCGACCCTGGCGCGATCCGCACCGGCACCTAAACGGAGAAAACATCTCCGTTTGATGTTACGGTGGCGGAGCTGAACCGGAGATTCGATCTCCGTTTAGCACCTCGTGTCAGCGGGAGAAGGAGACATGGACATGCACGGAGAGAACGCAGCACCACAGGGGAAGGCCCGGGCACGCCGGCGGAGGGGCGGCGCCGCCGTCACGGTCACCATCACCGCGGGGCTGGCCCTGGTCGCCTGTTCCTCGGGCGGCAGCAGCTCGGCCGGGAGTACGTCCAGCCCCAGCGCCAGGACGGCCGCCTGCCCCACGGGCGCGACCACATCCGGCGCCGGTGCCGGTGCCGGAACGCCCGCAGGGAAGCCCACCGGAATGCCGTCGGGCAACGCGGGAGGCATCCCCATCGCCAAGACCATCAAGAAGTCGGACACCAGCACCAGCACCGTGATCGACCCCACCGGTGCGCAGATCCGGTGCGCCACCTCCGGGATCACCACCACGCACGACATCACGTACTCGTCGCCCACCACCGACGGCAAGAAGAGTGACCTGAAGCTGGACATCCAGGTGCCCACGTCCACATCGGGCAAGAAGCCGCTGGTCATCTACCTGACCGGCGGAGGCTTCGTCATGGCGGACCGTACCGCCAACCTGGATCAGCGCACCTATGTGGCCGACCAGGGTTACGTCGTGGCCAGCGTCCAGTACCGCACCACCAAGGACGGCGCCACGTACAAGGACGCCGTCGCCGATGTGAAGTCCGCGGTCCGGTACCTCCGCGCCAACGCGGACAAGTACTCCATCGACGCCGGCCAGGTCGCCGTATGGGGCCAGTCCGCGGGCGGCTACCTTGCGGCGATGACCGGCGCCACCAACGGGGAGAAGTCCTTCGACGTCGGTGACAACCTGGGCCGGAGCAGCGAAGTGCAGGGCGTGGTCGACGAGTTCGGCCCGGCCGACCTCTCCGAGCTCGCGGCCGACTACGACACGGCGGCCCAGAAGGCCAACTACGCGGCGGGCAACAGCGCCGCCCAGTGGGTCTACGGCCCCGGCACCAAGAAGTCGGTCGCGAACCGCACCGGCGAGGTGGCCGCCGCCGACCCGGGCACGCACATCACGTCCAAGACCGCACCGTTCATCCTGTTCCACGGCAGCGCCGACAACCTGGTCTCACCCAGCGAAACCCTGAACCTCCACACGGCACTGCGCGCCAAGGGAATCGACAGCACCCGCTACGTCCTCACCGGCGCAGGCCACGGAGACCTGTCCTTCACCGGCGACACCTCCGCCTCCCTGCCCTGGTCCACCCAGGAGACGATGGGCCACATCGTCGACTTCCTGGGCCGGCACCTCAAGTAACCCAGGATCAGGCGGCGTTGCCGATGACACCACGGGCGGCGAGCCCGAAGGCCCTCAATTCCTGGTAGAGGATTCGCTCCCGTTCCGCGGCAAGGGCCATGGTCTCGGCTTTGCGGGTGACGTCCCCGGCGCGAGCGTTGTCGGCCATCCGCCGCATGACTTCGGCGGCGCGGTGGACCTCGCGGGCCAGGGCGATCAAGCGACGTATCTCCTCATCGACACAAGGCAGTTCGGGCTCTTCCGAACGCAGTGCGTCGAGAACGGCGTCCATCCGCCCGGTCCGCCGTCGCCGGACAGCGTCCGGAAACCTGTGACGGTTCGTCACGCAGCGTGCGGCCGGGCCTCCGCGTCTGACACAGTGTCCCTTCATCCACACATCAGGGGCGTACCGTGTCCAACTCCGTATTTACGCCACCAGGTCAGCCGTCATGGGCCGCCGGATCACCGCCGAGGAAGAAGCGCGACTGGAAGGTAGTCAGTGGGGTCACCGTAGGCATTCTCGTCATCGGCGGCCTCGGCACCGCCTGCCGCAACACCACTGGTGCAGCCGGTAGTTCAACCGCAACCGCCACCAACACGAGCGACAACGCCAAGACCGGCGGCACGACCAAGACCGTCCCCCACTTCATCGGCATGGGTCTTCAGTCCGCGCAGGACGCAGCCCAGAAGCAGGGCTTCTACACCCTCAAGTCCCACGACTCGCTCGGCCGGGACCGCCACCAGATCCTCGACCGGGACTGGAAGGTCTGCTCCCAGAACGTGAAGGCCGGTACGACCACGTCCACCGAAACCCAACTCGACTTCGGCGCCGTGAAGTTGGACGAGACCTGCCCGGCGAAGGACCAGTCCGCGCCCACCACGGCCGGCGGAACGATGCCGGACTTCAAGGGAAAGTCGGTGAACGCCGCCCGCGACGCGCTCCGCTCCAGTACGTCGATCACGGTCAAGGACGCCTCCGGTAAAGGGCGTTACGTACTCCTGGAGTCGAACTGGCAGGTGTGCGCGGAGAAGCCGCCCGCCGGGACGAAGCTGAGCGGGCAGCCGGTGGAGTTCTCCGCGGTGAAGTTCGGGGAGTCCTGCCCGTAGCGGCGAGTGCGGCCGGTTCGGACCCGAGATCCTCGACACGGTTGACCACCTCATGCGTCACGCCGCACACCTCCTGCTGAGTGATACCTCGCAAGGGCCGCACACGCGCGTCGGGATGGTGTCAGTGTGATGCGAGGCCGCAGGGCCGCGGTGGAGCGGCCCTTGAGCGCGGACAGCCACACGCCGGCGCCGTAGGCGAGGTCGTCGAGGCGGCGCGCGACGCCGTAGCGGACCGGGTCGAGAGGGGCCCGGTCACGCCGGTACTCAAGGGCGATGTCGGCCAGCGCCGCCACCGCCGCCGCCCTGCGCACCCGGCGGGACGCCACGCAGCCCACGACCGTGAGGGGCCACCAGTGCCGGTTGAACAGGGCCGAGGCCTGGGCCAGAGCGGCCAAGGCTCCGTTGGCCGTCAGCCGCACGGCCAGCTGGTGAGGGTGCTGGATGCCGTCGACCTTGTGGCGGATCCTCAGGGTGACGCCCACGAGGACGGCACCCGCGACGGGCACCGACCACCTGCGCTGGGCGAGCAGCGCGGTGAGCAGTGCCGCGCTCCAGGGGGCGAACACGGCCGGGGCGATGAACCGCGGGTGGCGTTCGGCGAGGGGCTGCGCACCGGTGCCGTAGACGGCCTTGCGCAGCAGCCAGTCGTCGAGCCGCGCCCGGTGTTCGTGTGCCGCTTCGGCGGTCGGCTCGTAGCGCAGCCGCCGGCCCTGTTCGATCAGCCGCCAGCACAGGTCGACGTCCTCGCCGACTCGCATCCGTTCGTCGAAGCCGTCGGCCAGGCTATCCACGCGCGCTACGACACATGCCGTGGAGGCCCACGAGACTGGACTCCCGGGCCGCACTCCGGCCGGGTGGGCGCCCAGGTCCAGGGAGGAGCGGGCGTTCTCGTACCGTTCGATCCAGGTCGGAGCAGGTGAGGGCAGCCCGGTGATGCGGGGTACGGCCATGGCGACGGCCGGGTCGGCGAAGTGCCGGAGGAGGATGGGCACGGTGTCGGGGGCGAGCACGATGTCGGAGTCTGCGAACACCACGAAGGGGGTCGTGACGAGCCGGAGTCCGGCGTTGCGGGCGCCGGCCGGTCCGAGGTTCGTGGTCAGGGCGACCAGCGTGGCTCCGTGTTCCGCTGTGACGGCGGCGACGGCCTTCGGATCGCTGGACGCGTCGTCGACCACGATCACGGGGTGGTTCCCGCCAACACTGCCGAGCAGGCGGGCGAGTTGACGTGGCCGGTCACGGACCGGCACGACGACCGTGCAGCGGGGGTCGGTGGGCGGGGGCAGCGAGGCGACGACGGGATGGGCCATGCCGAGGTCCAGCAGCCGGTCCGCGAGAAGCGAGCTCGCCGCGTCCCGTACCCGCAACGTCCGCCCGGTGAGGTGCTGTTGGGCCCGCGGGGTCAGTCGTATCAGCCGGGTCGGGAAGCCGCCGACGAGGGCCCGGCCGTCGTCGACGATCCGGGTGTGGCGGTCGAGTTCGACCAGGAAGCCGACGGGCAGCGTCATGGCCGTACGGCCTGGTGGTCCGACTCCCGTGACGTGGGCGGGTGTTCCGGCTCGGTGAGCCGGCCCCGGTCGTCCACGGTCCAGGCGGTGATCCGGCGGACGGCGGCCGACGCCATCGTGTCGATCGCGCCGCGTCCCTCCGCCGCCGAGGCGCCGGTCGGGTCGCCGAGGACGCCGGAGGGTGAGACCGCGCGGACCCCGTGGGCCATGAGTTCCGGGAGGAGGGCGGTCAGCGGCCGGGTGTCACCGGCGACCGCCATGTCCAACCGCACCTGATCCGGGGCGAGATGGAGCATCACCGAGGTCTCGGTACGCCCGGCGTGCGCGTCACCTCCGGGGACGGCGCAGCCGGTCCAGGCCACGTCATGGCCTTCGGTGCGCAGCAGGGGGAGGGCGGTGTCGAGGGTGGCGGTGTTGCCGCCGTGGCCGTTGACCAGGACGATCCGTCCGGCCCACAGCGCCAGCGAGCGCACCGCCTCCACCAGCACGGCACACAGTGCTTCGTGGCCGATCGAGACGGTGCCGGGGAAACCCGCGTGCTCGCCGCTCGCGCCGTAGGGAAGTGTCGGTGCAACGAGCGCCGCGGGGAGGGCAGTTGCCGCTCGTTGCGCGACGGCCTCGGCGATGACGCTGTCCGTGTCGAGCGGCAGGTGCGGGCCGTGCTGTTCGGTGGACCCGATGGGCAGCAGGACCAGCACGTCGGACGGCACGAACGGCCAGGCGGTGTGGGCGAGTTCGGTCGCCGGGGCCCCGGCCATGCTCAGGCGGCCGGGGCGTCGCGGCCCAGGACGAGGGGGAAGCCCGGGGGTACGACCAGGTCGTCGGGGGTCAACTCGTGGACGGAGGAGTGCCCTAGGCCCAACACCGCCGAGTCGAGACCACTGCGGAGGATGTCCAGGACGTTCTCGACGCCGGCCTGTCCGTTCGCCGCCAGGCCCCACAGATAGGCGCGGCCGATCAGGACGGCGCGGGCACCCAGCGCGAGGGCCTTGGCCACGTCTCCGCCCCGCCGCACACCGCCGTCGAGAAGCACTTCGATCTGCGCGCCGACCGCGTCCGCTATCGCAGGAAGTACGCGGATGGTGGCGGGGGTGGTGTCGAGGTTGTTGCCGCCGTGGTTGGAGACGGACAGCGCGGTCACTCCGGCGTCGACGGCCCGCTTGGCGTCGTCGACGCGGGTGACTCCCTTGAGCAGGAAGGGTCCGCCCCACTCCTTGCGGAGCCACGCCACGTCCTCCCAGGTCGGGGGTGTGGTCTGCATCCACTCGCCGTAGGCGCCGAAGAAGGTGGGGGCCTCGCCGCCCGGGGGCCGCAGGTTGGGGACCGAAAGATCGGGCAGGCTACGGGACTTGGCGAACCTGAGCAGCCAGCCGGGGTGGGGCAGCACATCGGGCGCGAACCGCAGCATGGTCTTCAGGTCGAGCTTGTCGGGGATGGCCGGGCTTCCCCAGTCCCGCCCGTGGGAGAAGGACCAGTCGAGGGTGACGATGAGGGCTTTGGCGCCGGCCGCCCTGGCCCGGTCCATGCGCTGCGTCATCGTCGCCCGCGTGCCGCTCCAGTACAGCTGGTAGAAGAAGTCCGGCTGGGCGGCGGCGACTTCCTCAACCGGCTTACTGGCAAAGGAACTCAGGCCCATGACGACGCCCCTGCTCGCCGCCGCCCGGGCGACGGCCACCTCGCCCTCGGGGTCCACGGCCTGCACACCGGTCGGCGAGATGAGCACGGGGAGGGAGGTGGGTACTCCGAGCACGGTCGTGGACAGGTCGCGTTCCGCGTGATGGCCAACGACCCTGGGTGCGAAGCCAAGTCGGGCGAACGCCGCCGTGTTGTCGTCGATCGTACGGCCGCGCTCCGAGCCCGCGACGAGCGCTCGGTACACCGTGCTCGGCAGGCGCTTCCTCGCCCGGCGCCGCGCTTCGGCGACCGTCTCGAACCAGGGGTTCCTGCCCATGTGCCGCGTCCCTTCGATTGAGCTGTTCGTCGGCTACGGCCGGCCGAAGCGCAGGCCGGCCAGGGGGTCCTCGGCGCAGTCGCCGACCGGGGGCCGTTCCAGGCCCTGGCGCCGGGTGAGGACGAGGTCCACGGGCCGTCGCCGGGAGTGGTCGCCGGACGGCTTGGGGAGGTCCGCACCGCCCTTGGCACGCTTGGCGAGCTGCTGTTCGCCGTACCCCTGCACGCACTCGGGGTCGGGGCCGTCCAAGGGCAGTCCGGTGAAGAACTTGGCGGCCATGCAGCCACCCTTGCAGGTGTCGTAGAACGCGCAGGACGCGCAGGCTCCGCCGTGCTGCGGGGTGCGCAGTCGCGCGAACAGTTCCGAGCCGCGCCACACCTCGGTGAAGCCGCCGGGTGCGCGGACGGTGCCGGCGAGGAACTCGTCGTGGATGGCGAAGGGGCAGGCGTAGACGTCGCCGACCGGGTCGATCAGGCAGACGACCCGTCCGGCACCGCACAGGTTGAGGCCGGGGAGCGGCTCACCGTAGGCGGAGAGGTGGAAGAAGGAGTCTCCGGTCAGGACGTTGTCGCCGTGGGCCAACAGCCAGTCGTACAGCTCGCGTTGCTGTGCCGCGGTCGGGTGGAGGTCGTCCCAGACGTCGGCTCCGCGGCCGGAGGGGCGCAGCCGGGTCAGACGGAGCTGGGCGCCGTAGCGGTCGGCGAGAGCCTTGAACTCGTCCAGTTGGGGGATGTTGTGGCGGGTGCAGACCACGGAGAGCTTGAAGGTGCGCATGCCGGCGGCGGCGAGGTTCTCCATCGCCCGCAGCGCCGTCGCGTACGAACCGGAGCCGCGTACGGCGTCGTTGACGTCGGCGGTCGCGCCGTCGAGGGAGATCTGGACGTCCACGTAGTCGTTGGCGGCGAGCCGGCGAGCCGCCTCGGGCGTGATGCGGACGCCGTTGGTGGAGAACTTCACGCCGATGTGGTGGGCGGTGGCGTAGTCGAGGAGTTCCCAGAAGTCGGCGCGGACGGTGGGTTCTCCGCCGCCGATGTTGACGTAGAAGACCTGCATGGCCTCCAACTCGTCGATGACCGCCTTGGCTTCGGCGGTGCTCAGCTCGCGCGGGTCGCGGCGGCCGGAGCTGGAGAGGCAGTGGGTGCAGGCCAGGTTGCAGGCGTAGGTCAGTTCCCAGGTGAGGCAGATCGGCGCGTCGAGTCCGGACTCGAAGAGGTCGACCAGCCGTGTGGTGCCGGCTGTGGCGGTCATGGGGTCCTTCCGACGAGCATCTGCGACGTGGCGAGTGCGGCCAACGCCTTGCCGTAGCGCGGCAGTTCGGCCTCTTCGACGCCGGCCGCCAGGCAGGCGTCGCGGGCCGTGGGAGCGTCCGCGAGGGATTCGACGACGGCGAGCAGTCTGCGGTCCTTGAGGAACGTCAGTCTGCGGGTCCCGAAGTGGTAGAGGAGCGCACCGAACGGTTCCGGCCGCACCGAGACCTGGGGGTGCAGACCGAGGGCGCGGTCGAGGGCCGGCGCGGTCACGCGGGCGGCCTAGTAGACACCGCACATGCCATCGATGGAGATCTCCTCGATGAGGTCGTCGGCCTCGATCAACTGCTGTTCCGTGACGGGCTCTTCGGCCTTGATCTCGTTGGCCGGGACGGTCGACGGGGACTGGAGCTCGTTCATGCGACTCTCCCTGGGCATCCGGCTGGACATCGGAGCGACTGCGCGGTCGACAGTAATGGCACTCGGTGCCGAAAGTGAAGAGGGAGCGGCCATGATTCTTTCGACCGATCGGTCTACGCCAGTTGCGGGTTCCGATTGAGCCGCCCGGATGTCGTCGTCGTGGGGGCGGGAGGCAGCGGCGCTCCGCTTGCCGCACGGCTCAGCGAGGACGTCGACCGCAGCGTGCTGGTGCTGGAGGCGGGGCCCGTGCCGCGCCAACAGGCGGACTTCACACGGGAGTTGCTGGACGCGCGAATCGTCCCGGGCGCCCAGCCCGGGCATCCCGCCGTTCAGCCGTACGCGGTCCGCCTCACGCCGCGCCGGCCGTACACGGTCGCGCGGGGGCGCTTTCTCGGTGGGTCGACCACGGTCAACGGCGGCTACTTCGTACGTGCTCGGCGCGAGGACTTCGAGCGCTGGTCGGCCGCGGGGGGCGCCGCCTGGTCGTACGACCGGGTGCTGCCGTTGCTGCGCTCGCTGGAGTCCGATCTCGACCACGGCGCCGACGAGGTGCACGGGGACGGAGGTCCGGTGCGGATCCGGCGGGCGGGTCCACGGCACCCTGCCGCCGTGGCATTCCGGTCGGCCGCACGGGAGTTGGGGTATCCCGAGGAGCCCGACAAGAACACCCAGGGCGCCCCCGGGTTCGGGCCGGTGCCGTCCAACTCCGTGGACGGGACACGCGTCAACACCGGTGTCAGTTATCTGCTGGACGCACTCGATCGCCCCAACCTCACTGTTGAGGGCGGCAGTTCGGTGACCGGAGTCGTCATCGAGCGTGGCCGCGCGACCGGCGTGGTCGTCGAGCGCGACGGGCGTCGTACGACTCTGGAGTGCGGTGAAGTCGTGCTGTGCGCCGGGGCGTTCCGCTCCCCCCAGCTGCTGCACCTGTCGGGCATCGGACCGGGCGACGAGTTGAGGCGCCTGGGCATTCCGGTGGCCGTGAACTCCCCTGCCGTGGGAGCCCGGTTCGGCGACCATCCGCAGCTGGTGCTGGAGTGGCAGCCGCGGCGGCCGATGCCCGAGCCCGCGGACTCCTGGCTCGGCGACTGCCTCCACCTCTCCTCGTCGGACGGCGGCCACCCCGGCGATCTGGAGATCCTCCAGTCGCTCGTCCCCGTGGCGGGCCTGGTCGGCGGAACGGTGACCAGGCCCGGCGCGCCGCTCGCGTTTCTGGCGTCCGTCCAGTCACCCCGACTCAGCGGCCGACTGCGCACGTGTTCCCGGGACGCGGCCACTGCCCCGAGGCTCGACTACGGCTATCTGGAGACCGCCGAGGACCGGCGGCGCCTGCGCGAAGTCGCCCGTGCCACGGCCGCGTTGATCGCCACCGACGCGTTCGAGAAGGTGTCCCGCGGGCTCGTGGAGCCGGGACCGGAGGTGCTGGCGGACGACCGGATGCTCGACCGCTGGGTCGAGGCGCATCTCGGCACCTCGCACCACACCTGCGGCACGGTTCCCATGGGCCCCGCCGACGATCCGGGGGCAGCCGTCGACCACTACGGGCGCGTGCACGGCGTCGTCGGGCTGCGCGTCGCGGACACGTCGATCCTGCCGACTCCGCCGTTGCGCGGCTCGGCGGCCACCGCCGTCCTCGTCGGCGAGCTCGTCGCCGACGCCATGCGGCGTGACCTGCCGTGACCCGGTTCAGGGAAGGACCGGGGCCGGGCCGTCGAAGCCGGCCGCGAGTTGGCGCAGGCCCTGGTCCAACAGGTCGCCCAGGACCGCCTGTTCGTCCGCCAGCCAGTGTTCGTAGGCGGCGACGCACGCGGCGAGGACGGTGTGGCCGACCAACCGAGGCAGCAGGTCCGAGGACACCCTGCCCGTGCGCCGGGCGGCGAACTCCGTGACCAGTGTCCGCCACGAGGCATAACGCACGGTCGAGTCGGCCTGCAGCGTCGGGACCCGCAGGATGAGCGCCATGCGCTCCCGGTGCCAGGGCACCGCCGCCGGGTCGAAGCGATTGAACTCGACGACCGCGCCGCGCAGCGCGTCCATCATCGGGACGGCCGCATCGGCCGCCGCCAACAGGCCTTCCAACTTGACCAGTTCGGCCTCGAAGTCGCCCCACACCAGGTCGTTCTTGGAGGCGAAGTAGCGGAAGAAGGTGCGGCGGCCGATCCCTGCCGCGATGGCGATGTCATCGACGGTCGTCCGGTCGAATCCCTGCCGTGCGAACAGCTCGAAGCCCACCTGCTCCAGTGCGGCCCGCGAGGTCGCGGGCGGTCGGCCCGTTCTGGTCTGTCGCTGTCCGTTCTCACCGTCCACAGCGCACATCATGCACATGCGTCCATCAGGATGCCCGCCGCCGCTCTCATCCGGGGCTTGCGCAGATCGAGGACGGGGCTCGGGTTCGAGAGGCCGTGGGAGGCCAGCAGGTTCATCAGGGCCCAGACCGTGTCGGGGCGACCCGTCAGCGGGAGTTCCTGGCCGTCCGGGGCGATGACCGTGGCCGGGGTGAGGCCCGCGAGGAGACTGCTCCGGGCCCAATCGACGTCGTACGAGACGCCGTTGGGGCTGACAGCAAGGACGACCTCCTTGGTGCGGTGGAGGACGGTCAGGTAGTCCATCGGTACCGTCAGTCGCCGAGCCGCGTCGAACGGGGGTGCGCCGTCCGCCGGTTGGATGCGCAGGACCGTGTCGAGGACGGGGCCGTGGTCCTGGAAGGTGGTCCGTGCGCGCATCTCCAGGAAGCGGCCACGCACCAGAACACCGCCCCGGCGCGACCAGCCTCGGCCGGCCGAGCCGAACGCGGCCTTCTCGCCGGGGAGTTGATCGGCGAGCCAGCGCGCTTCCTCGCCCGGTTCGCTCACCGGTGCCTGTTCCTCGGGGGCGGCGCGGTCCCGGTCGGCCAGGGCGGCGTAGCGTGCGGCCGTGTGCGGGTCCAGGCGCCGGAGGTCGACCGTGTCGCCGGTCATGACGACGCCTCCGGCCTCCCGGGAGATCCGCATCTGCTGAAGCTGGCGGCCAACTCGCCGTGTCACCTGGGCCGTGCGGCCTTCGAGGTCGGTCACCCGGTAGGTCCTCGTGCCCGAGAGCAGGTTGCTGCGCGGCCAGTGGGGAGTGACGGTTCGCTGGGCCCCCGGATCGGCCGGGGTGTCGACGAGGACGACCAGGCGTCCCGCTGTGATCGCCGAGAGGCACAGGGACGGCACCCGCCACTCCCCCGTCACCTCGAACCCGCCGGTCCCGCCCGCCTCCTCGGTCTCTCCGGCCTCGTGCACCCGCAGCCTGAGCCGGACCAGCGGCGTGAACTCGTCGGGCGTGTAGTTGCCGTAGTGGGTCGTGAAGGTCGACTCGCCGTCGGGGTCATACCGGACCAGCGATGCCTCCAGTACGTCCGCCCGCACCAACTGCGCCTGCGCCGGGCCCTGTTCGGACCGGGGCGCCCACATCACGAAGGTGTCGTCCGGGCATCGGTGGCTCACGCCCTTCACCCGGTGCCTGCGCGTGATCCGGGGAAACTCCTGGCGTGTGGCGGTGATCGCCAGGACGGGGATCATGACCGTGCCGGCCAGCCCCGCGACGAACATGACCGCCGGCCAGTCCCGGCCGGGGTAGTCGCTCCAGGCCGAATACCCGACGAGGAGGAAGAACGGGGCCGCCGAACAGCAGACCGCGATGAACAGCAGATTGCCTATGAACACACCGGTATTACTGCGCATTTGCCCCTCCTCCTCCAGGCAGTCGCTCAGTCAATGCGCTGACTCTCCGCACTCGCTCACAACTCGACACGGAACCGACCGCCCGACGCGTCCACCACGGCCCCGAGCCGACGGCCGACCCGCAGGCCGGGATGGTGCGTACGTCTCCAGGTCGCCTCGAAAGTCCGCAGCCCCGGCCCGCTGACGCGCAGACCGACCTCGACGCCGGAACTCTCCCCGTCCCGGTCGAAGTCGGTCAGGTCGGTGATCTCGGCGACCGCCGGTACTCCGACAGCGTCGAGCCGCCGGCTCTCCTCCCGGCTGACGGCCGTGTTGCCCCAGAACCCCAGGCCCACGGGAACGAGGACCACCGTGAACACGACGCCCATGACCATGAGGTCCGCGCCGGTGAAGACCGCGAAACCCGGCATGACCGGGCCGCACAGGACCATCACGGCGGAGACGGCGTACAGGAACGCGGCATCCCACGGGCCGACTTGATCGATCACCGCCATCCGCACCGGCTCGGGACGGACCCCGTCGTCGGTCATGTCAGGACGCCGAGCCCCCGGACCCGCTCCGCTCCAGTTGCTCCGCCAGGGCCTGCAGGCCGGGGCGGCGGGGTGGGTCGTAGAAGACGGTCTGGCGTCGTCTGTTGGGGCGGGTGCGGATCACCAGGAGGCGGCTTCGGCCGGGGCGGAACTCCAGGCGGGGATTTTCCCAGATGTGGTAGCGGCCGGCGTCGATCTCGCCGAAGACCTCCAGCACGGTGCCGTCGAAGGAGAGCATCGTGGAATCGGTCAGCGGCACTGCGGAGAACGGTGTCCGGGTCACGGTGCGACGCCGTCCCCGGCGTAGAGGTAGCTTCCGGGCCGCGCGGGGTCGGCCACCAGCAGGACCTGGTCGCCTGCGCGGGGTATCCGCAGCTTGGAGACGATGGTGTGGAGGGTGATCCGGTCGGTGCTCCCGGTCGGCTGGACGACCAGGTCGACTACCGGATCGTGGTTGACCAGTTGGCCGGTGTCGGCGATCGACACGACGACGGCGGTCGTGGTCGGCGCTCCCGCGGCGAGCAACTGCTGTACTCCGAGGCCCGAGTTGTACGCGCCGACCGACTGCTGGACCCTCGCGAAGTCCTCGTTGCCGAGGAACGCGCGGGTGGTTCGGCCGTAGAAACCCTTGCCGCTGGCCACCTGGCCCGCGATCTCGGCGGCCCGCTCCTCGCGGCTCTTGCGACGTCCGAAGATTCCCATGACGGTGCTCCTTCTGGTCGGGGTGGACTCCCGTGGTTCCCGCTGTCCTGGTGGACGCTAGGCGGCCCCGGTCGCCTACCGATCCCAGGTTCGCCCGCCCGATCTCGGACGACGTACCCTCCTGACATGCCGCTTCCCAGCCAGCCGACCGGTGCGCGCCGACCGCGCGCCACGGTCATCGACGGCGCGTGGCGTGCCCTCGGGCCGGGGCTGGAATCGCTGAGCGGCCCCGGCGGCGCCCCGCTGACCCGCACGGTCAAGCTGATCGTCCTGCCGTTGATCGTCAGGCCGGCCCTGCACCCCGAACTCGCGGCGGACTTCCTCGCACCGGAACCGGCCGCGCGCCTCGACGCGCTGATACGGGAGTCCGGTAGGCGGCTTGTCGCTACGGCGCAGTGGTTCACGCTGCTCAAACGGACCCGCCGGGCGCTGGGCGTCGTGGCGGGCAACCCCCAGGATCTGTACTTCCAGCGGTGCTTCGAACTCGCCGCCGAGCACGGTGAACCCGGCGCGGTTGCGGGCGCGGGCGCGTTGGCCAGGGCCGTCGTAGAGGACGTCGCGGACGCGGACGGCGGTCGTACGGTCGACGCGCTGAAGCGGTATCTGGCGGATGCCGCCCAACAGGCCCGGCTGGAGGTGGAGTTGGGCGTCGCGTGGGAGGGTCGCCGGCTGACTCCGGCCGCCGATACGGCCGCTGCGGTCGCGCTGGCGGGTGAGGTTCTGGAGGCTTGCGGTGGGGTGGACGGGCCGAGGAACTCACCGGCGTACTCGTCCATGGTCGAGGCGGGACTCGGTGAGCTGCTCGGCCGGGCCCTGTGGACGCACGCGAGCGGGGTCTGGGGGCGGGACGATCTTCCGGCCCATCTCGGCCTGACGGAACGGGAGTTGCCGCCGCGCCCGCAGGTCGGCCGGGGTGCCTCGACGGCCACGCTGCCCGCGCCGCTGGACCGCACGCTCTTCGAGCGGCTCTTCGTCGTGCTCCAGTCGTCGGCCCGGCGCGAGGAGCTGCCCACGGTGCCGGAACTCGTCCGGCGGGAGGTCGGCCGCAGTTGCGCTCCGCTCGGTCTGCACGACGAGACCCTGCGCGTCGCCGCCCTGCTCGGCGGTCAACTCGCGGTCGGCCTCGACCCGTTGGGCATCGAGGCAGCGTCGCCGGGACGGACCGCCGCGCACCGGGCCGTCAACAGCCGTTGGCGCAGGGAGGCTTCGGTCCTGCGCGCCCGGCGGATGACCGTCTCGCCCTGCCATGATCCGGACGGCGGGGTGCTGGACGCCCTCGCCCAGGATCTCCGTACGCCCTGGACCGCCTACATGCGGCGGCTCTGGGTGCGGCTGCACGGGCGGGATGTCCGCGACGCGCCACTCACGGATGCCGGGTCGGCCTGGGCGGTCCTGGACGGGGTCGCCCGCTCGGTGATGATGGACCACCGCGCCCGAGTCCGATCCGCGCTGCGGACGTTGACGGCTCCGGCGGCACCACCCGCTGCCGTGGCCGAGGCGGCCGAGTCGAGGAGTGCGTGATGGCGCGGGGTCCCGTCGACGTCCATGTCGTGCGCGGTGATGACGGCGCGATCCGCATCGCCGCCGATCCTGCGACCGCTGCTGTTCCTGCGACCGCCATTGTTCCTGCCACTGGTCCCGCCGCCGCTCCCGATTTCACGCGTGCGGTTCTCGATGTCGCGGGCGCGGTTCTGAGCTGGCCCGTTCTCGGGGACCCGGTGCTGCCGGTGGCGGAGATTCATGACGTGGGGCGGGCGCAGCAGTGGCTGTGGGCGGTCTACGGCGAGTGCGTCGCCGGTGCCGTGCACGCCTGTGCGGCAGGCGAGTTGGCCGATGTGCGGGTGCCCGCGGACGTGACTCCGCTCGTGGACCGCGCCGCCCGGCTCGGCTTCGGGCACTGGGCGGCGCGGTGGTGGCCGGCGTCGCACCTGGACGGGATTTCCACACTCCAACCGGACGTGCTCGGGCTGGAGTTGGCCGCGCTCACACACGAGTGCCAGCAGTTGTTCGACGACGAGGGTGATCAACCCGACGACTGCGTGGCCGAGTTGGTCGGGGATCACCAAGCCGCCCTCGACCCGCTGATCCAGTGGTGGCACGCCTCACCGCCCTCGACGGACACGGCACGCCAACTGAAGAGCGTCCTGCGGTCGGTCGACGACGCGGCGGACAGCGCCGGGTTGGACGGGCCGGCTCTGCGCCGCCTTCGGTCGTCCCTGGATCGGCCCCGTCGTCCGGACGGCACCCCGGTCGATCCCGTCACGCTGTTCGTACGGCACGACGACTACGCCCTGGCCGCGGGCGAACCGCTCGTCGCGGGCGGCCGGTTGATCGCGCGGGGCTCGGGGACCAACGACTGGCGCCGCTACCCGCCCGGCTTCGTCGACGCCTCCGAGACGGCGGTTTCCTGGACCGCCCGCGCGCTCGGTGCCCGGCGGCAGATCGAGGTCGAGGTCGTCGCGCACATCGCGGCGCCCGTCACCGCCGTACCCCTCGCGGCGGAGGTCCGGGTGAACGACGGTCCCCGGAATCGCGTGCCCCTCTCCAGGCGGGTCGACGTGTGGACCGGCCGGGCGGACCTGGACCTCCCTGCCGGAGAGACGCAGCCGCACATCGAACTCGGCGTACTGCTACCGGGGTTCGACCCGGGACCGGGTCCCGAAGGCGGCGCCGACCGCGATGCGATCCGCACCCTGGTCCGACGACGGCTCGCGGCAGCGGCACAGTCCGACCCGCACAACTCGCCTCTGCACGAAGGCACTTATGGGCCGTTCCTCGCCGAGATCGCCGCCGCCACCACCGATGAGGACTACTGACGGATGCCGGACGAGGAAGACAACGCGGTGGGCCATGAAGTGGACGACACCACGGGCGACGGGGTGACCCGACTCTACGGAGAGCCGTTCGACAGTGGCTTCGCCCAGGCCGAGCACCTTCAGCTGGCCGCCGATCTCGCCGCCGCGCTCGCCGTCTACGAGGAGTTGCTCACCCTGGCCGAGTCCGTCGAGGACTCCCCCGACGTGCGGTTCCTGCGGGCACATCTGCTGGCGGACATGACGAGTGTCCACCTCGCCGCGACCGATGTGGTCGGGGCGGAGGACACCAACAGGCGGTCCCGTGCCCTGCTCGACGACATCGCCTCGGCACCGATGGGGCCGCGCGGCCGTCAGCTGTGGCTGGAGATGCTGCTGCGGACGCTGATCGCCGGAGCCGACCTCCTGCGCAGGACCGGGCGCCTGGACGAGGCACTGGCCTGTCTCGACGAAGCGGCGGTCAGGCTGCCCGAGTTCGACGACCCCGACGGGCTGCGCACCTCCGAACTCGGTCTGAACCGCGTGCACTTGCTGATGGACCGAGGTGAGTGGGGAGCGGCCGAGGACCAGGCGTCGGCGCTGCTGTCGACCACGCCGACGACCGCGGTGGAGACCGTGCCGCGGCTCCTGGTCGCCCTCGGACTGATCTGCTCCTCGACCGGGCGGTTCGACCCGGCCGAGGACTGCTTCGCCCGCGCGGAGGACCACTTCCGGGCCATCGGCGACACCGGTGGACAGCGGACGCTGCTCGCCCACCGGGCGTACGCGGCGATGCACCGGGGTGAACTCGACCTCGCGGAGCGGCTGTTCGCGGAGGCGTCCGCGTTCTTCGAACAGCAGCGGTGGTTCGGCGACCTCGCGGTCTGCGAGCAGGCCCGCGCCTTTCTCGCCGGCCGGCGCGGCGACGCCATCGGCGCGGAGGATCTGCTGGCGGCGAGCCTGTCCCGGTTCGAGCGCCTCGGCGCCTCGATCGCCGCCGCCGACACCATGCTGCTGGGCGCCCAACACGCATACGACCGGGGCGACATCGACGAGATGAAGCGGCTGGCCCAAGGCGCCCGGGACGTGTACCAGGAGCGGGAGGTGTACGAGCGGTGCGCGCAGGTCGACCTCATGCTCGCCCGCACGCTTGAGGACAACCTCAACCGGACCGATCACGGCGCTCACGAGCGGGAGTCCATCGACACCGCGCTCTCCTTCGCCCTGCCCGCCGCGCTGGCCCTGGAGGCGGCACGCTACGACTTCACCACCGCACACGCCCGCAGCCAGTGGCTCGAACTCGCCGACGAGGCAATGCGGTTGGTGTTCCGCCTCGCGATCCGCCGCCAGGACCAGGGCCTGCTCTTCGAACTGGCGGAACACCGTTGCGCGGGCGCCTCCCTGGCCCTGGACCGCACACCGCCCGCCACCGAGCCGGTCGAAGAGCCCGCGTCGGTCTTCCCGAGTGCGGCCATGAAGTCGTACCCCCAACACGAGCCCGCCGAGGGCACGATGACGCTCGGCGGCGTCGCGGCGCGGGCCGCCGTCTCGGCCGGCCTGCGGGTCGCCCCGCCGCCGAAGGTGCGGATGTCGGCGCAGTCGGGGCCGGGCCGCGTCGCGCTCCAGGAGTACATCGCCGCGGCCGAGTTCCGCTATCACCGGCGGATCGTGCACGAGGAAGCGGTGCCGTTCTGGATCACCGACGACCTGACCAGCCGCCCGGTGGTGCAGGTCCGACTGGCCGACGCCGGCGACCTGTTCATGACCTGGACGTGGGCGGGCGGGGCCCTGGGATTCGGCACCGGACAGGGGCCCGGTGCCGAAGTCGACCAAGCCGTAAGGGAGTTGACCGACGCACTGCCGGGAGCGGGCGACGGGGCGGAGGGCATGCGGCGGGCGTTCGACTCGGGCGCGCTGGCCGAGCGCGGAAGCGAGCGCCGACTCGCGCGCACTCTTGCCGAGGCCCTGTGGCCGGAGCAACTGACCGCGCAGATACGCCAGGTGGCGGACCGGGCGGGCCGTCCCCTCGTACGGATCCAGCCCTCGCCCCGGGTCGCGCAGGTCCCCTGGGAACTGCTCGCCGTCGACGACGGGACCGACGTACGGCTCATCGACCTGGCGGACGTGGTGACCACCGCGCCGGCGTCGTTGCGACCACGTACTCCGACGGCCCCGAAGCCGCAGGGCACGGACTCCGACCCGGTCGTACTCGTCCTCGACCCGCGCGTCCCCGGCTTCCGCGCCGACTCCCCGCTCGGCTCGGTCCTCGGACCGCCCGGCTCCGACCCGGAGTTGCTGTCGCTGGTCCGGCGCCGCCTCGACGCGGGCGCCGTCGTACCGTCCGTCGCGACCCCGGCGGAAGCCTTCCGCCGCACGGACCTGGACCGGGACTGGCTCAGCGGGGTGCTCCGCAAGGGGGCCCGCAGGCTGATGTACGTCGGGCATGTGAGCGGTGCGCCGGTCGAGGGCGGGCAGAGCGAGGACGGCACCCTGCACCTGTGCTGCGACGCGGGTGCCTCGGGCCTCGCCGAGCCGCTCCGCACCCACCGGCCGCTCTCCGCCAAGGACTTGCTGCTGGGCTCGCTCCCCCTGCGCGCGGACGGCGAACCGGGCGCGCGGATCTGGCCCGCGCCACCCCGGGTCGCCCTCATCGGCTGCGAGAGCGGCGGCGATCTGCGGTTCGCCGAGTCGTTCGGCCTGGCGACGGCCATGCTGTACAACGGCGCCGAACTGGTCACCGCCACCCGCTGGGTCCTGCCGACCAGCTTCGCGTTCCACCGGCTGGCCCAACTCCCCGAGTCCGTAAGGCCGTTGACGGAGGCGATCATCGCCGTGGACACGGCTCACGAGGACGACGACCCCGTGCGGAGCTTCGGCGGCTGGCAGCGCGAGCAGCTCGACCGCTGGCGCGCGGACGGCCGTATCGAGCACTCGCCGCTGCTGTGGGCAGCGATGACCTCCATCGTCGTATGAGACCGGGATCGCCCTACGACGTAGTCAGAGCCGCACGATGATCAGGGCCGTGTCGTCGGTGGCGCCTCCGTGCGGGAGCAGTTCGAGGAGTACGGCGTCCGCGAGGGCTTCGGGGTCGGTGTTCCGGTGGTGGACGAGGGAGTCGGCGAGGCGGGCCAGGCCTTTGTCGATGTCCTCGCGGCGGCGTTCGATCAGGCCGTCGGTGTAGAGGACCAGGGTGGAGCCGCGGGAGAACGTGGTGGTGGCCTGCGGTCGGGGCATCGGGTCGGGGAGGGCGTCGAGCGGTGGGTCGGTGGCCCGGTCGAGGAATTCCACGCTCCCGTCGGGGTGGACCAGGGCGGGCGGTGGGTGTCCGGCGCTGCTGTAGGTGATGGTGTGGCGGTCGAAGTCGACGAAGGTCGTGACCACCGTGGCGGACTCGGCGCCGTCGACCACGTTGGCGTAGCGGCCCAGGACGTCGAGGGCCTCGGCGGGGCCGTCCGCGACGCGGGAGGTGGCGCTCAGGGCGCTGCGCAGCTGGCCCATGACGCCGGCGGCGGCCAGGCCGTGGCCGACGATGTCGCCGACGGAGACGCCGATACGGTTGCCGCCGACCAGGTCGACGACGTCGTACCAGTCGCCGCAGACGTTCAGGGAGCCGACCGCGGGGCGGTAGCGCACGGCGATCTGGTGGCCCGCGCCCTGGCGGCGGGTGGGCAGCATCGCCTCCTGCAGGGCCAGGGCGACCTCGCGTTCGCGGGCGTGGGCGCTGCGCAGGCGTTCGTTGACCTCCTGCAGTTCGCGGGCGCGGGTGTACAGCTCGGCCTCCAGGACGCGGGTGCGGCTGCCGCCGGAGGTGCCGCGGGCCCGGATCAGTTCGGTGACCTCCTCGACCCGGTGGACGAGGAGGACGACCTTGCCGTCCGGGGCGAGCACGGGGGCGTTGACCGGGCTCCAGTAGCGCTGGTCCCACTTCCGGGGGCATGCCGTCGACTCCACGTCGTAGCGCTGGAGGGCCATGGTGTCGCGTTCGCCGGTGGACAGGACGCGGCGCAGGGAGGTCTCCAGGTTGCGCATGCCGGTGGCGGTGGGGTCGTTCGGGTTGTCGGGGAAGACGTCGAAGAGGAAGCGGCCGACGACCTGCTCGCGGGTGCGGCCGGACATGCGCAGGAATTCCTCGTTGGCGTCCGCGTACACCAGGTCGGGGGTCAGCAGGGCCACCATGCCGGGCAGCCCTTGGAACACCGCCGCGTAGTCGATCGCCGCGTCCGTCATGGCCCTGCCACCAATCGCCGCTATCACACCATTTTCCCACGATATAAGCAGACCGGGTGCGCCTCAGGAGGCACTTTGCGGTCACCCGGTCACTCAGTGCCACGCGATGGATAGGGTGCCCCGGTGACAACGCCCTCCTCCCCCACCCGACTGATCGTCCTGCGCGGCAACAGCGCCTCCGGCAAGAGCTCGGTGGCCACGGGTCTGCGTGAGCGGTACGGCCGCGGTATCGCCCTGGTCCGCCAGGACGTCCTCCGGCGCGAGGTGCTGCGCGAGCGGGACATCCCCGGCGGCGTGAACATCGGCCTGATCGACCTGACCGTCCGGCACGCCCTGGCGAACGGCTTCCACACCGTGCTGGAAGGCATCCTCTACCTCGCCCACTACGGCGAGATGCTGGCGGGTCTGCTCGCCGACCATCCGGGCCGCACGCACTGCTACTACCTCGACGTACCGTTCGAGGAGACGCTGGCCCGGCACGCCACGAAGCCCATCGCCGACGACGTCACCGAGCATCAACTCCGCGAGTGGTACCGGCCGTTGGACCTGCTGCCCGGTGGCGTCGAGACGGTGGTCCCGGCGGCGAGCCCGCTGGAGGCGACGGTCGACCGGGTGCTGCGCGAGTCCGGCCTGTGGGCCGGGGACCCGTTGACCGGCCGTACGCTGGCTCCGTGATCGAGAGCGGGACTCCGGGTACGGCGGCGGCCCGGCTCACCGGGTGCACGGTGGCCGGTGAGCGTCCGCTGTCCGGGGCGGTCACCGAAGTCACGCTCGACGGTGGGCAGTTGGTGATCGTCAAGGGCGATGCGGCTCCCGGTGCGGTGCGGGCGGAGGCGGCGGGGCTGCGCTGGCTGGCGGACGCCAAGACGGTCCGGGTGCCCGCCGTGCGCGGGGTGGACGAGCACTGGCTGGTCACCGACCACGTCCGCACCGGCCCGCCGAGTGCGCGGGCGGCCGTCCGGTTCGGCCGTGACCTGGCCGCCCTGCACACCTCCGGCGCACCGGCCTTCGGTTCACCGCCGCCCGGCGGCCCGACGGACGCGTACATCGGGCTCGCCCCGATGCGCAACGTGCCCGCCGCCGAGTGGCCCAACTGGTATGCCGGGCAACGGGTGTTGCCCTATCTGCGCCGAGCGGTCGACGCGGGCACCCTGCGGCCCGCCGAGGCGACGGTCGTGGAGCAGGTCTGCGAGCGGTTGCCCCAACTCGCCGGTCCCGCCGAGCCACCCGCGCGGCTGCACGGCGACCTGTGGAACGGGAACGTGCTCTGGGGCGCCGACGGACACGTCCGGCTGATCGATCCGGCGGCACACGGCGGGCACCGGGAAACCGACCTGGCGATGCTGCACCTCTTCGGCTGCCCGCACCTGACCGAGGTGCTGGACGGCTATCAGGAGGCCGCGCCGCTCACCCCCGGCTGGGCCGACCGCATCGGGCTGCACCAGCTGTTTCCGCTGCTGGTGCACGTGGTGCTGTTCGGGCGCGGCTATGCCGAGCAGGCGTTGTCGGTGGCGCGGGCGACCCTGGCCGGGTGACACCGGGCGAGGCCGTCCGGCACGGGGGTCCAGGTCAGAGGGTGCCGGTGCACGTCGTGCCGTTCGGCTGCGGCTGCGGCTGCGGCTGCGGCTGCGGCTGCAGCTGCAGCTGCGGACCATCCCAGCCACGCGGGCTGCCCTGGCCGAAAGGCCACGAGCGAGGCCGCTCGGAACAACGACCCAGGTCAGACGGTGCCGGTACACATCGCGCTGTCCGGCCCCGGCCACGCCCAGCGGACCAACCCAGCCGCGCGGGCGGCCCTGACCCGATGACACCGGCCAGGGCCGCTCACCGCGTGAGGCTGGTCAGACGTGGGGGCGGCGGCCTCGTTCCTGGTGCGGGAACTTCTGGTCCGCGCCCGGCAGGGTGGGCTTCGGCAGTGTCGCCACTTCCTCCTTCGCCTTCTCCAGCTGCTCGGCCGTGTCGTCGGGCAGGCGGGGCGAGCGCGGGCGGGCGTCGCGGAAGCGGAACGCGGAGGTGAAGTCGCCGAAGGTGTCACGGCGCCAGTCGGTGACGTTCGGCTCCTCGACGCCGGTGAGCCGCTCCAGGAACTGCAGCGCCGACGTGTGGTCGAAGGCCTCCGAGGCGACCCAACCACCCACGGTCCAGGGCGAGATGATGATGGCGGGGACGCGGAAGCCGCCGCCGATCGGCAGGCCCTGGATGAACTCGTTCGCCGTACCCGCGGGCGGGGTCGGCGGGACGACGTGGTCGAACAAGCCGTCGTTCTCGTCGTAGTTGAGGATGAACGCGGTCTTGCGCCACACCTTCGGGTTCGACGCGATCGCCTCGATCTTCGACGCGACGTAGTCGGCACCGGCGGCCGGGAGGTAGTCCGGGTGCTCGGACTGGTAGCTCGTGGGGCAGATCCACGACACCGTCGGCAGCCGGTCGTTGCGCGCGTCGTCCTCGAACGTGCCGTGCGGCTGCGGCCGTACGCCCCGCTCGTACAGGTCGGAGCCGGGCTGGGCGTTCTTGAACGAGGCGAACTGCTCCAGCATGTTGGTGCCGTAGTCGTCCTCCTCCTGGTACACCTTCCAGCTGACGCCTGCGTTCTGGAGGCGCTCCGCGTACGTCGTCCAACGGTAGGGCGTCGGCGCGACGTTGCTGATGATCGGGCCGCCCTGGGTGCCACCGGGGTCGATCGAACCGGTCATCCACATCAGCCGGTTGGGCCAGGTGGGCCCGAACACCGAGCAGAAGTAGTTGTCGCAGATGGTGAAGGTCTCGGCGAGCGCGAACTGGAACGGGATGTCCTCGCGCGTGTAATAGCCCATCACGTAGGGGCCGTTGACGCCGTCGGCCGCGCGGTGGGCCGGCAGCCACTGGTCCATCTTGCCGTTGTTCCAGGCCTGGTGCTGGACCGACCAGGCGTGGCTGGTGGACGGGATGGCCTGCGCGCTGGAGGTGTGGGTGTCGAGGTGGAACGGAAGGAGGTAGCCCTTCGGGTTCACCGCGTCCGGCTGGTAGAAGACGCTGCGCCCGGTGTCGAGTTTGCGAGCGTGTGGATCGGCGAATCCGCGAACGCCGGACAGGGTGCCGAAGTAGTGGTCGAACGACCGGTTCTCCTGCATCAGCATGACGACGTGTTCGATGTCGCGCAGCGAGCCGTTCTTCGGCGGTTCGGCGGCGACGGCTTTCTGGACGCTCGGCGGGAGGAGGGAGAGTGCCGCGGCGCCGCCCACCGCGCCCGCGGCGGAACCCAGGAGTCTGCGACGTGTCAACTCGGCCATGATTGCCCCTTCTTGAAGAGCTTCGAGGGATCTCGTGGACCAGACCTCGGATCACTCTCCGCCCATTTCGGTATGGGGTGTCAGGGGCGTGCGATGAATTTGCGGCCAACGTGCGGAAAGGGGTTGGCCAAGCCGTGACCGTCAACATCCAGGCGTTGCTCGGGTGTTGCCAAACCTTGGGGGACGGCTGGCGGAGACATGAGCCGGCCCGGCAGGGGACACCGGTGCCGTACGTGTTTCCCGTTCGCGAAGTTCCTAGGCGGGGTTCCTCGGGCGCAACCGCGCGGCGATCGCGGCCACGTCGTCCTCCGCCTCCTGGACGTGCAGGCGGAGCACGATGTCGTCGAGGAGGCGGGAGACACCCTGGCCGGGGTGCAGGCGGAGTCGGGCAAGGCGGGCGAGGGAGACGTCGATGTCCTCGCCGCGGCGTTCGACCAGGCCGTCGGTGAACATGACCAGGGTGTCCTCGGGGGTGAGGGTGAGCGTGGTCATCTCGTAGTCGGCGAAGCCCGTGCCGAGAGGTGGGCCGACGGGGACGGGGATCAGTTCGCCGGCGCCGTCGCGGTGGAAGACGGCGGGCGGGAGATGGCCCGCGCTGGAGAAGGCGGCCGTGCCGCGGTCCGGGTCGAGGAGGGCGAGCAGGCAGGTCGCGGGGCGGCGGTTGTGCTCCTCGGACATGGCGGTGTCCATCTGGCGCAGGATGCGGTGGGGCGGCAGGTCGGTGGAGGCGACGTAGCGGAGCATCGAGCGGTACGCGTTCATGTCTACGGCCGCGTCGAGGCCGTGGCCCATGACGTCGCCGATGACGAGGAGGGTGCGGCCGTAGTGCAGTCGTACGGCCTCGAACCAGTCGCCGCCGACGAGGGTGCCGCTGCCGGCGGGCAGGTAGCGGGTGGCCATCTCGACGTTGGGGTGGGGGCGGCTGGGTTCGGTGAGGAGGACCTGTTGCAGGTTCAGGGCGGTGGTGCGCAGGCGGTGGTGTTCGACGGCGTGGTGCAGATGGGCCGCGGTGAGGCGGGCCGCGTAGTGCACGGCGGCGGCCTCGTCGTCGCCGAACGGCCGCCCGGCGCGGATCGCGAGGAGCGCGCCGTAGGCCTTGCCCCAGGCGGTCAGCGGCACGGAGAGGGCCGCGAGTACGCCGTGGTCGTTCGTGGTGAAGGACGTGGTGATGGGGTGGCCGGCGTCCAGGGCGCGGACCATGACGTCCTCGCGCGGCGCGGTCCGCAGGCTGTCCAGCAGTTCCTTGCGGCCCACGGCCGCCATCGGGTGCAGCATGCCGTGCGGTGCCGGGCGGGCCTCGTCCTGCGCGAACAGGTCCACGGCCGCGGCGTCGCACAGCCCGTCGACGAGGAACCCCGCGCACTCCGCCGCCGTCCTCCGCTCGTCGAGCGACGACCCGATCGCGGACACGGCCCGCTCCGCGAGCGCGAACCGGTCCGCCGCCCCCACCTCTGACCCACCAACCGCGTCGCCGTCCACCACGGCCCCTTTCTGCCGCCCCCATCCCAACACCCGCGCGGGCGTTCGGACGGTAGCGACCCGTTGTGCGGTGGGATCGGGTCGGGGCGGGAGCTGGTCGCCGGGGGCGAAACTCCGTGGCCGCAGCGCTCGTAGCGCCGATATCGTCCGGTCCGATCCCTTGATCCCCTGCGCAGAGAGCGACTCCGATGACGACCCAGCGGCCCACGACCACCCTCTGGCGCCCCACCGGTCCCAAGGAGCTGGACCTGGTCCGGGCGCTCGACTGGCGCGCCTGGCCGCCCCGGCTGCCCGAGCAACCGATTTTCTACCCGGTCCTCAACGAGGACTACGCGATCCGGATCGCGAGGGACTGGAACGTCAAGCACGACGGCGCCGGTTTCGTGACGCGCTTCGACGTGGACGCGGAGTTCCTGGCCCGGTATCCCGTCCAGCAGGCGGGCGGCCGGACGATTCTGGAGCTGTGGGTGCCGGCCGAGGAGCTGGACGAGTTCAACGCCCACATCGTCGGCGAGATCCGGGTGGTGCACGAGTTCCGGTGAGTCTTTGGGGCGCGGGGTTCGTCGCCGGGGGCGGCAGAAGGTGCGGTGAGCCACGGAACCGCCGCTTCCCTGACGGCGACTGTCAGCCACCGAACATGCGGGTCACAGGAGGACCGTCCTGGACAACGTACGAAAGTGTTCCTCGACCCGCTCGCGCGTCCTGGCGCCGACGTCCCGGCGCCGGTGCACCACCTTGGACACCGTGCTGAGCGAGACCCCCGCTTCCGTGGCGATGCTCGTCAGGAGGCCGTACTGCGCATCCAGTCGCCCCTTGCCGCGACCTGTCACCCGATGCCCGTTCCGCTCGCCGAACACCGATGCGCCGGACCGCATCGCGTACCTGGCCAGTAACTTTGCCGCAACGTAACGGGCCGCGGGCCGCCGGGGCAAGACCGGTGCACACCCCTCTCACACGGCTCGACCTGCGGAGAACGCGCGGCCCTCATTCCACGCGAGTCGAATCAGTGCCGCGATGCACGGTCTCGGCGATCCGCACGAAGGACCGGATCAGTGGCGTGGTGTCGGCGGCGCGCCAGGCGATGACGAACCTGCTCGGCGGCATGTCGGTCAGCGGCACCACGGTCAGCCCCTCCGGCAGGGTGTGCCCGAGCGGCATCAGACCCACGGTTCCGCTCCACAGGACAGATTGCAGGCACTCATGAGCAGTCCGTACGACGGTCCCGTCACGGCGTCGGCCGGCGCCCGCGGACCCCGTCCAGTAGGCCTGCCACACCGGGTCCGTGCCGTCCGGGAAGCGGAACCAGCGGCGCCCGTCGAGGTCGGCGAGGCGCAGGCTCTCGCGGTGGGCGAGCGGGTCGTCCGTACGGAGGACCACACCGACCTGTTCCGAGCGCAGGGTGCGGGTGGTGATGCCGGTGTCGTCGAAGGGCGCCCTGGTCAGCGCCACGTCGACGAGTCCGGCCCGTAGTCCCGCGGTCGGATCGGTCAGGTCCGACTCACGGATGAGGATGCGGGCGGCTGGGTGGTGCTCCCGGTAGGCGGCGGCGAGCCGGGTGCCGAACTGCTCCGCGCTGTCGGCGAGGGTGCCCACGGTCAGGGTGACCGGTCCGGCCAACTCGGTCACGCGCTCCCGCATCCGGTCGGCCTGCGCCAGCAGCGCGCACGCCTCCTCGTGGAGCAGGACACCGGCCGGGGTGAGCGCCACCCCCGTGGGCGATCGGAGCAGCAGGACACAGCCCAGCTCGGTCTCCAGCTGTTTGATCGCCCGGCTCAGCGGCGGCTGGGTCATCCGCAGGCGCGCGGCGGCCCGGCCGAAGTGGAGTTCCTCGGCGACCGCCACGAAGTAGCGCAGCGTGCGTAGCTCCATGACCGGCGATGATACCGACGCGGTATCGGCCGTACAGGATCGGTCTTGGACACCCTCAGGGGTCCGGCGGTGAAGTGGTGGGCGAACGAGATCGCCGTACTGCTGAGGAGTCACCATGACCGACCACGTGTCGCCCGACCGGGTGACGCACGACCCCGTCGTGCACATCGCCGAAGTCCGGGAACTGGGGCGCGACTTGGTGGTCGTGCCCGACGGGCGGGTGCAGTTGGTGCCCAACATCGGTGTCATCGGCGGCCGGGACGCGGTGCTCGTCGTGGAGACGGGCCTGGGTCCGCGGAACGCGGAGAAGGTGCTGGAGTTCGCGACCGAGTACGCCAGGGGCCGCAGGCTGTACCTCACGACGACCCACTTCCACCCTGAACACGCCTTCGGGGCCCAGGTGTTCGCGGGCGAGGCGACGTTCCTCATGAACCGCGCACAGGCCGAGGACCTGAAGGTGAAGGGCCCTGGCTATCTCGACATGTTCCGCGGACTCGGCGAGCCGGTCGCCCGGCAGCTCGAAGGTGTCGTCCTACCGAAGCCCGACCTCGTCTACGACGACGCCTACGACCTCGAACTGGGCGGCCGGGTCGTGCAGTTGAGGGCCACCGGGCGGGCGCACAGCAAGGGCGACCAGGTGATCCGGGTGCCGGACGCGGGCGTGCTGTTCACGGGGGACCTGGTGGAGGCGGGGCAGTTCGCGATCTTCCCGTGGTTCCCGCCGTACGACACCGATGTGTCCGGCACGCGCTGGCTCGCGGTGATGGAGCGGCTCGCGGGTGAGGGGGCGCGGGTCGTCGTACCGGGCCACGGGGCCGTCGGCGGGCCGGAGTTGCTCGCGGACGTCCGCGACTATCTGCGGCTGCTGCGGGACGAGACGTGGGCCCGCCGCGACTCGGCATTGAGCGAGGAGACGATCGTCGAGGAGGTCCGGGCGCTCATGGTCGAGCGGCATCCGGAGTGGGCCGAACGGGACTGGATCGAGAAGGGGGTTGGCTGCCTGTGCGCCGAACACCCGGCGTGAGCAAGCGAGTTACGACGCGCTCGTCACGAAGCCGTCCCTGGCCGTGTCGAAGACGGGACGGTAGGTGTCCCACTTCGCGTCCGGGGCCGAGAGATAGATGTCGTACTCGCGGCCGCCCTCCCGGCCGAAGCCGAGGTCGATGGCGCGGAACACCCGGACCCGGCCCTGGAAGGTGAACTCCCAGATGGCGGCGGGCTGTTGCTGGAAGGTGGTCTGCTGCATACGGAGCCTGCGGTACGTGGGGTAGTTGACCTTGGTGTTGGCCTCGGTGTCCGCGAAGTGCGTGCTCGGGTTGGGGCCCGCCGGGTCGACGATCCCGATGGTGAGTCCGGCGAGGCCCGTCTCGTCGGTGTAGGTGACCCCCTCCGCCGTCCGCTTGCCGGCCTTCCAGCCGTCCGGAACCGGGAAGGAGACGCCGAGTTGGCGGTCCCGGACGAGGTGATAGCCCTCCGGTACGGGTGATGCGGAGGCCATGGTCGTGGGCCGGGAAGTCGCGTGCCCGGGCGCTGACTTGGACGTCGTGTGCAGCACGAACGCCGTGGCCGCCACAGCAGCCGCCACAGCGGTGGCGATCCCCCCGAGGACGAGCCCCTTGCGGCTCCGCCGCCGCCCACGACCGGGCTCTCCCACCGGTTTCGGGTCCGGTCCTACGGCGGTCAACTCGGCGGCGGGCGGGGGAAGTTCGGTGGTCGACTCGCCCCACCACGCGGTCTGCAGGGCCCGTTCCGTCTGTTCCGCCGTCGGCCGCTCGGCGGGCTCCTTGATGAGCAGCGCCTCGATGAGCGGCTCCAGCGGACCGGCCTGCTTCATGGGTTCCAGGGGGTCCACGGCGATGGCGTACGCGGTCTCCATCGCGGTGACCCGGCGGAACGGCGGGCGTCCCTCGACGGCCTGGTAGAGGGTGGCGCCCAGGGCCCACAGGTCGGAGGCGGTTCCGGGGGTGAGCCCGCGGATGCGTTCCGGGGCCATGTAGTGGACGGAGCCGACCATCTCGCCGGTCTTGGTGAGGGTCGACGTCCCGTCCGTCATGGCGATGCCGAAGTCGGTGAGGACGAGCCGGTCGCCGGCACCGAGGAGGACGTTGCCGGGTTTGACGTCGCGGTGCAGCACACCGGCGGCGTGGGCGGCGCGCAGGGCGGCGACCATGTCGAGGCCGATGCGGGCCGCCTCCTGGTACGGGAGGGTCCGGCCGTCCTTGAGGAGTTCGGCGAGGGTGGGGCCCGGGACGTACTCCATGACGATGCAGGGGCGCCCTTCGTCGTCCACGACGTCATGGACGACGATCACGTTCGGGTGCGCGATGCGGGCGGCGCTGCGGGCCTCGCGGCGGGTGCGTTCGAAGAGGGTGGCGAGTTCGTCGGCGGAGAGTTCCGGGCGGGCGTGCAGCCGCTTGATCGCGACCTGGCGGCCGAGCACCTCGTCGTCGGCCCGCCAGACGGTACCCATGCCGCCCCGGCCGATCTGCTCGGTCAGCCGGTAGCGCCCGGCGATGCGACGCCCTTCGTCCGACACGGTGTCCTCCGCCGGTTCTGTCCATGTTCGTTTCGCCTGGTCACCATAACCGGCTCTTGTCCCGGATCGTGTGGGGCGGATCACGGCGCCCACCGTCTACGGGAGGGTCGCGCACCTCGACTGGCGGGCCCGCACCTCGACTGGAGGGTGGAGAGGGTCTAGTACCCCGGTACTAGTCACCCCGGCCGCTTTCACTTCCCCGGTGCTGCGGATGCGGGGAAAGCCGCTCCTAGCGTGAAGGCGTGGGTCGCGCAGGCCCTCCACTTTCTATCGAACCTGGTGGGAGTACCCCATGGCCACCTTCCTCTACCGGCTGGGCCGGTTCTCGTTCCGGCGCCGACGGCTCGTCCTGATGCTGTGGATCGCCGCCCTGGCGGTCGTCGGCATCGGTGCCATGAACGTCACGACGAGCACGTCCGACAGCTTCAGCCTCCCCGGCACACAGTCGCAGAAGGCGATCGACCTGCTGGAGAAGGAGTTCCCGCAGGCGTCGGCCTCCGGCGCCACCGCCCGCGTGGTGTTCGAAGCGCCCAAGGGGCACACACTGGCGTCCGGCGCCGACCGGACCGAGGTCCAGTCGCTGATCGCCGACCTCAAGAAGGCGCCCCAGGTCGCGAACGTCTCCGACCCGTACCAGAGCGGCCTGATCAGCAAGTCCGGCACCATCACCTACGCCCAGGTCACCTACAAGGTCGGCCAGCCCGACGTCACCGACGCCGCGCGGGACGCGCTGCACTCCGTGGCCGACCGGGGCGAGAAGGCCGGCCTCGCGGTCAGCCTGGGCGGCAACGCCGTACAGGAGAAGGCGGGCAGCAGCAGTACCGAGCTGCTCGGTCTGCTGATCGCGGCCGTGGCGCTCGTCATCACGTTCGGGTCGCTCCTCGCGGCCGGGCTGCCGCTGCTGACGGCGATCTTCGGGGTCGGCACGGCGGTCGCCGCCATCACGGTCGCAAGCTCGATCTTCAACCTCAGCTCGGCCGCCACGACGCTGGCGCTGATGCTGGGCCTGGCGGTGGCCATCGACTACGCCCTGTTCATCGTCTCCCGGTACCGCAGCGAGATCCGCGACGGCCACGAACCGGAGGAGGCCGCGGGCCGCGCCCTGGGCACCGCCGGTTCCGCGGTGGTGTTCGCCGGTCTCACCGTCGTCATCGCCCTGGCCGGCCTGAGCATCATCGGCATCAGCATGCTGACCACCATGGGCCTGGGCGCCGCGTTCGCGGTCGTCGTCGCCGTACTGATCGCGCTGACCCTGCTGCCCGCGATGCTGGGCTTCGCCGGGACTCGGATCATGGGCAGCCGGTTCACCAGCCGCCGGATGCGCGCCCTGCAAGAGGGCGGCGAGGGCGAGACGACGGGCGTGCGCTGGGCCCGGTTCGTGACCCGCAACCCGCTGAAGATGCTGGTCGTCTCCGTCGTCGGACTCGGCGTCCTCGCCATCCCCGCCCTGTCGATGCGCCTGGCCCTGCCCGACGACAGCATGTCCTCGCCCGGCACCAGCGAGCGCATCGCCTACGACACGATCACCAAGGGCTTCGGCGACGGCTACAACGGCCCGCTGACCGTGGTCATCGACGGCCCGAGCGGCAGTGCCGCCAAGACCGCCGCACAGGACGCGGTCGCCCAGCTCGGCAAGCTGTCCGACGTCGCCGCCGTACGCCCCGCGGTGTTCAACCAGAACGGCGACGTGGCCCTGATCTCCGTCGTACCGAAGAGCTCGCCCAGCAGTGCGGCCACCGTCGACCTGGTCTCCGAGATCCGCGACCGGGGCCCCGCCCTGAAGGACGACACCGGCGCCGAACTGATGGTCACCGGCACCACCGCGCTGAACATCGACGTGTCCAACAAGCTCAGCGGCGCCCTGATCCCTTACCTGGGTGTGGTCGTCGGCCTGGCCCTGGTCCTGCTGCTCCTCGTCTTCCGCTCCATCCTGGTCCCGCTCAAGGCCGCCCTCGGCTTCCTGCTCAGCGTGCTCGCCACGCTCGGTGTGGTGGTCGCGGTGTTCCAATGGGGCTGGCTGGCGGACCTGTTCGGCATCGACCAGACCTCGCCGATCGTGAGCGTCCTGCCGATCTTCATGATCGGCGTGGTGTTCGGACTCGCCATGGACTACGAGGTGTTCCTGGTGACCCGGATGCGTGAGGCGTACGTCCACGGGGCCGAGCCCACGGAGGCGGTGATCGCGGGCTTCCGCTACAGCGCCCGGGTGGTCACGGCCGCCGCGGTCATCATGATCTCCGTGTTCGCCGGGTTCCTGCTGGACGACGTGGCGCTGATCAAGTCGATCGGCCTGGGCCTCGCCGCCGCCGTCCTCTTCGACGCCTTCGTGGTCCGCATGACGCTCGTGCCCGCGATCATGACCCTGCTCGGCCGCCGCGCCTGGGCGCTGCCCGGCTGGCTCGACCGGAAGCTGCCCAACGTGGACGTCGAGGGCGAACGGCTGCGCCACCTGCTGGCCGAGGCCCCGGACACCGGCTCCACCGGCTCGGGCAAGGCACCCGTGTCGTCCGGCGCCACCGGCAAGAGCTGAGGCGGCGGCCGTACGATCCACACCAGGACGCCGTTCACGGCCGTACGGCTGCCGCCCCTGTTCGACCACACCGTCCCCGCCCGCCGGTCCCCTTCCCCCCCGGGACCGGCGGGCGGCCCGCCTGCACCATGGAGGGTGTCTCCCGTGACCGCACCGCCCAAAGACCGGTCCGTCCACACTGAGAGCCTGATCGGACGGACCCGGCTGGGCGACTCCGAGTACCGGTCGGTCGTCCGGCTGCTCACGTGGCTGGGGCGGGTGCGAGCGGTCGACCTGGCGCATCCGCGGGTCAGGCGGTGGGGGGTGCCCGCCTGCTATGCCCTCGCCGGTATTCCGGCCCTGGTCCGCGCGGGCCACGATTCCGTCGCCGCCTTCGTGCTGATGCTGGCGATCACGGCGGGGTACACCGTGCCGTTGCTGTGGCGGCGACAGCGGCCGGTGCTCGTCTTCGCCTTCCTGGTGGTCATCTCCGAGGTGTCCTTGGCCCTGAGGGTGGACTCGGGTTCGAGCGCCACCCAGCTGGTCGCACTGCTCAACCTGGGACGCTTCGGGGCCCCCGGCCAGCTGGCCGTCGGCGTCGCCTACACCCTCGGGCAGACCGCCGTGTCGTTCATCTTCTTCAACGGCGGCTCCAGGCTGGCGAACGGCGGTGCCAGCACCTCGGTACTGGCATTCCTCGCCGTGGTCGCCGTGCTGTCGATGGCCGCGCTGGGGCTGGCCGGAAAACTGGTGAACGCCTACATCGAGGCCCTCCAGGAGCACGCCGTACGGCTGGAGAAGGAGCGCGACCAGCGCGCCCAGTTGGCCGCGGCGACCGAACGCGCCCGCGTGGCACGGGAGATGCACGACATCCTCGGTCACACCCTCGCCGTGATCGTCGGCCTCGCGGGCGGTGCCGCCGGGCTCGCCGAGACGAAGCCGAAGCGGGGCGCGGACACCCTGCGGATCATCGCCGACAGCGGCCGCGGCGCCCTGGCCGAACTGCGCAGGCTGCTCGCCGTCATCCACGACGCCGAGCCCGACGACACCCCGCTCGCGCCCCAGCCCGGACTGGCCGACCTGAACGCCCTGATGGAACGGGTGCGGGCCGCGGGACCCACCGCCACCCTCCACTTCAAGGGCCAACTCACCGGTCTGGCCCAGGGACTTCAGCTCGCCGTCTACCGCATCGTGCAGGAAGCCCTCACCAACACGCTGAAGCACACGGCACCGAACACGACGGTCGAGGTCACGGTGACGGCCGCCCCGGACGCGGTGATCGTCACCGTCGAGGACACCGGCCCGCACAAGGCGTCCGGCACCGACGAACAGGGCAAGGGCCTGGTCGGCATGCGCGAACGGGCCGCGTTCTACGGCGGACAGGTCGTCGCGGGCCCCAACTCCCGTGGCGGCTGGACCGTCCGCGCCCTCCTGGTCCCCCTTCCCATCGCCCCCGACCTGACGGAGAAGCACCCGGCATGACCACCGTCCTCATCGTCGACGACCAGGCCCTGCAGCGCCTCGGCTTCAGCATGCTCATCGAGCAGTACCCCGATCTGAGCACCGTCGGCGAGGCCACGCACGGCGGCGAGGCGGTCCGGCTGACGGCCGAACTCCGCCCCGACGTCGTCCTGATGGACGTCCGCATGCCCGGCATGGACGGCATCGAGGCCACCCGCCGGATCGTGCAGTCGGGTGGCCGCTCCCGCGTCCTGGTCCTCACCACCTTCGACCTCGACGAGTACGCGTACGCCGCGCTGCGCGCCGGGGCCAGCGGCTTCCTCCTCAAGGACGCGCTGCCCGAGGAACTCGTCGCCGGCATCCGCGCGGTGGCCGCCGGGGACGCCGTCATCTCCCCCGGCCTGACCCGCAAGCTCATCGACGCCTTCGCCGACCGCATGCCCGGCCGCACCGCCGAACAGGACCGCCGCCTGGACGCCCTCACCGACCGCGAACGGGAGGTCCTCACCGTCATGGCGGCCGGCTGGAGCAACACCGAGATCGCCGAACGCCTGTGCCTGGCCGAGTCCACGGTCAAGTCCCACGTCAGCCGCATCCTCGCGAAGATCGGCGCGCGGGACCGGGTGCAGGCGGTGATCTTCGCGTACGACGCGGGGTTGGTACGGCCGGCTTGAGGTCTTCCCTCAGGCTGTTGGCACGGTCACGAACTGCCCGAGCAGCGCGGTGAGTTGGGCGGGCTTCTCCACGGGCAGTTCGTGCCCTGCGTCGACGATCCGCACGACCGCGTCCGGGTAGGCGCTGGCCATCCGCAGCATCTGGGAGAGCGGCAACTGGATGTCGTGGTACCCGTGCACGATGAGCGTGGGCGCGCTGATCCTGCCCACCCGGTCCAGCACATCGAAGGCCCGCATCGCGCCGTAGCAGGTCATGACGACCTCGCGCGGTGTGGCGGCGGAGGCGTCGATGTACTCGCGGATCTTCTCCTTGGGGTAGCCGGGGGCGAAGGCACGCTGGATGTTGACGGCGACGAACAGCTTGAACGGCAGCAGCGTGGACACCGCCAACAGCAGCCCGCGCGCCCAGCTGTACGTCATCCGGCTGATCGAGTCGACCAGCACCATCCGCTCGACCCGCTCGGGATGATCCAGGACGAGGGTCTGGGCGATCATCCCGCCCATGGAATGCCCGACCGGCACGAACCGGTCGACCCCCAGATGTCGGTCGACGGCGCCGCCCCCGAAGCGGTGCACCTTCTGCTGCGCGACTATCCGCCGGAGATGCATCTGTCCGACCACGACGGCCTCGACGGCTGGCACATCCACTTCAGCCGCAACGGCACCCCGGCCGAGCGCTGGCTCGGCCAGCTGATCGCCGCCAGACTCGCCCTGGTCGCGGCCGGGGACCCGGGGGTGACGCTGGGCCGGTGCGCGGCGGCCGGGTGCGGAAACTATTTCGTGGACCAGTCGCGGAACCGCACCCGCAGGTTCTGCTCCAACGCGTGCGCGAGCCGGACGACAGTTGCCGCGCATCGGGCCCGGATGGCAAAGAACTCCGAGCGCAGCGGGGCCTGTTGGGGCCGCGCACCCCACAGCTGGAGGAATCGATCGGCTGGCAGCACCGGCATTGGTCAGCCGCCCTGGCCGGCGCTGCCGACCGGGCCGACCGTCACGGAGGAGCCGGAGCCGTCCGTGACGGGCAGGGTGGCGGCGCCCGGCCAGTTGAGGGTGACCGACTTCGTCTCGTTCGGCGGGGTGACCACCAGGCCGGTGATGCGGACGCCGGAGCCGCCCGACTTGTTGAACGGGTAGCTGACGGGGAAGTAGGTCGACTTCCCGTTCTTGAGGACGGCCGAAGTGGTCTCCTGGCCGGTGCGCTTCGCGGACAGCGTCCCCGCATTGGTCTTCAGGTCGACGCCCGCGTACCCGGAGATCACGCAGTCCCGGCCGCCGCCGTTCTTGAACTCGACCACGACGGTCCGGTCGGTGTCGCCGTCGATGGTGTTGTCCTTCGCCGTGACCTCCAGCTCGTCGGTACGGCACTTGCCGACCTTGGCGTTCACGTCGGAGCCGGTACCGGCAGCCGTCCCCGTACCGCCGGAGCCGGACCCACCGGAGCCGGTCCCCGTGGAGGCCTTCGCACCGCTCTGGTCCGAGCCACCCGTACCCGAACTGCCGCCCGAGGACGAGGTGTTGGACCCGGACGACGCCGTGGGCGCGGACGACGAGTCACTCTTTCCCGTGCTGGCGTCGTCGCTCTGGCAGGCCGTGAGGGAGAGACCGGCGGCGACGGCCAGGGCGGCGAAGGTGAGCTTGTGAACGCGCATCGATTCATCCTCAGGATCGGTGGTGTCAGTGCCGGCCGCTCGGTACGGATCGTCGGTACGAGCGGGCGTTTCTGATCGTCAAGAGCGGCTCGGCCGGGTCGGCCGTTCCGCACAACCACCGCATAAGACAGTCCTGTTACACGCGCCTCCCCGTACGGCGTCCCCCGTCACCAGGCACAACGCGCCGGAACGCGCCAACCGCAAGCCCGGACGGCGGTTCCCGCCGCCGTCGCGAACTCGATCACGGCCACCGCCCGTTGGGACAGACCCGTAACCCGAGAATCACAACTGATCGCCGGCCTTGAGCATCCCGCCGACCGAACCAAGGAACTCGCGCAACCTCGAAGGCTCCAGACGGGTTGTCAGTTCCTACGCCGACTCTGTCGGCTCACCCTGCCCCTCCCACGGCCTGGCCAGCCCCACCAGTGCAACTCCCGCCGCCGCCACGGCGATCAGCATGATCACCGCCATCGGCAGGGAACTGTCCTCCCCGAACACCCCCACCAGCGGCGCCGCGAGCGCGCCGAACAGGAACTGCAGGCCGCCGAGGAGGGCGGAGGCCGCGCCCGGGGCGTTGCGGCCGAGGGCCTGGCCGATGCTCAGGGTCGACGGGAAGACCATGCCGATGCCGCCGGCCGTGATGAACAGGGTGATCCAGGTACCGGCGAGGGTCTCCCCCACGGTCAGCACCAGCAGCACCTGGCCCAGCGCACCGACCGAGGCGACGGCGACCGCGGCCACGAGGAGGGTGTTCAGCCGTACCCGTCCGGCGAGTTGGGAGAAGGTCGCGCCGGCGATCAGCATGGCGACGGCGTTGCTCGCGAAGATCAGGGAGTACGTCGTGGCGGACACCCCGTGCAGGTTCTCGAAGACGAAGCTGGAGCCGCTGATGTAGGCGAACAGTGCCGCCGAGATGAACGCGAGGACAAGGACGTAGCCCATGAACGTGCGGCGTCCGAGCAACTCCCCCATCGCGCGGAAGGTGTTCGTGATCCCGCCCGCGTGCCGCCGCTCGGGCGGCAGGGTCTCCGGGACCCTGCGGACCACGCCGAGCAGCAACAGGCCGCCCATCACGGTCAGTACGACGAACACCGCGCGCCAGGTCGACACGGCGAGGATCGCCCCGCCGAGCACCGGTGCGGCGACCGGCGCGACGCCCATGATCTGGGAGAGGACCGCGAAGTAGCGGGGCAGTTCGGCCCCTTGGAAGCGGTCGGTCAGTACGGCGCGGGCGAGCACCATGCCGGCCGCGCCCGCGAGACCCTGGAGGAAGCGGGCGCCTGTGAGCACGCCGATGTCGGGTGCGAGTGCGCAGGCGACGGAGAAGACGGTGAACGCGGCCGTTCCGGACAGCAGCAGTCCGCGGCGGCCGAGGCTGTCGCTGAGCGGGCCGATCAGCAGCTGGCCGACGACGAGTCCGGCCAGGAACGCGGTCATCGTCAGCTGTACGGCCGAGCTGCTCGCCCCGAGCGTGTCCCCCATCGCGGGGAAACCGGGCACGTACATGTCGGTCGCGAGCGGGGCGACCGCGGTCAGCGCGGCGAGGACAGCGACCAGGGCGACTGCTGTGCGCCGCGAGGGGTCGGTGGAGTCGGCCGGTGCGGCGGCGTTCGCGGCGGCGGGACTGGAGGGGGACGGCGATACCATGACCGCAACGGTAACCGATGGTTCACCGGTTAACAATGAAGGATCAGTGAAGGCCTACGAAGGCCCGGTCCAGGAAGTGAGAAGACGAGCCGCATGTCGCCCTCCCCCGCCGATGTCCGCGCACAGTGGACCGAACACAACCCCGGCCTCGACACCTCCCCCATGGAGCTGATCGGCCTGCTCAAGCACGCCACCGGGCTCCTGAACCGGGCCGTCGAGCCTCTCTACGCGGGCGCCGCGCTCACCGCCCCCGAGGTCGACATGCTGATCCCCCTACGGCACGCGACCGACCCGGTGATCGCCCGCCGCCTCGCCGAATGGCTCGGGCTGTCCCGCGCGGGCGTCAGCAAGGCCCTGGGCAAGCTGGAGAAACGCGGCTTCATCGCCCGTACACCGAACCCGGCCGACCGGCGTGCCGCCCTGGTGACCATCACGCCGGCCGGGGCGAAGGCCGTGGACGACCTGTTTCCGCGCCAACTCTCCGCCGAGGTGCAGCTGTTGGCGGGACTGGGTGAGGACAGGGAGCAGGTACTGAGTGCGCTGGGGCGGTTGGTGGAGGTCATGGAACGCCAAGTGGGCCGCGACTGAAGGGACCTGACGGAGCGTCACCCTCGGAGGGCTCGGCTCAGCATCACGTCGCGGCGTCCCACAGCACGTGCAGCGTCGGCGGCTTGCGGAAGACCAGGCCGTGCGGGGCGGTGGGGTGGTCCGGGTCGAGCCGCAGGGCCGGGAGGCGTTCGAGAAGGTGCTGGAGTGCGATGCGGGTCTCCAGGCGGGCGAGGTGGGCGGCGAGGCAGTAGTGCGGGCCGTGGGCGAAGGCGAGTTGGAGGCGGGCGTTCTCGCGGCGGACGTCGAAACGGTCGGGGTCGGGGAAGACGGCCGGGTCGCGGTTGGCGCCGGTGAGGGAGACGGTGACCAGGTCGCCCTCGCGGATCGTGGCCGGGCCGAGGACGGTGTCGCGGGTGGCGTAGCGGTCCACGACGGCGGCACCGGGTTCGAGGCGCAGCGATTCCTCGATCGCGCCGTCCAGCAGGCCCATGTCGGCCTGGACGAGGGCGAGTTGGTCGGGGTGGCGCAGGAGGTGCAGCAGGGCGTTGGTGATCATCGCCTCGATGGTCTCGATGCCGCCGAACATCAACACGGCGGCGTTGGAGGCGACTTCGGGGAGTGTCAGCTGTCCGGCGGCGGAACCGAGGAGTGAGGCTCCGCCCCGGTCGGCGACGGTGGCTTCGACGGCGGCGCGCAGTTCCGCGTACGCCTTGGTACCGGCGGCTCCCGCCTCGTGGCCTGCCGTGATGTCCGAGACCGCCCGCACGATCGCGTCGTACCAGGAGAGGACCGTGTCCGGGGTGGTACCGGTCAGCCCGAGCGCCTCGGTCACGACGGCGACCGCGAGCGGCCCCGCGAAGGCGCGCCGCAGTTCACCGGCGCCCGCCGGTCGCAGCGCGGTGACGAGCCGGTCGGTCTCGCGCTCGATGAACGAGGCGAAACCGTCCCGTACTTCGCGGGGGCGGAAGGGCGCGGTGAACGGTTCACGGTGGCGGGCGTGCCGCTCCCCGTCGAGCGACAGCATGCTCGGGCCGACGACCTGGGCGGTGGAGAAGCGCGGGTCGTCCACGGTGAAGGTGGCCGCGTCCCGCATCACATGCAGCGCGAGATCCCGCTGCGTGACCAGCCACCCGTCCAACTCCGGCAGCCAGGACACGGGTTCGCTCTCCCGAAGCCGCGCCAGCCGGAGGTGGGGGTCCTGGGCGAGTTCGGCGAGCGTCGTCCCGGCACCGAGCGGGAAGGAGGCGGCGGCGACCGTACTCATCGCGAACCGTGACGGGGCAGGGGGAATGGGAAACTGGCCATGACCGAGGCTAACAATCGGGGTGCGGGTGGGGTGGGCGGGGGCTGTGCGGTGCGGTTCCCGTGCCGGAGACGCCGCCACGGTCGGCGAATCGGAGGCAGGCCGGTCATTTCCGGCGAGGGCAACAGATCGAATTCGCCCCGCGCGGGGCGTAGTTTGCGCCATCCTGAACGCCATGGGTCGAGGACCGATCGCTGACGCGGGTCGGACCTCAACTCCCTTCTCCTGCCTGCCTACTTATCGCGTCGATCCGAAAGGGCTCAGCCCCATGGCCACACCCCGGTCCGCCGGAAGAACGCTCGCCGTACCCGAGCGCACCGGCCGGACGACGCACGACCGTGACGCGGCGGACCCGGCGAGGACCGACTGGTCCGCCGGTTCCCGGAGGGCCGACCACGGGCGCCCCGACCGCGCAGGGGCCGTCGACCTCGGCGTACGCAGCACACAGCGCGACACCTCGCACGCGAAGAACGCGCTCCCGTACGACGCCCGCACCCCGGGCGACCGCAGCACCACCCCCGGTCGCCCCACCCCCGTCGCCTGACCCGCGAATCGCCCCTCCGCACCACGCCGAGGGGCCTTCGTCATGAGCCGACGACACCGGCCGAACCGCCGGCAAGACCGCCGGCGGCACCCCGCACCCGACCCCACCCACACTTGAGTCACTCTTGATCACTTCATCAGACCCCGACGGACCGGCGATACCTGTGTCTCTCCAGCCCATCCCGTCCGCCCAGGTGACCCGGGCCGCGTCCTGGCGCATTCTTGCTGTGTCACCCACCCGGCGCCACAGGGACGAGGTAGTGCCCCAATGACTGGGAGTGCCGAGCGCGAGAAGGGGACGCCCGGACGGCTCGCCGAGCTGCTCATCGACGCATCGACGGAGGCGATCGACGCGGCCGACGGCCACTCCGGGGGCGTCTACCTGCGGTCGAGCACGCCCGGACTGCTGCGTCTCGGCGTGCTGGCGGGGCTGCCCGGGCCGCTGTTCCGGCCCTGGGGGCGGCTGCACGTCGACAGCAAGTTCCCCGTCGCGGACGCCTACCGGCTCGGCGTCCACGTGGTCCTGCCGAACGCCACCGAGACCATGCGCCGCTATCCGCAGTTCGCCGCGAGCCTGCCGTTCCAGTTCGGGTCCCTGTACGTCCCCGTCATCGGCGGATCGACGACGTACGGCGTGCTGACCGTGCTGCGGCCCTCCGCCGCGGACGCCACCGAGGTGCTGTCCGGGCGGGACCGGATGACCCGGCTGGCCGAGGAGCTGGGCAGGGCGCTGGCCGAGCTGGAGGACGAGCACAAGGACGAGGACGGTCCCTACGTCGCCTGGGACGGCGAGCCCGTGTGCGTCCGGACGACGGCCGCGCATCGCCCGGAGGGCCGTATGGCCCGGTTCGCATGGGATCCGAGGACCGCGGCCGTGACCGGCGACGGCTCCCTGCACGCCCTGCTGGGCGTGGAGCCCGCGGAGTTCCCCGGCACCGCTCAGGCGCTCGCGGACGTCGTGGCGCCGGGCGACACCTACCAGGTCATGGCCGCGCTGCGGGCCACGGCCGCCGGGAAGCCCCCGCCGCTGCCCCTGCGGGTGCGGGCGGCGGACGGTTCGGCCCGGCTGCTGGACCTGTGGACGCCTGCCACCGGGCCGCTCCCGCCGGACGGCGGGTACCCGGTCAGCGGTGTCGTCGTCGACCCGGGCTCCGCGCCGCTGGCGGACAGCGTGGCCGATCTCCTCCCGGACGGGGTGTTCTGCCTGGACCGGCTGGGGCTGGTCACCTACGCCAATCCGCGCGCCGCCCAGCTGCTGGGCCGGCCGCGCGAGGAGCTGCTGGGCCGCCCGCTGTGGGAGGGCGTGCCCTGGCTGAACCAGATCGGCTGCGAGGACCAGCTGCGCGGCGCCCTGCTGTCGCTGGGGCCGGTGCACTTCCACGTCCGGCGCCCGGACGAGCGGGAGCAGGGGCAGGAGCCGTACCAGAGCGACTGGCTGGCGATGGCCGTCCATCCGGGCCAGGACCGGCTGACGTGCACGGTCGCCCCCTCGACCCGGGTGTCGGGGCCGCCGCTGCCGCTGGTGCCGGTGCGCGCCGACGGGGACGGCGGTCCGGACAACGGCGTCACCTCGTTGGCTCCGCTGTACCGGCCGATCGTGCTCGCCATCGCGCTGACGGAGGCGGTCACCGCCCGCCAGGTGTCCGCGGTGGTCATGAAGGAGCTGCTGCCCGCGTTCGGCGGCCGGCGCCTCGCGATCTATCTGCTCCAGGAACGGCATCTGTACCTGGCCTGGGAGACCGGCTTCCCGCAGGGTTTCCTCGCCCCGTTCGACGGGGTCGGTCTCGACGCCCGGCTGCCCGGGGTGGAGACCCTCACCACCGGACGCCCGCTCTTCTTCGACTCCATGCAGCAGCTGGCGGACGCCTACCCGGGCATCCCGCTCGACGCGGAGGAGGGCGCCCGCGCGTTCCTGCCGCTGATCGCGTCCGGGCGCCCGGTCGGCTCGGCGATCCTGGGCTTCGACCGGTCCCGCAGCTTCAGCGGCGAGGAGCGCGCGGTGCTCACCGCCCTCGCCGGACTGATCGCCCACGCGATGGAGAAGGCCCAGCGCTACGACTCGGAGGCCGCCCTCGCCCGCGGCCTCCAGCAGGCCCTCCTCCCCCGCCGGCTCTCCTCCCACCCGCAGGTGGAGACCGCGGGGCGCTATCTGCCGGGCACCCAGGGCATGGAGGTGGGCGGCGACTGGTACGACGTCGTCGAGGCCGGTGACGGTCTGGCCCTGGTCATCGGCGACGTCCAGGGGCACGGTGTCCAGGCCGCCGCCACGATGGGTCAACTCCGCAGCGCGGTAAGGGCGTTCGCGCTCGGCGACCGGCCGCCCGACGAGGTGATGAGCGGCACGAACCACCTCCTCATCGACCTCGACCCCGGGCAGTTCGCGAGCTGCTGCTACCTCCGCCTCGACCCGGCGAGCGGGCTGGTCCGGGTCGCGCGGGCCGGGCATCCCCCGCCGCTGATCCGTACCCCGGACGGCCGCACCCGCGTCTGGGACATACCCGGAGGCGTAGTCCTCGGGGTGGACCCGCACGCCCAGTACCCGGTCGCGGAGCTGCAACTGGAGCCCGACTCCATCCTCGCGCTCTACACGGACGGCCTGGTCGAGCGGCCCGGTGTCGACATCGACGACGGCATCGCCGCCCTGCGCGTCGCCCTCGCGAAGGCGGGCGGGCCCGCCGCGCGGCCGGGCGGGGGTGGCCTGGGCGGTGTCGCCGACCGGCTCACCGCGACGGCCCGGCACGCGGCCGACCGCCCGGACGACATCGCGCTGCTGCTCGCCGCCCGCCGCGCCAAGCCCGGACGGCACCCGTGACCCCCGGCCGGCCACTGCCTGTCACCGCCCGTGACGCCCCTCGCCTCCTGAGGTCAGGCAGTGTAGACATGGGCACATGGTCCGCCTGACGGGTCGGCCCGGGGCCCGGTCGACCCACCGCCTCGACGGTCTGCGCGCGCAACGCCCGTACGACCGTGCCCGTCGGGCGCGCGAACACCGGCGGGCGCCGCTGGGCGGGAAGCTGGGTGGCCGCAGCGTCGCCGGGCAGGTGTTCATGCTGCAGCTGGTGATCGTGCTGCTGCTGGTCGTGTCGGCCGTGGTGGCGCAGGTGCTCCAGGTGCGGCACGACAGCACGCAGGAGGCCCGCAACCGGTCGGTGGCCGTCGCCGAGACCTTCGCCAACGCGCCGGGCACGGTCGCCGCCCTGCGCAGCGCGGATCCCACGGCGATCCTCCAGCCGCGCGCCGAGGCCGCGCGCAAGTCGTCCAAGGTCGACTTCATCGTCGTGATGAACACCGAGGGGATCCGCTACACCCATCCCAAGCCGGACCGCATCGGCAAGAAGTTCGTCGGGGACATCGCCCCCGCGCTCGCCGGGCACGTAGTCACCGAGGAACTCACCGGCACCATCGGACCGCTGGTGCAGGCCGTGGTTCCCGTCCGGGCCGACGACGGCAAGGTCGTGGGCCTGGTGTCGGCCGGGGTGACGAAGGCGAACGTCGGCGGCGCCGCCGACCAGCAGCTGCCGCTCCTGCTGACCGCCGCCGGGGTGGCACTCATCCTCGCCCTCGGGGGCACGGCCCTGGTCACCAGACGTCTCCAGCACCAGACCCATGGCCTGGGCCCGCACGAGATGACCCGGATGTACGAGCACCACGACGCGGTGCTGCACGCCGTACGGGAGGGCGTGATCATCGTCGGCGGCGAGGGCCGGCTGCTGCTCGCGAACGACGAGGCGCGCCAGCTGCTCGACCTGCCCGAGAACGCCGAGGGGCGCCTGGTCCTCGACCTCGGACTCGACGCCGACATGACCGCGCTGCTCGCCTCCGCGCGGGTCGCGACGGACGAGGTGCACCGGGTCGGCGACCGGCTGCTCGCCGTCAACCAGCGCCCCACCGACCTCAAGGGCGGCCCCGCCGGCAGCGTCACCACGCTCCGCGACTCCACCGAACTCCGTGCCCTCTCCGGCCGCGCCGAGGTCGCCCGCGAACGCCTCAACATGCTCTACGACGCCGGAGTGGGCATCGGCACCAGCCTGGACGTCACCCGCACCGCCGAGGAACTCGCCGAACTGGCCGTCCCCCGCTTCGCGGACTTCGTCACGGTCGACCTCTACGACGCCGTACTGAGCGGCGAGGAACCGCAGCCCGGGACCGAGCTGCGCCGCACGGCCAACACCGGGGTCCGGGACGACGCCCCGCTCTACCCGGTCGGCAAGCAGATCCAGTTCGTGGCGTCCTCCCCGCAGGCACGCAGCCTCGACACCGGCGAGGCCGTCGTCGAACCCCGGCTGAGCGACGCCCCCGGCTGGCTCACCCAGGACCCCGAACGCACCGCGCAGGTCGTCGAGTACGGCATCCACTCGCTGATCACCGTGCCGCTGCGGGCCGGAGCCCTCATCCTCGGCGTGGTCAACTTCTGGCGCTCCGACAAGCCGGACCCCTTCGACACGGAGGAGCTGGCCCTCGCCGAGGAGTTGGTCGCCCGCGCGGCCGTGTCCATCGACAACTCCCGCCGCTACACCCGCGAACACGGCATGGCGGTGACCCTCCAGCGCAGCCTGCTGCCCCGCCGGCTGCCCGCACAGACCGCCCTCGACGTCGCCTACCGGTATCTCCCCGCGAAGTCCGGGGTCGGCGGCGACTGGTTCGACGTCCTGCCGTTGTCCGGCGCCCGGGTCGCCCTGGTCGTCGGCGATGTCGTGGGACACGGTCTGCACGCCGCGGCCACCATGGGGCGGCTGCGCACGGCGGTCCACAACTTCTCCGCGCTGGACCTGCCGCCGGACGAACTCCTGGGCCTGCTCGACGAGTTGGTCGGCCGCATCGACCAGGACGAGACGACCGAGGACAGCGTCGCTCCGGTCACCGGAGCGACCTGCCTGTACGCGATCTACGACCCGGTGACCCTGCGCTGCACCGTCGCTCGCGCCGGCCATCCCCCGCCCGCCCTCATCCTGCCGGACGGCACCGTCGAGTTCCCCGACGTCCCCGCCGGTCCCCCGCTCGGCCTCGGCGGACTCCCTTTCGAGACGGCCGAGTTGGAGCTGGCCGAGGGCAGTCGGCTGGTCCTGTACACGGACGGCCTGGTCGAGGACCGGGAGCGGGACATCGACGTCGGCCTGGAGATGCTGCGCACGGCGCTCACCGGCTCCGGCGACTCCCCCGAGGACACCTGCCGGGCCGTCCTCGACTCGGAGTTGTCGGTACGCCCGAGCGACGACATCGCCCTGATCGTCGCCCGCACCCGCGCCCTGGGCGCCGACCGCATCGCCGAGTGGCGCGTCCCGTCCGACCCGGCCGCCGTCGCCGACATGCGCGCCTCGGTCACCCGCCAGCTCACCCACTGGGGCCTGGACGAGCTGACGTTCACCACCGAACTCATCCTCAGCGAACTGGTCACCAACGCGATCCGCTACGGCAACGACCCCGTCCGCGTCCGCCTGTTGCGCGACCGCACCCTCATCTGCGAGGTCTACGACGGCAGCACCACGTCACCGCATCTGCGGTACGCGGCGATGACCGACGAGGGCGGCCGGGGCCTGTTCCTGGTGGCCCAGCTCTCGGAACGCTGGGGCACCCGGTACACCCCGGCGGGCAAGGTCATCTGGGCCGAACAGGCGCTGTGACCAACCCAGTTGACGGGCAACGCCCGCACCGGCCGACGAGCCGGTACGGGCGCTGTCACACTGCTTCCCCTCAGTCGCCGAAGGCTTACTCGTCGATCGCCGACCCGAAGCCCGCCCCCTTCGCCGCGCCGCCGAGGTCGGCCGCGCTGTACAGCGAAGAGCCGTCGGCGAGCAGGCCCTTGGGGCCGGCCGGGAGCAACCACACATAGCCGTCACCGGCGTTCTCGCCGGGCGCGGAGGCGACCAGTTCGCTGCGGCCGTCCGCGTCCGTGTCGGCCAGCCGGACCTGGGTGCCCCAGGCGTCGTCGGCCTCGGCGGCGCCGGGGATGCCGGCGGTGTTCTGGTCGAAGGACTGGGCGCCGGTCGCGGTCACGCCCTTGCCCGAACCGCGCAACAGCCATACGGCGCCCGCGTCCTGGACCGTGCCGATGTCCTCGCCGGGTGCGCCGACGGCGATGTCCGCGTAGCCGTCGCCGTTGACGTCGCCGACGGAGAGGTCGTTGCCCCAGGCGTCACCGTGCTCCGAAGTGCCGGGTACACCCGGGGAGTTCTGCGACCACCAGTCGGCGGGACCGGCGGGGCCCTCCGAACCGCCGTAGTAGACAGCGATCTTGCCGCCGTCGTCTCCCTCGGCCTTGTCGTCGGCGCTGCTGAGCTGGCCGACCACCAGGTCGTCGTAGCCGTCGCCGTTGATGTCGCCGGAGGCGGTGCCGAGGCCGCCGTTCAGGTCCTGACGGTACGTCAACTCGGTGTCGCCGCCCGCGTAGAGGGCCGACCAGCCCTGCTGGTAGTCGTCGTCGGGGCTGTAGCCGGAGACGACCAGGTCGGCGAAGCCGTTGCGGTCGTAGTCGCCGGTGGTGAGGTAGGCGGGCTGGATGCGGTGGCCGCCGGGGGCCGTGGTCGTGTTCAGGGTGCCCATCAGGTGCAGGATGTCGGTGTGGAAGGCGAAGATCTGGGCGCCGTTGTCGTCCAGGACGGCCATCTCGTCGGCGTCGGTGGCGCCGGTGAAGCGGGCCGCCGCCACGGACTGGCCGAAGCGGGCGTCCGCTGCCGGCTTGGTGGAGGTGAAGGAGGTGTTCGCCTCGGCGCCCAGGCCGGCCTTGGAGCCGTAGAGGACGGTGACGCGGCCGGCGTTCTCCAGGCTGCCCTCGTCCTCGCCGGGGGCACCGATGATCGCGTCGTCGTAGCCGTCGCCGTTCACGTCGCCGGTGGCGATCGCCCGGCCGAAGGAGTCGTAGGTCTCCGAGGTGCCGGGGACGCCGGGCGTGGACTGGCTGATGACGGCCGTGTGGCCCTTGGGGACGGTGTTGTTGGTGGCGATGCCGTTCGGGGCGCCGTACTGGACGGTGACGTAGCCGGCGCCCTTCTTGCCGTCGACGGTGCCGTCCGGGGCACCGATGAGGACGTCGTCGTAGCCGTCCCCGTTGAAGTCGCTGTTGCGGTCGACGGCGCTGGTGCCGCCGGGGACGCCCGCGTAGCTGGCCGGGGCGGCGACGATGCCGGCGCCGGCCAGGAGCAGGAAGGTCGCGGACGCGACGGCGGCGGAGACCTTCTTGCGTGACACGTTCGTCATGATGTGTTCCCCCGTGGATCAATTGTGTTGCGGTCAACGGGTTCGACACGAGACATGACGCGAGAGTTGTGGTGCCCCGGTGTGCTGTGACACCTCGGTGACACTTGTTGCCCGATGCGGACGCGATCAGCCGAGGGCCTTGTCCAGGTTGAACGCGGCACTGATCAGGGCGAGATGGGTGAACGCCTGGGGGAAGTTGCCCTGTTGCTCGCCGGTGCGGCCGATCTCCTCGGCGTACAGGCCGAGATGGTTGGCGTAGGTGAGCATCTTCTCGAAGGCGAGGCGGGCCTCGTCGACGCGGCCGGCGCGGACCATGGCCTCGACGTACCAGAAGGAGCAGATCGAGAACGTGCCCTCGTCGCCGCGCAGGCCGTCGGGGCTGGCCTGCGGGTTGTAGCGGTAGACGAGGGAGTCGGAGACGAGTTCCTCGGTCAACGCGTCCAGTGTGGAAAGCCACTTGGGGTCGGTGGGGGCGATGAACTTCGCCAGCGGCATCATCAGCAGGGCGGCGTCGAGGACGTCGCTGCCCTCGTACTGGACGAAGGCCTGGCGTTTGACCGACCAGCCGCGGTCCATGATGCGGCGGTAGATGGTGTCGCGGCACTTCAGCCAGTGCGGGAGGTCGGCGGGCAGGCCGCGGCGGTTGGCGAGGCGGATCCCGCGTTCGATCGCGACCCAGCACATCAGGCGTGAGTAGAGGAAGTTCTTACGACCGCCGCGGGTCTCCCAGACGCCCTCGTCGGGCTGGTCCCAGTTGTCGCAGACCCAGTCGACGAGGGCGCACACGTCGTCCCACTGAGAGCTGGAGATGGGCTCGGCCCACTTGTCGTAGAGGTAGATGGAGTCGATCAGGGCGCCGTAGATGTCGAGTTGGAGCTGGTCGGATGCCGCGTTGCCGACGCGGACCGGGGCGGATTTCCGGTGGCCTTCGAGGTGCGGGAGTTCGCGTTCGGTGAGTTCGGTGCGGCCGTCGATGCCGTACATGATCTGGAGCGGGCCGGAGGGGTTGCCGTCGCCGGGGCTGATGTAGCGGGTCACGAACTGCATGAACGCCTTGGCCTCGCCGGTGAAGCCGAGGCGCAGGAGCGCGTAGACGCAGAAGGCGGCGTCGCGGATCCAGACGTAGCGGTAGTCCCAGTTGCGCTCGCCGCCGAGTTGTTCGGGGAGGCTGGTGGTGGGGGCCGCGACGATCGCGCCGGTGGGGGCGTAGGTCAGCAGTTTGAGGGTGAGGGCGGAGCGGTGGACCATCTCGCGCCAGCGGCCCCGGTAGCGGGACTGGGAGATCCAGTGGCGCCAGTAGGCGACCGTCGAGGCGAACTCGTCCTCGGCCTCCTGCCGGGCGCAGGGGCGCGAGGCCACCTCGCCGTCGACCTGGTCCAGGGCGAACACCTCGGACTCGCCCTCGTCGAGCTTGAAGTCGGCCCACACGTCGACGTCGTCGCACTCCAGGGGGACGGTGGCGGTCAGCGCGAGGGATTTCTCGGCGGACTCGAAGAGCGCCACGTCGCCGACCATCCGCGCGGTGTGCGGCGAGGCGCCGTAGTCGAACCTCGGGGCGACGCGGATCCGGAACGGCACCGAGCCGCGCACGCACAGTACGCGCCGGATCAGCCGGTGCCGGGCGGAGGCGTCCGCCTCCCCGGTCACCGGCATGAAGTCCTGGACCTCGCCGACGCCCTCCTCGGTGTAGAACCGGGTGATCAGGACGTTGGTGTCGGGGAAGTAGAACTGCTTGGTGCGCGCGGGCACGGAGGCGGCCAGCTCGAAGGAGCCGCCGCGTTCCGCGTCCAGGATCGCGGCGAAGACGCTGGGGGCGTCGAAGGACGGGCAGCAGTACCAGTCGATCGTGCCGTTGGTCCCCACCAGCGCCACGCTCCGCAGATCGCCGATCAGTCCGTGCTCGGCGATGGGCAGATATCCGGGTCCGGTGGGGGTGTCCTGCTCGGGCGGGGTCTCGACCATCGCGGCAGCCTCCCTGGTTCGGGCCCGCGCGGGCCGGTTCCCAGCTTAGGTTCAGGTTCTCGATCGGCCACTCTTCCGGATGCACACTGGGGATGGGCGGGGAATCGTGGGAGTGGGACCCACGGCACGTGCCCGGTCTCGACGAGGAGGCACCATGTCGACAGCGCAACCCGATGAAGACGCCGATCGCGTCACCCCGGACGCCCTGCTGCACACCCGCACCGGCACGGAGGTGACTCCGGAGGACGTGGTCCTGGCGGCCGGCCGGGATGTCACCCCGGACAGCCTGGAGTGGGCCCGGCGGAAGATCGCGGCGGAGGGGGCGGCGGCGCTGGACAAACTGCTTCCCTAGCCGTCTCGCCGGCACCTGGTTACCCGTTCACCCTTTCGGAGAAGGCACCCCGGCTGACAGACTCCGGAGGTGCCCGACTTCGACATGCTTGTCATCGGTTCAGGACCGGGTGGCCAGAAGGCCGCCATCGCCGCGGCCAAGCTCGGCCGCCGGGTCGCCGTCGTCGACCGCCCCGACATGGTCGGTGGGGTCTCCATCCACACCGGGACCATCCCCTCCAAGACGCTGCGCGAGGCGGTGCTGTACCTCACCGGCCTCACCCAGCGCGATCTGTACGGGCAGAGCTACCGCCTGAAGGACGACATCACCGTCGGCGACCTCACCGCGCGCACCCAGCACGTGGTCAGCCGTGAAGTCGACGTCATCCGCAACCAGTTGTCCCGCAACCAGGTCTCCCTGTTCGCCGGCACGGGCCGCTTCGTCGACCCGCACACCGTCGCGCTGACCGAGATCACCGGCCACGAACGGCTGTTGACCGCGGAGCACATCGTCATCGCCACCGGGACCCGCCCCGCGCGCCCGGACACCGTCGAGTTCGACGGGCGGACCATCATGGACTCGGACAACGTCCTGGACCTGCCCAAGGTCCCGCGGTCCATGGTCATCGTCGGCGCTGGTGTCATCGGCATGGAATACGCCTCGATGTTCGCCGCGCTCGGCAGCAAGATCACCGTGGTGGAGAAGCGCGCAGGGATGCTCGACTTCTGCGACCTGGAGGTCATCGAGTCGCTCAAGTACCACCTGCGGGACCTCGCCGTCACCTTCCGCTTCGGGGAGACCGTCGCCGCCGTCGAGCGGCACACCAACGGCACGCTGACCGTCCTGGAGAGCGGCAAGAAGATCCCGGCCGACGCCGTGATGTACTCCGCGGGACGGCAGGGCCTGACCGACGAACTCGACCTGGACAAGGCCGGGTTGTCCGCCGACCGGCGCGGCCGGATCGACGTCGACGAGAACTTCCGCACCGCCGTGCCGCACATCTACGCCGTCGGCGACGTCATCGGCTTCCCGGCCCTCGCCGCGACCTCGATGGAGCAGGGCCGTACGGCCGCGTACCACGCCTGCGGTGAGCCGGTGCACCGGATCGACGACCGGCAGCCGATCGGCATCTACACCATCCCGGAGATCAGTTTCATCGGGAAGACCGAGGACCAACTCACCGAGGAGTGCGTGCCGTTCGAGGTCGGGATCTCCCGCTACCGCGAACTCGCGCGCGGCCAGATCATCGGCGACTCGCACGGCATGCTCAAGCTGCTGGTCTCCCCCACCGATCGCACCCTGCTCGGCGTGCACTGCTTCGGTACCGGCGCGACGGAGCTCATTCACATCGGCCAGTCGGTGATGGGCTGCGGCGGCACGGTCGACTATCTCGTGGACGCGGTCTTCAACTACCCGACCCTCGCGGAGTCTTACAAGGTCGCCGCCCTCGACGCGACGAACAAACTGCGGCAGATCGACCGACTCGGCGACTGACCGTTCACAGGAGATTACTCGCTGGTCAATCTTGAAAGGTCAAGAGGTACGGCTATCATCACACCCACACACGGTGTGACCGTCCGCCGACGCAGCGGTTAAGCGGTATCCGCCATTCCCTTCTGTTGTTCCGACCGGCCACTGACCCGAGGCCACCCCTCTCCGGGTCCGGGGCCGGTCCGCTCAACTCCGCACGTCGTGCAAGACGGAAAGCAGCGCATCCATGAGCAACAACAGGGGCAGAGGGCTGCAGGCCAACGCCCTCGGTACGTTCGACACCGTGGTGATGGCCGTGGCGGGCAGCGCCCCGGCGTACTCGCTGGCCGCGACCACCGCGGTCCTGGTCGGCGCGGTGGGGCTGGCCAGTCCGGCGGCCCTTCTCTACTGCGCGATACCGATGCTGGGCATCGCGCTGGCGTTCAGCTATCTCGGCCGTATCGACGTGAACGCGGGGGCCAGTTACTCCTGGGTGGGCCGCACCCTGCACCCCTTTCTCGGCTTCATCAGCGGCTGGGCCCTGGTGGTCTCCGCGACCATCTTCATGGTCGCCGGGTCGCTGCCCGCCGGGTCGATGACCCTGTCCCTCTTCGATCAAGGCCTCGCGGACAACACGGCGTTGTCGACGGTGGTGGGCGCGGCCTGGTTCGTGATCATGCTGCTCGTGGTGCTCGGCGGCGCCCGGCTCACGGTCCGGGCCCAACTCCTCATGTCCGGCGTCGAGTTGAGCATCCTGGCGCTGTTCGCGGTGTTCGCCCTTGTCCACACGGACAACGCCCGCGCCTTCGACTGGTCCTGGTTGGGCTTCAGCCACTTCGACGGGGTGTCCGGCTTCGCGTCGGGCGCGCTCATCGCCGCGTTCTACTACTGGGGCTGGGACGTCACCAGCAACCTCAGCGAGGAGACCCGCAACAGCCGTCGTACGACCGGACTCGCGGGCCTGATCGGCGTCGGCATCGTCTTCCTCCTCTTCGAGGTGTTCACCATCGCGGTGAACATCATCCTGACCTCGCGGCAGATCGAGAACAACGACGCCAACGTGCTGGCGGTGCTCGGCGACGAGCTGTGGCCGGGCTGGGGCGGCAAGTTGCTCATCGTGTCGGTGATGCTGTCCACCATCGCCACCCTGGAGACCACCCTCATCCAGGTCACGCGCTCGCTGTTCGCGATGGGCCGCGACCGTACGATGCCGGCCGCGCTGGGCAAGGTGCACCGCACCTGGAACACGCCGTGGGTGGCGATCACCGTGGTCGGCGGGGTGGCGCTGGTGATGTTCATCGCCTCGAACGCGCTCGGTTCGGTGGGCGAGATCCTCTCCGACGCGATCTCGGCGATCGGTCTGCAGATCGCCGTGTACTACGGCCTGGCGGGCCTCGCGGTGGTCGTCGCCTACCGCAAGATGCTGTTCAGGTCCGCGTCGAACTTCCTCTTCGGCGGGCTGTGGCCGCTGTTCGGCGCCCTGTTCATGTTCTGGATCTTCGTCGAGTCGCTGAGCAGCCTGAGCGACGCGGCGATCACCATCGGCGTGGGCGGCCTGGCCGTAGGGCTGGTCCCCATGTTCTGGTACTGGAAGCAGGGCAGCGACTACTACCGCCCCGCACGCCTCGACGCCACGCACACCGTCGAGACGGACTACGTCCCCGACGACTTCGTGCCCGAACAGTCCCGGGTCCATCAGGGTCTCCCGACCGATTTCTGAGGGGCACCCCGATGGCGCGAGACCGCTACACCCCCGACTTCGACCCCGACTGCGGGGACGCGTACCTCAGTTCGGCCCGCCAGGACATCGTCATCGGCCGCTGGCAGGGGCTGCGGGACCTGCTGCGGAACACCGGCGCGCACTGGCTCGGCCGGGGCCACCGGATCCGGACCCTCGCGCAGGCCTGCGCGAGCAGTTCCACGGTCGAGTCGTGGCTGGCCGCCGAGCCCCACAGCGGCGACGCGCTCACGCTGCGCGCGGCGACGGAGACGGCCCGCGCGTTCAACATCGCCATCGCGGCGGGCCGGGGCGTGCCGATCGACCGGAACCGCATCGACGCCGCCGTCATGGCCTGCCTCCAGGCCTCGGAGGCCTACCCGGACGACCCCACCCCGTGGATCTCTCTGATCTCCGTGGCCCGCCTCTATCCCTCTGGCGTACGACGTCAGGAACTCGCCCGCTGGTGGGACGAGTTGCACCGCCGCGACCCCTACAGCGTCGAGGGCCATCTCCAGGTCCTCCACTACTACTCCTCCCGCTGGCACGGCAGCCACGGCCTCATGTACGACTTCGCCCGCGACGCGGCGGGCGTGGCGCCGCCCGGCTGCACCCTGCCGGTCCTGGTGCAGTACGCCCGCGTCGAGGAGTACCGCTACGCCCTCGACGCCGCGAAGGGCCACCAGGCCGCGGTGGGCCTCGGCCAGCACTGGACCCACGACGGCGCGGTCAGCGACGTCCGCCGCACCTGGCAACGCTGGATCACCGCCCGCGAGGACGGCCCCTTCCCGCCCGGCGAACTCCGCGACCTCAACTACCTTGCCCACGCGGCCTGTTACGCGGGGACGAAGGACATCTCCGAGGCGGTCCTGGCCATGATGGGGCGCCGGGCCACGACGACTCCGTGGTCGTACACCGGGGATGCGGAGAAGCAGATCATGAAGTGGCGGAAGGAGTTGGGGGTGCGGCCGTGAGCGGTCCGGTTCGTCGCTGTGCCCAATAGCGGCTATTCCGCGGGCTGTTGCGCCGGTTGGGCCAGGCTCGCTGTCCACTTCTCCTCGATGCGGCCGAACTTCCACACCAGCAGGGCCACCACCCAGGTCGCGAAGAACAGGCCGACGATGAGGAAGCCGATGATGTTGAGGTCGAGGCCCGCGACCCAGTCCCAGAAGAAGCCGTGGAGGTCGAGCTTCTCGGCGAACAGACCCAGGAGTTCGACCGTGCCGATGATCAGGGCGACGGCGACGGACAGGCCGGTGATCGTGAGGTTGTAGTAGACCTTGCGGACAGGCTTGGAGAAGGCCCAGCCGTAGGCGAAGTTCATGAACGTGCCGTCGATCGTGTCGAGCAGCGACATACCGGCCGCGAAGAGGACCGGCAGGCACAGGATCGCGTACCAGGGCAGGCCGGACGCGGCGCCCGAACCCGCGAGCACCAGCAGCGCGATCTCCGTCGCCGTGTCGAAGCCGAGGCCGAACAGCAGGCCCAGCGGGTACATCTGCCAGGACTTGGTGATCGACTTCATGAAGCGGCCGAGGATGCGGTTCATGAAGCCGCGGTTGTTGAGCTGTTCCTCCAGCGCGGCCTCGTCGTAGTGGCCCGAGCGCATCTGGCGGAACACCTTCCAGATGCCGGCCATGATGACGAGGTTGATGCCGGCGATGACGTACAGGAACGTGCCCGAGACCGTCGTACCGATCAGGCCGGTGACGTCGTGGAGCTGGGAGTTGTCGTCGCGGACCGGGTTGGCGAGGGCCTTCACGCCCAGGGAGAGCAGGAGGGTCAGGCCGAAGACGATGCTGGAGTGGCCGAGGGAGAACCAGAAGCCCACCGACAGCGGGCGCTGTCCCTCGCTCATCAGCTTGCGGGTCGTGTTGTCGATCGCCGCGATGTGGTCCGCGTCGAACGCGTGCCGCATGCCGAGCGTGTACGCGGTCACGCCCATGCCGATGCCGAAGGACTTCTCGCCGACGCTGTAGTGCCCCGGCGCCACGATCCACACGAGCGTGAACCAGCCGATCACGTGCAGCCCCAGCACGAACGCGGCCATCCCGCCGACCCGGGTCCACTCCTGCCGCGTCATCGACGTGCGGACGCGGTACCAGAGCGAAGGCCGCGAAGCCCCGGCCGTGACAGGGAGGGTCGACGTGGATTCAGGGGCGGCCGTCATCGAGGAGGGCCTTTCTGCCGGGTACAGGTACGGGTGCGGGCATGGCTGCGCGGTTGCCGCGAGCAACCTCGTGCCATCCTCCCGTACCTGCAACCCGTTCGCAGTAACGGTCGGCAAAGACCACGGCAGGTCTTGCCCAAGGGGAGGGAAAATCCCTGGTCAGGTCGCCATCAAACCCCTGCCGAGCCAGTCCTTGGCGTCCTTCACGCCCGGCAGCGCGTAGAAGTAACCACCGCCGGTCGGGGAGATGTAGTCGACGAGGGGTTCATCGATCAGCCTCGTCTGGGTCGCCTCGAACTGGCGCCGCACGTCCTGCTGGTAGCAGCAGAAGACCAGGCCCATGTCGAGGTTGCCGACGGCGTCGATGCCCCGGTCGTAGTTGTAGCCGCGACGCAGGATGCGCGAGGTGTCGGTGGCGGCGGTGCGCGGGTTGGCGAGGCGGATGTGGGCGTCGAGCGGGATCGCCGCGCCCTTGGGGTCCTTGGCGTAGTGCGGGATGTCCGTCTCCTTGGCACCGTCCAGCGGGGCGCCGGTGTCCTTGCGGCGGCCGAACATCAGCTCCTGCTCGCTGAGCGAGACGCGGTCCCAGAACTCGACGAGCATGCGGATGATCCGGATCACCTGGTAGCTGCCGCCGCTCGCCCAGGCCGGTTCGTCCTGTCCGTCCCCGATCCAGATCAGCCGGTCGGTCTCGCGGGTGGACTTCACGTCCGGGTTGGCTATGCCGTCCTTGAAGCCGAGCAGGTTGCGCTGGGTGCCGGTGGGGCGCGGGGTGTTCTGGAAACCGTCGATGCGCCACTTGATCTGCATGCCGCCGCGCGTGTGCCGGGCGATGTCGCGCAGCGCGTGCAGCACCGTGTCCTGGCGTGCGCCGCACACCTGGAGCGACAGGTCGCCGTGGCACTCGGCGGCACGCAGGTTGTCGTTCGGGAAGGTCTTCATCGGGGTCAGCCGCCGCGGCCTGGCCTTGGCGAGTCCGTACCGGTCGTCGAAGAGGGACGCGCCCACACCGACAGTGACCGTGAGGGCGTCGGCGGGTACGTCCGGTCCGAGGATGCCGTTGTCGGCGGGCGGCGCGCCCACGCCGAGGTCGGCGGGGGTACCGCCGGAGGTGAGGAAGCGGGCCCGTTCGGTGATCGTCCGCAGCAGGTCGGCCAGTTCGGCACGGTTGTCGGCGATCACGTCGAGGGAGACGAAGGTCGCGGCGGCCGGGGTGGGCGTGAGGATGCCGGCCTGGTGGGTGCCGTGGAAGGGCACCTTGGCGCCGTTCGTGGTGTCGGCGGCCTGCGCCTGAGCCGTACCGCCCGTCTCCGCGAGCGCGAACGCCCCGCCCGCCAGCACCGCTCCGGCGGCCCCGGCACCGAGCGCCGTCCGCACGAAGGAGCGGCGACCGGCTCCGGCCGGACAGCCCGGGATTTCAGCAGACGACATCGGACGGGTCCCTTCACTGCGGGGGTCTGGGTGGGGTAGGGGGTCCGGGTGGGGTGGGGGTTCTGGGAGCGGCGGGTGTTGTCGACGTTGCGGGTGTTTCCGTCGCCCTGCGAGTTCGTGGCGCCCCGGGTTTTCCCGGCGCCCTGGGTGTTTTCGGTACCACGAACGCTGTCCGTGCCCTGCGAGTTCTCGGTACCGCGCGTGCCGTCCGCGCCCTGCCTGTCCTCTGCGCTCATCAGGCGGACTTCCTGATCTCCAGCAGGTCCGGCACCGGCGCCAGGTCCTCCAGCAACTGCCCGGTGGCACCGTCGAGTTGGGCCTTCGTCGTACCGTCCAGCTGCTCGACCGGCGTCCAACTACCGCCCCGGTGCGCCGAGTCGAGCAGCTTCTGCAACCGGGCGATGTCGGCGTCGACGCCGGGAAGCAGTTTCGGGGACTCCTTGGTGAGGAGCGGCTTGAGTACGGTGAGCAGCTCGCGCGTGCCGGCGAGGTTGCTGTCGACGGTCGCGAGGTTGGTGCCGCTGCCCTCGTCGGTGTCGCCGGTCAGCTCGAACTGCAGGGCGTTCTCCAGGATTTCGTGGGCCCGCAACGGCAGGTCCCCGGGGTCGAAGTCCTGAGTCGGGAACGCCTTCCGCAACCCCACCACCGCGGCGACGAGTTGCTGTGCCGGCGCCTTCAACTCGCCCGCCGACTGCCCGTGCCAGAGCCCGTACTCGATCCGGTGGAAGCCCGCGAAGTCCTTGTTCTGAACTCCCCCGGCCAGCCCGTCGGCCCTGCCGTTGATCTTCTGGTCGAAGTCCTCGAAGGTGCCGTAGGCCGCGCCGAGGGAGGAGTACGTGCGGTGCGCGGTCAGCCAGTCGGTGCGCGCCTTGGCGAGGTGGTTGCCCGCGATGTCGTCGCTGAGCTGCCGGGTCTGGGTGATGAGCGTGGCCAGGCCCTGGTCGACGTACACCTTGTAGGTCTTGAGGGGTACGGCGAGGTCGTTCTCGGAGACGGGGACGACCGCCTTCACCGCACCTCCCGTGCCGCTGACATGGACCGTGGCGGAGGTGACGGCCTTCGCGCCGGTGGGCACGCAGCGCCAGGCGTACGAGCCGCCCGCGACGGTGGCGACCAGGTCCCGGGTGGTGCCGGGAGCGAGGCCCTCGACCTCGCCGTAGACCGCGTTGGTGGCCGGGTCGATCAGATACACCTCGGCGGTCTTGTCGCCGGTGTTGTGCATCTGGAAGGTCTGCCGGCCGGTGTCGGGTGCGGTGAAGCCCTTGCCGCACTCCGTCTCGGATACGGCCACCGTCTCCGAACTCGCTGGCTTGGGGCGGGAGACGGCGACGACGAGCCCGGCCACGACCGCCGGTACGGCGACCACCGCGACCGGGACGACCCAGACGGGGCGGCGACGCGGCGACGGGGACGACTCGTTCAACTGGGCTGTCGCGGAGGCGGGTTCGGGCGCGGGGTCTGCCACAGGTTCGGGCGATCGCGTCTTTACGCCGCGCACGAACAGCGGCATCACCACTGCCAAATAGCCGACGTAGCCCACCACTTGGAGCCAGGTCATCGTGGGCATCAGGTTGAACACGCCCTGGATGAGGGTGCTGTACCAGGAGCCCGCGTCGACGCTGCCGCTGAGGTCGAAGGCGTAGGTGGTCAGGCCGGGGAGGACGCCGCCCTCCTGGAGGTCGCGCAGACCGTAGCCGAGGACTCCGGCCGCGATGACGATGAGGACGACGCCGGTGGCGGTGAAGAACTTCGTCAGGTTGATCCGGAGGACACGGCGGTACAGGCCCCAGCACAGGACCGCCGCGAGGACGAGCCCGATGCCGGCGCCGGTCAGGGGGCCTGCGGACTCGCCTGCCGCGCGGGCGGTGGTCCACAGGAAGAGCGCCGTCTCCAGGCCTTCGCGGCCCACCGCGAGGAACGAGGTGAGCATCAGCACGCCCGCGCCCATGCCGAGCGCGCCGGTCACCTTCTCCCTGATCTCGCCGGAGAAGGTGCGGGCCGAGCGGCGCATCCAGAAGACCATCGCGGTGACGAACGCGACGGCGATCACGCTGAGGACACCGCCGAAGGCTTCCTGGGCCGTGGCGGAGAGGTTCGCCGCGGTGAAGGTGAGGACGGCGCCGAAGCTCAGCGCGAGGGCGATCGCGGCCAGGACCCCCGTCCACACCTGCGGCAGCCGGGACTTGGCATCGGCGCGGACGAGGGTGGCGACCAGGATCGAGACGATGAGTCCCGCCTCCAGCCCCTCCCGCAGCCCGATCAGAAAGCTCGGAAACGCGTCGTCCCACATGTCGTGCGGCCCTCCCCGGCCGGTACCGGCCCCGTGACGTTGGTTAGCGAAGGCATGCCTTACCGCCGCGGACCATCATGACTACATGCATGTAGTCGATCAGTCATGAATCGGCAACGACCGGGCAAAAGTGCGGAACTTCCCGTGGGCCGCGATCGTCTACAGTTGAGTAGACCGTCTACAGATTTGTAGTCGGATCGTTTGCAGTCATACCTGCGGAAGGGCGCGCGCCGATGACCACACCCCTGGACCTGGCCTCCCAGCTCGCCGTGAACGTGCTGGACGCCAGGTCGCTGCTGGCCACCTTCGGTGTGCTGGGTGTCGGCGTGGTGATGTTCGCCGAGACGGGGCTGCTGATCGGGTTCTTCCTGCCCGGCGATTCGCTGCTGTTCACGGCGGGTCTGCTGTGCACCGGCGGCGCCGACAGAGCCGTGAAGCTGTCGTTGCCGCCCCTGCTGGTCGCGGCGGCGGTGGGCGCGCTCGTCGGGGCGCAGTGCGGCTATCTGCTCGGCCGGAAGGCGGGCGGCGCCCTGCTCGCCCGCAGTCGCTCGGCCCGCCTGCACGAAGGCGCCCGGCGGGCCGAGGAGTTGCTGGAGCGGTACGGCTACGCGAAGGCGGTCGTACTGGCCCGCTTCGTGCCCGTCGTACGGACGGTCCTGAACCCGATGGCGGGCGCTCTCGGGGTGCCGGTCCGGACGTTCACCGTGTGGCAGGTGACCGGCGGTCTGGTGTGGAGCCTGGGGCTGACGCTCGCCGGATACGCGCTGGGCTCCTCGATCCCGAACGTCGACAAGTACCTGTTGCCCATGGTCGCCCTGATCGTGGTCGTGTCGCTGCTCCCTCTCGCCGCCGAGGTGCACCGCTCCCGCAAGGCCACCCGCGCAGCCAAGGCCGGGGAGGTACGCGGATGATCCTCGACGCGTTCCAGGGGGCGTCGATCGACGGCGAGGCCTACACGGATGTGGTCAACTCCGCTCAGCATGCGCCCAGTTGGCTGGACAGCGTGGTCTCGGCGTGGTCGACCTACGGGCTCGTGGTGTTCGCCGTGCTGATGGTCATGGGCTGGTGGCGGGCGCGCCGGATCGGTGCCGAGGCGGCGGTGACGGCACTGGCCGTGCCGGTGGTCGTGGTCGCCGCGTACGGCATCGACTCGCTGCTCAAGTCGGCGGTGCGGGAGAGCCGGCCCTGCCGGAGCCTGCACGTGGTGACGCTGGAGGCGTGTCCGGCGCCGGGCGACTGGTCCTTTCCCAGCAACCACGCGACGATCGCGGCGGCGGCAGCGGTCGCCCTGTTCTTCGTCTCCCGCCGGCTCGGTGCGGTCGCCGCCGTGGCCGCGCTCGCGATGGCGGGCTCCCGGGTCTGGGTCGGGGTCCACTATCCGCATGACGTCGTGGCGGGCGTAGCCGTCGGCGCGCTCCTGGCGCTCGGCGCGATGGTTCTGCTGAAACGGCGGCCGGAGTCCCTGACCCGGTGGATCACGGCCACCCGGCTGCGACCGCTGCTGGTGTCATGAAACGCGAGGACATCGCCGAACTGGCGGGCAGCGCGGGCCTCGGCGCCTGGACCGCGTTCGGCGTGCTGAGCATGGTCGTGATCGGACACGAGGGCGCTCCGCTCTTCACCGACGAGGACGCGCTGTCCTGGTCCGTCGGGCACCGCCCGGACGTGGCGCTGGCGTTCGCCCGGGGCCTGACCGCGACGGGCACGGGCGTCATCCCCTACGCCCTCGTCGTCCTGGCCGCACTCCTCACCGGCCGCACCACACGCCAACGCCTCCTCGCCGCCACCCTCGCCCCGGCCTGCCTCGCCACCGGCCAAGGCCTGCGCTACGGCGTGATGGAACTGGTCTCGCGCCCCCGCCCGGCACTGAGCAACTGGGCCGGACACGCCTCGGGCTGGTCCTTCCCCTCCGGCCACACCACCACGGCGGCACTCACCGCCGGACTCGTCATCCTCGCGATATCCGTGCGCGCCCCGCACGGGAGAACCCCGCTCTGTCTGGCCGTCGGCTGCTGGGGCGCGCTGGTCGGGCTGACGCGGGTGTATCTGGGCGTGCACTGGTTCACGGATGTCGTCGGTGGCTGGCTGTTCGCCGTCGGCTGGCTCGGGGTGTGCTTGTGCGCGGCGGCCTGGTGGCTGCCGACGCGGCTGATGGCCGACGGGACGGATACGGCCGGGCCACCTCGGGAGCGGACCCGCCTGTAGACCTGCTCACCGGTGGACGTGCTCAGGCGGAAACGGCGGCCGGTGCCGAATCATGGCGCGACCGAGACGCCGCGCCCGGCACCGGTCGCCGTGGGCGGTACCGGCTGCGCGGCCCAAGGTCTTCGGAGCAGCCCAGCAGCCCGAGATCTTCGGCGCGCTCGCCGTCCGGGCTGTACTGGTGGTCCGCCCGTTCGTGAGCCAACTCGGTGCAGCCGTGCGGCTCTTGAGCCCGTGGCCGGGCCGGTGCCGGGAGGTGGACGTCCGTCTTCGCCGCCTCGTCGCCCGCGCCGCCCGAAGCGTCGATCTCCAGCTCGAACCACACCTCCTTGCCCTCCTCCACGAGCCGACTGCCCCACCGGTGGGCCAGCGCGTCGACCAGGAACAGCCCACGGCCGTTCTCGCTGTCGGGGTCCACGTCGAGGTCGTCGTCGCGCTCGACCTGCCGGTGCGGCGGCCGGGGAAGGTGTCGCCGCTCGTCCGCGACCTCGCAGCGCAGTATGCCGACGCCCAGGGACAGGGTGAGCCGGTAGCGTCCGCCCGCGTGCACGACGGCGTTGGTGGCGAGTTCGCTGACGAGCAGTTCGGCGATGTCCACCAGGTCCTGGAGGCCGTACTCGGCGAGCCGCTTGCGGACGAGTTCCCTGGCCTGGCGGACCGAGGACTTTCCCGGGCCCAGGATCGTGGTGCAGCCTTCGCCCACGGTCGGCAGGCCGCGTGGACGGTCGTTCGGCATGGATGTTTCCCTTCGGCCCGTGGGGCGCTCGGTTCGTGCGGTGCTACGGCAGGCCCTGGGCCGGGTCCGCCAACAGACCCGGCCTCGTATCCACCATGCGTCCGCCGTGCCCTTCGAGGCGCGGGGGGAACTACCCGAATCCGCGGGCCGGTTCGTCAACCTGCCGATACGAGAGCCGTCTCCATCCGGATGGTCCACCCCTCCTTCGCCCCGTCGCCGGACCTCATGTCGACGAACTCGCAGACCTGGCGGGTGTGCCAGAGCCCGTCCTCCGGCCGCGCTTCGGGACCCGGCGGCCGGAAGCCGAGGAACGGGTCGGTGATACGGCCGCGCGGGGTGCGCAGTTCGCAGATGACGCGCTGCCGGGTCGACCACAGCCGCAGGTGTGCGCGGTCGCAGCCCTGGGAGGCCGCGTAGCGCGTGGCGCCGGACACGGCCTGCCCGAAGCGGGCCGCCTCCTCGGGTGCCATGCCGCGCGCCCGCGCCTGGTCCGCCGCGAACCGGTGTCCTGCGGTCAGGTCCCCGTCGAGGCCGACGCCGACCGCGTCCTGCGGCGGTGCGGGCAGCGGGCCGAGGCCCTGGGTCGCGTAGACCGCGGGCTCCGTGAAGAGCGAACTGGGTTGAACACCTTGCCGGTTGAGTTCCGTCGGGTGGGTGTGCCGGGCGGCGTCGACGACGTCCGGTGGTGCGGTCCGGGTGTCGTACAGGCACATCAGGTCGGGCGGAGCGCCGGTGAAGAGTTCGGTGGCGAGGGCCTCGTACCGCTTCCACTCGGGGATCTGGCGCGGCGAACGGCCCTCCCAGACCGGCTCGCCCGTCATGTGGAGGAGGCCCTCGGGGCTCGCGTGCGTGACGTAGTAGTCGAGGGCGGTGGCCATGCTGTTGGCGGGGCTTCCCCGGTACCAGCGGGCGGAGTCGCGGAAGTCGACCTGGCGGGCGTCGGGGCCGAGCGCGTCCCGTAGCAGGTCCAGTTTGCGCGGGGTGGTGATGACCACCGGGTCCGGTTCCTCCTCCGCGAGGATGCCGTCCCTGAGGAACGGCACCACCACCGCCAGGAACTCCTCGTCGGACGAATGGATGCCGGCGTGGTGCTTGACGCGGGGGGCGGGTGGGACGGGTCGGGTGAGTGTGGTGGGTTCTCCGTGTTCCATCGGTCTGCCTTCCTTCTCGTTCGGTTCGCGGCCGTACGTGATCTCTGCAGTACGTGGTCCCGGCAGTTCGTCATTGCGGCTGTACGTCGTCACGGCAGTACGTCGTCACGGATGCGCGTCGTCACGGCCGTACGCCATCAGGGGCGGGTGGCCCGACGCGCCTCGGCCCAGACGGCGACCTGGCTGCGCGAGGTGAAGCCCAACTTGCTGAGGATGCGCTCCACATGGCCCTCCGCCGTGCGCAGCGCGACGACCAGCCGGTCGGCGATCTGCTGGTTGGTCAGCCCCTCGGCGATCAGCTCGGCGACCTCCGTCTCACGGCGGGTGAGCGGGCTGTCGAGCACCGGCCGGGGCGCGGACTCCCGCTCGCCCAGTGCGTAGGCGACCGCGTGGTCCGAGGTGAGTTCGAGGCCTTCGCGGTAGGCGTTCTTGAATCCGTCGCCCAGCAGTGCGCGGGCGCCGGCCTCGGCCTCGGTGCGCACCGGGCCGTGGGACGGGGTGCGGTCCAGCGCGACATGGGCGTCCTGCCAGATCCGTTTGGCGGCGCCCAGCAGGACGGCGGCGGGGCGGCCCTCGCCGTCGCGGGCGTGGACCGCGGCGAGCAGTTCCAGCGTCATGCCGGTGCCGAACACGTCGCCGACCGCCCGCTTGAGCCGCAGGCACTCCCGGGCGTGGACTCCGGCTGCCGTCTGGTCGCCCTTGGCCCACTCGGCGAAGGCGAGGATGCGCAGGAGGTAGGAGTGGATCCACTGTTCGCCGTAGGTCAGGCAGACCTGCCGGAACTCCTCGCACAGGGCCATCGCGCGGTCGTACTCGCCCTGGATCGCGAGGACATGGGCCAGTTCCACGTACTTGAAGCCGACGAGGCTCATCGACTCGCCCTCGCGCGGCGGGAGGGCGAGCGCCTCCTCGTACACGGCCCTCGCCCGCGCGTAGTCCCCGCTGATCAGGCAGGCGCCGCCGCGGCCGAAGAAGGTGTGCGCCACCTCGGCCTCGTCACCCAGCCGCAGGGCGAGTGCGCGGGCCTCCTCGACGAGGGGTGCGGCGCGGCCGGCGTTGCCCTGGCTGAGCAGCATCAGGGCGAGGGCCCACAGGGCGCGGGCCCGTTCGACGGTCTGCTCGGGGGCGGCGGCGAGCAGTCGCTCCAGCCAGTACCGGCCTTCGACCAGGGCGCCGGTCGCGAACCAGAAGAACCACAGGTGCCCGGCCAGTTTCAGCCCGGCCCGCAGCTCTCCCGGTGTGTTCAGGCAGAACTCGAACGCCGAGCGGACGAGGTCCGACTCCGCGTGCAGCCGCCGTATCAACTCCGGCTGGTCGGGGCCGAACCAGCGCCGCTCGCACTCCTCGACGAAGTCCAGGCACCAGTCCCGCACCCGGCGCCGGGCCGCCGGCTCGGCGCCTGCGCCGTCCTCGCGGAGCCGGTCGAGGCCGTACTGCCGGATCGACTCCAGCATCCGGTACCGGGCGTGGACGGCGTCGCCGTCCCGGACGAGCAGCGACTTGTCGACCAGACCGGCCACGGCGTCCACCATCTCGTCACGGTCGAGGCCGGGCCCGGCGCAGACCTCCTCGGCCGCGCCGAGGTCGAAGCTCCCGGCGAAGACGGAGGCGCGCGCCCACACCGTCTGTTCCCCGCGGGTGCACAGGTCGTGGCTCCAGTCGACGGCCGCGCGCAGGGTGCGGTGCCGGGGCAGCGTGTCCTCGCTGTCGGCACCGCCCACGCAGTCGGCCAGCAACCGGTAACGCCGGTCGAGGCGTTCGAGCAACTGCTGCACCCCGAGGGCGCGCATCCGTACCGCCGCCAGTTCGATCGCGAGCGGCAGTCCGTCCAGCCGACGGCACAGGGCGGCCACCGCATCCTGGTTGGCCGCGGTGAGGGTGAACCCGGGCAGTACGGCGGCGGCCCGGTCGGCGAAGAGGGCCAGTGCCGGGTACTCCAGCGCGGGTTTGGGAGGCAGCGGCTCGCCCGGCGTGGGAGTCGCCAACGGCTGTAGTTCCAGGACGTGTTGGGCGGTCACATCCAGCGGATGTCTGCTGGTGGCCAGCACGCGCACCGCCGCGGTCTTCGCGAGCAGCGTCTCGACGAGCCGTGCGCACGCGTCCGCCAGGTGTTCACAGTTGTCCAGGACGAGCAGCGTCTCCCGGCCCTGGAGCTGGTCGACGAGGACCCGCACCGGCAAACGACCCGACACATCACGGATGTTGAGCGCCTCGATCAACGCGAGCGGCACCAGCGACGCGTCCCGCACACCGGCCAGCTGCACGATGTGCACCCCGTCGGCGAACGCCCGCGCCAACCGGGGCACCGCGTGCAGCACCAGCCGGGTCTTTCCGACCCCGCCCGTCCCCGTCAGACTCACCAACCGGTGGGCGCCCACCAGACGTTTGACCTCGGCGGTCTCCTGACGCCGGCCGACGAAACTCGACGCCCTGACGGGCCGGCCGATGTTCTGCCTTGTCACGGATACCTGCACAATCGGTCCCGCCTCCGAAAGTGATACGTCCGGTGCCCGCCATGGCCTCGCCGCGCATGGACTTCCAAGAACTCTATGGGCGGGACGCGAACGAAGCGCCTGTAGCCCGGCATTGCCAGCTGAAGGCGGCTTTCTGACGGAATATGCGCAGAACCTGTCCCAAGTCGATCACCGGTGGATCGGCCGTGCAACGACGGCCCGGAGCCCGCCCGTTCGGCGGAAGGGAGAGCTCCGGTACTCCTGTGTCCGAGTGCGCGACTCAGCTGCCGCTCAGCCGCACCAGAACAGCGGTGTTGACCCGAGGCAGCGACACCGTCAACTGCCCCTCCGCCGCGTCCCATTCCGCACCGGCATCCGCACTCGTCGGATACAGCACCGCAGCTCGCACCGGCGCCCCGAGCAGATGCGGAACAGTGAAGGTGCGGCTGCCGCCGTCACCCGACTCCCGCCGCCAGACCATCACGTACGTCGCGTCCGACCCCCGCAGCCCGTGCGCGATCCACCCGTCCTCCCACCCGGGAAGCCCCAGCGGCCAGAACGGATGTCCCGTGCCGATCTCCCCCCGGACCTCCTTGTAGACGGAGACCGCCGAGCGGACGAGGTCGAACTGCTCGTCGTTCATGAGGTTGAGGAAGCCGGAGAGGTGGACACGGCCGAGGAGCGGGCCGGTGAGGGTGAAGGCGATCTCGTCGAAGGTCTGGTCCGGCTGGGGGTACGCCCACACGGCGGCCTGTTCGGGTGTCGCGGCGGTGGCCGCCGCCGCGGTGATGGGCGGGTAGCGCAGCGGGTCCTGCTGGTCGCTGGTGGACTGGAGCTGGGCGACGGCCAGTTGGGCGTAGTCCCAGCGCAGGCCGCCCGATCCGCAGTTCTCCAGGACGAGTTGGGGATGACGGTCGAGGAGCCCGGCCATCCAGTCGAGGTGGGCTCGGTGGTGCCCGAGCAGTCCGGCGCCCGCGCTCTCGGTCCCGTTCTCGGTGCCGGGGCCGATGTTGATGTTGTAGTCGAGCTTCAGATAGCCGACGCCCCACTCCCCCACCAGCCGGTCCACGACCTCGTCGAGATGCGCGCGGGCGGCCGGGTGGCGCAGGTCGAGGTGGTGCCGGCCGTGTTCCGTGACGCGCAGACCGCCGCGCCGGAAGAACGCCTCGGGCGGCAGGGTCTGTGCCAACGGGCTGCGTACGCCAACGACTTCGGGTTCGAGCCAGAGACCCGGGGTCATCCCGCGCTTCGTGATGGCGTCGAGGACTTCCTGGATGCCGCCCGGGAAACGGTTGGGCGCGGGCTCCCACGCGCCGACGGAGTCCCACCAGCCCTGGGCGTCGTCGTCGTACCAGCCCGCGTCGATGACGAAGACCTCGGCACCCGCGACCGCCGCCGACTCCACGAGCGGCAGGAGCCGTTCGGTGGTGGGGTCGCCGTTCAGGGTGTTCATGTAGTCGTTGTAGATCACCGGGAGGGTGCGGTGGTCGGGGTGGTCGCGGCGGATGCCCCGGCGGTAGTCCGTGAGGCTGCCGAAGGCGGCGTCCAGGCCGCCGGCCCCCACCCGGACGAGGACGGCGGGGACGGTGTGGAAGTCCTCGCCGGGGGCGAGGAGTTGGTGCCACTGGTGGTGGGCGTCATCGGGGCCGAACAGGGCGATGTAGGCCGCGCCCTCGCGTTCGCCGGTCTCGAAGCGCCAGCCCGCGCTGGACTCGATCTGCCACAGCCAGGCGTTGCCCTCCGGGTCGGTGAGGGCGGCGACCGGGAGGTGCCGGCCGGTGGACCAACTCCCCTGCGAGGAGCGCTCGAAGCAGCCGCGTCCTTCGCGCCCGTGGGCGAACCGGCTCAACGGCACGACCTCGTCGCGGAGTTCGGCCTGGCGCCAACGGCATTCGGCGAGCCAGTCGTTGTCCGCCCAGTGCAGGGTCAGTCCGTCGAGGCCGTCTTCGACAACAGAGGATTCCGCGACGGAGGATTCGGCGACGGACGAGGTGATCCCGCCGAGGGTCAGGGTCGTCACGCTCTCCAACCGGAGGGGATCGACGCCCTCGTTGACCAGTCGCACCCGTGAGCGCAGGAAGGTCGCGCCGGGGCTCGCCTCCAGGGTGACCTCGGCGGCCAGTCCGGTCACCGGGTCCGCGAGTCGGATCGTCGTACGCTCCAGGCCGCCGTCCCGCACTGTCTGCGTGTCATGGCTGCGGTAGGCCAGACGCTCGCCGATGGCCGTCTCGATGAAACGCTCCCCCGACCACAGACGCCCGTGACCGGTCGCGGTGACCTCGACGAGGGGGACCAGGCGGTCCCAGTGCTGGCCGGAACTCCCCAGTCTCACCGACCCGTCGGCGTCCAGGACGGCGTGCAACCCGAGCTCCGGGTGCGACCAGATACGGGACCTCTCGGCTGTTTCGACGACACTGGTCAACACAAATTCCCCTTCTGGGACAGTTCGGTCCTGCGGCTCTCGTACAGGCGCTGAACTGGGGTTTCTCAGCCGGTGGGCGCGATCTCCCCGCCCTGGCCGGTGTGTTCGAAAGGTAAATCCCCAGTTACGGTCTCTTGACGCCCACGTTGTGACCGCTCACAATCCTCGCATGGATGTGACCGGTCACACAAGCTCCGGCGGCCACGGCGACCCCCCTCAGGGGCCGCAGAAAGCCGCCAGTATCCGCGACGTCGCGGCTGCCGCAGGCGTCTCCTACCAGACCGTTTCGCGGGTCATCAACGGGCACCCGAACGTCAAGGAGGAGACCCGAAAGCGCGTCGACGCCGCCATCCAGGCTCTCGGCTTCCGGCGCAACGCCACCGCGTTCGCCCTCGCCAGCGGGGTCACCCGATCGGTCACGGTCATCACGTCGAACACCGTCCTCTACGGCTATGCGGCCACGCTGCAGGGCCTGGAGGAGGCGTCCCGAGCCGCCGGATACGCGCTCGGTGTGCGGGTGGTGACCCCGGAGGACGACCTGGACCGTACGATCGCCGCGGCCGCCGACACCGGTGGCGGCGTGGTGGTCATCGGCTACGACCGCATCGGTGCCGCCGCCCTGGACCGCGTACCCGCACATGTGCCGTGCGCGGCGCTGGTGGAGGCGCCGGCGCCGGGCCGGACACCCGGCCGTCCGGCGGTGTGGGCCGACGACCGTGAGGCGGCCCGTGCCGCCACCGAGCATCTGCTGTCGCTCGGGCACGCGAATGTCCACTACGTAGCGATTCCCGCCTCGACCGGAACCCGGCGCCTGGCGGGCCCCCGCGCCGAGGGCTGGCGCCAGGCCCTGGAAACGGCCGGCATCACCCCGCCCCCGCCGTCCGGCAAGGGCTGGGACGCCCAGGCCGGCTACGAGGCGGGGAAGAAGCTCGCCCGGAACAAGGACGTCACCGCGATCCTGTGCGGCAACGACGACCTGGCGCTGGGTGTACTGCGGGCCCTGCACCACGCGGGCCGGCGGGTCCCGGAGGACATCAGCGTCATCGGCTTCGACGACGCCCCGCACTCCGCTTTCGTCACCCCGTCCCTCACCACCGTCCGCATGGACTTCCACGGTCTTGGCCGCGCCGCGTTCGGGCTGCTGCGCGCCCAACTCGACACCGATCAGCAGGAGTCTGCGCCGGTACCGGCCGAACCCACCCTCGTCCTCCGGGAGAGCTCGGGGCCACGGGAGGCCTGAGCCGGACGTCCGTCATCGCCGTCTCCGTCACGTCCACCGCGCTCGCCGTACCCGTCAGCCGCCCTCCCCGCAGTCTTCGCGCAACTCCGCAGCACCGCCCTGCCTTCCTTCCGCGTACGAACAAGGATCCGCCATGAGAAGAGCCGTCTCCGTCCTTGCCACCGCCTGTGTTCTCGGGCTGACCGCCACCGCGTGCAGTGACAGCACCGGTGGCGCCACCACCGCCGCACCCGAGGGTTCGGTCAACCCGACCGCCTCCCTCAAGGGCGTCAGCCTCACCATGTGGGTCGCCCAGAACAGCGTCTCGGAGCCCAAGCAGGCCATCGAGGCGTTCGAGAAGGCCACCGGCGCCAAGATCAACACCGAGGTCATACCGGACCCGTACGAGTCGAACGTCCCGACCAAGCTCGCCTCGGGCGTCAAGCCGGACCTGATGTTCTGGCAGCCCACGGGCAGCACCCTGCCGTTCGTGCAGCCGGCGAAGAACCTGCTGACCCTCGACAACGAGGACTGGGTCGCCAAGCTCGGCACCACGGAGAAGACCCTCGGCCAGGTCGACGGTCACCGCTACGCGGCCATCGTCACCAGCCCCGCCGTGCTCGGCGTCTACTACAACAAGGACGTCTTCGCGAAGGCCGGCATCACCACCATGCCGAGCAGTTATGACGAGTTGCTCGCCGACGCCGCGAAGATCAAGTCGAAGGTCTCGGGTGTGGCGCCGTTCTTCGAGGTCGGCGGTGACAAGTGGCCGCTGCAGTGGCAGGTGCAGGCCCAGATGACGGATCTGCCGCAGTCCTTCTGGGACAACCTCAACAAGAACAAGGACAGTTGGACCAACAAGACCATCGTCGACGCGATCACCAAGTACAAGACGAAGGTCCTCGACGGCGGCCTGGCGCAGAAGAACTACAAGACGGCCACGTTCGTCGACCAGGGCAAGGCGATCATGGACGGCACCGCCGCGATGGCCGTCAACGTCACCGCGCTCCAGTCGGAGATCCAGGCCACCGCCAGCACGGCGGACATCGACAAGAAGCTCGGCTGGTTCCCCATCGCCAACAGTTCCGCGAAGGCCGAGTACTCGCCGGACCAGACGAACGGTGTCGTCGCCTTCAACACGGGTGACACCAAGCGGCAGAACGCGGCCCGGCAGTTCATGTCCTTCTGGCTCGGCCCGGACTACCCGGCCTACATCAAGGCCAACAAGCTCGTCTCCGTGGAGCCGTCCGTGGCCAACCCCGACGGTCTGCCGCAGACCGCGATCGCCCAGGCCAAGGCCCTGTCCAGCGCGTCGGGCGTCTTCCAGGTCAAGGCGCTCACCGCCCCGGACATGCACCTCGCGCTCGCCGACATGATCTACGGCAAGAAGACCCCGCTCCAGGTCGCCCAGGCTGCCGAGGACCAGTTCAAGCAGGTCCTCAAGGCGCGCGGCGTCACCGGTTTCTGACCCGCGCCACTGAGCCAGCTCGTCCCCCCGGGCCGCCCGTCGGCGGTGCGCCCGGGGCCCGTACCGGAGGTAAGAAAGTGGTGGACACCGCCACGATGGACGCTCTCGACGCCATGCGCGCGAAGGACCGAGACCGGGACACCGTCCAGGACCGGCCGTCCCGTCGTCACCGGCTCCGCGGCAAGGCCAACCAGCCGTGGTGGTTCGCCCTGCCCGCGCTCGCCGTGTTCGGCGTGTTCTTCCTGCTGCCGAACCTGCTGAACTTCGTCTACCCGTTCACCGACTGGTCGGCGTTCCACTCGCAGATCGGCTTCGTGGGACTGTCGAACTTCAGCACCATCCTGCACGACGGGTCGATGGCCCGTGACATCCGCATCACCCTGGAGTACGCGGTCCTGGTGGCCGTCTTCCAGAACGGCTTCGGTCTCGCCCTGGCCCTGCTGCTGGAGCGCGACACCCGCTTCAACCGTTTCTTCCGCGCGGTGTTCTTCCTCCCGGTACTGATCTCCGCGCTCGCCGTCGGCTACATCTTCCGCGCCCTGCTCGCCCAGGACGGCGCGCTCAACAGCGTGCTGTCCTCGGTCGCCGGACACCATGTCGACACCCCCTGGCTCGGCTCGACCACCTGGACCCTGGTCGTGGTGACCCTCATCCACGGCTGGAAGTGGATGGGCCTGGCGATGCTGATCTATCTGGCGGGCCTGAAGAGCATGCCCGGTGATGTGCTGGAGGCGGCCCGGATCGACGGGGCCGGCTGGTGGCGCACCTTCTGGTCGGTCAGGTTCCCGCTGCTCGCGCCCGCCGTCACGTTCAATGTGACGACCGCGCTGATCGGCTCCATGAACACCTTCGACATCGTGCAGGCGACCACCGGAGGCGGTCCCGGCGGCGAGACCGAGGTCTTCAACATCTACATGTTCCGCATCTTCGGCCAGGGCCTGTACGCGCAGGCGTCCGCGATGAGCCTGGTGCTCTTCCTCATCGTCGTCGTCCTCGCCGTGCCCGTCATCGTCGGCCTGCGCCGCAGGGAGAACAACCAGTGACCACCGTTACCGCGTTCGCCCCCGCACACCGGCGCCCGCTGCGCTGGGTCCAGCCGCTCGTGGTGCTGATCGTCGCCGGCGTCACCATCGGCATCCCGCTCTGGCTGGTCGCGGTCACGTCATTCAAACCGCAGGCCGAGGCGATCAAGCCCAACCTGTCCCTGCCGCACCACGTGCAGGCCGCCGCGAACTACAAGCAGAGCTTCGACGAGGGCAAGATCGTCCAGGGCCTCGTCAACAGCCTCCTGGTCGTCGCCCCGTCCGTCGTCCTCGTGCTGCTCCTCGGAGCGGGCGCCGCCTGGGTGTTCGCCCGCCGCAAGGGCCGCCTGGTCAACACCCTGTACGCGCTGAGCATCAGCGGACTGCTGCTGCCGCCCGCCGTGATCACCATCGTCATGGAACTGCGCCAGCTCGGCCTGGCCGGCACCCGTCCCGGCATGGTCGGTGTCTACGCCGGGATGTACCTGTCCACCTCGATCTTCTTCATGACGGGGTTCATCCGCGCCCTCCCCGAGGAGCTGGAGGAAGCCGCCCGCATGGACGGCGCGGGCCCGGTCCGCGTCTTCTTCCGCATCATCCTGCCGCTCCTGCGCCCGGTCATCGCCACCGCGACGATCATGGTGATGCTCTACGCCTGGAGCGACATCTTCTACGCCTTCTTCGTGCTCGGCGGAGGCGACAAGGCCACCCTGCCGCTCAACCTCTACCAGGTCGCCAACGCCCAGCTGTACCTCAACAACTGGCACCTGATCTTCGCCTACGTCGTGATGATGAGCCTCCCCATGGTCCTCGTCTTCGTGATAGCGCAGCGCCGCATCGTCTCCGGCATCACGAGCGGCGCCGTCAAGTAGCCCCGGGGTACGGCCAGTTGAGCCGCCCCGGTCACCCCCGAAGTACCCGACAGCCTCCCGCAACGCCGCGGGAGGAGGAGGACAGCCATGCCTCGAACACCCCGTAGATCCCGTTCCGTCCGCGCCCTCATGGGCGTGACCGTGGTGACCGCCGCCCTCCTGGGCACGGCGCTGACCGTCCCCGCCGCGCAGGCGGCCACCCCGACGCTGAGCGTCGACCTCGGCACCACCACCGGCGCGGTCATGCACGGAGCCAACGGCGCCCTGTACGGCCTCAGCGACGACGGAGTCCCCGGCGACAACCTGGTAACTCCCCTGCACATGACGTCGATTGCCCAGAAGGCACCGGACGGCGCCCAGCACCCGAACGGTGACGCGCTGGTCGTGCAGCCGGAGTTCGCCCGCGGTGGCGGCGGCGACAACCTGATCTACATGCAGGACATCTACGCCTCGTGGCCGTACGAGAACCTCGGGCTGAGCGACTACCTCACCAAGGTCACCACGATGGTCACCAAGGTCGCGGCCCGCTCGGACGCGAGCACGTTCGTGTGGGTGCCGTTCAACGAGCCCGACGGCAACTGGTATACGGGACTGGGTAGTTCGACCACCGCCACGTACCAGAGCGCGCTCGCCAGCTTCGAGAGCGACTGGACGACGGTCTACAACAAGATCCGCTCGATCATCCCGAACGCGCGGATCGCCGGCCCGAACGAGACGCACTACGACGCCCGTTTCATGGGCGACTTCTATCCGTGGGCCAAGGCCAACAACGTCCTTCCGGACATGACGACTTGGCACGAGCTGGACCCGACCTCCCTCTCCAACTTCGAGGGCAACCTCGCCGCCTACCGCACCATCGAGACCAACGCCGGCATCAGCCCGCGCCCGGTCAACATCAACGAGTACGGCGACCGCCGCGACCTCTCCGTGCCGGGTCAGATGATCCAGTGGATGTCCATGTTCGAGCGGAACAAGGTCTACGCCGACCAGGCGTACTGGGACATCGCGGGGAACCTGGACGGCAACGTCAGCCAGACCAACATCCCCAACGGCGACTGGTGGCTGCTGCGTTGGTACGCCGGCCTCACCGGCCAGACCGCCAAGGTGACCCCGCCGCAGTCGAACGTCATCGACACGCTGCAGGCCATCGCGTCCCTCGACACCGGCCGCAAGCAGGCGCAGGTGCTCCTCGGCGGCGGCACCTCCGGCTCGGCGAACACGGTCGTCAAGAACATACCGTCGTCGTTCGGCAGCACCGTCAACGTCTCGGTGGAGCGCACCGCTTGGAGCGGTTACGAGGGTGCGGGCCCGGCGCCCACAGTGCTCGCCCGCAGCACCTACACGGTCGCCTCCGGCGGCAGCATCACCGTCCCGCTGACCGGCCTCGACCCGATGTCGGCCTACCGCATCGTCGTCAACCCGGCCGGCACCGGCACGCCCACCGCCGCGAGCACTCCGGCGACGGCGTCGTACGAGGCCGAGAACGCGACCATCACCGACGGCACCGTCTACACCCAGGGCAGCGTCACCAACGCCTACGGGTACGCCACTTCGGGCACCAAGGACGTCGGCAGCCTCAACCAGTCGGACAGCAAGGTCGCCTTCACCGTCACGGCCCCGACCACGGGCACGTACAACCTGAACGTCTTCTACGGCAACCAGTCCGGCGGCCCGGCCACCCAGACCCTCACGGTCGACGGCGGCTCCTCCCAGACGGTCACCTACACGCCGACGCTGAACTGGACCTACCGCTCCACGGCGAGCGCCTCCGTGTCCCTGACGGCGGGCACGCACACGATCACCCTGGCCAAGGGCACCAACGAGGTCACCCTCGACAAGATCGACCTCACCGCGGCCTCCAGCGCGGACACGTCGTACCCGGCCACGTACGCCGACATCACCGGCTCGCCGACGTACAACTACACCGCGTCCGGTACGACCGGCGCCGGTGCGCTGGCCCTGACCTCGGGCACCTCCGCCGCCTTCGACGTCTACGCGCCGACCGACGGCTACTACACCGTCCACACCGACTACTCCTCCAACGGGTCCGGCACCCTCACCCTGGACGGCGCGACCGCCGTCACGCTGGCCTCCACGAGCGGCACGCTCACCGACAAGAGCTCACGGCTGTACCTGTCGGCGGGCAACAACCGCATCACGGCGGCCACTTCGGGCTCCACCACGCTGACCCTGCGCGATCTGCGGGTGGCCGCGAGCGGTGACACCACGGGCGTCGGCGCCTACGAGGCCGAGAGCGCGACCCTCGCGGGAACCGCCGTCGCCACCTCGGACAGCTGGGCCTCGGGCGGCAAGTACGTCGGCTATGTCGGCAACGGCTCGGCCAACACGCTCACCTTCCAGGTGTCCGCGGCCAGTGCCGGGCGGTACGTCATGAACGTCCGCTACGCCAACGACCAGGTCTCCGGCTCCGGGAACTACAACACCAACGTCGTCTCCCGGGCGGCCCAGATCTCCGTCAACGGCGGCACCGCGCAGACCGTCATGTTCCGCAACAACTACAGCTGGTCCAGCTACTGGGACCTGCCCGTCCCGGTCACCCTCACGGCCGGCACCAACACGATCAGCTTCGCCAACGCGAGCGCCTACGCACCCAACATCGACCGCGTCACGGTCGCGCCGGTCTCCGGCTGACCGTCAACCCCGGTCGGGGCCCGGGCACTTGTGCCGGGCCCCGACCGGGGGTTCCATCCCAGAGATTTACTCTGCACCGCATCCGACACCCCGAACAATGACTGAGATATCGAACAGAAGGGCGACCCGGTGGTGAACGCCGAGAACAGCGAACACACCCATCCCGACACCTACGTCATCGGAGTCGACTACGGGACGCTGTCCGGACGGGCCGTGGTGGTCCGTGTCGCCGACGGCGCCGAACTGGCCGCCGCCGAGCACCCGTACACCCACGCCGTCCTCGACCGCGCCCTCCCCGACGGCACCCCGCTGCCGCCCGACTGGGCGCTCCAGGTCCCCTCCGACTACATCGACGTCCTGCGCATCGCCGTACCCGAGGCACTGGCCCGCTCCGGCGTCGGACCGGACCAAGTCGTCGGTATCGGCACCGACTTCACCGCCTGCACGGTCCTCCCGGTCCTCGCCGACGGCACACCCCTGTGCGAACTCCCCGACCTCGCCGGCCGCCCGCACGCCTACGTCAAGCTCTGGCGCCACCACGCCGCGCAGGCCCAGGCCGACCGCATCACCGCCTTGGCCGCCGCCCGCAAGGAGCCCTGGCTGCAGCGCTACGGCGGGAAGATCTCCTCGGAGTGGGAGTTCGCCAAGGCCCTGCAGCTCCTCGAAGAGGACCCGGAGCTCTACGAGCTGACCGAACGCTGGATCGAGGCCGCCGACTGGATCGTCTGGCGGCTCAGCGGAACCTACGTCCGCAACGCGTGCACCGCCGGGTACAAGGGCCAGCTCCAGGACGGCAGTTACCCCTCCTCCGACTACCTGGCCGCACTCGATCCCGCCTTCGCCGGCTTCGTGATCGACAAGCTGGACCAGCCGATCGGCCAACTCGGCGACCGTGCGGGTGGGTTGACGGCGGAGGCGGCCGCATGGACGGGCCTGCCCGAGGGCATCGCCGTCTGCGTCGGGAACGTCGACGCACACGTGACGGCGCCTGCGGCCACCGCCGTCGAACCGGGACGGATGGTCGCCATCATGGGCACCTCCACCTGCCATGTGATGAGCAGCGACCGGTGGGCCGAAGTCCCCGGCATGTGCGGGGTGGTCGAGGGCGGCATCCTTCCGGGACTGTGGGGATACGAGGCCGGACAGAGCGGCGTCGGCGACATCTTCGGCTGGTTCGTACGCACCGGTTTCCCGGCGTCGTACGCCGAGGAGGCCACCGCGCTCGGCCGCGACCCGCACGAACACCTCACCGCCCTCGCCGCCCAACAACGGGTGGGCGAACACGGGTTGATCGCGCTGGACTGGCAGAGCGGCAACCGTTCGGTCCTCGTCGACCACGACCTGAGCGGCGTCCTGGTCGGGCTTACGCTCTCCACCCGCCCCGAGGAGATCTACCGGGCGCTGCTGGAGGCCACCGCCTTCGGCACCCGCACCATCATCGAGGCCTTTGAGACGTCCGGCGTGCCGGTGCGCGAACTGATCGTCGCGGGCGGCCTGATGAAGAACCCGCTGCTGATGCAGATCTACGCCGACGTCACCCGACTCCCGCTCGGTGTCATCGACTCGGCGCAGGGCCCGGCCCTCGGTGCGGCGATGCACGCGGCGGTCGCGGCTGGCGTGTACCCGGACATCCGGGCCGCCGCCCACGCGATGGCCAAGGCCTGCCCCGCCGTCTACCAGCCCGACCCCGAGCGGGCCGCCGCCTACGACCGGCTGTACGCCGAATACCGGCTGCTTCACGACTACTTCGGGCGCGGCGCCAACGAGGTCATGCACCGTCTGCGCCACCTCCGCGCCGAGGCCTCCGCCTGAGCAGCGCTCCCCCGCTCGGTGGTCAACTCCCTTTGAAAGGAACCCTCATGGACAGCAACGCCACGCCCTACCCCGACCAGGAGATCTGGTTTCTCACCGGCAGCCAGGGCCTGTACGGCGACGACATCCTGCACCAGGTCGCCGAACAGTCCCGGAGCATCTCCGAGATCCTCGGCGGCCCGGGGAAGATCCCGGTCAGGATCGTGTGGAAGCCTGTCCTCACCGACGCCGACGCGATCCGCCGGCTGTGCCAGGAGGCAAGCGCCTCCGACACCTGTGTGGGCGTGATCGTGTGGATGCACACGTTCTCCCCGGCCAAGATGTGGATCGCCGGACTCAGCGCCCTGGACCGGCCGTTGCTGCATCTGCACACCCAGTACAACCTGTCGCTGCCCTGGCCCAGCATCGACATGGACTTCATGAACCTCAACCAAGCCGCCCACGGCGACCGGGAGTTCGGGCACATCGAGTCCCGGCTCGGCATCGAACGCAAGATCGTCGCCGGTCATGCCACCGACCCGAGGGTCGTGCGACGGGTCGCGGCCTGGGCCCGTGCCGCCGTCGGCCGGCACGCCTCACGCACCCTGCGCCTGGCCCGCTTCGGCGACAACATGCGCGACGTCGCCGTGACCGAGGGCGACAAGGTGGAGGCCCAACTGCGGTTCGGCTACTCGGTGAACACGTACGCGGTCAACGACCTGGTGACCGTCGTGGACGAGGTGGAGGACAAGGAGGCCGCCGAACTCGCCGCCGAATACGTCGAGTTGTACGACGTCGCCCCAACGCTGCGCCCCGGCGGCATCCGCCACGACTCCCTCCTCTACGCGGCCCGCCAGGAGATCGGTCTGCGCGCCTTCCTCACCGAGGGCGGCTTCACCGCGTTCACCACCAACTTCGAAGACCTGGGCGGGCTGCACCAGTTGCCCGGTCTCGCCGTCCAGCGCCTGATGGCCGACGGCTACGGTTTCGGCGGCGAGGGCGACTGGAAGACCTCGGCGCTGCTGCGCACGATGAAGGTCATGGGTGCGGGCCGGCCCGGAGGCACCAGCTTCATGGAGGACTACACCTACCACCTGGGCCCGGGCACCCCGCGCATCCTCGGCGCCCACATGCTGGAGGTCTGCCCCTCGGTGGCGGCGGACCGCCCCAGCTGCGAGATCCACCCCCTGTCCATCGGCGACCGCGAGGACCCGGTCCGCCTGGTCTTCAACGCGGCCCCGGGCCCCGCCGTGGTCGTCGGCCTGTCCGACCTCGGCGACCGCTTCCGGCTGACCGCGAACACGGTCGATGTCGTCACCCCGAGCGAGCCCCTGCGCCGGCTGCCGGTGGCCCGGGCCGTGTGGAAGCCGCGCCCCTCGCTCGCGGAGTCCGCCGAGAGCTGGCTGCTGGCCGGCGCCCCGCACCACACCGTGCTCAGCTCGGCCGTCGACACCGAGACGCTGACGGACTACGCCGCCATGGCCGGCGTGGAGCTGCTGACCATCGACGAGACCACCAGCACCGGGCAGTTCACCAAGGAGATCCGCTGGAACGCCGCCTACCACCGGCTCGCCCAGGCCCTGTGACACCCGTGATCCTGATCGATCTGCAAGGAGAACACCGATGACCGCGCGAGTCCGTGACGGCCTGCGGCAAGAGGTACTGGACGCCAATCTGGCCATCCCCCAGGTCGGTCTGGCGACGCTGACCTGGGGCAATGTGAGCGGTGTCGACCGTGAGGCGGGGGTGTTCGTCATCAAGCCCTCAGGGGTGCCCTACGAGGATCTCGCCCTCGACCACCTGGTGACCGTCCGCCTGTCCGACGGCAAGGTGGTCGACGGCGACCTGCGCCCCTCTACCGACACCGAGACCCACCGCTGTCTCTACCTGGCGTTCCCGTCCATCGGCGGTGTCACCCACACCCACTCCACCCACGCGGTGGCCTTCGCGCAGGCCCGCCGTGACATACCGGTGCTGGGCACCACCCACGCCGACACCTTCAACGGGCCGGTCCCGTGCACCCCCGACCTCACGGCCGACCAGTGCGCGAAGGACTACGAGTACAACACCGGCCGGGTGATCGTCGACCTGCTGGAGAGCGACGACCAGCGGGCGAGCGAGGTCCCGGCCGCCCTCGTCGCCAACCACGGCCCGTTCACCTGGGGCGCGACCGCCCGCAAGTCCCTGGAACACGCGATCATCTGCGAGGCCGTGGCCGACATGGCCATCAACACCCTGGCCCTGTCCCCGACGGCCCCGCCGCCCCCGCATCTGCTGGCCCGGCACTACACCCGCAAACACGGCCCCGACGCCTACTACGGCAACCCGGCTCCCGCGCCCGCTCTCTGACCGACGCCACAGCCACCCGTGTCGCTCACGGCGCGACCGTGGGCCCGTCCGGGTGGTTGTGGCGTTGCTCGACCATCTCGCGGGTCAGGGCCTCGGTCTCCGGCTCGGGCAGCCGCTCGAAGCCGTCCTCGGTGATGACCGAGACGATGGGGAAGATACGGCGGTTGATGTCCGGGCCGCCGGTGGCCGAGTCGTCGTCGGCCGCGTCGTAGAGGGCCTGAAGTGCGGCGAGGGCCGCGTCACGCCGGGACATGTCCTTGTGGAACAGCTTCTTGAGAGAGCCTCTGGCGTACGGGGAGCCGGAGCCCTCGGCATGGAAGTCCGGCTTCTCGTAGGTGCCGCCGACGACGTCGAAGCTGAAGATACGGCCCTTGGCGCCCTCGGGCGCCGCGGGGTCGTAGCCGACGAGGAGCGGTACGACGGCGAGGCCCTGCATGGCCTGGCCGAGGTTCTGGCGGATCAGTCCCGCGAGGCGGGTGGCCTTCGCGTTGAGGGTCATCGGGATGCCCTCGATCTTCTCGAAGTGCGTCAGTTCGACCTGGTACAGCTTCACCATGTCGACGGCGAGCCCGACCGTGCCGGCGAAGGCGACCGCGGTGTAGTCGTCCGCGGGGTGCACCTTCTCCAGGTCGCGCTGCGCGATGACGTTGCCCATGGTGGCCCTGCGGTCGCCGGCGATCAGCACGCCGTCGCGGTAGGAGAGGGCCAACACCGTGGTGCCGTGCGGAAATTGGTCGGCGCCGGCACGGACGCCCTCCGGTAAGGGACGGCGGGTCGGCAGCAGTGCGGGCCGGTGCGCCGACAGGAACTCGGTGAAGGACGAGGTCCCGGGAGTGAAGAACTCGTCCGGCAACCGGCCACTCGTCTCGTTCTCCGCCATACAACTCCCCCTCGCCCGTGGACAGATATCGGAGTCCTACCTGAACAGGCCGGGCGGGAAACGCGGTTGAGGTCAGAGTGCCTTGCGCCGGACCAGCACCCCGAGCACCAACAGCCCCGGGATCAGCGGCAGCCACACGGTGAGCAGCCGGTAGCCGAGGACGACGGAGGCGGCGGCCGACGCCGTGGTCCCGGACTCGGTGAGCGCGAAAACCAGCGCTGCGTCGAGGGAACCGATGCCGCCCGGGGTCGGCAACAGGGCGGCGGCACTGCTGGCGGCGAGGTACAGGAGCGCAACCCGGGCCGGGGACAAGGGCAGTTCGACGGCCTGGGTGACACAGATCAGCACCAGGCAGTTCAGCGCGGCGAAGGCCAGCGAGCCGCCCCACAGGGCAGCCGCCCGGTGCGGCCGGACGTGCACGGCCCGGATGTCGGTCAGCACCGTGCCGAGGGCGCGCCGACACCGGGGCCACAGCGGGCAGTTGAGCAGCACGGCGACGAGCACGACGACCGCGAGGAGGACGCCCACCACGCCCACGGAGATGTCCGGGACGCGCAACACACCCGGACAGACCGCCGCGAGAACGCCGATGAGCACGATCCGGACGGCCACGCCGGCGGTCGCCTTCACGGCGAGAGCGCTGGCCGAGCGGCCGACCGGCAGCCCGCAGCGCATCAGGAACCGCAGATTGACGGCACCGGCGCCGAGCCCGGCGGGCAGCACATGGTTGGCGGCCGACGCGGCGAGCTGCGAGGCCACCAGCCTTTTGCCAGGCAGCCGTTGGGGCACGGCACCCTGCTGAGCGACCGCCGAGGACACCCACGTCCCGAGCGCGGCCGTCGCGGCCACGAGCAACCACCCCTGATCGGCGACGGCCAGCCGCCCGGCCCCGCTCGCGAGCACGGGCCAGTGCCGCCGCACCATACAGACGACGGCGACCAGGACAACGAGGGTCAACGCGGTCTGCCAGTACGCGTGTCGGCGGCGGCGAGTGGTGGGGGTGGGGGTCGTCGTCGGGGTCGAGGCGGGCGGTGCCGTCATGCGCCGCCACCGTTCACCGTGGCCGGGGCGACGCCGGGACCGAGCGCGCCATAGCAGCGGGCACGCCCGCGCAGCGCCGTCGGGGCAGAAGCGAACCGTGCCGTCATGCCCCGCCGGCCCGCCCCCGGCGCCGGAACGACACGCAGGCCGAGCGCGCCGTAGCGGCGGACGTGCCCGCGCAGCGCCGTCGAGACAGAGGCGGACCATGCCGTCATGCCCCGCCGGCCCGCCCCCGGCGCCGGGACGACACGGAGGCCGAGCGCGCCATAGTCCAGGACCCGCCCGCGCATCACCGCCGGGGCAGAGGCAAACCGTGCCGTCATCCGTCGTCACCGCCCTCCGTGTTCGGGGCCACGCGGAGGTCGAGCCCGCCGTGGCGGTGGGCGGGCCAGTCGCGGGCGTAGGCGGGTGGGCGGCTGCCGGCCGGGGTGATGTCGGCGACGGGCATGCGGCGGGCCGTGCGATCGAGGGTCGTCCGGGACGTGTTGGCGTTGTGGCCCCCGGTCGCGGCCGAGGCGCAGCCCGTGTAGAAGGCGATGGGGATGGCGTCCTGGCCGGTGAGCAGGCAGGGCTTGCGTACGCCGAGGCGGTGGAGTTCGGCGGCGGTACGCGACCAGTCGCGGTGCTGGGTGTTCGTGCGGTCCACCGTCCGTTCGAGGACGGCGAGTTGGATCGCCAGATGCCCGGCGAGGCCGATCGCGAGCAGGGTCACCGCGACCCCCCGCCATACTCCGGTCGGTCTGGTGACCAGGTGGATCAGCGCGTCGGCGACCGGAATCGCCACCAGCGCGTAGGCGGGCAGGAGGAAGCGGGGAGCCGCGTACCCGATCATGAACAGGTACGGAAAGGCGGCCGTGGCGGCGCAGGCGAGGGGGACGAGGGTGGCCGTCGTGCGGCGCGCCCGGATCGCCACGACCAGTCCGACGACGGCGAGTACGGGCAGCACGAGCCACCAGACGTCGACCGCCGAGTTGGGCATCTCCCCCGTGCACGGGCGGCACAGCGCGCGTCCGCCCAGGCTGCGCAGCTGGTCGACGACCGCGACATGCCAGCCGAGTCCGCCCTCGATGGCCGAGGCCTCGTGCAGTCGCTGCGTCAGGCCGCCGTAACTGACGTACGCCTCGATCACCCACTCCGCGGCGCCGGACGCGAGCCCGGCGAGGAGGGCGACGAGCAGGCGCCAGTGGCGGGCGGCCACGAGGAACGCCAGCAGCGGCAGTGTCGCCCAGACCGCGTCGGTCGGGCGCATCCACGCCATCAGGGACGCGCTCGCCACCAAGCCCCACACCGCGGCCCGGTCGGAGCGGTCGGCCCGGGCGCGCAGGCAGCATCCCGCGGCGGCGAGCGCGCCCACGGCGACCCAGTAGTTGGGCATGGCCTGGATGCCGTAGAGGAGGGTCACCCAGAGGGAGGCGAACAGGGCGCCTGCCAGGGCGAGGACGCGGACCGGGAACAGGCCGCGCCACGCGCGGAGTGCGAGGAAGAGGGCCAGGCCGGAGAGGGCGGCGAGGTAGACGCGAAGGAGGGTGGTGGACGAGGACCAGGACGTGATGGGGGCGACCAGGAGCGAGATGCCGCGGGCCCGGGGTGCGCTGAAGAAGGCGGCGGGGGCGTGTGCGCTGAGCTGGCTGACGTAGACGGTCTCGTCCCAGCCGAGGCCCAACCCGGGGCGCACGAGGACCAGTTGGGCGAGAGTGAAGGCCCCCGCCACGACGGCGAGCGGGTACTCCGAGCGGCGGGACGTGGTCGGCGGTCCGAGCCGTCGCGTCCCGGCGAGTGTGGCGTACGCGCTGCCGGACATTGCCCACCCCTCCCCCTACAGTTTGTAGGGTTTCCTGCACCCTACAGCCAGTGGTTCTTGAAGGCGGGAGTCAGGGAAAACATGGACAAACTACCTCGCGACCGGCGGGACTGCGGCCTGCAATTCAGCCAAGCGACTGACGGCCCCGCACGCTGTACGGCTCCTCAACGGAGGCCCGCGCGCTCTCCCGGTCCGCTTCCGGGGCGAAGCCGTAGGTGTCCTGAGTTCGCCTCCCTCCGTACTGGCCAACCCTGAGACCGGGGAGTCGGCCAGTGCATCGTGCGCGACCGTGGTCTCCGGTTCGAGGCCGACCTCGATGAGAGTCCCGGTGGGCGTTCGGACCCAGAGCACGCCGGGTCGGTCTCCGAACGCGATGCCTCGAACGGCGAGGTGGCGTGCGTCCGCGATGAAGACCGGCGTCTCGTGGCCGACCCGTCCCCGACACCGGATCGAGGACGTCGGAGCTGTCCCACGGGTTGCCCACGGCGTCCGACCGTCCGGGCTGAACGCCAGACCGCGGTAACAGGCCGTGCGGGGAGGCCCGTTCAACTCGGCAGGTCACGAAGGTTCAACGGGTTCGGCAGGTCCAGCGGGCGCTTCCCACTCCGCGTCCTGGTCGACGGCTTGGTCATACGCACTCAACTCGGCGGCGACAGAGGCGAGTTCGTGCAACTGACTCCAGTCCCGCGACGAGAGGAAACCGTGGATGGCAGACCAACCGCCCGACACTCCGCCCGCCACCGACCCGCACACGTGCCACAGCCTCGACAACAGCCACCACACCACCCTGGTAAAGCCGGTGGAGGGCTTGTGGCCTGCTCTGTTACGGTCCTGGGGCCGGCCGCGGGACTCCGGTACGACTTCCGGAACCTGCCTATGAAGCAATGATTCGCAGCTCGTGCCCCCATTCCCCGGCCGGCGTCCACAGCTACGGGGGAAGAGTCGGATGGATTCGTACGGGGACCTCATCGCGGCCGAGGACGTCCTGCTCTTCGTCAACGCGGCGATCACCTCCACCGGCCAGCGCGAATTCCACAGCGACGCGGGCGAGCAGCGGCTGTCGTTGGACTTTCTCCACGCGTACATGCTGGGGAACTACCGCGACCTGTACGCCGGGGTTCTCGCGCTCGACATCAACGACCACAACGCGGCCCTCGTCATCCGGCACCTCCTGGAGACCGCCGGTGAGGCCACCGCCGACCAGCGGCGCAGCGAGGGCCGGCTGATCGCGGGCCGGCTGGCGACCCTGCCGCCGCAGCGCGTGTACGGGCTGTTCGACGCCCTGCGCCGGGCCCGGGTGAACAACCGTCGCTGCCGCGCGATCATGCGCGACTGGCTGTCCGCCCGACCGGACGCGGCGTTCGACGCCGTGAAGTACCGCGGCGGCCTCAAGCGGGCCCTTCGCCACGCCCATCTCGCGCCCGCCACCGAGGAGTTGGGGGCGTTCGTGTTCGCGCCGCACACCCGCAGGCACTACGAGACACCCCTCCTGGAGACCTGGCGCCGCGCGCACTACGAACAGGCCGCACTGTACGAGCTGCCCTACACCGCCGCCGAGGGCTTCGCCGCCAAGCACGGCATCCCCCGGAAGGTGTTCCTGGAGCGCATAGCCCCGCGGATGACCCGCCTGGAGACCCTGCGGCTGCGGGACTCCGCGCACCGGATCGGCGCCACCGGGACACCGGCGGACCTGGCCAGGATGCCGCTGACCCGGCTGGCGACCTATGTGCTGTCGCTGCCGGTCGAGGACCGTCTGCGCCGACGCGCGGAGCTGACCCACGCCCTGGAATCGGCCGCCGCCCGGGTCGCCGGACCGCACCGGGGAAGCTGGGGCAAGGTCACCGCCGTACTGGACGACAGTTTTTCCACCTTCGGCTCGGTCCACAAGCGACGTCGGCCGCTGGCCGTCGCCCTGGCCTGCCACCATCTGCTCGCGGTCCTCGCCGACGACTACACCGGGCTGTGGACGTCCGGGCGGACCGACGCGCTGCTGGCCCGTCCGTACGGGCCGACGCCGTTGGGCCACCGGATCCTGGACGCGCTGGACACCGCTCCGACCCGACTGGTGATCGTCTCCGACGGCTGGGACAACGCGCCCCCCGGCCTGGCCGGCGAGGTGCTGCGCGTCTTCAGGACCCGCCTCGACCCCGAGCGCCGTACCAGCGTCGTGCACCTCAACCCGGTCTACGACGCCGCCGACCTCGACGTACGCCGGCTGTCCCCGACGGTGCCCACCGCCGGTGTCCGTGACGCCGAGGACCTGCCCGCGCTGGTGGAACTCGCCCAGTTCGCGGAAGGCCGGACCGGACTCGCCGAACTCATCACCTACATGGACACCCGGGCGAACCGCATGCTCGACGCCCCCCACCAGGAGCGGTCGCGATGACCACACTCGACCTGACCGGCCTGGCCACCCGCCCCTCCCAGATCTGGGGCGGCGTCCGCCTCGTACCGCTCGTACGCGACGAGCCCGTCGTCGACCTCCGTCTGAACCCGCGGCTCTACGGCGACACGGTCGGCCTCGTCGAGGTCGACCCGCGCCATGCCTACGTCTCCTACGTCCCGCACGGCTTCGTCGCCACCTGGACCGGCGACGGCACACCGGCAGCGGCCTACGGCACCCAGCTCTCCGCCGACGCCGACCCGGTGCCGACCGCCACGATGGGCCTGCGCATCCACCGCAGGATGGCCCGCCGCGAGGCCAGGGACCGGCTGCGGTTCCTCCCGATGCACCTCGCGCTGGAGGGCTACCTGGCACTGCACTTCGGCGGCCCGACGATCGCCTGGGAGGAATGGTCGCAGCGCGCCATCCGCCAAGGACTCTCCCCGCGCGTCGAGGAGGCGTACGCGGGTGCCGAAGTGCGGGGCCTCGCCGACGCGTTGCGCGTCTTCGAGATCCACCCCGGCCAGTGCGGCGTGCTGGTCTACGTCTCGGACGCGTTGGCGGCCGCGTTCGTGGTCCCGCATCCCGAGGACTACCGGGCGCTGCACTCTTCGCTCCTTCAGGACCTGTACGGCGAACTGATCCACCACTACGCCCTGTTGATGCCGCCGGTACAGGACTTCCGGGCCCGCATCCCCGACGCGGGGATCCGCTCCCTGGCCGGTCTGCGCACGGCGGTCGCCGAACAGGAGCGCAGCTGGGCGCAGTTCCACGACACCACCATGGCGGCCGAGCTGCTGGAGCAGGAGCACACCTGGCAGTCGGTCCACCGGATGGGGCGTTTCACCCTCTCCCGCTTCCTGCCGCGGTTCCGCCCCAAGCAGGGCAACCACATCGGCGAGGCCATCACCGACGACAGGGGCCGGATCACCTACCTCAAGACATTCCGCCTGTCGGAGAGCCAGGTCCGTCGCGGCCACCTCCTCAGCAGACTCGCCGCCCACGACTGGCACCTGGCGGACACCGCGGCCGAACTCGGCCTCACTGCCGATCAGTTGGGCCTACGGCTGGACTCCGCCGGTTTCGGCTTCCTGCTCCGCCAGGACATCCTGGACGGATACCGGAAGCAGCACCGAACCTGAGGCCACCGGGGGGCAATCTCGCCTTCCGCGCCCAAGTCACCTCAGACCGGCGGGACTTCAGCGACGACTGACGTCCGGAACCGCTCACAAGATCCCAACCCACCCAAGAAATCAGGTGGATTCGCGGACGACGAGTCGGCAGGGAACGCTGTGCAGTCCGCGCGCCGGCTCGGAGTCGATGGCGTCCAGCAGGAGCAGAGCGGCCCTGCGGCCGACCTCCGAGAGGTCCGTGTCGATCGTGGTGAGGGGCGGGCGGGAGGCCAGTGCCATGACGTCCCAGTTGTCGTACCCCACGATCGACACGCTGCCGGGGACGTCGAGGCCGTTCTCGCGCAGCGCGTCGGCGACGCCCCTGGCGATCTGGTCGTTGCCGCAGAAGAAGGCGTCCGTGTCCGGTGCGGTGCGCAGGACCGCTTCGGCGGCGCGGCGGCCCCACGCCTCGCTCCACTCCCCGAAGTGGACCCGGCCGGTGGCGAGTTCGATGGCGGAGTGCTTGAGCAGGTCGAGGGTGTGGTGGGCGCGGTCGCGGGCCGCGGCGTGGTGGGCCGGGCCGGTGATGTGCGCGATCCGGGTGCGGCCGGTGGAGAGCAGGTGCTCGACGGCCAGTTGGGCTCCGCTCCGGTCGTCGGACACGACGGAGATGTCGTCCGGGTCGGTGGACGGCGAGAGCGCGTAGACCGTCGGGATCGGCTCGATGCCCTTCAGCGGCGGCCGCGGGTCCGTCCTCCGGCCGGTCACGATGATGCCGTCCACCCTGCGGTCCATGAGATTGCGCAGGTGGTGCTGCTCGCGGATGGCGTCGCCGCGGGTGTCGCACAGCAGCACGGAGATCTTTCCGGCGCCGAGCGCGTCCTCGGCCCCGAGGAGGACGGGCGTGCTGAAACGACCGATCCCGTCCGTGGTCATCAGCCCGACGGTCCAGCTGCGGCCGGTGTGCAGGCTCTGCGCCTGCTGATTGGGCCGGAAGTCGAGTTCCTCGACGGCGTCCAGGACGCGCTGCCGGGTCTCCGGGCGCATGCTCCCACTGCCGTTCAGCGCCTTTGAGGCCGTCCCGACACTGACACCGGCCAGCTTGGCCACGTCGGCGAGCTTCGCCCGCCCGGTGGGCGGAAGACTTGGAACGGCGGTCACGCGCAACCCTTTTCCTCAACGATGTCGGCACATGCATCCTGACACCGTTCGCGGCAGCTGGCCAGCCCCGACCAGGCGAAGAGATTCTTTGCGCAGACCTCTTGACGCGCACTCGCTCCCGTTCCTACCTTTCCCGGCAGAAAAACGTTTTCCTAAGCGGGTTCGAGAGACGGAGCCACGCCCGTCCGACCTCAGGGACGCCCTGACGCACTTCGCGCGTCGGGTCCCCGTCTTGTTCCCCACCTACCTCTCCGGAGAGCCATGCCCCGCCCACGTTCCACCGCGCTTTCCTCCTCGACCCCGGCCCCGTCCGAACAGGCAGGCACGTCCACCGGCCCGGTCCGCCCCGGGCCGGGCGCCAAGGCCGCACTCGCGCCCGCCGCGGTCGAGGTGCGCGCCGGCTTCTGGAGCACCCGCCGCGAGGTGAACGCACGTGTATCGCTCCCGCAGGGTCCGGAACTGCTGGAGTCGGCGGGGAATCTGCACAACCTGCGGCTGGCGGCGGGCGCGATCGAGGGCGAGTTCCGGGGCGCGTACCCGTTCGTGGACACCGACGTCTACAAGTGGCTGGAGGCCGCCTCCTGGCAGCTCGCCCAACAGCCCGACGCCGAGCTGGAGTTGGAGGTCGACCGGATCGTCGCCCTGGTCGCCGACGCGCAGCGGCCCGACGGCTACCTGAACACGTGGTTCCAGCTGCTCAAGGGGGGCGAGCGCTACAAGGACCTGCGCTGGGGCCACGAGTTGTACTGCGCCGGCCATCTCATCCAGGCCGCCGTCGCCCACCACCGGGCCACCGGCCGACCTCAACTCCTGGACGTGGCCCGCAAGTTCGCCGACCACATCGACTCCGTGTTCGGCCTGCCCGGCAGCGGCAAGGAGATCGACGGCATCGACGGCCACCCCGAGGTCGAGACCGCCCTGGTCGAGCTGTACCGGGAGACCGGCGAGCGCCGCTACCTCGATCTGGCCGGTTACTTCGTCGACCGTTTCGGCCACGGCCTGCTGGGCGGCGAGGCGTACTGCCAGGACCGGGTGCCGCTACGCGAGGCGGACACCGTGGAGGGCCACGCCGTACGGCAGTTGTACCTGCTGGCCGCCGCAGCCGATCTGGCGACCGAGACCGGGGACGCCGAACTCCGGGCCGCGGGCGAGCGGTTGTGGCGGGCGATGACCACGACCAAGACCCACCTCACCGGCGGTCTCGGCGCGCACCACGACGAGGAGGACTTCGGCGACCCGTACGAACTCCCCAACGAGCGTGCCTACTGCGAGACCTGCGCCGCCATCGCGTCCGTCCAGTGGAGCTGGCGCATGGCCCTGCTCACCGGCGAGGCCCGCTACTCCGACCTGATCGAACGCACCCTGTACAACGGCTTCCTGGCCGGAGTCTCCCTGGACGGCGAGCGCTGGCTGTACGTCAACCCGCTCCAGGTCCGCGACGGCCACACCGACCCCGGCGGCGACCAGTCGGCCCGCCGCACCCGCTGGTTCCGCTGCGCCTGCTGCCCGCCGAACGTGATGCGGCTGCTGGCCTCGCTGGAGCACTATCTCGCGTCCGGTGACGAACAGGGCCTGCAGATCCACCAGTTCACCACCGGCCACTACTCCTACGGCGGGATGTCCGTCCGCGCCGAGACCGACTACCCCTGGCACGGCACGATCGCCCTCACCGTCGAGGACACCCCCGACCGGCCGTGGACCCTGTCCCTGCGCGTCCCGCAGTGGTGCCGTGAATTCCGGGTGCGCGTCGGGGAGTTGTCGTACGACCAGACGGACGCGCCGGTCGAGGACGGGTGGCTGCGCCTCGAACGGACCTGGGCGCGGGGCGACTCGGTCGTCCTGGAGCTGGTGCTCGAACCCCGGCTGACCGGCGCCGACCCGCGGGTGGACGCCGTGCGCGGCTGTGCGGCGATCGAGCGCGGGCCGCTCGTGTACTGCCTGGAGCAAGTGGACGTCCCCGGCGGCGGTCTGGACGACATCGTCCTCGACCCCACCCGCCCGCTCGCCGTGAAGCACCGCCCGGATCTGCTCGGCGGGGTCACCACCGTCGTCGCGGCCGGGTACCGCAGGCGCCTTGCGGACGACGGGAGTTGGTGGCCGTACCGGGCCCCGGCACCCGACGCCGCACCGACCGGCGACCTGGTCGAGCTCACCGCGATCCCCTACTACGCGTGGGCCAACCGGCAGGACGGCGCGATGCGCGTCTGGCTGCCCACCTCCTGAGCCCTCCGCACCCACCCCCTGACTCCCTCCTACGAGCCGCACCAAGACAACGAGGTCACCGTGAGAAACACCCGCCGCACCCTCCTCACCGCCATAGCCGCCGTCGGCGCGCTCACCTCGGTCGCCGCCTGCGGGGGCGGTTCCGACTCCTCCGCGTCCGGTTCCGGGAAGGCCGGCGGGACGTACAACTTCTGGGACCCGTACCCGCAGTTCGACGCCTCCTCGGCGTGGGGCAAGCTCGTCACCAAGTGCGGGACGGACGCCGGGGTCAAGGTCAAGCGCACCAGCATGGACACCACGGACCTGGGCAACAAGGCGCTGCTCGCCGCCCAGCAGGGCAACGCGCCCGACGTGATGCTGGTGGACAACCCGGTCGTCTCCACGCTCGTGGAGGCGGGGATCCTCAACAAGACGAGCGACCTCGGCCTCGACACGTCGTCGATCCAGAAGAACATCCTCGGCGCGGGCGTCATCGACAACGCCTCCTACGGAGTGCCGATCGGCGCCAACACCCTCGCGCTCTACTACAACAAGAAGATCCTGACCGCGGCCCACGTCGACCCCGCGTCCGTCAAGGACTGGGCCTCGCTCACGGCGGCGCTGAAGAAGGTCAAGTCGGCCGGGAAGAAAGGGATCACCTTCTCCGCGATCAACACGGAGGAGGGCAGCTTCCAGTTCCTGCCGTGGTTCTGGGGCGCGGGCGGCGACCTCACCAAGCTCGACTCGGACAAGGGCGTCGCCGCGCTGTCGCTGTGGAAGCAGTGGGTCGACGGCGGATACGCGCCGAAGGACGTGCTGCAGAACACCCAGACCACCAGCTGGCAGGAGTTCGCCACCGGCGACTACGCGTTCAGCGAGAACGGCACCTGGCAGCTCGGCAACGCGGACAAGGCCGGCTTCGCCTACGGCGTCCTCAACATCCCCGCGCAGAACGGCGGTTCGGCGCCGGTGCCGACCGGCGGCGAGTTCGTCACCGTCCCGGTGCAGAAGGACACCTCCCGCTACGACGTCAGCAAGAAGATCGTCACCTGTCTGACGAACCCGACGAACCTGCTGACCACCGACACGACCCTGACGTACGTGGCGCCCACCGCTCAGGTGCAGGCCCAACAGGTGAAGCAGAACCCCGAGTTGAAGCCGTGGGTCGGCGCGGTGGCCGCGGCGCGCGGCCGTACCAGCGGCGGTCTGGGCACCAAGTACCCGACGATCTCCCAGCCGTTGTGGACCGCCGTGCAGAACGCCCTGTCGGGCGGCAAGAGCCCGCAGGCGGCCCTCGACGCCGCCCAGACGGCCGCGAGCAAGGGCTGACACCGGCCGCCGCGCTTCTCCGGAGACCGCCTCGCCACCGCCGGGACACCGCCGCCGGCCCGGACACGCCACCCGCATCCAGGAGTACCCATGACCATCGCCCGCGTCGACCGCCGCGCGCAGCGGTCCCCGGCCGGGTCCGGGGCGACCGGCACCGGACAACGGACGGACGCGTCGGACCTGCGGCGCCGACAGCGTCGTAGGAGCCGGCTCACCGCGCTGGCCTTCATCGCCCCGCTGCTCGTCTACCTCGCCGCCTTCTACCTCTATCCGCTCTACCGCAACCTCGACCTGAGCCTGCGCGACTACACCGTCCGGTCGTTCGTGCGGGGGGACGCGCCCTTCTCCGGCCTCGACAACTTCAGGACCGTCCTGGACGACCCCACGTTCGGCCCGGCGATGCGCCACACCCTGGTCTTCACCTTCGCGTCGATCGCGTTCCAGTACGTGGCCGGGCTCGCCCTCGCGGTCTTCTTCAACCGGCACTTCCGGCTCGCCGGAACCCTGCGTGCCCTGTTCCTGATCCCCTGGCTGCTGCCGCTGATCGTGTCGGCGTCGACCTGGTCGTGGATGTTCAACAGCGAGTCCGGTGTCATCAACTACGCCCTGCACTTCGTGGGCGTGTCCCCGGTGGACTGGCTCAACTCTCCCGACTGGGCGCTGACTTCGGTCGTCATCGCGAACATCTGGATCGGCATCCCGTTCAACCTCGTCATCCTCTACAGCGGTCTCCAGAACATCCCCGCCGAGCTGTACGAGGCCGCGTCCCTGGACGGGGCCGGCGCCTGGCAGCAGTTCCGGCGGATCACCTTCCCGCTCCTGCGTCCGGTGTCGGCGATCACCCTGCTCCTCGGACTCGTCTACACGCTCAAGGTGTTCGACCTGATCTGGATCATGACCAAGGGAGGTCCGGGCGACGCGTCGTCCACCCTCGCGACCTGGTCGTACCAGCTCGGCTTCGGCACGCTGCTGCCGAAGTTCGGCCCCGGCGCCGCCGTCGGCAACATCCTCATCCTCATCGCGCTCGTCTTCGGCCTGCTGTACATCCGCGTCCAGAGGAGGCAGGAAGCGTGAAGTCCCGTACGGGAAAGCGCCGTTACACCGTCATCGGCGTCCTGCTGACCGCGCTGATGCTGTTCCCGGTGTACTGGATGATCAACGTGTCCCTCACCCCGCAGCAGGACATGCGCAGGACCCCGCCCGACCTGCTGCCCCTGCACCCCACCTTCGAGGGCTACCGGGCCGTCCTGAACGACCAGTTGCCCTACCTCGGCACCAGCCTTCTCATCGGCCTGGGCACGGTCGCCCTCACCCTGGTCCTCGCCGCCCCGGCCGGCTTCGCCCTGGCCAGACTGCGCCCACTGGGCGGCGGATCCCTCGGACTCGCCCTGCTAGTCGCCCAGATGATCCCCGGCATCGTCATGGCGATGGGCTTCTACGGCATCTTCCTCGACCTCGGCCTGCTCAACTCCTGGTGGGGGCTGATCGTCGCGGACTCCACCATCGCCGTGCCGTTCGGCGTGATGATCTTCACGGCCTTCATGTCGGGCATCCCGGGCGAACTCATCTCCGCGGCCCGTATCGACGGCGCCGGCACCTGGCGCACCTTCCGGTCCGTCGTGCTGCCGGTCAGCCGCAACGCGGTGGTCACCGTGTCGCTCTTCAGCTTCCTGTGGGCCTGGTCCGACTTCGTCTTCGCCAACACCCTTGACGGTGGCGGCACTTGGCGGCCGATCACCCTCGGCATCTACAAGTACATCGGCAACAACAACCAGGAGTGGAACGCGATCATGGCCACGGCCGTCGTCGCGTCGATCCCGGCGGCCGTCCTCCTCGTCCTCGCCCAGCGCTATGTGGCCGCGGGCGTGACCGCCGGTGCGGTCAAGGACTGATCCACGATGCCGGCCACCGCCTCGGGACCACCGATCGGGCGGGGCCGCGGACCGCCGATGCCTCCCCGAGCCGCCTCCGCACCGCATCGCAACTCCCCGCACCGCACTTGGCAAGTCCCCCCTTCCTCAGGAGAGCCGCTGATGTCATACCTGAGCCACCGCCACCGCTCCAGAGCGCCCCTCGGCCGCGTCGGCGCCACCGTCATGGCCACCGCCCTGGCCGCCACCGCCGTCGCCCTGACGGGCACCCCCGCCCAGGCCACCCCCACGTCGGCCACCACCTTGGTCGTCAACGCCGCGCAGACCCTGCGGTCCGTCACCCACGTCGGCACCGGCAGCCTCTACGGCCTCGCCAGTGCGAGCACCCCCAGCAACAGCCTCGTACAGGCTCTGAAGCCCAACACGTTCGTCCAGATGGCGCCCGGCGGCAGCCAACTCCCCAACGGAGAGCCCGCGCCCGCGGGTGACGCCCTGGTCGTCGCCCCGAAGGCCGCGGCCGCGGGGGCGAAGGTCGTCGTACGGATGCCGGACTGGTATCCGAACTTCCCCTACCAGTGGGTGAGTTGGAGCAACTGGCTCTCGGCGGTCGACCAACAGGTAGCCGCGGTGAAGTCCTCCGGCGCCACCAACATCGGCGCGTACGAGCTGTGGAACGAGCCGGACTGGACCTGGGACACCACCAACGCGGGCGCTTTCGACGCCGGTTGGGCCCGTACGTTCAAGGAGGTCCGCACCAAGGACACCACCACCCCGATCCAGGGTCCGAGCTACTCGGCGTGGAACCAGTCCTGGATGACCACGTTCCTCACCGACGCCAAGGCCAGCGGTACGGTCCCCGACGTCATCGCCTGGCACGAGCTCCAGGGCAGCTCCGGCATCGCCGCCCACGTCGCGGCCTACCGCTCGCTGGAGAGCAGCCTCGGCATCAGCCCGCGCCCGATCGCCATCGAGGAGTACGGCACGCCCACCGAGATGGGCGACTCCGGCGCCCTCATCGGCTACGCCGCCAAGTTCGAGCGCACGGGCGTCCGCGACGCCGAGCTGGCCTTCTGGAACCACTACGGCACCCTCGGCGACACCCTGACCGACACCGGCGGCTCGCCCAACGGCTCCTACTGGACGTACAAGTGGTACGGCGACATGTCCGGGAACATGCTCACCACCACACCGCCCGCGCAGACCGGCATCGACGGTCTCGCCTCCCTCAACGGCGCGGGCAACCAGATCAGCGTCATCGCCGGCGGCTGCACGGGCTCGTGCGCCGTCACGGTCAACGGGCTCTCGTCCCTGTCGGCCTACGGCAGCACGGTCCACGTCAAGCTGGAGTACAGCCCCGACACGGGCCGCACCACCGCCTCCCCGGGTCCGATCACCGTCTCCGACGCGGACTACGCCGTCTCGAACGGCTCGATCACCGTGCCGGTCACGATGAACGCCGCCGACGGCTACCACCTGACGATCACCCCCAGCGGCACCTCGACATCCCTGGCGGGTCGCTACCAGATCACCAACAAGAACAGCGGCCTCGCCCTGGACACCCTCAACGCGGCCACCGCACAAGGAACTTCGGTCGTCCAGGCCACGTCCACCACCGGCACCGACCAGAACTGGACCCTCGTGGCCGCGGGCCAGGGCCTCTACAAGATCGTCAACCAGAAGAGCGGCCTGCTCCTCGGCATCACCAGCGCGGGCACCGGCAACGGCGGCACCGCCCTGATCTGGGGCGACAACGGCACCGCCGACCACCTCTGGCAGATCATCCCGGCCCGCGACGGCTACGCCAAGATCGCCAACTACAACAGCGGCCTCCTCCTCGGCGTCGACCAGATGAGCACCACCTCCGGCGCCCAGGTCCTGCAATGGTCCGACAACGGGACCGCCGACCACCTGTGGAAACTCACCTCACGCTGAGGCAACCGCCAAGGGTCCCGCGTTGGTCGTCCACGGCCAACGCGGGAAGGCCTCACCAACCGGCACATATCGCCGAAGAGCCTGGTCAGAGCGCCAACGCCAGGCACGTTACGCCCTACAGGCTGTAAGGTGAGCGCCATGGCTGGCAGAGACCCGCAGGTCCGGGCGGCGCGGCGCAGCGCCGGTGAGCTGGAGAGCGAGGTCCTCGCCTCGCTGTGGGCGACCGACCGCCCCCTGACACCGGCCGAGATCCAGGCCGGAATCGACGGGCCTCTCGCCTACAACACCGTGCACACGATCCTCAAGCGGCTCTACGACAAGGGGCTCGTCCTGCGCGACGCGGACGGGCGGCGCGGTGCGTACCGGCCGGCGAAGAACGCGGCCGAGCTGACCGCCGAGGCGATGCACGAGGCGCTCGACCGGGGTCCGGATCCGATCGGCGCGCTCCAGCAGTTCGTGAGCGGACTGAGCCCCGAGGAGGAGAGGGCCCTGCGCGATCTCCTGGCCGGGGGCGCAGGGTGAGGCGGCTCGGCGAGGCACGGTCGGCGGCCTGAGCGGAGCCCGTCGGCCGTCAGCGTCCGCGGGGCTTGCCGCGCTTGGTTCCCTTGGTGCCGCCGGAGGAGCCGCGAGGGTTCTTGCCGGTATTTCCGGTCCTGCCGGTCGCCTTTCCGGCGGCCGGCTTGCGGCGCGCTGGGGTTTCGGTGCGCTTCGCCTTCGTCTTCGGCTGAGGGGGCGTCGGAGTGCGGCCCCGCGTGCTGTTGACCGTGCGGCCACGGACGATGCCGATGAAGTCCTCGACCAGTTCGGTGGTCGCGTCCTCGGGCCAGGACAGGGCGACGTCCGACTGGGGGGCGTCGACGACGGTCCGGTAGGTGAGGTCCTTGCGGTGGTGCAGGCGGGCCAGGGACTGGGGGACGTAGAGGATGCCGATGCCGGACGCCACGTGTTCGACGGCGTCCTCGGTGGTCGCGGGACGCTCGAACGCGGGCTCCCCCGGCGGCTGTTCCCAGTCGAGGACGTCGTCGAGCGGGTGGAGGACCACCTCGTCGGCGAGTTCGTCGAGGGACACCTCTTCGGCCGCCGTCACGACATGGTCCTTCGGGGCCACGACCACGGTCGCCTCGGTGTAGAGGGCGATCGCGCTGAAGACCTCACGGTCGACCGGCAGCCGTACGAGTCCGGCGTCGGCCTCGCCGCGCCGCAGCACGTCGGACACCTCGGCGGCCGGGACCGGTACGAGGACGAGGGAGACGTCGGGCAGGCGCTCGTTCCAGATCCGCACCCACTTGGCGGGCGTCACCCCGGGGACGTACGCGAGCCGGAACGTGGGGGATGCTTCCGAGCCTGTCACCCCGCAAGGTTACCCGCCGTGGTCGGAGGTCTCGAACGCGGTCGATACTCTTGACGGTATGAAGTCGCACCAGACCGCCCAGACCATGAAGCCCGCCACGGCGGCGAAGAAGCTGGGTGTGTACCTAGAGGCCACCCCCGCCGAGTTCCAGAAGGCCGAGGTCTCCCGCGCCGAGCTGAACGAGCTGCAGGCCAACCCACCCGAGTGGCTGCGCGAGCTGCGCGCCAACGGCCCGCACCCGCGCCCGGTCGTCGCGGCCAGGCTCGGCGTCTCCATCGCCGGTCTCGCCCGCGGCGGGGTCACCGAGCCCCTCACCACCGAGCAGATCGAGGCGCTGAAGAAGGACGGCCCCGAGTGGCTGGAGAAGGAGCGCGCCACGCAGGCCGAGGTCCGCAAGGAAGCCGAGCGGATCAAGAACAAGAAGGACGCCGAGAACTCCGACAACGACTGACGGCCTCGGTACCCAGGGAGACGCGCACGGTGACGGACGGCCCGACCGGCACGGGAAGACCCCCGGCGATGTACCGCAAGGTCGCGGCCGACCTCGGCCGCGAGATCGGCGAGGGCCGCTACGGCTCCGGCGGACGGCTGCCCGCCGAGGGCGAACTCGCCGAGCGGTACGGCGTCTCCCGGGGCACGGTCCGCCAGGCGATGGCCCTCCTGCGCACCGAGGGCCTGATCGCCTCACGGCGCGGCACCCGCCGGGTCGTGATCGGCTCGCCCCGCCCGCAGAGCTTCGGCGAACTCCTCAGCTTCACCCGCTGGGCCCGCTCGACCGGCGAAGAACCCGGCGGCCGGACCGTCACCGTGCAGACCCGCCCCGCCGACGCGGCCGAGCGGGACCAACTGCGCCTGCCCGCAGGGGCGGAGATCTACGAGGTACGGCGGCTGCGCACCCTCTCGGGACGACCCGTGATGATCGAGCGGACCGTATACCCGTCCGCCGTGGGCGAGTTGATCGCCGAGCTGCCGCCCGACACCGTGTCGCACACCGTGGCCCTGGAGGAGTCGGGCGTGCTGATCGCGGACGCCCAGCACACCATCGACCTGTGCCGGGCCGACGAGGAGGACGCCCGGCTGCTCGGCTGCCAACCCGGCGACCCGCTGCTGCGCGAACGCCGGTGCAGTACCGACCCGGCGGGCACACCGGTCGAATGGTCCGAGGACCGGTACCTTCCCGAGACCGTGGCGTTCACCGTGCACAGCTCGGCCGCCTCCGGCTCACTGGCCCGCCGCCCGGCCGACGACGCCTGACCTCAGGTGCTCCGCAGCAAGGCCGTGAGCAGCGGCCGGAAGTGCCCGAAGTCCGGGGTCGGCGCCTCGGGGTCCTTGCCCTCGTCGTCCCAGCGGCGCACCGCGACCCCGTCGGCCGCGTAGGGATTCGCCTCGTACGCGGAGACCTCATCCGGAGACATCGGACCACCCTGCACCTCCAGCGTGTACACCGAGGCCTGGGAGAGTCGGCCGAAGTAGCCCGGTTCGACCGCGCACAGATACCGCTTGGCCGCCACGTGCAGCCGGATCGGCTCGGTGACCTCGGGACCGAACCACTCGGCCAGCCGGTCCGCCCCGGTGTGGCTGTGCCTGTTGTCGGTGCCCTCCATCAACTCCGCACCGCTGACCGGCCCGTGGAAGTGCCCGAGGTCGTGCAGCAGCGCGGCGGCGACCAGTGCGTCGGGCGCACCCGCCTCCTCGGCACGCGCCGCCGCCTGGAGCATGTGCTGCGCCATCGTGACCTCCTCCCCCAGATAGGCGCCGGCACCCTCGCCCGCGAAGAGTTCGGCCAGCTCGTCCACGAACTCCGCGCACGCTACGGCCCGTTCGCGACGCAGGACCGCCAACGTGCCGGCCAGCGCGTCGATGTCGGCGTAGGCGCCCTGGAGGTGACGGGCGCCGCTCTCCTCGAAGGCCGTCCGCGCGTGCAGCAGCCGGACGTTGTCGAAGATCAGGCAGTCTCCGGGCAACAGCCGGAATTCCAGCTGGAGTTCGGGGCGCAGGGTGATCTCGGCGAAGGTGCGGTAGGCCCGGTAGAAGGCCTCCAGTTCGGCGGCGGGCAGCAACAGGGTGCCGATGGAACGGTTGTTGAAGCGCACCTCGCGGATCCGGCCCCGGCCGTCCACGTCGATCAGCGGCCGGTCGGCGGCCAACTCGGTCTGCGCATCGCTGAATTGGAACGGCACGGGGGTGCGCGTCAGTACGGCGAACGCCTCCGGGTTCTCGGCACGCAGCAGCGCGGCGGCCTGGAACCCGTCCACCAGTCCGGAGTCACCGCCGACCGCCGCGTTGGACAGGCAGTGCAGGAGTTGGAGGGTGGGTACCGGGTCGCGGTACGGGTTGTCGGTGTGCGGGGTGATCCGGGCGCCGGTGAAGGCGAGGTTGTTGGGGTCCGGTTCGACCCGTACGTCGAAGAGCCGCCCGTAGTTGGTCTCACGGACGTACCCGAAGGTCTCCGCGACCTCCAGCACCTGCCCCTCGCGGCACGGCACATCGCGCAGCAACGCGAACCCGAGCCCGAGAACCGATTCCAGCACCCGCGCCTTGACCGCGGGATCGCCCAGGTACTCCGCCCAACTCGCCTCGGGGAGACGGCCGTTCAGATCGGCGGCGACCCACAGGGTCTTGCCGTTCTCACCTCGCCGGTCCCCTGAACCGCCCCCGTCGTCGGGCCGGTTGGCGGTCAGCCACTGCGCGGAGTACGCGGACCGGTGCCCGTCGGGCGCCCAGTCGACCTCGACACCGTCGGCGGTCCGCCGCACGACGTCCAGCGCCAGGCCGGTGGGCAGTTCGGTGATCTGGAACAGCTTCTGCCCGTTGCGCGGGTCGCGGCACCGGGGGCAGGGACAGTTGTCCCGCAGCCAGGTGAGCGGCAGGTCTCCTATGAGGCCTTCTACGGACGGTGACATGACCATCACTCCCTCTCAAAGTTGTATAGCCAACTTTTCCAACAGAGGGAACGTCTCAGTACGGGATGAGCAACAGATGACGTGCCGGCTACCCGCGCATGAACGAGACGGCGGCAACCCGGTCAGCGGGGCAGTCGCATGCCCGAGACGAAGACGTCGACCAGGCGGAGCGCGTCGTAGCGGTCGTCGCCCTCCGCCCCGACGCAGAGGTTGCCGACGCCGCGCATGATCTCGTAGGCGGTCAGGTCGGAACGGATCTCACCGGCAGCCGCCGCCGCGTCGAACAGCTCGGCACACACGGGCAGCAGGCGCTCCAGGAAGTAGCCGTGCAAGGCCTCGAAACCAGCGGTGTCGGACCGCAGTACGGCGGCGAGTCCGTGCTTGGTGACCAGAAAGTCGACGAAGAGATTGATCCACTCCCGCAGCGCGGCATACGGCGTGACACCACTCGCCAGCAATGCGGGACCCGCTTCGGCGCAGGCCTCGACCTGGTGGCGGTAGACGGCGATGACGAGATCCGCGCGCGTCGGGAAGTGCCGGTAGATCGTGCCGAGTCCGACGCCGGCTTCGCGCGCGATGTCCCGCACGGGAGCGTCGACACCGGACGCGACGAAGACCTTGGCGGCGGCGTCGAGGAGGGTCTCCTTGTTGCGCCGGGCGTCGGCCCGCTTGGACTGGCCGCCCGCCTTCTCGGCCTGCCCGTCCAGCTTGGCCGCGTGCCCCGCATCCGCACCGTTCTCACTCACCGCGCAACTCCTCCACCTTCACGACTTGCCAAACCGGAACCGCGTTCCGTATCGTTTCCGGAACAAGGTTCCGCTTGCCCATGATGCCAGAGCCGAGGCCGGACGACCAAGCGACGCCCGAGCCACGCCTGCCACCACGCGGTGCAGAAGAACGGACGGCACCATGCCCCACACATCCCGCCCCAGCTTCGGAATCATGACCGCCCCCATGCAGGTCGGCTACCCCGACCTCCTCCGCGTCTGGCGCGAGGCGGACACCGTCCCGGAGATCGAGCACGCCTGGCTGTTCGACCACCTCATGCCGATCGGCGGCGACCCGGACGGCCCGGCCTTCGAGGGCTGGACCCTGCTCTCCGCCCTCGCCGCGCAGACCCGGCGCCTGCGGCTCGGCGTGATGGTGACGAGCAACCGCTTCCGGCCGCCCGCGATGCTGGCGAAGATCGCCACGACCGTCGACATCGTCTCCGGCGGTCGGCTGGACTTCGGCATCGGCGTCGGCTCACGGCCCAGCCATCCCCTGGCCCGGCGGGAGTACGAGGCGCACGGCCTCCCCTTCCACGACTCCGCGCACGCCGTGGCCAGCCTCGGCGAGGCCTGCACGGTGATCCGGCGGCTGTGGACCGAGGAGAAACCGTTCGACTTCCACGGCACCCACCACCACCTCACCGGAGCGTTCGGCAGCCCCAAGCCCGTCCAGCGCCCGCACCCGCCGATCCTCATCGGCGGCCGCTCGGCCGCGACCCTGCGCGTGGTCGCCGAGCACGCCGACCTGTGGAACATCCCCGGCGGAGACATCGAGGACGTCATCAACCGCGGCGCACTCCTCGACCGCTACTGCGCCGACATCGACCGCGACCCCGCCACGATCACCCGCTCCATCCACCTCTCCGTCTCCTACGACCGTCCCGAGGCCACCCGTGCCGCGATCCGCGAGGCGCTCGACGCGGGCTTCCAGCACATCGTCCTCGGACTGTCCGCGCCCTACCCCGCCGACGTCGCGCACTGGGTCGCCGACGAGGTGATCGGCAAGGCCTCCTGAGCGCCCTTCCCCCGTCAGTCGTGCGGGAACGAGTGGTGTTCGTGCGCGACCAGCCACCGGCCCCGCTCCTTGCGCAGGCCGAAGGTGAGCCGCAGCCGCAGGGTGGGGTGTTCGGCGAACTCCTCGGGGGTGCCGCACCGGAGCAGGGCATGGGCGTAGGCGACGTCCGTGCCGGCCGTGATGTCGAGGGAGTCGATGTCGAAGCAGGCGCCCTGGGCCTGCCACTCGAAGAACGGCGGCCAGGTGGCGCGGTACGCGGCGAGGCCGTGGATGCCCGCGTGGGGCGGCGGGACGTCGTACATGACGAGGTCCTCGGTGTGGTCCGCCATGACACGGTCGAGGTCACCGCGGTGGACGGCCTCCGCCCAGCCGGTGATGAGGGTGCGGATCTGTGTCGTGTCGTCGGTCATGGACGGCTCCTGTTCCTGTCCCCCACTCCATGGTCTCTCTGTTGGCTCGACTCCCCGATCTTCCGCACATCATCGCCCCGGCCGGACAACCGAGACGGATGGCACACTCTCCGTGTGCCGCTGACTTTCGACGACCTCCTCACCCGTGCCGCCGCCCTCGCCGTCCCCGGCCGACGTGCCGTCCTCGGTATCGCCGGCAGCCCCGGCGCGGGCAAGACGACCCTCGCCGAGCACCTGGTGCACACGCTGAACGGGAGCGGCGCGGAACCGTGGGTCGCGCACGTCCCCATGGACGGCTTCCACCTCGCCGACGTCGAACTGGACCGCCTCGGCCGCCGCGCCCGCAAGGGCGCGCCCGACACCTTCGACGCGGCCGGTTACGCGGCGCTGCTTCGGCGGTTGCGCGAGGAGACCGACGAGATCGTGTACGCACCGGGCTTCGAGCGGGTGCTGGAGCAGCCCATCGCCGGTGCGATCCCGGTACTGCCCACCGCCCGGCTGGTGGTGACGGAGGGCAACTACCTTCTGTTGCAGGCGGGTTCATGGGCGCGGGTACGACCGTGCCTGGACGAGGTGTGGTTCTGTGAGGTCGACGAGGACGAGCGCGTCCGCCGACTCGTCGGCCGGCACGAGGAATTCGGCAAGGACCACGAGACGGCAGTGGCCTGGGTGTCGGGCACCGATCAGCGCAACGCGGACCTGGTGGCGGCGACCCGGGACCTGGCGGACCTGGTCGTGCCGGTCGGTGCACTGCCCGCGCCGGAGCGGAACTCGGCGGCGCGGGCAGGCAGTTGAGGACCCTCAGACCAGCAGGGTCAGCTCCGGCTCGGCGTCGGCATCGCCCGCCGGGTCACCGATCACCGCGGTGAACGCCTCCGTGCGGACGGTCAGAGTCAGACCGTCCTCGCCGGTCTCGAAGGCGGGAGCGAATTCCCCTGCTCCCGGGCCGTACCGTACGGCGAACACGTGCAGGTTCTCCGGCGCGCCCGGTGCCGGGTCGGCCTCCAGTGCCGTGGAGCTGATCAGGTGGCGCCAGCCCTCGTCGGGGTTGCCGTAGCCGCGCGGGTCGGCGGCGAGGGCGAACGCCGCCTGTTCCTGGGTGAGTTCGGAGCGGGCGTCGAAGTGGTCGGCGCCCTGGCCGGTCGGGTGGGTGAGGTGCAGGGTGCCCGCCGAGGTGACGTCACCCTCCGCCGTCCTGCGCACCCGGTCCCCGTCGTCCGCCGCGTAGGGCAGCCCGGCCAGCAAGTACGGTGCTCCGTCGAGGCGTTCGAGGGCCACCGTCATCCAGAGACGCGTGCCGTCGGTGACGTACAGGGAGCGGATGTGCCGCAGAACGTGGTCGCGGCCGACGACCGGCTTGGTGACCAACTTGGCTGTGAGTCCGTCGACTTGGAGGTCGCGGACCCGTACCTCGCCCATCGGGCGGCACAGCAGGAAGCCGTCGAGCACCGGGCCGAAACCGTGCTGCCGGTTCACGGCCGCGGGCAGGTAGTACGTGCCGTCCGCCTCGACGAGTGACGGGGTCATCCTGCTGTCGAAGGCCACCGAGACGGTTCCCGACCGGAGTTGGTGCCGGGCGGGCGTCGTGGATGGTGTGCGGTGCCAGCGAGTGCTGTCCTGGATCTGCCAGACCAGCATCCACGCGAAGTGCCCGTCCACTCCCCCGTCCGGCTTGGCCGCGTGCCGGCCCCAGCGGCTGTCGCCCCGGTAGCGGCCGATGTCGGAGCCGATACGGCTGCCGAAGTAGCGCAGGCCGAGGACCGATTCGAAGCCGGAGTGCTGCTCGCTGTAGCGCGGGCCGCCGTTGTCGAAGCCGCCGTTGGTGAGGCGGGCGTCGATGTAGCGGGCCAGCGCCTCCCCGTCCTCGGCGAAGACTTCCTCGCCGCTGACGATGTGGGCCTGCGCGAGGAACGACAGGGAGATCGGGCCGTAGTTGTTGTCGTACGCGCCGCCGTGCTCGGGCGGGAGGAGGGCGCCGCGGTCGCTCACGCGGTGGGCGCGGATCTCGTCGCCGTACACACGGAGTGCGCGCGTGCGGACCGACTCCCCTTCTTCCGGCGGGAGATGGCGGGCCAGCATCAGGCCGCCGACGACGCAGCCGATGGCCTGGTTGCCGGCTTCCTGCGGGTTGAAGAAGGTCGCCTCGGTGAGCCGGCGCCAGTACCCGTGGGCCAACTCGACCAGTGCGGTGCGCTGTTCGTCGTCGACGAGGCCGTCCGTCGCGTCGAGGATGTTGACCGCCTGGAGCAGCGCCCACGCCGTGCTCGGCCAGTCGCCGATGGGGTGCGCGCCCGCTTCCAGGACGTAACGGGCGTACGGGAAGCCGGAGTTGCGGACCTTCAGGTTCGGGTAGCCGGGGTTGTCCTCGGTGTAGACGCGTTCCCGGAGGTGGAAGGCGAGGCTGTGCCGTACCGCCTCCGGCAGTCGCGGGTCCTTGCCGCGCTGCCATGCGAGGGCCAGCAGGGACGTCATCCCGAGCGACGTGTCCCCGATGTCGTCGTAGCAGTCGGGGTGTTCGAGGTTGCCGTCCGGTGTGATGCGTCGCAGGGCCTGCTCGACGACGTCGGCGAGGACCGCGTCGTAGGCCTCCGGGGTGTCGGGGAGGTCGTGCAACGGGCCGCGCTGGTGAGGGAGTTGCATCGCGGTGGATCAGCCCTTCATGCCTGAGGTGGCCATGGCGTGGGTCGTCGGGGTCAGCGGGCGGGTGCGGGGCGGCCGGCGCGCAGGGTGACGCTCAGGGTCTGGGGGCCGTTTCCACCGAGGTAGACGCGGTTCCCGGTCGTCGCGTCGGTGCCGCCGACCACGGTGTAGTCCTGGCCCGGGTCGTACCGTAGTACGTCGCTGCGGTCCGGGCCGGCGAGGGGTTCGCCCGCCTCGACGTCCACCTCTACGCGGATCTCGTCGTCGCCGACGCGGTAGGTCAGCGGCCCTGTCGTCAGGCACCAGCGTCCGTCGTCGAGCGGTACGGCGCCCTCGGTAACACCCCCTGGGCGGAAGGTCAGTTCGAGGGCCCAGGGCACTCGTGGTCCGCTGATGTCGATCCGCAGGTCGGCGCCGTCCTCGCGCAGCTCCACGTCGACGCGGGTCGTCCGGGAGACCTCGTCCTGGGGCCGGTCCGGGAAGGCCATCGCGGCGGAGAAGCGTCCCTCGTCCGCCATGTAGTAGGCGGCGTCGTCCCGTCGTAGGTCCGATGGGAGCGGTTGGTAGTAGGCGGCCGAGAGGGTCTCGGTGAGCCGGTACCGGTTGTCGGCGAGCTGCTCCATGGCGGCGGCGCGGAACGGGCCCAGGTCGAAGAAGCCCTGCGCGAGGCGGACCGCGTCGAGGACGGCGTCACCGGCGAACAGGCGCAGGAAGGTGGGGTTGCAGGCGAGGCCCGAGCGGATGCGCCGGAACGCGGGCACGTCCGAGCCGCCGTAGACGACGCTGTGTGCGGTGGTGGAGGCGCGGGAGGCGAGGCGGGCCGTGGGGATGTAGCGGGCGCGGGGCAGGGGTTCCGGTGTCGGGGTCGGGAGTTCGCGGCAGAGGTCGGGGGTGAGGATGGTCTCGGCGAGGAGGTCGGGGTCGTCGATGCCGTCGGCCGCTGCCCGGTGTGCCGCTCGGCTGAAGTCGCCGCGGCCGGTGCGGATCGCGAGGAGCCGGTAGTGCGGCAGGTAGGGCGCCAGCGGGAACGGGCCGTTCTGGTCCTGCCGGCGCGAGAGGACGGTTTCCACCGTGCCGTCCGGTCGGATGAGGTCCAGGGTCGCGGTGAGGTTGCGTTCGACGGCGTCCCGCAGGTCGGGGCGGTCCAGGACGTCGGCCAGGAGCAGGAGCGACGGGTTGGACACGTGGGCCGCGTAGTTGGCGCTGCGCTCCGAGTACAGGCCCTCCGCGTCGATGTCGACTCCCTCGGCGAGCCACTGCTCGACGCGGTCGAGCAGCCGGCCGTCGGGGAACGAGCGGTGCAGCCGGGCCAGCGCAGCGGACAGTTCCCAGCGGTGGTTCGGGGTGTGGACCCCGCCGGTCAGGAGGCCGGCGGTGGCGGCGCCGGCGATGTCGGCGAGCGCGGCCGTGACCTCGCTCAGTTCCGGCCCCGCGCCCGCGGCCAGGACGTGCGCGTCGCACACGTCGTTCATGGTGAACGCGGAGTCCGGCGGTGACTGCACGTTGTCGCCGCCGGCGAAGAGGCCGGTGGCGGTCTGCGTGGCCCGCAGGGCGCGGAGGTGGGTCATGGCGGCGGCGACGGCCTGCCCGCTGCCGTGCAGTGCCGAGTCCGGGGAACGGTAGGCCGCGATCAGGGTCTTGACCCGGCGCGCCAGACCACGGTGCGCCACACCGGCGGGTTCCGCGTCGGGGCCGGCCGCCAGCGGGGCGGCCGACCGGTCGGCGGCGCGGGCCGCCGCGCGGACGAACTCGTGGTCGAGCGGGGTGCGCAAGGTCAGTCCTTCAGTCCGGCGTTGATGTCGGCGCTCATGACGTAACGCTGGAACACCAGGAAGATGATGATCAGCGGGATCATGGAGATGACCGAACCGCCGAGCAGCACCGACCAGTTGATGTTCTGCGCGCCGACGAGGCTCTGGATGCCGATCTGCACGGTGAACTTGTTGGGGTCGTTCAGCATCAGCAGCGGCCAGATGTAGTCGTTCCAGCGCCACTGGAAGGACAGGATCGCGAGGGTCAGCATGATGGGCCGGGAGATCGGCACCATGATCCGCAGGAAGATCGACAGTTCACGGGCGCCGTCGATGCGCGCGGCCTCGACGAGTTCGTCGGGGACCGTCAGGAAGAACTGGCGGAACATGAAGCAGCCGGTCGCGGTGAGCACGGCCGGGAGGATGATGCCGGCGAACGAGTTGTAGAGGCCCAGGTTGCGGACGACCAGGAACTCCGGGGCGAGCATGACCTCCGACGGCAGCATCGTGGTGGCCAGGATGCAGAGGAAGAAGAACTTCAGCCACCTGTTGTTGTACTTGGCCAGCGCGTACCCGGTGCAGCAGCTGACGCCCACCGTGAGGATCGTCGTGATCACGCACACGATGGCCGTGTTGATGAAGTACTGGGAGAAGTTGGCGCTGTCCCACGCCGCCTTGTAGCCCGACACGGTGGGGTTGTGCGGAAGCACCGTCAGCGGAAGGGAGAACAGGTCTCCCGCCGGCTTGAAGGAGCTGAGGACGAACCACGCGACCGGCAGCCCGTAGAGGGCCGCCAGGATCCACAGCAGTGTCGTCGCGGGTACCGCGCGCCGAAGCCCACCGTCGCGCTCGTTGCGTCGCTGCCTCTTGGAACGGGCCCGCACGGAGTCGGCGCCGGCCGGACGCGGCGTGTCTGTGGTTGTCATCGGTTCTCCACCCGCCGGTTGACGATCAGCTGGATGATCGCGACGGCCATCAGGATGAGCATCAGCACGAACGACGCGGCGCTCGCGTAGCCGATCTGGCCCCGGTTGAAGCCGGTCTGATAGATGTACTGGACAAGCAGGTTGTTCGAGGTGCCCGGTCCGCCGTTGTTGAGGGAGACGAAGAGCGGGTATTCCTTCATCGCGTTGATCGTGTTGAGCAGGATGACGATGAAGGAGGTGGGCGCGATGCTCGGCAGGGTGATGCTGACGAACTGGCGCCAGGGTCCCGCGCCGTCGAGCGAGGCCGCCTCGTAGTAGGACACCGGCACGTTCTTGATCGCCGCGATGAACAGCAGCATCGAGAAGGCCGTTCCCCACCAGGCGCCCGCCATCACTACGACGCCCAGCGACAGGTCGGCGTTCGACTGCCACGGAACGGCGCTTCCGCCGAGCTTCTCGATGACGTAGTTGATCAGTCCGAAGTTCTCACCGAACAGCCACCGCCACAGGACACCCACGACGATGGGCGAGATGAGCCACGGGATGAAGAAGACGACACGGGCGACCGACGCGCCCTTGGCCTGCTTGCTCACCACCAGGTTGGCGATGAACAGCGCGAGCACGAAGTTCAGCGGGACGACGAGCACGGCGTACAGCAGCGTCCGGAACAGCGCGTCGTAGAAGGTGGAGTCCCCGAACAGGTTCTGGTAGTTGTCCAGCCCGATGAACTGGAACGCCCCCACACCGGTGTAGTTCGTGAACGAGTAGACGAGCCCGATCACCGCCGGCCACACGAAGAACAGCGCGAAGAGCACGACATTGGCCGCGATGAGGACGAGCGGCGCGAGTGTGTAGGTGCTACGTCGTTTCCTGGGCGGCCTCACGGACACGTCCGCGGCGCTTTTTGTCATCTTCCTGACTTCCGTGCTGGTGGAATGGATCGCTGTGGGCTCACGTCATGAGCCCGGCATCACGTGGGCGACCGGGGCGGGGCGGCGGGGACCCCGCCGCCCGGCCCGTCGGCCCACGATCAGCCGCCGACCGCCGTGTTGTAGCCGTCCACGATGTTCTGCAGGGCCTTGTCGGCCGACTGCTGGCCGTTGATCGCCTTGCCGAGTTCCGTCTTGGTCGGGTCCTCGGTGAGGCTCTTGCCCTTCAGCACCCAGTTCGTCTGCGCGTTGTTGAAGTAGCCCGAGATCGGGGCGTAGAGCGGGATCTCCTCGTTGTAGAGCTTGAACGCCGCCTGCGCCGCCGCGGACTTGAAGGGGTACTTCGGGGTCAGACCGCTCTCGACCGGGAGGAACCCGGAGGTCTCGACCAGCTCGGTGTAGTTCTTCGGCTCGTACACCCAGGACATGAACTTCTGCGCGGCGGTGGCCGCGGCGCCGTTGTTGTTGAAGCCGACCATCATGCCGCCGCTGTTGACGTCACTGGCCTGTACCGGCTGGGCGGGGGTCGGGACGCTCGCCCAGTCGAACTTCTTGATGCTCGTCGCGAAGGCGGGAACCTGCCACACGCCGGACCAGTAGGCGACCACGTCACCGCTCTGGAACATGGCGGACGGGTCGGCGCCGCTGGTCCACACCGACTTCGGCATGACCTTGTCGTCGTTCAGTCCGACGAAGTACTCCACGGCCTTCTTGGTCGCGGCGTCGGCCGAGAACTTGCCGGAGGAGTCCGCGTGGACGTACTTCCCGCCCATCTCGTACACCATGGCGCGCAGCCGGGACGGCGACTGGTCGAAGGTCAGGGAGTACTTGGCGCCGGTCTTCTCGCGGACCTTGTTGGCCGCCGCGATGAACTCGGTCCAGGTCCAGGTCTTCGACGGCGAGGCCGGGACGGCTACGCCGGCCTTCTCGAACAGCGACTTGTTGATGAACAGGCCGGACGCGGTGACGTCCGAGGGGATCGCCAGCACCTTCCCGGACGAGTCCTTCGCGAGGAAGTTCGAGTTGATGTTGTAGCTCTTGTTGTTCGCGATGGACTTGAGGTCGATCAGCTTGCTCGACCAGATCGGGTCCAGCGCGGGCACGTCCGCCACGTCGGGCAGGGAGTTCGCCTGCGCGGCGTTGTGCAGCTTCGTCGTGTACCCGTCGTAGGGGATGTTGACGAGCTTGACCTTGACGCCGGTTTCCTTCTTGTACTGCGCGACCAGCTTCTTCCAGCCCGCGTCCTGTCCCGGAACCGTGGAGATCCAGAACGTCAGTGACTTGGCGTTACCGCCGGAGCCGGACCCCGACCCACAGGCGGAGAGCAACAGGGCTCCTGCCGCGGTCGCGGCAGCGAGGGGAACCAGGCGGCGCATGCCGCCGCGGCCGAGTCGGCTGGAGCGCCGCACACCCACAGTGGTCATCTTCGATCCCTTTTTTCGTCGTAGGAGACGGAGCACGGCGCCGACCGATGCGGCACGGGTGCATTTTGCAGGAAAGGTCGCTTTCCGGGGGCGCGGCCTCGCCCGGCCGCGTCGTCCACGCGGGGCGAGATCCCCGGCCGTCATGGCCGTCACCGCACAAGCACACCCTCGTGCGGTTGCCGTACGTCACGTACGGGCTGAGAAGGCTCACCCCAAGTCGGCGTCCCGGCCGACTTAGAAAGCGCTTGTCCGGACATTGGCAGACCAAGTCGGAGGCCGTCAATCCTTCGCCCCCGCACCATCGGTCACGGTTTGGACTCCTCTGGCGACCGCGAGCCGGGCCGCGCCCACCACGGTGCCGAGATCACCGACCGTGCTGCTGACCACCTCGGTGGGCCAGCTCAGCCGCCCCAGCTCGGTCCGCACACCGGGCAGGAGCTGCGGGTCCGTGCCCGTGCTGCCCCCGAGGACGATCAGTCCCGGGTCCAGTACGGCGGCCACGGCGGCGGCCAGTCTGCCCACGTCGGCGGCGTGCCGGCCGACCAGTGCGCTCGCCGTGTCGTGTCCCTGCCGGGCGAGGGCGAAGAGCCGGTCCGCGCTGCCGGGGCACGGCTCGCCGGTGTCCGGCCAGGCGGCCGCCGCCCGGCGCAGCAGCGAGCGGGCGCCCACGTACTCCTCCAGGGCCTCACGGCGCGGCTCCACGGCGTCGTCCCACGGGTAGGGCAGCCGGGCGAGCTCACCGGCCGCGCCGTTCGCGCCGCGCAGCACATGGCCGCCGACGACGATGCCGAGGCCGATACCGACGCCGATCCGCAGATAGCCGAAGGTGGTGCGGCCCCGGGCGGCACCCTCGTGCAGTTCGGCGAGGGCGGCGCAGTTGACGTTGTTCTCCAGATGGACCGGCACGCCCAGCGGCAGGGCGACCGTCATGGCGTCGAACACCGGGCCCGCCTTGGCGGTCGCGGGGCGCATCCCGGCGCCCGCCCGGTCCCGCGCGGCGACATCACCGACGGCGACGACGACGGTGCGCAGCGGAGTGTCCGCGGGCAGCGCGCCGAGGGCCTCGCGCACGGCGGCGGCGGCGTCCTCCCGGGAGCCGGTGGCCTCGGCCAGCAGGGTGCCGTCGAGGGCGCAGCCACGCACCCGGGTGAGGGCGGGGCCGAGGTCGACGGCGAGTACGGCGCCGGCGGCCGGGCCGAGGCGGTAGACGGCGGCGTTGCGTCCCGTGCCGCCGGAGGCGGTGCCGGAGTGGGCGGCGAGCCCGACGTTCTCCAGCTCCACGACGGCGGAGGACACCGTCGGCTTGGACAGGCGGGCCAGGCCGGCGAGCTGCGGCCGGGTCGCGCTGCCGGCTCTCGCCAGCACCTCGAACACCGCGCTCGCGCTCTCGGTCAGCCGGGCCGCCCGCGCCACGACGTGTTCCACACTTCCCCCAGTTCACAGGCCGCGTTCCCGGCGGGTGTCCGTGGGATGCGGCGATGGGATGTCCTGACGTCACGCGGGCCCGGACAACGGTCCCTGTGACCGAGTTCGCGATGACTCTTGACGCACTGTACTTCGTTAGTTAACTTCCTAACGAACGTCACGGTACTCGCCTGCCGTGGTCCGTCAGAAGCCCGTCCCGGGGCTTCCCTAGTGCTTGAACTGCCGTTCCCCCGGACACGGTTCGCCCAACCGTCGCAGCACTGCGCAACGACGAAAGAGGTTCCGTGCAGGACTTCACGCCCCTCGTGGTCGGCATCGACGTGGGTGGCACCAAGACACATCTGCGCGCGTGCGCGGGCCCGGATGTCGTCGCCGACCACATCCGTGCGAGCAGCGGCTGGCGGCCGCACGACACCGTGGCCGCCGCCGACTGGCTGACCGCGCTCGTTCATGACGCCCTGCCCGCCCGCACGCGCCCGTCCGCGGTCGCCGTGGGCGGGCACGCCTGTGAGACACCCCGCCAGTGCGCCGAGATCCGTGCCGCGCTGGAGGAACGTCTCAAGGTGCCCGCACTGGTCGTGGGAGACGCCGAACTGCTCGTCCCCGCCGCCGGGTTGGACAAGGGCGTCGGCCTGGTCGCCGGCACAGGTTCCGTCGCCGTGGGCCTGCTCGCCGACGGCGGACGGCTCCAAGTGGGCGGCTGGGGTGCGGTACTCGGCGACGAGGGCGGCGCCGCCGGTCTCGTCCGCGAGGCGGCCCGCGCCGCCTGGGCCGCGCACGACCGCGGCGAGGCCCCGGACGAACTCGCCCTGGGACTCGTCGAGGCGTTCGGGGTGGCCGAAGTGCCCGCGCTGGGGGCCGCTCTGGAAAGCGCTTCCGACGTCTCCGCCGACTGGGGGCGGCACGCCCGTGTCGTCTTCACCGCGGCCGACGAAGGCTCGCTCCTCGCGCGCGGGGTGATAGCGGAGGCCGGCCGGTCCCTCGCCGCACTCGTCGTACGGCTCGCCGAACGCGGCGTCCCCGTCGACGACGTGGTGGTCTCGGGCGGCACCGTCCTCGCCCAGCCCCGCCTGTACGACGCCCTCACCGCCGCGCTCGCCGAGCGGGTCCCGGGGGCGCGGCCGTGGCCCATCCAGGTGCCGCCCGTCGAGGGCGCCGTGGCACTGGCCCGATCGATCCTGTGAACCGCACGGCCCCCGTTCACCCGGGGGTCATGTCGTGGACGCCGAACCCCCTCCGACGGGACACGGCTCGCCGCGAATCTTCGCACGTACGCACCAGTTGACGTATGCGCTTTCTCGCGTCGTACGGTGCACCCCGCACCACAGCCGATCGCACGATCCCCTCCCTGGTCACACGACCTCGCCGGCCTCATCGGCCGTAGAACTCAAGAGAGGCTCACCCATGCCGTCACCCGCCGAGCAGCGCACGAACGCCGTTCGACCCGCTGTGAACAGACGTGGTTTCCTCAAGACCTCGCTCGGCGCCTCGGCCGCCGTGGTCGCCGCGCCCACGCTGGTCAGCTGGCTGGCCACCGCGGACGCCAAGGCCGCCACGGCTCCGCTCGCGTTCGTGGACGACTACAAGACGAACGTCATCGCGAACCTGACGCCCGAGACCAACGCCGTGGTCCGGGTCCTCGGCGGCATGGCCCAGATATGGAAGACCGGCGCCGCCTGGAACACCGGCACCCCGCTCCGCCCCGAGATCCTGCGCGCCAACATGCGGTACTGCGTCGACCTCACCACGCACCGCACCGAGGCCCAGGCGAAGGAGGCGTTCCTCTACGACCGCCAGCACCAGAGCTACGCCATGATCGCGGGCCTGGGTCCGCTGGCCGGCCTGTACAAGTCCGGTGCCCTGGCGGTCACTTCGATCACCAGCGCTCCCGACGGCACGCCCGCCACCACGATCAACGACGCCGTCCCCGCCGACGCGCCCGCCGGTGCCGCGCTCGGCGCGGGCTCGCACGACTCCGCGCTCGGCAAGGTGGCCGAACTGGTCGACACCGTGCGCGGCAACTACGCGTCGGGCAACCCGGGCAAGTACGCCTACCAGTACCCGCGTCCGTGGCGCATGAACGAGAAGAGCGAGGTCGTCGACACGGGCAAGGTCGACGCGCTCGGCTTCCCGGTCTACGACTCGAAGGTGATCGTCGCGCCCCAACTCCTGCGCCAGCGCAGCACGTCACCGGTGGACGACGGCGGTTTCCCCAGCGGCCACACCAACGCCTTCCACCTGGCGGGCCTCGCCTACGCGTACGCCGTGCCGGAGCGTTTCCAGGAACTGGTCACCCGCACCTTCGAGTTGAGCCACACCCGGATCATGGCCGGCATGCACTCGACGGTCGACGTGATGGGCGGCCGCATCATGGCCACCGCGCTGGCCGCCGCCACGCTCGCCGACCCGGCCAACGCGGCGCTCAAGGCAGCGGCGCGCGCGCAGGCCCTCGCCTACTTCGAGGCGAAGACCGGCACGACGGCGGACACCCTGTACGCCTACGCCCACGCGGCGACCACCGCGGCCGACCCGTACGCGGACCGGACCGCCAACTCCCGTCTGGTGAAGCCCAAGTTCACCTACGTGCTCACCCGCAACGGCCGCGACAAGGCGCTGACCGTGCCCAAGGGCGCGGAGGTCCTGCTGGAGACCCGGCTGCCGTACCTCGACGCGGCGCAGCGACGCGCGGTGCTGCGCACCACCGCGCTGCCGTCCGGGTACGTCCTGCTCGACGGCTTCGAGCAGTGGGGGCGGCTCAACCTCTTCGCGGCGGCGGACGGTTACGGCTCCTTCGAGTCCGACGTCGTCGTCTCCCTCGACGCGGCGGCCGGTGGCTTCGGTGCGGCCGACGCCTGGCGCAACGACATCGACGGCTGCGGCGGCCTGACCAAGCAGGGCACCGGCACGCTCACCCTGACCGGGCACAACGCGTACACCGGCGGGACCGTGCTCAAGTCCGGTGCGCTGGTGGCCGGTTCGGCGCACGCGCTGGGCCACGGCGACGTGAGTGTGCTCGGCGGTGCGCTGCGGGTCTCGGAGTCCGTGCAGATCCACGGGGCCTACACCCAGCAGTCCGCCACGCTGGAGGTCACGCTCCGCTCGGGCCACCAGCCCGCCGTCGAGGTCACCCGGCGCGCGACGCTCGGCAGGGGCAGCACGCTGTCCCTGCGGTTCGACGCCGCACACCCGCCGGTCGCGGGCTCCACGGTGCGGGTCCTGAGTGCCTCCTCGCTGCGCGGCCAGTTCGACAGCATCACGGTGAACTCGGACAAGCTGCGGGCCGTACCCGTGTATACGGCGGAAGGTCTGTCGGTACGACTCCTGAAGCGGTGACGCCCCTGGTGGCGGGAGCGATGCGACAGTAGGGCCATGACCCGGCCCCGGCTCGCTCCCGCCACCACGCGGCCGGCCTCACCGCAGGGCGGATGATGGCGCGCGAACAGCACTCGGTCCTCGACCCCGGCACGCTCGACGACGGCGGTGGCGGGGACTCGCCGCAGCGCGCCGACGGCTCGCGGTCGACCCGCCTCTACGCCGGACTGCGGCGCCGTAAGCGATGGCTGTTGCCGCTCCTCGTGGTGGTGCTCCTCGCGCAGATGGCCGCCGTGATGGTCACGACCGCCGTACAGCAGACGCCGACCATCGACGAACCGGTGTACGTGGCCACGGCCACCGTCTATCTGCGCGAGCACAGCCTCGACTACAACCCCGAGCACCCGCCCCTCGGGAAGCTGCTGATCGCCGCCGGAATCGCCATCGCCGACCCGCACTTCGACACCGACTACAAGGGCGACCAAGGCGAGTTGGGCCGCCATCTGCTGTACGAGTCGGGCAACGACCCCTGGCGGCTGATGTTCTGGGCCCGGTTGCCGGTGATCGTGCTGACTCTGCTGTTCGGCCTGGTCGTGTTCGCGTTCGCCCGTGAACTCGTGGGCCCGGCGCGGGCGTTGGTGGCCCTCGCGCTCTACGCGTTCTCACCGGATGTCATCGCGCACGGCTCGCTGGCCACGCTGGACGTGCCGCAGGCCGGCTTTCTGCTGACGTCGGCGTGGCTGCTGTGGCGGGCCAGGCGACGGCCGCGCCTGTACCTGCCGCTCGCTGGGGCGGCGCTCGGAGCCGCCGTCGCGACGAAGATGAGCGCCCTGCCCGCCGTACCGGTGCTGATGCTCCTGGCCGTCGTGTCGGTGTGGTCCGCCCGCCGACCGGCCGACCGCGCCGCCCGGCTGCGGGTACTGGCCCTCGGGGCGGCGGGCGCGGCCGTGGTGGCGGTGGTGGCGCTCGCCGTCGTATGGGCGTCGTATCTCGCCGTCGATCCCCACCTGCGGTTCACGTCCACGGAACCGGTGCCCGTCATCCACGGGCTGCGCGGGCAGTTGGTACCGCTGCTGCCGTTCCCGCGCGCGTTCCGGGACGGGATGCTCATCCAGTTCGGCCTGGAGGACTACCCGTGGCAGGGCTTCCTGTTCGGGCACCTCTACACCGGGTCGCACTGGTACTACCTGCCGGTGGCCCTGATGGTGAAGACCCCGCTCGGCATGATCGCGCTGTGGGCGGCGGGTGCCGTAGCGGTCGTGGCGGTACGGCGATTGCGGCCCGCGGCGCCGTATCTCCTCGTGCCCACCGCCGTGTTGCTGGCCACGGCGATGGACGGCTCGCGGGACTTCGGCACGCGGTACGCGATCTTCGTGCCGATGTTCCTGGCGGTCGCGGCGGCCTGCGTGCCGGCGCTGCGGTCGTGGTGGCGGTGGGCTCCGCTGTCCACGGGGGTGCTGGTGGCGTTCGTCGCGGTCAGTTCGCTGCGGACGTTCCCCTACTATCTGCCGTACTCCAACGAGGCGTTCGGCGGTCCCTCGAAGACCTATCTGCGGCTGCACGACTCCAACGTGGACTGGGGCCAGGACCTCGGCCGCCTCGCCGACCGGCTGCGCGAGCGGTACGCGGGCGAGCGGATCTGGCTCGTCTACAAGGGCAGTGGTGTGCCGTCGTACTACGGCATCGCGTCGTCCGATCCGCGCAAGGCAGGAGTGCGCGATGTGCACGGGCTGTTGGTCGTTTCGGACACCGCGATCGACAAAGCGCAAGGGAAACTGGCCGAGTTGATCGACAGCAGTCGTCCGATCGATCAAGTCGGTCATTCGATCACGATCTACCGGCGCTGATCACTCTCTGGTCACAACGCTCTGTGAGCTATGTTGAGTGGCTGTGGGAGACAAAGGAGGCGCACCGGTGCCATCGCCGCAGCAGGCACGCGCCCAGGCATCCGTGATCACCTCGGGAAAAACCGACCCGGAAGTCGGCGCGGCACCGACGTCCCAACTCAGGGAACTCTTCGACGGGCCACGGCTGTCACCGGGCCAACGGCGCATCGCCCAGTACCTGATCGAGCACATCACCGAGGCGGCGTTCCTCTCCATCACCGACCTCGCGGAACGCGTCGGCGTGAGCCAGCCCTCGGTGACCCGGTTCGCCGCGGCGGTCGGCTTCAGCGGTTACCCGGCGCTACGGGAGCGGTTGCAGGCGATCGCCCTGCGCACCCTCGCGGGCGGCCCGGCGGCCGAGGAGAACCGGAGCAACGAACTGCAGGCCGCGGTCGACGCCGAGATCGCGAACCTGGAGAACCTGCGCCGGGACTTCGCCGACCCCGACCGGCTGATCGAGGTCGGCCGCGAACTGTCGGCGTCCACCCCGCTGACCGTCCTCGGCCTGCGCATCTCCGTCTCGCTGGCCGAGTACTTCGCGTACGCCGCGCGCCGCATCCACCCCGACGTACGGCTGGTGACCCGCGGCGGCAGCGTCGCCTACGACGCGATCCTGCAGTCCCGCGAGGCGGGCGGCACCTGGCTGCTCGCGTTCGACATGCCCCGGCACGCGCACGAGACGCTCACCACGCTCCGGGTGGCGCGCAGCGCCGGGCTCAAGGTGGCCCTCGTGACCGATCTGGCGCTCGGCGCGCTGGCCGACGAGGCCGACGTCACCTTCGCCACCGGCACCGGTTCCCGCCTGGTCTTCGACTCGTACGCGGCGCCCGGCGTGATGGCCTCCGCGCTGCTCCAGGCCATGACGGACGCCGATCCGGAGCGGACCCAGGCCCGCCTGGAGGACTACGAGCAGATCGCCGAGCAGCACCAGTTCTTCATGCGGGACTGACCCGCCGCTCCCCCCTCATACGAACGTGAAACGGGACGATTGCGCCCATTTCGCGCATGAATGTTTTCATACGCCTTGCAAAGCGGACGGCATATATAAATACTGCTCACGGATCGCACCCGCCCCGAGAAAGCCCGGTCCGCCCATGCGCACCTCCGCTCGACCCGCCGCGCCGGCGACACCCGCTTCCCGGGGCCCTCTCACGAACACGCCCAGCCGCCGTCTCCTACCCGCGTCGGCGCCGGACGTGTTCGGTAGGGCATCGCCTCCGCGAGCGCCCAAGGCGGCCTCGGCCATCCCCTGGGCCGGGGCCGCCTCACACCGTCGACCCACCCCCGCGACGCCGCACACCGGGAAGCGATGACATGCAACTGACCACCACGCGCATCAGCCAGGACTGGCCCTGCCAGGTCAAGACGCCCGGCAGCTACGACTGGGAGCGCTCGGCGGCCAAGTGGCTGCGCGAGCTGGTGCCGGCCCGCTACGCCAGCTACCCCGCGTTCATCCGCCACCCCGTACTGCTCGCCCGCCACGCGCAGATCCAGGTCCAGCACGAGATCCGGGTGGCCCGCACCGCCCTGCAGACCGCGCGCGCCGACCTGCCCGGCATCGGCCTGCCCGAGGCGGTCATCGAGCACACCATCAAGCTGTACGCCGCCGAGGTCCTCCAGCTCCAGCACATCGCGCGCAGCGTGCGGGCCGTGACCGAGGCGCTGGTCGGACACAGCACGGGACGCTGACCTCTGCGCCGGTCCGGGTCAGTCGTCGTCGCGGTGCCGCCAGTACCAGAACGCGCCCACGACGAGGGCCAGCAGCAGGACTCCGGGCAGGATCAGACCGGGAACGCGGGAGCCGCTCATCGGCGTGGCCTTCGGTTCGGAACGGGCACGACACCGCCGACCTGCGGCGCCGCGCTGTCCATGATGAGGCTCTACGGCTCCGTCACCACCGACTTTTCCCAGGCCTTGCCCCGCGTTCGACACCCCGGACGCTCGAAACCCGTGCGCCTACTGCCCGTTGTCGAGTGTCGTGCGGGACTCCAGGTCCTTGCGGGTGTCGTCGCCGTACACACCGTTCTCGTCGCCCCGGATGCCGTACCAGAGCTGGAAGCGGGCGACCGCGGCCGTGAGGGTCGCGTCGTACTGGCCGCTGGTGGAGCCGTTCTCGTAGACGTTGGGGATGCGCAGGAGCCGCTGCTCCAGCTCCTTCACCTCGGGTCCGCTGTCGCCCTCGCGGAGGGTGCCGGCGCCGTCCGGGTCGGCGGTCGCGGCGGTGGTCGCCGTTGCGGACGCCACCGGGGTCGGTGTGCCGACCGGCTGGGCCGTGCTGGCTTCCCCCTTGCCGGGGAGCAGGAGGGCGCAGGCGAAGCCGACCAGCGCCGCGGCGCTCACGCCGACCACGATCGCGGCCCTGCGCAGTCCGGGGCCGAAGGGACTCGTGGTGGTCGGCAGCGGGTGCGACTCGCCGGGTACGGGCGGCAGTTCCTGTGTCTCGGCCTCGGAGCCGAAGATCGGCCGGGGCACCGGCACGGACTCGAAGACGGAGGAGTCACGGCGGGGCTCCCGCAGCAGCTCCGCGAGGTTGTCGGAGCGGCGGCGGCGCAGGACCCGGGCGGGTTCCAGGACCGGGCCGCCGGGCGACGATCCCGGTTCGGGCGGTGTAGACACACTGCTCTCCTTCCGTTCCGCGCGCACGGATGTCCGCCATCCCCCCTGGAGAGATACGCGCGCACGGCCGCCGGAGTTCAGCTCAGCCGCACGCTCGCACGAACCGGTGCAGGGAGGCCGTCAGGGCGGCGACGAACGCGTCCCGCCGGGTGTCGTCGAGCGCCTCCAGGGAGAGGTACGGGTTCAGGTCCTCCAGCTCGACCAGGAGCAGCCGGCCGTCCGGGGCGCGACAGGCGTCGACGCGCTGGATGCCGTGGTCGATGCCGTTCCAGTCGATGAACCGCTGCGCGAACTCCAGGTCCGCCAGGGCGGGTTCGTACGGTTCCAGCTGCCAGCGCTTCTCGGTGTCCGGCGCGTAGAGGGCGTACTGGAAGTCGTGGTCGACGAAGTAGAAGGACACCTCGTACGAGAAGTCGACGCACGGCTGGACGAGGACACTCCCGTCGGCCAGCGCGGGCAGGCGGTCGGCCTCGACGATCTCCAGGCCTATGGAGTCGGCGCCGCGTTTGGGCTTGACCACGTAGCGGTCCGTGCGGGGCAGCCGGTCCAGGTCCTCGACGCGGTCGACGGTCGGGATGACGGGGAACCCGGCGGCGCTCAGGTCGAGGAGGTACTGCTTGCCCGCCATGTCCGCCCGGCCCGACAGCTGGTTGTAGACCCGGGCCCCGGTGCGGAGCGCGCGCTCACGGAACGCGTCGTACTCCGCCTGGTAGCCGAGGACGGGACCGCTGTTGCGGACGACGACCGCGTCGAAGCCGTCCATCAGCGCGGCGGCGTCCAGCGGATGACACAGCGCCAGGTCGAAGTCCTCGCGCAGCCGGGAGGTCAGGTCGATGTCCTCGTCGCAGTAGCGGCGCCCGCGCGCGGGGTAGGCAAGGTCGGTCACGTACAGGATGCGGGGGCGGGCGAGGGGTGTGGAGGGCATGCCGGTTCTCCTTGGTCGAGAGCGTTCACCGAGAGCGTTCGCGCGGAATGATCAAAACGGTCGGCCCGTGATCAGCGGGCGAGCGTTTTGGCCCCGCAGGACGAGCGGATCCTCAACTCGGGGAGGAGTTCGACGTGTTGACGCGGGGCCAGCCGTCGTCCGCTGCCGCGCTCGGCGAGCCGTTGCAGGAGGAGTTTCGCGGCCGACTCCCCCACCGCTCGCTTGGGCGGGGCCACGGCGGTGAGCGGTACGTCGGCGAGCGGGGCGACCTCGTCGTCGTAGGCGATGAGCGCCAGGTCGTCCGGGACGCGGATGCCTCGGGCCTGGAGTCGGGGCACGAGCACGATCGCGTCCTCGTCGCTGTGCACGAGGGCGGCGGTGACTCCGCGCTCGCGGACCGCGTCGGCCAGGTAGTCCACGCTCGATTCGTAGTCGCCGTGTTCGCGGACGGACGGGGCACCCCGGGCGTCGTCGAGACCGAGGGAGCGTACGGCCGCCTCGTAGCCCGCGCTGATCTGCGCGGCGTGCGGGCCGTCCTGGAGTACCGCGGTGATCCGGTGATGGCCGAGGGCGGCGAAGTGGCCGACGGCGACCGCGGCACCGTGGGCGCGGTCGGTGCGCACCCGGTCGAGGGCGGCGGCGGGGTTGCCGGGCGGGGCGGAGCGTTCGACCAGGACGGTGGGCACTCCCCGGTCCAGCAGCCACTGTTCCTGGCCGCCGACGGGCACACCGCCCGGCCAACTGGGCGCGACGAGCAGCCCTTGCGCGCCACCCGCGAGGAGGTGCCCGGCCTGGACGGCGTCCTCCGTGTCGACGTATCCGGAGACTCCGAGCACCAGTCGGCCGCCCTGTGCCGTCACGGCCTCGCGGGCACCGCGCACTGTGCCGGCGAAGATCGAGGCGGTGGTCGGCACGATCATTCCGATCACGACGCCCTCGGCGGACGCGGTGGACGCGGTGGACACGGCAGTCTCAGCGGACCCGGCGGACTTCTGTCGCGCCGACCGCGCCTCGACGGTGCTCCCGCCGCCCGGCCACACCACCGCGCCGTGCAGCCGGCGCACCCGGCCCTGGCCGGCCAGCGCCTCCACGTCACGCCTCAAGGTGACGGCGGAGACGCCGAGTTCGGCCGCGAGTTCGGCGACCCGCAGGCTGCCGCGCTCACGGACGAGTTCGAGCACCCGCTCATGGCGCTGGTCGACGTGCGGTCGCATGGGTCCCCCTGAAGGTCAAACTGGTCGCGGTCACTCTATGCGGCGGACCGTATCGATCGTTTCGATCACATCGGTCGCTCCAGATCTTCGAGGGGACTCAGTCCCCATCCGCAGCGCACTGAGTGCCATCCAGGTCGGCCTGGTGCTACGTTCCCGTCCATGAGCTCCAAGCCGCCCATGCGGGACGCCCTGGTGGCGGCCGCGTTCCAGCTGTTCCTGGAGCGGGGCTACGAACAGACCACCATCGACGACATCGTGGCGCTGGCCGGGGTCGGCCGGCGGTCGTTCTTCCGCTACTTCCCGTCCAAGGAGGACGTGGTCTTCCCCGACCACGAGCGTTGCCTGGCCGACATGACGGCCTTCCTCTCCGCCGGCGGCGACGAGCACGAACCCGTACGGCGGGTCTGCGACGCGGCCCGGCTCGTCCTGCGCATGTACAACGAGAACCCGACCTTCTCCGTGCAGCGTTACCGCCTCACCAAGAAGGTGCCGGGGCTGCGCGCCTACGAGCTGTCGGTGGTGTGGCGCTACGAGCGCGCCCTCGCCGACTATCTGCGCGGGCGCTTCGCCGGGCGCCGCGACGGCACCCTGCAGGCGGACGTGATCGCGGCGGCCGTGGTCGCGGCGCACAACAACGCCCTGCGTTCCTGGCTGCGTTCGGACGGGCAGCGCGACGCGGGTGCCGAGGTGGACCACGCCCTGGGGTATGTGCAGTCCGCCTTCGGACACCCTCCGGTGCGGGCCGTCGGCGTACAGCAGGAGCATCGCCCCGAGGACGTCGTGGTGGTCGTCTCCCGGCGTGATGCCCCCATGTGGCGCGTCGTCCAGGAGATCGAGTCCGCGTTCGGCCGCGACTGAACCGGAAAAGCCAAGGGTACGCAGTGTCTTTACGCTTGGCACTGAGTGCCATACGCTGTGGTCGTGCACGGTGGCACGGCAAGCCGCGCACCTGCGTGCCCGGCTCGCCCGTGCGCGCGGGATTCCGGCCGAGCGCAGGGAGTTGACAGCGTGTACCACCACTCAGGATTCGCGACCCGTCCGGCAGTCGGCTCCCCGGCGGGCCTCCTCGATCCGCCCACCGCGGACGGGGACACCATCCTCTTCCAACGCTGTACCTGGTGCGCTACGGCCATGTACCACCGGCTGTTGTGCCCGGTCTGCCAGGGCGGGGACCTCCGCACGGAGCGCAGCGAGGGCACCGGTACGGTCCGCCACTCCACGGTCGTGCACCGCAACACCCCCGCCGCTCGCAATGTGTCGCTGATCGAGATGGCCGAGGGCTTCGTGGTGCGCGGCCGGGTCATAGGCCCGCCCATCGGCATCCACAGCGGCGACCGCGTCCGGCTGTCCACGGCCAAGGACCCGGTGCGCGGCGAGCCGGTCTTCCAACTTCTCGACGAGCCGTACCGCGCCTGGCACTGACGGCCGAACCGGCTGGATCGGCCGAGCAGTTCGGCACCGACCCGCCCCGATCGGCGGGCGGTTACTGAACGGCCGTGGCGCGAGCCCGAGTTCGGGCCCACCCGACGAAGATCAGCCGAATCCTCCTCCACAGGCAACCCACAGGCTCTGCTTCCCGTCCTCCGGGGCGCGAGAGGCTCCCGTGATCGACGGGGCGCCTGAGCCTGGGGTTCGAGGAGGAGAACACATTGTTCCGTGCCCGGCGAATATGGGTCACGGCCGCGGCGGTGCTCGCGGTGGCGGGAGGGATGTCCGGGTCGGCGCAGGCGGTGCCACCGTCGGACGCCGGACCGTTCACGGCGGCGGCGACGGCCAACGACGGTACTCTCCCGCCGGGTTGGCGGATCACGGGGAAGGGCTCCGCGCAGCAGCTGGTCTGGCGCTCCGGCCAGCGGGTGCCCATGGGGGACGCCCGCGTCGAGTTCCACGCCGGGGGCCGGCTCCTCGGTGTGCCGAGCCCGGCCAAGGACGGACGGACGTTCCGGCTCGGCCTCGGCGCCGTAGCCCCCAAGCAGCTGACGGACCTTCAAGTACTGGCCGCAGGACGGCGGTTGGACGCCGCCGGTGACAACAGCGGCTCCGGCAAGGGCCGTTCTGAGGTCGCCGCGCAGCCCGCGGCCCCGCTCCCGGCCGGCGCGATCGATCCCGGCAAACCGGGCACGTACCGTACGACGACCGGCGAGTACTCGCTCAACTCGGTCCGGCTGCCCGGGTATCCGCAGCCGATCGAGATGCGGGCCGTCGTGGTCGCGCCGAAGGGCGCCACCGGCAAGCGGCCGCTCGCACTGTTCCTGCACGGCCGCCACTACACCTGCTACAAGCCCGGCACCGAGGACATCACCGGCGACTGGCCCTGCCCCACCGGCCTCAAGTCGGTCCCGAGCTACCGGGGTTACCTGCGCGACCAGCAACTCCTCGCCTCCCAGGGCTACGTCACGGTGTCGATCTCCGCGAACGGCATCAACGCGCAGGACGCCGATGCCGAGGACGCCGGCGCGCAAGCCCGTTCGTCGCTGATCCGGCAGCACCTGGCCCACTGGGCCGACTGGTCCGCCCACCCGGACACCGCTCCGCCGGTCGTCCGCAACGCACCGCAGGCCGACCTCTCCCGCGTCCTGCTGATCGGCCACTCGCGCGGTGGCGAGGGCGTCAACCGCGCGGCGATGGACAGCCTCTACCCGCCGCCGGCCACCCAGGACGGCTATCACGGCCCGGTCCGCTGGAAGATCCGCGGCACCGTCCTCATCGGCCCGACCATCTTCGGCCAGAACCCGGTGGCCGACGTCCCGTCGGTGACGATCCTGCCCGGCTGCGACGGCGACGTCTCCGACCTCCAGGGCGAGGTCTACGTCGACGGCACCCGCGGGGTCAGCCGAGGTACCGCCCTGCACAGCGCGGTCTACGTCGAGGGCGCCGACCACAACTTCTTCAACACCGAGTGGACGCCGGGCCAGGCCGAGGCGCCCGCGTCCGACGACTTCTACGACGACCCCGACCAGCGGGACGCGGTGTGCTCGCCGGGCGCCGCGACCCGGCTGACCGCCGACCAGCAGCACAAGGCCGGCTCCACCTACATCGCCACGGCCGCACGGCTGTTCATCGGCGGCGACGACCGGGCGCGCCAGCTGCTCGACGGCTCCGGCCGCCGGGCGCCCTCTGCCGACCCCGCGCGGGTCCTCACCCACGCGGTGGGCGCGAACCGTGGTGCCGGGTTCCTGCCCGACGGTCAAGTCACCGTCTCGGGCGGCAAGTTGTGCTCCGCGGTGGACCCCGACCCGGCCGTCGCCTGCCTGAGCGAAGACTCCAAGGGCAGCTCGCCGCACTTCGCGCAGTGGGAGGCCTCGAAGGAGGTCGGCCGCCGTGCCGTCGCACTGCGCTGGTCCGCCGCCGGTTCACCGGTGACGGTCCGTCCGAGCAAGCCCGTCTCCCTCGGCGGCGCCAAGGGCCTCGCCCTGCGCGTGATCGTGCCGCCCAACACCACCGGCACCCAGCTCGACGTGTCCGTGACCGACACCTCCGGCCACCGCGCGACCCTCGGCCGGGTCCGCGTCGACGGCCTCCCCGGCACCCAGCGCACCGCGTCCTACTGGGCCCGCGAGGTCCGCGTACCGCTGGCCGCCGCCTCGCACGCCGGGCTCGACCTGCGCCACGTCAAGTCCCTTGACCTGACCCCGCGTTCACGCTCCGGCCAGGCCTGGCTGATGGACGCCTGGGCCTGGCGCCCCGGCACTCCGGCGGTCACCCCGTCCCCGCTCCCCCGCGTCGACATCGGCCGACTCACCGTCAAGGAAGGGGACTCGGGCGTCAAGACGTATCGCGTACCCGTCCAGGTCTCCGGCCACGGCAGCGGCCAGGTCCGGCTCTACGTCGACAACCCGGCCACCGGCCAGGACACTTCACGCCTGGTGACGGTACGGCCCGGCAGCAACGCCATCGACGTACCGGTCAAGGTAGAGGGCAACACCCGCTTCGACTACGGCGTCCAGCACGACATCTTCGTGAAGGCGGTGCACGGCGCGGTGGTCGGCGCCCACCGGGGCGGGGTGACCACCGAGAACGACGACCCGATGCCCACGTTCACCGTCACGCCGATCGCGGACCGGGTCACCGAGGGGCAGCCCCTCAAGTGGAAGGTGACACTGTCCGCACCCGCCGACGTGGAACTCAACCCCGCGTTCCTCGTCCAACCGATCGCCTCGGGCCCGGAGTTGTCCACCCTGGACGTCGACCCGCAGTGGCTCAGTGAGAACTCCGGTGAGGAAGCCGCGCCGGAGCGCCCGCTGTCCAAGGTGCTGAGCCTGTTCCTCTGGACGTCCGTCCCGGCGGGCCGGCTCAGCGGGGAGATCAGCGTCCCCACGATCACCGACCAGGTGACCGAACAACCCGAGTCCGTACGGTTCCTGGCCGTGGACGAGAACGGCGACCCGCAGAGCGGCGGACCGGAGTTGACCGGCACGGTGCTCGACGCGTCGTAACGGAACGCCGTAAAAGAACGTCGTCACGGAACATCACACGAAACGAAGGGGCCGCAGCGCGAAAGCTGCGGCCCCTTCATCGTGCGACTGACGACATCGTGCGCTCGTGCGGGTGCTCAACTCGGCTTCTGTGTCCCGCCGTTCATCTTGGCGCGGTTCTCGGTGAGGAGTTCCTGTACGCGTTGTTCGACCTCGCGGGGGTCGAGGCCGAGGGCGGCGCCGATGTGGGCGGACCAGACCTCGGAGCGGAGGTTGGTCTCGAAGTCGAGGTCGGCGCGGACGTTCTCGCGGGTGGCCTGGCGGTTCTGGCTCACCATGACGAAGGTCGACAGGAAGATGGCCTCCAGGCTGACGATCATCGTGAGCAGCCCGTACGGGTACGGGTCGAATATCCCGGCCTGCCCGAGGAGCCCTTCGTTGAGGGCGATCCAGACGGCGAACCACAGCGCGTGGATGTAGACGAAGAGCATGGTGCCGGCGAACGCGGTGATCGCGTCGGCGACCCGGTCCTGGGTACCGCGCATCCGGGCGAAGACGACGCGCTCCTGCCGCAGCGGCAGGTCGTCCGGGTTCAGCGCGGGGTCCACGGGCTCTCCCTGGGTTCGGTGTGCAAGGGATCGTCCTCAGGGTGCGAGCGTCACGCGGATGCCGACGGCACCCTCGACCCCGCGGCGCAGCCGGCTGCCGAGGATCGTGATGCGCCCGACGAGACCGTACTTGCGCGCGATGAGCTTGCGGTATTGGGCGGTGGTCTCGGGGTCGCAGATCTCGGCGGTGCCGGGGACCTGGTTGCCGGTCGGGTTGCCGCGCAGATCGCAGGGGCCCACGAGGACGTCGGCGCGGGCCCGGATGCGCTTGACCTTCCAGGAGTCGGCGGGCGTCCAGACACCGAGGGCCTCGCCGTCGCGCACCACCCACACCGGGGTGGCGACCGGGGAGCCGTTCTTGCGGTAACTGGTGATCAGCAGGTACTGGCCTGTGCCGAGCCGGTCCAGCGGGGTCTCGTCCATGGTCGGCAGTCTAAGCACCCGCCGGTGCCCGCAGGAGATCGAGATACCGCCGAGCGAAAAGGTAGGCGTCGCCGGGCCAGCGCGCCGAGAGATAGGTCCCGTCCCGCACGACGAACGCATGCGCGTCGTCACTCGCGGTACCACGCCGGGTGAGCTCCCTGGGACCGCGCTCGAACTGCGTCCCCGGTTCGTCGAGCGCCGCCCGCACCTCGTCCTCCACGTAGGCCGGGTAGGTCCGGTAGTAGCGGCCGAGCCGCCAGCCGGTGGTCAAGTAGGCGGTACGTTCCATGTACTTGGGCAGACAGGTCGTACGGCGTCCGGCGATGACACTGCGACCGGTGCCCGGGTCGCGGGTACGCGCCAGCACGAGAACGCCGTGACAGATCGCGCCGACCGGACGGCCGAGCTTCCAGAACTCCCCGACTAGGGCCTGCAGTTCGGGCGACCCCAGGTACTGACGCATGCCAGGCGCGTGTCCGCCGGGCAGCAACAGCCCGTCGAAGCGGCTCACGTCCAGGTCCGCCCACGCGACGGTGGCACTGAACTCCGGTGCGGCGGTCAGCTGTTCGTAGAACCGCTTGGGTTCGTCCTCGGCACCGAGCTGCCCGAAGAGCACCCCGGTCAGCAACCGAGGGTCGGCGGCGGGCAAGGTCCCGGCCCGCTCGGTGGCGAACACGACCTCATGCCCGGCATCGGTGAGCAACCGCCACGGCACGGCGACCTCAGTGACATCGAAGTCCCGGTCGGGGACCGGCATCAGCACGCGCATGGGGTCATCATGACAGCCGGGGTGAGTGTCCATGACAGCACGGCGGCTCGGCTCGCTTCGGCACCGACGCCCCGCTCACCGCAACGCCCCCACCGCCAGGGGATTCGGTTCACCGGACGTCTCCTGCGGGATGCTGGTCATGAGGCACAAGACAGGGGGATGCGCGATGACCGGGAATCCTGAGAACGGCGCCCTGATGGAGATCGCCTGCGACGAGTCCGGCTCGGACGGCGAGAACCTCACCGGCGGGAACACGGACGTCTTCGCCCATGCGAGTGTGCGGCTCCCCGCGGAGACGGCCGCCGAGTACGTGCAGGAGATACGGCGCCGGATCCGCTCGCCGGCGACGGAGTACAAGGCGAACCATCTGCTGCGGGACAAACACCGGGCGGTGCTGGAGTCGTTCCTCGGCCCGGCCGGACCGTTGCGCGACGGGAACGCCCATGTGCATCTGATCGAGAAGACCTTCTTCGTCGTGGACCGCGCCGTCGACCTGCTCCTCGATGAGGAGGGCGACGACAGCGAGGCGGTCACCCTCTTCCGGGAAGGGCCCAGGACCTTCGGCGAGCGTGGCTGGCGGGACTTCCTCGCCGCCTCCAACCAACTCCTCCGGGTCAGGAACGACGCCGCGGCGACCGTCCCCGCCGACGTCTTCTTCCGCACGGTCGACGCCCTGCGCGACGAGTACTCCGGTACGACCGCGGGCGTGATCGTGGGGCGGCTCGCGGCGGCCCGGTCGCGCGCGGAGTCGTACCGGGAGCGGATGCGGGACTCCCCGGTGCTGTTCCCCGTCCTCAATCCGCTGCTCCCCTCGATCGTCAGTACCACCCGGTACTGGCTCGCCGGTGGCCGGTCCGTCCGCCTGGTGCACGACCGGCAGAACATGCTCACCCCGGAACGGATCGCCTGGATCATGGAGTCGGCCCCGCTGAGCGACGTACAACTCGTCGCCGCCCGGTCCGACGCCCGGGTGCAGCTGGCCGACTTCCTGGCCGGTATCGCCCGCAAGCTGGCCTCCGACGAGCTGAACGGCCGCGGCGAACCCGCGCTCACCGCGCTGCTGCGCCCGTACGTCGGCACGGATTCCGTCTGGGGCGACGAGGGCAGCGGGCTCAGGCTGGGCACCGCCGAGGCCAACTCGGCCGTGTAGACCGCTCGTTGGCCGCATGGGCTGAAGCCGATCCTCCGTGAGGTGAACACGGGAGCGCCGGGCCACGTATGGAGGAAGGGCACTCAACGACCGGAGAGCCCCGCGGTGTCGTACCGCACGTTCGGGGTTCGGGAGCCAAGCATGAGGCACGCACGACGACGGGTCATCCGGCGAGTTACACGGTTGGCGGCCGTCGGCGGACTCCTGCTGGGAGGTGCCATGGTCACCCAGGCGGCCATGGCCAGTGACTCTTCCGGCACGTCCGCCGCCACGCTCAGCGCGCCGCAGACCCCTGCGGACAAGGGTTCCGCCCTGGTGGCGAAGCTCGGTTCGGCCCGTACGGCGGGCAGTTGGGTCGATTCGGGCGGCCGTACGGTCGTCGCGGTGACCGATCCGAAGACGGCGGCCGAGGTGACGAAGGCGGGCGCCGAGGCGAAGGTCGTGCAGTACAGCATGAACGTGCTGAACTCGGCCGCCACGACGCTGAGTTCGGCGCCGAAGGTGCCGGGCACCGCCTGGGCGATGGACTACCGCAACAACAGGGTGCTGGTCGAGGCCGACAGCAGCGTCTCCGCCACCGCCTGGGCCGCGATGAAGAAGGTCGCGACCGGCATCGGTGCCTCGGTCCAAATGCAGCGCACGCAGGGCAAGTTCACGACCCGGATCAACGGCGCGCAGCCGATCCTGTCGACCGGCGGGCGCTGTTCGGCGGGCTTCAACGTGACCGACGGGACGAACGACTTCATCCTCACGGCCGGGCACTGCGGGCCGGTCGGGTCCATCTGGTTCGCCAACAACCAGGGCGACCAGCAGTTGGGCAAGACGGTCTCCGACAACTTCCCCGGCAGTGACTTCTCCCTGGTGCAGTACGCGAGCGGTTCGGCGGGCGACGGCGCGGACGTCGTCGCGATCGGCAACGGCAGCGGGGTGACCATCACGGGCCTGGCCGACGCGGCCGTGGGCGAGAAGGTGTTCCGCAGCGGCAGCACCAGCGGGCTGCACGACGGCGAGGTGACCGCGCTCAACGCGACGGTGAACTACCCCGAGGGCACGGTCACCGGTCTCATCCAGACCACGGTGTGTGCCGAACCGGGCGACAGCGGCGGCCCGTTGTTCGCCAACGGCATCGCGCTGGGCGTGACGTCGGGCGGCAGCGGTGACTGCACGGCGGGCGGTACGACGTTCTTCCAGCCGCTGACGAAGGCGCTGGCCGCGCTGAACGTGAAGTTGCTGGTGGCGCCGAAGACGGCCGCCTCGCCCGCTCCGTCCGCCTCGGCCGCCGGCAGTGGGGCAGCCGCCGGTGCGGCCACGCCCGGGATCTCGGCGCCCGCGACGAACACCACATCGGGGTCGACGACTCTGGCGTCGCGGCTCACGGACCCGAAGAACGTGGGCCCGGGTCTGCTGGTGATCGCGGGAAGTCTGATCGCGCTGGTGGCGACGCGCTGGATCCGCGCCGAGCAGGACCGCAAGGCCTTCCAGCGGCACTACTCGGCGATGTGGGGCTGATCACTCAAGGGTGTTCGACGAGGGAGTTTCGACGGGGGGGATCGGGTCGGTCGGGTCGACAGGGGCTCGGCCGGCTGGACCGGGGTCACGAGGAAGGCCGGGCCGCGGGATACCGAATACCGACAACGACACCTGCGTCGGTCGACAGCGGTGGCGCTCAGGCCGCCTCGGCCGACGGCGGAGCCGCGGCGGCCCACTCCATCACAAGCCGTCGGTACTCCTCGCGCTGTTCGACGCTCAGTGTCCCGCCCGATCGGTGCCACAAGGCCCTGATCTCCTCGTTGACCTCGGCTGCCGATCGCTCGGTGGCTGATTCAACGCTGGTGGACATGGTGTGAAGCATACGTCGCCCAAGGTGAAGGCGATGTGAGTAATCACGAGTGAACCGGACATATCGGACCGTGTTGCTGATCACGTCATCTGTCAAGCCCCGTAACGCAATTCACACCTCGGCCACACCGAGCACCAGCACCTGGATCGCCAACACCGCTGCGCCACGCGCCCAGTCGTGGAAGTCGGACACCTTCGTCTCCACGTCGAGCGGGGCGGCCAGCGGATGCCGGTGGGCGCGGAGCGTGTCGTCCACCGTCTTGCCCGCCACGTCGATCAGGCCGACGCCCTCACCGGCGAGCAGAATCTTCTGCGGGAGCACGAAGTTGGCGATCTGAGCGACCAACGTGCCCAGCGCGCGGGCCGCTTCGTCGATGACACGGGCGGCCATGGGCTCACCGGCGGCGGCGCGGGCGAGGATCTCCTCGTAGCTCAGGTCGAGTCCGGTGGCGGCCCGGACCTGGTAGCGGATGCTCGGGATGGTCAACAGCGAGACGGCGCTGCCGCGTTGACCTGCGGGGGTGATCGGGCCGTTGGGGTTCAGGATCCAGTGACGGCCGAACCCGCGGTCCTCCTCGGCGTACGGCACGCGCTTGCCGCCGAGGACGAGGCCGTAGCCGATGCCCGCGCCGATGGTGAGGACGACGAAGCGGTCGAGGCCGCGCCCGGCACCGAACCAGGTCTCGGCCTCGACGAGGGCGGCCACGTCGTTCTCGACGACGACCGGCAACCCGGTGCGCTCCTCGACGAGTTGGGCCAGCGGGACGTCGCTCCACTGCAGGAAGGGCGACTCCCCCACCACGGCACGGTCCTGGACGAGTCCGCCGACGCCGATACCGATGCCGGTGAGCGTGGGGAAGCGGGCGGTGAGTTCGCCGGTCATCCCCCCCAGCAGATCGGCCACTTGGGCGGGATCGTGGGTGGTGAGCGGCCGGTCGAGGCGGGCGACGATCTCGCTCCTGAGGGTGGTGACGACGCCGTAGACCATGTCCTCGGTGACCTTGAACCCGACGAACGTGCGCGACTCGGCGACCACGTCGAGGGGCTGGGAGGGGCGGCCCTGGCGGACCTCGGCCGGGCCGCCGCCGTCGGGGACCTCGACCAGCAGGCCGGACTCGGTCAGCGGCTTGGTGAGGCGGGTGAGGCTGCCCGCCGAGAGGTCGAGCCGGCGCGCGAGGTCGGTGCGCGACAGCGGGCCGTGGACGAGCACCTCGATCGCGACGGAGCGTTCACCGGGGCTCAGCGGCTGCCAGCTGGCGGCACGTGTGGTCATGAGGGTCACACTCCCACAAGGATTCCCTCCCCGAGGTTTCTTTTCCTCTGGAAGTAACAGGACCAGTCTACGGCCATAATCCCGCACAGAAAAGATCTGCGCACGGCTATTGACGCCTGGATTCTTTCGTGACGAAAGTAAGTGGCCCGAGGACGAGCCGTCGTAGACAAGGGAGTCTCCAGATGACCATCGCCTCAAGCAGTCCCCCGACCCGCAGGCCGCGGGCGCGTGAAGACAGCGGCGACGGTCGGCTGGCGGCGGTCTTCATCGCCCCGGCCCTGCTGGGCTTCCTGGTCTTCCTGCTCTGGCCGACCCTGCGCGGCATCTACCTGAGCTTCACCCGCTTCAACCTGCTGACCCCGGCGAAGTGGGTGGGCCTCGACAACTACGACCGGATGGTCCACGACCCCATCTTCTGGTCGTCGTTGAAGGTCACCGTCGAGTACGTGCTCATCAACATCGGCATCCAGACGGTGGCGGCCCTCGCCATCGCGGTCCTGCTCCAACGGCTCACCCAGTCCGCTCTGTTGCGCGGGATCGTGCTGACGCCGTACCTGATGTCGAACGTCGTCGCCGGCATCGTCTGGCTGTGGATCCTCGACACCCAGCTCGGCATCGGCAACGAGATCATCGGCGGGCTCGGCTTCGACCACATCCCCTTCCTCGCCGACAAGACCTGGGCGATCCCGACGATCGCCCTGATCAACGTGTGGCGGCACGTCGGCTACACCGCGCTGCTGCTGTTCGCCGGGCTGCAGGCCATCCCGGGCGACATGTACGAGGCCGCGAAGGTGGACGGCGCGAGCGAGTGGCGCATGTTCTGGCGGATCACGATGCCGCTGCTGCGGCCGGTGCTGGCGGTCGTGCTGATCATGACGGTGATCGGTTCGTTCCAGGTGTTCGACACGGTCGCGGTGACCACCGCGGGCGGCCCGGCGAACGCGACGAACGTCCTCCAGTACTACATCTACGGCTCCGCCTTCGGACGCTTCCAGTTCGGCTACGCGTCCGCGATGTCCGTGGCCCTGCTGATCGTGCTGAGCGCCATCACGTTCCTCCAGTACCGGCTCACCCGCGCCGGCCAGACCGACCTCGGCTGACCGGAAGGAGTCGACATGGCCACCCTGACCACCACGCCCAACGTGCCCAACACCCCTACGCCTACGGCAAAGCAGGAGGTCGTACGGCCGCCCCGGCCCCGGCCCTCCGTCGGCAAGGTCGCCGCCTGGATCGCGATGGCCGCGATCATGCTGATCACCCTGCTGCCCTTCTACTGGATCCTGCGCACCGCGCTCTCCACCAACACCGGCCTCGCCGCCCACCCCTCGGACCCGCTGCCGGTCGACTTCACCACCGGCGGCTTCGAGCGAGCGCTCGGCCTCCAGTCGACCAAGGAGGCGATCGCACAGGGCGGTTCGGGCGGCGGCCTCAAGTTCTGGCGCTATCTGCTCAACTCGGTGATCGTCTCGACCCTGATCACCGTCTGCCAGGTGTTCTTCTCCGCGATGGCTGCCTACGCCTTCGCCCGGCTCCGCTGGCGCGGCCGGGACCGGATGTTCGGTCTGTTCCTGGCCGGGCTGATGGTGCCGGCGATCTTCACCCTGCTGCCGAACTTCGTCCTCATCAAACAACTCGGGCTCGTGGACACCCTGTTGGGGATCTCGCTGCCGACGATGTTCATGACGCCGTTCGCGGTGTTCTTCCTCAAGCAGTTCTTCATGAACATCCCGCGCGAGGTCGAGGAAGCCGCCCTGCTCGACGGCGCGGGCAAGATCCAGGTCTTCTTCCGGGTCCTGCTGCCGATGGCGGCCACGCCCGTCCTGACGCTGGGCGTGCTGACGTACATCACGTCCTGGAACGACTACTTCTGGCCGCTGATGGTGTCCTACAGCGACAGTTCCCGGGTGCTGTCGGTGGCGCTGGCCATCTTCCGCTCGCAGACCCCGCAGACCGGCTACGACTGGTCGGGCCTGATGGCGGCGACCCTGATCGCCGCGCTCCCAATGCTCATCCTCTTCGGGGTGTTCGCACGCCGCATCGTGAGTTCCATCAGCTTCACCGGAATCAAGTAAGGGGCAGGGCATGCGATTTCGTACGGTCATGGCATTGACCGGGGCGCTCGCGCTGTCCCTGACGGCGGGCTGCGCGAAGGGCGACTCCGTGGGCTCGGCCTCGGACACGGTGACGTACTGGCTGTGGGACTCCAACCAACTCCCCGCCTACCAGGCCTGCGCGAAGGGCTTCGAGCGGCAGAACCCCGGACTCAAGGTCAAAATCACCCAGTTGGGCTGGGGCGACTACTGGACCAAGCTCACCGCGAGCTTCATCGCGGGCACCCAGCCGGACGTGTTCACCGACCACATCCAGAAGTTCGGCCAGTTCGCCGACCTGAAGGTGCTCCAGCCGCTGGACGACCTCGACGTCCAAGCGTCCGCCTATCAGCCCGGACTCGCCGCCAACTGGCAGGGCCAGGACGGACATCAGTACGGCACGCCCAAGGACTGGGACACGGTCGCCCTCTTCTACAACCAGAAGATGGCCAAGTCGGCCGGTCTCAGCGCGGATCAGCTGAACAGCCTGTCCTGGAACCCGACGGACGGCGGCACCTTCGAGAAGGCCATCGCCCATCTGACCATCGACAAGAACGGCAAGCGCGGCGACGAACCGGGCTTCGACAAGCACCACGTCAAGGTGTACGGCATGGCCACCGGGGGCGCCGGTGACTCCGACGGTCAGACGACGTGGAGTCCCTTCACCGCCTCGGCCGGCTGGAACTACACGGACAAGAAGCGCTGGGGCACGAAGTACCAGTACGACAGCAAGACCTACCAGTCGACGGTCAAGTGGTACTTCGGCCTGGCGAAGAAGGGCTACCTCGCGCCGTTCACGGACTACAGCGACGGCGCCAACCCGCCCAACGCGCAGATCGCGGCGGGCAAGGCGGCGACCGCGTTCGACGGCGCCTGGATGATCTCCACGTACGCCGCGGCCAAGGGAATCAAGATCAGCACCGCCTACACCCCTACCGGTCCGACCGGGAAACGGGCGACCATGATGAACGGACTGGCCGACTCGATCACCAAGAACGCCCACAACAAGGCGGGCGCGCGGAAGTGGGTGACCTACCTGTCATCGGACAACTGCCAGAAGACAGTGGGGAGTTACGGCATCGTCTTCCCCGCGACCCCGGACGGCACGAAGGCCGCCGTCGCCGCCTACAAGAAGAAGGGCATCGACGTCACGGCCTTCACTCGGCCGGTCGCCGACAAGAAGGACTTCGCCACCTTCTCCTTCCCGATCACCAACTACTCGGCGGATGTGTACGCGTTGATGCGCCCCGCCATGCAGGACGTCTACGCCAACGACGCACCGGTCAGCGGCCTCAGCAAGACCAACAAACAGATCAACTTCATCCTCGGACAGTGATGTTCGTTCAGTGATGTTCGTTCAGTGATTTCCGCTCAGGGAAATCCCCGTCAGAGAAGGACACGCACCCATGACGTTCTCCCTCGGCATCGTCGGAGCAGGCCAGTTCTCCGGCCAGTTCGCCCGACTGTTCCAGGCCCACCCGGGCGTGAGCGAGGTCTATGTGACCGACCTCCTGCCGGAGCGGGCGGAGCAACTGGCCGCCGAACAAGGGCTGGCGGGCACTTTCCCCTCCTACGAGGCGATGCTGGAATCGCAGGCCGTCGACGCCGTCGCGATCTTCACCCAGCGCTGGACGCACGGCCCCCTGGTCCTCCAGGGGCTCGGCGCCGGCAAGCACGTGTACTCCGCGGTCCCGATGGCGATCAGCACGGAGGAGATCGCGGCGATCATCGACGCGGTCCGGGCCACCGGACTGACGTACATGATGGGCGAGACCAGCCAGTACAACCCGGCGACCGTGCACGCCCGCAACCAGATCGCGGAGGGCGCCTTCGGGCGGATCTTCTACGCCGAGGGCGACTACGTCCACGACATGGACCTGGGGTTCTACGAGGCGTACCAGTACAGCGGCGGCGAGGGTTGGAAGGCCACCGCCAGCTATCCGCCGCTGCTGTACCCGACGCACTCGGTGGGCGGGGTGCTCGGCGCGTGGCAGACGCACGCGGTGAGCGTGTCCGCGATCGGCGTGGTCGACGAGCGCGGGGACGGGGTCTTCGACAAGGAGGTCAGCCAGTTCGGCAACGACTTCTCCAACGCCACCGCGCTGTTCGAGGTCGCGGGCGGCGGCTCGTTCCGTACGAACGAGTTCCGGCGGGTGGGCTATCCCTCGCAGATCCGGGAGTCGCGTTTCCGGTTCTTCGGGACGGACGCGAGCATGGAGCAGCTGGCGACGGTGGCCTTCTGGCAGGACAAGAAGGGGGTGCAGGACATCAGCGAGCTGCTGGAGCCCAAGCCCACCATGTCTCCTGACGATCCGTCACTCCAGCACATCGCGCCGGACCTCCGTGCCGCCTTCACCTCGGGCTCGGCGCCGGTGCACGACCGGTCGCGGCTGCCGCGGGAGTTCGACAACCTGCACAACGGCCACGAGGGCAGCCACCACTTCCTGGCGGACGACTTCGTGACCGCGGTCAACTCCCGCACCCTGCCCAGCGTGAACGCGTGGGTCGCGGCCCGCTACACCCTGCCGGGCATCATCGCGCACGACTCGGCGCGGCAGGGCGGAGCGCGGCTGGAGATCCCGGACTTCGGGGACGCGCCCGAGTAACTCGGCCGTCACGCAAGCCGGGTGACCGACTGTCAGGTCCCCGGCTTGCGGCCGTAGACGAAGACGTCGTCGCCGTTCTTCAGCAGCGACCAGTACTTCTTGGCGGTGGCCGGGGTCATGTTGACGCAGCCGTGCGAGCCCGGCGGGTTCCACATGCTGAGGCCGACGGAGTGGAAGGCCTGGCCGCCGTCGAAGAACTGGCTGTACGGCATGGCCACGTTGTAGATGGTCGAGACGTGGTCGATGTCCCGCCAGTAGATCTTCTTCAGACCGGTGCGGGTCTCGAAGCCGTTGCGGCCCGTGCGCACGGGGACCGGGCCGTAGACGAGCCGGCTGCCGTCCTGGATCCAGCTGATCTGGAGCGTGAGGTTGACGCAGGCGATGCGGCCCTTGTTGGTCGGGCACTTGCCGGCCGCGTTGGGCTTGGTGCCCACGGCCTTCTGCTTGTTCATGAGGTCCATCACGCCCCAGGTGACGGACCCGGCATAGCCGATGTTCGGCGTGATGCCGTGCTTGGTCTGGAAGGCCTTGATCGCCTTGCAGTCCGCGGCGGACTGCTTCCCGTCGACCGGCCGCCCGAGGAACTTCTCCACCTGCTTCTGGTACGGCCCCTTCTGCGTCGTACAGCTCGTCGCCGCCTGCGCCGGAGCGCCGCCCAGCACGAGCGTGAGCGGTGCCACCAGCCCGGTGATACCGAGCGCTATGGCACCTCGTCTGCGTATGTCCCCCATGTCGGACCCTCCCCGTCAGCAAGAACTGCGATCTCTGCCACCTAGACCGGAGTATGGCGGTCGAGGTTGTAGTACAGGACACGCTGCGACGAAACGGTGACATTCCTCGCCTGCCGGTCAACGTGCGCACCGGTGGCCGTCGCCCTTCAGCAGTCCAGTTCCCCCGAAGTGGACCGATACCCCGCCCACCCCCTCCGCCTACGCTGCCGCCCATGCACCGCACTCTCTCCGACGACCTCTCCCGGCTCCCCGCCCTCCTCCAGTCCGCCCGCGACATCGCCGCCCGTGAGCTGGACGGGATGGCCGAGCGGCCGGTCGTCCGGCAGGACAAGGCTCCGGACCGGGAGCCGCTGCCGGCCGAGGGAGCCGGTGGCGAGGCGGCTATCGCGCGGTTCGCGGAGCGGTGGGCGCCCGGGCTGTCGGGCTCGGCGGGCCCGCGCTACCTCGGCTTCGTGACCGGCGGTGCGACACCCGCGTCGGTCGCCGGGGACTGGCTGACCAGCGCGTACGACCAGAACGTGTCCGGGGCGGCCGGTTCCTGGGCGGCGGCGCTTGAGCGGGAGACGGTCGGCTGGCTGCGCGAGCTCTTCGGGCTCGGAGAAGCGCACTCGGGGGCCTTCGTCACCGGCGCGACCATGTCCAACACGGTCGGGCTCGCCGTCGCCCGCGAGTGGCTCGGTGAACGCCTGGGCGTGGACGTGTCCCAGGACGGCGCCGCCGCGCTCGGCCCGGTGGACGTCCTCTCCGGCAGCCCGCACTCCAGCGTCAGCAAGGCACTCTCCGTGCTGGGCATCGGCCGCGACCGCATGCGCTACGTGCCCGTGCTCGCCGGAAACCGCGAAGCCGTCGACGTGGCCCAACTGGACGCCGCCCTGGCCGAGTTGAAGGGCCGCCCGGCGATCGTCGTCGCGAACGCCGGCACGGTGAACACCGTCGACTTCGACGACCTGCGGGCGATCGCCGCCCTCAAGGAACGGCACGACTTCTGGCTGCACGTGGACGCCGCGTTCGGCGGCTTCGCCGCGCTCTCCCCCGCGTACGCCCACCTCGTCGACGGCCTCGACGCGGCCGACTCGGTCTGCGTCGACCTCCACAAGTGGCTCAACGTGCCCTACGACGCGGCCGTCCAGTTCACCCGCCGCCGCGACCTCCAGACCAGGGTGTTCCACAACGCGTCCCCGTACCTCGGCCCGCCGACCGGCGACCCCGACTTCCTCCACCTCACCCCCGAGAACTCCCGCAGGCTGCGCGCCCTCCCGGCCTGGTTCTCCCTCATGGCCTACGGCCGTGCCGGGCACCGCGAGATCGTCGAGCGCAACGTCGCCCTCGCGCACCGGCTCGGCGAGGGCATCGCCGCGCTCCCGGGCCTGCGGCTGTCCGCGCCGGTCCGGCTGAACGTCGTGTGCTTCACCCTGGCCGAGAACCCCACCCAGGAGCGGGTGTCCGCCGTCGCGGAGGCCGTCGCCGCCACCGGCGAGGCGTTCCTGACCCCGACGGTCTACGACGGGACACCCGCGCTGCGTGCCGCGTTCAGCAACTGGCGTACGTCCGAGGCCGATACGGACCGGGTGCTGGCGGCGCTCGCCTCACTGCGCCTTGGCCTCGCGCTCTGAAAGGGCCTGCCGGAACCCGGAGTTGACCGCGGTGAGCCCTCCGTCGACAGCGAGGGTGGTCCCGGTGATCCAGGAGGCGTCCCGCGAGGCGAGGAACGCGACGGCCGCGGCGATGTCCTCGGGCTCGCCGACCCGGCCGAGCGGATACAGGCCGCTCACCGCGTCCAGTGCGTCCTCCCGGCCCTCCCAGGCCGAGGTCCGCACCGTGCCCGGCATCACCAGATTGACCCGCACGCCCCGCCGCCCGGCGTGTCCGGCGAGGGTGCGGGTCAGCGAGGTGAGTCCGGCCTTGGCCGCGCTGTAGGCGTGGTTGCCGAAGTCCTGACTGCCGTTCACGGAACCGATGTTGACGATCGCCCCGCGTCCCGAGGCGACCAGGTGCGGGAGGGCGGCGCGGCAGCAGCGGTACGTCCCCGTCAGCGTGATGTCGAGGTCGCTCGCCCACTCGTCGTCCGGTTCGTCCTCGAAGAGCGGGAGGTCGGGCGTGCAGTGCGCGGCGCTGTTGACCAGGACGTCGAGCGTCCCGAAGGACTCGACGGCCCGGGCGACGGCCCGCTCCACCGCCTCCCGGTCCCCCACATCGCACCCGAACGCCTCGGTAGCCAGGCCGAGTTCACGCAGCGCCGCCGCCGTCCTCTCCGCCTCGGGCAGATCGACGTCGGTCACCAGAACCCGCGCCCCCTCCTCCGCGAGCCGCCGGGAGATGGCCGCACCGATGCCACGTGCAGCACCGGTGACGAGAACTCCGTACCCCTCGAAGCGCGTTGTGTCAGTCATGACTTCGAACGTACTGCCGGAACGATCAACTCGGCAGATAACGTGCGGACATGCACGCGTTCCTACAGCAACTGCCCGCGCTCATCGGTGTCGTGATCGGCGCCCTCGGCTCGTACGTGGCGATCGTGCGGGGCGATCAGGCACGGTTCCGCCGTGAGCGGGCGGCCCGTTGGGAGGAGCGGCGGCTGGAGGTGTACGCCGAGTACGCCCGGACGCTGAAGAGGTCCGTGACCCTGGCCTACCGGGTCGCGTCCCACCTCGGCAACGACCCGCACCCGCACCCGCTGAGCCTGGCGGAGGCGGAACCGCTGCTGGCCGAGGCGACCGTGGGCCGCGATCCCTCCGGCGAGGCGCTGATCCTGCTGGGAAGTCCGGAGGTGGTGGAGAAGGCCCGGGCATGGGTCAGCGCGGTGATGGAGATGGAACGGTTCATGCGCACGGAGACCCACGACCCGGCCGCCTGGCGGCAGTTGATGGACCGTCAGCGCGCCGGCCGCGAGGGCTACTACGCGGCCGTACGCGAAGACCTGGCGCTCCCGCCCGGCCACTCGGGCCGCTGGCTGACGACCCAGGAGTGACCTACGTTCCTCACCGGTACCCGGTCACGTCCGCCGGTTTCCCCGCGTCCTGCACCTCCACCAGGTACCGCCACGCGTCCGGGCGGCTGCCGTCGAGGTCCGTGAAGCCGTACACCGGGGCGAGTCCGCCGCTGGACAGCGACTGCCCGTTCCAGCGGGCCACTTCGGGGTCGGCGGCGAGGGCGGCGACGGCGCGGCCGACGTAGCGCGGGGTCTCCGAGATGGCGAAGTGGGGGACGTGTTCCAGGGCGTCACGCCAGTTGTCCTCGCCCACGCCGAACTGGCCGAGCATGATCTCCGAGCGCAGCCAGCCGGGGGTGAGTGCCACGGCGGTGGCGCCGCGCGGGCCGAGTTCGTGGCCGAGGGCGAAGGCCATGCGCAGGACGGACGACTTGGCGAGGTCGTAGAAGAAGGAGACGCGGTAGGTGTCGCGGTTGTACTCGGCGGTCCCGTCGGTCATCTCGACGACCAGGCCGCCTGGCCGGTGCAGCAGCAGGGGCAGCGCGTGGTGGCTGGTGATCGCGTGCGTCTCGACCGCCAGCCGGAGGAGTCGTAGGCCCTTGTCGAGGTCGTGTTCCCAGACGGGGGTGTCCCAGGCGAAGAGGTGCTCGCCGCCCCAGATGTCGTTGACGAGGAGGTCGAGGCGGCCCTGTTCGTCGTCGATCCGGTCGACGAGGGCCCGTACGGCCGAGGGCTCCAGGTGGTCGGTGGGTACGGCGATGCCCCGGCCGCCGGCCGCGGTGACGAGGTCGGCGGTGTCCTCGACGGTCTCGGGCCGGTCGTACTCGGAGCGCTGGGCGCGGGTGCTGCGACCGCTCACGTAGACGGTGGCGCCGGCCGCGCCCAGTTCCACGGCGATCCCGCGTCCCGCTCCGCGCGTCGCCCCCGCGACCAGCGCGACCTTGCCTTCCAGTGGACCCGGCATGTCCGACCTCCCGTGCTCGCTCGACTCGCTGTCCTGTCGATCGTGCAGGAGAAGCCGGACACCTTCTGTCGGGTTTTAGCGGGTGTCTCTCAGTGCCCCCGCGCGATCCACTCCTCCAGGTGCGCGGCCTCCGCCCCGACGGTCGTCGAGTCGCCGTGTCCCGTGAGCACCTTCGTCTCGGGCGGGAGGGTCAGCAGCCGGTCACGGATGGAGTCGATGATCGTCGGGAAGTGGGAGTACGACCGTCCCGTGGCGCCCGGTCCTCCGTGGAAGAGCGTGTCGCCGGTGAAGACCGTGCCGAGCGCGGGGTCGTACAGGCACACCGCTCCGGGCGCGTGCCCCGGCGTGTGCAGCACCTTCAGGTCGGCGCCCGCGGCCTCGATCACCTGGCCGTCGGCGAGATGGGCGTCGGGGTCGCGGTCGGGGTGGGTCTGCTTCCACAGGGGCAGGTCGTCGGGGTGCAGCCAGATCGTGGCGCCGGTGCGGTCGGCGAGTTCGGGCGCGGCGTCGATGTGGTCGTTGTGGGCGTGGGTGCAGATGATGGCGGTCAGCCTGCGGTCGCCGATCGCGGCGAGGATGGCGTCGGCGTCATGGGCGGCGTCGATGACGACGACCTCGTGGTCGTCGCCCACGATCCACACGTTGTTGTCGACGTCCCAGGTACCGCCGTCGAGGCTGAACTGCCCGGAGGTGACGAGGTGTTCGATGCGGGCGCCCATCACAGCTCCACCACCGAACGCAGCACGTCGCCGCCGTGCATCCGCTCGAACGCCTTCTCCACCTCGTCGAGTTGGATCGTCTCCGTGACGAACGCGGCCAGGTCCAGACGCCCTTGCTGATGCAGGTCGATGAGCATCGGGAAGTCACGGGAGGGCAGGCAGTCGCCGTACCAGGACGACTTGAGCGAGCCACCCCGCCCGAAGACGTCCAGCAGCGGGAGTTCGAGCTTCATCTCCGGGGTCGGCACGCCGACGAGGACGACCGTGCCCGCCAAGTCCCGGGCGTAGAAGGCCTGTTTGTAGGTCTCCGGGCGCCCGACCGCCTCGATGACGACATCGGCACCGAAGCCACCGGTCAGTTCACGGATGGCCTCGACCGGGTCATTGGCCCGGGAGTTGACGGTGTGCGTGGCCCCCATGGAGCGGGCCTTCTCCAGCTTGCGGTCGTCGATGTCCACGGCGATGATCCGCGCCGCACCCGCGAGCCGGGACCCGGCGATCGCCGCGTCACCGACACCACCGCACCCGATGACCGCGACCGTGTCACCGCGTCCGACGTTGCCGGTGTTGATGGCGGCACCGATGCCGGCCATCACGCCACAGCCCAACAGGCCGGCGACCGCGGGAGAGACGGCCGGATCGACCTTGGTGCACTGTCCGGCGGCGACCAGGGTCTTGTCGGCGAAGGCTCCGATACCCAGGGCCGGGGAGAGTTCCTGGCCGGTCGAGGCGAGGGTCATCTTCTGCTTGGCGTTGTGGGTGTTGAAGCAGTACCAGGGGCGGCCACGCAGACAGGCGCGGCAATTACCGCACACGGCACGCCAGTTGAGGATCACGAAGTCGCCGGGGGCGACGTCGGTGACGCCTTCGCCGACCGACTCGACGATGCCGGAGGCCTCGTGGCCGAGCAGGAAGGGGTAGTCGTCGCTGATGCCGCCCTGTTTGTAGTGCAGGTCGGTGTGACAGACCCCGCAGGCCTGTACCTTCACCACGGCCTCGCCGGGTCCGGGATCGGGCACGACGATCGTCTCGATCCGGACCGGCTCGTTCTTGCCCGGTGCGATCACGCCGCGTACTTCCTGCGCCATGGTCCTGAACCCTTTCGTCGCCGTTGTCCCTGCCTCCGACCCTACGCGTGACTGATCGGTAAGGGCGCGACGACGTCCTCCTGTGGAGTGGCCGCTCGCACCGGGATCCCGGTGCGGGAACGGGCAGGATGTCCAAGTCGCGGCGGCGGCAGGCGTGTTGGCGGGGTGGCGTAGGCTCGCGGCATGGCACATGGCGCACTGGTTCTGGCCGGCGGAGGTCTCGCGGGGATCGCGTGGGAGACGGGAGTGCTGCTCGGCATCCAGGATGTCGAGCCGGAGGCGGCGGCTCGCATCATCGGGGCGCCGACGACGTTGATCGGCACGTCGGCCGGGTCGACCGTCTCCGCTCAGCTCTCCACGGGTGCTCCACTCGACGTTCTCTTCGAACGGCAACTCCATGAGACGCCGACCGAGATCTATGTCGAAGCCGACTTCGACGCCTTCATGGCGAGCATGGCCGCGGCCCACAGCGAGGCGACGTCGCCGGACGACGCACGCCGCCGCATCGGCACGATCGCCAAGGACACCAAGACAGTTGACCGTGCGGTTCGCCGCGGCACGATCGAGGCCCGGCTCTCCGGCATGACGTGGAGCGACCGCGATCTCCGCATCACCGCGGTGGATGCCGACACCGGGGTCCCGGTCGTGTTCGACCGGACGTCGGGGATCTCGCTCGTCGATGCCGTAGAGGCGAGTTCGGCCGTTCCGGGCATCTGGCCCGTCGTTCCGCTGACAGGACGCCGCTATATCGACGGAGGGGTGCGCACGATGGCGAACGCGGACCTCGCAGTCGGCTTCGACCCTGTTCTGGTGCTCCTCCCGCAGCCAGAGCGCACGGCAACGGGATATTCGATCGACCCCGCGGAACTCGCGACGCTCTCGCCGTCGCGCGTGCACGTGGTGTACGCGGATGCCGCCGCGGTCGCCGCGTTCGGCACCAACCCGCTTGATCCGGGCGTGCGCGGGCCGTCCGCCCTTGCCGGTCGCGACCTCGGACGAGAGATCGCGTCGCAGGTCGCCGCGTTCTGGACAGGCCAGGACCGGCCGACACCGCGGGCGGCGACCGACGTAGCCTGAATGCTCCGACCGACTCCCGAGGAGCGCCGTGAGCATCGCAGGGACTCAGAGCGGTCCGCCGACCTGGCGGTTGCTCCTCGACTACGTACGGCCGCACCGCTGGGCCCTGTTGGCGGGTGCGCTGCTCTCGTTGGTCACCGGGGGCACCGGGCTGCTGTTGCCGCTGGTGGCGCGGGGGCTCATCGACGACCTCTCGCACGACCGGACGATCACCGGGGCGCTGCTCGCGATGTCGGCGCTGGTGGTCGCCAACGCGGCGCTGGGCGCGCTGGGTTCATACGTTCTGCGGCGTACCGCGGAGTCGGTGGTGCTCGGTGCGCGGCGCGCGCTGTCGTCGTATCTGCTGCGGTTGCGGATCGCGGCCGTGGACCGCAGCGAGCCCGGCGATCTGATGGCGCGCATCACCTCGGACACGACGCTGCTGCGCGAGGTCACCACGGACTCGCTGGTCGGACTCGGCACCGGCGGGCTCACGCTCGTCGCAACTGTCGTGATGATGGGCATCGTTGACCCGGTGCTGCTGGGCGTCACCCTGGCCGTGATCGCGGGCGCGGGCACCGTGCTCACCCTGATCCTGCCGCGCATCAACCGGGCCAGCCGGCAGGCGCAGGACGCGGTCGGCGTGATGGGTGCCTCGCTGGAGCGGATCCTGGGCGCGCTGCGCACGGTGAAGGCGTCCGGCGCCGAGGAGCGCGAGGAACGCACCCTGCACGCGGCGGCCGAGGAGTCGTGGCGGCAGAGTGTGCGGGCCGCCAAGTGGAGCGCCGCCGCGGGCAATACGGCCGCGCTGTCGATGCAGGTCGCCTTCATCACCGTCCTCGCGGTGGGCGGAGCGCGGGTGGCGACGGGTGCGATCGACATCGGCACGCTGGTCGCCTTCCTCCTCTACGTCTTCTATCTCATGCAGCCGATCCAGCAGGTCGTCGGCGCGATCACGCAGTACCAGACGGGCACCGCGGCTCTCTCCCGCATCCAGGAGGCGCTCCACCTCCCCGCCGAACCCCCGTCCCTGCCCGCCCAGTTGCCCTCCCCCGGCGCCGAACCAGCGGCCCTCGCCTTCGACGACGTCCGCTTCCGCTACGCCGACGACCTCCCCTACGTCCACCACGGCGTGACCTTCGAGATACCGGCCCAGGGCATGACGGCCTTCGTCGGCCCGTCCGGCGCGGGCAAGACCACGGTGTTCTCCCTCATCGAGCGTTTCTACGACCCCGAGTCCGGCGCGATCACCCTCGACGGCCGGGACCTCGCGGAGTGGGAACTGTCCCAACTCCGGTCCGCCATCGGGTATGTGGAGCAGGACGCCCCGGTCCTGTCGGGTTCCCTGCGCGACAACCTGGTGCTCGGCAACCCGGACGCGGACGACGACGCCGTCACCCGTGTCCTGAAGACGACCCGCCTCGACGGCCTGGTCGCCCGCCTCCCGAAGGGCACCGACACCCTGGTCGGTCACCGAGGCACCCGCCTCTCGGGCGGCGAACGCCAGCGCGTCGCCATCGCCCGCGCGCTCCTGCGCCACCCCCGGCTGCTGCTCCTCGACGAGGCGACCTCGCAGCTCGACGCGGTGAACGAGGCGGCCCTGCGCGACACCGTCGCCGATGTGGCCCGTACGACGACCGTCCTGGTCGTGGCGCACCGGCTGTCCACGGTGACGATGGCCGACCGGATCGTCGTCATGGACGCGGGCCGGGTCCGCGCGGTGGGCACGCACCGGGAGCTGGTGACCGCCGACCCGCTCTACGCGGAACTGGCGGCCACGCAGTTCCTGGCGACGGCGGGCTGACCTCGCGGAACGGCTGAGGGCCGCCCGTTTCCGGACGGCCCTCAAGGTCTGCGTGCTGCGGGATCAGTAGCGCGGGCTCACGGCTCGATGCTGGGGAGGAGACCCGTGACCGGCGCGGCGAGGTCGGTGACCTGGTGCAGCTGCTGGAGGTCGTTCAGGTGGTTCATCCCCTGCAGCTGACTGGCGACCCGCGGGATCTCCGCCTGGTGCTCGGCGGGGATCTCACTCACCGCGAGCGAGTCCAGCAGGGCGACCGGGCTGACCTTGCCGTCCTTGAAGGCGGGCGCGTCGGCGGCGTTCGCCATCGGCGCGACGAGGCCGGTGACCCCGACGGCGAGACCAACGGCGGCGGCAATACGTCGTGTTGAGATCATGCCCTCAGCAACGCGGCCGGTCCCCGCGCGGTCACGGGTACCGGGCACCGCTCACCCGTGAGGCGGAGCGCGCCGCCCGGTTTGCCGACCACGGCGAGGCGGAGGAGTCTCGTAGGAGAGGCCCGTCGCGGCTCGCTCCTGTGTGGGCCGCGGCCCTCCGAGGAGGTCACCATGGGCACCGCGGCACGCCCCGGCTTCGACACCGAAGCCCTGCGCCGGGGCATCGAAGACCACACGGCGGCGACACTGCTGTCGCTCTACGCGGACGACGCCGAGATCCACGTCGTCGACCACCAGACCCAGCCCAGTCACCCCAAGGTCCTGCACGGCCGGGACGAGATCGGCGCGATGCTCGCCGACGTCTACAGCCGCGACATGACCCACAAGCTGGAGGAATGCGTCGTACAGGGCGACCGGGTCGCCTATACCGAGTCCTGCCGGTACCCGGACGGAGCCCGCGTCCTCGCCGAGTCGATGCTCCTGCTGCAGGACGGCAAGATCACCCGGCAGACCATGATCCAGGCATGGGACGGCTAGCGCGGCTGGTGCCGAGAGTCCGGATCAACACCCGCCTGACCTGGACCTTCTCGGCGACCACGGCACCCGCCCGCTCCGCTGCGACGCGAGGCCGAGCACCGGTTTCCGCGGCGGGCCTGCGCGCGTCCGCCGCTCTGCTGGGGTCGGTGCTGCGGGCGGCACGGTCCCGCCCGCTTCCGCCACCACCTGCTGGTCGCATCCACCGCGTCCGGCGTCGGTGAGCGGGCCCTGACGGCCGTAGACCCGTCGGTTACGCTGTTCGTGGGTCGTGACTGGCGCTGAGGTGGAGCACCACCGTGGAGCGGCCCACGCGGAGTCGATGCCGTGCGCCTGGGCGATTGGTCAACCAGCTCAGGAGTGGATCATGTCTCAGGCACGGCTCATGGACGGCAGCGCGCTCGCCCGGCGCATCGTCGAGGACACCGCGAAGAAGGCCGCCGACCTCACGGAGCGCACCGGTACGGCGCCCTGTCTGGCGACGGTGCTGGTCGGCGCGGACCCGGCGTCCGTCACCTACGTCCGGATGAAGCAGAACCGCAGCCGCAAGGCCGGCATCGAGTCCCGGCACGTGGAACTGCCCGCCGCCACGACCACCGCCGAACTGGTCGCCACCCTCGACGCGCTCTCCACCGACCCGGCCGTGCACGGCATCCTGCTCCAGCACCCGATGGGTGAACACATCGACGAGCGGGCCGCGTTCGAGGCGATCGCGGCGGAGAAGGACGTGGACGGCGTGACCTTCGCATCGTTCGCGACGATGAGCTTCGGCCTGCCGGGCTTCGTGTCCTGCACGCCCGGCGGCATCATCCGGCTGCTCGACGAGTACGACGTCGACCCGTCCGGCAAGCGGGCCGTCGTGGTCGGCCGCAGCGCGATCCTCGGCAAGCCGGCCGGCATGCTCCTCCTGGCCCGCGACGCGACGGTCACCTACTGCCACTCCCGCACCCAGGACCTGTCCGCGGTGGTCCGCGAGGCGGACATCGTGGTCGCCGCCGTGGGCCGCCCCCGGCTGATCCGCGGCGAGGACATCAAGCCCGGCGCGGTCGTCATCGACGCCGGCTACAACGCGGGCAACGTCGGTGACGTGGACTTCGAATCCGCCGCCGAACGCGCCTCGTTGATCACCCCGGTGCCGGGCGGCGTCGGCCCGATGACGATCGCCACGCTCCTGGAGCAGACGGTGACCGCTGCGGCCCGGCAGCTCGGGGTGTGATCAGCGCGTCCACGCGCTGTAGTCCATGACGTCCCCGGCCTTGACGCCGTACTCGGGCTGGTCCTTCGTGAAGGTGCTCTCCATCCCGAGGACGGCGCCGGTGGCCGGGTCCATGATCAGCATCAGGCGGCTGCCCGACTGCTGATACACATACGCCTGCCCGTGCCGCCCGAGCCGGTCGGTCACCTCCCCCACCGGTCGCAACCCGTCCGCCCCCGCGAGCAGCCGCGCCAACGCGGCCGACTCACGCGCCCCGAGCGTCCAGTGGTCCAGCAACTCCCCCACGGCCGACAGGAGTTCGGGGGTGGTCAACGGCGTCTTGCTGTACGCCGTCTCCTGGAGGTACGCCCGGAGTCCCGGCACGTCGTGCGGGGGCCGGGCATCGGGCGGGACATCGCTCCAACTCGGCGGAAACGTCGTCTCTTTGAGGACATGGCCGTCCTCGACGACACGTTCCGTGTGACTGGCGTCCGCGTTCCAGCGCACGACGCGTTCCTCGGGGATAGTGACCGGCGGTTTGTCGTCGGACATGCCGAGACTCCATGACTGCACGTGAGTTCCCCTGCGCAGAACGGGAGTTCCGTCGGCCGCGACCGCCACGGCGAGGGCGGCGAGCTGCTTCAGCGATACGGGCGTGGAGTGCGCCTGCACGACCAGAGCACGGGGAGCCGCCACCGCCGGGGTACTGCTCGGCCCGCCCAGCACGAGGGTGAGTACGGTCGCGCCGACGGCAGTTGCGGCCGCCAGGCTCCAGAGCACTCGCCGACGCCGTGAACGCCGTTCGTACAGCAGCCGGTTGAGCCCGCGCTCGGCGCGATGGTCAAGCGGCCCGTCACCGTAGAGGGACCCGTCGCCAGTGAACGGGTTGGCGCTACGCAGGAGTTCAAGTTCATCAGCCATCGCGATGTTCCTTCAGGGGGACTGTGGCGCCCTCAAGGGGCGCGGGGAACTGCGCGACCAGCCACGACGGCGCCGCAGAATACTGACTCAACACCCCGCCCCTCCCAGCACCGCGAGCCGATCGACCTCCGCTCTCAACCTCCGCCGCGCCCGATGCAACCGCATAGCCGCAGCCCGCACCCCACACCCAAGAACCACGGCAACCTCCTCCACCCCCAACTCCTCCCACGCCGTGAGCCGCAACACCTCCTGATCGGCCGACGACAACCGCGCGAGCGCCTCGTGCACCCAGGCACCGGGCGCCTCCGCGTCGGGACCAACAGCGACCTGCCGCCCATGCGCGCTCTCGTCGTTGCCCAGCCGGTCGACGAGCCGACGCCGCCGCCCGTACCCGCGCACCGCATTGGCCAGGCAGTTACGGGCCACGCCGTACAGCCAGGGCAACGGGGCCGGCGGCAGATCCGCACGGCGGCGCCAGGCGACGGTGAAGACCTCCGCCACCACTTCCTCGACCTCGCTGCTCCGCCCGTCCAGTCGCCGCGCAACATAGCGGCTGACCGCCCAGTAGTGCTCGCGATAGGCAGCGGCGAAGTTCTCGTCGTTGCTCATGTTCCGTTCGTGTCCGGCACCGGGGCGATCGTCACACCCGATTTCGTGATTCTCCTCGCGTCCGTCGAGTGTGACGTGCGGGCGGCGCGCGGACACAGGCGGGGCGTGAGAGACCTCAAGAGCATCAAGTGGCTGACGACCACGGACCACAAGACGATCGGCACGCTGTATCTGGTCACGGCGTTCGGGTTCTTCTGCATCGGCGGTGTGATGGCGCTCCTCATGCGCGCCGAACTCGCCAGACCCGGCCTGCAGATCATGTCCAACGAGCAGTTCAACCAGGCGTTCACGATGCACGGCACGATCATGCTGCTGATGTTCGCGACGCCGCTGTTCGCGGGCTTCGCCAACTGGATCATGCCGCTCCAGATCGGCGCCCCGGACGTCGCCTTCCCTCGCCTGAACATGTTCGCCTACTGGCTGTATCTCTTCGGCTCGACGATCGCGGTCGGGGGCTTCCTCACCCCGCAGGGCGCGGCCGACTTCGGCTGGTTCGCGTACAGCCCGCTGTCGGACGCGGTCCGTTCGCCGGGCATCGGGGCCGACATGTGGATCATGGGTCTGGCCTTCTCCGGCTTCGGCACGATCCTCGGCGCGGTCAACTTCATCACCACGATCATCTGCATGCGCGCACCGGGCATGACGATGTTCCGCATGCCGATCTTCGTGTGGAACGTGCTGCTGACCGCCGTACTCGTTCTGCTGGCCTTCCCCGTTCTCGCCGCCGCGCTCTTCGCGCTGGAGGCGGATCGGAAATTCGGGGCACACGTCTTCGATGCCGCCAACGGCGGGGCGTTGCTGTGGCAGCACCTCTTCTGGTTCTTCGGGCATCCAGAGGTGTACATCATCGCGCTGCCGTTCTTCGGCATCATCTCCGAGGTCATCCCGGTCTTCTCCCGCAAGCCGATGTTCGGCTACATGGGACTGGTCGCGGCCACGATCTCCATCGCCGGCCTGTCCGTGACCGTGTGGGCCCACCACATGTACGTCACCGGCGGAGTCCTCCTCCCGTTCTTCTCCTTCATGACGTTCCTCATCGCCGTGCCAACAGGCGTGAAGTTCTTCAACTGGATCGGAACGATGTGGAAGGGCTCCCTGTCCTTCGAGACCCCGATGCTCTGGGCCACCGGCTTCCTCATCACCTTCGTCTTCGGCGGCCTGACCGGCGTCATGCTCGCCGCCCCGCCCATCGACTTCTCGACCTCCGACTCGTACTTCGTCGTCGCCCACTTCCACTACGTGGTCTTCGGCACGGTCGTGTTCGCGATGTTCTCCGGCTTCCACTTCTGGTGGCCGAAGATGACCGGCAAGATGCTCGACGAGCGCCTCGGCAAGATCACCTTCTGGACGCTGTTCATCGGCTTCCACGGCACCTTCCTCGTCCAGCACTGGCTGGGCGTGAACGGGATGCAGCGCCGGATCCCCGACTACCTGGCGGTGGAGGGCCTGACGACACTCAACACGGTGTCGACGATCTCCTCGTTCCTGCTGGGCCTGTCACTGCTGCCGTTCTTCTACAACGTGTGGAAGACGGCCAAGTACGGCAAGAAGGTCGAGGTCGACGACCCGTGGGGCTACGGCCGTTCACTGGAGTGGGCGACGTCCTGCCCGCCGCCGCGGCACAACTTCGTCTCGCTCCCCCGCATCCGCAGCGAGTCCCCGGCGTTCGACCTCCACCACGCCGACATCCCCGCCCTGGAACGGGAGTTGACGGCCCGGTGACCGCCATGGACGAACACCCCGTCGACACCGGTGCCTTCCTCAACGACGTCGAGGGCCACCTGCTGATCGCCGCCGCCCACGCGGAGGGCCGTACCGCCGCCGCCCGTTTCACGGCACGGCTCGACTGGCTCACCGACGGCCAACGGAGCGAGGTGGAGCGGCAGTTCGAGGCGGAGTACCTCGCCCTCACCCGGCTGTCGTGGCAGCGCACGGCCGAGCGGGGCCGTCAACTGCGGGACGAGTACGGGGAGACGTACCGGCGACTGCGCCAACGCGCCCTCGCCTGCTGCCTGTTGACGTGCGCCCTGCTCGCGGCGACGGGTCTGGTGACCGTAGCGCTCGCCTAGGGACGCGGGTCCCGCCGGTCCTGACGACCGGCGGGACGATGTGCTGTGGCGGGGCCGGTAGGGCTAGGTCAGCGTCCACTTCTGGTTGGTCGCCGTGCCGCAGGTGTACAGGATCAGCAGAGTGCCGTTGGCCGTGGCGGCGCCGGACGCGTCCAGGCAGAGGCCCGCGTTGACGTTGGTCAGGGTGCCGTCGGAGTTGGCGGTCCACTTCTGGTTGTTCTGGCCGTTGCAGTCCCAGATGATGACCTTCGTGCCGTTGGTGGTACCGCTGTTGTAGGCGTCCAGGCACTTGTTGCCGTAGACCACTAGTTCCTTGCGGGAGGTGTACGTCCAGGCCTGGTTCTGGCCGCCGTTGCAGTCCCAGATCTCGGCCTGGGTGCCGTTGGTGATGGTGTTGTTGTAGACGTCGACGCAGCGGCCGGACCCGGTGCCGACGACCAGGTTGCCGTTCGCGCCCGGGATCGGCTGGACGTTGACCGTGCCCAGGGTCGGGAGTGAACTGCCTGTCAGGGTAAGGGAGTTGGCCGATCCCTTGGACAGGTTGGCCTGCACCGAGATCGTGCCCGCCGTGGAGCCGGTCGGCGGGAAGGAGACCGTCGTCGCGGTCTGGCTGTTGACCTGGAGAGTGCCGGTGACGGCCGTCGAGCCGGTGTTGGTGTAGGTGACGTCGACGACGTTCAGGCCGGTACTGGCCGCGCTGACGGCGGTGTACTTGCCGGTCGAGGTGGCGGTGTAGTTGGTGCTCGCCGCCTCGGTGCCGCCGCTCACCTTCAGCATCACCGAGCCGCCCGCCGGGACGCTGGCGGTGTAACTCGTGTTGTACGAGCCGAGGTTGGTCTGCGCCCAGAGGTCGCGGACCGTGGCGGAGGCGCCGGTCAGGCCGAGGTCGGACCAGCGGACGGTGATGTTCTGGGCGGAGGAGGTGCGGTTGAGCAGTACGACCGCGCGGTTGCCGGTGCCGGAGAGGACCCTGCCGTAGACCTGGAGGCCGGTGGTGTCCTCGGCGACCTTGACGCCCTGGAGTCCGCGCGCGTCCTGGTCGACGGCGACGACGTCCGAGTTCTTGAGGATCGCGGCGGTCTCACTGGTCATCGTGGTGAGGTCGTTGCCGGCCAGCAGCGGGGCGCCGGAGATCGCCCACAGGGCCATGTGGGTGCGGTTCTGGGCCGCCGTGAGGCCGGACATGCCGACGGTGAGCATGTCGGGGTCGTTGTAGTAGCCGGTGTGCTGGGCGGCCGGGTGCAGGGTCTGGTCGAAGTTGGAGAGCACGCTCGCCTGGGACGCCGTGCCGCCGTAGTAGTAGATGTCCGTGCTGGTCCGCCACATGGGGGCGAGGCCCGTGGCCCAGTTCCAGGTGTTCTGGTAGCCCCAGTTGCAGATCGAGAGGGTCAGCGCGCGGCCGGTGCTGGCGGTGGCCTTGGTGACCGAGGCGCTGATCGCCTTGTACGCCGTCGCCGCGTCGAGGCCCTCGGCGTTGCCGCCGCACCAGTCGACCTTCACGAAGTCGAAGCCCCACTGGGAGAATTGGAGCATGTCCTGGTCGTAGTGGCCCTCGCTGCCGGTGTTCGCGGCGGCGGGGCGGCCCGTCGGGTAGTAGTAGCCGCAGCCGTTCGCGCCGGCGTCCGTGTAGATGCCGGCCTTGAGGCCCTTGCTGTGGATGTAGTCGGCGATGGCGCTCATCCCGCCGGGCCACTCGCTGGTGTCGACGGTGATGTTGCCCGCGCTGTCGCGGGTGCCCTGCCACCAGCCCTCGTCGATGTTGATGTAGTTGTAGCCGGCGGCCGGGAGGCCCGCGGCGACGAACGCGTCGACCTGCGCCTTGATGACGCTGTAGTCGATCTTCGAGGCGAAGCTGTTCCAGGAGGCCCAGCCCATCGGGGCGGTCGGCACGGCAATCTGACGGGTCGTCGAGGCGACCGGGGCCGCTTGAAGGGGGTCCGCGGGGTCGGGTCTCGTGACGAGAAGCAGGGTGAACACCGCTGCGGCCATCGCGAGGGCGCGCAGGATGGGGGTGCGGAACATGCGGCTCCTTTGCCGATATTTCGAACATGGATCGGGCAACCGAACGAAACGGCGCGCTGAAAGTAGAGCCACCGGAGGGTGAAGTCAACGGCTGTGACACGAGGGGCAGTTGGAATCCCCGTGGGAATCCCCCACTCGTCGGCCACCGGGCGCGATACTGACCCTCGTGCGCGTAGCGATCATGACAGCGGGATCCCGGGGCGACGTGGCCCCCTACACCGGCCTCGGGCATGCCCTGGCCCGCGCGGGCCACGAGGTCACCCTCGTCACCCACGAGAGTTTCGCGCCCCTGGTGGCGGGCTCGGGCGTCGGCTTCCATCCTCTTCCGGTGGACCCCCGGGCCGAGTTGGAGTCCTCACGGGGGCGCGGGCTGCACCGCAGCGCCTCGGGCGGTGGCAAGTTGCTGCGGGTGGTCACGATGGCGCGGACGCTGGTCGGGCGGATGACCGACGAGCTGCTGACGGCCGCCCGGACGAGTGAAGTGCTTTTGCTGTCCAGCTCGTTGGGGCCGCTGGGGCATGCCGTCGCCGAGGGGCTGTCGTTGCCGAGCATGGGCGTGTATCTCCAACCCCTCGCAGCGACAAGGGAGTTCGCGCCGCCGGTGCTCGGGGGCGGCTCCTGGGGCGCGGTCGGCAACCGGGTCGCCGGGCGCGGGGTGAACCGGGCCGTGGAGCACGTATTCACCACCGCCGTACCGGAGGTCCGCTCCCGGCTGGGCCTGCCCCGCATCCGCCCCGGCGCCGCGCTCCGGTCCCGGGAACGCCAGAACTGGCCCGTCCACCACGGCTTCAGCCCTCTGATCGTGCCCCGCCCGGCCGACTGGCGCCCCGGACTGACAGTGGCGGGCTACTGGTGGCCGTACGACGCCGAAGCCCAACTCCCGCCTCAGCTGAGGGACTTCCTCGACTCCGGTCCGGCCCCGGTCTTCGTGGGACTGGGCAGTGCCACCGTGCCCGATCCGGAGCGGCTCAGCGCCGAGATCGTGCGAGCGCTGCGCCGGGCGGGGTTGCGCGGGGTGATCCAGCGCGGCTGGGGCGGTCTCGCAGCGGCCGGTGACGACATCCTGACCGTCGGCGAGGTCCCGCACTCGGCGCTGTTCCCGAGGATGGCGGCCGTGGTCCACCACTGCGGCGCGGGCACGACGGCGGCCGGCCTGCGCGCCGGGGTACCGGCGGTACCGGTGCCGATCCAGTTCGACGAGGGCTTCTGGGCCGCGCGCCTGGTCACCCTGGGCGTGGCTCCGGCCGCCGTACCGCTGCGCGGCCTGACCGCCGACTCCCTGTCCGCCGCACTCGTACGGGCCACGGGTGAACCTGCCGTCGCCGAGCGCGCGCGAGCCCTCGGCGCCCGGGTGCGCGCCGAGGACGGCTTCGCGCCCGTGCTGGCCGCCCTGGACAGCCTGGCCTAGCGCTCCTGCCGCGCCACGGCCTCGGGGGTGACCGGCGTGAAGAAGTTGATCAGATTGCCGTCGGGGTCCCGGAAGAGGAGGGAGCGGTTGCCCCACGGCATCGTCGTCGGCTTCTGGACGATCTCGCAGTCGAGGGGTGCCAGGCGCTCGAACTCGGCGTCGACATCCGCCACGCGGAACTCGGTGATCACCGATCGGTTGGCGGCGGGGCGAGCGGAGCCGGTACCGAAAAGGGCCACGGTGCGAGTGCTCGCGATCGCCAACGTGCAGGCGGGCGTGACGAGTTCGGCGAAGTCGGGGGTCGACCACGTGGCCGTGACGCCGGTGACCTGTTCGTAGAACCCGACGAGACGGGTGACGTCGTCGGTGATGACGCGGATCGAGACGAAGTTCATGAGGGTCTTCCTGCCAGAGGTCGGAGACGGTTCCGGATGAACCGGCGTCCCTCACGCTAGGACCGATACCGGACAGCTTCCGCCCGGTATCCGAGGCAGACTTCCGGAGTGACCACATCGACCGCCCGCGTGCTCGCCCTGCTGGAGATCCTCCAGGGCGGCGGCCTCCGCACCGTCCCCGCCCTGGCCGCCCGCCTCGGCGTCGACGAACGCACGGTCCGCCGCTACGTCGGCCACCTGCTGGAACTGGGCGTGCCGGTCGACTCGGTGCGCGGTCGCTACGGCGGCTACCGGCTCGCCCCCGGCTATCGGATGCCGCCGCTGATGCTCACGGACGAGGAGGCCCTGGCCGTGGTGCTCGGGCTGCTGGCCGGCCGTAAGGCGGGGCTCGTCACCACGTCCGCGGCGGCGAGCGAGAGTGCCACGGCGAAACTGCTGCGGGTCCTGCCCGCCGCCCTGCGCCGACGGCTCGACGCCCTGCTGGACACGGCCGACTTCACCGCGCGGCCCCGTACCGCCACCGCCCCGGAGACGGACGTACTGCTCGAACTCGCCGAGGCCGCGCTCCATCGGCGGCCGGTGGCGATCGGCTACACCGACCGCAGGGGCCGCGGCAGCGACCGTACCGTCCTGCCGTACGGTCTCGTGGCGCATGCCGGACGGTGGTATCTGACCGGCGCGGACCCGGCCGACGGCGAGGTCCGCACGTTCCGGCTGGACCGGATCACCTCGATGAGCGTGCGGCCGGGCTCGTTCGCCGTCCCGGATGACTTCGACCCGGCGGCCACGGTGCTGGACAGCCTCGCGCGCACGCCGTGGACCCACGATGTGTCGCTGCGGATCCGGGGCAGTGTGCGGCACATTCGCACGCGGCTCCCGGCCGAGGTCGCGACTCTGTCCACGGTCCCGACCGACGATTCAGAGGCCGGTGACGGCGGCGAATGGGTCCACGTCCGGATCCGGGCCGAGCGGCTGGAGTGGATCCCGCCCGTCCTCGCCGCCCTCGACCGTCCGTTCGTCATCGAACGTCCCGCCGCCCTGCGCGATCTCGTCCGCGCGCTGGCCCGCCGACTGGACGAGCACGCTACGGGCAACTCGTCCTAGGGCTTCCAGCCCGGCGGCCGCATGATCCCGAGCAGCTGTCGGACCAGTTCCTCCACGACCTCGTCCAGCGTGGCGTCCACCCAGCCGGCGCTCCAGTCGTGGAGCAGGCCGTTGACGCTGCCGATGAAGGCCGTGGCGGCGATCCGGTAGTCGCGCCGCGCCGCCTCCCCGCGCTGGGCGGCGGCCCGTGCCTCGGCGCAGATGAGGTTGATCCAGCGGGCGCGGCGGGCCAGCCGTTGTTCCTCCAGCCGGGCGCTGACGCCGATGATCTCGACGAAGGTGATGCGGATACGGCGTGGATCCACGGTGACGTTCGCGGCGTAGGCGTGGAAGATCGCGGTGGACCGTTCGGCGAGCGGCAGGCCCTCCGCGGACTTCAGGGCGATCAGGACGGCTTCCTCGGCCCAGTCGTTGACCTGGAGGTGGAGGGCGGCCAGGACGTCCTCCAGGCTGCGGAACTCCTCGTAGAACTGCCGGGTGGACAGGCCGGCTGCCTCGCTGAGGGCGGCGACGGTCGTGGCGCGGTAGCCGGGGGTGTCGCCGAACAGCTGGAGCGCGGCGTCCAGGAAGCGTCCGCGCCGCTCGGCCTGCCGCTGCTCGGCGGACTTGCCGCCGTAACGACCCGTCGGCGCCTTGAGCCTGCCCGTCACTGTCACACCCCTGTCTCGTCGACCACCGGCCATCTTGTCGTGTCCGTGGCCTTGCGGAAAAGAGCACTCCTTCCTCACTTCTCATCAAGTTCACTCCGAATTTGCATTTGTTCGGATGTCTTCACATAAATACGGAGGGGCGCCGGTCTCCAGGAAGACCGGCGCCCCTGTGGTGCTCAGCTGTGCGCTGCCGCCCAGGTGGCCAGTTCGGACTTGGCCGCGCTCAGCAGGGTCGAGGAGGGGCTCGACGCGCCGTTGGTGATCAGGGCGTAGTGCAGGGTTCCCGAGCCGGTGGCGGAGAGCAGGAGGCGGTGGCTGCCGGTGCCGCCCGGTTCGTTGGCGTAGCCGATCGGGGTCGAGGTCGTGTACGCCGGGACGCCCGAGATCGCTCCCAGGTCGGAGACCACGGTGGTGGACGCGGCCGGGAAGGACGCCGGGAGGTGGAGTTCGGTCGGCGCGGTGGAGCTGTTGGAGCGCCACATCAGCAGGCCGTACTGGCCGGAGCCGACCAGCGAGGACACGTTCGGGAGGGTGCTGGGGACCGGGTTCCAGGTCAGGGTCGTCGAGCCGTCGCGGGAGCGGTCCTCGTAGGTGAACGCGACCGTGGTGCCGGCGGTCGCGCTCGGGTAGATCCGGTCGAGCAGACGGGCGTCCTGACGGAGTGTCACCGTTCCGGAGTCGGTCATGTTGACGGCGGAGAGGTCCTCGTCGTTCCAGGCGTCGCCGGAGGTGAGCACCTTGTCGGGGTTGTCGTTCATCAGCTCGCTGTGGCGGCCGTTGTAGATGTCCCACTGCCACTGCGTACCGGAGAGGACCGGCCCGGAGCCCGCCGGGTTGGACCACCAACTGGCGCCCGGGAGACGGGAGTCGAGGGCCTGGTACATCGCCTTGAGTACGGTCGGCGCCTTGCCGGAGACCGTTCCGGACAGCGGATGCCCGAACTCGCTGACGATGGCGGCGGTGCCGGCCGCGGCGGCCCGGTCACGGACCGTACCGAAGTCGGTCGAGTACTGGCCGTCGGCCGCGTTGCCCCACATCAGGATGCCGGAGATCGCCTTCTGGTCGTAGAAGTGGGTGTTGAAGACATAGCGCGACCCGAGCGTGCCCGCGTCGAGGAGCCCGCCCACCTGCACCTGGCTGGAGATGTTGGAGTTCCAGAAGAGGTTCGGCTCGACGAGGGCGGGCTTGGCGCTCCAGCCGGCCGCGTCCATCCGGGCCCGGAACTTCACATAGAACGGCCAGAGCAGGTTCTGTTCCCAAGTGCGGCTGGTCTGGCCGGAGTCGTAGGTGCCGGCGAAGGGCTCGTTGTACGGGTCGAAGCCGACGACACCCGCGAACTCGTCGGCGCTCAGGTGCTGTTGGATGTACGTCATCGTCGACTGCGCGGTGACGAGGAACGCGTCCTGGACGCCGTAGTTGTTGTGCCAGAAGTCGTACTGCGCCTCCGTCACGGCCGCGTTCTGGGTGATGTTCTGACCCCAGAAGAGGCAGATGCCGCAGGACTCCTGCGGGTAACTCCCCAGCGCCACGGCCCACTTGGGGGCACCGTCACCGGTGTACCAACTGCCGCTGTTGAAGAGGTACTTGGAGTAGAGGTCCTGGTGGAAGTCGGGGTAGACGCGAATACCGGCGTCGAGGAACGCCTGCATCTGCGCGGTGGCGGCGGCCAGGTACGTGGTGTCGACCTGGCCGCGGACGGGTTCGGCGTAGGCCCAGGAGAGCAGGAAACGGACCGAGTTGCCGCCGCCGAGGGCGCGCAGCGCGGTCGCGGACTTCTTCGCGTCGGCGACCGAGGCGAAGGGGAGACCGTCGTTCTCCGCCAGCTTGGTCTCACCGGAGACGTTGTAGCCGCGCAGCACGACCTGGCGGCCGTAACTGTCCACGAAGCTGCCGTTCTGGACGGTCAGCGCCGAGCCGTCGAACCAGAGGGAGTCGGTTGGGGTGGCGGCGGTTGCTGGCCCAGCGCCCAGCACCGACAGGAATCCGCAGAGGACAACCAGGACAACGATCAAACGCGCCCGGATATTCGTCATGTCCACTACAGTCCGGTGATTTCCGGACACTGTCAACACTTCTGACTCACGAGTAAGTCTGCGCGCCACAGGCCCTGTTGACACCTTTCAGGCCACCCGACGTGTCACGTTCAACAGGTACTCCTTCCGGTTCAGCGGGTTGTGGTCGGTGCGCGCCCGTTCCGGAACGGCCCCTTGCGCGACCGGCGCGTAGTGGTCGAAGGCGCTCTCCCACTCCCCCTCCCCGCGCGTCAGCCCCGGCAACTGCCGCTCCAGCCCGTGCACTTGAGCCACCGGCACCTCCCCCTCCAGCACACAGAGCGAGCCGTGCGTCTCGGTGGTCTGCGGTACGGCGCGCAGCGCGGCCAGCACCGGCAGCAGGGCGGTGAGGGTGTCGGCCGGGGCCTCGACGCGGAACCGGTGCATCGGCTCGTACACCTGGGTGCCCGCCCGCCGCAGCGCCTCGACGAGGACGAGCGGGGTCAGTCCGCGGAAGTCGGCGCCGGTGCTCGACATGCTCTTGTCGAAGCCCTGGTGGGCGTGGCTCTGCCGGGCCGAGTAGCCGGAGTGCGTCATGGTGACCACGCAGTCGGTGACCCGCCAGCCGTGCAGCCCCTGCCCGAGCGTCTCGCGCACGGTGTCCCCGACGGCCTTGAAGAAGGCGTACGGCATCGCGCCCAGCTCCACCTCCAGGCCGAACCGCACGCCGGAGCCGACCGGGCCGGGTTCGACGCGCAGGCCGACCGTGGCGAGGAACGGGTTCGGGTCCTTTTTGTTGAACTCGACCGCCGCGCCCGTGCCGACCGGCCGCTCGATGCAGAGCGGGGTCGTCTCGCGGAAGGTGACGTGTACCCCGAACTCCTCGGCGAGCGTGGCCTGGATGACCTCCTTCTGGACCTCTCCGTAGAGGGAGACGGCGGTCTCCCGGCGTACCTCGTCGTGGCGCAGGCCGATCAGCGGGTCCTGTTCGGCGAGTTGGGTGAGTGCGAGGTGCAGGGCGCGGCGGTCGGCGTCCGGGCCCGGGACGACGACGGTTTCGAGGGTCGGCGGCGCGAAGAAGTGCTCAACTGCCTTTCTCGGTACCCCGATCGAGTCCCCGATCCTGATCTCGCCGAGGCCTCGCAGCATGCCGATCCGCCCCGCCGGGACGGAGTCACTGTCGATGTCCGTCCCGTGGTCGAAGACGCTGATCGCGGTGACCTTGCCCTCGTCGCGGGTCTCGCGGGTCTCGCGGATGTCACCGCCGGCGCCCGTGTCACCCGTGCTGCCCGTGCCGCCCGTGCCGCCGAAGGTGATCCGGTCGCGGGTGCGGAGGGTGCCGGAGAACATCCGCGCGTAGGCGATCTTCTCCCCCGCCGGGCCGCGCTCGACCTTGAACACCGTTCCGGAGAGCGGGCCTTGAGGGTCGCCCTCGGCGGCGGGCAGCAGTTCCTTGATGCCGGTGATCAGGGCGTCGACGCCGGCGCCGGTGATGGCGGAGCCGAAGTAGACGGGGTGTACGAGGACTTGGCGGGTCTGGGTGGCGAGGGCGGTGCGCAGGAGGTCGTAGGACACGGTGTTCTCGACGTACGCGGTGAGGAGTTCGTCGTCGTGCTCGGCGAGGACGACGGGTGCGCTCGGGCCGAACCCCGGCAGGAAATCGGCCTCGCGGGTGCCGAGTCCCTCGACCGTGCCCATGGGCACGACGGCCGCCCTGAGCCGTTCGGAGATCGACGAGAGGAGGTCGTCGTAGCGTGCGCCGCGTCGGTCGATCTTGTTGACGAAGAGGAGGGTCGGGATGCGCAGCCGTTGGAGTGTGCGCATCAGGATGCGGGTCTGCGGCTGGACGCCTTCGACGGCCGAGACGACGAGAACCGCGCCGTCGAGCACGCCGAGCACCCGTTCCACCTCGGCGATGAAGTCCGGGTGGCCGGGGGTGTCGATCAGGTTGACGGTCACGTCGTCGACCGGGAACGAGACGACGGCCGACTTGATGGTGATGCCGCGCCGGCGCTCCAGCGCGAGGGTGTCGGTGCGGGTGTTCCCGTCGTCGACGCTGCCGATCTCGTCGATCACACCGGCCGAGTGCAGGAGGCGCTCGGTCAGGCTGGTCTTACCTGCGTCTACGTGCGCGAGAATCCCGAGGTTGAGCAAGTGCACCTGGTGTCATGTCCTTTGGCGAGGGGGGCGTTCCTTCCTGGGTGGACATGAACGGTGCGCGCATCTCAGTACTCCTCGGTCGTCGCTGACTCGTCTTCGGTAGTTCAGCAGGAGTGGGGGTGCGGCGGCAACGGATTAACGCCGGGCCGGCGAGGTGGGATGGGCGCGTGGCGCTCCGGTGCGGGCCAGGGCCCGGATGCGACGCTTGCGCCGTCCGGCGGCGGTAGCGGTGGTGACAGGAGCCGAGCATGCGTGACCTTCTCCCGGTGCTGAGCGGCTGGTACGCGGCAGGCGCCCCGTTCGGCCTGGCCACGGTGGTCGCGGTCAGCCGCAGCGCGCCGCGTGATCCCGGTGCGGCGATGGCGGTGGGGCCGGGTGACGAGGTCGTGGGGAGTGTGTCGGGTGGCTGCGTGGAAGGAGCGGTCTTCGAGCTGGCGCGCGAGGTCGTGGCGAACGGCGAGGCCCGGCTGGAGACCTTCGGGTACAGCGACGAGGACGCGTTCGCGGTGGGGCTGACCTGCGGGGGCGAGATCACCGTGCTGGTCCGGCTTGTCACTCCTGAGGTCGATCCCTCGTTCGGGGCGGTGGCGCGGTCGGTCGCCGCGGGTGAGCCGGTGACGGTGGCGACGGTGGTCGATGGGCCGGGGGTGCGGGGCGCTGCGCTTGCTGTTTGGGCGGAGGGGGTGGGTGGGAGTGTTGGTGATCTTGGTGGGGGTGGGGCCGTTGGCGGGGGCGGTGCCTCTGGGGCTCTTGGCGGCTCCGGCATCATCGGCACGCCTGGCGCCCCTGGCAGCCCCGGTGTTCCCAGCCCGCCCGGCACCCCCGGCGTTCTCAGCGCCGCAAGCACCCCCGGCACCCTCGACGCTTCAAACACCCCCGGCGCCCTCGGCACCCTAGGCTCACCCGGCCTGGACGTGGCCGTCGCAGCTGATGCCCGCGGTGAACTCGCCCTCGGGGCAACCGGGTTGCGGCACTACGGACCGCGCGGTGAGCGGCGTGAGGACTCCGTCGCGGTGTTTCTGCACTCCTTCGCGCCGCCGCCCCGGATGCTGGTCTTCGGGGCGATCGACTACGCGGCGGCGGTGGCCCGGATCGGTGACTTTCTCGGCTACCGGGTCACCGTGTGCGACGCCCGCCCGGTGTTCGCCACGCCGAAGCGGTTCCCGGCGGGTGTGGAGGTGGTCGTGGACTGGCCGCACCGCTATCTGCAGGGCACGGACACCGACGAACGGACGGTGATCTGCGTTCTCACCCACGACCCGAAGTTCGACGTGCCACTGCTGGAGGAGGCGTTGCGCCGGCCGGCCGCGTACATCGGGGCGATGGGCAGCCGCCGTACGCATGACGACCGTATGCGGCGACTGCTCGAATCCGGCCTGGACGAGGGCGAGTTGGCCCGGTTGCGCTCACCCGTCGGGCTCGATCTCGGCGCGCGTACGCCGGAGGAGGTGGCCGTGTCCGTGGCGGCGGAGATCGTCGCGCTGCGGTGGGGTGGGACGGGGGCGCCGTTGACGGGGGCGGTGGGGGCGATTCATCGGGGGCCGGTGCGGTGACCTGGCCGACTCGGTGGGCGTATTGAGGCAGGAGTACCGATCGGCCGTCACAAAGGCGCTCAGGTTCCCGGACAGAAGAGGGGGGCCAGCGATCGTGCACCCAGTAACAGGCCCCGGGGAATGACCAGTTGGCCCGGCGTCGGAACCGAGCGGTGAGCTGCCTGCCGGCGAGCGGGCCGCCGCTATGCAACCGGCGCACATGACGACCAGGACGGCCCGTGACCCCGGTCAGCTTCTGGGCGGCAGCCGGTGCAGTTCGAGGTCCGTCAGCGTGCCGTCGTCCACCGTCGCCGTCATGTACGTGCAGTACGGCTGACGTCGGCGGTCCGTCGGAGAACCCGGGTTCAGCAGCCGCAGCCCGCCCGTAGCCGTCGTATCCCAGGGAATGTGGCTGTGCCCGAAGACCAGCACGTCCAGGTCGGGGAATCGGGCCGCGCAGCGCGCCTCACGGCCCTGGGCGGGGCCGGTCTCGTGGATGGCGCCGAAGCGCAGGCCGCCCAGTTCGGCGTGCGCCAACTCGGGGAGCCGGGAGCGGAGTTCGGGGCCGTCGTTGTTGCCGTACACGCCGATGAGTCGTCGGCTGCGGCTCTCCAGCAGGTCGAGGGTGGCCGTGTCGACCCAGTCGCCGGCGTGCAACACGACGTCGGCGCGCGGGAGTTCGGCGAGGAGTTGCGCGGGGAGTTCCTTGGCGCGCTTGGGGAGGTGGGTGTCGGACATCAGGAGCAGACGCACGATCTCAGCCTAGGGGTGTGGCGCCGTTGCGGCTTCCCGGCACTGCTTCCGAAATGATCTACAGTCAAGACTGTTCAGTTGTGACTGGACAGTTCGCTCTGCCGGTTTTACGGTGGAGGGCATGGATCATCAGCTCACCGGCTCACCCGCGGGCATCTCCGACTCCGCGGCCCGCTCCGCGCGCGATCTGCGCGTGGTGCTCAGCCGGCTGCGGCGGAGGATCCGCGAGGTCGCGACCGACGAGGACCTGACCCCGTCGCAGGAGTCGGCGCTCACCCTGGTCGGCAAGCACGGCGCGGCCACGGCCAGTGCCCTGGCGTCGGCCGAGGGGGTCAGGCCGCAGTCGATGGCCGCCACCCTCGCCGCCCTCGACCAGCACGGGCTGATCCGGCGCAGCCCCGATCCCGAGGACGGCCGTAGGCAACTCGTCACGCTCACCGAGGCCGGACGCGCGCGGATCGAGGACAACCGGCAGGTCCGCGAGGAGTGGCTCGCGCGGGCCTTCGAGGACCGGTACACCGAGCGGGAGCGGCGGACGATCCTCGACGCGCTGGCGTTGATGGAACGGCTGTCCGAGCAGTGATACCGAAGCTCACCCAGGGATCACCGACCACGCGCCCCGACCCCACCGGCTTCGACCGGCGCCTGATCGCGCCCATGGTCCTCGGCTCCGTTCTCAACCCGATCAACTCCTCGATGATCGCCGTGGCCCTCGTGCCCATCGGCATCGCCTTCGGGGCGCCGCCCTCGCAGACGGTCTGGCTGGTCTCGGCGCTGTATCTCGCCACGGCCGTGGGGCAGCCGGTGATCGGGCGGCTGGTCGACATGTACGGGCCGCGTCGTCTCTACCTCATCGGTACGGCCCTGGTCGGCGTCGCCGGAGTCATGGGCGCCCTCGCGCCGTCGCTCGGCGTGCTGATCGCCGCCCGGGTCCTGCTCGGGTTCGGCACCTCGGCCGCGTATCCGGCCGCGATGCAGCTGACCCGCAGCGAGGCCGAACGCACCGGCGAGGACAGCCCGGCCGGTGTCCTCACCGCGCTCGCCGTCTCCGCCCAGACGGTGTCGGTGATCGGCCCCACGCTCGGCGGCTTCCTCATCGGCGTCGGCGGCTGGCGCGCCATCTTCACCGTCAACGTGCCGCTGTCCGTGGCCTGTCTCGTCCTCGGCGCACTCCGGCTGCCGAAGCTGAGCAAGGACAAGGAAACGGCCGGCACCCGACGTGACGTCGACCCGCCCGGCATGCTCCTGTTCGCGGTCATGCTGGTCTCGCTGATGATGTTCCTGACCGCCCCCAAGCTCTCCGAGTGGTACCTCCCGGTCCTCAGCGCCGCCGCGGCCGTCGCCTTCGCGAAACGCGAACTCCGCGTCCCGGAACCCTTCGTCGACCTGCGCGTCCTCGGCGGCAACCTCCCGCTGGTGACCACGTACATCCGCCAGTTCCTCGGCTACACCACCTCGTACGCCTTCCTCTACGGCTACACGCAGTGGCTGGAGGAGGGGCGCGGCCTGCACGCCTCCGCCGCCGGACTCATCCTGCTGCCCCTGTCGGCCACCGCCCTCGGCGTCTCGACCCTCACCGGGCGCCGTGAGGCGATCCGCGCCAAGCTGCTCGTCGGCAGCGCGATCCAGGTCGTGGGCTGTGCCGCGCTGTTCCTGGTCGGCTCCGACAGTCCGGTCTGGCTGCTGCTCGCCGTCGGCGCCGTGCTGGGCGTACCGCAGGGCCTGCTCGGTCTGGCCGGGCAGAACGCCCTCTACCGGCAGGCCGAGCCCGCGCGCATCGCGTCCGCCGCCGGGCTGCTGCGCACCTTCATGTACCTCGGCGCACTCGCCGCGTCGGCGGCCACCGCGGCCTTCTTCCCGCACCGCGCCGACACCCCGGGACTGCACGACCTGGCCCTGTTCATGGCGATCGGGTCGGCGCTGCTCCTGGCGATCACCCTGCCCGACCGTTCCCTGCGCACCCTCACCCCCAAGACCGTCTGAGCCCCCGTACCTTCTGAAAGGCCTCTCCCATGGCACTCACCACCCTCGACCCGCGCACCGCCCTCGTCGTCATCGACCTCCAGGGCGGCGTCGTCGGCGCCCCGATCCAGCCGTACAGCGGGCCCGAGGTGGTCGCCCGTACCGTCGAACTCGCCGACGCCTTCCGGGCCGCCGAGCTCCCCGTGGTCCTGGTCCGGGTCACCTTCGCCGCCGACGGCGCGGACGCGGTGCCCGGCCGCAGCGAGCAGCGGCGGCCCGGTGGCGGGGCCCGCCCCGAGGGCTGGGACGTCATCGTCGACGAGCTGGCCGGACACCCCGGCGACATCCACGTCATCAAGCGGAACTGGGGCGCCTTCCACGGCACCGACCTGGACGTACAGCTGCGCCGCCGCGGTGTCACGCAGATCGTGCTGACCGGCATCGCCACCAGCATCGGCGTCGAGTCCACCGCCCGTGCCGCCCACGAGCACGGCTATCACGTCACCCTGGCCACGGACGCGATGAGCGACCTGGACTCCGTGTCGCACACCCACAGCATCGAGCGGATCTTCCCGCGTCTCGGCGAGACGGGCACCACCGCCGAGATCCTGGAAATTCTGGCCAAGACCCGGGCCGCGAGGTGACGTCGATCCACGACGGGTGAACCGTTGCCCAACACCAGCCCAATGGGCGGCATCGAGACCGACCGGGTTAGCATCAGCCCACCGCGCCGTTCCGACTACGGGGGACGGGCGGCGCAAACAAGGGGGCTAGTAGCCGGATGTCGGTCAAGGTCAGTGTCGTCGTCCCTGTGTACAACCCAGGGCCTTATATCGAGGATTGCATCTCCTCCCTCCTCAGGCAGTCGCTGCCCAACGATGAGTACGAGGCGATCTTCGTCGACGACGGCTCGACGGACGGTACGCCCGCGCGGCTCGACGAGATCGCCGCCGAGCACCCCCACATGCACGTGATCCACCAGGAGGCGTCGGGCTGGTCGGGCAAGCCCCGCAACGTGGGGATCGCCGCCGCCAAGGGCGAGTTCGTCATGTTCGTCGACAACGACGACTACCTCGGCGACGAGGCCCTGGAGCGGATGTACGAGTACGGCGTGGCCAACGGCGCCGACGTCATCGTGGGCAAGATGGCCGGCAAGGGCCGCGCCGTACCCGTGGAGCTGTTCCGCAAGAACTACCCGCACGCGTCGGTCGCGACCGCCCCGCTGATGGACAGCCTCACCCCGCACAAGATGCTCCGGCGCGCGTTCCTCGACCGCATCAACCTGCGGTTCCCGGAGGGACGTCGGCGCCTGGAGGACCACGTCTTCGTGACGGAGGCCTACCTCGCCGCGGACAACGTCGCCGTGCTCAGCGACTACGTCTGCTACTACCACATCAAGCGCGAGGACGCCTCGAACGCCGGCTTCCAACGCTTCGACCCCGTCGGCTACTTCAAGAACCTGCGCGAGGCCCTCGACGTCGTCGAGAAGTACACCGAGCCGGGTGCGGCCCGTGACAAGATCTTCCGGCGCTGGCTGCGCGTGGAGATGATGGAGCGCCTCGGCGGCGGCCGACTGCTCAAGGCCCCGGACGAATACCGCCGTGAACTCCTCAAGGAGATCCGCGGTGTCATGACCGAGCGCTTCGGCCCCGGCGTCGCGGCCGGTCTCGGCCCGCGGCTGCGGGTCGTCGCGGCCCTCGCCGCGGCCGACCGCTACGACGACCTCGTCGAGCTGGCCGAGTGGGAGGCCTCCCTCAAGCCGAAGGCCGTCCCGGGCGAGATCGAGTGGCGGGACGGCAAGCTGCTGGTCCACTACCAGGCCGAGTTCGTCATCGACGGCAAGCCGGCCGTCTTCGAGGCCAAGGGCGCCCCCGCTCCCAAGCACCCGGAGCCGAAGACCCTCGCCGAGGCGACGGCCATGCTGACGGCCGACGCCACCGCCAACTTCAAGAAGGCGACGGCCGACCTCGTCGTCCGCGAACGCACCAGCGCCGCCTCGCACTTCCAGCCCGTGCAGATCTCGCACGAGACGGTCGCCGACGGCGACGGCGTCCGCCTGGTGCTGCACGCCACGGCCACCATCGACCCGGCCACCGCCGCGGTCGGCGCCCCGCTGGGCAGCGGCCTCTGGGACACTTACGTCCGCGTCGTCATCGGCTCCTGGAACAAGGAGTGCCGCCTCGGCCCGGTCGCGCAGCACGGCGAGAACGCCGGGTACGCCGGTGTCGTCGCCGGCCAGGTGATGCTCCCGTACTACACGGAGCCGCACGGCAACTTCTCCCTGGACGTCGACAAGGCGAGCAAGCGCCTCGGCCTCGCCGACCTCAAGCCCGGCGACTTCACGGTCACCGGCGCCCGCGTCGGCGTCCTGCTCCCCTTCTACGCCCCCGCCACCACCGACGTACTGCTGCGGCTGACCCACAAGTCGTCCGGTACGACGCTGGACGTGCCCGGTGTGGTCTCCCCCGAGTCCTCCGGCGCACGGCTGGCCGCCGAGGTACCGGCCGCGGATCTGAAGGACGCGGCGTGGAACGCCTCGGTGTGCCTGACCCCGGCCGCGACCGCGCAGCGTTTCCTGGCGCTGCCGGTGCGGCTGACCGGTGACGCCGGCGGTATCCGGGTCGAGGCGGCGCCGAAGGCATCCGCCAAGGCCGCCGAGCCCAAGCCGGCGCCGAAGCCGGTGGCCGCCAAGGCCAAGCCCGGGCTGGCCCGCCGGGTGGCGCGCAAGCTGAAGCGCGCCCTGAACAAGTAGCGGTACCCGAGAGCGAGTCGCGGTACCCGAGCAAGAGCAGTGCCCGAGCAAGTCGGAGGACGGAAGAACGTGCGATCACTGGGGATTGAAGGCGCCTGGGTCCTGGAACCCAAGGTCTTCCCTGACGACCGGGGCAGTTTCCACGAGTGGTACCGCGGTGAGGAGTTCCGCGAGGCCACCGGGTACGACCTGGCTCTGTCCCAGGCCAACTGCTCGGTCTCGCGGCGGGGTGTGGTGCGCGGAGTGCACTTCTCCGACGTGCCGCCGAGCCAGGCCAAGTACGTCAAGTGCGTGCGCGGCGCCGTCCTCGACGTGATCGTGGACATCCGCGTCGGCTCTCCCACGTTCGGTCAGTGGGAGGCCGTCCGGCTGGACGACGAGACCAAGCACGCCGTGTTCCTCGCGGAGGGTCTCGGGCACGCGTTCATGGCGCTGACCGACGACGCGACGGTCGTGTACCTGTGCTCGACGGGCTACTCGCCCGGCCGTGAGCACGGGATCAACCCGCTCGACCCGGCGCTGGGCATCGCCTGGCCCGAGGGCTTCGAGCCGGTGCTGTCGGACAAGGACGCGGAGGCTCCGACATTGGCAGAGGCGGAGCAGTCAGGACTTCTTCCGTCCTACGCGGACTGCTCCGCCTACTACGAGCGACTGCGGAGTGGACAGCTCAGCGGCTGACGCTGAGCTGCTCCACCGAGCGGCGCAGGGGCTCCCAGCCGCGGGACCGCTTGGTCCCGCGGTTGCGGGCCGCGGCGAGGGGACCCCAGAAACCGGCGCCGAGCAGCGCCTCGGGCTTCACCGCGGTGGTGCGCTCCAGGATCGCCTCGGGCACCTTCTGCGGGTCCGGGACCTCGAACTCGGCGACGATCTCGTCGTACTTGTCCTTGAGGACGGTGCTGGTGGGGTCGGCGCCGAAGACCACGAGCTGACCGGTGGGCTGGGTGTCGACCAGGACCGTCACGAGGTCGGGACGGTAGCGGTTGAGGATCTCGACGAGCTTGTAGACGTCACCGGTCCAGGCGTCGGTGTGCCGGTCCCGGGCCGCCTCGTCGATGCTGCGCGGCAGCATGTCGTCGAAGACGATGACGCTGGCCCAGTCCGAGTGCTTCTCCACGTTGATGAAGTCGCGCAGCGCGTACTCGAACAGGTGCATGCCGTCGATGAACGACAGGTCCAGCGTGGTGGTCCGCCACCAGCCCAACGGGCTCCGGTTGCGGGCCAGTTGACGCAGCGGGTGACGGCCGCCGCGCAGGTGCACCAGCGGGTTGTCCCGGGCGAAGAAGTCGTCACTGGTCGCCTTGGCCAGGTGGACGTCACAGCGGATCTCCGTGACCACCTTGAACGCGGGATCGATCGCAACACTCGGCACCCGGGAGAGCGTCAGGCTGCGGCCGTCGTTGACGCCGATCTCCAGGTAGTTGCGGTTCGCGGTTGACTTGTGGAGCCCCCGCAGGAACTCATGACGTTTCACGAAGAAATCTCCTTGCGGATGTGAGGAAGTGCTTCGTGCAGGGCGGACCGCCAGTCCCTCGGCGGTTCCAGGCCGACCTCCCGCCACCGCTCGTGCCCGAGGGCGCTGTAGGCGGGGCGGGGCGCGGGACGGACGAAGGCCGCGCTCGTGGTGGGGCGGACACGCTCCGGGTCGGCGTCGATGAGCCGGAACACCTCCTGTGCGAGACCGTGCCAGCTGGTCTCGCCGGAGCTGGTCGCGTGGAACACCCCGTGCGCGCCTTCGACTTGGCCGATACGGGCGCCGAGATCGGCGATCCGCACGGCGACGTCGGCGGTCCAGGTCGGTTGACCGCGCTGGTCGTCGACGACGTCGAGAGTGTCGCGCCGTGCCTCCAGCTCGATCATTGTGCGGACGAAGTTACCCCCACAGGCTCCGTACAGCCAAGCCGTGCGCACGACCGCGCTCGCTCCTGGCAGTTCCTCCAACACGGCCTGCTCGCCCGCGAGTTTGGTACGGCCGTAGGCGGTGCGCGGGGCGGTGGAGTGATTCTCCGGGTACGGCGTGGCGCGGGCCTCTCCGTCGAAGACGTAGTCGGTGGAGACGTGCACCAGCCGCGCGCCGGAGGCGGCGCAGGCGCGGGCGAGGAGCCGGGGCCCCTCGCCGTTGATGCGAAGGGCCCGCTCCTCGTCGGTCTCGGCGTCGTCGACGGCGGTGTACGCCGCGCAGTTCACCACCACGTCGGGGTGGTGCTCCGCGAACGCCCGGTCCACCGACGCGGGGTCGGTGATGTCCAGGGCGGCGCGGTCGAGACCGACGAACTGCTCACCGCGGCGGGCGAGTTCCTCCAGCACATCGTGGCCGAGCATCCCGCCGGCACCGGTGACCAGCCACTTCATCAGCCGCGCTCCACCCGGGCCTTGAGGGGCTCCCACCAAGCACGGTTGTCGCGGTACCAGGCGACGGTGTCGGCGAGGCCGCTCGCGAAGTCGTGCTGCGGCTGGTAGCCGAGATCGTCGTGGATCTTGGACCAGTCGACGGAGTAGCGCAGGTCGTGGCCCTTGCGGTCCTCGACACGCTCGACCCGGTCCCAGTCGGCGCCGCAGGCCTCAAGGAGGAGGCCGGTGAGCTCCTTGTTGCTGAGCTCGGTGCCGCCGCCGATGTTGTAGACCTCGCCGGCCCGGCCCTTGGTGCGCACCAGCTCGATGCCCTGGCAGTGGTCCTCGACGTGCAGCCAGTCGCGGACGTTGAGGCCCTCGCCGTAGAGCGGGACCTTCTTGCCGTCGAGGAGGTTGCTGACGAACAGCGGGATGACCTTCTCGGGGAACTGGTGCGGCCCGTAGTTGTTCGAGCAGCGGGTGACGCGCACGTCCAGGCCGTGGGTGCGGTGGTAGGCCAGGGCGAGCAGGTCGGAGGACGCCTTCGACGCGGAGTAGGGCGAGTTGGGCGCCAGCGGGTGGGTCTCGGGCCAGGAGCCGGTCTCGATGGAGCCGTAGACCTCGTCGGTGGAGATGTGCACGAACGGGGTGCGGTAGCGCAGGGCCGCGTCCAGCAGGACCTGGGTGCCCACCACGTTGGTGCGGACGAAGTCGGCGGCGCCGTTGATCGAGCGGTCCACGTGGGACTCGGCGGCGAAGTGGACGACCTGGTCCGCCTCGGCCATCAGCTTGTCGACCAGTTCGGCGTCGCAGATGTCGCCCTGGACGAACTCCAGGCGCGGGTGGCCTATGTCCAGGTTGTCGAGCGTGCCGGCGTACGTGAGCTTGTCCAGCACCGTTATGCGGGGCGCGTCGGCCGCGTCCGAGGCGAGGAGCGTGCGGACGTACGTGGAACCGATGAAGCCGGCGGCGCCGGTGACGAGGAGATTCATGAACGGATCTGCACCTTGCTGTGGTCTCCGAGAACGAGGCGGTGGGCGCTGGGTACCCCCGGAGCGGGGGTCACTTCGACGTGCTTGCCGATGAGCGAGGACTCGATCCGGCCCACACCGAGAATGGACGAGTCCTGCAGCACTATGGAGAACTCCAGCTCACTGTCGGTGATCCGGCAGTTCTCCGCGACCGAGGTGAACGGTCCGATGTAGGAGTTGCTGACGACGGTTCCGGCGCCGATGACGACGGGTCCGACGATGCGCGACTTCTCGATGCGCGCGCCCTCTTCGATCACCACGCGGCCGATGGTCTCGGACACGTCGTCCACCTCGCCGTCGATGCGGCGGTCCATGCTCTCCAGGACGGTCCGGTTGACCTCAAGCATGTCGACGACGTTGCCCGTGTCCTTCCAGTAGCCGTGGATGACCGAGGAGCGCACGTCGGCGCCGTCGTCGATCAGCTGCTGGATGGCGTGGGTGATCTCCAACTCGCCGCGCCAGGACGGCTTGATGGCGCGTACGGCGTCGTGGATGGCGGGCGTGAACAGGTAGACACCGACCAGAGCGAGGTCGCTCTTGGGGTGCTCCGGCTTCTCCTCCAGGCCGATGACCTGGCCGGATTCGCTGAGTTCGGCGACGCCGAAGGAGCGCGGGTCGGGCACGTGGGTGAGGAGGATCTGCGCGTCGGGCTTGTTGGCCTGGAAGCCCTCGACGAGACCGGTGATGCCGCCGACGATGAAGTTGTCACCGAGGTACATCACGAAGTCGTCGTCGCCGAGGTACTCGCGCGCGATCAATACGGCGTGGGCCAGTCCGAGGGGACGGTCCTGCGGGATGTAGGTGATCTGCAGGCCGAACTTCGACCCGTCACCCACCGCCTCCTCGATCTCCGCCGCGGTGTCACCGACGATGATGCCGACCTCGGTGATTCCCGCGTCGGCGAGTGATTCGAGCCCGTAGAAAAGGACGGCCTTGTTGGCCACCGGGACGAGCTGTTTTGCCGATGTGTGTGTGATCGGCCTCAGGCGGGATCCAGTGCCGCCGGAGAGAACGAGAGCCTTCATCGCTTCACCTTAGCGTCATCTTCGGACGTGCATCGTTCCTCCCTATGTTCGTTTGTTACGACCGGCCAACGATGAGGAGGCCGTGAGGTGTCTAGCCGGCCGGAGGACCGGACTGGTCCCCCGCCACCCGTGCCACGTCCGCCTCCACCTCGGCCCGGTCGAGACCCTCGTCCCTCGCGTACTCGTCGGCGGCGGACTGCATGTCACGGGCGAGATCGCGCCAGGCCCGCCAGGCGGTCTCGTAGATGTCGGTCTCGGCCTCGGTCCAGGATTCGTGGGCGGGGGCTCCCAGCGAGTCCCGCATCTCCTGGACCCGGGCGCGTGCCGCCTGGGCCGCGCGGTGCTTCTCGACCAGTTCTTCGAAGGTGTGTGCCACAAGCACGCACCCCATCACGGCGGACCCGCGCAACCGTCCCGACCTGCCGCTCTACGTCCGGACAGGCACCCGTGCGGCGGTCTACCGGTCGAGTGCGATCTCGGCCCACACCTGTTTGCCCCCGCTCACCGGCACCGTGCCCCAGGCCGCCGACATGGCCTCGACGAGGAGGATGCCGCGCCCTCCGGTGGCCTCCCAGCCGATGCTGGTCGGCTTGACCGGGGTACGCGGCGAGGAGTCGGCGACGGCGACGCGGAACCGCCGGTTGACGAGGGTGAGGTCGAGGCGGACCGGCCCGTCGGTGTGCACCAGGGCGTTGGTGACCAGCTCGGAGACCACGAGCAGGATGGTGTCGGTCTCCTCGGTGACACCCCAGGTGCGCAGGGTCCGCTTGGTGAAGCGGCGGGCGTGCCGGGCCGCCTCGGGGACGCGCCACACCGTCCAGTTCTCCCGGCGGGGGCGGGTGGCGAGGCCGTCGTAGCGCATGAGGAGGAGGGCTACGTCGTCCTCGCGGCGGGCGTTGCCGAGCAGCGCGTCGGCGACGAGGCCGAGGTGGGCGGGGTCGGAGACGGCGAGGCCGTGGGCGAGCCGGTCGAGGCCCTCGTCGATGTCGGCCTCCTTGGACTCCACGAGGCCGTCGGTGGTGAGGGCGACGACGGTGCCGGGCTGGAGCCGCAGCGGGCTCATGGGGAAGTCGGCCTGGGTCACCACGCCGAGCGGTGGTCCGCCGTCCGCGTAGGGGATCTCGGTGCTGCCGTCCGGGTGGCGCAGGACGGGCGGGAGGTGGCCGGCCCGCACGTACCAGGCGGAACCTTCCTCCAGGTCGACGTCGACGTAGCAGCAGGTGGCGAAGAGGTCGGTCTCCAGGTCGATGAGGAGGCGGTTGGCGTGCGAGACGACGACGTCGGGCGGGTGTCCCTCGACGGCGTACGCGCGCAGCGCGGTGCGCATCTGGGCCATGAGGGTGGCGGCGCCCGCGTTGTGGCCCTGGACGTCGCCGATGACGAGGGCGACGTGGTTGTCGGGCAGCGGGATCACGTCGTACCAGTCGCCGCCGACCTCAAGTCCGGCGGTGGTCGGCAGATAGCGGGCGACGGCGATCGCGCCGGGCAGGTCGGGCAGGCGGCGCGGCAGCAGCTGGCGCTGGAGCATGCCGACGAGTTCGTGCTCGGCGTCGAAGGCGTGGGCGCGCATCAGGGCCTGTCCCGCGAGGCCGGCGGAGGCGGTGAGCAGGGCGCGTTCGTCGGGCCCGAAGACGTGCGGGTCGTCCCAGCCGATGAGGCAGGCACCGGAGACCCGCCCGCCGGCGGACAGCGGCAGGACGGCGAGGCCGCCCGGGCCGACCTCGGCGAGGGCGGGTTCCAGGTCGGTGCCCGCGGGCCAGATCGCGGCGCGGCCCTCGCGCAGGGCGGCGGCGAGGGTGGGCATCGTGCGCACGGGTGCGTCGGGCCATTCGCTGCGCCACTCCAGGCGCCACAGCTCGGGCCAGGCCTCCGGTTCGGGCGGGTCGAGGACGGTGACGACGAGCCGGTCGCCCTCCAGTTCGGCGAGCGCGATCCGGTCGGCGCGCAGCGGTTTGCGCAGGGCGGCGACCACGGCCTGGCTGACGTCACGGACCGTGCCGGCCATGGCGAGGGCGGCGGCGAGGCGCTGGACGCGGGCCACGTCGTTGACGCCGGAGCGCAGCTGGGAGGCGGCGCCGACGGTGCCGACGAGTCGGGCGGGGCGGCCGTCGCCGCCGGGCAGGAGCCGCCCGCGCAGCCGCAGCCACTTCGGGGTTCCCGAGGGCTGCAGGACCCGGAACTCGAGTTCACGGTCGCCGATGGCCATGTGGTCGGCCTCGACGACGGACATCAGCGAGGGCAGGTCCTCCGGCACGGTCATCCCGAGCAGAGTCTCGACCTTGCCGTCGAAGTCGCCGGGCCCGAGCCCGAACAGCTCCAGGACGTCGCCGCCGACCTCGACCCGCCCGGTGTCCATGGCCAGGTCGAACGCGCCCGCGGCCACGTCCTCGCCCGCCACCGACTCGGCCGGTACCGGGATCGCGACCGCCTCGGCGATCAGCGCGAGGCACTCCCGGTCCTCGGTGCCGAAGCCGTCCGGGCGTTCCCCGACCGCGAGCAGACAGCCGCCGCCCCGGTCGCCGCGCACGGGCAGCGCCGCGAGATGGAACTCCCCCGACGGCAGCCGTCGCGCGTCGAAGCCGGCGGCCAGTTCCTCGGGGCCGAGCCACACCGCGTGCCCGCCCCGCCGCACCTCGGCGACCGGTGATCCCCCGGCCGCCGGGTAGCCGTCCCGCAGCCCGTACAGCGTCCGCGGCACCCCGACCGACTCGACCAGGCAGAGCAGATCGGCGTCGTCACCGGGTGTGTACACCCCGGCGAAGCTCGCACCGGCGAAGACGAGGGCCTGTTCGAGGACGCGGCGCAGCCGTTCGCGGGGATCGAGATCGACGGTGAGCGTCTTGAGGGCAAGTTCGGCACGCAACGTTCGCGTTCCGCGTCCCTCAGTGCCCTCACTGACCACGTCCGCAATTACAGCGCTTATGCGCCGACTGCGCAGCCCCTGTGACCGTTCCGTGGAGATGAGGGGCCGGATGGCCGCCACTCCGCCGGGGCCGTCGCTCGCCGTGCGCGCCGGGCCCCCAGGGTGGAGCCTGATCACTGGGACCAGGACCGCGCGGCCGTACGAGGAGGTGGTCGGCGTGTCCGACGGGCAGGCGTCCCGGCAGGCGCCGGTCGGGCGGCCGATGCTGGCTCTCGCGCTGGCGGCGATGATGGACGGCGTCCACGCGCACTCGGGTGCGGTGTATCTGCTGACGCCCGACGAGCCGGTGCTGGAGATGGCGGTGATGGCCGGGCTGCCGCGCGCCTTCGCGGCGCCCTGGGAGCGGGTCGGGCTGAGCGCGCCGATCCCGGTCGCCGAGGCGGTGCGCGAGCGGCGGCTGATCTGGGTCGGCGGCGAGGAGGACATGGCCCGCCGCTATCCGCGCATCGCGGTCGTGCTGCCGTACCCCTTCGCGCTGGCGGCCGTGCCCGTGGCCACGGCGTCCAGGGTCTACGGCTCGGTCTTCGTGACCTGGCCCGGTTCGCATCCGCCGGTGCTCTCCGAGCGGGACCGCGACCAGCTGACCACCGCCTGCGACCGGCTCGCGCTGCGGCTGGAGCGTGCCGCGGAGGATCGGCACCCGGTGCGCGCGGAGCCCGATCTGCTCGCCACCGGGCCCGCGTCGAGCGTGGCCGGGACGCTGGGCACGGTCGAGGCGGCGCGGATGGTGGCCCGGCTGCCGTACGGGCTCTGCTCGCTGGATCTGCACGGGCGGGTCGGCTTCGCGAACGCGGCGGCCGGGGAGCTGCTCGGCATGTCGGTGAGCGCTCTGCTCGGCACCCAGTTGTGGGCGGCGGTGCCGTGGCTCAACGACCCGGTGTACGAGGACCGTTACCGTGCCGCGCTGCTCAGTCAGCAGGTCACGTCGTTCGTGGCGCTGCGGCCGCCGGGCGACTGGCTGTCGTTCCGGCTGTATCCGAACACGACCGGGCTGAGCGTACGGATCAGCCGGGCGCGGGCGGTGACGGAGCTGAGCCGGGCGGCACCGGAGCCGGGTGAAGGGCCGTCGCGCCTTGTGACCATCTCGCAGGTGCTGAGCCTGGCCGGGGCGCTCACCGAGGCGGTCGGGGTGGAGGACGTGGTGCAGCTGATCGCGGACGAGGTCGCCCCGGCGGTGGGCAGTCAGGCGCTGGTGGTCCTGGGTTCGCAGGGCGGGCGGCTGCATGTGCTGGGGCACCGCGGCTACGCGGACCCGCATGTCGTGGAGCGCTTCGACGGGATGGCGCTGAACGGGTCGACGCCGGGGACGGTCGCGCTGAACAGCGGTGTGCCCGCGTTCTTCGACTCCCGGCAGGAGCTGGAACGGCTGTATCCGAGCCGGCACGCCACACCGGACGGGTTCGCGGCCTGGGCGTATCTCCCGCTGATCGCGTCCGGACGCCCGGTCGGCACCTGTGTGCTGGCCTACGGCGAGCCGCATGTCTTCCCCGCGGACGAGCGGGCCGTGCTGACGAGTCTGGGCGGCCTGATCGCGCAGGCGCTGGAGCGGGCGCTGCTCTACGACGCGAAGAACCAGCTGGCGCACGGGTTGCAGGAGGCGCTGCTCCCGCACTCGTTGCCGCCGCTGCCGGGCATCGAGGCCGCCGCCCGCTATCTGCCGGCCACTCAGGGCATGGAGATCGGCGGCGACTTCTACGACCTCGTGACCTCCGAGGGACTCGCCGCCGTGATCGGTGACGTACAGGGGCACAACGTGACCGCGGCCGGCCTGATGGGCCAGATCCGGACCGCCGTCCGCGCGTACACAACGGTCGGCCAGGCCCCGGAGTCGGTCATGCGCAGCACCAACCGGCTGCTGATCGACCTCGGTTCCGAACTCTTCGCGAGCTGTCTGTATCTACGGCTCGATCCCGCGCGCGGTACGGCCGTGATGGCGCGGGCCGGGCATCCGCCGCCGTTGCTGCGCCGCCCCGACGGACGGGTGCGAGTACTGGACCTGGCGGGCGGTCCGCTGCTGGGCATCGACGCCGACGCCGTCTATCCGACGACCGAGGTCGATCTCGCGCCCGGTTCCGTCCTCGCCCTCTACACCGACGGGCTCATCGAGTCGCCCGGCGTCGACATCGAGGACGCCCTGGCCGAACTGGGCCAACGCCTCGCAGCGGCCGGGGACTTGCCGCTGGAGGAGATCGCCGACGAACTGGTGCGGCACAGTGCCGCCGCACAGGAGCGGATCGACGACGTGGCGCTGCTTCTGCTGCGGGCCCGGGAGCCGGGACCGGATCAACTGACGTGAACGCAGGGCGGTCCGGCCCTCCCGCCGGAGGGCCGGACCGATCCACCGCCGACCTGATGGAAGGGGTCGGATCAGTGGTTCGAGGTGAGCGAGGAGCCGTCGTCGGCCCCGTTGCCGGTGTCCTGGCCGGTGCCGTTCTGGTCCTCGCCGGTGCCGGTGCCGTCGGTGGCCGACGGGTCGACAGCGCCGGACTGGTCACCGGTGCCGTCGGTCGCGTTCGGGTCCACGGCGCCGGACTGGTCGCCCGTGCCATCGGTCGCGGACGGGTCGGCGGCGGTGGCCGACGGGTCCGCCGTGGCGGTGTCGTCGCCCGCGCCGGCACCCGCGCCCGCGTCGCCGAGGGTGGCACCGGTCGCCGTCAGCGCGGCGGTGACCGGCTGGAAGAAGGTCTCGCCGCCGGCGGTGCAGTCGCCGCTGCCGCCGGAGGTGAGGCCGACCGCGCCGCCGTCCTGGGTGAAGAGCGAGCCGCCGCTGTCACCCGCCTCGGCGCAGACGTCCGTCTGGATGAGGCCGTTGACGGTGTCGACACCGTTGGGGTCGGTCTCGCTCTGGAAGTTGACCGTCGCGTCGAGGCCGGTGACCGTGCCGTCGTGCAGGCCGGTGGTGGAGCCCATCCGGAAGACCTGGGTGCCGACCGTGGCGTCCTCGGCCTGGGTGATCTGGACGGTCTGGCCGTTGCCCACGTTGACGTCGCTCGTGGTCTGCGTCGCCGGGTCGTCGTACTTCACGAGGGAGAAGTCGTTGCCGGGGAACGTGGCCTGGTCGACGGTGGCGATCGGCTGGCCGTCCTGCGAGTCGGACCACTGCTTCGCCGCGACGCCGCAGTGTCCGGCGGTCAGGAAGGCGGGGGTGCCGTCGCTCGCGGTGACGTTGAAGCCGAGGGAGCAGCGCACGCCGCCCTGGTCGGTCTGGGCGAAGATGGCGTCGCCGCCCGAGACCAGCGTCTTGAAGGAGCCCGCGGTCTTCTTGACGGTGGCCATGCTGGTGCCGAGGCTCTTGACCGTCGACAGCACGGTGTCCCACTTGGTGCCCGTGACGGTGCTGTCCGCGAGGACCTGGATCTTGTTGGTCTTCGGGTCGACCGACCAGGCGGTGCCGGGGACGGTTGCCTTGGTCTTCAACACCTTTGCGGCGGCGGTGAGTTCGGCGGTGCTGTTCTGCACCTCGCGCACCTTGGCGCCGGCCTTCTCCGCCTGCACGACCACGTTGTTGTTGTCGCCCGAGATCACGTTGACGACGAGCTGCTGGGTGGCGCTGTCGTAGTAGGACCCGGCGAAGGCGTCACCCAGCAGTCCGGCGATCTGCGAGGAGAGGTCGGAGGCGCCCGTCGCCTTGAGGGTCTTGGGGGTGGCGGCGCCTGCCGAGTTGTCCTGGGACGCGTTGGCGTTCGGCAGCAGGATCGCCGCCGCTCCGAGAGCGGCGACACCTCCGACGGCTATAACGGCCTTGCGCTTCGGAATTCGCTTGTGACTCAAACTGCTCGACCTCCTGGGGACCGGGGTCTGTGCCGCCGGGGCGACGGCTTATGGGGGGGCGCCTGGATGCCCGTTGATACGCACGTGTCACGTGGGCCGTTCAATTCCGTTTCTCAACTTCCTTTGTGAAAGCACGAATCGGCCATGTGCAAGCCCTGACCCGGCTGGGGTACGAAACGGCTGCGGGCCAGTGCCCACGGCATATCGGCCGCTGTCCGTCCGGCGCGCGGCGAGCGGGCGGATGTCTTGATCGAATCGGTGCCGCCCAAACCTGCCTGTGCGCGTGGGCAGTTCACACACTCCCGGTCCGCCGCCGGTCCGCTCCCGAACCGACACGGACGGCGACCGGTCGGCAACGGTCAGTCGAGAACGGCGGGCAGAATCCTCACTTCAGGGAATCTGCACAGCGCGTACCCAACGAAGTCACCGGCCTCCACGGATCTGCACATGCACACGCCCCCCGCAACGCCTTTGGTGGGGAGTGCCCGATTCCGCTTCGGTGCCGCAAGCCCTCCCGAGGAGCGATGCCGTGCAGCGTGTGAAGAAGTCGCCGACACCTCGTGCCCACGCCTGCACGGTTCGCGGCTCCTGGGGCTCAAGTGCCCTGGTGGGACAGGAGTTTGATTGGCTGCGTCCACCCGCCGCGTGCTTTGATCCATCGCACCGCAGGAGCCAACAGGGCTCCGGAAACGGCGCCCGGCGCCTGCGGTCGCGGCCGTCGTCTGTCCCCAGAGGGGGCCGCTCCCCCCTTGTGAATATCCATATGAAGGGAAGTTCCCCCATGAACTCCACCCCCCAGGTCCAGACCGTCGAGATCTCCGACGCCGAGCTCGACAACGTCTCCGGTGGTCTGTCCGTGAACGCCCTTGGCACCGTCACCAACCTGGTTGACGGCGTTGTCCCGGTCTCCGGCCTGGTCGACTCGGTCATCGGCACGGTCGAGGGCACCACCGGCCTGAACGTGGCCCCGGTCACGGGCCTGGTCGCCGGTCTCTGACCGCACCTTGTTCCACCGAGTCCCGGAGCCGTTTCCCGGCTCCGGGACTCTCGGGTTGCCGTAAAAGATCTCTCCCACAGGTGAGGGAAGTCCCGTGCAGTTCCGCCAACAGGCCCTCGCCAAGCTCCAGTCGCCCGAAGAGCTCGATCTTCCGGTGCGCTTCGCGCGTCCGCAGGGCTGGCTCGTGCTCTCCGTGACGGTGCTCGTGGTGGCCGCCGCGTCCGTGTGGGCGGTGACCGGTTCGGTGGCGTCGACCGTCAACGCGTCCGCCATCCTCACGCACGGGGAGGGCAGTTACATCCTGCAGAGCCCGGTGGCAGGTCAGGTGACCGCCGTCCTCGCGGAGGAAGGCGAACGGCTCCCCGCCAACTCGCCCGTCCTCAAGGTCCGTTCGAGCGACGGCGACTCCGTCGTGCGCACGGTCGCCGCGGGCCGGATCACCGCGCTCGCCGCCACCATCGGCCAGATCATCCAGACCGGCGCGAACGTCGCCGCCGTGGAGAAGGTCGCGCACGCCACCGACCCGTTGTACGCGACCGTGTACGTGCCCGCCGAGAACGCGGCCTCCATCCCCGCGAACGCCGCCGTCGACCTGACCGTCTCGTCGGCTCCGACGCAGACGTACGGCGTGCTGCGCGGCCGGGTGAAGGCGGTGGACCGGTCCGCCGAGTCGGCGCAGCAGATCTCCGCGTTCCTCGGGGACAGCCAGCTCGGCGAGCAGTTCACCAAGAAGGGCCGGCCGGTGGCCGTGCTGGTGAAGCTCGACAAGTCGGCGCGGACGAAGAGCGGTTACAAGTGGTCGTCCCAGGACGGACCCCCCTTCGCCCTCACCTCCATGACCACGGCCTCGGCCTCGATCCGGCTGGCCGATCAGCGCCCTCTCGATTGGCTGCTGCCATGAGCCCCGCACAGGACACCCGTTCGCGGCGCCGCAACGCCCCGCCGAAACGCCCGGTCCCCAAGGGCCGTGCGAAGACGGTCCGTTCACCCACCGTCCTCCAGATGGAGGCCGTCGAGTGCGGCGCCGCCTCCCTCGCGATGGTGCTCGGCTTCTACGGCCGCCACATCCCGCTGGAGGAACTGCGCATCGCCTGCGGCGTCTCCCGCGACGGCTCGCGCGCCAGCAACTTGCTGAAGGCGGCCCGCAGTTACGGCCTCACGGCCAAGGGCATGCAGATGGACACGGCCGCCCTCGCCGAAGTGCGGTCCCCCGCCGTCCTGTTCTGGGAGTTCAACCACTACGTCGTCTACGACGGCATGGGGCGCCGCTTCGGCCGCCGCGGGGTGTACATCAACGACCCCGGCAAGGGCCGCCGGTTCGTGCCCATGGAGGACTTCGACGCCAGTTTCACCGGTGTCGTCCTCGTCATGGAGCCGGGCGACGGTTTCGAGAAGGGCGGCCGCAAGCCGGGGGTGCTCGGCGCGATGCCGGCCCGGTTGCGCGGCACCGCGGGCACGATGCCCGCCGCCGTTCTCGCGAGCCTGCTGCTCGTGCTGGTCGGCGCGGCGATGCCGGCGCTCAGCCGGACCTACATCGACATGTTCCTGATAGGCGGTCAGACGTCCCTGCTGGGCGTCCTGTTCGCGTCGATGGGCACCTGCGTCCTGCTCACGCTGGCACTGACCTGGCTGCAACAGGCGAACCTCCTGCACGGCCGCATCATCTCCTCCACGCTCTCCAGCGCCCGCTTCCTGCGCCATCTGCTGCGGCTGCCGGTGACGTTCTTCTCCCAGCGCAGCCCGGCCGACCTGGTGCAGCGCCTCCAGTCGAACGACGCGGTCGCCGAGACCCTGGCCCGCGACCTGTCGGCGGCGGGCGTGGACGCGGTGGTCGTGGTGCTCTACGCGTTCCTCCTCTATACGTACGACCCCCAACTCACCTACCTGGGCATAGGTGTCGCCCTCCTGAACGTGGTGGCGATGCGGGTCGTCATCCGGCTGCGCGCGACCCGTACCGCGAAGCTGCGCGCCGACAGCGCCCGGCTCACCAACACGGCATACACCGGGCTCCAGTTGATCGAGACGATGAAGGCGACCGGCGGTGAGGACGGCTACTTCCGCAAGTGGGCCGGACAGCACGCCACCACCCTGGAGGAACAGCAGCGGCTCGGTGTGCCGAGCGCCTGGCTGGGTGTGGTCGCGCCGACGCTCGCCTCGCTCAACAGCGCGCTGATCCTCTGGATCGGCGGCATGCGGGCCGTCGAAGGGCACATCTCCGTCGGCCTGTTGGTCGCCTTCCAGGCGCTCGTCACCCGCTTCACCGCGCCGATCACCCGGCTCAACGGCGTCGCGGGCCGCATCCAGGACTTCGCGGCGGACGTGGCCCGCCTCAAGGACGTCGAGAACTTCCAGGCCGATCCCCTCTACTCCCGTGCGGGCGGCGCCGATTCGACCCGCCGGCTGCAAGGGCACGTCGAGCTGGAGAACATCACCTTCGGCTACAGCCCGCTCGACAAGCCGCTGCTCACCGGCTTCGACCTGACGGTCGGCCCGGGTCAGCAGGTGGCGCTGGTCGGCGGTTCCGGCAGCGGCAAGTCGACGGTGTCCAGGCTGATTTCGGGCCTGTACACGCCCTGGGAGGGCGTGATCCGCATCGACAACCACCGGCTGGAGGACATCCCGCGCGGCGCACTCGCCGCCTCCGTGTCCTTCGTCGACCAGGACGTGTTCCTCTTCGAGGGCTCGGTCCGCGACAACGTGGCGCTGTGGGACCCGTCGATCCCGGACGAGGCAGTGGAGGACGCGCTGCGGGACGCGGCCCTGTACGACGTGGTCGTGCGGCGGCCCGGCGGCATCCACAGCCGGGTCGAGCAGGACGGCCGCAACTTCTCCGGCGGTCAGCGTCAACGCCTGGAGATCGCAAGGGCGTTGGTGCGCCGTCCCAGCATCCTCGTCCTCGACGAGGTGACGAGCGCCCTGGACGCGGAGACCGAGCTGGTCGTGATGGACAACCTGCGTAAGCGCGGCTGCGCGTGCGTGGTGATCGCCCATCGGCTCAGCACCGTGCGCGACAGCGACGAGATCGTCGTCCTCGAACACGGGACGATCGTGGAACGCGGGCGGCACGACGCCCTGGTGGCGGCCGGCGGCGCGTACGCCACGCTGGTCAAGGAGCGGTGAGATGACGTCCGTTCACGAGGGCGACCTGGTCCTCGGCGCGCTGGGAAGCCTGGGCACGCCGATCGACTGTGCCGGGTTCAACCGCCTCGACCTCGAAGGCCCGCAGGTGCTGTGGCTGGTCGCGTCGGGCGCCATCGACCTGTTCGCGGTGGACGCCGCACAGCAGGGGCACTGGCACCACCTCGGCCGCCTGGAGGCGGGCTCGCTGCTGCTCGGCCCGGTCACCGGTCCCCAACACACGCTGGTGGCCCGCCCGTTGCGCGACTGCGTGGTGCGCCGCGTCAACCTGCGCGAGCTGTACCAGCCCGCGGACACCCAGACCTGGTCGTACGACGAGTACGGCAACCCCCAGTACGTGCCCCCGACTTCGAGCCCGCTCGAACACGCCCTCGCCCTCGGTGTCGGCCGCGGCCTCTCCATCCTCTTCCAGGCCCCGATGGCCACCGAACGGGCCGCAGCGCCCACCGACGACGACGTCTTCTGGATGCAGGTCCCGCCGGGCAGCGTGCAGTACGGCTCGATGTACGGCGCGGAGGCCGCCGCCGATCTGCTGATGGACCCGGGTGTCTGGCAGGGCATGGTCGACCAGCAGTACCGGCTGCTGTCCACGCTCGACAAGTGGATCGAGCAGTTGGAGCGCACCCACGAGACCCGAACCGCCGCCGGTATCAAGGCCGGTGAGGCGGTGCGCGCACAGGCCGACCGGACGCTGCTGGCGTCGATCGGCAAGTCCTCGGCCCGGCGTACGACGGCCGCGGATGCCGACGCGTCGTACGCTGCCTGCAAGTTGGCCGCCGAGGCGGCCGGCATCGCCCTCGCCGAACCCGCGCAGAGCGGCAGCGAGAGCGACCGCCTCGACCCGGTCGAGCGCATCGCCCTCGCCTCCCGGGTCCGGGTGCGCGCCGTACGGCTCGACGGGCGCTGGTGGCGTGACAACGTCGGCCCGCTGGTGGGCCATCGGGCGTTGTCGGGGGCGCCGGTCGCACTGCTGTGGCGGCGTGGCGGCTACGTCGCCGTACACCCGGCGACCGGGCGCGAGACACCGATCGAGAAGGCGAACGCGGAGGAGTTCGAGCCGCGCGCGGTGATGTTCTACCGTCCGCTGCCCGAGCGGCGGCTCAACCCGTTCGGGCTGCTGCGCTTCAGCATGCGGGGCACCGCCGGCGACCTGACCAACCTGCTGATCAGCGGGCTGGTGACGGTCGCCATCGGCGCGTTGGTGCCGATCGCGACGGGCAAGGTGCTCGGCGAGTTCGTGCCGAAGGCCCAGACGAACCTGATCGTCCAGGTCTGTCTGGCCGTGATGATCACCAGCGTGGTCGCGGCGGCCTTCATGCTGCTGGAGAACCTCACGATCCTCCGTCTGGAAGGCCGCATCGAGGCGACCCTCCAACCGGCCGTCTGGGACCGGCTGTTGAGGCTGCCGACGAAGTTCTTCACCGAACGCTCGACGGGCGAGCTGGCGAGTGCGGCGATGGGCATCAGCTCGATCCGCCGTCTCCTGGCGGGAGTTGGGCCCGTCGTCGCCCAGTCGGTGACGGTCGGCGCGATGAACCTGGGCCTGCTGTTCTGGTACAACCCATCGATGGCGCTCGCGGCGATCGGCATGCTCGTCGTGATCGCGGCCGTGTTCCTGAGCCTCGGCCTGTGGCAGGTGCGCTGGCAGCGCAAGCTCGTCGTCCTCAACAACAAGCTGAACAACCAGGCGTTCCAGACCCTGCGCGGCCTGCCGAAACTCCGCGTCGCGGCGGCCGAGAACTACGCCTACGCCGCCTGGGCCTCCGAGTTCGCCCGCAGCCGCGAACTCCAGCAGAGGGTCGGCCGCATCAAGAACCTCACCACCGTGATGGGCGCGGTGTACCTGCCGGTCTGCACCCTGCTGATGTTCATGATCCTCGCGGGCCCGGCACGCGGCTCCATGTCGGCGGCCTCCTTCCTCAGCTTCAACACCTCGGTGACGATGCTGCTGACCTCCGTCACCAGCCTCACCGGCGCCTTCGTCTCCGCCGTGTCCGCCCTCCCCCTCTTCGAGGAGATCAGGCCGGTCCTGGACGCGGCCCCCGAGGTCCGCACCGCGAGCACCCGCCCCGGCCGGCTCTCCGGCGCCATCGAGGCCCGCCGGGTCTCCTTCCGCTACGCCGACGACGGCCCCCTCGTCCTCGACGACGTGTCCTTCGACGTCGGCGCCGGCGAGTTCGTGGCGATCGTCGGCCCCAGCGGCTGCGGCAAGTCCACCCTGCTCCGCCTCCTCATCGGCTTCGACAGACCGGTCTCCGGCAGCGTCCTCTACGACGGCCAGGACCTGGGCGCCCTCGACCAGTCGGCGGTGCGGCGGCAGTGCGGGGTGGTGCTCCAGCACGCGCAGCCGTTCACCGGTTCCATCCTGGACGTCATCTGCGGCACCGAGCCGTTCACGCCGGAGGAGGCGATGGCGGCGGCCGAGATGGCGGGGCTCGCCGAGGACATCAAGCGCATGCCGATGGGCCTGCACACGATCGTCTCCGGCAGCGGCGCGGTGTCGGGCGGCCAGCGCCAACGCCTCATGATCGCGCAGGCGTTGATCCGCCGCCCGCGCATCCTCTTCTTCGACGAGGCGACCAGCGCGCTGGACAACGAGACCCAGCGGACGGTGATCGAGAGCACGAAGGCCCTCAACGCGACCCGGATCGTCATAGCGCACCGCCTGTCGACCGTGCTCGACGCGGACCGCGTGATCGTCATGGAGGACGGCAAGGTGGCCCAACAGGGGCCGCCCGCGCAGCTGTTGGCGGACACGGGCGGACGGTTGCACGAGCTGGTACGGCGACAGATGGCGTGACGGGTCTCACCAGGCCGGGCACGGGTCAGTCCAGACCCGGCACGACCGCGCCGGAGGGCACCCCGGCCGCCAAGTAGCCGTCGTAGAACGCCTTCCAGGGCGCACCGGCACCGGTGTGCGGTCCCTCGACACTCTCACCGCGAGCCTTCGCGTCGAGCGCGCCCAGGCAGACCTCCCAGCCGGCACCGTTGCGGGACGCGGTGTTCTCGGCGTTCAGAACGTTGGTGAGCGTGAAGCGGGTGCGCTTCTCCTCGATCTCCTCCAGGTCGAAGTGCAGTTCGTCGCCGCCCCATTCGAAGGACAGGTGCCGGGGTGCGTCGACGGCGATGACCCGGCCGGTCGAGTCGGGCATGTTGGGGTCGCCGCCGAAGGTGACCGTCCCGCCGGGACGCAGGTCGAACTCGGCGCGCGAGGGGAACCATTGGGCGAGTTCGTCGGGGTCGGTCACGAACTGCCAGACGCGGTCGAGGGGTTGGTCGTAGGTGCGGCTGAAACGGACGGCGGGGCGGCCGTCGTCCAGGGTCAGATACGTGCCGGTGAGGTCGACGGACATGGCGGATCAGTCCTTCGGGGTGGGTTCCTTGATGACGTCGGTGGTGTCGTTGGTCTCGGTGTCGTCCGACGTCTCGTCGAGGCGCTGTCCCAGCCTGTCCAGGCCGCGGTTCCACAGCGCGCGGTAGGGGGCGAGCCAGGCGTCGAGTTCGGCGATCGGGGCCGGGTCGAGGGCGTAGACACGGCGCTGCGCGTCCTGCCGTACCCGGACCAGGCCCGCGTCCCGCAGCACCCGTAGATGCTTCGACGTGCTGGGCTGGCTCAGACCGCAGGCCTCCACGATCTCGCCGACGGGCCGGGGCCGCTCCAGGAGCAGGCCGACGATGGCCCGCCGGTGGGGATCGGCGAGGGCGGTCCAGAGCGAGGCGTCGGACATGGCCTCAATATGCCTCGCTGGTTATATTCCCGTCAAGGAATAGAGCACCCGGAACCCGGAACGCGCAGAGCCTCAGGCGACCGGGCGGCCGTACCCCGCGATATCCCCGTGATCCACCCCGTGCGCCGCCCAGCTGTACAGATGGAGGTCGAGGCCGTCCGGGTCGTTGAAGACCAGCAGCCAGCCGATCGACGCCTCGATCACCGGCGAGTGCGGGACGCCGAGGGTGTCGAGATGGGCGGCCCACGCCTCCACGTCAGCCTTGTCCCGGACCGCGAAACTGACCGGGTCGAAGCCCTGACAGCCTTGCGCCGCCTGGGAGTTGACACGCAGGCAGAGCATCGAGTCGCCGAGCCCCGGGACCTCCCCCGCCACCCCGCGCACGACTCCGTCCGCGTCCGGGAACTCATGCGTGACCTTGAAGCCGAGGACGCGGCCGTACCAGTCCCGCGAGCGGTCGAGGTCGGTGACGGGCATCTTCACGTGGTGGATTCCGGCGAGCTCCGGCACGGCTCTCACGCTCCTCGCTCATTTCACCGCAGTACGACTGCGCCGATTATCTCTAGACTCCTCCCCATGCCCGAACCCGTCAACCAGAAGAGCGACCAGAAGAGGCCCTACCGCTCGGCCAAGCGCGCCGAGGCGGCCGCGACGACCCGCACCCGCATCCGGGAAGCAGCCGCCCGCCTCTTCACAGAGAACGGATACACGGGCACGCGGATGAAGGAGGTGGCGGCGCTGGCCGGTGTCGGCGAGCGCACGCTGTACGACGCGTTCCCCACCAAGGCCGCGCTGTTCGGGCACACCCTGGGCGTCACGCTCGCCGGCGACGAGGAGCCGGTCGCCGTACCGGAGCGCCCCGAGACCCGGGCGATCCGGGACGAGCCCGATCCCGAGCGGGCGATCGGGCGTGCCGTCGACCAGATGACCGACCTGCTGGAACGGGCCGGTGACCTGATCATGGTGACCGTCGAGGCGGCCGGCGCCGACCCGGACATGCGCGCGTCGGCGGACGCCGGTGCCGAGGCGACCTACGGCGTACATCTGGCCCTGGCCACGGCACTTGAGGAGCGCGGAGCCCTCCGCCCGGGCCTCGACGCGCGCACCGCCGCCGACACGCTCTACGCCCTCGCCTCACCGCACATGCATCAACTCCTGCGCAGGCACCGGGGTTGGACGCGGGAGGCCTACCGGACTTGGCTGCGGCGGGTGCTGGTCGCGGAGCTGCTCGGTTCTCACTGAGCGGTGCCGCCCTGCCAGAGGTGCGGGACATCGCCGGTGCGGCTGTGCATCCCGGTCGCCAACACCCGTACGGCAGCCGCGAATTGGGCCGGGTTGCGCAGGAACTCCATGTGGATGCCGGGGAATTCGACCCACGGCACGCCGATCCGGCGGGCGATCTCGATCGACGGCAGGGCGTAGTAGGTACCGCGATCCTCCGCACCCGCCCCCAACACGACAGGAAACGGGGCCGACTTGAGCGCTGTCTCGTCGAGCCGGAAGGCGGTGAAGCCGGGCCACTCCGTGCCGAAGAGGTGGTCCTGGTTTCCGAGGAACCGCTTCCAGAGGTCGGCGGGCCAGCGGTACGTTCCCTCGCCGCGGATCGTCTCCGCGAACCGGCGGCCCGCCGCGGATGCACCGCCCCGCTCGTACAGTGCGGCCAGGTCGGCGAAGAAGTCGCGGCCGGGGTCGCCGTCGGGCAGGACGTTCACGGCGGGCGGTTCATGGGCGACGAGGCCCGCCATCACCTCCGGGTGCAGCGCGGCCAGCGTGAGGCCGATGATCGCGCCGCCGCTGTTGCCGAAGACCAGGGCCCGACCGCCGGCCAGTCCGTCGACAAGCGCGCGGGCGTCGGCGGCCTGCACGTCGAGTTCCATCGGCGTCTGCGACCTGCCGGAACTCCGCGAGTTGCCGCGCCGGTCGTACGAGATCACCATGAATGCGTCGGAAAGGGTCTCGGCGATGCCGGAGTAGTAGCCGGCGTCTCCCCCGGCCCCGCTGATCATCAACAGCGCCGGGCCGCTGCCACGCACCTCGTAGTACAGCCCGGCCCCATCGACCTCGAACACGCCACTGCGCACGCCTGCTCCCCGCCCTCTGCGAAACGTTGCCGTTTCGCAGAAAGTGGTCTACTCTCCGATGTGTACGAAACCGTTTCGTTTACATTTAGGTAAACCCCGAACGACTTCCCTGGAGTGGTTCCCGATGTCCCAGAAGACATTGACCGAAGACACCCGGTCGGGTGCCGGGGAGGCGCAGTCCGCGTCCTCCAAGCGGTGGTGGATCCTCGCGATCGTCGCCGTCGCACAGTTGATGGTGGTCCTCGACGCCACCATCGTGAACATCGCCCTGCCGTCGGCCCAGAAGGACCTCGGCTTCTCCGACGGCAACCGGCAGTGGATCGTCACCGCGTACGCCCTCGCGTTCGCCTCCCTGCTGCTGCTCGGCGGCCGCATCGCCGACCTGTTCGGCCGCAAGACCGCCTTCCTCGCCGGTGTCGTCGGATTCGCCGCCGCCTCCGCGCTCGGCGGCGCCGCCACCAGCTTCGAGATGCTGGTCACCGCACGCGCCCTCCAGGGCGTCGCGGGCGCACTGCTCGCCCCGGCCGCTCTGTCCCTGCTCAACACGACCTTCACCGACGCCCGTGAGCGCGCCCGGGCCTTCAGCGTCTACGGCGCCATCGCCGGCGCCGGCGGCGCGGTGGGTCTGCTGCTCGGCGGTGTACTGACCGACGCCTTCGACTGGCGCTGGACGCTCTACGTGAACGTCGTCATCGCCTTCGTCGCCTTCGCGGGCGGCTGGGTCCTGCTCAGCAACCACCGCGACGCCGCGGGCTCCAAGCTGGACGTGCCGGGCACGGTCCTGGTCGCCGGCGGTCTCTTCTCCCTCGTCTACGGTTTCTCCAACGCCGAGACGCACGACTGGAGTTCACCGCAGACCTGGGGCTTCCTGATCGTGGGCGTCGTGCTGCTCGCGGCCTTCGCCTGGTGGCAGAACCGCGCCGCGCACCCGCTGCTGCCGCTGCGCATCCTGCTCGACCGCAACCGGGGCGCCTCGTTCCTCGCTGTGCTGATCACCGGTGCGGGCATGTTCGGCGTGTTCCTCTTCCTCACCTACTACCTCCAGCTGAACCTCGGCTTCAGCCCCACCAAGACCGGTGTCGCGTTCCTGCCGATGATCGGCGCGCTGATGGTCATGGCGCAGATCGGCACGACGATGCTCGTGCCGCGGCTCGGCCCGAAGGTGATCATTCCGCTGGGCTTCGCCATCGCCATGGTCGGCATGGCCTGGCTGACCGACATCGGGACCAGCTCGTCGTACGCGACCCATGTCCTGCCGCAGCTGATCGTGATCGGCGCGGGTCTCGGCATGGTGATGCCACCGGCGATGCAGCTCGCCACGGGCGGTGTGGCCGCGGAGGACGCGGGTGTCGCCTCGGCGACGGTCAACGCCATGCAGCAGGTGGGCGGTTCGATCGGTACGGCGCTGCTGAACACCCTGGCCGCGAGCGCCGCGACGGACTACCTGGCCGGGAAGGACGCGTCCAGCAAGCTGGTCCAGGCGCAGGCGACGATCGAGAGCTACACCACCGCGTTCTGGTGGTCGGCGGGCTTCTTCGCCGCGGGCACGCTGATCGCGCTGGCGCTCTACCGCCGCGGGGTTCCGGAGCAGGAGGCGGACGCCGCACCGGTCGTCCACATGTGACCGGCTCCGCCCGAGCCTGAGCCGCACAGACCGAGGGGCCGCCGTCCACAGGGAGACGGCGGCCCCTCTTCACTGCCCTATTGACAGAAAGTCAACCTTTCTGACAGAAGTTCACCATGTCGAGTGAACCAGATCTTGCGGACGGCGTGTCGGGGATGCTCGGGCCTCCTCCGGGGTAACTACCGAGACCGAATGCGCCCCGTGCCGAGGTGGAGCGGCCATGACAGCGGAAGCGGACGAACGCGACAGTCCCGCGGCCAACTCCTGTGCCCGTACGCGGTCCAGGGGCAGCTTTACGGTGGTCGAGGTCTCGGGCGAGATCGACATGGCGACGGCCGACTTCGTCGTGGAACATCTGGACGCCGCGACGGGGGTCGAGGAGCCCGACGTGCTGGTGGATCTGCGGCCCGTCGAGTTCTTCGACTGCTCGGGGCTGCGCGTGCTGTGCCGGGCCGAACGACGGGCCAGGGAACGGGGCGGGCGGCTGCAGATCGTCTCCGACGGGCCGCGCATCGACCGGCTGTTGCGTGCCTCGGGGCTGCTCGGCCGTTTTCCGCCGCTGCGCGTGCTGCCCGCGCAGGACGAGCGGCCGGAACGATGACAGGGGCCGGCTCGGGCGGCCCCACACCGCCCGGCCGGCCCCTGGTGCGGGACCGCGGTACTCCGTGACAGGGGTACGCACTCCCCAGCTACGGACCCTCCCTGTTGCTCACGGAGACCACACGGTCCCGGTCTCTCAGAACGTGAAGACGCCTCCGTGTCCGTAGGAGTCCTTCACGCACTCGTTGGAGAAGACGCGCTCGTAGGAGACGCGCCTGCCCTGCCAGACACCGTCGATGGTGACGACGACGGGGCGGTAGAGCTTGTTGCAGAGCACGTCGTCCCGGGCCGTGAGGGCGTCGAAGTCGCCCCCGACGCCGCGCAGTTCGGCGCAGGCCTCGGCGGCGGCCGGGTGGGTGCCGGAGGAGGTGGGCGCGCAGGTGAGGGTCACCGCGCGTTCCGGTGTGGCGAGGGCGGCGTCGTCGCCGTGGCCCATGGTGAGCACCAGGGCCGAGGGGGCGTAGAGCGCGGCCGGGCCGGCTCCGTGGGCGGCGAGGGCGGACCCGGTCAGGGGTCCGCAGACGGCGGTGGCCGTCAGACCCAGGGTCGCTGCCCAGCGCGCGGTGTTCCGCATTGTGTGCATCCTTCCGCTCGATACAGATCGATCACGAACCGATCGCGAACGGATCGGTTCGAAGTGGTGCCGGTCCCGCTCGGTCGGTGCCGGACCGGCGGGCGCCACTCTGCCGAGTCCGTCGCGGAAACTCACATCCCACCCACAGGTTTCAGTAACCTTGCGTGTTGAATCAGTGGCGCGAAGTCACAGAATTCGAACGTGCGAACCCCGCAACCATGGGGTTCTTGATCGTCGGAGCGGGTCGGATGGCCGGTTTACCCGTGCTCGCCAATCGTCCTGAAACAGTCCCGAAACATTCCGCTTCAGCTCTCGGCGCACTCCGCCGCAGCCCCTTGCGTTCGCTCTGCTCACGAGTAATCGTCATTACATGATTACGACAGAGCAGCAGGAGAAGCTTCGCGGCTGGTTCACCGGCCGTCTGCCCGACGACCTGTTCGAGGAGCTGGTCGAGGTCACGGTCGACCGCGAGGAGGTCACCGTCATCGGCCGCATCCCCGCGCCCAAGCTCGCCGAGGGCGTCTCGGACGCGGAGCAGGAGGCGGCCGTCCAGGGCCGCGTCCAGGAGTTCCGCGAGCGCACCCGGGATACCCGGATCGCCCTCGCCCGTGAGGCCGAGCACCGGTTCCGCAGGAAGGTCTCGTGGGGGGTGGAGTGCGCCGGGGAGCGGTCCCTGTTCACGCACATCGCCGCGCCCGTCATGACCCGGCTGCGCCAGCCCGAGCGCCAGGTCCTCGACACCCTCATCGCCGCCGGCGTGGCCCGCAGCCGCAGCGACGCGCTCGCCTGGTGCGTCCGCCTCGTCCAGCGCCACACCGACGACTGGCTCAGCGAACTGCGCGACTCCCTCGAACACGTCCAACGGGTCCGCGCCCAGGGCCCCGACGCCGAACCGGAGGACGCCCCGGGCGACACCGCATAGGAACAGCGGTGGATGATTCCTCCACCCACGGCACGGAAGATGGATGAACCGTCCTCTGGTGCGGGTGTCCCGGCCGGCCATAACGTCGGCAGACCTCCTGAGGACGGCATCCGTTCATCCCGCCCACCCCGCGCGCGTGAACGGCCGTCCCCTCCGCCACCGCGCTACAACGCGCTCCACCGCCGTCCCCCGCTGGAGCCCCCTTGTCCCCCTCGTCCGAGCAGCCCGCCCCCTCCCCCGCCGCGCCGAGCCAGTCCCTGACCGAGGTCGAGACCTACGGCGTCGAGCGCATCCCCGACGCGGACCGCACCGCCACCCCGCTCGACCTGTTCCGGGTCGCGTTCGGCGGTGCCAACACCTTCTCCACCTGCGTGCTGGGTGCCTTCCCGATCCTGTTCGGCCTCTCCTTCTGGCAGGGCCTCGCGGCCACGCTCCTGGGAGTCGTCGTCGGCGCGCTGATCCTGTGCCCGATGGCGGTGTTCGGCCCGGTCAACGGCACGAACAACGCGGTCGCCTCCTCCGCGCACCTGGGCGTGCACGGCCGCGTGGTCGGCTCGTTCCTGTCCCTGCTCACCGCCGTCGCGTTCTTCTCCATCTCGGTGTGGAGCTCAGGCGACGCCCTGGTCGGCGGCGCGCACCGCCTGTTCGGCCTGGAGCAGAGCACGCTCTCTTACATCGTCGCGTACGCGCTGTTCGCGGTCCTGGTCCTCGCGGTCTGCGTCTACGGCTTCCGGTTCATGCTGTTCGTGAACAAGATCGCCGTGCTGTCCGCGACGGTCCTGTTCCTGCTCGGCGCGATCGCCTTCGCCGGTGACTTCGACCCGTCGTACGCCGGTGTCTTCACGTCCTCGGCGGACGCGGCGACCCAGTCGCTGTTCTGGCCGTCGTTCATCGGCGCGGCCCTGATCGTGCTCTCCAACCCGGTGTCGTTCGGCGCGTTCCTCGGCGACTGGTCGCGCTACATCCCGGCGAACACCCCGCGCCGCAAGGTGATCGGCGCCGCGTTCCTCTCCCAGATCGCGACCCTGCTGCCGTTCGTCTTCGGCCTGGCGACCGCGAGCATCATCGCCACGAAGGCCCCCAAGTACGTCGACCCGGCCGCCCCGAACTTCGTGGGCGGACTCCTCGCGATCTCGCCGAGCTGGTTCTTCCTGCCGGTCTGTCTGCTGGCCCTGATCGGCGGCATGTCGACGGGCACGACCTCGCTCTACGGCACCGGGCTCGACTTCTCGTCGGTGTTCCCGCGCCTGTCGCGGGTGCAGGCGACGTTCCTCGTCGGTGTGCTGTCGATCGCGTTCATCTTCGTCGGGCGCTTCGGCTTCGACCTCGTCCAGTCGATCTCCACGTTCGCCACGATGATCATCACCTGTACGACACCGTGGATGGTCGTGATGATGCTGGGCTTCTACACCCGGCGCGGCTGGTACGACCCGGACGCGCTCCAGGTCTTCAACCGCCGTCAGCGCGGCGGGCGTTACTGGTTCTCGCACGGCTGGAACTGGCGCGGCATGACCGCCTGGTGGGTGGCCGCCGTCGTCGGTGTGCTGTTCACGAACATCCCGGGACAGTTCGTCGGCCCGCTCGGCGACCTGGCCAACGGCGTCGACATCAGCCTCCCGCTGTCACTGGCCGTGGCCGCCGTGCTGTTCCTGAGCCTGCTCCGGCTGTTCCCCGAACCCCGGGCCGCGTACGGGCCGGAGGGGGCTCGGCTGGCCCGTACCGTCGAGGTGCCGGTGCCGCCGATCACCGGCCCGGGCGCCCAGACCGCGACGCCCACCGTGGCCGCCGAGGCCGGCTGATGTCGGCCTGGATCGACCTGTCGGTGCCCGTCGTCACCGGGATGCCCGTGTATCCCGGTGACCCGGCCGTCGAGGTCTCCCCCGCCCTGCGCGCACCCCGGGACGGCGTCAACGTCCTTCAGCTGCACATGGGTTCGCAGTCGGGCACGCATGTCGACGCCCCTTACCACGTGGACGACGCGTGGCCCCGCCTCGACGAACTGCCCCTGGAGCGCTTCGCCGGGCACGCGGTGGTGGCCGACGTACGGGGGCTGCCGGACCGCGCGCCGATCACCCCCGACCTACTGGCGCCCGCGCTGCGGCAGTTGAGGCCGGGGTCCCTCGTTCTGCTGGCCACGGGCTGGTCGGCGCACTGGGGCACCGACCACTACCTCGCCCACCCGTGGCTCACCCCGGAGGCGGCCGAGGCGCTCGTCGCGGCAGGGGTCCGTACGGTCGCGGTCGACGCGCTGAGTGTCGATCCGACGCCCCAACCCGGCGACGGGACGGCCGACTTCGGGCTGCCCGCCCATCGCGTGCTGTGCGGCGCGGGCGGGGTGATCGCCGAGAACCTCACGGGTCTGGAGCAGCTGGTGGGCATCGCGGACGTGGAACTGTTCCTGTTCCCGCTGCGGCTGCCGGGCGCGGACGGTGCGCCGGTACGGGCCGTGGCGCGGGCGGTCTGATCGCCTCCGGAAGGTCGTTGTCAGACCCGGCGGTTACGTTGGGATCATGACTCGGTTCGTGATGGTGGCAGGCGCGTGGCTCGGTGCGTGGGCGTGGGACGAGGTGGTGCCCGAGCTGCGCGCGGCGGGGCACGAGGCGTATGCGCTGACCCTGTCCGGGCTGGCGGAGAAGCAGGGGGTTCCGGCCGGGCAGCAGACCCATGTCCAGGACATCGTCGACGAGGTCGAGCGCCTCGACCTGCGGGACGTCGTCCTGGTCGGACACAGTTGCTCTGGTGTACCTGTCGGTCAAGCCGCGGAGCGGATCGGCGACCGGCTGGCCCGGGTGGTGTTCGTCGATTCGGGCGTGCCGGTCGACGGGGAGTCGGCCCTGGACGGCTTCCCGAGCGACCACGTCAGGAAGTCCGTCGCCGAGAACGGCGGAGTCTGGCCGCCGCTGGACCCGTCCGACTACGCGGGCCAGGACCTCACGGACGAGCAGATCGCCCGCATGGTCGCCGACGGGACCCCGCACCCGGGTGCCACGCTCACCGAACCGGCGGTCCTGGCGCACCCGTTGGCCGATCTCCCGGTCACCTACGTCAAGTGTCTGCTCGACGGCGACGAGTTGCCGGCCCCGGCGGACGAACTGGTCGCGAGCGGGCGCTGGGAGCTGGTCCGGATGGACACGGGCCACTGGCCGATGTTCTCCCGGCCGCGTGAACTGGCCCGGATACTGGTCGAGTCGGCCACCCGGTCCTGACGCCCGCACGGACACCCGCCTGCCTTCCCCACCCCGACGAGGATTTCGTATGCCCTCCACGAAGAACGTCCTGGCCGTCGTCCCACCCCACATGGGCGGCCGAACCGCGGGTGCCGGACTCGCGACGCTGCTGCCCGACGGGGTGGACGTCACCGTCGTCGAGACCGTCGACGAGGACCCGCAGGCTCTGCGCGCAGCGCACGTCGTCATCACCGCGCTCTCCCCGGTGAGCGCCGAACACCTCGCCGCGGCACCGGAGTTGGAGCTGGTGCAGTGCGCGAGTCACGGCTTCGACTACGTCGACCTGGAGGCCGCCCGCGCCCAGGGGGTCGTCGTCTGCACGATCGGTTCCAGCGGTGCCGAGGCGCAGAACGTGGCCGAGCAGACCTTCGCCCTCATGCTGGCGCTGGCCAAGCAACTCGTCCCGGCGCACACCGCACTCGTCGAGGGCGACTGGGCGCTCCCCCGGTTGCAACGCTCCCTGACCGAGCTGTCCGGCAAGACGCTCGGCATCGTCGGACTGGGCGCCATCGGGCAGCAAGTGGCCCGCCGCGCGGCGGCGTTCGACATGACCGTCGTCTACGCCGGCCGACGCCCCGTCCCCGAGGAGACGACCGCACGGTTCGGCGGCGCCCGGCACGTCCCGCTCGACGAGTTGCTACGCCTCTCCGACTACGTCACCCTGCACGCACCGCTCACCGCCGAGACCCGGCATCTCCTGGACGCGGAGCGGCTCGCGCTGCTCAAGCCGACCGCGTTCGTGATCAACACCGCGCGGGGCGCCCTGATCGACCAGGACGCCCTCGCGGACGCTCTCGAAGCCGGGGCCCTCGCGGGTGCCGGCCTGGACGTCTTCGACCCCGAACCACCCACCCCCGCCCTACGTCTGCTCAAGGCCCCGAACGTGGTGCTCTCGCCGCACGTCGGCGGTGTGACCCGGGAGACGGTGCTCCGGATCGCGCTGGCCGCCGTAGCGAACGCCGCCGGTTACCTGACCGGCACGTCGCCGTCCGATGTGGTCAGTTGAGCCGGTCCGCGATCTTCGCGGGGCGCGGTGCCGGGGCTCCCGTGCCGGCGATCGACAGTGAACCGGGGCTGGCCGTCACCGAGTCGGTCAGCCAGCGCTGTGCGGTGGAGCCGTCGCGGACCTTGAGGACGATGTCGGCGCCCGGGTCCTTGGTGGTGGAGGTGAGCGCGAGTTCCGAGTTCCAGCGGGGCAGCAACTCGCCCTGCACGGTGAGGTCGTAGCGGACGTCGTTGCCGCGCTCGGACTTCGCGTCGGCGCAGGTGCCGAGGACGACGACACCGGCGTCCGCGTGCGAGTCCAGGCACAGCCCCGGGCTCGCGACACTGCGCAGCAGCCCGTCGGTGTCGTACGACCACTCCTGGGTCCCGGCGGACGAGCACACCGCCAGGACGACGCCGGCGCCGGCCTTCGCGGTGCCCTGGATGTCGAGGCACAGGTCGGCGGCGGCGTTGTGCAGCCGCGTCTGCTGGGGTGCGGTGGGGAGCCGGGCCGTGCCGGGTGCCGACGACGACGCGTGTCCGGAGCCGCTGTTCGAGGTGCTGGAGGCGACGGGACCGTCGGCGCCACCGCCGTTGTCCGGCCACAGGACGACGGCGAGCACCGCCGCGAGGACCCCGGCACCGATCAGGCCGACGCCGACGAACAGCGATCGGGACGACCGTTCCGACCGGGCCGACCGCGCCGCGTCCACGAGACGGCGGCCGGGTGCGGGGATCCGGGACAGCAGCCGGTGCCGCCCCGTGCTGCCGCCGGTGTGTCCGCCGTGCCGGGAGGCGGTCCTCGTCCGCGCGTCGCGACCGGCACGGCCGGGACGCGACGCGAGGTAGGGGCGGGCTCCCCAGCCGAGCACGGCCTCGGTGAGGAGGACGCCCAACCCGCCTTCGAAATAGCTGAGTTGTTCGGCGGCGAAACGGCAGTGACGGCACTGGGCGAGATGCTGCTGGACATCAGGCAGCAGTCCGCCACCGCGCCGAATCGGGACGTCGAGGAGGCGGTTGTAGAAGCGGCAATCCTGGGTCGGCGCGAGTTCCCGGTGGGCGCGTACACAGCCTTCGCGGAATTTTTCGTGCGCCTGCTGGAGAGCGGCCGACGCGTTGTCGGTATCCATGCCGAGCAGGGCCGCGGGCACGGTTATCGACTCGGCCTCGACCTCGGTGTGCCACAGCAGACACTGGGCGAACGGCGGAAGAGTCTGGAAAGACCGCTCGGCGAGCTTGCGATTTTCGGGCGTCATGGACTTCGCGGCGCGCATGGCGCGGCCCCCGGACGGATTCTCCAGGTCGGGAACAACACTGGATATCCGCTCTTCCGTCGACCACTCCCGGATCGTGTCGCGCACGGTCAGCAGCAGCCGGGGCCGCAGCGCCACACCGTGTTCGCCGAGCGTCAGCCGGTCGAACACCCGGTGGAAGGCGGCCGCCGCGGCCATGGCGGGCACGGTCCCCTCGGCGGCGAGACAGATGCCCGCGTAATCCTCGACCGGCCGCCAGTGCCGCGCCATGAGCAGCGCGACGGAATGAGCGGCCTCGCCCTCCGGACGGCCCCGCAGCCGTGCGGCCAGGGTCTCGTCGGATTCCTCGGGGGCCCCGCCGTCCGGCGGCGGGTAAGGAGGACGAGGGGGATGCGGGATGGACACGGAGTGGATTCCTCGGATTCGGTTCATCAACAGGCCAATGAGCCCTGGACATTCGCCCCCGCGCGGGTGTTTCACCCTTGCACAACCCACTCGACCCAACAAGGCACTTGGGTAACTTCCATACCATTGAAAGAAAGTCAGATACGGTGACAACTCGGTTCACCAGCAGCGGCTTTCGACTTTCCATGCGCCCCGTGTGAACCATGCGCACACGCCGGTGCGTCACGCACGCTCCCGGCACACGGCTCACCGCGGTCCACTGGGTTCGGCCCTTCTCGGAGGCCACGCGCTGGACGGCGGCTCTCCCGCGCCAAACGGCCGCCGACCCTGCTCCTCCCGCCCTCGGTCGGCGGCCCCGAGGGCGGGGGCGGCCCACCCCCGCCCTCCCCCGCATCAGGCCGCGGCCCCACCGATGGTGTCGAGTTCGGCGATCGCGTCGGCGGGCAGCACCAGGTCCGCGGCGGCGATGTTGTCCCGCAGATGCGCGCGGGAGGAGGTGCCGGGGATCAGGACGGTGGTGGCCGACCGCTGCAACAGCCAAGCGAGGGCGACCTGTTGGGCCGAGGTGTCCAGCCGCGCGGCCACCTCGGACAGGGTCCGCGACTGCAGCGGGGTGAAGCCGCCGAGCGGGAAGTACGCGGCGAACGCGATGTTCTCCGCGGCACACCGCTCGACGAGGGCGTCGTCCTCCCGGCTGGCCAGGTTGTACAGGTTCTGCACGGTGACGACCGGCGCGATGGCCTGTGCCTCGGCCAGTTGGGCGGCGGAGACGGTGCTCACCCCGAGGTGCCGGATCAGCCCGGCCTTCCGCAGTTCGGCGAGCGCCCCGAACTCCTCCCCGATCGACTCCTCGTAGGCGCCGTGATCGGTACCGACCCGCAGGTTCACCACGTCGAGCGCGTCGAGCCCGAGGTTGCGGAGGTTGTCGTAGACCTGCGCCTTCAGGTCCTCGGGGTGCCGGGACATGATCCAGCCGCCGTCGGGACCGCGCCGGGCGCCGACCTTGGTCACGATGCGCAGGTCGTCCGGGTAGGGGTGGAGGGCCTCCCGGATGATCTCGTTGACGACGACGGGGCCGTAGAAGTCGCTGGTGTCGATGTGGGTGATGCCCCGCTCGACGGCCTCCCGGAGGACGGCCACCGCCTCGGTGCGGTCCTTCGGCGGGCCGAAGACGTGGGGGCCGGCGAGCTGCATGGCGCCGTATCCCATGCGGGTGAGGGTGAGGCCCTCGGCGAGGGTGAGGGTGCCGCCGGAGACGGTGTCGGCCATGATGGCGCGCCTTTCGATGGGTGATGCGTGCTGCTTCCTGCCATCGACTCTGTGCCTGTCCCGGCCGGGCAGGCAGTACCCGGATGTTCCTGGTAGTGACAGGGACACGCACCCCTGCGGATTCGGACCTACGGTGGTGGGTGTGGACAGCATGAACGCGCTCGGGGAGTTTCTGCGGGCCCGCCGGGAGCGGGTCCGGCCCGAGGACGTGGGCCTGAACGGCGGCGGGCTGCGCCGGGTGCCGGGGCTGCGCCGGGAGGAGGTCGCCCTGCTGGCCGGTATCAGCTCCGACTACTACCTGCGGCTGGAGCAGGGCCGCGACCGCAACCCGTCCGCGCAGGTCCTGGAGGCGCTGGCCCGGGTGCTGCGCCTGGACGCCTCCGCGACCGCCCATCTGCTGAGCCTCGCGCAGCCGGAGCGGCCGGCCGTGTCCCGCCGGCGGGTCAGACGGCCCGAGGCGGTACCGGTGAGCGTCCGCGAACTGCTGGACACCTGGTCCGGCCACCCGGCGTATGTGCAGAACCGGTTCACGGACTGCCTCGCGGCCAACGCGCTGTGCCGGGCACTGTCCCCGAACTACACGCCGGGCGTGAACCTCCTCCGGGCGGTGTTCCTCGACCCCGCCGAGCGTGAACTGCGCCGCGACTGGGAGGAGTTGACCGCCGAGGGCGTGGCGACCCTGCGCGGCCACATCGGCCCCGACGTCGACGAACCCCGGCTGGTGGAGCTGGTGGGCGAGCTCTCCGTGCGCAGTGACCGCTTCCGGCTGCTGTGGAGCCGCCACGAGGTACGGCCCATGCTCGGCCGGACCAGTCTCCTCACCCACCCGCTCGTCGGTGACTTCGAGCTGCGGTCGAACAAGTTCGAGATCCCGGGTACGAACGCGTTGAGCGTGGTCGTCTTCCACGCCGAGCCGGGCAGCCGCAGCGCGGAACTGCTGGGGCTGCTGGGCAGCCTGACGGCGTCCGGCACGACCCCCTGGCGGGAGGATTCACGGACCGCGTCCGACGAGACGCCCTCCGAGCAAAACCTACGGGCAGCGGGCGGCGAGCCCTCCCGTCGAGGCGACCGGCGAACGGCGTCCGGCGAGGAGCCCCGCCAAGGCGACACCCGGGCCGCGGCAGACGAAGCGCCCTCGGCGAGAAACCTACGGCCGGCCGCGCGCGAGCCCTCCACTCGGGACGACCGGCGAACCACGACCGGCGAAGCACCCCGCCACAGCGACACCTGGCCCGCGGCAGACGAAACACCCTCCGCGAGAAACCTACGGCCAGCCGAACGCGAGCCCTCCCCTCAGGACAACCGGCGAACCGCGGCCGGCGAGGAGCCCCGCCAAAGCGACACCCGGGCCGCGGCAGACGAAACACCCCGCCAAGGCGACACCCGGCCCGCGTCCAGCGAAGCGCCCCCGCAGGGAACCCCGCTTGGGCGCGACGAGATCGCCCGCCTCGACGGAGACCGCTAGACGGACCTACCTGTCAGGCCTGCCTCTCAGATCCGCCTCTCAGATCTGCCAGGAGCGCAGCCGGTCCGCCGCGCCGTAGACATCCGTCTTGCCGGAGATCAGGTCGCGGGCGAGGTCGACGAGGGCGCCGTAGGGCGGATCGATGCCGACGCCGCTGACGAACATGTAGGCGACGGCCGTGGCGCAGGCGAAGCGGGCGTTGGCCGAGGGCAGTGGCTTGAGCAGGGCGAGGGTGTGCAGGAGGGCGGTGGCCCGCCAGGCCGGGTCGGAGTCGATGCCGAGGCGGGGCGGGTCGACGCGGTGTCGGGCGACAGCCGCCACTAACGCCGAGAAGTCGTTGATGGTGGGCTGGTCCGGCAGGACTTCCTCATGGCGCTGGAGCAGCCAGGGCACGTCGATATGGATGACCGGAGTGACGGGCATGCGTCAGGCGACCCGCCCCTCGCCCTTGGCCGCCCGTTCGTCGTCGGGGAACGCGGCGGCGAACTCGTCGGCGTGCGTGGCGAAGAACCGGCGGAAGGCCTCGGCACCCTCCTGCAGCGCCCGGTGGCGAGCTATGTCGGCCGCGGCCGCCTCACGCACCAGAGCCTTCATCGACGTACCGCGCTCCTTGGCGATCTGCCGCAGGTCCTCTAGCTCGCGGTCGCTGAACTCCACGTTGAGAGCTGGCATGCCAACACGGTACCGCTCGGGTACTTACCCGTAAATACCCCCAGGTCAAGAGCTACGCCCGACGGTACCGAGCGGGCCTCAGCTCCATGTCCGAATCCCGCCGGTCCCAGCCACGTTTCCGGAGCAGACTCATTCCCATGACCACCATCTACACACTCACCGACAGCCCCGTGGGCGAGCTGCTCCTGACCGGCGAGAAGTCGCCCGACGGCACCACCCTCACCTCCCTGACCATGCCGGACCACCCGGCCATCGGTGCCGACTGGGAACGCGACGACCAGGCCTTCGCCGAGGCCACCCGCCAACTGTCCGCGTACTTCGCCGGACACCTCACCCACTTCCAACTCCCCCTCGCCGCCGAGGGAACGGAGTTCCAGCAGCGGGTCTGGCAGGCCCTCGACGACGTCCCGTACGGCACCACGACGACGTACGGCGCCCTCGCCGAGCGCCTGGGCGTTCCACGCGCCGAAGTCCGCGCACTGGGCGCGGCCCTGGGCGCGAACCCGCTCCTGCTGGTGCGCCCGTGCCATCGGGTGATCGGCGTGGACGGCTCGATGCGGGGTTATGCCGGCGGGGTCCAACGCAAGGTCCAACTACTCACCCACGAGGGCGCGTTGCAGCCGATGCTCGGCTGACGGACCACAGGGATACGAAGGAAGTCGTCATGGATGGCACCAACTGGTCAGCTCTGGCAGAGGAGTTGGACCTGTACGGCAGCGCGCCGACCGCTCGACTGCTGACACCCGCCGAGTGCCGCGACCTGGCCGCGCTGTACAAGAAGCCGGAACTGTTCCGCACCACCGTCGACATGGCCCGCCACCGCTTCGGCTCCGGCGAGTACCGCTACTTCACCCACGCCCTGCCCGCACCGGTCGCCGCCCTGCGCGCCGCGCTCTACCCACGCCTGCTCCCCATCGCCCGGGACTGGGCGGCCCGCCTGAACCGCCCGTCCCCCTGGCCGGACGACCTGGACGAGTGGCTGGCCCGCTGCCATGCCTCCGGCCAGGACCGTTCGGCCCAGATCCTGCTCCGCTACGGCGAGGGCGACTGGAACGCCCTCCACCGCGATGTCTTCGGCGAGTCGGTCTTCCCGCTCCAGGTCGTGATCGGCCTCGACGAGTACGGCACCGACTACACGGGCGGCGAGTTCCTGATGGTCGAGCAACGGGCCCGCGCCCAGTCCCGGGCCACCGCGACCCCGCTCCAACAGGGCCACGGCCTGGTCTTCACGACGCGGGACCGCCCGGTACGGACGAAGCGCGGCTGGTCGGCCGGGGCGATGCGACACGGGGTGAGCACCGTACGCTCCGGCAGGCGTCACGCGTTGGGGTTGGTGTTCCACGATGCGACGTGAGGGCGACTGATGAACTCCGTTGCAGGACAGCGCCCCTGAAAGCGGACCGGCGAAGCCGGGTCCGCTTTCAGGGGCGCGGGGAACTGCGCGCCAAGCCCCCACCGGCCCGCAGCAGACTAGGTACCCCAAAGCCCCCAGCCACCGCTAGTCATCGCGCGGCTTCCTCCAACTCCGGCTCGGACATGGGCAAGGCATGCGGATTGCCGGACGGCCCACGGTGTCGTCGTACGGCAAGACAAGCGACCGCACCGGCCAACAGGACAGCGACGGCGACATACACGGCGGGCCCCATCGCATGGACGAACCCGTGCCCGAACACCTCACCACCAAGCACCCGCATCCGCTCGGCAACCCCACGCGGAACCCCACCCGGCGCACCCCCCTGCTGCCCGGCACCGACATCGGACTCCGCCTTCGAGAACGCGGCGACGAACGACTCCCGGTAGGCAACGGGGAGTTGACCGGCCCGAGCCCGTGCCTGCTCGGTCAGGGAAGAGGCGAGTTGTGCCTGAAGCACGGCTCCGATCACCGCACCGGCAAGCACCGAACCGACCTGCCGGAGCGCGTTGGTGACGCCGGACGCGGCACCCGCGAGCCGGGGCGGGACGTTCCGCATCACCTCCGTGGCCATCGGGGCGAAGGTGCAGCCGACCCCCAACCCCGTGAGGAACAACGGGAACGCGATCGTCAACCACCCCGTACCGACGTCCGCGACACCGACGACCCACACCAGTCCGCCCGCCCAGGCCAGCAACCCACCCATCAGGATGAACTTGCCGCCGACCCTGTCCGCGAGCGCCCCCGCGGGCCCGGCCATGACGAACGAGCCGAGCGCCACCGGCAACAGCACGAGCCCCGCCTTCTGCGCACTGAAGCCGAGCACGGACTGCAGATAGATCGTCAGCGTCAGGAACATCCCGACCACGCCGAACGACACGGTGACGCCGACGAAGTTGATGAGGCTGAAGTCGCGGTCCTTGAACAGCGAGAAGGGGACCAGGGGTTCGCCGTTCTGCTGTCCGCGCTCGTGCAACAGGAACGCGGCGAAGAGGACGACGGCCGCGCCGAACAGGCTCCAGATCCAGGCGTTCCAGTCGTACCGCTGCCCCTCGGTCAGCCCAAACGCCAGGCAGAACAGGGCAGTTGAGGCGAGGGTGACGCCCAGGGTGTCGAAGCGGCGCCGTACCGTGCGCCGGGCGCCCGGGATGATCGCCATGGTGAGGACGAGCACCAGCGCGCCGATCGGCAGGTTCACGAAGAAGATCCAGCGCCAGGACAGATGGGTGATGAGCACCCCGCCGAGGATCGGGCCGAGCGCGCCGGACACCCCCGCCACCGCGCCCCAGATGCCCATCGCGACCCCGCGCCGGTCGGCCGGGAACACCTCGGCGATGATCGACAGGGTCTGCGGCATCAGCAGCGCCGCGCCCAGCCCCTGCACCGCGCGGAACCCGATGAGTTGGGCCGGGTCCTGCGCGAGACCGCAGGCGAGGCTGGCCAGGGTGAAGACGGTGACTCCGGCGGCGAACAGGTTCCGTTTGCCGCGCAGGTCGCCGAGGCGTCCACCGGTGATCAACAGGACGGCCAGCGCCAGCGTGTAGGCGTTGACGATCCACAGGATCTCGTCCAGGGACGCGCCGAGGTCCTCGCCGAGCTGCGGGATCGCGATGTTCACGATCGTCAGGTCGAGAAGGGTCATGAAGAACCCGAGCGAGAGCGTGATGAGGATCGCCCAGGGGTTGCCGTGCCACTTCTTGAACACGATGCCGACTCCTTACATCCGAACATCCGGCTAAGCGTCCGACCGCACGCCGGACTCGGGTTCAAGAGGGCCGACCGGCCGACGGGTGTGACACCGCGCGAATCTCCCGAGACCTACGTCACATTCAGGCCGTCGGCTGTCACATTCCGACCCCCGCCACCCCTCGCAGTAGTGAGCACGCCACTGGGGAGGCGCATACATGTCCGAGATCTCCGGGATCGCTGTCACCGACGAGGCGACCACCGTCTTCATGGACCATCGGGAGCTGCTGTTCGGCCTCGTCTACAACATGCTGGGCAGCGTCGCCGACACCGACGACGTCCTCCAGGAGAGCTGGCTCTCCTGGACGTCGCGCGCCCGGCGCTCCCCGCTCGACACGATCACCAACCAGCGCGCCTATCTCGTCCGCATCGCCGTCAACCACGCGCTCCAGCGCCGCGCCACGATCACCCGCCGCCGCGAGACGTACGTAGGCCCGTGGCTGCCGGAGCCGTTGGTCGACCAGCCCTCCGACGACGATCCTGTGGACCCCGCCCTGCGCGCCGAGTCGGTCTCGATGGCGATGCTGGTCGTCCTGGAATCACTCACCCCGCTGGAGCGCGCGGTCTTCGTCCTCAACGAGGTCTTCGGGTACGCCCACACCGAGATCGCGGACATCATCGACCGCACGCCGGCGGCCGTACGGCAGCTCGCGCACCGGGCGCGGGCCCATGTGCACGCGCGGCGGCCGCTGTACGAGGCGCATCCCCGGGTGCGGCGGGAGGCGACCGAGCGGTTCGTGCGGGCCGCGATCGGTGGGGACATCGCCTCGCTGATGGAGATCCTCGCGCCGGACGTCACGGTGTGGACCGACAGCGGGGGCAACCGGAAGCCGGCGGGACTGCGCCCGGTGCACGGGCGGGACAAGGCGGTCCGCCTCATCAACTCGTTCGCGGCCCGGCGCCGCGGCCCCCAGGACCTGGAGCTGCGCTACCGGCGCGTCAACGGCGACGACGCGGCCGTGCTGTTCGAGGGCGACTCGCCGTACGCGGTGATGGTCATGGACCTCACGCCCGAGGGCGACCAGGTGTCCGGGGTCTACATCGTGACCAACCCCGAGAAGCTCACGCACGTGCACAAGGACGACGAGGAGGACGACCAGTGACCGGCACCCCGGACCCCTCGCGGGGCGAACGCGTCGCCGACTGGTTCGACGGCCGCCTCGGCATCCACACCCTCGGCAAGCAGTATCTGCGGAAGGTGTTCCCGGACCACTGGTCGTTCCTGCTCGGCGAGATCTGCCTCTACAGCTTCGTGGTGCTGATCCTCACGGGCGTCTACCTCACCCTGTTCTTCCACCCGTCGATGAACGAGGTGACGTACCACGGCAGTTACGTCCCCCTGAACGGCATCCGCATGTCCGACGCCTACGCCTCGACGCTGCACCTCAGCTTCGACGTGCGGGGCGGGCTGCTGGTCCGGCAGTTGCACCACTGGGCGGCGCTGGTGTTCATCGCCGCGATGCTGACGCACATGATGCGGCACTTCTTCACGGGTTCGTTCCGCAAGCCGCGCGAGCTCAACTGGCTCTTCGGCTGGACCTTGTTGTTCCTCGGCCTGTTCGAGGGACTCTTCGGCTACTCGCTCCCGGACGACCTGCTGTCGGGCACGGGCATGCGCTTCGTGGACGGCGCGCTGCTGTCGGTCCCGATCGTCGGGACGTACCTCTCGATGTTCCTGTTCGGCGGCGAGTACCCCGGACACGACATCGTGTCCCGCTTCTACTCACTCCACGTCCTGCTGATCCCCGGCATCATGGCGGCACTTGTGGTCGTCCACCTCCTGCTGGTCGTCTACCACAAGCACACCCAGTTCGCGGGCCCCGGCCGCACCGAACGCAACGTCGTGGGCACCCCGTTCATGCCGGTCTACCTCGCGAAGGCGGGCGGCTTCTTCTTCCTGGTCTTCGGCGCCCTCACCCTCCTCGCGGCGGTGGCCTCGATCAACCCGGTCTGGTCCTACGGCCCTTACCGCGCCGACCAGGTCTCGACGGGGGCCCAGCCGGACTGGTACCTGGGCTTCGCGGAGGGGCTGGTGCGGGTCATGCCGGGCTGGGAAGTCACGTTGTGGGGCCACACGTTGGTGCTGGGCGTACTCATCCCCATCGTCGTCTTCCCCCTCCTCCTGGTCTTCATCGGCGTGTACCCGTTCCTGGAGTCCTGGCGGACCGGCGACAAACGCGAACACCACCTGCTGGACCGCCCCCGCAACCGCCCCACCCGCACCGGCATCGGCGTGGCCTGGATCAGCCTCTACCTGGTCCTCCTGGCCGGTGGCGGCAACGACATCGTGGCGACCCGTCTCCACCTGTCGATCAACACGGTGACATGGGCGGTGCGGGTGGCGGTGTTCGTCGTACCGGCACTCGCCTTCGTCGTGACCCGCCGCATCTGCCTGGGCCTCCAACTCCGGGACGCGGAGCTGGTGTTGCACGGCCGCGAGACGGGCGTGATCAAGCGCCTGCCGCACGGCGAGTACGTGGAGCTGCACCGGCCGCTCAGCCGGGCCGAACTCCACACACTCACCGCGCACAAGCAACCGAGGGAACTCGTGGAGCGCGAGCCCTAGCGCCCATTACCAGGCCTCCCGCGGATCCCGGTGTGGGCGGGGCCGGTTGGTGGAAGCGCCGAGTACGCGGGAGGGGTATCTCCACCAGCTTTCCGTCATGGAGCATCCACAGTCCGAAGCACTCGTCGTCCTCGTCACGGATCAGCACCTGGCCGCTCTCCGGCCAGGCCCACGGGAGCGACTCCAGGGCCACGCCAGGTGCGCTCCGGATCGTCCCGGGTCAGCGGTTCCATCACTTCGCGCGCGAGCGGGGCCAGCACGACGACCTGGGCGAATCTGCTCATCCGGAGATCATCCCTGATCCGCCGCGAACGAGGCCATCCACGCCAACGCCGCGTTCCAGTTCACCGCCGTCTCGTTGGTCGACCACGACTGGATGTCGTCGATGTAGCAGAACTGCCCTACGCAGCCAGTGAGTTTGCTCTGCGCATAGGGGTCCTGGATGGATGAGTTCGCGCCACCGGCCAGGGTCCCCCGCGGCGGGTTCGGGAGGTTCGGGTCGAGTTCGTGGGCGTACCAACGGCTGTGCTCGTTATGGGAGTTGGCCTCGCCGTAGCCGGTGACGTACGACATGTTGAGGGCGTTGCGGCCGAGGATGTAGTCCATGCTCTGGAGTGCGCCGTCACGGTATTTCGCGGCACCGGTGAGATCGTACGCGGTGGCGATGACGTGCGCGTTGTTGAGGATCTGGCTGTTGGAGCCCCAGTCGTAGAGGTTGCCGGGCGGCGCGTACGGCATGCCGTACGGCTGGGTTCGCAGTGTGGTCAGGTAGGTGTTCGCGCCCTCGATCACGGAGCGGCGCACCTTGTCCCGGCCGGGCAGACGGCTGGGGACCGTCGCGAGGTCGAGTCGGCCCAGTGCCGCCGTGCGCGCCCAGTCGAAGCCGAGGCTGCCGAAGATGTCGGCCGTGTTGAGAGGGGAGTTGACGATGTAGTCCGCGAACTGCCGTTCTCCCGTGGTGAGATACAACTCCGCCGCCGCCCAGTAGAACTCGTCGGTCGCGTTGTCGTCGGGGTACGCGCCACCGCCGATGCCGTCGTTCGGGTCCGGGTACACCGAGGGGTGCGCGACCGCCGCCGCCCACGCCTTCCTCGCCGCGGCCAGGGACTTCGCCGCGAACTCCCGGTCGTAGGGCCGGTACAGACGTGCCGCCTGCGCCGCCGCAGCCGCCAGGTTGAGCGTCGCCTGGGTGGTCGGCGCGTGCAGTTCACGTTTCTGGGGGTCCTGGCTCGGGAGCAGCGGGAGCCCCGTCCACTGTTCGTCGTGGACCTTGTCGTGCGCCATTCCGGCCAGCGGCCGGCCGTCCGGTACCTGCATCCTGAGCAGGAACTCCAGTTCCCAGCGGGCCTCGTCGAGCACGTCCGGCACCTTGTTGCCGCTCTCCGGGATGGCGAGTGTCCCGTCACGCAGCTTCGCCGGCTGACCGGTGCGGGCCAGGCGTGAGCGCTCGTAGGTGCTGAGCAACTCCCAGGTGGAGATACCGCCGTTGACGACGTACTTGCCGTGGTCCCCCGCGTCGTACCAGCCGCCGGTCACGTCAAGTGTGTAGTCGCACAGCCCGGGTTGGCAGGGCACGTCGGCATCGCCCTGGTTGGGGGCGACGTTCAGGTGACCGGCCGGGCGGGCGTAGCCGGGGCGCAGGTCGTCGCGTATCCCGATGCCGCTGCGCTGCGTGTAGTAGTACTTCAGCGAATCGAGGCGCAACTGTTCGTACGCGGCCGTCCCGATGTCGAACGGGCGGCTCGTCTCCCCGTCCGCCACCAGCGTGAAGCCCTCGCCGCGCCCCCGATACGAGCCGAAGTCGATCGACTGGACGTTCTGCCCGGAGGCCGTATCGGTGCCGCGCGGCACGGTCCGCCCGTGTGCGACCACCGCACCCGCCGCGTTCCTCAACTCCCAGGGCAGCACGGACGTGGACGCGGTCACCAGCGTCGCGTTCTTCGGCCCACCGGGCAGATAGGCGACCTGGTTCACCCGCACCCGCGGCCCGGTGTCCGGCTCGTACACCTCCGGCGGCACCCCGCCCAACAGCGACACGTCGTCCATGCAGAAGTGCCAGGCGTCCGTGCCGCCGCCGAGTTGGAAGGCGACCTGCCCCTGCGTGGTGTCGACGGGTGAAGTGAACGTGTACGCATAGGAGTTGCCCGACCCGCTCAGCTCGGGACTGACCTCGTAGTAGGTGTCGTACGGCGCCACCGACAGCCCGACGATCGCCCGCGCCACCTGCCCCTCGGGCGAACCGGACGCCGTGAAGGCGAACTTGTACGACTCGCCCTTCACCAGCGTGATGTCGTTCTGGCCGACGGCCGCGTCCCAGCGGTTCGTCGTGCCGCCCGGCACGTCCGCGCAGAGCTGTCCGTCGGACAGGCCGCCGGTGACGTTGCTCGTCGTCCACCAGGGTTCGGTGGTGGCGTCGAAGGTGCCGTTCCTGACCTGCTCGACCTCGTCGGCCCCGGCCGGGCCGGCCGGCAGGGTGGTGAGCGCCGCCGCGAGGAGGGCGGTGGCGGCGAGCAGGGTCGTGCTGCGTCGTTTCACGTCTGAGCCCCTCACGGACGCGGGAGCGCTCCCATTTCTGTGGACGCAGGCCATGCTGTTCGAGACATGACATCCCGTCAACGGTCCGGACAGGCCAGATTCCCGTCCGGACCGTGATCGGGTTCCCTACCCGGCCGGTGACTCCAACTTGCTGATCCGGAAGGCCCCTTGAGCCGTCCCGGGGTGAGCACTCCTCAGCGTCAGCCGCACCCGCGATCCGCGCACGGCGCCGAAGGTGACGACGGTCGGGGCGTCCGAAGCGGTTGCCCAGTCGACGGCCGTCCCCTCGACCGGCGCCCACGCGCGACCGTCCCACACCGCCACCGTCACCGCCGCGGGCAGGCTGTGCGTCGCGTCCACGGTGAACGACACCTCCACCCGGTCGAAGGACCGCCCCCTCCCCCAGTCCACGGACACCCAGTCCTCCGCACGCGCACCACTGAACGCCGGCAGCAGGGCCGTGGCCGACTTCGCGAAGGCGTTGGACCAGCCGGTCGCCGGGTCACCGTCGAGCATGACTGCGGGGAGCGTGTCGGGTCGGCCCGAGTAACTCGCGTCGGCGTAGGGGTAGTTGAGCGGCGCGGGATAGTCGGCCTCGAAACGCGGCGCCGAAGTCGTGGCCGCGTCCCGGCCCGGTGTCGTCCGTACCGTCACCGTGCCGCTCCGCAGCCCGTCCACCCGCGCCGTCACCTTCAGTGAGCCCGCCTTCGTACCGGATCGCACGATCGCAAGTGCCTTGCCGTGGAAGGCGGTTCGGGTGCTCGCCTGGTAGCGCTCGGCGCTCTCCTCACGGCCGTTGTCGAGCCCGGCCAGGGATCCGCCCTTCACCTCGAAGGCGATCAGATCCTCCGCGTCGGGCAGGACGACACCGTGGGCGTCGACGACCTCGGCCGTCACGAAGACCAGTGAACGCCCGTCGGCGGCAAGGGACTTGCGGTCGGCCGTGAGGCGCACGGCGTGCGCGGGACCCGCCGTCCGCAGCACGTCCGAGGCGACCGCCTTGCCTCCGCTGCTCGCCACCACCTTCAACTCGCCCGGCTCGTACGGGACTTTCCAGGTCAGGTGGAGTTTGCCCGCGCTGCCGTTCGGGCTGGTGTAACTGCCCGGGTAGGGGCCGGTGGTGAAGGTCTTGTCGTCGCCGGTGGCCTCGGTGGTCTCCAGGTAGGTGCGGCCGTCGGTGGTCTTCTTGGTGTCGAACTCCCTTGTCCCCAGGGACTTTCCGTTGAGGAACAGCTCGACGGTGTCGACGTTGGCGTAGGCCCAGACCTCGACCGTGTCGCCCGGCTGGTGGTTCCAGCTCATCGGCACCAGATGGACCATGGGCTCGTCCACCCACTGGCTGCGGAAGAGGTGGTACATGTCCTTCGGGAAGCCGGCTGTGTCGACCGCGCCGAAGAAGGACGCCTTGACCGGGAAGACGTCGTACGGCGTCGGTTCCCCGATGTAGTCGATGCCGGACCACAGGAACTGGCCCGCGAACCACTTGCGGTCCCGGTCTTTCTTGTGGCCGTACTCGCCGCTCATCGTCCAGGAGGCGAGGTTGTTGTCGTACGAGGACGTGTCGCGTCTGCCCGGGGTGTAGTTCTCGCCCGTGTTCAGGTGCTCCGGCTCCTGGTAGGCGCCGCGTGTCGAGGTCTCCGAGGAGGACTCGGACTCGAAGAGGAACAGGTTCGGATAGGCCGCGTGCAGAGCGTCGACCGACTTGGCGGTGTTGTAGTTGAGGCCGAGTCCGTCGAGCTTGGCGAGCATGAGGTCGGCCGCGGAGCCCTTGGCGGGCACCCCGTGGTACTTGTTCGAGCCGATGACCACCGGCCGGGTGTCGTCCGCCGCCTTGATCGCGCCGATGATGCGGTCGGCCATCGCCAGTCCGGCGGTGGCGGTGGAGTCCGGGATCTCGTTGCCGATGGACCACAGCACCACGGCGGGCGAGTTGCGCGCGGCGAGGACCATCTCGGTGGCGTCCCGCTCGCACCAGTCGTCGAAGAACCGGTGGTAGTCGTAGGTCGTCTTGCCGGTGTGCCAGCAGTCGAAGGCCTCGACCATCATCACGATGCCCAACTCCTCGCAGGCCTGGATGATTTGGGGCGATGGCGGGTTGTGGGAGGTGCGGAAGGCGTTGACGCCCATCGACTTCATGATGCTCAACTGCCTGCGTACGGCGTCGAGGCTGATCGCGGAGCCGAGGGCGCCCTGGTCGTGGTGGAGGTCGACGCCCTTGATCTTGGTGTGGACGCCGTTGAGCGAGAAGCCCTCGTCCGGGTCGAAGCGGTAGGTGCGGATGCCGAAGGGGGTGCGGTACGTGTCGACCGTCCGGCCCGCCACCCGCAGTTCGGTCTCCAGGGTGTAGCGGTGGTCCGGGGTCTCGATGTCCCACAACTTGGGCTTGGGGACCGTGAGTTCATGGGTCTCGGTGCCGCGGTCGGCGACCGTGGCCGTGGAGGCGGCGCGGGCCACCGTCCGGCCGTCGGGGTCGACGACCCGCGACCGGACCTCGACCTCGCTCGCGGTGCCCGACTCGTTCACCACGGTCGTCCGCACCCGAACGACGGCCCGCTCGGCGGTGACGTCCGGGGTCGTGACGTACGTGCCCCGGCGTTCGACGTGCACCGGTTCGGTGATGACGAGACGGGCCTCGCGGTAGATGCCGCTGCCCGAGTACCAGCGGCTGCTGGGGAGTTGGTTGCGCACCTGCACCGCGACGACGTTCTCCGTGGTGCCGTCGGTGTGCGCCAAGTCGGTGAGGTCGAAGGCGAACCCCGTGTATCCGTAGGGGTGTTGGCCGACCTGCGTGCCGTTGCAGTGGACGTACGAGTCCATGTAGACGCCGTCGAACTCGACCGAGATCCGCCGGCCCGCGAAGGCCGGCGGCAGGGTGAAGGCGATCCGGTACCAGCCGAGGCCGCCGGGGAAGAACCCGGTGCCGCTGGTCGTGCCGTAGGCCGTGGTGGGGGTCTGTTCGATGCTCCAGTCGTGCGGGACCGCGACCTGGCGCCAGGCCGAGTCGTCGTAGTCCGGTGCGGCGGCGTCGGCGTAGGCGCCGGTCGGGTCGGTGATCCCGCCCGGGTTGACCAGCGCGAAGCGCCAGCCGTCCCTCAGGGGGACCGTGCGGCGGCCGGACGCGCCCGCTGTGGCTGCGGCGGCGCGTGCGTCGGGGGCGGACAGGAGTGATGCGGCCGTCGGCGCGGCCGTGGAAGCGATCAAAACCGATCTGCGAGTGACCGTCATGGCGGCTCTCCCTCATCAGGGCCCAGAAGTACTCACAACTGATCGTGAACGAACAGATTCTGACGGGGTGCCACACCGGGCCGTCAAGGGTGCGGGGGCGGACAGTCGGCCCGTGGGCCACTTCGACCGGTTTTCCCCCTTGCCCACAGCGGCCCCCGGCCCTGGGGGTTCTCGTCCGCGCGAGAGCGTGACGCACTAGGCTGGAACGCAAGTGGCGTGTCTGTTCACTGTGAGTGCGCGCAATGGAGTGGCGACGATGAGACCGGTCTACCCGTTCGACGATGCCGCGACGGCGCGGGTTGTCATCGACGACGCGGGCACTCTGGTGGAGTGGAACGACGGGGCCCGGCGGCTCCTCGGCCACACCGCGGACGAGGTCGTGGGCCGCCCGGCCGTGCGGCTGCTGGCCGGCGGCGCCGAGGCGCTGCCCGGGATCACGGGTGCCCGCTGGGACGGCACGGTCGCGTTGCGCCATCGCGACGGACGCGCCGCGCAGGTGTGGCTGCTGGCCCACCACCGGCGGCCCCGGGACGGCGGGCCGGGCGACTGGCTCGTCGTGACGCCGTTGGAGGGGGGCGGTCCGCCCGCCGCCGAGGACCCTCTCGCGACCGCCGCGCTGACCCAGTCGCCGTGTGCCATCGCGGTCTACGACGAGCGGCTGCGGCTGAGCCGGGTGAACGACGCGATGGCCGACGTGATCGGGCTGCCGGAGGAGCGCATCCAGGGGCTGCGGATCACCGAGATCGGCGGGAAGACGCAGAGCGCGGAGCTGGAGCAGTACATGCTGCGCGTGCTCACCTCCGGCACCGCCGAGGACTTCCAGATCTACATGCGCACCGGCGGCGAGGACGCCGCGCACGCGTGGCTGGCCCGGATGGCGCCGATCACCGATGCCGAGGGGCGGGTGCGGGGCGTGTGTCTGGCCGCGCACGACTTCACCGAGAACTACCTGTCGCGGGAGCGCTTGCAACTCGTCAACGAGGCGAGCGTCCGCATCGGCACCACCCTCGACGTCACCCGTACGGCTCAAGAGCTCGCGGACGTCTGTGTGCCGGCGCTCGCCGACTTCGTCAGCATCGACCTGCTGGACCCGCAGGAGCACGGCGGCGAGCCCCCGGCGGCGATCACCGCGCCGATTCGACTGCGCCGGGCCGCCCACCAGTCGGTGCAGCAGGGCAGCCCCGAGGCCGTCGCCAAACCGGGCCAGCTGAACCTGTACCCGGAGCAGTCCCCGCAGGCCGACGCGCTGGTCGCGGGCCGCACGCTCGTCGCCTCGGGCCGGGCCCTCGAACTGTGGCTCTCCTGGGACCGGACCCGCACCAGGCGCGTCCAGGAGTACGGCATCCACTCCTCGATGGCCGTGCCGATCCAGGCCCGCGGCGTCACCCTCGGCGTGGCGGTCCTCACCCGGTACCGGCGCCACGACCCGTTCGCCGACGACGACGTCCTGCTGGCCGAGGAGGTCACGGCCCGCGCCGCCGTCTGCATCGACAACGCCCGCCGCTTCTCCCGCGAACGCGAGACCGCGCTCGCTCTCCAGCGCAGCCTGCTCCCCCGCAAACTCCCGCGCACGGCCGCCCTGGAAGCGGCCTCGCGCTATCTGCCGGCGGCGCGCGCCGGGGTCGGCGGCGACTGGTTCGACGTGATCCCGCTGTCCGGGATGCGGGTCGCCATGGTCGTCGGGGACGTCGTCGGCCACGGCATCCAGGCCTCCGCCACCATGGGCCGACTGCGCACGGCCGTCCGCACCCTCGCCGACATCGACCTGGCCCCGGACGAGCTGCTGACCCACCTCGACGACCTCGTCGTACGGCTGTCCGCGGAGGCCGGCGGCGAGGGCAGCCCGGGCGAGGTCGGCGCGACCTGCCTGTACGCGGTGTACGACCCGGTGTCCCGCCGCTGCACGCTGGCCCGCGCCGGGCACCCGCCGCCGGTCATGATCCGGCCGGGCGGCCCGCCCGAGCCCGTCGACCTGCCCGCGGGACCGCCGCTCGGCCTGGGCGGGCTGCCCTTCGAGTCGGCCGAGTTCGAGCTGCCCGAGGGCACCGTGCTCGCGCTGTACACGGACGGGCTGGTCGAGAACCGGGAGCGGGACCTCGACGACAGTCAGCGGCTGCTGTTCGACGCCCTGTACGCCCCCTCGGACTCCCTGGACGAGACCTGCGACCGGATCCTGCACGCCGTGCTCCCGCCGGGCGGTGCCGCCGACGACGTGGCGCTGCTGCTGGCCCGCACCCAGGGACTGCCCGCCGAGCAGGTCACGACCTGGGACATCCCGGCCGACCCGTCACTCGTCGCCCCGATCCGCAAGCAGGTCGTCGAGCAGCTCGACCTGTGGAACCTGAGCGAGGCCGGGTTCACGGCCGAGCTGGTGGTGAGCGAGCTGGTCACCAACGCGATCCGCTACGGCGCGCACCCCATCCGGCTCCGGCTGATCCATGACGCGACCACGCTGATCTGCGAGGTCTCCGACACCAACCACACGGCCCCGCACCTGCGCCGCGCCAAGACCTGGGACGAGGGCGGGCGCGGGCTGCTGCTGGTCGCGCAGCTCACCCAGCGCTGGGGCAGCCGGCACACGGCCGACGGCAAGACGATCTGGGCGGAGCTGTCCCTCTTCGACGAGGTGTGAGCCGTGTCCGGAGCGGCCGGTCGGCTCAGGAGAGGTCGGTCAGCCAGGGCCTGACCTGGCGGCGGGCCTCGTGCAGCCGGGACTTGAGGGTGCCGAGCGGAATGCCGAGGCGCTCGGCGATGTCCGCGTACTCCAGGTTGCAGATGTCCCGGTACACCAGCGGCGCGACGAGGTTCGGCTGCTCCCGCTCCAGGCGCTCCAGCGCCTCCAGGAGGTCGATCTTCGACCCGGCGATCACGCTCGTGGTGCGCGGGTCGACGTGCTGTGACGTGTCGATCTCGGCGGGCTGCTCGGCGGCCCGCCGCTTCAGCTCGCGGTACTTCTGCCGGGAGCCGTTGGCGACGACCGTGTAGAGCCAGGTGCTGAAGAGGCTGCGGCCCTCGAACGTGCCGATCTTCCGGGCGACTTGCATCAGTACGTCCTGTGCCGCTTCCTCGGCGTCCTCGCGGCACGGCAGGAAGCGCCCGCACCGCCTCAGGACCTCGGGTCCGATCGACCGCAGGAGCTCGTCCAGGGCACCCGTGTCACCGGCCGCGGCCCGCCGCGCCAGTTCCTCGGTCCGTACCGTGTCCCGCACTGGATCCACTCCTCCGCCTCGGTCTACGAGCAGGCATGATAGTCGCATGCACTTCGTCGAACAGATCGGCCGCTACAGACTCGAACGCCGCCTGGGCACCGGCGCGTTCGGCACGGTCTGGCTCGCGCACGACGACGTGCTCGAAGCCCCGGTGGCCGTGAAGGTCCTCGCCGACAACTGGGCGCACCGCCTCGACATCGTCGACCGCTTCCTCTCCGAGGCCCGGCTGCTGCGCCGGGCCGACTCCAACCGGGTCGTGCAGGTCTACGACATCGGTGAGCTGCCCGACGGACGGCCGTACTTCGTCATGGAGTACGCCGACGCCGGCACCCTCGCCGATCTGCTCACCGCGGGTCCGCTGCCCGTCTCGGAGGCGCTGCGGCTGACCGCGCTGGCCGCCCGGGGCGCCGCCGCGCTGCACAAGGCGGGGATCGTCCACCGGGACATCAAGCCGACCAACGTGCTGCTGCGCACCGCCCCGGACGGCAGCTACCGCGTCCTGCTCGCCGACCTGGGCCTGGCCAAGAGCCTGGCGCAGGGGTCGGGCCTCACCCTGGCCGCCGGTTCGGCGGGCTATCAGCCGCCGGAGCAGGCACAGCCCGGGTACGGCATCGACGAGCGCGCCGACGTGTACAGCCTGGGAGCGGTCGGCTACGAGCTGCTCACCGGCACGGTCCCGGGGGCGCCCGGACAGGTCGTACGGCCGGACCGGCTGCGGCCGGACGTGTCGCCCGACGTCCAGCGGGCCGTGCTCCGCGCGCTGGAACCGGACCGCGAGCGGCGCTGGCCGACGGCGCGGGAGTTCGCGGAGGAACTGGAGCGGCTGGCCGCCGAGGCCGCCCCCACGCGCAGGCAGCGCAGGCCGCACAGCCGGCACCGGGGCGTCGCGCTGATGGCCGGCCTGTTCGTCGTGGTGGCGGCCGGCACGGGCGCCGTGGTGTTGAACCTGCCCTCGTCGTCCGGGAGTTCATCGGTACTGCGGGTCAAGGACAGCACCGGCCGGATCGTGGCCGAGGTGCCCGACGCGTGGGGCCGCCAGCTGCGTGACTCGGGCTGGAATCCGCAGGCGCTCGGGCTGCAGTCAGGGAACGAGCCGGGGCTGGCCGTCGCCGACGACCTGTCGAAATGGCCGGACCTGTCGGCGAACGTGAACGGCGTGTTCATCGGCCTGAGCGAGCACGGCAGCGTGACGACCGAGGTGGACGGCATCGCCCACTCCGGCTGTCACTACGACGGCAGCCACGCCTACTCCAGCGCCACCTGGCGCGGCACGATCCGCACCTGGAGCGACTGCTCGGGCAGCACGGGCACCCTCTCGGAGACCGCGCTCCGCATGGTCGGCGGCGCCGCCCAGCCCCAGGTCTACGTGCAGATCCGGCAGCACAGCGGCGACGCGACCGCGCGCATACTGCGCTCGCTCCGGGTCACCTGATTACTGTCGGGACCCAAGTCCAGGAAAAGATCCCGGCGGACTCGCGAACTTTTCGGCGCCCATCCGTATCGGACCAGTGTGACCGCGCATGAGGCGCGGTCGGCACGCCGAAGTGCGTGCGGTGAACCACCAGGAGTGTTGAAGATGGCGAACACGTCCCAGTCCCTGCGCCGGACGGCCCTGCTCGTGAGCGCGATCGCCGTCCTGGGTCTGACGACGACGGCCTGCGACAACGGCAGCGGCACGGTGAGCAGCCCGCAGACCCAGTCGGGTACGGCCGCGCCCGCGGGCGGCGACCCCTCGGCCGACGGGTCCCGCACGCCGGCCTCCTCGTCGGGCGGTACCGACACGGCCACCGGCTCGGACTCGGCCTCGTCGGGTTCCGCCACGTCGACCTCCACGTCCTCGGGCTCCGGCGGCACGAGCACCAACACCGGCACCGCGAGCAGCACCCGGTGCCACACCTCCGAGCTGAAGGCGAAGGTGGGCGCCAACGACCCGGGCGCCGGGCAGGAGAACTTCCCGATCGTCCTCACCAACTCGTCCGGCCGCACCTGCACGGTCCGCGGCTATCCCGGCGCCGCGTTCCTGAACGCGTCCGGCACGCAGCTGGGCGACGACCCGCAGCGCGAGTCGGGCACCACCGTCACCACGGTCACGCTGAAGCCGGGGCAGAGCGCCTGGGCGGGCCTGACCTTCTCCAACCCGGAGGTCAGCGGCGCCAAGACGGCGACCGCGAGCTGGCTCGCGGTGACCCCGCCCGACGAGCAGGACGCGCTGCACGTGAAGTGGACGGCCGGCGCGGTGCCCGTGTCGGGCAATGCGTCCTCGGTACGTCTGACGGTGTTCAGCGCGGGTACCGGTTCCTGATCACGGGTTGCGCGCCGCGGCCTGGTTACATGGGGCGGGCACCACGTCCCGCGTCCCGGAGGACCGTCCCCTGAACACCCCGCTCGCCGAAACCCTGTCCGTCGTTCTGCTCGTCGCCGTCCTCGTGTGGGCCGTCGTCCGTCCCTTCGGGTGGCCGGAGGCGGTGATGGCGGTCCCCGCCGCCGGGATCGCCGTGGCCACCGGGGCGATCTCGCTCGACCACGCGCGGGCCGAGGCCGAGCAGCTCGGGCCGGTGGTCGGGTTCCTCGCCGCGGTCCTCGTGCTGGCCCACTTCTGCGATGTGGAGGGCCTGTTCCGGGCCTGCGGTGCCTGGATGGCGGAGTGGGCGAAGGGCAGTCCGAGCCGGCTGCTGACGGCGGTGTTCGCGCTGGCCTCGGTGATCACGGCCGTGCTGAGTCTGGACGCGACCATCGTGCTGCTGACGCCGGTCGTGTTCGCGACGGCGTCCCGGATGGGGGTGCGTCCCAAGCCGCACGTCTACGCGTGCACGCACCTCTCGAACACCGCCTCGCTGCTGCTGCCGGTCTCCAACCTGACGAACCTCCTCGCGTTCGCGGCGAGCGGCCTGAGCTTCACCCGCTTCGCCGGGCTGATGGTGCTGCCCTGGCTGGTCTCGATCGGCGCCGAGTACCTGGTGTTCCGGCGCTTCTTCGCCCGCGACCTCGCGGCGGCGGCGCCCTCGCCGGTGTCCGGCGACAAGCCCGAGCTGCCGGTGTTCGCGCTGGCGACCGTCGCCTGCACCCTCGCCGGGTTCGTGCTGACCTCGGCGATCGGCATCGATCCGGCGTGGGCCGCGCTGGCGGGCGCGCTCGTCCTCGCCGGCCGGGCGCTGCTACGGCGGCAGGCGACCCCGCTCACGGTCGTGCGGGCCGCCGCGCCGTCCTTCCTGGCGTTCGTGCTGGCGCTCGGGATCGTGGTGCGGGCCGTGGTGGACAACGGGCTCTCCGACGCGCTCGGGCACCTCCTGCCCGGCGGGACCGGCATCGCGGCCCTGCTCGGGATCGCCGCCCTGGCCGCCGTACTGGCGAATCTCATCAACAACCTGCCGGCGGTACTGGTCCTGCTGCCGCTGACCGCGCAGTCCGGGCCCGGGGCCGTCCTCGCCGTGCTGCTCGGGGTGAACATCGGGCCGAACCTGACCTACGCCGGGTCGCTCGCGACGCTGCTGTGGCGGCGGATCGTGCATCAGCACGAACACGGCGTGGATCTCAAGGAGTTCACGAAGCTGGGGCTGCTCGCCGTGCCGTCCGCGCTCGTCCCGGCGGTGCTGGCACTGTGGGTGTCGCTCCAGGTTCTCTGACACCGAGGGAGGCCGAATGCGTGTGATCGCCTGGCTGGTCGAGGGCACATGGCCCGCCTGCGTGGACGCCGTACGGACGCATGCGCCGGAGGCGGACGAGGTGGTGCTGCTGCATGTGAGCGGGCCGGACGTGCCCGAGGTCGCGCACGGCGCATTTGCCGGGCTGCTCGGCCGGGGTGGGCCGAAGCGTGATCCCGGGACCCGGCTGGAGGATCTCGGCAGTACGTCCGCGGCGGAGCTGCTGGACGCGGCGGCCGAGCGGCTCGGGCGGCCGTGCACCCGGACGGAACGGGCCGGGCGCGTGGAGCGCGAGGTGGTGGCCGCCGCCGGGGACGCCGATCTGCTGGTGCTGGCCCGCGACGGCGACCGGGCCCGGCTCGGCCCGCACAGTCTCGGGCCCGCCGTCCGGTTCGCCGTCGATCACGCGCCCTGTCCGGTGCTGCTGGTGTGGCCGGAGGCGGCGCCGGGTATCGCGACCCTGCCGCCGCCACCGCCGCATCCGCCGCACTGAGGCTCAGCGGCCGTGCCCACCGCCGCCGTATCCGCCCCCGTATCCGCCGCCTCCGCCCCAGCCGCCCTGGCCGCCGCCCGCGCAGTAGGACGGGTAGTAGTCGCAGTAGTCCATGGTCGGGGCCGAGGTCGTCGGCGTGGACTGCGGGGTCGACGCGCTCGGCGTCGGGGTGGGCGTGGCCGTCGGCGTCTTCGAGGGCGTCGGGGCGGCCTTCTTCGTCGTGGGGGTCGGCGAGCCGGTGCTGTCGGTGTCCCAGTTGACGACCTGCATCTGCGGGTCGGCCTTCGAGGTGTCGAAGACCCAGCGCTGCGCCGAGCCGTCCGCCCGGTTCTTCAGGACGAGCGCGCCGCCGCCGTCGGTGGAGGCGGGGGTCAGGGCCAGGTCCTGGTTCCAGCGCGGTACGAGGATGCCCTGGAGCGTGAAGTCGTAGCGGATGTTCTTCGCGGTCGCCGACGACGTGCTCGTGCAGGGGGCGAGCTGTACCTCGAAGGCGAGGTGCGAGTCGAGGCAGAGGCCGGGGTCGGCGGTGCTGCGCAGCTGGCCGTCGGTCTCGTACGACCACTGCTGGCCGGCCGCCGAGGAGCAGGTCTGCAGTTCGGCCTCGTTGCCCTTGAGGGGCTTGTTGCCGGCGACGCCGATGCACAGGCCGGACTCGACGTTGTGCAGCCGGCCGCTGAGCGTGCCCTGGGTGGTGTCGTTCTTGCTGGCCCAGGAGGGGTCGGCGGATTCCTTGCCCGCGCCGGAGGCGCCGGCGGCCTGGTTCTCCGTGGTGCTCTTGTCGCCGCCGGAGCCGCCGATCGACCACAGGACGAGCGGGAGGACGACCAGTCCGCTCACGGTCAGCACGGCCACGGCGAGGTTGCGGCGACGGACGCGCCGGGCCGCCTTGTGGGCCGATCTCAGTTCGCCGCGCCGCGGGCCGGGGTGCACCGCGAGTTCGGTCGAGGCGGCCGACACCTCGGCGGGCAGCGCGCGGCTGCCGGCCCTGACCTCCAGGTAGGCCCGCGCGCCCCAGCCGAGCACGGCTTCGGCCAGTGCGATGCCGAGCCCGGCGTTGAACTGGTTCAACTGGTCGGCGGTGTACCGGCAGTGCTTGCAGACGCTGAGGTGCATGGCGAGATCCGGGTCGACCTCCGCGCCGCCGCGCCGGAAGGTGACGTCCAGCAGCCGGATGTAGCGCATGCACTCGTCGTCCTGGGCGAGTTCGCGGTGGACCTGGAGGCACTCCTCGCGCAACCGGCCGCGGGAACGCCCGAGTTCGACGTCGGCGCCCTCTTCGTCCAGGCCCAGCAGTCCGGCGGGTATCGCATAGGGCTCGGACTCGACCTCGATGTGCCAGAGCAGGGTGCGGGCCGCCTGGGGCAGCCGCTGGAACGCCCGGGAGAGCAGGCGCCGTTCGGGCACGGGCAGCATCCGGGCCGCGCCCCGGTCGCCGTCGCCGCTCGCCCAGCGCAGGTCGGGGTGGAGCATTTCCTGCCGGTGGTCGGCGACCCATTCCGCGGCGATACGGCGGACGGTGACCAGCACCTGAGGGCGCCAGGCCGCGGTCGGTCCCGACTGCCGCAGGGATTCCCCGAAGAGCCGGGTGAAAGCGGCCGTGGTGAGCATTCCGGCGTGGTGCGGTCCGTCGGTGCACAGCCGCGCATAGGAGAAGGCCGCTTCCCAGTGCCGGTCCAGCAGTTCGCCGACGGGTTGCAGCGCGGGCGTCGTCCCCGTCCACTTCTTCAGCTCGGCGCTGAGCTGCTCGTCGGTCACTTCGAAGTGGTGAGCGGAAGTCGGGGAATTCGAGGGACCTGGGTCCGTCACGGCTGCATTCCTCCAGGTGAAACGCGGAACTCGGCACATACCGGCGGGTATGCGACTCCGTCGACAGGTCGACAAAGTCCACCCGTCCGATTGATGGCATCCCGAACGTCCGCCTGGGGCAGCTCTTTTGAAGCAAGGGGGGTGACGTACGGGAGCGGCCTCGAACGCGCGGAGGGGAATCATCAATGTGCCCGCGCGTCGACAGGCACACCTTTGCACAGGTCAGCGAGACGGAACAAGGTCTCCCTCCGTTTTGTGCATTGCGGTCCGGCCCGTGCCATTTGACGATTCGTCAAAGGGGTCCGTTATGGGATTGCCACCGTATCCACACGGGAAATCCCGAAACCATTGACCGGAGGCGGCCCGGCGCACCTCGCGCGTCGCGCGCGAGGACGGCCCTTCTTCCGGTTTTCCCAGGTCATGTTCCGGCCGCCCGGCCCATTGCCCGACGAGTCACTGGCGTCACGGGAGTTGCCGACTTCCACGCCGTCGCCGATGAGAGAGTTCACGACCAACCAATAGGCACACGCGCGGTCTCCTGACACTGTGGTGTGACATAACACTGAGGAGGTCTGTATGACGGTCACGGACATCGGCGCGTTCGAGGAGGACGGGTTCACGATCGCGCGCGGGTTGTTCGCGTACGACGAAATCGACCGGCTCTGTGCGGAGTTCACGGCACTGCACGCGGCCGGCCCGGTACCCGGACACTTCAAACCGCGCGCCTCCGACGATCCCCTCCGGACCCACCCGAGGGTGATCCACCCGCACGAGATCAACGGACTCGCCCTGCGTTTCCTCCTGGACCCGCGACTGCGGACCGTCCTGGAGACCCTGCTCGGCGAGGACGTGCTGGCCGCACAGAGCATGTTCTACTTCAAGCCGCCGGGAGCGCGCGGCCAGGCGCTGCACCAGGACAACTTCTATCTGCGGGCCGAGCCGGGCACCTGTGTGGCCGCGTGGATCGCCTGCGACGAGATCGACCGGGACAACGGCGGCCTGGAGGTCGTGCCCGGCACCCATCGCATGGACCTGTTCTGCCCGGAGGAGGCGGACGCCGGGGTGTCCTTCGCGCGCGAGTTCGTGCCACCGCCGCCGGGGCTAGCGGCCGTACCGGTCGACATGGCGCCCGGGGACGTCCTCTTCTTCAACGGCAGCCTGGTGCACGGCTCCCAGCCCAATCGCAGCGCGAACCGCTTCCGCCGCTCGTTCATCGGGCACTACGTGGGCCGCTCGGCCGACCGTATCGGGAGTTTCTACCGCACGATCTCGATGAGCGGCGAGCGGGTGCCGCTGGCGGAGAGCGCCGGGGCGGGCCCGTGCGGCACGGAGTTCGCACCGCACGGCCCGCACTGACGGATCGTCAAGAGAGCCTGGGAAAAGCCCAGTTGAGCTGATTCGAGAGACTTGGAGCAGGCCCTGTCGGGATGCGTCAGGAATGGCCGCTGATCGCGTGCGGGGTGTAGGGCTGCTCCAGCTCCTCCAACTCCTTGTCGCTCAGCTCCAGTTCGACGGCCGCCACGGCGTCCTCGATGTGCTGCGGCTTGGCCGCTCCGACGATCGGCGCGGCCACCGTGCTCTGGTGCAGCAGCCAGGCCAGGGCCACTTGGGCGCGCGGGACGCCCCGGTCGCCGGCGATACGGGTGACCGCCTCGACGATGGCGCGGTCGCCGTCCTGGTAGAGGCGGTTGCCGAAGTTGTCGGTGCTGCTGCGCTCGGTGGTGGTGCCCCAGTCCCGGGTGAGCCGGCCGCGCGCCAGCGGGCTCCAGGGCAGCACGCCCACGCCCTGGTCCGCGCAGAGCGGCAGCATCTCGCGCTCCTCCTCGCGGTAGAGGAGGTTGTAGTGGTTCTGCATGGAGACGAACTTGGTCCAGCCGTGCCGCTCGGCGACGTGCTGGTGCTTGGCGAACTGCCACGCGTACATCGAACTCGCCCCGATGTAGCGGACCTTGCCCGCCTTCACCAGGTCGTGCAGCGCCTCCATCGTCTCCTCGACGGGGGTGTGCGGGTCGGCGCGGTGGATCTGGTAGAGGTCGACGTAGTCGGTGCCGAGACGTTCCAGGCTGTGATCGATCTCGGACATGATCGCCTTGCGGGAGAGTCCCGCGCCGTTGGGTCCGGGGCGGGTCCGGCCGTGCACCTTGGTGGCGAGGACCACCTCGTCACGGCGGGCGAAGTCGCGCAGCGCCCGGCCGGTGATCTCCTCGCTGGTGCCGTCGGAGTAGACGTTCGCCGTGTCGAGGAAGTTGATCCCGGCCTCCAGCGCCTGCCGGATCAGCGGGCGCGACGCCTCCTCGTCGAGGGTCCACTCGTGGGTGCCGCGGTCCGGGAGGCCGTAGGTCATGCAGCCCAGAGAGATCCGCGAGACGTCCAGGCCGGTCGAACCGAGCTTCACGTACTGCATCGTTGCTGCTCCTGCCTTCGAGTTCGGTACCGCTTTGGAGCGTACGACTTCGTGAGTACTCGAAGCCGCGCATCTGCGCGCACCCTTGACGAGTGGCGCGGCCGGGCGCTTTGATCCTGGACGTGCCCGCGCGTGCGGCGCGGTACGCAGAGGTGCGCCCAGCCGGTAGCGGACAGGTTCCAAGCCCGGCCACAGTCGCCAGGACCGCGGCTCCATCCGGTCCGAGGCGGGGTCGTACCCGCGATTGATGGAGCGGACATGCCCGTCAAGGGTGTCTCCCGCGTCGGAGGTCTCGGGACGGCCGCGGTCCTGGGCGGCGCCGTCGCGACCGCGGCGCTACTGACCTCGTGCGGAACCTCGACCACTTCGGCGCCGGAACGACCGTCGCGCGCGGCACCGAAGAGCCCGTCGCGTCCAACGCCTTCGGAGCGCCCGTCCCCCGCGGCGCCGTCGAAGACCGCCACGCCTTCGGCGAGCGCCTCCCGCTCGGCGCCCGGCATGGTCCAACTCCCGCCCCTCCACGCCGACTTCGACTACCAGATCGGCGGCGCCTATCCCCCGCCGGCCGGCGTCCGGATCGTCAGCCGTGACCGTACGGCGTCGCCCGCGCGCGGCCTCTACAACATCTGCTACGTCAACGCGTTCCAGGCCCAGCCGGACGAGCGCGCCTCCTGGCCCGCCGACCTGCTGCTGCGGGACACGGACGGCGAGGTGGTCGTCGACGACGACTGGGGCGAGGCACTGCTCGACATCGGTACTGCGGCCAAGCGGGAGCGGGTGGCGGCGCGGGTGGACCGGTGGATCGACGGCTGCGCGGCCAAGGGCTTCGACGCCGTCGAGCCGGACAACTACGACAGCTACACCCGCTCCGACGACCTCCTGACGGCGAACGACGCGACCGCCTTCATCACCCTGCTCTCCCGGCACGCGCACGCCCGCCGTCTCGCCATCGCCCAGAAGAACACGGTGGAGTTGGCCGGGCTGAGGAAGAGGACGGGACTCGACTTCGCGATCGCGGAGGAGTGCGCCGAGTACGACGAGTGCGGGGAGTACGCCCGGGCCTTCGACGACCGGGTCATCGTCATCGAGTACTCCGACTCCGGTCTGCGCAAGGCCCGTTCGGGCTTCGCCGGGAGGCTCAGCATCGTGCGCCGGGACCTGGACGTGTCGACGCCCGGGAGTGCCGGCTACGTCCGCAAGGTGCGGTGAGGAGGCCGTGATGGGGAACGGGATGTCACGCCGTGGGCTGCTGCTCGGGGCCGCCGCGATCGGTGCCGCGAGTGGCTGTGCGGGCGGTGCCTCGGACGGGGTCGGTGCGGACGGCCGGGTGACCGTGGAGCTGTGGCACGGGCAGGTCGACACGGGGCGCAAGGCGGTGGAGGCGCTGGTCGCCGAGTTCAACCGGACCCACCCCACCATCCGCGTGGACCCGGGCGGCGGTGGGGTGTTGGCCGACGCGATGCTCCAGAAGGTGACCGCCGCGCTGGCCGCCGGCTCCTACCCGGACATCGCCTACATCTTCGGTTCGGATCTGGCGAGCGTGGCGCGCAGCCCGCGCGTCGTCGACCTGACGTCCGCGATGCGCGACGGGCCGACACCGTGGGACACGTTCTGGAAGCCGGTGCGGGACGCGGTCACCGTCAACGGGCGGGTGCGCGCCGCGCCCGCGGTGCTCGACTCGCTGGCCGTCGTCTACAACAAGAAACTGTTCCGGCAGGCCGGGCTGGATTACCCGAAGCCCGGCTGGAGCTGGGATCAATTCACCGACACCGCACGGGAGTTGACCGACCACGACCGGGGCGTCTTCGGCACCGGCTGGCCTGCCGTCGGCGACGAGGACACGGTGTGGCGGCTGTGGCCGATGCTGTGGGATCTCGGCGGCGAGGTCGTCGCCCCGGACGGCAGGCACATCGGCTTCGCCGACCAGGGCGTACGAGTACTCCGGACCCTCGACCGACTCGGCCACGACAAAAGCGTGTACCTGGACACCAAGCCCGGCAGCGAACAGCTCTACCAGGTGTTCCTCAACAGCCGGATGGCCATGGTCGCCACGGGGCCGTGGGAACTCCCCGACATCATCAACGCGAAGATCGACTACGGCGTCGTGCCGCTGCCGACGTACAGCGGGCACGCGGTCACCATCTCCGGGCCCGACACGTGGACGGTCTTCGACAACGGCTCGGCCCGGTCCCGGGCGGCCGTGGAGTTCGTGCGGTGGATGAACTCCCCTGTCCACGACGTCCGTTGGGACATCTCGGCGGGCGGGCTGCCGTTGAGCACGGGCACCGCGGCACGGCCGGAGTGGCGCAAGCACAGTGCCGGGACGGTCGGTCTCGACGTCTTCACCGACAGTCTGCGCTCGGCGCGCGTCCGGCCCGTCCATGCCTCGTATCCGCAGATCTCGCAGGCGTTGGGCGAGGCGATCGTCTCGGTGCTGCTCGGCCGGGACTCCCCCGAGAAGGCGCTCCGTTCCTGCGCCGACAAGGCCGACGCGGCCCTGCTGATCCCCAGGTGACTTCCCCTTTCCGGGAGACCCCGATGTCCACACTGCCCCGCGCCCTCACCCTCCCCGCGCAACCCGCCGCCGCTCAGGCCGCGCGCCGCGCCGCCCGCCGTCGCGCCCGTCAAGAGCGGTCCACCGCCTGGGCGTTCATCGGTCCGTCGGTCGTGGTGATCCTCGGGCTGAGTGTCGTGCCCGTCGTCTGGTCGCTGCTGCTGTCGTTCCGTGCCGACGACCTGGTCACACCCGGCCGCTGGGTCGGCCTCGACAACTACCGGGCCCTCGCCCAGGACCCCACCTTCCGTACGGCGGTGGGCAACACGCTGCTGTACGCGGCCCTCTACGTGCCGCTCAGCCTGGTCGGCGGGCTGGCGCTGGCGCTGGCCCTGAACCGCCGGATCCGGCTCATCGGCCTGTACCGCACGCTGGTGTTCATCCCGTTCGTGGTGTCGGCGACCGCGCAGGGCGTGCTGTTCTCGTTCATCCTCGACCCGGAGTTCGGCGTCGCCAACGCGCTGCTGCACCAACTCGGCATCTCCGCCCAGGGTTTCCTCGCCGACCCGGACCAGGCGCTGTACCTGCTGGTGCTGATCTCGCTGTGGAGCGGGGTCGGCTTCTGTGTCGTGGTGTACCTGGCCGCGCTCCAGGACGTGCCGCCCGAACTCGTCGAGGCGGCCCGGATAGACGGCGCGGGCCGGGCACAGGTGCTGCGCCATGTGACGCTGCCCGCGCTCACGCCGGTCACCGTCTTCCTGCTGCTGTGGCAGTTCATCACCTCGCTCCAGGTGTTCGACCTGATCTATGTGACGACCAAGGGCGGCCCGTTGGGCTCGACCACCGTGATCGTGTACTTCGTCTGGCAGCAGGCCTTCCAGATGTTCACCGCGGGCTACGGCGCCGCGTCCGCGTACGTCCTCGCGGTGGCGCTGCTGGTGGCGGGCGGTGCGCTGCGGGTCGTACGGCGGCGGCAGGGTCGTACGGAAGGAGGGGTCCGATGAGTGCGCGGCGGATGAGTGCGTGGCATCTGGTGCTGGCGCCGCTGGCGTTGTGCTTCGCGCTGCCGTTCGTGTGGCTGCTGCTCAGCTCGGTGATGACGAACGCGGAGATCAACCGCTTCCCACCGGCCTTGTGGCCCAAGGGAATTGACCTGGGCGGCTACCGGTATGTGCTGGGCAACGCGATGTTCCCGCGCTGGTTCGCCAACTCGCTGATCGTGGCGTCGGTGGCGGTGGTGTCGAATCTGCTGCTGGGGTCGCTCGGCGGGTACGCGTTCGCGCGGATGCGGTTCGCCGGGTCGCGGCTGCTGCTGGGGCTGATGCTGGCGACGATGGTCGTGCCGTTCCAGCTGACGATGATCCCGACGTTCCTGGTGATGAAGTGGTTCGGGCTGATCGACACGCTGGGCGCGCTGATCCTGCCGTCGCTGGTGACGCCGTTCGCGGTGTTCCTGTTCCGGCAGTTCTTCCTCGCGCTGCCGAGGGAGATGGAGGAGGCGGCCTGGATCGACGGGTGTTCGCGGCTGCGGGTGCTGTTCTCGATCGTCATGCCGCTGGCCCGGCCGGCGCTCGCCACGGTCGCCGTCCTCACCTTCCTGTCCACGTGGAACGACCTGTCGTGGCCGTTGATCGCGATCAACCACGACACCCAGTACACGCTCCAGCTGGGCCTGACGACTTTCCAGGGACAGCACCACACCAAGTGGTCGGCGGTGATGGCGGGCAACGTCATCACGGTGGTGCCGGTGCTGGTGGCGTTCCTGCTCGCGCAGAAGACGTTCATCCAGTCGCTGACGTCCAGCGGGCTCAAGGGATGAGCCGCACACCCCAACTCCACTTTCCCGAGAGGTACTTGATGACAGACGGCAGCGCTGTGAAGGTGGCCTTCGTCGGCGCCGGCAGTGTGGTGTTCACGCAGGGCCTGCTCGCCGACCTGTTCGCCTTCCCCGAACTCGCCCGCGCCCGGATCGCGTTGCACGACATCGACCCGGAACGGCTCGCGACGGCGGAGGGCGCGGCCCGGCACATCGCCCACGTGCGCGGCGCCGAGCCGGAGATCACCGCGCACCTCGACCGCCGATCGGCCCTCGCGGACGCCGACTTCGTCGTCAACATCGTCCAGGTCGGCATGAACGAGGCCACCCGCACCGACTTCGCGGTCCCGGCCCGCTACGGTCTGCGCCAGACGATCGCCGACACCCTCGGCATCGGCGGCATCTTCCGCGCGCTGCGCACCTTCCCGGTGCTGCGGTCGCTGGCCGAGGACATGGCCGAACTCTGCCCGGACGCCCACCTGTTGAACTACACCAACCCGATGGCGATGAACCTCCTCTACCTGAGCCGCATCGCCCCCACCCTCAGGGCGACGGGCCTGTGCCACTCGGTGTACTGGACGATGCACGACCTGTCCCAGCTGATCGGCGTCCCCTTCGAGGAGGTCTCCTACCTGGCCGCGGGCGTCAACCACCAGGCGTGGGTGCTGCGTTTCGAGCAAGCCGGGCGGAGCCTGTACCCGCTCCTCGACGAGGCGATCGCGAAAGACCCCGAACTCCTGCGCCGGGTCCGCGTGGACATGTACCGCAGACTCGGCCACTACCCCACGGAGACCAGCGAGCACTCCGCCGAGTACGTGCCCTGGTATCTCCACCACGACAGCGAGATCGAGCGGCTACGGCTGCCGGTCGGCGCCTACTTGGAGATCATCGAGGAGAACACCGCGAGCTACGAACGCACCCGCGACGCCCTCGCCTCCGGCCTCCCGCTCCCCGTCGAGGGCACACTGGAGTACGCCCCGCAGATCATCCACAGCATCGTCACCGGCACGCCCCGCACGATCTACGGCAACGTCCCCAACCGCGGCCTGATCGACAACCTCCCCGCCGACTCGGTCGTCGAAGTCCCTTGCCTGGTCGACGCGTTGGGCGTCCAGCCGACCCGGATCGGCGCCCTGCCCCCGCAGTGCGCGGCCCTCAACAGCGCGTACGTCTCCGTCACCGACCTGGTCGCGCGGGCGGCCACGGACGGCGACCCGCGCCACATCCGGCACGCGGCGATGGCCGACCCGGCGACGGCGGCGGCCCTGCCGGTCGAGCGGATCTGGGACCTGTGCGACGACCTCGTCCAAGCTCACGGGGACCTGCTGCAACCGGAGTTGAGGGCACTGCTCGGACACTGACGTCGGCGGCTAGAACCGGTCGAGCAGGTCCAGGCCGGCCTCCCACCCGAACTCCGGCCGCCCGCCGTCCGCTTGGACCTCACCGGAGTACGGCTCCCCGAACCTCACGCCCATCTCGCGGAGTCGTACCAGGCTCGCCCGGTAGGCGGGATGGGCGGCCAACGCCTCGCCCACACAAGGGAGTACAGCCGTCGGGACGCCCAGGCCGTACGCCTCGCACAGCGTGCCGAGCGCGAGGGTGTCCGCCGTGCCGGCCGCCCATTTGTTGATCGTGTTGAAGGTGGCGGGCGCCACGAGCACGGCGTCCGGGGGCGGGAACGGGCGTGGATCGCCGGGGGTGCGCCACGCCGAACGTATCGGGCGGCCGGTCTGCGCCTCGACGGCGGCCGTGTCGAAGAAACCGCCCATCGCGACCGGCGTCGCGAAGACCCCGACCTCCCAGTCCCGCTCCTGCGCGGCGGTGATCAGCCTGCTGACGCCCGCCGCGATCCCGGCGGCGCAGACGACGACGTAGAGGAAGGGCTTCGAGTCCTGTTCGGTCACCCGGGGAGCCTACTGAAGCGGGAACGACCGCCCGCGCTCCTCCTCGGGCCGCGTCCCGAAGACACGGCGGTCCTTCTCCTCGATGGCCAGGTCGTTGATGCTCGCCTCGCGCCGGGTCATCAGGCCGTGCTCGTCGAACTCCCACAGCTCGTTGCCGTACGACCGCCACCACTGGCCGCCGGTGTCCCGGCACTCGTACTGGAAGCGGACGGCGATGCGGTTGCCGTCGAAGGCCCACAGGTCCTTGCGGAGCGCGTACTCGTGCTCGCGGGCCCACTTCGCGGTGAGGAACGCGACGATCTCGGCGCGGCCGGTGACGAAGGTGTCGCGGTTGCGCCAGACGGAGTCCTCCGAGTAGGCGAGCGCGACCCGTTGCGGGTCGCGGGTGTTCCAGGCGTCCTCGGCGGCCTGGACCTTCTGGGCCGCGGTCTCACGGGTGAAGGGCGGGAGGGGAGGGCGGTCGGCCATGGTCGTCTCCAGAGCGGCGAGATGCGGAGAACGTGCGTTCTCTCGATGACTGCTAACGTAGAGAACGTACGTTCTCAGGTCAACAAGGGGTCGGTTCGATGAACAGCGCAGTCGCCCGGGAGCAGGCACTGGACGCCGCCGAGAAGCTGTTCTACGGGCGGGGGGTTCAGGCCGTGGGCATGGACGCCGTCCGCACCGCCTCCGGGCTCTCGCTCAAGCGGCTCTACCAACTCTTCCCCGCGAAGGAGGAGTTGGTGGCGGCGTATCTCGAACGGCGCGACCTGCGCTGGCGCGGACGCCTCGCCGAGCACGTCGCGCTCCACGATGATCCACAGGAGCGGATTCCGGCCGTCTTCGACTGGCTGGAGGAGTGGTTCGGCGAGGCGGATTTCCGCGGGTGTGCGTGGATCAACTCGTACGGCGAACTGGGCGCGACCTCGGAGCGGGTGGTGGCCCAAGTGCGGGCGCACAAGCGGGCGTTCCGCGAGTACCTCGCCGGGCTCGTGGCGGACGCGGGGCTGCCCGCCGTACTCACCGGACAGTTGTTCCTGCTGGCCGAGGGGGCCATGGTCACGGCGGGCATCACCGGGAGCGTGGAGCCTGCGGCGGAGGCACGCGAGGCGGCCCTGGCGTTGTCGCGCGCCAACTGAGGTCAGGCGGCGGCGAGTTCCGTGAGCGCGGAACGGGCCCGGGTGAGGGAAGCTGCCGCCAGGTCCTCCAGGCCGGCCAGTTGGGGCAGGACGTCGACCCGGGTGAGTTCGGCGGCGACGAGGTGGAGGTTCTCCGGCAGTACGCCCAGGTTGCCGAAGTAGGCCTTCAGATAAGACATTTGGAAGTCGAAGTGTTCGCGCGGGGTGCCGGGGCCGTATCCGCCGCCGCGTGCCATGACCGCGACCACGCGGGTGTGCCGCAGGAGGCTCTCGCCGGTGTCCGGGTCGGTGAGCGCGCCGGGGAAGGTGACGCGGTCGATCCAGGCCTTCAGGGTCGCGGGCACCGAGAAGTTGTACATAGGGACACCGAGCAACACCGTGTCGGCGCCCAGCAGTTCGGTGACGAGCGGCAGGGTCAGCTCCCACTCGTGCCGCTCGTCGGCGCTCTCGATCAGTGCGGGGACCTTGGCGGGCGGGACGAATCCCTCGCGTTCCACGCGGCGGCCGAGGGTGGTGTAGGCGGGGGTGATCGGCGGCACCGGTGCGGCGGACAGGTCGCGGTGGCGGTGGTCCGCCGTGCTGCCGTGCGAAGCGTGCCAGGTCCGCGCGAAGGTGTCGGTGAGTTGCCTGGTCACGGAGTCGGCGGTCGTGTCGGCGCTGGAATCGATGTGCAGCAGCATGGTGTGGTCACCTCGGTCGGTTCGGGTTCGTCGGACTGGTGACGGACCACGACGAGGAAAGGTGACCCATGCGGGGGCACGACGAGTTGGCGGAGCGGTTCGAGGAGCGGCGCGGGCAGCTGCGGGCGGTCGCGTACCGGATGCTGGGTTCGCTCGGCGAGGCGGACGACGCGGTACAGGAGGCCTGGCTGCGGCTCAGCCGTACGGGCGACGACGGCATCGACAACCTCACCGCCTGGCTGACGACGGTCGTCTCCCGCGTCTGCCTGGACATGCTGCGCTCGCGCGCGTCCCGACGGGAGGATCCCTACGGCGACGACCTGCCGGAGCCGAGCGCCGACGAGCTGCCCGAGGACGAGGCCGTCCTCGCCGACTCGGTGGGGATCGCGCTGCTGGTGGTGCTGGACACGCTGGGTCCGGCGGAGCGGGTCGCGTTCGTGCTGCACGACTTGTTCGCGGTGCCTTTCGACCGCGTCGCGGCGGTCTTGGACCGGTCCCTGCCCGCCGCGAAGAAGCTCGCCAGCCGGGCCCGGCACAAGGTGCGGGGCACGCCGGTGGTGCCGGGCGCCGAACTCGACCGGCACCGGGAGGTCGTCGAGGCGTTCCTGTCCGCCGCGCGGGGCGGTGACCTCGGCGCGCTCCTCGACGTACTCGCCCCCGATGTCGTCCGCCGCGCCGACCCCGCCGTGTTGCCGCCGGGCGTGGCGGCCGAGTTGCGCGGCGCCCGGGCGGTCGCGGAGGGGACGGTACTGCTGCGACACCGGACGCGGTACGCGACCGTCGCCCTCGTCGACGGGGACGCGGGCATTGTCGTCGCGCCGGGGGGACGGTTGCTGCTCGCGCTCCGGGTGCGGGTCGAGGGTGGGCGGGTTGCCGGGTACGAGGTGGTCGCGGGGCGGGAGGGGTTGCGGGGAGTCGAGGTCGGGGTGCTTGGGGTGGTGGGTTGAGGAGGACGGACTGACGGGGATCGGCTCCCGCAGGAGGGGGTGGCTCGGCTCGGCGGGCCGGTCACCGCCTCCTCAGGAACCGCTCGGCCCAGCCCGCCCGCCATCGCACTCAGGAACCCGGTCGCCCAGCAGCCCGCCCCCCCTACCGAGCCGCCCGTTCAGCCCACCGTGTCCGACACCGTGATCGCGCTCACCGGGCAGGCCCGTGCCGCCTCCCTGAGCATCGGGTCGTCGGTGTCCTCCTTGCCCGGCAGCACCGTGCTGTAGCCGTCGTCGTCCTGGGTGAAGACACTCGGGGCAGCCAGGGCGCACTGGCCCGCCCCGATGCAGATGTCCTTGTCGATGTGGATTTCCGTGTGCATGGAGCGCAGCCTCTTACCAGGTCACGGGGAGTTCCAGCATCCCCTGGATCGTGTCGCCGGGTTTGAAGGGGATCTCCTCCGCGGGGACGGCCAGGCGCAGCGTGGGCAGCCGGTCGAAGAGGCTGCGCAGGGCGATCTCCAGTTCGGCGCGGGCGAGGTTCTGACCGAGGCACTGGTGGATGCCGAAGCCGAACGAGACGTGATGGCGGGTGGGCCGGTGCCAGTCCAGGGTGTCCGGGGCGGTGTAGATGTCCTCGTCGCGGTTGATGACCGCGGCCGAGAAGATCACGCCCTCGCCGGCCCGGATCGTCGTGCCGTCCACCTCGATGTCCTCAAGGGCCTGCCGCATCAGCCCGTCCACGATGGACAGCGACCGCATCAGTTCCTCGACCGCGTCGGGCATCAGCCCCGGATCGTCCCGGAGTTCGGCGAGGTGCTCGGGGTGGAGCAGCAGCGTATAGGTGCCGAGGGAGATCATGTTGGCGGTCGTCTCGTGGCCCGCGACGAGGAGGATAATCGCGAGGGAGATCAACTCCTCGCGGTCCAGCGCCCCTTGGCTCAGCTGGTCCCGGACGAGGTCGTCCAGCACTCCCTCGCCCGGACTCAACTGCTTGCGGTCGATCAACTCGCCCAGATACGCCTCCAGTTGATCGCGGGCGTCCTGGCTGTCCTCCGCCTTCGGACCGCGCAGCAGGCGCCGGGACTGGGCCTCGAAGAACTCGTGGTCGGCGTACGGGACGCCGAGCAGCGCGCAGATCACCATCGAGGGAACGGGCAGCGCGAACGCGGGCACCAGGTCGGCGGTCGGGCCCTGGGCGATCATCGCGTCGAGCCGTTCGTCGACGATCCGCTGGATGTCGGGGCGCATCGCCGTGGCGCGCTTGACGGTGAAGGCGGGGATCATCATCCGCCGCTGGGTGCGGTGCTTGGGGTCGTTCTCGCCGAGCAGGGCGACCTTGCGGTTCCGTACCGACGCGAACCGTTCGTTGGTCGCGGGGAAATCGGGCTGACTTCGGTCGGAGGACAGCCGCTGGTCGGCCAGCAGCGCGCGGGCGGCGGCGTGCCCGGTGACGAGCCATGCCGGGCGGCCGTCGTAGAGCGTGACGCGGGTCAGGGGGCGGGCGCTGCGGAGGGGGTCGTAGCCGGCGGGCGGGTGGTAGGGGCAGGTGCGGTCCTGCGGGAAGGAGACGGGTTCGGGCTGGTCGGTCCGATCCGTCAGTTCCGTCAGATCCGTCATGGAAGACCTCGCAGACGAAGAGTGCGTCTTGCCGATCTTCATTAGATGCCCGAGGCACCTATGGGGCCACCTCAAGTTCGGCCAGATCGGTGGTGCCTACAATCTGGCCGAACCTGATGGCCCCGGCCGGCCCGACGATCACGGTCGCGGGACCGTCCGACGTCACCCGCCCGCGACCGGAGTCCCGCCGTCCGCCGGGGCGAAGGCCAGGAACACGGCGAGGCTTTCCTCGTACACGTGATGACGGACGATCAGCCCGCCCCGGACGGTGAGACGAAGGGCGAACCTGGCGCGATACGACCGCCCGGTGGGCCTGACGGTCAGCCGGATCTCGCCGAGCACACCGGATCCACCGGGTGGCGGGGCTGCCGTGCTCGTCCTCCGGCCAGTCGAGCCTCCGGTCGACGTGCTCGACGTACAACTCGGCGATGCGCTCGGGCCCGGAGAGGCCGATCCGGTGCGATTACCTCCCAGGTCGTCACCCGGTGGAGGGGGCGTGGCCGAAGAGAGTCGCGGTATGGATGAATCACGCACCGGCTGGTGTTGAATCTCGGTGCCAGACAGCCGTAGAACGCGAGATGGGACGAATGACATGCCTCTTGAGGGCGAGTACGAACCCAGCCCGTCGCAGTGGGTACGCGACCAGGTCGAGCTGTACGAGAGCTCCGGCGGCACCAAGGGGACAACGTTGGCGGACACCGGTCTGCCCGTCATCCTGCTGACGACGGTGGGCGCCAAGAGCGGGAAGATCCGCAAGACCCCGCTGATGCGGGTCGAGAACGACGGGGTCTACGCCGTCGTCGCCTCGCAGGGCGGCGCGCCCACGCATCCGGTGTGGTACTTCAACGTGCAGGCCGATCCGCACGTCGAGTTGCAGGACGGTCCGCAGAAGTGGGACCTGACGGCCCGCGAGGTCACCGGCGACGAGAAGGCCGAGTGGTGGGAGCGGGCGGTCGCCGCGTATCCCCCCTATGCCGAGTACCAGACGAAGACGGACCGGCAGATCCCCGTGTTCGTCCTCGAACCGGCCGCCGGGAACTGACCACCGGAAGCCGAGTCCCGGGGACTGACCGGCCCGGAGAGAATTTCTTGTTTCCGGGGCGCATGAACCGGTGACCGTCGGGAATCCGACGTTCAGGCCCCGCCGCGCTCCCCCGTCGCGGCGGGGCTTTTCCGTGCCTCCTCGACCGGCCGGTCGGTGATGTCCAGGAAGATCTCCCCGGCCTCGGACACCGCCTCGCCGAGCGAGCGCTTGATGCGCACGGAGACCTCCTCGACCCGCTCGCTGTCCATCCCGGGGACCAGGTCGATCCGGGCGGCGACCATCGTCGAGTCGAGCCCCATCCGCATCGTGAACAGTGCCTCCACGCTGTCGATCTCGGGCTCCGCCGCCAGCAACGAGCGGATCCTGTCGCTCAGTTCGGGGTCGACGGCCTCGCCGATGAGCTGGTCGCGGGCATCGCGGCCGAGGCGGTAGGCGACGTAGCCGAGCAGCACTCCGATCGCGATCGACGCGGACGCCTCCCACGCCACCTGCCCGGTGATCATGTGCAGCGTCATGCCGATGATGGCGAGGGTCACGCCGACCACGGCCGTGCCGTCCTCCGCCACGACCGTCCGCAGCGCGGGATCGCGCAGCGCGTCCATGCCACCGCCCTGGGCGCGCACCTGGTGCAGGGCCCGCAGCAGGGAGATCCCCTCCACGACCAGGGCGACGGCGAGCACGATCAGGCCCACCGCATAGCCGGTGGACGTCTCCTCGGCGCCGTTGCGCAGGGCCTCGATCCCCTGGAACACGGAGAAGCAGGCGCCCATGACGAAGATCCCGACGGCCGCGAGCAGCGACCAGAAGAACCGCTCCTTGCCGTAGCCGAAGGGGTGCCGCTGGTCGGCGGGTCGGCGGCTGCGGCGCAGGGCCGCGAGGAGGAAGACCTCGTTGAGGCTGTCGGCCACCGAGTGCGCGGCCTCCGAGAGCAGCGCCGGCGAACCCGCGACCAGACCACCGACGGCCTTGGCGGCGGCGATCACCAGGTTGGCGGCGAGCGCGACGAGGACCGTGACGCGGGTCTTGCGGTCGGACGCGTGGTCGGCAGCTGTGTCGCTCATCTACCCCGACTGCCCCTGAAGGTGCTGCTCACACCCTCTACCGGAGGACCGCTTTCGATGACACCGTCGGGGTGCCGAGCGTGCCGACCCGCCCGTTCGTCCGCAGAAGGAGATCAGCGTGGCCAAGATCAAGAAGAAGAAACTCCCCCTCGTCTACCAGCCCGTCGGCCTCGTCCTGGGCCTGGTGACCGGCGCCCTCGCCGGCCGTGCCTTCCGCGCCACGTGGAAGGCGGTACGGCACGAGGACAACGCCCCCGACCCGCTGGACCGGGACCGCGGCTGGGCCGAGATCCTGCTCGCCGCCGCGCTCCAGGGCGCCCTCTTCGCGGTGGCGCGCAGCGCGGCGGACCGCACCGGCGCGAAGGCCATCGAGCGCTCGACCGGAATCTGGCCGGCGAAGGACAAGGGCGGCCGGGAGTAAGGCAGTTGGGAACAGCCCCCTCGGGAACAGGACCCTTGGGAACCGGGCCTTCCCGGTATCGCCTCAGCCCTGGCCGGCGGCCGTCGGCGGTACCGGGCGCAGTGTGAAGGAGTGGCCGGCCGGGTCCGCGTACACGCGCTCCTCGTACGGGCCCGGCATGTCCTTGGTCTCCAGCGGCCGGCCGCCGAGTCCGACGATCCTGCGCTCGGCCTCGTCCATGTCCTCCACCAGGAAGTCCAGGTGGACCTGTTGGTTGTTCTCGGCGCGGGGCCAGCTCGGCGGGGTGGCGCTGAGGTCCCGGCGGAACGCCAGCCGGGTCCCGTCGGCACCCCTGATCTCCACCTGGTCGAGGGTGATGTCGGTCTGCTCGCCGTCCAGCAACTCCGTGTAGAACACGGCGAGTTTCTCCGGCTCGACCGCGTCGAGCACCACGAAGCTAGCGTTGACCAATGCCATGTGTCCTCCGAAGACTGGGGCGGGCAAGGGTCGAGTCCGGTTGCCTCGCCCCCAACGGATATCCCCGTTCCGTGAGTTGATGCCGCCGACCGGCGTCGATCAACGAACGTGCAACAACCGCACGGCTCCCCTGGTTCGGGTGGGACACGGGATGCGAGGGTGAGACGGGTGAAGCCTCGTATCGCCGTAGTGGCCCTCGCCGTCTGCACCGCGCTCGCTCCGCTCAGCGGATGCGGCAGCGGCACCGGCGCCCGCGAATCGTCGCCGCCCCCGGGAGAGCCGGCGACGGCCGCGGCGAGCCGAACTCCCGCTCCGGGCAAGGGTTCCAAGGACCCCGACGACATCAACGGCGACGGTCACCGCGACCTCGTGGTGCCGATCGTCGTCGGCGGCGGCGAGGGCGCCACCGACGAACGGGTCGGTGTGGTCTACGGATCGGCCAAGGGCATCGATCCGTCGAAGCGCACGGTCTACGGCCGCACCGACCTGGGCCTGCCCGAACCCGGCAGGCAACTCCTCGCCCAGAAGGACTCGTTGTCCGCGGCCGACCTCACCACCGCCGATCTGGACGGCGACGGCTTCCCGGACTTCGTCACCACCGTCCAGGGCGCGATGACATCCGACAACAACATCACCGCCCCGCGCACCCTCCCGTACATAACGTGGGGCGGCCCCGCCGGACCGACGGCGAAGACCTCCGCCACTCCCGTCCAACTCCCGCGGAGCGCGGCGAAGTTGGGCGTCCAGTCCGTGGTGCGCGGCGACTTCGACGGGGACGGGCACCACGACCTCGCCGGGTTCGCGTACAACCACTCGTCGATGGTGGTGATGTACGGCCCCTTCACGCGCTCGGGCGCACCCGCCCGCACCGACACGAGCCTCCCCTGGTCGGACGGCGACCTCACCGCCGATGCCGTCGCCCCGTCGGGCACGCCCCGCGCGACCTCGCTCCTGATGCACGCGGTGAGCGACGGCGAGCAGTCCGGCAACACGCTCTACACCGCCCACCGAGGATCCCAACTGTCCTCCACCGGACGGCAGTTGAGGAGTGGCAACGCCCACGCGTTCGGCGACTTCGACGGTGACGGGCAGCGAGATGTGGCCGTGGGCGACGACGGCAGCCGTAACGACGAGCCCGGCTACGAGACGGAGCCGGCCGACATCGACGGTTCGCTCGCCGTGTATCCCGGCGACGGGGGCACACCGGTGACGTACCGGCTCCCCGAGGCGCCGAAGTCCGCGCGCACCCAGTACGGGCCCGGCGGTTACGTGTCCGCCGACCCGGACGGCGACGGCCGTGACGGCATCCTCGTCGCCACGTACGAGGGCGCGACGCTCATCGACGGCACCCGGCGGACCACGGTCCTGCGCGACGGGCCCGCCGCGGAGGACGGCAGGAAGATCCCGGCGAAGTGGCGGCACGCCCGGCCCGCGGGGGCCGCCGACTTCGACGGTGACGGCAAGGACGAACTGGTCCTGGACTGGGGCGCGGACACGAAGTTCGGCACCTACGGCGAGCTCCCCACGCGCTGGTGGCTCACCGACGGCACGACGACCGCGAACAGGACCACGTTCACGACGACGGCGTTCGCCCCGCGCTCCTCGTAGGCAGCCCGGCGCGCCTCATGGGGAGCGTGCTCAGCCGGCCACCAGCCACTCCCCGTCGCGCATCAGGTCCCGTCCCTTCAGCTCGTTGGCCTCCCGCCAGGCCTGCACGCGCTCCGGGCGGATCCTGAAGTACAGGTAGGGCGTGGTGAGTTGGCGCGGGTCGAAGCCGGTCTTCGAGGCGAAGATCTCGGCGTCCTCCTCAGGCAGTTCGGCCGGCGTCAGCGTCACCACCGTGCCCTCGATCAGGACGACGTCCCGGGTCGGCCCGACGGCGAGCCGGGCGACACCGGTGGTGACAAGGTTGCGGCCGGTGGGGCTCGCGGCCGGGGTCGCGAACAGCAGGGTCGTGCCGTCCCACACGAACGACAGCGGAACGAGGTAGGGCGCTCCCCCGTCCTCGCCCGCCGTGGCGACCCAGGCGTCCTCGTCGTGCTCAAGCCGACGGAGCGTGTCCTGCCTGCGCTGCTTCGCGGTGCGTGCGGGCTCTTGAGTCATGGCCCCAGTCTGCCGCTCAGCCCTCCGCCGCCGCGCGGATCTCGGCGAGGCGTGCCGCCGCCGCACTCAGCAGCAGATCCAGGGCGGCCGGATAGGAACTGTGCCGCATGGTGGCGACAAGATGCCGGGCCGTCGCCGCGATGTGCGGGTACGTGTCGGCGGGCAGCCGCGCGTACGTCGCCTGCCATACGGCCGCCTCCGCCTCGCGGGCCGGCTTCGGCAACGCCGTGTTCGCGGAGTCGAGGGCACCGAAGGCGAGGGCCTGGTCGACATAGGCGTGGTAGATCCGCACTGCCTCCACGTCCGGGAACCCGGCCCCGCGCAGCACCCCGAGGATCGCCTCCACGGCCTGGATCTCGTACACCCGCCCGGTCACCCGGTACGAACTCAGCACCGCCGCCCTCGGGTGCGCGAGCGCCCCCGCGTGCACACGCAGCCCCAGTTCCCGCAGGTCGGCCCGCCAGTCCCCGCTGGGCCGCCAGGTGCGCAGCGTCCGGCCGATCAGTTCGTCCGCGACGGCGAGCATCAGCTCGTCGGTGTGCCGGAAATAGCGGTACAGGGAGCTTGGATCGGCACCGAGGGCACGCCCGAGCCGGCGCACGGACAGGGCGTCGGCCCCGTGCTCCTCGATCAGTCTCAAGGCGGTCTCGACGATCAGTTCCTCGGACAGGACGACGCCCTGCTTGGTGGGGCGCCTGCGCTGCCGGGCGGCGGCCGGGACGACACGCTCGCTCATACGGCACCTCCTCGATGGTCCGTCCGGGTGCTCGCACCTTACGACAACACCGTTGACCTGTTAAGTGCGCGGGCAGTTTCATGTGCGTTCACCGGGGCCGTTCAGGCCCCCCGGTGCGAGCGGAGAGCACGCCATGATCGACACGCCACCCCCGTCGGGGCCCGCACTGCGCAAGTCCCTCGGTCTGCTGGACGGCGTCGCCATCGCCGCGTCCAGCACGGCCGCGACCACCAGCATCGGCATCGGTCTGGGCGTGACCGCCGGGGTGGTCGGGCTGCATCTGCCGGCCATCATGCTGCTCGCGTTCCTGCCGATCCTGGGCATCGCCGGCGCCTACTCCCGGCTGAACAAGGTCGAGCCGAACGCGGGCAACGGCTATGTGTGGGTGGGCCGTTCACTCACTCCGTGGCTGGGCTTCCTGGTCGGCTGGGTGAACATCGTCGCGACGATCGCGTTCCTCGCCTACACCACGGCGGTCACCGGCTCGGCCATGATCCAGCTCGCCGGGGAGGCCGGAATCCACGAGGCGGGCGGCCTCACCCTCGACCCGGGCTCGACGGCACAGACGACCTCCGTAGGCATCGTGATCCTCGTCGCCGTCACCCTCACCGCCGTGACCGGCGTCCGCACCGCCGCCCGCCTCCAGACCGGACTGCTGATCTTCGAGTACGTCGTCCTGCTCGGCTTCTGCGCATACGGCATCGTCACCGGCCCGCACGCCTTCAGCCTGAGCTGGTTCGACCCGTTCGCGATCCCCTCGGCGTCGGCGCTCGCGCAGGGCCTGCTGCTGTCGGTGTTCTGCTACTGGGGCTTCGAAGCCGCGTTCACCGTGAACGAGGAGGTACGCGACCCACGCGACGCGTCCCGGGCCGGGCTCATCACCCTGGTGACGATGCTGGGTCTGTTCCTGCTCGGCTCGATCGCCTTCCAACGGGTGCTGTCCGAGGACGAGTTGGCGGGCCACGGCGCCCAGGGCCTGGCCTACTTCGGCGACCGCCTCGCCTCCCAACCGCTGGCCGCACTCCCCCTGGTCGCCCTGATGTTCTCGGCGGTCGCCTCGCTCCAGGCGGGCGTCATCCCCACCGCCCGAGGCATGTTCGCGATGAGCCGCGACCGTACCCTCGGCCCGGTCTGGGGCAAGGTCAGCGCCCGCTACGGCACACCGGCCCTCGGCACCCTGCTGATCGGCGCGCTGGCAACGGCGGTCGCGGCACTGGCACTGGTGATACCCCGCCTGGCCGACATGATCATGGCGACGGTGAACGCCGTGGGAATCGTCGTGGCGCTCTCCTACGCCCTGACCGCCCTGGCCGCCGCAGTCCGCTTCCGCGCTCTCCTCCGGGAGGACTGGCGGCAGGGCGTGCGCGCGGTCGTCCTGCCCACGCTGAGCGCCATCTCCCTTCTGGCACTGGGCGGTTACCTCTGCTGGTCCTTCTACACCTCCACCGATCACCTCGAAGTCAGCGCGGACAACGGCTGGTTCCTGCTGCTCACCCCGCTGGCGATGATCGCGTCCGGCTTCCTGGCCGCCGCGTGGGCGAAGTGGGTGCGCAGATCGCCGTACTTCCACTCCGGCCGAGGCACCGACGCCGACGCGCCGCAGCTCCTCGCCACCTCCCGCTAACCCCGCAAGGATACGAACCATGCACGCAGACCTCCTCTTCACCAACGGCCCCGTCCTCACCCCCGAGGGCCGCACCGCGACCGCCGTGGCCGTCACCGGCGACCGGATCACCGCCGTGGGCCATGCCGAGGTGCACGATCTCGCCGGGCCGCGCACCCAAGTCGTCGACCTGGCCGGGCGGTTGCTGCTGCCCGGGTTCCAGGACGCGCATGTGCATCCGGTGCCGGCGGGCCTTGAGCTGACCCAGTGCGATCTGACGGGGGCCAAGACGGCGGAGGACACGATCGCCGCCGTGCGGGCCTACGCCGACGCGCATCCCGAGCGGGAGTGGATCACCGGGGGCGGGTGGTCGATGGAGGCGTTCGAGGGAGGTACGCCGACGAAGGAGCTGCTGGACTCGGTCGTACCGGACCGGCCGGTGTACCTGCCCAACCGCGACCATCACGGCGCCTGGGTCAACAGCCGGGCCCTCCAACTCGCAGGCATCACAAGGGACATGCCCGACCCGGCGGACGGCCGCATCGAGCGGGACGCGTCCGGCGAACCGGCCGGGACACTCCAGGAGGGCGCGATGCAGCTGGTCGGTCGCCTCACGCCACCGGCAACGCAGGCCGACCGGCTGGCCGCACTGCTGCACGCCCAGCGGCATCTGCACGCGCTCGGCATCACGGCCTGGCAGGACGCGCTGGTCGGGGAGTTCCTGGGGATGGACGATCCCTCGGACGCGTATCTCGCCGCCGCCCGGGAGGGTTCGCTCACCGCGCGGGTCGTCGGCGCGCTGTGGTGGGACCGGGAGCGCGGGGCCGAGCAGCTCCCCGAACTCGTGGAGCGCCGGGCCGCGTTGAGCCACGGCCGTTTCAGTGCGAGCAGCGTGAAGCTGATGCTGGACGGGGTCGCCGAGACCGGCACGGCCGCCCTGCTCGACCCGTACCTCGACAAGTGCGGCTGCGCGACGGCCAATCGGGGCACCAGCTTCATCGACCCGGAGCAACTGCCCAAGTACGTCACCGAGTTGGACGCGCTCGGCTTCCAGTGCCACTTCCACGCACTGGGCGACCGGGCCGTACGGGACGCGCTGGACGCCGTAGAGGCGGCGCGGGCCGCGAACGGGCCGAGTGACACCCGACCGCATCTCGCGCACCTTCAGGTGGTGCACCCGGACGACGTGGCGCGGTTCGTACGCCTCGGCGCGGTGGCGAACATCCAGCCGCTGTGGGCGGCGCACGAACCGCAGATGGACGAGCTGACAATTCCGTTCCTCGGACCCCAACGGGCCTTGTGGCAGTACCCGTTCGGGGCACTGCTGCGGTCCGGGGCCACGCTCGCGGCGGGCAGCGACTGGCCGGTGAGCAGTCCCGACCCGCTCCAGGGCATCCATGTCGCGGTCAACCGGGTCGAACCCGGAGGCACGGGACCGGTGTTCCTGCCGGGCGAGCGCCTCGACCTCGCGGCGGCCGTCACGGCGTACACGGCGGGTTCGGCATACGCGAACCATCTGGACGAGACCGGCCGCATCACGGCGGGGGCGTTGGCGGATCTGGTGGTCCTGGACCGTGATCCGTTCGCCGCTCCGCCGGAGGAGATCGGGGAGACGCAGGTAGCGCTTACTTATGTCGGAGGAACGGGAGTGTACGCAGCTCAGGAGGCATGAACAGTAACGGGGATCACGATCGGGGCGCGGTGTAGATCATCTAGGCTCTGGGCAGCTTCGTAACCGCCGCTTCCAGGTCCAACTTTCGTACCACGAAGCGCAGTTCGAGGGCGCGGGCGGTCGAACGGACCGCCCGCTCGCAGTGGGGGGACCCCGTGTTCCGTCTCCCGAAAGGAAAGCGCATGCCTCAGGACGTCACCTTCGACCTCCCCTTCGACACCCCCGTCAGCGACCATCTGGAGTACGCCCGGGCCCGCCATCTGCGCTGGATCTGGGACATGGGCCTGGTCCGCAGCCAGGCCGGGTTCGAGGAGTACCGGTCGTGGGACCTCCCGCAGGCCGCGGCCCGCACCTATCCGCACGCGTCGGCCGCGGACATGGTCGTCCTGATGAACTGGTTCTCGCTGGCGTTCCTCTTCGACGACCAGTTCGACGCGAGCCAACCGGACCGCGCCGACCGAATACTCGAAGTGGCACGGGAGTTGATCGTCACGCCGCTGCGTCCGGCGGGCAGCAGGCCCCGGGTGGTCTGCCCGATCACCGTGGCCTGGGCCCAGGTGTGGGACCACCTTTCGGATGGCATGTCCCTGACCTGGCGGACCCGGTTCGCGGCGTCCTGGGGCCGGTTCCTGGTGGCGCACTGCGAGGAGGTCGACCTGGCGGCCCGGGGCATCGCGGGCACGCTGGACCTCGACGAGTACACGGAGTTCCGGCGCCGCACGGTCGGCATCCACCACAGCATCGACGCCGGCGAACGCAGCCGGGGCTTCGAGGTCCCGGCCCAGGTGCAGGCCCACCCGCTGATGGAACGCATGCGTGACCTCGCCGCCGACACCATCGGCTTCATGAACGACGTCCACTCCTTCGAACGCGAACGCCGCCGAGGCGACGGCCACAACCTGATCGCCGTACTCCACCGCGACCGCGGCCTGTCCTGGGAAGCGGCAGCCGAAGAGGCCTACCGCATGACAACCGCCCGCCTCACCGAGTACCTCGACCTGGAGTCCCAAGTCCCCCAGATGTGCGCCGAGTTGAACCTGAACGAGGAGGAACGCGCCCGAGTACAGCAGGGCGTTGAGGCCATCCAGCACTGGATCAACGGCAACTACGAGTGGGCCCTGGTCTCGGGCCGCTACACGGCAGCGAAGGCAGGCCCAGCGGTGAAGGGATCGGTGGACGACCTGCTGGCAGTGTGAGACGGGGCGAGCTGCCCGGCCAAGGGCTGGGCAGCTCGCCCGTCTCTAGGGGCGCGGGGCTGTATCGATTTGCGGCTCCGCCGCGTGGGCGCGACCAGCCCCAACGCGCCCGCAGACAAAAAACTACCGACTCAAACCGCGAACTCAACCGGCAGCCGATCCAATCGAGACTCCCACGTGGACGCCGTAGAAGTCAGCTCCTCCACAGCCACCCCCAACCGCAACCCCGGCAGCCGATGCAGCAACACATCAACCCCCACCTCAAGAATCGCCTGCCCAATACTCTGCCCCGGACACTCGTGCGGCCCCGAACTGAACGCCAGATGCGACTGATTGCCCTGCACGGACACCCCCGCATCAGGCCGTACCTCCGGATCGACATTCCCCGCAGTGAGCCCAAGAACGAGCAGATCCCCCTCCTCGATCCGATGCCCCCCGAGCTCAAGATCCGCCGTAGCGAACCGCCCCGGCAGAACCGCAAGCGGCGGGGTGTCCCACATGACTTCCTCGACAACAGCCGAGACGGTCAACTGCCCACTGACCAGCCCGGACAGCCGAGACGCATCCGTCAGGATCCGCTGCAACACCCGAGCCAACAAGTTGCTGGTAGTGGTGTGCGCGGCGATCAGCACAAGCCGCAAATGCATGACGACCTCTTCCGCATCGAGCCCAGCCGGATGCTCGATCAGCGCGGTGGTGAAGTCAGAACCCGGCTCGGCCCGTTTCCGCTCGGCGAGTTCACCCAGGATCTCGATGATGCGGTCGTTGTGCAGCAGGGCGTCCTCCCCGCCCTTGAGAACCTGCGCACTGGACTCGACGAGCCGGTCCCCGTCCCCCGCGGGAAGCCCCAGGATCCGGGTCAGCACAAGCATCGGCAGATACTCGGCGTAGTCCGCCACCAGATCGGCCCGACCGGCATCCGCGAACGCGTCAATCTGCTTGTTGGCGAAGTAAGTCGCGTGCCGCCGGACACCCCGCCCGGCCGCGGCCAGCAGCCCGTCGGTCACCGCGCCCCGCAGCCGACGGTGCGGTTCGCCGTCCTGCGAGACACAGTCCGGCCGCCACCCCACCATCGGCATGATCGGCGAGGTGTCCGCGACCCGCCCCTCCCGCCAGTCCCGCCAGATCCGCGCGTCCCGGGAGAACTGCCGGGGGCTGTCCAGCACCCGCCGGTTGTCGCGGTACCCGAGCACCAGCCAGGCCGGCACGTCCCCTTCGAGCAACACCGGTGCCACAGAACCGTGTTGCTCGCGCAGCCGCTCGTAGATGCCGCGCGGATCGGTCGCCGCGTCCGGCCCGTACAGCCGGGTGAGGTCGTCACCCGGGCCGTGGGCGACAGGGCAGCCCCTCGGAGCGTCGGGGCCGTTTAACGTCTGGTCGGTCATCGGGACTCCAGTGCGACGACGGCCGAGCGTTCCTTCAAGTGGCGTATCAGCGCGACCAGTACGTCACGGCTGGAGTGGCGGTCGCGGGCGTCGAAGGCCACGACGGGGATGTCCGGGGAGATGTCGAGGGCGTCCCGGATCTCGTCGACCGGATGTTCCGGGGAGTCGGGGAAGATGTTCAGCGCGATGACGAACGGGACGTCCTGCCGCTCCATCTCCTCGATCGCCCGGAAGCTGGAGGCGAGGCGGCGGGTGTCGACGAGGACCACCGCGCCGAGGGCGCCCTTGAACAGGCCGTTCCACAGGAACCAGAACCGTTCCTGGCCCGGGGTACCGAACAGGTAGAGGACCAGTTCGTCGTTGAGGCGGATCTTGCCGAAGTCGAGGCTGACGGTGGTCTCGGTCTTGTCGGTCACCCCGATGAGGTGGTCGACGCCGGCGCTCGCCTGGGTGAGGGTCTCCTCGGTGGTGAGCGGCTTGATGTCACTGACCGAGCGGACCATCGTGGTCTTCCCGGTGCCGAACCCGCCGGCGATCATCACCTTCACCGAGCGGGTACCGTCACCGCCCAAGGAGCCGGGATGGTCAAAGCCTTTGAAGTCCACTGAGTACCTCCTCAAGGAGCGCGAGGTCGGGCCCGCGACCGGCGCCGTGCGCCGGGATGGGGTCACGGGCTTCGACGCGGTCTGCCTCCAGCAGATCCGCCAGCAGCACCGCGAGAATATTGAAGGGCAGTCCGAGGTGAGCGCCGAGTTCGGCCACCGACAGCGGCTCGCGGCAGCGCCGGAGGATCTCCTCGTGCTCGTGCTGCATGCCCGGTACGGGCGTGGCGCGGGAGACGATGAGGGTCGCCACGTCGAGGCTCGACGCCGAACCGCCCGGTCCGCTGCGCCCTCCGGTGAGGACGTAATAACGCTCCAGACCGGAGGGGTCAATTGGCCGGCGGGGAGCACTCATCCAGAGTGCTCCTCCAGGCGCGCGGTGGTGCCGAGGAGTTCACCCATCCTGCGGGCCAGGTCCCGCATCTGGTGTCCGAGCAGGCCCTGGTCGAGGCCCTCCCGGGCCAGTACGCCGAGGTACGTCTCCACACCGGCGCGGACGACGAAGAGATGGCCGCCGTCGACCTCGATCATCGCCAGCCGCAACTGCCCCGCGTACTTGGGGAATTGCTCGGCGACCGGCTGGGCCAGCGCCTGCAGGCCGGCCACCACGGCCGCGAAGCGGTCCACGTCGTCGGGGTCCTCCGCGCCGAAGGAGGTGATCGCCTTGCCGTCGCTGGAGGCCACGAGGGCGAAGCGGATCTCCGGGATGCTCTCCACCAGATCGCGGAGCGCCCAGCTCACGTCGGTTCCCTGTTGCGTCATGTGGACTCGTCGCTCTCTTCAGTGCTGTGCTCGGTGAACTCGCGGCCTGCGGACGCCGGTTCCTCCTCCGGTGCCTCCCGTCCGGCCGCGGCGAAGGCCGCCAGGCCGGTGAAGGAGGCGTCGGGCGGTACGGAGGAGACGGCCATCTCCCCGGTCCGCCCGGCCGGTTGGGGCCGCGCCGTCTCGCCACGCCTGCTACGGCGCCTGGGCAGCCCGCCGGGTGTGGTGTCCTCGGCCTCGACGCTCTCCGCCGGGGTCTCCGCGTCGGCGCTGCCACGGCTCGCCGCCGCGGTCGCGGCCGTCGCGGCGGCCTGGAAGGAGGGGGTGCCGGTGACGGCGGACGCGGGCAGCCGGCTGAAGTACTTGTGCGGGACCACGACGACCACGGAGGTGCCGAGCCAGGGCGAGTCCGCGAAGGTGACGCGGATGCCGTAGCGGCGGGCGAGGGTGCCGACGACCCGCAGGCCGATGCTGGCGTCCTCGGAGACTCCGCCGAGTCCGGGGCCCGCGAGGGTGCCGGCGAGGGCGTGCTCGGCCTCGCGCTTGGACTCCTCGCTCAGGCCCTTGCCGGAGTCCTGGATCTCGATGCCGACGCCGTTCGGCACCTCCTTGCCGGAGACGATGACCGGCTCGGTGGGCGGCGAGTAGCGGGCCGCGTTGTCCAGGAGGTGGGCGAAGATCAGCGTGAGGTGGTCCACCAGACCGCCGTCGACGCCGAGTTCGGGCAGCTGGCGTACGTCGACGCGGTGGAAGTCCTTGATGCGGCCGATGCCGCCGCGCACCACGCTGAGCAGGCGCTGCGGTTCCTGCCACTGCCGGCCGGGCCGGTCCGAGCCGCCGAGCACGCCGACGCTCGCGGCGAGACAGTCGGCGGGGCCGATCTCCTGGTCCAGCTCCATCAGACCGCCGGCGACGGCGGGCAACCGCCCGTGCTCGCCCTGCAGTTCGTGCAGTCGGCCGCGGAGTTTGCTGGTCAGTACGTGGATGCGGTTGCCGATGCTGATGACGGCCTGCTCGGCGGCGGTGGAGCGGTTGAACTCCTCCTCGACGCCGATGAGCGAGATCCGCAGCACCTTGCGCAGTTCGGCCTGGAGTTCGGCGCTGACCTTCGCGCACTGGCTCGCGGCCGGCAGCAGGTCGTCGATGGCGTCACCGGCGCGCAACTGCTTGAGCGCCTCGGGGAGTTGCTCGTCGGCGAGGCGGGCCACGGCGGCGAGCTGGTGGGCCAGCTGCTCCTGCCAGACCTCGGCCCGGTCGGCGAGCTGCGCCTCGTAGGACGCGGCCTGCTGGATCAGCCGCTCCTCGAACACCCTTGCCTGCTCGGCGAGTTGGGATTCGTAGGCGCCGGAGCTGTCGGCGAGCCGGGTCTCGTAGACACCGGAGTGCTCGGTCAGCTGCGCCTCCAGGGTGGCGCGATCGGCGCTGAACTTCCGCTCCAGGCCCGCCACATGCTGCTGCCACTGCTGGGAGTGCTCGGCCTGCGCGGTGCGGAAACCGCTTTCGGAACGGCGCAGTTGAGCTCGGCTTCGGACGAGCAGTCGTACACACACGGCACTGGCCACCGTGGCCGCCGCTCCGGCCGCGGTCGCTGCCATGCGCTCCGGGCTCATGAACGTGGCGGCGACGGTCCCACCCCCTAAAGCCAGCGGCATCAGCCACCAGCTGTACCAGGCGACAGGTGCCCGCGCCGCCGGCGGCGGAGTGGCGAGTTCCATCTGCATCCTTCGAAGCGACACGAACGAACAGGGGGGTGTGCGAGGACAGACCGCACTCAGGAGGACGCACCACGGGCCGACCGGTCACGATCACGTCAACTCGCTGCGCCGCTGGGGAGCTTATCGGGTTTGAACCGTAAAAGATCAACATCGAGGTGGTGCGGAAGTGAGGGTTCCGTCACGCTCCGACAAGTCTGAACATGGACATGTGTCCAGCTATAGTAGACACCTGTCCAAGTTGACGAGGAGTCGATCGATCATGGAAACGCTCGCGAACGTGCTGGTCGGACTGGTGGCCGCGCTGCACCTGTACATCCTGGTGCTGGAAATGTTCCTGTGGGAGAAGAAGCCGGGGCGCGGCCTGCACGGCTTCGACCCCGAGATGGCCAGAGCCACCGCACCGCTCGCCGCCAACCAGGGGCTGTACAACGGCTTCCTCGCCGCGGGTCTCGTCTGGGGCCTGATCGCCGCCGACCCGACCGGCTTCCGCGCCCAGGTGTTCTTCCTGAGCTGCGTCGTGATCGCGGGCGTCTACGGCACGGTGACGGCGAACCGGCGCATCCTGTTCGCCCAGGCGCTGCCCGGCGCGGTGGCCCTGGCCGCCGTCCTGATCGCCCGGTGAGCCGCGCCGAGCCCGAGGACCGGCGGACCGCCCGCACCCGGGCACGGCTGCGCCAGGCCCTCCTCGACGAGTGCGCCGAACACCCCCTGGAGGAGGTCGGCGTCGCCGCCCTGGCCCGCCGCGCCGGGGTCGGCCGGGCCACCTTCTACGTCCACTACGACGGCCTGGAAGCGCTTGCCGTCGACGCCTGCGCGGACGTCGTACGGGAGGCCGTGGAGGCACTCCATGCGTGGCGCGGCCGGCCCGATCCGGTGCACGCGCCGCCCGCGCTGCCGGAGTTCTTCGCCGGGCTGCTCCCCCACGCGCCGCTGTACCGGGCCCTGTTGAGCCCGGGCGGCGGCGGCCCGCTCGGCCGGGTCCTGCACCGGGACCTGCGCGCCTACAGCCTCCGCGAGCGCGAACTCGCGGGCGCGGCGGACGCCCCGCTGGTCGCCTCGGCAGTCGCCGGGACCTTCGGTGGAGTCCTCGCGGACTGGCTGCACGGGCTGTTGGAGGGCACGGCCGAGGAAATCGCCGACCAGGTATGGCAGTTGCTGGTCGCGCTGCACACGAGCCGGTGACGAGGGCTCACTGACAGGCCTGGCCGTCCTTCACCGACGGCCACGCCTCCACGCCGTCGGGCGTGCGGACGTAGGCCTTCGACGCGTCGGGCGTGAGCCACAACTGCCGGTCCTGGTAGCGGTATCCGGTGTCACGGGCGGTCGCGGGCATCCGTACGTCACCGTCGTAGGGGGCGGTGAGCATCCCGGGCGGGAGCACCTTGTCCGGATCGCGGGCGTACAGCCTGCTCTTCTCGCCTTCGCCGGTCTGCAGGAAGTGCGCCTTCTGCCAGTCGCAGTGCGCGGCGCCGACCGAACTGCTCACGACCGTGGTCGGCACCCGCTTCCCGTCCTTGCCGGTCCAGATCTCGTATCCGTGCGCCTTGGTGAAACTCTCCGGGAGTTCGGCCGGGTCGCATGAGGCGCTGGTCTCCGGGCCCCAACCCGGCCTGTTCTTACGGTCCTTGGCGACGACGACGGCCACCTTCGTGCGGCCGTCGACGTCGTAGGAGAACAGGACGCGGCCGTCCGCCCTGCGCTCGACGCGGTAGCCGGTGCGCGGCACGTCCGGCTGCTCCATGTCGAAGTACGCCCGCAGGCCGCCCTCGGGGGTCGTGCCGCCGTCGCCCTTGCTCCACGCGTCGGCGCCCCCGCCCTCGTACTTCGCGCCGTCGCACTCCAGCGCCCGGCCCGCGGCACCCGACCTGTCGGAGCCGGTGGCCGGTACGTACAGCGGTCCGGCGTAGGGCGTGGCCGGCGGTGTACCCGCGACCACGGCGTCCTTGCCGTTCTCCGTGCCGCATCCCACCGCCGTCACGGCGACCAGTACGGCGACCCCCGCGAGTCCTCTGCGCATGCCCTGCCCCCTCATGTCGTGTTCCTACGACGCACGGGCGGGCCGAAACGTTGGGGTTCAGCGGGCTTCTTGGAACGTACGCCGGTACGCCTGCGGGGAGACCCCGATCGCCGCGTGCAGGTGCTGCCGCAGGGACGCGCCCGTGGCGAAGCCGACGCGGCCGGCGATCTGGTCGACCGAGAGGTCGCTGGCCTCCAGGAGGTCGCGGGCGCGGGCCACCCGCTGCTGGATCAGCCAGCGGCCGGGGCTGAGGCCCACCTCGTCGTTGAAGCGGCGGGCGAAGGTGCGCAGGCTCATGCCGGCGTGCCGGGCGAGGTCGGTCAGGGCGAGGGGCTCGTCGAGGCGGGTCAGAGCCCAGTCGCGGGTGGCGGCCGTGCTGGTGACCCCCCAGTCGGGCACCGGCTGCTGGATGTACTGGGCCTGGCCGCCGTCGCGGAACGGCGGGACGACGCAGCTGCGGGCGACCATGTTGGCGAGTTCACTGCCGTGGTCCGTGCGCACGATGTGCAGGCAGATGTCGACTCCGGAGGCCGCGCCGGCGGAGGTGAGCATCCGGCCGTCCTGGACGAAGAGCACGTCCGGGTCCAGGTCGACCTGCGGATACAGGGCCCGGAAGCGGTCGACGACCTGCCAGTGGGTGGTGGCGCGGCGGCCGTCGAGGAGACCGGCGGCGGCGAGCACGAAGGCGGCCGTGCAGATGGAGACGATCCGTGCGTCCGGGCGGATCCGGGCGAGGGCGTCGGCGATCTCGGTGGGCAGCCCGGTGGGGATGTGCGGGGTCGCCATGGAGGCGACCACGACCGTGTCCGCCGTTTCGAGGATCTCGGGTCCGTGCTCCACCGCGACCGAGAAGTCGGCGTTGGTGCGCACCGGACGGCCGTCGACCGTGCAGGTCAGCACCTCGTAGTGGCCGTCGGCGGCGCCGAAGATACGGCTGGGGATGCCCAGCTCGAAGGGGTAGACGCCGTCGAGCGCCAGGACCACGACCCGTTCCACATGCTGCATGGCACGATCCTATCGAAGGTTGGCCATCGTGCCATTTTCTTGTCGTGCGGGACCCGGCAGGCTGACTGACCATGAGCACTGTGAACACCATGCGCGTCATCACCCAGTACGCCCTCGGCGATCCCGAGGTCCTCGAAGTCGCCGAGGTCGAGCGCCCCGCGCCGCGCGCCAACGAGATCCTGATCCGGGTCCGCGCCGCCGGGCTCAACCCCACCGACTGGAAGCACCGGGCCACCGGCGGCTTCCTCGGCGAGCCGCCGTTCACCCTCGGCTGGGACGTCTCCGGCGTCGTGGAGGCCGTCGGCGTCGGTGTCGCCCGTTTCGCACCCGGCGACGAGGTCTTCGGGATGCTGTCCTACCCGTGGGGCCACGGCTCGCACGCCGAGTACGTCGCCGCCCCGGCCCGCGACTTCGTCCACAAGCCCGCCGAGATCGACCACATCCAGGCGGGAGCACTGCCCCTGGTCTCGCTGACCGCGTGGCAGGCGCTGGTGGAGAACGCCCAAGTCCAGCCCGGGCAGCGGGTGTTGATCCACGCGGCGGCCGGCGGGGTCGGGCACGTGGCCGTACAGATCGCCAAGGCGCGCGGCGCCTACGTGATCGGCACGGCGAGCGCGGCCAAGCACGACTTCCTGCGCGAACTCGGCGTCGACGAGGCGATCGACTACCGGGAGACCGACTTCAGCGAGGCCGTGAAGGACGTGGACGTCGTCCTGGACATGCTCGGCGGCGAGACCGCGCTCAAGTCGCTGCGGGTACTGCGGCCGGGCGGGATCGTGGTCTCCATCGTGCCGATGGGCAAGCCGGACTTCTACGAGGAGGCCGAGCGGCTCGGTGTGCGGGCGGTCCGGATGCTCGTCGACGCCGACCGCGCCGACATGCAGTCGATCGCGGAACTCGTCGAGGCGGGCAAGCTGCGCGCGACGATCGCCGGGACGTTCCCGCTGGCCGATGCCGCCGAGGCACACGCGCTCGGCGGCACCGGCCGCACCGCGGGCAAGCTGGTGCTGACGGTCGACTGACCGACCGAACAGGTCAGAAGGTGAGCACGGGCTTGATGGCCTTGCCCGCGCTCATGTCCCGCACCGCCTGGTCGATGTCCGCGAACGGATACGTGGTGATCAGGCGGTGCAGCGGCAGCCGCCCTTCCTTGACCAGTCGGACCAGCGCCGGGATGAAGCTCTGTGTCTCGCTGTCGCCGAGGGTGAGTCCGACGATCCGCTTCCCGGGGAGCAACCCGTTGACGTCCAGGGCGACTTCACTGCCGAACGGCGGTGCCCCTACGACGACCAGGGTGCCCCGGGCGGCGAGCGCGTCGGCGCCCTGGCGGAGGACTCCGACGTTGCCGGTCGTCTCGACGATGCCGTCGGCCCCCCGGCCGTCGGTCAGCACCGCGAGGGTCTCACCGAGGTCGGCCTCGCCCGCGTTGACGGTGTGGGTGGCCCCCAACTCCTTTGCCAGCGAAAGGCGTTCGGCGACCCGGTCGACGGCGATGATCCGGGTGGCCGGGGTGAGCGCGGCTGCCATCACCGCGGACAGGCCCACCGCCCCGGCACCGAGCACCACGATCGTGTCGCCGAGTCGGGGCTTGAGAACGTTCCAGACGGCGCCGACTCCGGTCTGAACTCCGCAGCCCAGCGGGGCGATCGACTCCAGCGGTACATCCGGGTCGACCTTCACCAGGCTGCGTTCGTCGACCAACGCCCTTTCGGCGAAAGAGGATTGACCGAAGAAGTGCCCGCCGAGGGGCTCGCCGTCGCGGCTGATGGTGCTGCTGCCGTCGGCACGGCGACCGCCGATGAGGTTCAGCGGCAGCCAGGTCGCGCAGTAAGCGGGGTGTCCGCCCCGGCAGTTGCGGCAGTCGCCGCAGGATGTGAAGGACAGGACGACGTGGTCGCCGGGTACGACACCGGTGACGGCCGAGCCGACCTCCTCGACGACGCCGGCGCCCTCGTGACCGAGAACTCCGGGGAGCGGAAAGGGCAGTCCGCCGCTGGCCGCGCCAAGGTCGGTGTGGCACAGGCCGGTTGCGACGACCCGGACCAGCGCCTCGTGCGGACCCGGCTCGGCCAGTTCGACGGCGGTGAGGGTGAAGGGTGCGCCGCCCGACTCGACGACGGCCGCGCGCGTGGTGGTGGACATCGTACGAACTCCTGGGTGGGCGTGGTCAGTTGAGTTGACGGTCGCGTTGATGGGCGTGGTCAGTCGAGGGAGACGACGACGGACTTGGTCCGGGTGTAGGCCGCGAGGCCCTCGGGGCCGTACTCGCGGCCGAAGCCGGAGTCCTTGACGCCGCCGAAGGGGACGTTGGGGTCGAGCATCGCCCAGTCGTTGATCCAGACGATGCCCGCCTGGAGCCGGTCGGCGATGCGGTGGGCGCGGGCGAGGTTGCCGGTCTGGATGCCCGAAGCCAGGCCGTGGGGCGTGGAGTTGGCGAGTTCGACGGCCTCGTCCTCGGTGTCGAAGGGCTGCACGGTGAGGACCGGGCCGAAGATCTCCTCCTGGATCACCCGGGAGTCGTTGGCGAGGTCGGCGATGACCGTGGGCTTGTAGTAGTAGCCGCCGTCCAGGTCGAGGCGTTCGCCGCCGCAGACGATGCGGGCGCCCTCCTTGCGGGCGAGGTCGACGTACTCCTCGACCTTGCGCAGGTGCCGCTCCCCCGCCATCGGGCCGACGACGGTCTCGGGCAGCCGGGGGTCGCCGAGCGGCACTCCGGGGACGGCGTCGGCGAGGATGCCGAGCAGGGTGCTGTACACCGAGCGCGCGACCAGCAGGCGGGGGCCGCCCATGCAGAACTGGCCGGTGTTGAAGACGAATCCCTTGATGACCGCGCCGACGGCCTTCTCCAGGTCGGCGTCCTCGAAGACGAGGTGGGCCGCGTTGCCGCCGAGTTCCATGGTCACGGGCTTGAGGTTCTCGCCGGCGACGCTCGCGGCGTGCCGGCCGACGGCGGTGGAGCCGGTGAAGGCGATCTTGTCGATGCCGGTGTGCCGGAGGAGAGCCTCGCCGGCGACCGGGCCCGCGCCGGTGACGACGTTGACGACACCGTCCGGGACGCCGGCCCGCTGGAGCAGTCCGGCCATGTAGAGGGCGCTGAGCGGGGTCTCGTCGGCGGGCTTGTGCACCACGGTGTTGCCGGCCGCGAGGGCGGGGGCGAGTTTCGAACCGGCCAGAATCAGCGGGAAGTTGAAAGGGGTGATCGCGGCGACCACGCCGAGCGGCTCACGCTTGGTGTAGGCGAGGGCGTTGAGCGGGGTGTCGCGGGTCGAGCCGTCCAGGGAGAAGGCGAGGGCGGCGTAGTGCTCGTAGTCGTTGGCCGCGTTGGTGACGTCGACGGCGTGGCACAGGGTGATGGGTTTGCCTACGTCGAGGCTCTCCAGCTGGGCGAGTTCGTCGGCGTTCTCCCGGATCAGCTCGGCGACGCGGTGCAGGATCCGGCCGCGTTCGCGACCGCTGAGCCCGGACCAGTGGCCGCTGTCGAAGGCCTCGCGGGCGGCGCGGACGGCGGCGTCCACATCGGCGGGGCCCGCCTCCGCGACCGTGGTGACGGCCCGGCCCCGGGACGGGTCGACCACCTCGGTACGCGCTCCGTCGGCGGCCTCGCGCCACCGGCCCCCGACGAACAGGCGGCCGGGTTCGATCTCGAAGGCGGTCATCGCCACTCCTCAGCATCGTTGCCAGGACTATCGTTGCCAAGATTTCAACCAACAGGATTCCTGTTGGTTTCTCGTCTGGTCCGCAGTCTCGTTACAGACAGGTTTCCTGTCAATGCTCTAGGGTGAATCCATGGCTGAACCCCTGGCTGAACCCCTTGTCGGCGCCCACGCGACGAAGACACCCCCGTCCCTGCTGTACATGGTCAAGCAGGTGGAGCTGGTCGTCCGCTCGCACCTGGACGAGTTGGTCAGGCCGTACGGGATCACCGCACTCCAGTACACCGCGCTCACGGTCCTGGAGCGACACGACGGCCTGTCGGCGGCGCAGCTCGCCCGGGACTCCTTCGTCACCGCGCAGTCCATCGCGGACCTCGTGCGCTCCCTGGAGGGGCGTGGGCTGATCCGCCGGGAGCGCAATCCGCGGAACCGTCGCGAGCTGTTGATCCTGCTGACCGAGGAGGGGCGGGAGCTGCTGACGGGGTGCGCCGGGCCGGTGCGGGAGCTGGAGGAGCGGATGGTGCGCGAGCTCACGGCGCACCAGAGCGAGCAGTTCCGCCTGGCACTTTCCAAGGCGTGGCACGCGCTGTCGTAGGCCCGGGCGTGCGCCGGTGCGTGGCTGCCGCGCACATCACAGAAAGCTCTGGCTAGATTCGAAGACATATGTCAATCGAACATGCTCAAATTCACTCCATCGAGGGTAACTTGCAGGGCGGGGAGCGCTTCTACGCTCAACCCCGCTTCACCGAGGGCCGGTTGGAGGCGAAGTGGACGTGCAGCAGGAACCCGCGCCACTGACCCGGCATCTGCGGATCCACCGGGACCGCGGGTTCACGGTCCTGGAGTTCCGCGGGGAGATCGACATCGCCGCGGCGACGGAGATCCAGCCGTATCTGGACCGGGTGACGGCGCGGCCCCGCGCGCGGATCGTGATCGACCTCAGCCAGGTCGAGTTCTTCGACTGCTCGGGGCTGCGCCTGCTGTTCCGGGCGCGGCAGCGGGTGCTGGAGCGCGACGGGCGGCTGCGTCTCGTCTGCACCCACCCGCTGACCCTGCGCATCCTGCGGGTCACCGGGCTCAACCGGCTGCTGCCGCCGCAGCCGACGGTGGACGCGGCCCTGGGGCAGCCCGAGGCCACGTCCGGCACGCTATAAGCCTTTCGACGAGGGCTACTTGAGGATCTTGGTCACCTGGCCGGCCCCCACGGTCCGCCCGCCCTCACGGATCGCGAACTTCAACCCCTCCTCCATCGCGATGGGTTGGATCAGCTCGACGTGCATGGTCGTGTTGTCGCCCGGCATGACCATCTCGGTGCCCTTCGGCAGGGTCACCACTCCGGTCACGTCCGTCGTACGGAAGTAGAACTGCGGGCGGTAGTTGTGGAAGAAGGGCGTGTGCCGGCCGCCCTCGTCCTTCGACAGGATGTAGGCGCGGGCCTCGAACTCCGTGTGCGGGGTGACCGATCCGGGCTTGATGACGACCTGGCCGCGCTCCACGTCCTCGCGCTTCACCCCGCGCAGCAGCAGTCCGACGTTCTCGCCGGCCCGGCCCTCGTCGAGGAGTTTGCGGAACATCTCGATGCCGGTGACGGTCGTCCGGGTCTTCTGCGGGTGGATGCCGATGATCTCCACCTCGTTGTTGACCTTCAGGATCCCACGCTCGATCCGGCCGGTGACGACCGTGCCGCGCCCGGTGATGGTGAAGACGTCCTCGATCGGCAGCAGGAACGGCCGGTCCACGTCCCGTACCGGCTGCGGCACGAACTCGTCGACGGCGGCGAGGAGTTCGAGCACCGAGGCGGTCCACTCCGGGTCGCCTTCGAGGGCCCTGAGCGCGGACACCTTGATCACCGGGAGGTCGTCGCCGGGGAACTCGTACTCGGTGAGCAGTTCCCGCACCTCCAGCTCGACCAGTTCCAGGATCTCCTCGTCGTCGACCATGTCCGTCTTGTTGAGGGCGACGACGATGTACGGGACGCCGACCTGCCGGGCCAGCAGGACGTGTTCCTTGGTCTGCGGCATGGGTCCGTCGGTGGCCGCGACGACGAGGATCGCGCCGTCCATCTGGGCGGCGCCGGTGATCATGTTCTTGATGTAGTCGGCGTGTCCGGGGCAGTCGACGTGCGCGTAGTGCCGGTGTTCGGTCTGGTACTCGACGTGCGCGATCGAGATCGTGATGCCGCGCTGCCGTTCCTCGGGCGCCTTGTCGATCTGGTCGAACGGCGTGAAGGGGTTGAGGTCGGGGAACCGGTCGTGCAGCACCTTCGTGATGGCCGCTGTGAGGGTGGTCTTGCCGTGGTCGATGTGACCGATGGTGCCGACGTTCACATGGGGTTTGGTCCGCTCGAACTTCGCCTTCGCCACGGCGAGTCCTCCTGATCACCTCGGTGCTGCCGAGCGTTGCTCCGTCCCCTCATGTCTATTCGTTCGGCGGCGCGTCGAACAGGGCACTGACGGACTCACCGTTGTGAATGCGGCGTACGGCCTCGGCGAGCGCCGGGGCGATGGACAGGATGCGCAGCTTCTCGGTGCGCTCCTCCTCGGGCACCGGCACCGTGTTGGTGCAGACGATCTCCAGTACGTCGGGCTGCTCGCCGATCCGCTTCAGCGCGCCCGCCGCGAACAGGCCGTGCGTACAGGCGACTCGGATCGAGCGCGGGCCCAAGTCCCGCAGCCGGTCGAGGAGTTCGAGGACTGTGCTGCCCTTGGCGATCTCGTCGTCCAGGACGATGACGTCCCGGTCGGCGATGTCACCGATGACGGAACTGATCACGACCCGGTCGTCCGCGTACCGCTGCTTGGCGCCGGCGGCCACCTGGGCGCCGATCAGCCGGGCGAACGCCGCGGCCTCCTTGGCGTTGCCGAGGTCCGGGGAGACGACGGTGGTGCGGGAGAGGTCGTACTGCCGGAAATGGGCGGCCAGTTCACGCAGCGCGTGCAGATGGTCGACCGGCACCGAGAAGAAGCCGTGCACCTGCGGCGAGTGCAGGGTCATCGCCAGCACGCGGCTCGCGCCCGCCGCCACCATCAGGTCGGCGACGAGCCGGCCGCCGAGCGAGATGCGCGGGGCGTCCTTCTTGTCGGAGCGGGCGTACGAGTAGTGCGGCATGACGACGGTGATCCGCCCGGCGGAGGCACCGCGTGCCGCGTCGCACATCAGCAGCAGCTCCACGAGGTTCTCCTGGACCGGCTTGACCAACGGCTGGATCAGGAAGACGTCCCGTTCCCGGCAGTTGGCCTGGAGCTGTACCTCCAGGCAGTCGTTGGCGAACCGGCTGACCCGGGTGGGGCTGAGCGGTACATCCAGATGCGCGCAGACCTCCCTGGCCAACTCGGGATGGGCACTCCCGCTGAACACGGCGATGTCTCGCACGATCTGCTCCTCGCATGATCATTCCCGGCCGTGCCTCATGCTACTGACCCGCGAAAACGGCTTGCGTACCGCCCACTCCTGTGGGCCATGATGGCGGCGCCCGTACTCCCCCGCATGTCAGGAGCCCCAGATGCGCCGACTCCTCGGAATCCACCGCCCTGCCCACCGGACGACGGTTCTTGAGGACTCGACCACGCATGCACACCCTGAACATCGGAATTCTGGCCCACGTCGACGCCGGTAAGACCAGCCTCACCGAGCGGCTGCTGTTCGACCACGGCGCGATCGACCAGCTCGGCAGCGTCGACGCGGGTGACACCCGTACGGACGACGGCGCGATCGAGCGGCAGCGCGGGATCACCATCCGCTCGGCCGTCGCCGCGTTCACGTCGGGCGACACCCAGGTCAACCTGATCGACACTCCGGGCCACTCGGACTTCATCGCGGAGGTCGAGCGCGCCCTGGAGGTGCTCGACGGCGCGGTCCTGCTGCTCTCCGCCGTGGAGGGCGTCCAGGCGCAGACGCGCGTCCTGATGCGGACCCTGCGTCGGCTACGGCTGCCCACGCTCGTCTTCGTCAACAAGATCGACCGGGCGGGCGCCCGCGCCGATGGCCTCCTCGCGGACATCCGCCGCCGGCTGACCCCGCACGTGGTACCGCTGACGGACGTGACCGGCCTCGGCACACCCGCGGCACGCGTACGCCCGCGCCCGCCCGCCGACCCGGACCTGGCCGAGGCACTCGCCGAGGTCGACCCGGACATCCTCGCGGCCGTCGTCGACGGCCCCCGCCCCACCCCGGACGACCTGCGCAAGTCCCTGGCCGCCCGCACGGCCGACGGCTCGATCCACCCCCTGTTCCACGGCTCGGCCCTCGGCGGCCAGGGCGTCACCGCCCTCGTCGACCACCTGGTCCGGCTGATCCCACCCACACCCACCGGCTCAGGCACTCCCAGGGGCACGGTCTTCGCGGTACGCCCCGGCCCGGGCCGCGAACGGACGGCGTATCTGCGGCTCTACGACGGTGAGGTGGCCCCGCACGAGCGGCTCACGTTCCGCCGCCACGGGGCCGACGGCCGGACGGTCGAGGTCTCCGGTCGGGTCACGCGGCTCGATGTCATCGGCCGCCCGGGGCCGCTCACCGCCGGGAACATCGGGGCGCTGACCGGCCCGAAGGACATCCGGGTGGGCGACCGGCTCGGTGAACTCACCGCGCGCGCACCGCAGTTCGCGCCGCCGACACTGGAGACGGTCGTACGGGCGCGGCGGCCCGAGCAGGCCGCGGCACTGCGCTCGGCGCTGCTCGCGCTGGCCGACCAGGACCCGTTGCTGCACGCACGGCCGGCCGCGTCCGGGGCGACCGTGCTGCTGCTGTACGGGGAGGTCCAGAAGGAGGTCGTCGCGGCGACTCTCGTCCAGGACTTCGGAATCGAGGCCGACTTCGAGCCGAGCCGGGTGCGGTTCCTGGAACGCCCGGCCGGGACCGGTGAGGCCTGCGACGAGTTCCCGTGGCACGACCACACCCACTACTGGGCGACGATCGGGCTGCGCGTCGAACCGGCGGAGCGCGGCTCGGGCGGGGTCTTCGGCTACGAGACCGAACTCGGCGCGCTCCCAAGGGCGTTCCACCAGGCCATCGAGGACACGGTCCACGCGACCCTGCTCAGCGGGCTGGCGGGCGCCCCCGTGACGGACTACCGGGTCACCCTGACCCGTTCCGGGTACGCGGCCCCGCTCAGCACGGCGGCGGACTTCCGCGGTCTCACCCCGATCGTGCTGCGCCGGGCGCTGCGGCTGGCGCGGACGCGGCTGTACGAGCCGTACGTCACCTTCGAGACGGAGGTCCCGCTGGACGCACTCGCCCCGGTGACCGCTCATCTCGCCTCCTGCCGCGCCGAGTTCGCCGGGACGACGGGTGGCGTCGGCACCTGGCTGATCACCGGCGAGCTGCCGGCCCGCCGGGTGCGGGACGTGGAACTGGCCCTGCCCGGTCTCACGCACGGGGAGGGAACGTGGTGGTCACGGCCGTCGGGAGACCGTGAACTACGGCCGCGCTGAGGGGTGTTACCGGCCAGTGTCACAAGACGGAGCGGACCGTGCTCCGGAAAGGTCACGGGACGCATGAGGTGAAGCGGCCGGGAAATGCTGTCTGCGGCCGGCCGGGACTCCCGGCGGGCCGGAACCGTGACTTTTCACCCCTGTGCGCCCTCCGTGCCTCCGTCAGATGGACCATTCGACCAACAGGTCTGTCTGACAAGGCATTTGGGGGGCATGCGCATACCGAGGAAGGGAGGGCCGTCCCCATGACGACTTCCATCAGCCGTATACCCCGGCGGATGCCGGGCTGGGCGAAGGTGCTCACCGCCGTCGTCGTTGTGATCGCCGTGCTGTTCGCCGGGCTCCGGCTGGCCGTGCTCCCGGGCCTGCGGGACATCTTCGGCACCGAGACCCACGACAATTCGGGTCCGGCGCTGCT